>CAWCQI010000012.1:0-189718 GCA_963797625.1 uncultured Acidobacteriota bacterium
AGGCATGATGACGCGTAGAACTCTGATGGAAAGTGGCGCCGCGCTTCTCCTGCTCGCCAGAGCCGCGAGCGCGCAGCCACCAAACAACCGCAACAGGCAGGTATTCCAGCACGACCTCCCGAAGGTATCGCTCGACAACTGGGCGGTAACGGCTGTCGAAGTGGCGTACGGCCCGGGAGAGCGAAGCGCTTCGCACAGCCATCCGGGCATAACGATCGTCTACGTGCTCGAAGGCGAGATCCGATCGAAGGTCGGCGACGGACCCGAGCAGACCTACACCGTCGGCCAGATGTTCATCGAGTTCCCTGGCCAGCTGCACGCCGTCTCCGGCAATGCCAGCGACAGCAAGCCGGCAAAGCTCCTGGCGATCCTGATGGCCGAGAAGGGCAAGCCGCTCACCACGCCGTCGAAGTAGCGAAGTCAGCAGACGGGAGCGGATCGCAAAAGGCCCACGCGCCATGGTTGACGACCTTCGTACGATTGCCGCCAGCTTCGACCAGCGGGCAGCACGCTACTCCACCGTCGATTGGCATCGTGACTACGCGCGGCGCTTCGTCGAGCTCGCCTCGCTCGAACCTGGACAGCGAGTGCTCGACGCCGGCGCCGGGACGGGATTTGCCACGATCGAGATCGCGCGCCGCGTCGGCGCCGCTGGCAAAGTCCTCGCGGTCGATGTCTCAGCGGGCATGCTGGCACAGTTGCGAAAAGGAATCGACGCCGAGAACTTCTCGCACGTCGAGCTGCTCCAGGGCGACGCCACGAATCTTCCGGAGTTGCCAGGCTCAACGTTCGACGCAGTGTTGTGTTCGTCTGCGCTCCTCTATATGTCAGCCGACGCGGCACTGCGCGAATGGCATCGCCTCCTCACGCCACGCGGCATCGTCGGCTTCTCGACGATGTGCGCCGATTCGCCGCCGCCGGGACGGATGTTTCGCGAGTGCGCCAGAGCCTTCGGCCTGGCGCTCGAGGACCCCAGCGCCGCCCTCGGATCCGAAGAGCGGTGCCGCGAGGCATTGCACTCGGCAGGGTTCGCTGAAGTGACGGTGATTCCTGGCAAGATCCAGCTGTCACCCTCGGATCTGTCGGTGGCGTGGGAATCGAACTTCAGGTCGGCCGGGCACGCGCCGGTGCGTGGACTGAGTCAGGAGAAGCAGGACTCGCTGCGCGAGCGCTACGAGGCGGCCCTGCAGGGCGCGTTGGTTGCAGATGCGGCCGCACTCACCACGGGAGATGTTCTGTTCGCCTTCGCCAGGAAATCGCCAGGCAATCCCTCCCGCTGAGCGCAGAGAGTAAGCAGGACGCAGCCGGGAAACGACGCGCTTGTCGTTACCCGCCGGTCTCGTGGTTGAGCACGACCGCGGGCTCGATGCGCGCGGCGCGCACGGCAGGCGCGAGCGCGGCCGCGACGGCGACGGCGGTCATGAACGCGACCACCAGCATCATCGTCGGCCAGTCAGTCGGTCCGACGCCGTACAGCTGCTCGCGAACGAGGCGTCCTGCGACGAGCGCCAGCGGAACCCCCGCTGCAAGCCCGACGAGTGTCGGCGTCGCGCCGCAGCGGGCGGCGCGGACGAGGACGTTCCCCTGCGACGCGCCGAGCGCAAGGCGGACGCCGAACTCCCGGCGACGCTCAGCCACCGCCGACGTCACCGCTCCGTAAATGCCAAACGCCGCCAGCAAGACCGCCGTCACCGCGAAACTCGCAACCGCCGATGCGTAGAAGCCTGGGCGCGCGAGTGCTCCGCCGACAACCTCTTCCATCCGCTGAACCGGGGAACGAGGGATGTCGGGCTCGAGCTCGCGCAGCACGGTGTGGATCGCGGGAGCAAGCGCTGCGGGGTCGGCGGCGGTGCGGATGACGAGATCTCGGGTTTCGTGCCGGATCCACGGCCGCTGCGTTTTCGGCGCGTAGATGCCGGGACCTGGCGGAAGTCGCAGCGCCAGCTCTCGAACGTCGCCCACGACGCCGACGATTTCAACCTCCAGTGGCGTGTCGCGATCGATCGTCAGGCGCCGGCCGATCGGGTTCGCCGTCCCGAAGTACGCGCGCGCCAAGGCTTCATTGATTGCGACGACTGAAGGGGCGCCGTCCACGTCGCGCCGATCGAACGACCGTCCGGCCACCAGCGGGATTCCGAGCGTTGCGAAATAGTCCAGGCCCACCACGCGGAGCTCGGCAAGCGCGCTCTGCGCTTGCGATCCTCCAGCGGGCGTCATCCGGAAGGATGCGCTCGCCCCGAACCCGCTCGCCGGAAGCCAGTCCACGACCGATGCGGTTTCGACGCCGGGCAGCGCCTTCACTCGTTCGACGACCCGATCGTAGAACGCAGCCAACGTGGGTCCCGCAGGATAGCGAGCCTGCGGCACTGAGAGCCTGGTCGTCATGACCTGAGCGACCTCGAACCCGGGGTTCGTGAGCTGGAGGGCGTAGAAGCTTCGGATGAGGAGCGCAGCGCCGACGAGCAGGGCCAGCGAGAGCGCGGCCTCGACGCCGATGAGCACGGCTCGTGCCCGACCGCGGCGCGCTGTCGTGCCGCGGGTGCCGCCCACGACGCGCAGATCACGCGCGCGAGTCGCCTCGAACGCCGCCACGAGGGCGCACATCGTCGTGCACGCAAGCGAGAGGATCAGGCCGACGACGAACGTCATCGCACCGATGCGGAGCTCGGAGGCCCGCGGCACACCCGCGGCGGCGGCCGCGCCGACGAGAAAGTCGCTCGCCCACAGCGCCATCGCGAACCCTGCCACGGCCGCGAGCAGCCCGACGAGGAGGTTCTCCGCCACGATCTGTCGAACGATCCTCGAGCGGCTGGCGCCGAGCGCGAGCCGCGTGGCGAACTCGTGCTGGCGCTCGAGCGCGCCCCCGATGAGCAATCCGGACGCGTTCCCGCAGGCGACGAGCAGGAGCGCGACAACTGCCGCGGCAAGAGCATACAGAGACGGGCGGACATCGCGCGTCAGCTGCGCGAGCATGTCCGCGGCAGTCGCGCCCGTTCCCTTGTTGGTGTCTGGATACTCGATCGCGAGCGCGTTGGCGACAACGTTGAGCTCGGCGCGCGCCTGGTCGACGGTGACGTCGGGCCGGAGGCGGCCGATCACCCGAAGCATCCGCGCGTCCCGCCGCCCGACGTTGGGATCGAGCCCGAGCGGTACCCAGACCTCTGGCATGCGCGGCCACATCGCCGGCGAATGAAACCCTTCGGGAAGGACACCAACCAACGTGTATGGACGACCGCTGAGTACGATCGGCTGTCCTACGGCGGCGCGGTCGCCATGGTAGCGGCGCATCCAGAGCGCGTGGCTGATGACCGCGACCGGCGGTGCGCCGGCCCGATCTTCAGCCAGGAGGAATCCACGCCCGAGAGCGGGTTGGACACCCAGCACGTCGAAGATCCCGGAACTCGCGCGCGCGCCGCTCACCCGCTCCGCCTGTTCACCGCCGGTGAGCGTGAATCCCGGGGGATAGTAGGCGGCGAGGCGGGCGAACGAGGACGCGCGGCTTTCAAAATCGAAGAAGTCGAGCGGCGCGGTGAGGTGTTCGCGCCCGCTTTCGATGTTGCGCGACGAGATCGCCACGAGCCGATCCGGCTCCGGATGCGGCAACGGCCGTAACAACGACGCGTGAATGACGCTGAAGACCGCCAGATTGACGCCGATCCCGAGCGCGAGTACGGCGACGACGGCCGGAACGCGAGAGCGGCGCAGCCGGCGCACCGAATACCGAGTGTCCTGCCACAGCTCATCGAGCAGGCGCTGCCCCCGGGCGGCGCGCAGCTCTTCCTTCAAGGCTTCGGTGCTTCCGAGCTCGAGCCTCGCGCGGCGCAGCGCATCGGTCGGCGACATGCCGCGACGGACCAGATCCTCTGCGTACGAATCGATATGAAATCGGAGCTCGTCTGAAACGCCGTCTTCGAAGCGCTGGCGGCGAAAGAGCACCGCGAGCGCCGAGCGGAGCGAGCGGAACAAACCCATCCTAGCCTTCCGTGTCGGCGATCGTGGCGTTGAGCGCCGCGCCGATCGCGTCGGCCAACCGGTTCCAGCCAGCCGCTTCCTCGTCCAGCCGTCGCCGGCCAGCCGCCGTCAAGGTGTAGAACTTGGCCTTTCGGTTGTTCTCGCTCGCCCCCCACTTGGCGCTGATGAGCGCTTGATGCTCGAGCCGGTAGAGCGCCGGATAGAGCGACCCCTGCGGGATGTCGAGCGCGTTCCTCGAGATCTGCTTGATGCGGAGCAGCACGCCGTAGCCGTGCAGCGGCTTGAGCGAGACCGACTTGAGGATGAGCATGTCGAGGGTGCCGGGGAGCAGTTCGGTCGGCTTGGCCATCGCGGGCGTTGACTCCTAGTTAGACTAGGGAAGTATCGCCACGCTCTCCTAGTTTGTCAAGGGGAGTCGATGAGTCCTGCGTTTTGCTGCCAGC
The DNA here is from genome assembly GCA_963797625.1 of uncultured Acidobacteriota bacterium. Lineage (GTDB taxonomy): Bacteria > Acidobacteriota > Vicinamibacteria > Vicinamibacterales > 2-12-FULL-66-21 > DATBJJ01. The sequence goes on from CAWCQI010000012.1 coordinate 4,416, forward strand.
AATCCGCCACGGCTGGCCGATACGTAGTCAAGATAGCAGGACCGAAGCCATGTCGAAGCGGGGAGTGAGCGTCGTCATCCACACGTTACTGACCGACCAGAATCTACGCGATCGTTTTGCTGAGTCGCCGATGGACGTGCTCGCAGATCTCCATTTCTCTGCCGGGATCGAGCTCACGCTGGCCGAGGTGGAAGCATTAGCCCGAACCGGCCCTGACGTCTGGCGCTCAACCGCAGGCCCGTCTCACGACATTCATTGATGTCATCATAAGTCTAACGCCCAGGTGACACCATGCGCCGCTCAAAACGGATGAAGCGGATTCTGCGAGAGCAGTGGGGAGTGTTCCTGCCCTCCACGCTCATCCGCGGACGATAGGCGGGCTCGGCGACGTGACGCACCGGCCGTACTCCGACTGCGTCCACGGCGAGGCCGGATGCACTGTGATGCCGGCTCATCAGGTCGGGCTGGCGCGATCAGCGTTCCGTGGACGATTGCCGCACAGCTCTGATGGCTATCGAGGCCTACGTCCGCGGCGTGACACCGGCGCTCTTGCGCTCCGGCGATCACCTCGCGCGGCCTGTCTGGACATCCACGGTTCTGTCGATTACGGCCTCAGCCTTCTTGGTCGCCCCGTCCGGGCATTTGTGGCCTACGACTGCGACGTTCGGCACCTGAATGCAGCGCCGCCCAGCGTAATCCAAGCTCGGCTCAGTAGGCTGCGCAGCCGCCGAGGACAGTGCCCTCGTTTACTGCGAGTGCCGTCAGTGAGATCGACAATACGTTCGCGGCCTGGATGTGCTACGACGAGCTCGAACGCGCGCTCGTACGCACTGGTAGCTTGAGTGTGATTGCCCACGAACAGGAGTGATGGTTATGACGACACCGATGACCCGTCGTGCTGTTTTGGGCCATGCCGCGGGCGGCGCGGCCTTCCTGTCTGCGACCACCGCCTCGCTGGCCGAACGCCTTGCGGCCGCCGAAGCCGCCGCCGGCCCGCAGCTCCAAGGCCGCGTGCGCCAGTCGGTCTGCAAATGGTGTTATCCGAAAATCAGTCTCGAGGACTTGTGCCGCGACGGCAAGGCGATGGGCCTCTCGTCGATCGAGTTGCTCGAGGTGAAGGACTTCGACACGCTGAAGAAGCACGACCTGGTTTGCGCGATGGTCAGCGGCGTTCCCGGCGGGATCACGACCGGGCTGAACCGGCTGGAGAATCACGACAAGATCGTTGCCTTCTTCGAGGACACGGCGCCGAAAGTGGCGGCAGCGGGGTTCCGGAACATCATCTGCTTTTCCGGCAACCGCGCCGGGATGCCAGACGAGCAAGGACTCGAGAACTGCGCGATCGGCCTCAAGCGCATCATGCCGATCTGCGAGAAAAACAAGGTCCTCGCCGTGATGGAACTGCTCAACAGCAAGGTCAACCACCCGGACTACATGTGCGACCACACGGCCTGGGGCGTCGAACTGTGCAAGAGGGTCGGCTCGGAGCACTTCAAGCTGCTCTACGACATCTACCACATGCAGATCATGGAAGGGGACATGATCGCGACGATTCAGAAGTTCCATCCCTACATCGCCCACTACCACACCGGCGGCGTTCCCGGCCGGCACGAGATCGACGAGACGCAGGAGATCAACTATCCGGCGGTCATGAAGGCCATCGTCGAGACCGGCTTCAAGGGCTACGTCGCGCAGGAATTCATCCCTGCGCGACCCGATGTGCTGGCTTCGCTCAAGCAGGGCGTGACGATCTGCGACGTTTGAGGGGTTCAGCGCGGATGAAACGCGTTCACCTGCCTCCTCCTCGTCGCCGCCGCATGTGCCTCCGAAGCGCACGCCCAGCGTGTCACACGCGATATCCCGTACGCCACGACGCACGAACGGCAGGTGCTCGATGTATATGCGCCCGACGGAGCGAAGAACCTGCCCGTCGTGTTCTGGATTCACGGCGGCGGCTGGCAGTCGGGCGACAAGGCCATGGTGGCCCAAAAGCCGAAGGCTTTCATGGACGCCGGCTTCGTCTTCGTGTCCATCAACCACCGCCTGCTGCCGACCGTCGACATGGGCGCTATCACCCGCGACGTCGCAAGCGCGCTGGGTTGGGTACACAAGAACGTCGCGACGTACGGCGGTGACCCGACCAGACTGCTGGTCATGGGCCACTCGTCAGGCGGACAGCTCGCCGCGCTGATGTGCACGGACGATCGCTATGCGAAAGCGGAGGGCTTCTCCCTGACCATAATCAAGGGCTGCGTGCCCGTGGATGCCGATACCTTCGACATCCCCGCGATCATCGAGGTGGCGGAAACGCGCGCCAGGGTGCACCACCTGCCGATGCCGACCTATGGTCATCGCCAGAAGTTCGGCAATGACCCGGCGAAGCATCGCGACTTCTCCACCGTGACGCACGTCGCGAGGAACAAGGGAATTCCTCCGTTCCTCATCCTTCACATCGCCGGCCACCCCGACACTGGCGCGCAGGCACGACGCCTGGCCGCCGTGCTCGAGACAGCTGGGATTTCCGCAAAGGTCGTCGCCGGGCGCGAGACAACACACGCGAGCATCAACGACAACATCGGCGCGTCAAACGATCCCGTGACGACCGCGTTGTTCGCGTTCGTCAACGAGGCGCTCAAGCGGTAGGCCTCGTTCTCCTGGCTTGCAATCAATCCGTGGAGACGTGGCCGGCTTCCCTCGCCGTGGTTGCCACTCGGGGTTCATGGTAGTCTGCCCGGCTGGGGCGCACATGACTACATCCGTCCTGCTCGGACGCATCTTGACCGCAGGCGCTGTGCTCGAAGCTGCAGTCGGTCTCGGTTTGCTTCTCGCCCCGTCGGCGCTCGTCGAGTTCTTGCTTCGGGCTCCGCTCGACGGCGCTGGGCCGATCGTCGCGCGGCTGGGAGGAGGAGGCTTGCTGGCCCTCGGCATCGCCTGCTGGTTCGCGCGCCTGACGCCATCGACGCCAGCTGGCCTGGGTGTCGCCCGCGCGTTCCTCGCCTACAACGTGGTTGCGTGCGGAGTCCTTATCAGGGCCTACCCGCCGTTGCCGGGCGGCGTGGCCGCTCTAGGTGCGGCGATTCTGCACGGCTTGCTGGCAATCGCCCTGCTGGCGGCATTGTTCGGACCGCGCGAGGTTCACGCCAATCGCTGACCCTGGGCGGACCCGCTCAAGCGCGCGCGCCGCGAAGTAGCGGACGATCGCTGGTTCGAAGGCGTCGATCGGCTGATGCGCGGAACCGAGCAGCGTCAGTGACTGGAGCAACCCGTGAATGAATTTACCACCGCCTCAATCGTCTTCGTGATCCTCTTTGGCGCCACGCTACTGGGCATGCGCCTGCGCGCCGCCCTTCCAGAACATCACCTTGCGCCTGACGCGAAAGACGCTGTGAAGGTCGGGATGGGATCGGTCGCCACGATGGCGGCCCTCGTCCTCGGGCTGCTCGTCGCCTCGACAAAGAGTGCGTACGATACCGAGAGGAACGAAGTGATCCAGATGGCGGCCAAAATTGATTACCTGGACGGCGTGCTGGCTAATTACGGACCTGAGGCCAAAGCATGCCGTGACATGCTCCGCGGCGCGGTCGAGCGCGCGATCATTCGCATGTGGCCCGGACAGGAATCTCAAGATGCGCAACTTGATCCCGCTGTGTCCTGGACCGATGCGCTGCCAGACGCAATCTACAAACTGGCGCCGGAGAGCGATGTGCAGCGCGCGCTCAAGTCGCAGGCCGTACAGCTCATCAATGAGCTCGGTCAGATGCGCTGGCTCCTTTACGAGCAAACGGAAAGCTCGATCTCCATGCCCCTGTTGGTCGTCGTCGTCTCCTGGCTCGCGATTATGTTCATCAGTGTGGGCCTGTACGCGCCGCCGAACTTCACGGTGATTGTCGCGCTCATGCTGGCGGCGATGTCAGTGGCGGGCGCGATCTTCCTCATTCTCGAACTGGACATGCCGTTTGACGGGATCCTGCGGATCTCCAGTGCTCCGATGCGTAACGCACTGGAACATCTCGGACAGTAGAACCTATCATTCGGCCGCGGCAAAACGGTCAGCATGGGCAATTCGTCCTTCAACTGATCCTTGAAACCGCCAGCGAACGCATCGATCACGCCCGCAAAGCGCCTTGTCCCGGCCGTAGCGGCCTGTGACACCACGTGCGCGCCCCTGAACACAGCGCCGCACCGATTTCGAGTATCATCCGGCCGCATCGAGTGACGCCACGGTGGCGGTCGAGCAACTCGTCTTGGTGGATCCTATGTCTACACGCTTTACCTCTCGTCTGCTCATCGTTTGGGTCGGGGCGTGGATTGGACTCGCCTCGCTCGTGGCCGCGCCGCTGGCCCAGCAGATCCGGCAGCCTTTCAGCCGCGTCGCCATCACGGTCACGCCTGATCACAAGGACTGGACCTATCAGCCGGGCGAGCCGGTCACGTTCCGCATCGATGTCGTGCGTGACGGCCACCAGGCCGTCGGCGCGACGGTGAAGTACGGCATTGGCCCCGAGATGCTGCCGCCGGTCACCGAGGCGACGGCAACGGTCGGCGAGACGCCGTTGACGGTCGCCGGCCGGCACGATGAAGGAGCCTGGCTTTCTGCGGCTGGTGGCGACGGCGGTGATCGACGGGCGCACGTATCGCGGCGTCGGCACGGCCGGTTTCGCTCCGGAGCGGATCATGCCGACGCAGGTGAACCCGCCTGACTTCGACGCATTCTGGGACGCGGAGCGCAAGCGCCTCGCGGCGCTGCCGCTCGACGCGAAGTGGACGCCGCTTCCCGACTACGGCACGTCGGAGGTGGACTGCTCGCAGATCAACCTCCAGAACGTCGGGCTGACCGCGGGCACGAGCCGGCTGTACGGCATCCTCTGCATGCCGCGCGCGGCTGGCAAGTATCCTGCGGTCCTCAGTGTTCCGGGCGCTGGCGTGCGGCCCTATCGCGGCCTGACGGAGCTCGCCGCGCGCGGGCTCATCACCTTCCAGATCGGGATCCACGGCATTCCGGTCATCCAGCCGCAAGAGGTCTACGACAGCCTGGCGAGCGGCGGCTTGAGCGGCTATCCCACGTTTGGGCTGGATTCGCGCGAGCGCTACTACTATCGCCGGGTCTACGTCGGGACGCTGCGCGCCAACGATTTCCTGACATCGCTGCCGCAATGGGACGGCCGGAATCTCGGCGTGACCGGCGGCAGTCAGGGCGGGGCGCTGTCGATCGTCACCGCGGGACTCGATCGGCGCGTCACGCGCCTGGTCGCCTACTATCCCGCCCTGTCGGACGTGACCGGCTACGTGAACCAGCGTGCCGGCGGCTGGCCGCACATGTTCCGCGCGGTCGAAGGGCCCAATGTCCATCGAGACGAGGCAAAGATCAACACGACGCAGTACTACGACGTCGTGAACTTTGCGCGCCGCGTCACCGCGTCTGGATTCTACTCGTGGGGCTTCAACGACGAGACCTGTCCGCCGACTTCGATGTACGCCGCGTACAACATCATCACCGCGCCGAAACGGCTGGTTCTCGCCTACGACACTGGCCACCGGACCACGCAGGAGCAGGTGGACGAGGGCAACGACTGGCTGGCGGGCGAGCTCACCGGTCGCGTCCGATCATCGGCCGACGCACGATAGCCGAGCAGACAACCTGTTAGAAGGAGGCCGCGCGTGGCGAAGGCATCGACGTTGAGACGACGAACACGGCGTGGAATTCGACGGCGCCCCTGAGCGAATTCCGGCCGTACATTCCCGAGTCGGCGAATGTGCCTGAGTTCACGTTCAAGGCCGTCCTCTTCGGCGCGATCTTCGGCATCATCTTCGGCGCGGTAACGGTCTACGTCGGCCTTCGTGCCGGCCTGACCGTCTCGGCGTCCATACCGATCGCCGTCCTGAGCATCAGCCTGCTGCGCGCCTTCGGCAAGGCCAGCATCCTCGAGAACAACATCGTCCAGACGGCAGGATCGGCGGGGGAATCGGTCGCCGCCGGCGCGATCTTCACGCTGCCGGCGCTCATCTTCATGGGCTTCCCCTTCGAGTACTCCCGCATCTTCATGCTGGCGCTGATCGGCGGGTGGATTGGCGTGCTGTTCATGATCCCCCTGCGACGGCAGTTGATCGTGCAGGAGCACGGCAACCTGTTGTATCCGGAAGGGACCGCCTGCGCCGACGTGCTGGTGGCCGGCGAAAAGGGCGGCTCCTTTGCCAGCCGAGTCTTCTGGGGCCTCGGTCTCGGTGGCGCCTACACCTTCCTGATGGCCACGGCACAAGTGTGGAAGCAGCGGCCGTTGTACGAGCCGGCGTGGCTGCCCGGCGCGTCCTTCCGCGCCGAAATCACCAGCGAGTATCTCGGTGTCGGCTACATCATCGGCCCTCGTATCGCAGGCACGATCTTCGCCGGCGGCGTGTTCTCCTGGCTGGTGCTGATGCCGGCGATCAAGTTCTTCGGCGAAGGGCTCGCTGAGCCGCTCTATCCGAGCACCATCCCGGTTCGCAACATGACGCCGGGGCAACTCTGGGAAAGCTACATCCGCCCGATGGGCGCCGGCGCCGTCGCGATGGCTGGCCTCATCACGCTGATGAAGACCATGCCGACGATCGTCAACGCGCTCAGAAGCGGCATGAAGGACATCCGCTCGCAGCAGGCGGGCGCGACGGCTGGCGGCCGGCTCGAGCGTGACATCGCCATGAAGTGGGTCGTGCTCGGCTCGCTCGCGATCGTGGTCGTGATGTGGCTGATGCTGACCTTCAACCCGATCGCCGGCGCGCGCACGTCGGCGTTCGAGAACGTCGTCGCGTCGCTCTTCGTGGTGCTCTTCGGGTTTCTCTTCGTCACGGTGTCGTCGCGGATCTGCGGGCTGATCGGTACGTCGGCCAACCCGGTGAGCGGGATGACCATCGCCACGCTGATGGCGACCTGCGCGATGTTCCTGGCGATGGGCTGGACCGCGCCGGCCTACTCCGCGCTGGCGATCACCATTGGCGGCGTGGTCTGCGTCGCCGCAGCGAACGCCGGTGCGACCTCACAGGACTTGAAGACCGGGTTCCTGATTGGCGCGACACCATATCGCCAGCAGTGGGCGCTGATGATCGGCGTCATGGTCTCGGTGTTCGTCATCGGCGGCACGCTGATGCTCATGAACTTCGGGCTCTCCGAGTTCCGGCCGATGCAACGGGCACTCGATATCGACAAGGTCCGCGCGGAGCAGAGCCTGCGTGGAGCGGCCGTGCGCGTCGAAAAAGAACTCGACGACCCGCACCCGCAGATCTACAGAGACAAGCCGTACATTCTCGTCAACGCGCTCGGCTCGCGGGAGCTGCCCGACGGCAAGTACCTGTACGACCCCGACACGAGGCAGATCGAGGTCCAGTGGATTACCGGCATCGGCAGCGACAAGGCGGCCGCACCGCAAGGCCGGCTGATGGCGACCGTCATCACGGGCATTCTCAACCAGCGCCTGCCGTGGCGGCTGGTGGCGATGGGCGTGTTCCTCGTCATCGCCGTCGAACTGCTCGGGATTCGATCGCTGTCGTTCGCGGTTGGTTCGTACCTGGGGCTCCACACGACGCTGGCGATCTTCTGCGGTGGCATCGTGCGATGGGCGGCCGAACGTGGCCAGAAGCCCAGCGGCGGTCACGCCGAAAGCGACGTCAGTCCGGGATCGCTCTTCGCCAGCGGCCTCATCGCTGCCGGCGGCGTGTTGGGGCTCATCGCCATCGTGATCAACGTTCTCGGCGATCCCGAGCTGGGCATCAGGTTAATCCCGCCGGGCGTGCTGGCTTTTGGGCCGAAGATCGCGCCGGCCCTCGCGACATCAAACATGTTTGCAGTGATGATGTTCGCGCTGCTGGCGTACTCGCTCTACCATTTCGCGCGCAAGAAGCTGGATTAGGCGTCGCCCTAGGGCTTGGAACCGCCGGTTTACAGCGGCCAGCTTGGCAGCGGATGAGTCACATGGACATGGGCAATTCGCCGCTCTGCTATCTGGACGCTCCCCATGCAACCTCGGAATCCATTCGACCCGTCTAATGGCGTGACCAAGGAGAAGCACCATGCGCTCCCATCACACTCGGGCTATCAGCTTTGCAGTTGTCATCCTCATCGGCGGCGTGTTGACGCCCTGGCGGCTCGCCGTGTCCGGCGAGCAGGCCTCCAGTCCGTATCAGTGGCGCGGGACTGTGATCCAGGGCGGCGCCATTGAAATCAAGGGCGTGAACGGCGCCGTGAAGGCGAGCGCCGCGACCGGCGCCGAAGTCGAGGTGTCCGCGGTAATGAGGGGTCAGCGGAGCAACCCGGCGGACGTTCGAATCGATGTGGTGCAGCACGGCGGTGGTATCACGATTTGCGCGGTCTATCCGAGCCCGGACTCACGGCCAAACGAGTGCCAGCCCGGCGACGGCGGCCGAATGAACACGCGCGACAATGATGTCACCGTCGCGTTCACGGTTCGCGTGCCTCCCGGTGTTCGATTCGTGGGCCGGACCGTCAACGGCGATATCGGCGCGGACTCACTTGTGGGCCCCGTTTCGCTGAAGACGGTGAACGGAGAGGCGAGCTTCTCGACGACGGCGTACGGCGAAGCGTCGACCGTGAATGGGTCGATACGCGGCACCCTGGGGAGTAGTGACTGGACTGAGGCCCTGAGATTCAAAACGGTCAACGGCAGCATCACGCTCGATCTGCCGGCTGATGTGAGCACAGAGGTCCGCGCCACGACGGTCAACGGCAGCATTTCGACAGATTTTCCGATCAGCGTGACAGGGCGCGTCAACCCGCGCAGCCTCACCGGCACGATCGGCGGGGGCGGCCGGTCGATGGAGGTGGAGACCGTCAACGGGAGCGTTACACTGCGGAGACGGTGAGTGCTGGGGGTTGTAGACTAGCTGACCGTGAGTGCCGTACGGCGATCCGGAGCTGGGCATCAGGCTCATCCCGCCGGGCGTGCTGGCTTTTGGGCCGAAGATCGCGCCGGCCCTCGCGACATCAACCATGTTTGCAGTGATGATGTTCGCGCTGCTGGCGTACTCGCTCTACCATTTCGCCCGCAAGAAGCTGGACTAGCGACGCCTGCCGGCGTCTGCTATGCTCTGCGCTCGGGTCCACCGGTCGTTCAATGTTCCCCGGAACCATCCTCTGAGGACACTCGTGATGATGCCGCCTTCGAGACCATTCGCGCGAACGCTCCCCCTCCTGTTACTGCTGTTTCATCTGACGCCAACCATGACGTTCGCGCAGTCAGGGCCGAAGCCGGTGCCGAAGCCAGCTCCGCCTCCCGACCCGCTGGTGCGAATGAACGAGTCCATGGACACACTGACGAAAAAAGTCTGGCCCAGTGTCGTCCAGATCCTGGTCAGCAGTTATGGGCCGCGTGCCGAGGGCATGAGAGGGGAGACGAGCCTCGTCGTTGGCAGGCAGCGGTCGACCGGCTCGGGGTTCGTGATCGATCCCGACGGCTACATCATGACGAACGCCCACGTCGTGAGCGGCGCCCGGCGGGTCCAGGTCGTCCTCCCCGCGGGGGACGCGGACGGCACGCTGGCGACGGCCCTGACCGGGAAGTCAACCATCGTTCCAGCGCGCATCGTCGGCATTACGACCGAATTGGACCTGGCGCTGCTGAAGGTCGATGACTTGAAGTTGCCGGCGCTGCCGCTGGCGACTTATTCGCAGGTTCGCCAGGGCGAGACAGTCTTTGCGTTCGGCAGTCCGGTTGGGTTGCGCAACAGCCTGACGCACGGGCTGGTCTCGGCTGTGGCACGACAGGTCGATCCCGATTCGCCGCTCATTTACATCCAAACCGACGCGCCGATCAATCCCGGGAATTCCGGTGGCCCGCTCGTCAATATCCGTGGGGAAGTCGTCGGCGTCAACACGTTCATCGTGTCGCAATCCGGCGGCAGCGACGGTCTGGGGTTCGCGGTCCCGAGCGCAACCGCCAGAACTGTGTTCCGCCAACTGAAACAATTCGGGATGATGCGCCGGCAGGAAGTGGGCATGAGCCTGCAGACCATCACGCCGGGCATGGCCATCGCACTCGGGCTGGTGAAAGACTACGGCGTCATCGTTTCCGACGTCTGGCCCGGCGGCCCTGCGGAGGCGGCCGGTCTCAAGGTCGGCGATATCCTCACGTCGGTGGATGGTCAGCCGGCCGACAACCTTCCGAGCGTCAACTATTACTTCAGGCTGAGGGACTCCACGGACAACGTGCAGCTGGCCGTGCTTCGGGGAGGAGCGGACCAGAAGCTGAGCATCGCCACCGTCGAACAGCGGAGCGAGTTCGACTCCGTGTCGGCGCTGGCCGATCCCGAGAAGAACCTCGTGCCGGAGCTCGGCATCCTCGGAGTCGAGATCGACGCGCGCATTGCCGCGGGGGCGACCGGGCTGCGAGATCCTTACGGAATCATCGTCGTCGCCCGCGCTGCAGGCCCGGGAAGCGAGGTCCCTCTGCTGCCGAGGGACGTCATACGGACGCTGAATCGAAAGCAGATGACCACGCTGCAAGGTCTCAGGGATGCCCTGCGTTCCGTGACGCCAGGATCGCCGGTGACGCTGCAGATCCAACGCGAAGGCCGGCTGATGTTCGTGTCCTTTACGCTCGAGTGATCGCCGACGGCCGGCTTCCCTTCTTCGCCTTCGCCTTCGGCTACGGAAGGCTAGCCGAAGCGCGAAGGCGAAGCGGAAGAGGGATGACGCGTTTCTACTGCTTCTCGTAGAACGACACGGCATCGATCGCCTGGCCCTTGGCGTCGGTGCCCTTGGTCGTGGTCGTCCGTGTTTTCCCGTCGTCAGACACGACGATGGTCTGAGTGACCGTGACCTTCCCGCCCTGCTTGACGGTGATTCGCGTTGTTTTGGCGTCGACGCGCGTGAGAGCCACGGTATCGCCGTACGGATTCTTGCCCGTCACGGGATTGTCCTTGCCGTCGTAGTTCGCGGTGAACGCCCAATTGGTCGCACCGTCCGGACCCACCAACTCAACAGTGAACTTGACGCCCGCGCCCGCGGCCTCGACTTTCGTGCCGCCAGACTTGAACGCGGTGCCCTTCGATTTCGCGGCGTTCAGTTTCCACGTGCCGACCAGGGGATCGGTGGCTTGGGCGACAGCCGTGCCGCTGACGATGCCGAGGAGGGCCACTGCCGTAATCAGACTTTTCATAGTTAGAATGTGCGCCTTTCTGCTGTGCGAGGGTTTTCGCAGCTCGTGAACAGTGTAGTCTGACTCAGCAGTAGCCAGAGCGCAACTGGATTCGAGCGTTCGTCACTCTGTGACTGACAGCGCGCCTCGTCGCCTGAGAGTCATCACTCCGCCGCTCCATCGGCCCTCTCGCGCTCGCCGCCAGCATCGTCAACCTCACCATCGGCGCCGGCATCTTCCGGCTGCCCGCCGACATGGCGGCGACGCTCGGCGCGACCGCATTCGTTGCCTACCTGCTCTGCGCCCTGATGATGGGCCTCATCGTTCTGTGCATGGCCGAGGCCGGGAGCCGCGTCTCGCTGACCGGCGGCCTCTACGCCTATGTCGAGGTCGCGTTCGGGCCGTTCGTGGGTTTCCTCGCGGGTTTTCTGCTGTGGATGGTGTTGACGTTCGCGATGGCGGCGGTGGGGACGGTGCTGATGGCAAATCTCGGCGCGCTCGTGCCCGCAGTGGCGTCGCACGCCGCATCGGCGGCGGTTCTGGTCGGCATCTACGCGGTGTTTGCGACGATCAACATCCTGGGGGTCGAGCGAGGCGCACGCGTGAACAGCGCGATCACGGTCGCGAAAATGCTTCCGCTCCTCGTGCTGCTCGCCGGCGGTCTCTTCGCCATCGATCCGGACAACCTCGCTGTGGTCCAGCCGCCGGAGTTGTCGACACTCGCCCGCAGCAGCATCCTGCTCATCTTCGCGTTCGCAGGAATCGAAGCGGCACTGGTGCCGAGCGGTGAAGTGAAGGATCCGGCGCGAACGGTGCCGCGGGCGCTCGTCATCGCCATGGTCCTCATCACCCTGCTCTACACCGGATTGCAGTTCGTGTCGCAGGGCGTGCTCGGACCGGCGCTGGCGACTTCGAAGACGGCGCTCGCCGACGCGGCAGGAGTGGCACTGGGCGGATGGGGGAGGACCCTGCTCCTCGTCGGCGCCGTGATCTCGATGGTCGGTCACGCCGGCGGGATGATTCTGGCCACGCCGCGCATGCTGTTCGCGTTCGCGCGCGACGGGTTCCTGCCGTCGGCTGTCGCACGCCTTCATCCCGTCTATCGGGCGCCGGTCGTCGCGATCCTCGTGCAATGCACGATCGTTCTTGCGCTCGCCATCACCAGCACGTTCGAGAGGCTGGCAGTCCTGGCCAACCTCTCGATCCTCGTGGTCTACGGCGCGTGCTGCCTGGCGACGTGGCAACTCCGCCGCCGTGACGTGCGCGCCGGAGGTGTTCCATTCCGTGTCCCCGCACCGACAGTCGTCATTGCCCTGGCCTGCCTGGTCATTGGCTGGATGCTGACGAGCGTCACGCCTGGCGAATGGGCCGCCTTTGCGATCGCGCTGGCCGTGGCGTCAGTCGTGTTCCTTCTTCGACGCAAGCCATAGTCGGGAGGAGAAGCGGCGGCGAGCTACAACACCGACGCCCACGCCAGGATGATCGCGAAGGCCGGCAGCGACGCGATCAGGTAGACGACACCGATCGCGGCTGCCTTCACGACTGTGGCTGGCCAGCTGCCGCCGAACACAGCCCGCAGGGCCAGCAGCGCATAGGCCGTGAATGCGACGGTCACGACGCCGCTAACGGCGACCTCAACGCCAATGGAGCCCGTCAGCTTCGCCGCCTCGGGCAACGTGAACACGATGAACGCGAACGCGTGCAGGTGCACCGCGAATACCAGCGACGTCGGAAAGCGCCGGCCGCGATAGAACAGAGCGACAATCACTGCAAAGACCGGCAACAGTGCAAAGAAGACGCGCGGCATGATCGTCATGACGCGAGCGCGAAACCCGATCGGGTCGGTTGCGACGGCGCGGAGGAGTGGCCTGAAAACGGCCGGAGCTTTGTCAGCGCTGGCGAGCAGCTGCGCGCGTTCCTCGGCGCTCAGCTCGTCGCCATTGGTCGAGCGGGTGACGCCAATCTGAAGGCCGCCCGGCGCCTCGACCTGACCGGACCGAGTGGACATCGAGGGGGGCGTCGATGAGGCCGCAACAAAGTAGATCACGCTGGCGATCAGGTAGAGCCTGCACCGGCGATAAATAGCGGGCGCGGCGGCCGGCGACGTATTCACGAGTCAGATAGCCGGGGCGCAGCAGACCACGAATCGTTGCGGCAATGCGGCCATCGTAGCCAGACAGTTCCTGCCAGGCGTCACCAGCGACCTCGGCGACGGTCGGGTCCGGCGGGACCGACCGCTGGCCACACGCCGAACAGAACGATCCGTGCAGCGCCGCGCCGCAGTTGAGGCAGTCGGTGACCATCGGGTGTCGGAACCTGGATGCTAGCACCGATGATAGGTGTTGAGGACTCGTGCGGCAGCGCGCTCCCACCTGCCATCCGCCACTCCCGTCGCACCACCGGTCACATTCCCTGCCTCTGACGCGTGCTCGCCGTTACTCTGTGCTCAGGAGATCCGACCATGCGCCTGATCCTGCCGATGCTGCTCGGCGCGACCCTCTTCGCTTCCGGCCTGGCGCCGCAGACGCCACCTGACGCGCCCGCGGCGCGCGGCGGGCACGCGATGACTTACGACAGCGAACACCGGCACGCGCTGATGTTTGGCGGCGGCAATCGCCAGCAGTCGTTCAACGATCTCTGGGCGTGGAACGGCGAGCACTGGCATCGGCTCGCCGGTTCGGGCCCATCGGCGCGCGACTCCGCGGCGTTCGCCTACGACTCGAAGCGGAAGCAGGCGATCGTCGTCGGTGGCCGATCCGTCGGCGGCCTGGTGGACGACACCTGGGAATGGGACGGCACGATGTGGCACGAACGACAAGTGTCCGGGCCGGGCATCCGTCTCCATCACTTTGCCGCCTTCGACGCTCGGCGCGGACGTCTTGTCCTGTACGGTGGGTTGAAGCCAGTCGAGAAAACAGTGGTGCGGCTGACGGACACGTGGGAGTGGGATGGCGTGAGCTGGACCAGACGAGACGCAGAAGGGTTCGCGGCGTTCCCGAGCTCGATCGCCTATGACGAAGCACGCGGTCAGGTAGTCGTGATCGCTGTCGACGCGACGACGCCACCCGACGGCGAACGGCCGTCGGCGATGTGGGCCTGGGACGGGACACAGTGGACAAGAGTCAGCGCCGCGTTTGGTGAACCGACGCTCAGCCCGTCCCAACCGTTGTCCGCAGGGCCAGACGGACTGCTAATTCTCGACGGCGCGATGCACAAAGGCAATGTCGCCATGACGTGGCTGTGGCGAGGTGGCCGTTGGTTGCGCAGCGATGCCGCGCCGCCGACGCCACAACGGGTGAGCCACGCCATGGCCTACGACACGCGGCGGAAGCGGGTCGTCATGTTCGGCGGCCACGCGGGGTTCATGCCGGGCCGCAACGGCGAGATGTTCGGAGACACCTGGGAATGGAATGGAACGGCATGGGAGCGCGTCCATCCCAGGTGAGGCCAAGCCGCGGCTGACGCCCAGCCCTTCAGCGAGCGCGCATCGTCAACCACCACTTCATGGTCGACGTCACGAGTGGCGCGGCGTCCTGCTGGACGAAGTGCCCGACGCCGGGAACCGTCACGAGGGTGAGGTCCTTGTCGAGCCAGTCCCACGTGCCGGCGAGGCCGTTGCGGTGCAAAGCAGCGGTCGTCGAGGCCGTGGATCATCAGCACCGGCACGGTGACCTTCGGGAACTGAGGCACCGGCGGCGCGTCCGCGCCGGATCCCTTGGGATAGTTGGCTTTGTAGTAGTTCAGCATGGCGTCGAAGTCTGAGCGTTCGAAGGCCTCGACGTAGCGCTTGCGCGCGGCCGCGTCGGTGACCCACCCCGAAAGGGTCTGCGGCGTCATCGCCATGCCAAAAAACACCGTCGCATCCTTGGGAGATCCGCGCTGGAACGTGCGCGCGTATTCGCTGTTGGCTATCTGCTCGGGATTGGACTTGAGCTCGCGCAACAGTCCGTTCGGATGCGGCAGGTTGAGCACGATCAGGCGCTCGGTCATCTGCGGCAGATTCATCGCGAACTGCCAGGCGACCATGCCGCCCCAGTCGTGCCCGACGATCGTCGCCTTGTCGCGTCCGAGGTGGCGGACAACCGCGGCGACGTCCGCCACGAGCAGGCGCATGTCGTAGCTCTCGACGCCCTTCGGCTTGTCGCTCAGGTTGTACCCACGCTGGTCGATCGCCACGACCTGAAACGTGTCCGAGAGCGCCGCCATCTGGTCTCGCCAGGTGTACCAGAAGTCGGGAAAGCCATGAATCATCACGACCAGCGGTCCAGTGCCGAGCGTCGCATAGTGAATCTTCACGCCGCCCTCCGACACGGCGTATCCATGCGTCACCCGGTCGAAGACATCCTGTTGCTGGCCGTAAATGGCTGGCAGGAACAACAGGCAGGCAGCCAACGTCGTAGTAGCAATGCGCGTTGACAAAGTCGTGACTCCTTCCTGACCGAATGATACGACGACCAACCTCACGTGCAAGAACTGCCACAACGTCGGGCGCCTCGCGAATCGCGTGGAGGCGCTCAACAAGTAAGTCAGCCCCAGGCGAACGCTCGAACGTGCTACGCCGCCAGCGCGGCGAGCGTGTCTGCCAGCACAGCTACGCCACGGGCGATCGCTTCGGGCGACGCGTACTCGTCTGGCCTGTGACTCACGCCGCCGCGGCAGGGGATGAAAATCATGCCTGTCGGCGCCACGCGGGACATGAACAGCGAATCGTGGTACGCGCGGCTGATCAGCGAGGCTGCGCCCAGTCCTCGTGCGGTGGCCGCCGCGGTAATCGCCTCGATGACGTCGGGCGCGCACTGACAGGGCGCGTCGGCATTGATCGTCTCGATAACAATCGACACGCGACGTCGTGCCGCGATGTTGTCGCACGCCTGTCGAATCACGGCCAGCGCGGCGTCGCGCCGGCGCCCGTCGATATCTCGCACATCCACGCCAAGCGTCGTCCGGCTCGGGACACTGTTGATCGCTCCGGGGAACACGTCGCAGACGCCGACCGTACCCACCGTGTCGATCGAGCCGGTTCCGCGTGCCGCCGCTTCGACGGCGAGCGCGACCTCAGCGCCGGCGAGGAACGCGTCGCGCCGCTCAGGCATGAGCACAGCGCCGGCGTGACCGCCCTCGCCTTCAATGTGGACGCGCAGGCTGGCGGGCGCTGCGATGGCGGTTACGACGCCGATGTCGAGGCCGCGCGTCTCCAGGATCGGTCCCTGCTCGATGTGGAGCTCGACGAATGCGGCATACGCATCGGCGCCGAGCGCGACCGACGACAGCGCTCCCATGAATCCCGCGCCCGCCCGAACATCCGCAAGCGTGCGGCCATCGCGGTCTTTGAGGCCGTCCGCCGCATTCGGATCGAGACTGGAGGACAGCAAACGGCTGCCCAGGCAACCGACGCCGAAACGCGTTGGCTCCTCCGACGTGAAGAGAATCACTTCGATCGATTTGTGGGGACGAAAACCTGACCGCCGGAGCGCACGGACGGCCTCGATGGCCCCGAGCACGCCGACGGTTCCATCGAATCTGCCAGCATTTGGAATCGCGTCGATGTGCGATCCCGACGCGACCGGAGGCAGCGTGACGTCGGTTCCAGCCCATCGAGCGAAGGTGTTGCCAACGGAGTCCTCGCGGATTTCGAGGAACGCTTCCCGGCACAACGCCTTGACGTACTCGCGGGCGCGTCGATCAGCGTCACTGAAAACGATGCGAGTGACGGCGGGGGCAGCAACCGCCGAGAACTGCGCGAGCTCGTCGAGCTCGCGCCAGAGGCGATCACCGTCGATCGCGATCGCCGCGGGTATCTGCGCGTCGGAACTCATGGCCGCATTATAGAAGCCTGAGCAGACTGACCGCAGCGAGATGGCGCTCCAAAAAGCGCGGACCTGGGTTACCCTCCGTTATGCTCTCCACGCGCTCGTTGATCGGAATGACCGTTGCGGCGGTGCTCACGGCGACGGTCCAGACCCAACAGATCGATCGCCCGGCGGCGCTTCGCGCCCAAATCGACCGGATCTTCAAGGAGCGCGCCTACGCTGCGCCGCGATTTGGCCCGGCCCGCTGGCTCCCGGATGGAACAGCCTATGCGATCGTCGAGCAGCCCAAGGGTGGCTCCGGATCCGAAATTGCCCGCTACGACGCGGTCGACCGGTGCGCGCACCGTTCTCCTGGATTCGTCCCGCCTCGTTCCTCCCGGGCGGAAAACACCGCTTAGCATCGAGGACTACGCGTGGTCGCCGGACGGCAAGCGACTGCTCATCTTCACCAACACGCAGAAGGTGTGGCGAAACAACACCCGCGGTGACTACTGGGTGCTCGACATCGGGTCCGGTGCCCTGCGACAACTGTGGGTCAATCAGCAGGGTTCCACCGAGCGAGGCACGAACCGAGCTGCGCCGTCGGGCCTCATGTTCGCGAAGTTCTCGCCCGACGCGACCCGCGTCGCCTACGTTCAGGCGAACAATATCTACGTCGAGCGCCTGGACACCGGCAAAGTGACGGCGCTCACGACGGACGGTTCCGAAACGACCATCAACGGAACGTCCGACTGGGTGTACGAGGAAGAGCTCTTCCTGCGCGACTGCTTTCGCTGGAGCCCCGACGGCCGTCGCATCGCGTACTGGCAGTTCGATACGACTGGCGTCGGGATCTTCTCGCTGATCGACGACACGTCCTCGCTGTATCCGACGATTTCGCGCATCCCGTATCCGAAGGTCGGGACGACGAACTCCGCTGCGCGCATCGGGGTCGTCAGCGCTGCGGGCGGCAAGACTCGCTGGTTGCAAACCCCGGACGATCCGAGAAACAGCTATCTCGCCAGCCTCGAGTGGATCGACGAAGAGACCGTGGGGATGCAGCAGTTGAACCGGCTTCAGAACCGCAACGACTTCCTCGTCGGCGACGTGCAGACCGGGAGCGTTTCACGGATCTTCCGCGACGAGTCGAAGACGTGGGTCGAGGCGATCGACGACATCAATTGGATCAATGACGGGCGCGCGTTCCTGTGGGTCAGCGAGCGCGATGGCTGGCGTCATGTCTATCGCGTGCCGGTTCCATCGGCAAGGGGCAATGGTGCAGACCCTGGCGCTGCGCCCGTCGGCGAAGCCACGCTCCTCACGCGTTTCGACGCCGACGTGACCGATCTCGTCGGGCTCGACATCAAGCAAGGGTGGCTCTATTTCAGGGCCTCACCCTCGAACGCCACGCAGCGCTATCTCTATCGCGCGCCGCTCGATGGATCCGCCCCGCCAGAACGGGTCACGCCCGGCGATCAGCCCGGTTGGCACGGGTACATCATGGCCCCGGGCGGCCGGCTCGCGTTTCACACCGTCTCCCGGTTCGACACGCCGCCGCGAATGGACGTCGTCGAGCTGCCGTCGCATAAGTCGCTGCGGACCTTGACCGACCCGTCGGCGCTCCAGGCCGCCATCGCGCCGATTGTCAGCCGGCCGGTCGAGTTCATGACGGTTGACGTCGGCGACGGCGTCAGCCTCGACGGCTGGGTGCTGAAGCCGTCTCAGTTCGATCCTTTGCGGAAGTATCCGGTCATCGTGTTCACCTACGGGGAGCCCGCGGTCGCAGACGGTGGTCGATCAATGGGGTAGTGCGACGATGCTCTTCCACCGGGCGCTTGCCGATGCCGGCTACGTCGTCGTCAGCTTCGACAATCGCGGCACGCCGGCGCCGAAGGGCGCGGCGTGGCGGAAAGTCGTGTACGGGAGCATCGGCGAGCTGTCGTCGAAAGAGCAGGCGGCGGCTATTCGCGCGTTTGCGTCGCGGCATTCGTTCGTGGACACCGCCCGCATCGGCATCTGGGGCTGGAGCGGAGGTGGAACGAATACGTTGAACGCCCTGTTCCGGTTCCCCGACGTCTACGCCGTCGGCGTGTCCGTCGCTCCGGTTCCCGACCAGCAGCTCTACGACACGATTTACCAGGAGCGCTACATGGGACTCCCGAAGGACAACGTCGAGGGCTACAAACGCGGCTCGGCGATCAACTTCGCGGATGGACTGAAAGGAAAGCTGCTCATCGTCCACGGATCCGGCGATGACAACGTGCATTACCAGGGCACTGAGCGGCTGGTGAACCGGCTCGTCGAGCTCGGGAAGCCGTTCGACTTCATGGTCTACCCGAATCGCACGCACTCGATTTCCGAGGGCCCCGGCACCACGCCGCACGTCTATCAGTTGATTGCGCGATACTTCGTCGAGCACCTGCCGCCGGGCGCGCAGTAGCAGCCCGACGATCGTCGCTCACTTCACGTTTATCCCGAGAATCGCTTGGCCCATTCCCGTGCATCTCGTTCCGCTGCCTCGCGCTCCTGACGATTGAGGCGCTTGCCAGCGGTTTTCAGGTTCGCCTCGCAGCTCTTGTAACCTGCAGCTGCAGACGTCAAATAACATCACGCCAAGATTGCTCTGTGCTGCTGGAGACCCCTGCGCTGCGGCCTTGCTGTACCACTTGAAGGCTTCCGCGTAATCTCGAGCAACGACGTTGCCGGCAAAATAACGGTCGCCAAGCGCCGTCTGCGCTGGGCGGAAGTTCTGCTCGCCGGCCTGACGATACAGGATCAGGCCTTTGTCGACGTCTTTCGGAACCAGCACTCCTTCGATGAACGCGTGTCCCAACAGAAACTGTGCCTCGGGCGTACCGGCGGCAGCATTGGTCTCGAGCTCCGCAATCTGCTCGGAGGACAGACTCTGGTATCTGGCAAGCAGGCGCTGTTCGAGATCAGGTTCGTGGTTCCGTTCCGGCGCGACTTCCGACGCGGCTGCGCCCGGTATCAAGGCGACGGCGGCCACTGGTGTCGCGGGATCTGCAGCACACGTGACCGGCGCATCACTCAGCACCTCTCGACGCATTCGTCTGGCGTGTTGCACGACCTCTTTGGCAACACCGCGCGCGGCCCCGAACGAATCGCCTCCTGCCCAGCCGCCGACGACCTTGCCGTCAACGTCCGCTTCGAGCAGCACCGCGCACGTTCGCCGGTCGAGAAACCGGACACGTGCGTCAATGCGCGTCGTCCCAGCACCAAGCCCAATGAGGTGCCGCTTTTCCTGGCTTCCGGGATTGAACTTCGTGATCGTGCCCGTGAGTCTGAGGGTAGGGGCGAGGTTTTCCGCCGGCAAGCTCTGAACCGTGAGGATCTCGTTGAACAGGTTCGCCTTTTTCAGCTCGGCAAGGAGCTCCTTTGCGAGCGCCTGGCTGAATTCCTCTGGAAACAGAACGCCAGAGGAGACCTCAAACGGTGCGACCTCCACGCGGTTGTAGGTCGCGGCCGATGTCTGCCCAGCCGCCGCGCCGCTTGCGCTGAAAAGCGCCACAATCGCCACCTGGACAACCATGCTCGAACACAGGGTCGTTTCTCTTGGCGCCATCGCACTCCTCCGTTCTGACACACAAGCACAACGTCCGTATTCACTGTGAAAGCCGGCTGTTCGCCTCGACTTCACTCGGTAATGTGCGGGACTAGGCGGAGGAGGCTCACGAAGGGAGGCGATTCGACTGGATGCGAGGGTTATTTAACGGATTTCTGACAGTCTCCTGAATTTCTGCGCAGGAACGAACGGTTCATGCCAGCGAACGAGCGTATCGTTGCCCCGTTGAGCTTCTCGAACTCCGAATTGCGCCATTAGATGTACGGTAACTCCGCTCATAAGCGAGGTGCACATGGTCCGCTGGACGGCTGCTGGACGTGCCATTTCGGTTGTGCTGTTAACGGTTGATTTCGCAGCGGCGCAACCGAGTACGGCGACTTCGCTGTCGGAACTGATCGCGCTCCGCGACAAGGTGGGCAATGCCGACACGCGAGTCAGGGTTGATGCGATGTACCGTGTGAGGTCGATCGCGCTCGCCTCGAACGATGCCGAGGTCAAGATCGCGTCCCTGGACCTGCTCCGCGAGCCGGTGGGGAGCGCGTCGGATCACATCAGGATGCCCGCTGTGTACGCGATCGCGGAGGTGGCCAACAGCACGGACGATCCGCGAGTGAAAGTGCGCGCGCTCGGCACGCTTGCCGAACCACTGCAGGCGAGCCAGGTCCCGATACGCGATGTCGCCATCGACGCCGTGAACAGCATTACGCGGTCGGCAAAAGGTGCGGGGATCGCGTTGGCGGCTGTACGGGCGCTCGCGCCCGCCATCCGCAGCGGAAACAACGGCGTGCGCATTCCGGCCATCAACGCGGTCGTGCGCGCAGTGGAAGACAGCCAGGACGGAAGCGCTCAGCAGGAGGCGCTCGATCTTCTCACTGCGGCGCTCGACTCGAGTGGCGCCATTGGGGGAATGGAGGTCCGCATGATGGCGGTCACGGCGATGGAGAAGGTGGGCCTCGCGGCTGCCGACGTGAGCACGAAGGCGAAGGCCATGGGGCTGCTGCAAGCCTACGCGTCACGCGGAAGCTGGGAGCCCGAGGCCAGAGCACGGGCACAAAACGCGGCGGCAAGCGTCCAGGCGAGCGTCGGCGGCCATGAATCGGGGCGCGGCGCTCGAACCGCGTGGAGGCCTTGAAGCAGTAAACCTGGCGCCTGACCTACTTCACCGGAGTGTGGTTACTCGTGCCGCAGCGCGTCCATCGGATCGATCGACGCCGCGCGGCGCGCCGGAGCGAGACACGCAATCACGGCAACCGCCAGCAGCAGAAGGGTCACGCCACCAAGGATCAGCGGATCGCGCGAGCTTTCGGTGACAAACTGAGAGGCAATTTTGTCGAAGCCCAGGCACAACAACACGCCTGCCAGCAACCCCGCGCCAACATTCCACGACGTGCCCGACAGCACCATCCGCACGACATCGCGCGATCGCGCGCCGAGCGCCATGCGAATCCCAAATTCATTGGTCCTCGTGGCGACGCCGTACGACACCACGCTATAGAGGCCGACGGCCGACAGCGCCAGCGCCAGCAGCGAGAAGATGCCGAACAGCCTCGCGACGAGCTGCTGCTGCGCGTACTCCGGAAGGTTCGTGATCCAGGTCTGAAGATCGCGGACGCGCATGACCTGCTGTTCGCGATCGACGCGGACGAGCTCGGCGCGCACGTCGCGCAGGATTGAGAGTGGCGGCACGCGCGTGCGCACCAGTATCTGGGTGAACATGCGCATCTTCAGCGTGTACGGCACGTAGAAGGCGGGCTTGATCGGGTTACGCAGCCCATCGTTGCGCGCGTCGGCAACGATGCCGATGATCTGGAGCCATCCATCGGCGCCCACGGCCGCAGGGGAGTACGGCGGTTCGTCCCTCATCGTCGCGAACCGGAATTGACGGCCGATCGCATCGCCGTTGGGCCAGTACTGCCGCGCCATTGTCTGGTTGATCACCGCAAGCGTCGCACCTCGCTTGACTTCGTCCGGGTTCCAGAGACGTCCCTGCGCTACTGGTATGTGAAGAAGCGGGAAATATTCGGGGCTGATGAAATTGGACCTGGCAACGGGCTTCTCGAGGGTGCTCGCGCCGAGAATCTCGAGGGTGCTGTCACCGCCGTTCGCCGGCGGCGTAGCGTTGGTCGAAATCCCCGCCGAGACAACCTGCGGCATGGCGGCAACTGCCGCCCTGAGCCGTTCGAAATACTCGGAACGCTCCTTCCATGTCTGGTAGGTGCCGTCGTGCACAGGAATCGGCAGGGACATGGTGTTCTGCGGGTCGTATCCGAGGTCTGCGCTCGCGAGCCGCAGAAACCCTTTTCCAGCCGCGCCGGCTGCGGTCAGCATCAGGAGCGTCAACGCGACCTGGACCGCAACCATGACGCGATGACTCCGCCGGCTCTGGGCATTGCCGATGACGCGTCGCGCGCTGGTCTGTGCGACGCGGCCGAGGTCCGGGCGCGAGAGCTGCAGCGCCGGCCAGACACCGAAGACGATCGCCGTCACGACGGCCAGTGCCGTGCTGAACAGCAGCACCGGCAGGTTCATCTCGATGACCGATTCGGCCGCGAACGAGTTGGTCGGCACCCAGGCAACGATCAACGCGAGGCCTTTCCAGGCGATCAGGACACCGAGCGCCGCGCCGGCGACGGCGATCACCAGTGCTTCGGTCAGGAGCTGCTGCACGATGCGGACTCGCGCGGCGCCAAGGGCCGACCGCACCGCAAGTTCCTGCTGGCGGTGCGCACCACGGACGAGCAGCAGGATCGAGACGTTGGCACAGCCGACCAGCAGCAGCGACGTGACCGCACCCAGCAGCAGAAAGAGCCGTGGGCCCATCGGCCGCGCGAACAGTTCGATGATGCTGCGGAGCTGAACACGGAAAGAGTCGGGGTAGCGGCCCGGTGTCTGTGCGGCGAACTGCTGCAGGATGGGCTGCAGTTCGGCATTGGCCTCCGCGACGGTCACGCCCGGGCGGATCTTGAGCGTCACGCCGTAGTAGATATTGGGCTCGAGCCTGACCTTGAGCGGCATGTAAATGTCCGCTTCGCGCCAGCGAAATCGCGGCGGCATGACGCCGACGATCTGATAGTCCTTGCGAACGAGTTGCAGCGTCCGGCCGATCACGGCAGGGTCGCCCGAGTAATACCGCTGCCAGAACTGATAGCCCAGCACCACGACGCGCGCCGGGTCCTGACCCGGAGGGGCGTCAGCCGGAATCAGCCATCGCCCCATGAGCGCGGGGTTGCCCCAATGATTTGGCGAGTTCGGAGAGATGTACGACGCCGACACGTCTTCGGGGATATCGCCATCGGTCGTCGTGAGGTTCCACCCATCCTCCGCGACGACGCTCTCGACGGTGCGGGCCTGTCGAAGCTCTTCGACCTGCGCGCCACTCATGCCCGTCCCGCGGAAGCGTCCGGCTGGGTCCACGAGCGAGATCTGCATGATCCGATCGGCGCCCACGTAAGGGAAGGGATTGAGGAGGACGCCATAGACGACGCTGAACACCGCGCTCGTGGCGCCGATGCCGAGCGCCAGCGAGAGGATGGCCGTGAGCGCGAACCCGGGCCGCCGGCGCAATTCACGAGCTGCGTAGCGAAGATCGGCGAGGACCGGCCTCATGTAGTGAACTTGGACGTTGGCCGGGCGTCAGGGGTTTACTGAACTATCCATGAGCGATCCGTGTTGTCCGTGTGATCCGTGGCCTATTTCAGCGCGCGATAGGGCGCAAAGTCCTGCCAAATCTGCTCGAGCAGCTTCGGGTCGACGACCCGCGTGTCTTCCTTGTTCGGCTCCTTCTCCGAATACAGCATCAGCTTGACGCTTCCGCACGGCGGCCCGAGCGCACCTGGGTCAAAGACGTACAGGCCCTCGTAGATCACATCGGTAGTCGTCGACGCTGTGCTCGAGCTTGAAGGGGTGGATTGGCGTGACCTCGACGGCGCCGCAGAACGCGCGCATTCGCGAGAAGCCTGACTTGAGGCGCTTGATCGGAGGCATGGACACACCCTGTGTCTGCGCCGCGCCGCGCGCGACCTTCATCCAGAAGCCCTCCACCAGCCTCGGGGTCACGCGGACGAGCAGCACCGGCGGCACGTCCGCCACGTAGTCGGACCAGTTGCTGAAGTCCAGGAGCGGCCGCATGACGGTTTGCTCGCGATCCGGCGTCCGGGGGGCCGCGCCGCCGTCGCGCCGACTCGCCTGCGCCGAGTAGTTCTGCCCGCCGTGAATCAGCACGGGCGTAATGAACGTGACGTCGAAGCCCGACGATGAAAACTGGTATGGGTTCAGGCCACCAGTGAAGTGGCGCACTTCGTCCTTGATCGCGTCCAAGGGAAACGGCCGCGCGGGCTCTACCGGGAGCAGCGTGCCGCTGGGTGCCGCGGCATCCTTCATCTTCTTCTCCGCAGATGCCACCACCGCACACACATGGTCGAGACCGATGACTCGCGAGTCTTCGCGCCTGCGGCCGTCGACGTCGTCCACGATGGAGCTGACTCCGACCACGCTGCCGGCCGCCGTGAAGACGGGGCCGCCCGCGCCGCCGGTTGCGAGACTGAAGTCGGCCATGAACACGTTCTTCTCGACCTCGCGCAGAATCCCGGCGCTGAGGCCTTTCCGCTGACGGAGCGGCGCGCCGATCGTGAAGATTTCCTGTCCGTTCACGATCGTCGCCTTCGCTGCCTGCTCGCAACCGAGCGGAACAGGACGCACCGATGCGACGACTTTTGGATCGATCCGGAGGATGGCGACCTCGTGCACGGAATCGGCCACGAGGACTTGCGCCGCCACCTTGACGGACGGCGTGATCTGCACCTCAACCGACGTCGCCGTTCCGACGCCGCGCTGGCTCGTCGCAATCAACCCGTTCGCGTCGACCACGAATCCGGACGTGCGCGTGGTCGCCGTCCAGAGCGCGACAACGCTGGGATGCCACTGCGCCAGGAGCGTCGAGGGATCATCTGCCAACGGCCCCGTTGAGGTCGAGGCACCCGGCGTTGCGGGCGAGGCGCCCGCCGTTGTGAGATTGATCGGCTCGACGTCGGCGTTAGCGGCCGTCAGCTCCAGGGTCGCGTCGCGCCCCGCAGCAATGTCCAGCGTGTGCCGCCACTGGTAGGCCTTGCCTTGAAACGCGAGCGGCTCGTCCGACTCAACGGTGTAGTTTCCCGGGCGTAATCGCACATCCGCAGTGCCGTCGAGCGTCGTGACGACCCGGCGCGGCGGGGCACTCGTGGGGTTGTCACTGATGAGCAGCGCATGGCGCGGCACCGGCATCGCCTTCCCCTCGGCGTCCACCACGACGATCCTGATGTGTAGGATGCTCGGTGCCTGGACGTAGACGGCGCCAGGAACAATCGAGAGGAGCGTCGCGACGGCGAGCGCCCGCTGATTGAAGAGCATGAAGCTATTGTGGCAGATGGAGGGCCGCGTGCTGCGGCGCGGCACGGGATTGCTCAGGAGATGGGATCACTGCCGCGGACAGCCTGCTGAATGGCCGACAGCAGAGCGTCGCCTGACACTGGCTTCTGCAGCCAGGCCACCGGCCCCGTGTTGCCGTGGGCCGCGGCGTTGACCGGCACGTCGTCGGCCGTGATGACAATCGTCGGGATCTGGACGCCTCGCGCGAGGAGCTGGCGCTGCAGCTCTGGCCCGGTCATCTCTGGCATGTGCGCATCGAGCAGGAGACAATCCGCGCACGACGCCCCGCGTTCGAGCGACGCCAGGAATTCGCGGCCGGAGGCATACGCCGTCGCGCTCAGGCCAAACACTTCGCACAGCCGTTGCAGGCTGAAGCGAACAGGCGCGTCGTCGTCGACGATCGCCACGGAGATTGGTCGGTTCGCCATAGAGCCGTTAGTCGTGCGGTGACCGGCCGGAACGAGTCGGAACAAGGCAGTCTGGCTCAGCAATAGCCAAAAGCGCAACTGGATTCGCAAACGAATGCGCCCCCGGGCTCGTCTAAGCGACAGCCATGTCTATTGATCTCCTGCGTCAGGACCTGCGGTACACGCTGCGCACGTTGCGGCGTGACGCGGGCTTCACGACTTTCGTCATTTTGATCGCGGGGCTCGGGATCGGCGCGAGCGCAACGGTCTTCAGCGTCGTCAACACGCTCGTCCTGCGCCCACTACCCTTCGCCGAGCCTGGACAGCTGGTATGGATCGCCAATCGCGACACCAGCGGTCTTTCCGGGCAGACGACGCAGGTCGGGCACATGCTGGACCTGCGGGAACGCACGCAAACGCTCTCGGCGCTCACCGGGTATTTTGCATTCTACGGCGTGGGCGACAACTTGCTGAGCGGCAAGGGCGAGGCCGAGCGGCTGAGCGGCGTTCCGGTCTCCGACAATTTCTTCGATGTGCTCGGCGTGACGCCACAGCTCGGCCGGGTGTTCAACGCCCAGGAATGCGCGTGGAATGGCCCGAAAGCCGTCATGCTGAGCCATGGCCTCTGGCGCCGGCGCTTCAACTCGGATCCCGGGATCGTGGGCAGCTCCCTCACCCTCAACGACCAGTCGCACACCGTGGTGGGCGTGCTCCCGGCGTCCTTCGACTTTGCGTCGGTGTTCGCGCCGGGCAGCCACTTCGACTTGTATTTCCCTTTCCCCTTGAGCCAGGAGACCAACCGCTGGGGAAACACGATGGCGATGATCGGTCGCCTGAAGCCGGGTGTCTCAGTGGACCAGGCACGTGCCGAGATCCGGCTGCTCGCGGGCCAGATCACCGCGCAAAATCCGCAGCGCAATACCTTTGAGGGCAATGTGAAGCCGCTCTCCGATCAGGTCGGCGGGCGCATTCGGCTCGCGCTCTGGGTGCTCGCGGGGGCGGTCGCCCTCGTCATGGCCATCGTCTGCGCCAACCTCTCCAGCCTTTTGCTCGCTCGGACCGCGTCGCGGCAGAAAGAGATTGCGATTCGCACGGCGCTCGGCGCCGGACGCGGCCGACTCATCGCGCAGATGCTGACCGAAGGCATCGTGCTCTCGTTGAGCGGCGCGATCCTGGGAGTCGTCCTGGCGATCGGCGGAACCAGTGCGCTGGCGCGCCTCGATGCCGTCAGCATTCCAATGTTAAGAAACGTCCGCACCGACGCGACCGCGCTCGGCTTCACGCTGGCCGTCGCGATCCTGACCGGCATCGTGTTTGGACTCGCGCCGGCGCTTCAGGCACGTGGCGGGGCGTTCACGAACGCGCTGAAGGACGCGGCGCGCGGGTCGACGGAGGGCCGCCAGCGAAGCTGGGTGCGGAACGCGCTCGTGGTGTCGGAGATTGCCTTCGCGTGCGTGCTCCTGGTTGGCGCGGGCCTGCTGATTCGCAGCTTGATCCAGGTGCTCGATGTCGACATGGGCTTCGAACCAGCGCGGGCCGCAACCATTCGCGTCGATCCGGATAGCCGCTACACGACGCTTGAACAGCGAAACAGCTATTTCGACGAAGTGCTGCGCAGAGTGAGGGAGATGCCCGGCGTGGAGGGTGCGAGCATCACCGACGCGCTGCCGCTCGGGCGCAATCGCACGTGGGGCTCGCGGGCAAAGGGCGTGACCTACGAACGGGGCAGAAACCCGTCCGCGTTCGTGCGCATCGTCACCGACGGGTATCCGGCGGCGATGGGCATTCCGCTGCGCGCCGGCCGCGACATCTCGCCGAGCGACACGCCGACGACCGAGCCGGTCATCATGATCAACGAAACGATGGCACGCGCGCTGTGGCCGGGGCAGGATCCGATCGGCAAGTACATCCTCGGCGGGTGCGCAAAGGAAAGGCGCGTGGTCGGCGTCGTGGGAGACGTGCGTCACCTTGCGCTCGAGCAGGGCTCCGGCAACGAGATGTACCTGCCGATGCGGCAATGCCGAGATCAGTCCTCGGCTGATCTGGTGGTCCGCTCCTCGTTACCGCCGTCGCAGCTCGCCGCCGCGATTCGCACCGCCTTGCAGCCGATCGCCCCCAACCTGCCGGGCAACGACTTCCGGCCGCTGCAGCAGCTCGTCGACAAGTCCGTGTCGCCGCGCCGCTTCCTGGTGCTGCTGCTCGGCGGGTTCGCCGCGTTTGCGCTGATACTCGCCTCGCTCGGCATCTACGGGCTGATCTCGTACTCGGTGAATCAGCGCACCCAGGAGATCGGGATCCGGCTGGCGCTCGGCGCAACCGCTGGCGACGTGCAGACGCGGATCATTCGCCAGACGCTCTGGCTGGCTGCAATCGGCATGACGATCGGAACGGCGGCGTCATGGGTCCTCGCGCAAGGCGCAGGCGGCCTGCTCTTCGGCGTGACGCCGCGCGACCCGGGAACGTTCGTCGGCATGCTGCTGGTCCTGACGATGGTGGCGATTGTGGCCGGGTACCTGCCAGCGCGCCGCGCATCGCGAATCGATCCGATGGTCGCGTTGCGATCGGAGTGAGCTCGGGCCGACCCGATTGGGCGGCGTCAGGCTATCGCCCGGTGAGCGGGATCCGGAACAACTGGCGCAACTCGTCGGCCTTGGTGAAGACAAACGTCGAAGGATCGTTGCTGGGGACGAAGTGGTCCTGCTCGACGGATTTGGCGCCCGGCAGTGTCTCCCACGCCTCGAACGCCGGGCGGTCGTCGGCGGGGAATTCGGGAAGCGCCCGGCCCTCGGGAACCGGCGCTACCAGGAGCGGCCGCCGGCCAGCGAAGAAACCCTTCCACATGAAGAATCGCTTCCCGTCCGGCGACCACTGCGTCCGGCACGAGTCCCCGCAGATCACACGCGGCGATCCGCCGTCGACGGGAAACACCATCGTCCGTGGCAGATTGTTACCGCGTGCGCTCATCGCAACCAGCCACCGCCCGTCGGGAGAGACGTCTCGGAAATCGACGATCGGCTCGTTCGTCACACGCTCGCGCGTCGTGCCGTCCGCTTTGATCCGGTCGATGAAGTTGACGTGCCCCTCGACCGAGCGAAAGACGATACGACCGGCGTCGGCGAATGCGGCCTGATCCGCGTGTCGTGCGATCTGGCGCGGTGCGGAGCGGCGGTCGAGCGACGCTATCCAAACCTGGCGCTCTCCGTCGGTGCCAACGGTCGTGAACACGACTTGTCGTTCGTCACGAGAAATGTCGTAGTCCAGCACCGAGAAATCCGGCAGCAGCCGATCGGTCCTGCCGGACGCGATATCGACCATGGTCAGCTCGGCGGTGCCCGGCGAAGCGGTTCGTCGTAGCAGGTAGTACACGCGCCCGCCATCCGCCGAGAGACTCGGATCAAACGCGAATCCCTCCGCCGAGAGCAGCCGCTCGCCGCGTGGGTCGTGCAGCCAGACCGAACTCTGACGACGTCCGAGCGATGTGATGAGCGAGCCGCCATCGGGCGCGACGGCCACGCCTTCCTCTTCGGTTGTGGAGCCCGACGTGAGCGGTTCCGGCGCTCCGTTGGGGAAGCGCTGGCGCCACAGGTGAGACTCGCCGTCGACGTGCGCGCTGAAGTACATCCAGCGGCCGTCCGGCGACCAGGCGGCCGAGCGGCATTCGCCCGCGGGGCCGACTTGACGCCCGGCCGAGCTGCCGTCAAACGGGACGAGACGGCACGGCGCCCAGCCGCCAGTTGCTGCCATCTCGACCACGAGAACCGATGTTCGATCGGGGGAGAGATACGAATAGTGCGCCATGCCGCGCTCGTGCGCAGGGACGTAGACCGATCGAGCGTCCGCGCGACCGAGGGTCGCGGTCTTCAGCGCCATGTGAATAGTGCTGTTCGGAAGGATCTCGGAAAAGAGAATGTGGCGATCGTCGATCCACGTCACGGCGGCGGCATTCGGCAGCATCCGCGTCGGCTGGCCGCCGGAGACCGGAACGGTCCACGTGTTCCAGCCCTCTGCCGCCCCGGTTTCCCGTAGCGTATAGGCGACGCGAGCTCCGTCGGGCGTGAAGGCCGGCGCCAGCTTGGGTTGCGGATCGTTGGTCAGCTGCACGGCCTCGCCGTTCGGCAGCTGCTTGACGAAGATCTGGCCCGAGCGCGTAAGGAACCACGTGCCTCCGCGGATGAAGGCGACCGTGCGGCCGTCAGGCGAGAGGGCCGGCGCCATCGCCGAATCGGCGAAGCTCGTCAGCTGCTCGTAGGCCGATGTCGGGGGCGGAGGGAGCGAGCGGTTCAGCCACCAGACTGCTCCTCCCGCCACGGCCGCGAGCACCGCCACGATCGGCAATGCCCATATGGCTTGACGCGATCTCCTCGGTAGCGGCGCCGCCGCGGCTGGTGCCGTCAGGTCGCGCGCGAGGTTCTCCAGATCGATCACGACGTCGCGCATCGTTTGATAGCGGCGTTCGCGATCCTTCTCGAGGCACTTGCGAAGGATGCGACGCAGCTCCGCGGGGGCCGCGATGTCGGAGACCGTCGGATCCTTCGTCAGGATCGCTGAGGCCGTTTCGGCCGAGCTCGCGTGGGCGAACGGATTCGCACGCGACAGCGTCTCGAACAACACGATGCCGAAGCTGAAAATGTCGGAGCGTTGGTCGAGCCGCTCGCAGCGCGCCTGTTCGGGTGACATGTAGGCCGTGGTCCCCGGCATCAGCCCCGGTTCTGTGAGCGCCGACGCCGTGTTCAACTCCGCGCCCGGCGGATTCCGACGTCTTGGCGATGCCAAAGTCGAGCACCTTCGCCTGGTTCGAGGCGCGTGAGCATGATGTTCTGCGGCTTGATGTCGCGATGGACGATCCCCAGCCGATGCGCCTCGACGAGCGCCTCGGCGACCTGACGGGCGAGCGCGATCGCCGAGCGACAGATCGAGGGGACCGCGCCTCAGCCGCGCGGCCAGCGTCTCGCCGTCGACATACTGCATGGCGATGTAGCTGTGGCCGTCGGCGTCGCCGACTTCGTAAATCGTGCAGATGTTCGGGTGATCGAGCCCCGCGGCGGCCTGTGCCTCGCGCACGAGCCGCTTGCGGGCGGTGTCGTCGTCGGCGATGCGGCCGGCAGCAGTTTGAGCGCCACTCGCCGGTGGAGGCCCGTGTCTTCGGCGAGATAGACGTCGCCCATGCCTCCTGCGCCCAGAGGGGCCTCAATGACATAACGGCCGAGGCGAGCGCCGGCAGCAAGCGGCATGGTGAGCTGAGCGTACCAGAAACCCGACGGTCTCGGCCGAGAAGCGCCGAGGCCGGAAGTCAACCTCCGGACGCAATAGCGCTTGGCAGATGCGTCGCACCTGCGCACGTGACGACAGCACCCGACTTGAAGGTCAGATGCGTCGACGTATCTCGACGGTACTGCCAGCGTGATCGAGGACCGCGGCCGACGAGCACGCGAGGCCGTTCACCAGGACCCAGCTCGACTCCGCGCGGACGCCCCGCGCAAGGGTCGAGGTGATCGGACGCCACTGTCACTGTGTGCGCAGGAGAGGAACTGACGCCGCCTGTCGACCCGCGCACTGGGGCCGAACGCCGCTTGTCGAGGCCACCGTCGACAAGGCCGTCTGGAGCACGAGCATCTGGCCACGATCACGGCTCGGGCCAGGGATTTCTGCCCGTCCCGAAGCCAGCAAACCGGGCGTACCGAGACGAGGCCGGCTGCTACGCGTGCACGGTAGGCCCTGCGAATCGCCTGGGATCGGCGTTGTCGCAGTACAAGTCCACCGCGCGCCGGAGCACGGCCGAGCGCCCGTCGCGGCACACTTCTTACGTCGGCATCACAGCCTGGCGAGCAAGAGCCACGGAGTCCATAGACAATCTGTATAGCTTTCATGTTGGAATTATACAACATAGTTTATGTTGTGTCGGACTGCCTGCATCTCCGATCGTCAACTGCCAGAAGCAGCTTGCCGTCGAGACGGAAAGTCAGATAGAAAGCTGCCATGCACATCCTTCGGTCGGCTCCAGCAGGTCTCGTCCTTGTGACGTTGTCGATGGTCGGGACGATCGCCAGCGCGCCAGCCGCGCAGCAGGCTCCGCCCGCCGAGCGGCCGTTCGGAACCTTGCGCGAGCAGGCCGCCCTCCAGCAGGAGTGGCTGCGCAAGCGCATGGACACGTTCGTTCCGGCGCTGCTGCGCAAATACGGCATCGACCTGTGGGTCGTGCCGATGCGCGAGTACAACGAGGACCCGGTGTTCCCGGCGATCACGGCGCCAGAGACCTTCGCAGCGCGGCGGCGCACGATCTACGTCTTCTTCGACAAGTGCGCGGCGACCGGCGCGACTCCCGCCCCTGCCTGCGTCGAGCGGATTGCGCTCGGCGGCACCTCACAAGGGGGTGTGTTCGAGGCGCGGCGATCGACCAAGGCGGCGGCCGGCAACGTCGGGCGCGGTCAGCAGGCGGAGCTCTGGGGCGATGAGCAATGGCAGGCGCTCCGCACCGTCATCGAAGAGCGCAACCCCAAGGTGATCGGCATCGATCGCTCGACCGTATTCGCGTTCTCCGATGGCCTCTCGAGCGGCGAGCTCCAGGGCATGAGCGCCGCGCTCGGCGACAAGTGGACGACGCGTTTCCGCAACGCCGAGGGGTTGCCGCTGGAACTCATCGCCGCGCGCCTTCCGGAGGAAGAAGCGTTCTTCAAGCGGATGCAGGAGCTCGTCTGGTCGATGACGCAGACGATGTTCTCGTCGCGCGTCATCACGCCGGGCAAGACGCGAACGAGCGATCTCGTGTGGTGGTGGCGCCAGCGCGTCAACGACCTCGGCCTCGACACGTGGTTCCAGCCGAGCATCGAGGTGCAGCGCAAGGGCGCGAGCGACTCACAGCTCGGCGAGGATCCGGTCATCGAGCCGGGCGATCTCCTCCACTGCGACGTCGGCATCACCGTGGCGCGACTCAACACCGACACGCAGCACAACGCCTACGTGCTTCGCCCGGGGGAGACCGAGCCGCCCGCCGGGCTTCGGCAGGCGCTCGCCAATGCCAATGCACTCCAGGACATCGTGGTCGACGAACTGCGGCCCGGCCGCACCGGCAACGAGATCCTGGCAGCGGCGCGCGCGCGGATGCAGGCCAAGAAGATCGACGGGACGGTCTACTCGCATCCGATCGGCCTCAATGGCCATGGCGCGGGTGCCCTCATCGGGCTCTGGGACTATCAGGACGGGGTCGCGGGACGTGGTGACGCGCAGGTCACGCCGAGCATGTGGTACTCAATCGAGCTGCAGGCGACGACACCGGTGGCCGAGTGGGGAGGACAGCGCGTCCGGATGGCCCAGGAAGAAGACGTCATCATCGACGCCGCCGGCAAGGTTCGCTGGGCGCTGAAGCGGCAGGACGCGCTGTTCCTCGTGCGATAACCGCTACTTCGCGGGCGCCGCCGCCTTCAGGCTCGTTGCAGTGATGGTGTCCGCCTTCATAGTGCCGATCAGTTCGACCTGCTGGCCGGCATGAGAGGCAATCTGCTTCGATTCCTGATTGGCGATCTGGTAGACCTTCCCATCCGACACGAAGACGTACTTCGCACCCTTCTTCACACAGATGCCGGTGCAATCGGCGTCGGTCATCTTCTTGCCGTCGTGTTCGCCGGCCGGGTGCTTCTCCTTGCAGTTGCTGTCGCTGATCTTGCCCTTCCAGGTCTGTTCACCAGGTTTCTGGCGGAGCGGCGGATACGGATACGACCACTCCGAGCGCGACGATCAGTCCAACGACACTTTTCATAATGCCCTCCATGTTTACAGCCCGAGGGTCAAAGGAGCTGGCCCGGCAGCAGTATACGCCCGGGAGCCCCCCTGAGGATCAAGGCCGGGAACCGATGAGCCGGCGCGGCCGCCGACGTTACGCCTCGCTGCGGAGGGCGGTGACAGGATCGACGCGAGTGGCCCTGCTCGCGGGAACCAGCGCGGCGGCCAGGCCGATGAGCATCATCGACAGAGCCGCGAGGGCAAACGCGAAGGGGTCGAGCGCAGACACCTCGAACAACAGGCTCTTCATCAGCCTCGTCAATGCGAGCGCACCGGCCAAGCCGATCGCGAGGCCAAGCAGCACCATCCAGGTGGCGTTACGTACGACGTGCGCGAGCACATCACCGGCGCTCGCGCCGAGCGCCATGCGGATGCCGATCTCGCGCCGCCGCTGCGTCACGGCGTGCGAGAGCACCCCGTAGAGGCCGAGCGCCGCGAGCAACGCCGCGGTGGCGGCAAAAGCGCCGATGATCCACGCGGGTTCCGTTCGCGTCGAGAGCGTCAGCTGTTTCACCTGCTCCATCGTCCGCACGTCGCCGAGCGGCAGACGCGGATCGATCTGACCGACCGCCTCGCGGATGGCGGGCATCGCGTCCGCACGGGTCGGTGCGCGTGCGCACGATCAGCTTGATCTCGCGGCGCGGCGCCTGGAGCAGCGCGACGTAGACGACTTCCTGCACTGGCGTTTCCAGGTCGTTCACGCGCTCGTTGCGAATCATGCCGACAATCTCGATGTTCTCAGCCTTTCCGGACTGTCCCCGATTCTCGTACAGGGGGCTCGTGAGTCGCACGATCCTGCCCACGATCTGCGCGGGATCGGCGATGCCGAGCCGCTCCGCGATCTGGCGCGCCAACGACTCGTTGACGATCGCGACGCGTGGAGCGCCGGCGCGGTCCTGTGCGGTGAAGCCACGGCCGACGAGCACCGGAATGTCGAGCGTGGCGAAATAGTGGGGATCGACACGCTTGAACCGCGCGCCGACACCCCCATCGGTGCCCGGCAGCCCCACGGCGTCGCCCTGCCTGACGCCGAGCAGGGGCACGTCGGTCGAGACCGCCGCGCGCTCGACGCCCGGAATCGCCTGCAGGCGCTCGGCGACCTGTTCGATGAAGCGGGTGGCACGTTCAGGATCCGGGTAGGTCCCAAGCGGGAGATCTGCCGACATCGTCATCACATGGTCGATGCGAACGCCCGTGTCCACGCGCTGCAGCCTGAGCAGGCTCTTGAACATGAGGATCGCACCGCAGATCAAGACGAGCGAGACAGCGACCTCGGCAACGACGATGACACGCCGCACGCCTTCGCGAGACGACGAGCCGCGGGCGGACAGGTTCAGCGCCCACGACAGTCGGCCCGACGACATCTGCAGCGACGGGAGCAGGCCGACGAGGAGGGACACGGCGATGGTCGCAACGGCGGCAAACCCGAGCACGCGCGGATCCAGAACGACTGACGCCGTAACCGGCAGCGACAGCGTCAGTGCCGGCACCACCAACTGAATGAGCAGGTAAGCCAGCCCGACGCCGGCCAGGCCGCCAAGTACGCAGAGCACCAGACTCTCGGTGAGGACCTGCGACACGAGTCGCGCGCGACTCGCGCCGAGCGCGGCTCGGACGGCCATTTCCTGTCGCCGCGTCACGCCTTTCGCCAGTAGAAGATTGGCGATGTTCGCGCAGGCAATCAGTAGGACCATGACGACCGAGCCAAAGCCGATGGCGATCGACTGTCGGAGAGTGCCCGACACGAGACCCTGATCGAATGGGTCGAGGGCGACGCGCCAATCGCGTTTGAACGCGGGCTGGAGCGCCGCGAGCCCATCGCTGACGGCCTTCATCTCTTCACGTGCCTGCTCCAGCGACACACCGCGCCGCAGTCGGCCGACGGCGCCAAGCCAGTGGTAGCCGCGCGTCATTTGGTCCGGCGCGAACACGATCGGCTTCCAGAAGCTGGCATCGAAGCGATCGAAGCTGCCGGCCGGCAGAATCCCGATGACCTGGTGCGGCTCGCCATCGAGCACGATGTCGCGATGCAGAATATCTGGATCGCCTGCGAAGCGGCTCTGCCACGCTGCGTGAGTGAGGACGACGACACGGTTGGCGCCTGGCTGGTCCTCGCCTGGCAGGAAGGTGCGGCCGAGCGCAGCCTTCACGCCGAAGACGGTGAAGAAATCGGGCGAGACCATCATACCCGCGACTCGCGCGGGATCGCCTTGGCCGGTTAGCGCGGCATTGAGCCCTCGGGTGGCCGAGAGCGCCTCGAACGACGTGCTCAATCGCTTCCAGTCGACGAAGTTGAGCGTGCTGATCCCGTTGCGCCCGGTTGGCGTTGGCGCTTCCCACACCCGGACCATCCGTTCCGGCTCGGGGTAGGGCAGCGGCTTCAACAGCACGGCGTCCATGAGGCTGAACATGGCCGTGTTAGCCCCGATGCCAATGGCCATGACGCTGATGGCCACGAATGCAAAGCCCCGATCACGCTTCAACAGCAGCAGACCGTAGCGGAAGTCCTTGGCGAGCGTTTCGATCCAGCGAACGCTGCGGCGATCGCGGTGCTCTTCCCTGATGCGCTCGATGCTGCCGAAGCTGCGGCGGGCGGCGCGGCGCGCCTCCTCTGGCGAGAGCCCGGCCGCGCGCGCGTCCCTCTCGGCCATCTCGAGGTGCGCCTGCACCTCGTCGTCGAGCTCGCGATCGAAGCGTCGGGTACGGACGAGCGCCAGCAGGCGGCGAAAGAGCCCCCCCGGCGTCACGATTTGGCCTCGAGGAATCTGGCGACGAGCGCGGTCGCGCGCTCCCAGTTCGCGACCTCGACGCGCAGCTGGCGCGTGCCTGCGGCCGTCAGCGAATAGACCTTGACCTTTCGGTTGGTCTCCGACACGCCCCACTGGGTCCGAATCCAGCCTTGCTGTTCGAGGCGGATGAGAGCGGGATAAATGGAGCCCTGACTCATTTGGAGCAGGTTGTCGGCGACCTGCTCGATGCGTCTCGCGATGCTGTAGCCGTGCATCGCGCCCATCGTGTCCAGCGTCTTGAGGATCACGAGGTCCAGGGTCCCGTACGGCACTTCGGTTTTGTGTGTTGACATGTCGGCTCTCGACAGCTCAAGTGTCGACTGCCGACATGTCGAATGTCAAGGCTTGGGCTTCGCGTGCCGCGACAGGTAGTCGTAGAGGAGGTAGCTCATCGCTTTGACGCCGACCGGAATCGCGCTGTCATCCGCCGTGAACATCGGCGTGTGATGATCGCTCGACGTCGTGCCTGGCGGGACCTGGCCGAGCCTGAAGTAAAAGCCGGGCACGTCGTTGGCAAAGTACGAGAAATCCTCGGACACCATCGATGGCGGAAGGCGCTTGACGTGATCCTTGCCAACCGCGCGCTCGAGCGCGGGAACCGATTCTCTCGTCAGCGCGAGATCGTTGATCGTTGCCGGCGCGTTCCGGTCGTAGCGCACGACTTCACCCGTCGCGCCGTTGGCGTCGGTCACGCCCTTGAGGATCGTGCGGAGCCGCTGCTCGGCCAGGGCGCTCATCTCGGGGCTGAAGGTTCGGATCGTACCCGTCAGCGAGACGTCGGTCGGGATGATGTTGTGACGCTGCCCGCCGTGAATCGTGGCTATCGTCACCACACCGGGCTCACTCCCGGCAAACGTCCGGGAGCGAATGGTCTGCAGCGCCACCGCGAACTCGGCCGCCGTCACGATCGGGTCGATCGAGAGCTCGGGGCGCGCGCCGTGCGCCTGCTTGCCGATAATCTTCACCTCCCAGGTGTCCGCTCCGGCCAGCGCCGGACCTTCGAAATAGCCCACGTCGCCAACCGTCATCTCCGACATCGCGTGGAGGGCGAAGATCGCCTGCGGCCGCGGATTCTGGAGCACGCCTTCCTTGACCATGAGCGAGGCGCCGCCCTCTTCTCCCGGCGGCGGACCTTCTTCGGCGCCCTGGAAGATGAACTTCACGGTCCCGGGCAACTCGTTCTTCATCCCCACGAGCACGCTCGCAACCCCGAGCTGCACTGCCGTATGAATGTCGTGACCGCAGGCGTGCATCACGCCGACGTCCTGTCCAAGGAACGTCGTCCGAACCTTGGAGGCGTACGGCAAGTTCGTCTGCTCCGTCACGGGCAGCGCGTCCATGTCAGCGCGAACCGCTATGACCGGTCCAGGCTGGCCGCCCTTGAGGATGGCGACCACGCCATGACGCGCGACACCGGTGCGAACCTCCAGACCGAGCTTGCGCAGATAGTCGGCCACGAGCGCCGCCGTCTTCTCCTCACGGTTCGACAACTCCGGGTGCTGGTGAATCTGGTGCCGGATCTCGGTCAGGGCCGGCGTGAGCTTCGTGGTTTCCTGATTGATGCGCGCCAGCGGATCTTGCGCAGACACGGTCACGGTCAGGGCGCACACGGCGAGCGGCATCAACTTGAGACTGGTCAAAAGGGGCCTCCGGGCGCCATCGTAGTTCGATGTCAGGCGCCTGTCGAGGGCCGTCGAGGACGAGAGGAGCGGCCTCCGCGCGACCTGTCGTTACTCGGTCCGCAGGGCGATCATCGGATCGACGCGAACCGCGCGCCGGCCAGGAATGTAGCAGGCGGCCGCGGTTGCGACCGCTACAGCGACAGGCACGACGGCGAGCATCAGAGGATCCCAC
Source organism: uncultured Acidobacteriota bacterium (assembly GCA_963797625.1). GTDB lineage: Bacteria > Acidobacteriota > Vicinamibacteria > Vicinamibacterales > 2-12-FULL-66-21 > DATBJJ01. Next base: position 43,140 of record CAWCQI010000012.1, read on the forward strand.
GGGGTGACGCCGAAGAGCAGGTTCTGCAGTGCCCGGCCTGCGAGAAGCGACAGGCCGACGCCGATCGTCAGGCCTGCCGCGGCCAGCCGCGCGCCGTGGCCGAGGACGAGCGTCATGATGTTTGACGGGCTGGCACCGAGCGCGACGCGGACGCCGAGCTCGGGCAAACGCTGATTCACGGAATAGGCCATCACGGCATACACGCCCGCCAGCGCCAGCAGCAACGCGATGACGGCAAACGTCACGAGCAGCAGCGTGCGGAATCTCGGTGTTGCCGCCGCCGAGTCGATCGTCGCTTCCATCGTCGTCACCTTGACCGGCACGTCGGCGTTCCGCTCGCGGATTTTGCGCGTGATCGTCTCGCCGAGTAATCGCGGATCGGCTGCCTGCGTTCGAGCCACGATGTTGAGCGCCGTGGCCGGCCCGGGATGCTGCTCGAATGGCATGTAGAGCTCTGGTTGTGCCGGCCGCGTCGGGCCCGCGGTGCGCACATCCGAGACGACGCCGACGATCGTCATGAACTCGAGGTTGTCGAGGCCGCATTGGATTCGCCGCCCGATGGGATCCTCGCCCTGAAACGACACGCGGGCCAGCGACTCGTTGATGATCGCCACGAGCGGCGCATCGCGCCGATCGCCGTCGGCGAAGTCGCGGCCGCTCCTGACCGACATCCCGAGCGTTTTGAAATAGTCCGGGCGTCGCGACGGTGAAGAGCGCTTGCGGTGAGCGCACGCCGGTCTGCATGAGGTCCGACTGTCCTCCAATCGCGTAACCTCCGTTCGACCGCACAGCCGTCGGCAGGCTCGTCACGGCCGCAGCGGCCGTCACGCCGGGCAAGGTCCGCACGTCCGCGAGCAAGTCGCGATAGAAATCGGTCGCGCGGTGTGCGTTTTCGATGCCTCGGACGGGCACCGTGGTGTTCAGGACGAGAATCTGCTGCGGGACAAAGCCCATGTCGACGGCGGCGAGCGCGAGCAGGCTGCGCGCGAGGAGGCCGGCCCCGAACACGAGCACCACCGCGAGCGCGATTTCGGCGACCACGAATGCATTGCGGGCCCAGGCGCCGCGCGCGCCGATCGACGTGCCTTTGCCGCCCTGCCGGAGACCGTCGACGAGCTGGACCCGCGACACCTGCAGCGCGGGCGCCAGGCCGAAGATGAGGCTCGCCACGAGCGCGACGATCAGCGCAAAGACCAAGACCAGGCCGTCGACGCGAATGTCGTCGACGCGCGGCAGGTCGGCGGGGGCGAGGGCGGCAAGCGCCCTGACGCCCAGCTGCGCCAGAGCAATGCCGCAGATTGCCGAGGCGGCGGCGAGCACCACGCTTTCGGTCAGGAGCTGCCTGATGAGCCGGGATCGGGCAGCCCCGACCGCGGCGCGGACCACCATCTCGCGCTCGCGAACGGTGGCGCGCGCGAGCAGGAGATTGGCGACATTCGCGCACGCGATGACCATCACCAGGCTGACCGCCGCCAGCAGGATGAAGAGCGTCTGCCGGGTGCCGCCGACCAGCAGTTCCTGGAGCGACACCACGGCGGCCGACTTGCCCGCGTTGGTCGTCGGGATACTCCGTTTCGAGCTGCCGCGCGATCGCCTGCATCTCGGCGTGCGCCTGCGCGATCGTCACGTCGTCTTTGAGCCGGCCGATCACCCGGTAGTTGTGGCCGCTGCGGGAGACCCTGGCGGGCGGCGCCACCGCTGCGCGCTGTAGATGTCGGCGCGCGCCGGATAGCGTTGCCCGGGCGCGAGGACACCGACGATCGTATAGATCCGTTCGCCGAACTTGACGGTGGATCCAACGGCGTCTGGGAGCAGCGCCGAACTGCCGGCGCCAGAAGGCGTCTGTGATGACGACCGAGAGCGGACTGCCGGCGTGCAGCTCTTCGGCCGAGAGCAGCCGACCCTGACTGGCTGTGACGCCAAGCGCTTCGAAGAACCCGGGCGTCACGCGGTGCACGTCTGCGTAGTCCCCCGTTCCGCCGACCGTGACGCTGGTTTCGCTGCCCCAGTAGTTCCCGAGCGCTGCGAAACTGTGGCTTCGCGCTTTAAAGTCGTCGAAGTCCGGCGCTGACACCGTCAGCGAGCGCACGCCGGTCTTCGTCCAGAATTTGGTGACGGCGACGACCTTGCTGGCATCGCGGAACGGCAACGGCTGAAGAATTACGGCATTCACGACTCCGAACATCGTCGTCGTCGCGCCGATGCCGAGCGCGAGCGTCAGGATGGCGGTCAGGGCGAAGGACGGCTGACGAACGAGGCTGCGGATCGTGTATCGGAGGTCCTGAACGAGGTTATCCATGGTCGTTTTGACGGGAGGCCGGAGCGAAGCGTTGCGCCCTGGTGAAATACTCCTGGACCTTCTTTCTAAAGCAGCTGAGCCGCGCTCAACGTCGGCCCGTGCCGCACTGACCCGCCGCCGCCCCGGCGGCCCACTCGATCCCGCCAAGCAGGTGCTGGATGAACAACGGTTCGTCGGTGAACGCCGACGCAGCATGGCCGAGACCCGTATACCAGGAGCGTCCACCCTCGAACGTGTGACACCACATGATTGGATGATCGGCGCCCATGGTATGGCCTTCGTAACTAGTGGGATCGAAGGTCGCAAGCACGTGAACGCGGCCGCGAGGGTTGACGAGGAAATCGTAGGGTTCCTCAGTCCGAACCCAGGATTTCGGCAGGGAGCGCGTCGACGGGTGCAGTGGATCCTCGACGTTCACTGTCAGCTTCTGGATCTTGGGATGCACTTTGAAGAACGCGCCCATCAGCTCACCGTACCAATCCCAATCGCGCTCGGTCCCAGACGCCGAGTGGATGCCGACGTAACCGCCACCAGATCTGATGTATCGCTGAAAGGCCGCGCGCTGGTCGCCGGTTAGCAGCGCGCCTTTCTCGGGCGTCGAGTTGGTGTTGTTGAAGACGACAACCTTGAAGGAAGCGAGTTGCTGGTCAGTGAACTGCGCCGGATCGTCGTTGACGACGACATCGAATTGGTGCTCGGCGCCGAGTTTCCTGATCGCCGCCACTCCGGCGGGAATCGATTCATGGTAGTAGTTGGTGACCTTGGAGAAGACCAGCGCCTTGAAACGCGGCTGAGCGGTTTTGACTTGCGGTTGCAGAAGCGACGCCGAAGCCGCCAGGTGGCACCACGCTGTCAATGCAACGGTGAGGAGCGCGAGCTGCCGCTTCGAGGTTGTCATGTGGCCAATTCTATGTGAGCTTATGCTGGGCGCATGCCGCCTTGCGCCAGAGTGGCACAAGCGGTCACACAAAGGAGAGCGACGTCGTGGAGCAGCGGCGATTTGGCAATTCCGGTCTGAGCGTGTCGGTCCTCAGCTTCGGCACGATGACGATCGGCGGGCGCGATCGATTCGGCAAGATGGGCAACCTCGGCGTGTCCGAGACCTCGCGCATCCTGGATGTCTGTCGCGAGGCCGGTGTCACGACGCTCGACACCGCCGACGCGTACTCATTCGGCGCCTCGGAAGAGATCCTCGGCGAGGCGCTGACGGGCCGCCGCAACGACTTCGTCCTCGTCACAAAGGTCTACAATCGCCTCGGCCAAGGACCTCACGATGTCGGCCTGTCGCGCAAACATCTGATCGAGGCGTGTGAGGCGAGCCTGCGCCGGCTGCAAACCGACTACATCGATCTCTATATCTGTCACCAACCGGATTCGTTCGTCGCAGTCGAGGAAACACTTCGCGCCTTTGACGATCTCGTCCGATCGGGAAAAATCCGCTACGCGGGCTGTTCGAACCATTCCGCGTGGCAGGTCATGAAGGCGTTGGCTGTCTCCGATCGGTTCGGGCTGACCCGATACGTGTGCCAGCAGGTGAACTACTCGCTCATCGCCAGAGACATCGAGCATGAAATCATCCCGCTTGGCCTCGACCAATCAGTGGGCTTGATGGCGTGGAGCCCGCTGCACGCGGGGCTGCTGACCGGCAAGTTCCGTCGCGACGCGCGGCCGGCGGTCAGCCGCCTCAACGAGCTCGAGGCGCCGGGCACGATCGACTACGAGCGGGTCTACCGGATCGTCGATGTGCTGACCGACATCGCGCAGGCGCGCGGCGTATCGCCGTCGCAGGTGGCGCTCAACTGGGTCCTGAGCAAGCCCGGAGTGGATACGGTCATCCTCGGGGCACGCGACGAGTCGCAGCTCAAAGACAACCTGGCGGCAGCCACGTGGCGGCTCTCGGCAGAAGAAATGACCCGGCTGGACGAGGTGAGCGCGCTTCCCGAGCCGTATCCGATGTGGCACCAGCACAAGTTCGGGATCGAGCGGAACCCGCGTCTGCCTTCCATTCGGTGACGTCAAGATGTCATCCCCTGGTGGTGAAACCTATCGTCTCGAAGCATTCGCTGACGCGGTCTTCGCGATTGCGATCACCCTCCTCATCATCGAGATCCGACTACCACCCCACGACGAGGTCGTACAGCGCGGTGGCCTCGTTTCGACGTTGCTCCATCTCTGGCCGTCGTACCTCGGATATCTCATCAGCTTCATCGTCATCGGCATCATGTGGGCGAACCACTACAACCTCATGAAGCTGGTCGATCGCGTCGATCACCGGTTCATCACGCTGAACCTGCTCCTCCTGCTGTGCATCGCCTTCCTGCCGTTTCCAACCGCGGTCATGGCTGAGCATCTCACCGACCCGCACGAGCGGTCGGTGGCGGTCGCGTTTTACTGCGGATGCTTCACCGTCACGGCGCGTGTTCTATTTCCTGATGTGGTGGCACGCCGCCAGAAGATCGGCGGCTGATCGCGCCGCACGTCTCCGACGACGCGGTGCGTGCGGTAACGCGCGCCTACGCCCCTGGCTCGCTGCTCTATCTCGCGGCCACGCTGCTGGCCTTCGTGCACGTGGCGATCAGTCTGACGATCGTGCTGGGGCTGGCGGTTCTTTACATGTTCCCGCGCGCGGGCGCGCACGCGGCGGCCAAGAAGGTCTGAGTTCGGAATCGTGAGTCCGGATGCTACGTCCCGATCGGCTTGTTGGAGACCTTCTCGCGCCGGCGATCGAAGAACAGCACCTCGTGCTGTCGATACGCCTGGACGCCCATGCCGATCGCGGCCATCGCCTGGTATCCGAGCTTTGCTGGCAGGTTTGGCTCCTGACGCGAACGGACGCACTCGAGGAAGTTGTCCATGTGAGGATGAGCGCCGCGCGCGACCGGCTGCACCTCGATCTTGAGCGTGTCACCGCCGGTTTTCTTCACGAACTCGTCGCGGTACTCCGCGTCGGGGACGACCTCCATCTGCGTGTTGACGAGGTTCTCGCTGTTCTGGCCGATGAAGAGCGTCGCCTGGCTCCCGTGGATCACGAGCGGCGCGCCTGCTCCGCTCGCGACCGAACACGCCAGCTGCATCGTCCACGCCGGGTAGTCCACGTTCATGAAGAAGGTGTCCGGCACTTCGCGATCTTTCTGGACGTAGATCCCGCCCGACGACGTGACGCGGAAGGGAAAGTCGCCGCCGATCGCGACGAGGAGCGGAGAAACGGTGTGGTAGAAGAGATCGGTGGCGATGCCGCCGGAGTAGTCCCAGTACTTGCGCCACCGGAAATAGCGTTCGGGATCGAAGGCGCGCTTCGGCGCGGGCCCCAGGAACGCCTTCCAGTCGAGCGTCTTGTCTGTGGCCTCGGGATCGATCGCGTAGTTCCACTCACCTCGCAGGTTGCGATTACGTCCGAATCCACCTGATGCCCAGACCACTTCGCCGAGCAGGCCATCCTTGATCGCCTGCTTCGCTTTCCAGAAATGATCCATGGACGTGTATTGGCTGCCGACCTGCAGCACGCGTCCCGAAGACTTGACGGCCTCGGCGACCTCTCTCGCCTCGTCGACGGTGTAGGTCATCGGCTTTTCGAGGTAGACGTCCTTGCCGTTTCGAAGGGCGTCCAACGTCTGCAGATGGTGCCAGTGATCCGGTGACGCGATGACAACGACGTCGACGTCCGGCCGCGCGCAGACCTCGCGATAGTCGTGATACACGGACCGCTGGTCGACGCCTGTCGCCTCGCGGGCGCGCTGTTTGCGCTTGTCCCAGATGTCGTTGACCGCGACGGCCTGGACGTCGCCGCGCTCCTTGTTTCGTTCCATGACGCGCCGGATATGCGCGTTCATGCGCCCGCCGCACCCGACGAACCCGACGTTGATGCGATCGTTGGCGCCAATCACGCGCCCCTTCGACACCGCTGGCGCCTGGCGAGTCACGCCCTCGCCAGAGAGCGTCGCGCCTGCGCCCGCCGCGGCCATCGCTCCAGCACTCACCTGACGGATGAAATCACGTCGCGTGGGGTCGTTCGATTTCGTCATAAGAAATTCCAGGCGTTCAGACGTTAATGAAATCGTTTCCAGCCGTACGGGCTGGAAGCCTAGCATAGGACGACAGAATCAGCGTCGACCGCCAGGCGGGGGCACTCAATTCTGACCGGCGCTAGAGTGCGGCTTCGAGCTCGTCAGCGTCTACTGGCTTGACCAGATGCTGATCGAAGCCAGCCCTGCGAACATTCTGACGTGCCGCCTCGGCACTGTAGCCGGTCAGCGCGATTATGCGCGTCGTCACGAAGTGCGGCAGCGACCGCAGGTGCCGGGCAACCGAATAGCCATCCATCTGTGGAAGCCCGATGTCGAGCAGGATGACGTCAGGGCGGTCGCGCGAGGCCATCTCGATGCCCGATTTGCCGTCGTGCGCGATCGTCACCTCGTGACCCATCACGAGAAGGAGCCGCCTGAGGGCCCGCGTGGCATCCACGTGGTCGTCGACGACGAGCACGCGCAGTGCGGTGGGTGGTTTCGTTGCAGAAGCGGCTGGATGAAGAGGTGACGCCGCCTGGCGAATCGGGGCCGTCGTCAGGGCCCGGAGAGCGATCCGGAACTCGCTGCCGCGGCCGGGGCCCGCGCTCGAAGCCGTCAGCTCGCCCGCGTGCATGTCGACGAGTCGGCGAGCGAGCGTGAGTCCGACGCCGAGGCCGCCGTGAGCGCGGTCCGGGGACGGGTCGCTCTGCGAGAAAAGATCGAAGATCCGCGGCAGCCGTTCCGCAGAGATGCCGACGCCGCTGTCTCGCACGCAAATCTCGACCACATCGCCGGTCCGAGTGGTGGCGATGTCGATCTCGCCGCCGGCCTCAGTGAACTTGACGGCATTGTTCAGGATGTTGGTCAGGATCTGGACGAGGCGAATACGATCGCCATCGACCACCAGTGCCTCGGACGGAACGCGCGAGGTGACGCGGTGTTCCTTGGCCTCAATCGCTTCACGGCAGGTCTCCAGGGCGTCGGCGACGATGTCTCGAACGTCAACGGGTTCTCGACGCAGCGTGATCCGGCCCATCGTCAAGCGCGAAACGTCCAGGAGGTCGTCGACCAACCGGACGAGATGCTGGACCTGGCGCTCCATCGCCTGCCGCATCTCGGTCCAGACCTCCGGGTCCTCCGACCGCGACTGGACCGTGAGGGCGTGACAGATGGGTGCGAGAGGGTTGCGCAGCTCGTGCGCGAGCATCGCCAGGAACTCGTCCTTGCGGCGGTCAACCTCGCGCAGCGCTTCTTCGGCTCGCCGCTTGTCGTCCACGTCCACGACCGATCCGTACCACTTCGTGATCGCGCCGGACTCGTCGCGGTTCGGTAACGCGCGCGTCAACTGCCAGCGGTAGGTGCCACTCACGCCGCGCAGGCGGTACTCCGCTTCGAACGGACTGCCGGTCTCGCGCGCGGCATTCCACAACCGCAGCTTGTGCGCGACGTCGTCGGGATGCATGTGCGCCACGTACCCATAGCCAAGGAGCGACTCGAGCGGGACACCGCAGGTACTCGGCTGCGCGAGGCGACAGGTAGTCGAGCCGGCCATCGGGCGTGGCCCGCCACAACAGGGCCGGCGTGGACTCGCTGAGGAAGCGAATCTGCTCCTCGCTTTTCCTCAGTTGCTCCTCGACGCGGTTGCGTTCGAGTTCGGCGGCTGCCCGGCCGGCGACAAGATCGAGAATCGTGCAGGGGTGGTGTCGAGACGCGTCCATCGGACGGTCGTGCATGATCACCAGCAGGCCGTGCGCCTGCCCGTCCACACCGCGCAGCGGGGTACCTGCGTAACTGTCGACACCCAGGTCCGACAGCATGCGATCGAGGGGGAACCGGTCACTGACCCCGGTTGCGTGGAAGCACGTGATCCCCGTCAAGACCTCGGCGCATGGTGTACCGGCGAGGTCGTACTCGATCTTCTCCGCGGGCTCCCCGTCGGCCCATCCGGCCATGACCTGGACGCGGCTTGGCACCTCTGGGTGGAGTCGACTGAGGTAGACCCAGCGGACCGACAGAACGTCTGCGAGCCCGCGGACCAGGCCGCGAAAGTACGCCTCACCCGTGCAGTTCGTCCAATCCGCCAGACGGAACAGGGCCTCCGCAGCCCACTCTTGCTCGAGCGGCATCGTTTGCGACCTCGGGCAGCATCCTAGCACGGCCGATGCGCGCCACTGGACCAGCGCGATGCCGGAGGGGTCAGATCTCGACTTTCTACTAGTGCCACGGATCACACGGACAATGCGGATCGGGTTTACGAGAGGGCTTTGGAGCGGGTCGGAGAAAATCGAGATCTGAACCCGGGATTCGAAAACCTAATGAATCCGAACCGTGCTATCCGTGTAATCCGTGGCTCTATCTGTTCGTGTAATCCGTGGCTTTAGCTGTCCGTGTAATCCGTGGCTCTAGTTGGACAGCGAGCCGGCGACGATCATGTCGCCCGTCGGAGCGGGCACGCCGCCAGCGGGCTCGAGGGTGACGGCCACCACCCCCACGCGCGCGGCCGTCCCGGGCGCTCCCAGCGCGATCGCGCGGCCATCGGGCTGCCGCTCCAGGAGCGCCGCGCTGATCGGCGCCGCACCCTTGTCCGGCGGGATGACCCAGAGCTGGTAAACGCGGTCAGGATTGGTCAGCGGCAGATTGTCGAACGCGACGACGAGCCCCTGCGCTGGACTCCAGAACGCCCGGCCTGACGCACCGGGCGCGGCTTTCTGGCCGGCGAGGTCGATGCGCCGGAGATCGGGCGCCGCGAGAATCGCGCGCACCTGCGCCTCGCGATCCGACGCGACCCGATACTGGACGAGTTGCCGCTGCACGTCGACGGCGCGCGCGGTCGCAAGTCGCAGCTCCTCTTCGAGCACGCGGATTCGCTGGTTGAGTGACGCGGCGTACAGGCCGAGCGCGAGCGCGACGAGCGCAGCGGCGGTCGACAGGAACACGAGGGCGCCACGCCAGGAGCGCGGCGCTTCGGTCCCCTCCACCGGGCGATCTGAGGCGATCGCGGCGCGCAGCACGCGGTCGCGCAGCGCAACTGGCGGATCGACCTGAGGCACGGCTAGCGCCAGCCCGGACGCAACCGTCGCAAACGCGCGGACTTCCTCGGCGCAGTCGGGACAGGTCGGCAGGTGCGCCTCGAACGCGCGGCGGTCCGTCTCGTCGAGCGCGCCGAGCGCGTAGCCGCCGGACAGGTCGCGAAGTTCGTCGTGGGTCATCGCAGCGCCTCACGGAGCTTCAGCAGCGCCGTGCGCATCCTCGTTTTCACGGTTCCAAGCGGTTGCTGGAGCTTTTCAGCAATGTCGCTTTGTGACAGACCGCGGTAGTACGCGAGCTCGATCGCCTCCCGTTGCCCCTCCGGCAGCGCCTCGAGCGCCTGACGCAGCCGCGCCGCCTCCTCGTTGCCGATCGCCTGCAGTTCCTGCCCGGGACCCGGGTCAACCGGATCAATCGTGACTACTTCGAGCGGGGCCGGCGCGATCCGGGCGCGGCGGGCGCGAAGCCGGTCAAGAGCCCTCGCCCGGGTAATCACCAGCAGCCACCCGATGACCGGGGCGCGCGCGGGGTCGTACCTCCCGGCCTGCCGCCAGGCCTGCGTGAACACGTCCTGCACGACATCCTCGGCATCCGCCGCATCCGACAGCATCCGCAGGGCTAGCGAGTAGAGGGCCCGGGCGTGACGGTCGTAGAGCTCGGCGACGGCGGACGAATCCCCGCGCGCCATGCGGGTCACCACTCGGCGATCAGCGTCGAACACGGAAATGGGCGCGCTGGGGGACACTATTACCTACGCCTGGCCCGGCCGTTCGGATGTTGACCCGCCAAACGGCCTACCTCACTCAATATACGCGTCGACGGTGACGATCGACCCGTCGGCGCGGTATTGCAATTCCGTCACCTTGATGTTTCGAAGGTGCGTCTGGCCGCCCGAGAGCTGCGCATCGTGATAGAAGAGATACCACTTTCCCTTGAACTCGACGATCGAGTGGTGGTTCGTCCAGCCGAGCACCGGTTCGAGGAGCTTGCCCCTCACTGTAAACGGCCCGTACGGCGATGTTCCCGTCGCATACATGATGAAGTGCGTATCGCCGGTTGAGTAGGAGAAGTAGTACGTGCCGTTGTACTTGTGCAGCCAGGCCGCCTCGAAAAAACGCCGGCCGTTGTCGCCGGCCAGCAGCGGTTTGCCCTTCTCGTCGAGGAGGATGACGTCTTTCGGCGCCTCGGCAAAGCTCACCATGTCGTCGCCAAGGCGGGCGACCTTGGCGCTGAGCGCTGGCTGATCCTTGGCCGGGTAGACGTCCTCGGCTTTGTAGGTCCCGCTCGTCCAACGTTGCAGCTGGCCGCCCCAGATTCCGCCGAAGTACATGTAGTACTTGCCGTCGCTGTCCTTGAAGACCGCAGGGTCGATGCTGTAGCTCCCCTTGATGGCCTCGGCGCGAGCGGTGAAGGGACCCGCCGGGTTGCTTCCAACCGCGGCGCCGATGCGGAAGGCATCCTGCTTGTCCTTCACCGGAAAGTACAAGTAGTAACGGCCGTCCTTCTCTGCGGCGTCGGGGGCCCACATCTGCCTGCCCGCCCACGGGACGTTCTTGATGTCGAGCGCGACCCCGTGGTCGGTCACCGGACCTCCGACCGTGTCCATCGAAAACACGTGATAGTCGCGCATGGCGAAGTGGCTGCCGAGATCGTCGGGGCGCACGCCTGCGTCGATGTCGTGCGACGGATAGATGAAGATCTTTCCGTTGAAGACGTGCGCGGATGGGTCGGCGGTGTAGACGTCCTGGACGAGCGGCTGCGTGAGGAACTTCGACGGGTCGGGCTTTGGCGCCTGCCCGGCAGCGAGGGCAGCGTATACGGCAACGAGTAGGACCCCCGCGACGACAAATCGCTTCATGTTAGCCACGTCAGCTGCTCCGATCAGACAATTTAGATCTCCTCTCACACTCGTCGTGTCCGCCTTTAGGCAGACGACATGTCCGGCTAAAGCCGGACACTACATGCAAAAGGCTAGGCCACGGCAGGTTTGACTTCCGAGGTGCACGCAGGGCAACGAGTCGCTTTCAGCGAAATCTTTGTTACGCAGAAGGGACAGTCCCGAGTGTCGGCGACGACCGGCGGCGGGCCCTTGAGCCGGTTGACCTGCTTGACGAGCAGGAAGACGGCAAACGCGACGATCAGGAACTCGAGGCACGTATTGAGAAACAGGCCGTAGTTCAGCGTCGGCGCGGGCGGGGTCGCGGCCTTGGCCTGAGCGAGCGAGGCATACGAACCACCATCGAGCGCGATGAAGAGGTTGCTGAAATCGATGCGGCCGAGCGCCATGCCGATCGGCGGCATGATCAGATCGTTGACGATCGAGGTCACCACCTTGCCGAACGCGGCGCCGATGATGACGCCTACCGCGAGATCGATGACGTTGCCCCTGGCGGCAAAGTCTCGGAATTCCTTGAGCATGACTACCTCTCTCCGATCGTGACGCGACGCCCCGATCCTCAACCGACGCGGTAGCTTACGCTTTGGGGGCTCAAGGCTCAAGGCTCAGGGCTCAGGCTCTAGGCTCAGGCAAGATCTTCGAGTAAGTGGCCGAAGGTTTTGCTTGAGCCTGAGCCCAGAGCCTTGAGCCTTCTCCCGGCCTATGCTAAGTTCATAGCACCTTTTTCCGACTTCATCCGTCTAAGGGTTGTGGACGACATAAAGAGACCCATGAAAACGCCTCCCCATCACGAGCTCAGCCGTAGAGAACGGCAGATTATCGACATCCTTTATGCCCAGGGCAGGGGCACGGCGGCCGAAGTCCAGGCCGCCCTGCCGGATCCGCCCAGTTACTCGGCCGTTCGCGCCATGTTGCGGATTCTCGAGGAAAAAGGGCACGTCCACCACGAACAGGATGGACCTCGCTACGTTTACCTGCCGACCGTCGCGCGCGACAACGCGAAGCGCTCCGCCTTGCGCCACATGCTGCGGACGTTTTTCGACGGCTCGGCCGAGCAGGCCATCTCGGCCCTGCTCGATGACGCTTCCACGAAGATGTCGGACGGTGAGCTCGATCGCCTGGCCAGGATGATCAGTGATGCCCGCCGGACCGGAGCCTAGCCATGAATGTTGCTCCCGAAATCACCGCGTTTCTGACCGGTCTCGACCGACTCTGGCTGCCGGCCGTCGACGCTCTCATCAAAGTCACATTCGTGCTCGGTCTGGCCGGGATCGCGACGGTCGTCCTCGGCCGTTCGTCGGCCGCAGTTCGACACCTGGTCTGGACGCTCGCGCTCTCGAGCGCGCTCATGCTTCCGGTCCTCTCGATTGCGCTTCCCCGCTGGCAGCTGCCGATTGTGAAGCTGCAGAGTTCGGTTTCGCCGACGCAAGCGCCTCCCGCGCCACTCCACCCGCCGTCGTCAGAGGCTACGAGCGCGCTCGCCAGGCTTCGGCGCGCGGCTCGCCTCCAGAGGCTACGGCGAGGCAGGCGCCCCTCTCGCACTCCGCGAGCACGCGCCGGAAGCGCAGGCAGAGTCGCATGCCCTGCCATCGACAGCGCCAACCGCAGAGGTCGCAGCGACACCGCGCGTCTCGTTCTCCACCTTCTCATTGACGATGGCGCTCGTGGCGATCTGGATGGCGGGAGTCCTTGCCGTTGTCGGACGACTGGTGGTGGGACTTGTCGCGGTCGCGTGGATGTCACGACGAACCGTGCGCGTGGTTGACGCGCCGTGGCTGCCGCTCGCCGTCGAGCTCGCGTCAGAACTCGGCATCACGCGCCGCCTGACGTTTCTCGAGAGCCCGCGGGCGTCGATGCCGATGGCGTCCGGGATCTTCAAGCCGTCGGTTCTGATGCCTGAAGATGCGAATCGGTGGCCGCTCGAACGGCTCCGGATCGTGTTGCTGCACGAGCTTGCGCACGTGAAGCGCCGGGATTGCCTGACACATGTGATCGTGCAACTCGCGTGCGCACTCTATTGGTTCAACCCTCTCGCCTGGATTGCCGCGCGCCACGTCAGGACCGAGCGCGAACGCGCCTGCGACGATCTCGTGCTGGCCTGCGGCACGCGAGGGCCCGACTACGCGGACGAACTGCTCGAGATCGCGCGAGTCATGCGCGGCGGCCGCTACCCGGCGCTCCTGGCCGGCGCGACGCTCGCGATGGCTCATCGCTCACAGCTCGAAGGCCGGCTGATCGCGATCCTCGATCCGAAGGTCCCGCGCGCGGCGGTCTCGCCGGCTCCGCACAGCGCTGACCGCGGTCGGCGTCGCCTGCGCGCTGGCGCCGCTTGCGGCGATGCAGCCCTGGACCGTCGGCGCGCCCGAGCAGGTCGCTTGTCCCGACGAAGTGAGCGACACTACCTCTCCTGTTGCGGCTCCCCAGTCGCCGGCCTCCGTTGCACCGCGGCCGGAACCGCGACCCGAGCCCACGACCCGGACCGAGGCTGCCGCGCCGCTCGCGACGGAAATCGCGCAGGCCGTCAGCGACAGCGTCACGCAGGAAGCGACCGCACGCGCCCAAGCCGCCGTCCAGGGTGCGTGGCAGGTGGATGCACAGGCGCGCAGGGCGCGTGGCAGGGCGTGGCGCAGGGCGCGTGGCAGGGGGTCGCGCAGGGCGTCGTGCAGGGCGCAGTCCAGGGAGCCCTTCAGGGAGCCATTCACGGCGCAACCGTGAACCTCGAAGCGCTGCAGGGCGTCGCCGAACAGGCCGCCGAACAAGCCGCCGCGCAAGCCAATGCGCAGGAGGCGAAGCGCGCGGCCGCCGATCCCCGGATGGTCGCAGCGCTCACCGCCGCGCTGAAGGACTCCGACAAGGAGGTCCGCGAAACCGCGATGCACGCCCTCATCCAGCTTCGCGATCCGTCGATCTTCGAACCGCTCGTGCAGGCCCTCAAGGATCCGTCGCCGGATGTGCGCGAGCAGGCGGCGCATGGGCTCTCGCAGCTTCGCGACAAGCGTGCGGTGGAACCGCTCATGGGCGCCATCAAGGATTCGAACGCCAGCGTGCGCGAGAGCGTGGTGCACGCGCTCAGCCAGCTTCGCGATCCGCGTGCCGTTGACGCCCTGATCGCCGCGCTCAAGGATGAGAATCCGAGCGTGCGCGAGCAGGCGGCCCACGCGCTCGGCCAGATCCGCGATCCTCGCGCGGTCGACCCGCTGATCGCCACGCTCAAGGACGCAAACGGTGACGTGCGTGAACAGGCCGTCCATGCGCTCAGCCAGTTGCGCGACAAGCGCGCCGCGCCGGCCCTTGCCGGCCTCATCAAGGACCCCGACGAGGATGTCCGCGAGCAAGCCGTGTTCGCGCTCGGCCAGATGCGCGACGTGTCGGCCATCGATGGCCTGACGGCCGCGCTGCGCGACACGAAACCCGACGTGCGCCAGCAGGCGGCGTTCGCGCTCGGCCAGATTCGTGACGCTCGCGCCGTGCCGCCTCTGATCTCGTCGCTCAAGGACGAGGCCGCCGACGTCCGCGAGCAGGCCGCCTTCGCGCTCGGCCAGATCCGCGATCGCTCGGCAGTCGAGGCGTTGGTCATCGCGATCAAGGATCCAGCGCCCGATGTTCGCGAGCAGGTCGCGTTTGCGCTCGGACAACTTCGCGATCCGCGCGCCATCGACGCGCTCACGACAGCGCTCAAGGATGCGAGCGCGGACGTGCGGCAGCAGGCCGCCTTCGCGCTCGGTCAGCTCGCCCGGTAGAAACTTCAGCAGGAGCAGTGCACGACCATCGATCCGGCGCGGGCCGGGTGCACCTCCTGCGGGCGTCAGTGCTAGTTTTCTAGCAGAAGAGAGGGGTCATGAGTCCGCTTGCTGTTTTCTTCCGCACGCTCAGCCGGTCGAGCGCCATCTGTCTCGGCATCGGGTTCGCGATCGTCAACCCATCCTTCGAACGGTCGGCGAGCACGCCTCAATCACGTGTCGCGCAGATGGCGTTGACCGGCGTCACCGCGCAGAACAGCCCGAACGAGGCCGCGGTCGACGGGTTGATCATCGCCCTCAAGGACAGCGATGCCGGCGTTCGCCGCCAGGCGGCAATATCTCTCGGCGAAATTCGCAGCCCGCGCGCCGTCCCAGGACTGATGGAAGCGCTCAAGGATCAGCAGGCCGACGTCAGGTTGCACGCCGTCATGGCGCTCGGCGAGCTCTCCGACACGCGCGCGACGCAGGCGTTGACGCTGGCGCTCAAGGACGCCGAGCCGCGCGTCCGCGCCCACGCGGCGATGGCCCTCGCCGAAACGCGCGACCGCGCCGCCGTCGAGCCGCTGATCGCGCTCGTCCGCGACAGCAACGTCGACGTCAGGCGCAAGGCGCTCATGGCGCTCGGCGAAATCGGCGACTCGAGCGCCATCGCCGCCGTGACGGCAGCGCTCAAGGACCCGGAAGCGAGCGTGCGACGGGCCGCCGCCATGGCGCTGGCCGAATTGAGTGGAGGGCGGGCATCACTCTCGGAACCACCCACAACCCCAATCCAAACCCGAACCCGAATCCAAACCCCAATCCGAATCCCAACCCGCGACCCAGGGGAGATCGCTGACGTGCTGCGGACGTCTCTTGTCCTTTGTGCGTTGCTGACGACCGGCGCTTCTGCCTCTGACGAGGGCCCCGTCACCATCCACCAGGACGGTCCGTCGGCGCGTGTGCTCATCGGCGAACTGTCCGCGACTGATGCAACCGCGCGCATGCGCGCGGCCTGCGGGCTGCGCGAACTCGGCGACCGCGCCGTCGATGCGATCGGCCCACTCGTCGCGCTCCTCGCTGACGCGGCGCCAGTCGACGGGACGCTCTGCGGCCGGCGCTGGTCGCGGCATGGCGACGACAACCTCACCAGCCCGGGTGAAGAAGCGGCAGCAGCACTGGTCGCGATCGGGACGCGCGCGTTCCAGCCTCTGCTCGCGGCGCTGAAGCAGGATGCCTGGATCGCCAGGCGCAACGCCGCGTGGGCACTTGGCGCGCTCGACGACAATCGCGCCGTCGCGGCGCTCGTCGAATCGCTGCGCGACCGCGAGGCGCCTGTGCGTGAACAGTCGGCGTGGGCGCTCGGCGCCATCGATGACACGCAAGCCGTGCCAGCCCTGATTGCGGCGCTCAAAGATCAGGATTCGCGCGTGCGCCGGCAGGCGGCGTGGGCCCTGGGCGCGATCGACGATTCGCGCGCCGTCCCGGGACTGATTCAGGCGATTGAGGATGCGGACGAAAGGACGCGTGCGCAGGCAGCCTGGGCCCTTGGGGCGATTGACGATCGGTCGGCCGTGCCAGCACTGTCGCGAGCGCTGGCGGACAAGACTCCGGCGGTGCGGAAGCAGGCCGCGTGGGCGCTCGGCGCCATCGACGATGCGGGTGGAGTGGAAGCGCTCGTCCGGGCGCTCGGCGACGAGAACTCGGGCGTCCGCGAGCAAGCCGCCTGGGCGCTCGGCGCGATCGGCGACGCCCGCGCGCTCTCGGCACTCCTCGTCGCGCTCAAGGACGACAGCGCCGGCGTTCGGCGGCAGGCGGCTTGGGCGATCGGGGTGATCGGGAGGTAGGTTCAGAGGTTCAGGGTTCAGAGGTTCACGGTTCAGGGTTCACGGTTCAGGGTTCAGGTTCGGAGGCGGCATGCGGTCAGCCCTTCAAGACCTGCGGTACGGCGCGCGGCTGCTGGTGCGGTCGCCTGGGTTCAGCCTGGTCGCCATCATCGCGCTTGCGATTGGGATTGGCGCAAATACCGCGATCTTCAGCGTGATCTACACGCTCCTCCTGCAGCGACTTCCCTATCGCGATGCCGATCGCCTCGCGATCGTGTGGGAACACAACACCGTCCGCGATCGAAAGAGCAACGTCGTCGGACCCGCCAACTTCATCCACTGGCGTGAGATGAACCAGGTGTTCGAGGATCTCGCCGCCGTCAGCCATCACCTACAGCGTGACGGCTACCGGCAACGGCGATCCCGAGGAACTGCAGGCGCAGTCGATCTCTGCCGAGCTCTTTCAGATTCTCGGCGTTCGCGCCTGCGCTCGGCCGCGGTTTCACTGCCGCGGAAAACGTTCCTGGCACGAGGTCGGTCGTGATCAGCGATCGGCTGTGGCGGCGCCGCTTCGGCGGCGATCCGGAGATTCTGGAACGGCCGATGATCTCGCAGGGCACGCCATTCACCGTTGTCGGCGTCATGCCCCCCGGCTTCTCGTTTCTCGACAAGAGCGTCGACGTGTGGTTGCCAATCGGATTCACCGCGCAGTCACGAACGCCGCGCGGGCGCTCCCTGATGGTCGTCGGCCGGTTGAAGCCCGGCGTTACAGCCGCGCGCGCGCAACTCGACATGACGCGCGTGTCCGCGAACCTGACCGAGATGTTCCCCGCCTTCAACACGGGCTGGACCTCGCGAGTGGTGCTGCTCCGCGAGCAGCTCACGGGAGACGTTCGACCCGCCCTGATCGTGCTCGCCGCGGCGGTCGCCTTTGTTCTGCTGATAGCCTGCGCCAACGTCGCCAACCTCCTGCTGGCGCGCGCGACCGCCCGGCAGCGAGAGCTCGCCGTGCGCGCTGCGCTCGGCGCCGGGCGGGCGCGACTCGTCAGACAGTTGCTGGCCGAGAGCCTCGTTCTCTCGGGCATCGGCGGCTTCTGTGGACTCCTCTTGGCATGGTGGGCACTTGGGTTCCTCCGCGCCGTCGTCGCCGAGCGGCTGCCAATTCAACGACTCGAGATGGTCGGCATCGATCCGTACGTGCTGCTCTTCACGCTCGCCGCCTCGCTCGTCTGCGGGCTGGTCTTCGGGGCCGTCCCGGCGCTGACGGCATCCGGTTCGACGCTGACGGACTCGCTCAAGGATGGCGGGCGCTCCGGATCCGGTTCTCGTGGAAAACGCACGCGCAGCGCCTTCGTGATCGTCGAGGTCGCGCTGGCCCTCGTTCTCCTCGTCGGCGCAGGTCTTTTGCTGCGCAGCTTCGTTCGATTGCTCGACCGGAGCCCCGGGTTCGACGCCTCGCGCACGATTACGATGCGGATCTCGCTGCCACAGGCGCGCTACGGCGGCGATGGTCAACGAGCGCAATTCCTCGACCGGTTCTTCCAGCAGGTCGACGCGCTGCCTGGCGTCCAAGCCTCGGGCGCAATCAGCTTTCTTCCGCTCACGGGTCTCGGCGCCGCGACGTCGATGCAGATCGTCGGCCAGCCGGTCCCGCCACAAGGCCAGGAGCCAGTCACCGACGTCCGCGTCATCACTCATGGGTATCTCAAGACGATGGGTGTGCCACTTCTGAAGGGACGGCTCTTCAACGAGCAGGACGCGTCCGACGCCAAGGGCCGAGTCGTCATCAACGAGACCATGGCACTCAAGCACTGGCCCGGAGAGGATCCGATCGGCAAGCGCGTCCGCATCGCCTGGGACAGCCTCGAAGACGAGGTCATCGGGGTCGTCGGCGACGTCCGGCACGCCGGGCTCGACGGCGAAATCCGCCCGATGACGTACTGGCCGTACGCGCGGAATCCGTATGGAACGATGACCGTCACCGTTCGAACCGCCGCCGACCCGAATCGCATCGTCACATCCATCGCGGGCCTCGTCCGCCAGCTCGATCCTGAGTTGGCTCTTGCCAACGTCAAGACGATGGACGAGGTCGTCTCAGACTCAGTCGCGCAGAGGCGCCTGACGATGTTGCTGCTGACGATCTTTGCCGGCGCGGCGCTGCTGCTGGCGGCGGTCGGTATCTACGGGGTGATTGCTTACAGCGTCACCGAACGCACTCAGGAGATCGGCATCCGGATGGCGCTCGGAGCCCAGCGAGGCGCCGTGCTGCGCATGGTCATCACGCAGGCACTGGTGCTGGCCGTCACCGGGATCGCTGTCGGCGGTGGCGGCGCGCTACTGCTGACGCGACTTATGGAGGGGCTGCTCTTCGAGGTCAAACCGGCCGATCCGTTGACGTTCGGCGTCGTGAGCGGGATCCTGACCGCCGTCGCGCTCCTGGCGAGCTACATCCCCGGCCGGCGCGCTACGCAAGTCGACCCGGTGATTGCGCTCCGGGCCCAATAGGTCGGGGTCAGGTCTTGTATTTTGATGTTTTGGCCAGATCCCCGAGAAAAATGTTGAAATCCAAGACCTGACCCCGTTTGCAGTACGATCTCTGACGAATGCTGCTGGCGTCAGGGATCATCACCCTGCTGATCCTGCTGACGGCGCTGTTCGTGGCGGCGGAATTCGCCGTCGTGGGCGCGCGCCGAAGCCGGTTGCGGCGGCTTGCCGAGGACGGCAACGCTCTCGCCACGCGGGTCCTGCCCGTTGTCGAAGACCCGCACGCGCTCGATCGGTATATTGCCGCCTCGCAGGTTGGCATCACCCTCTGCAGCCTGATTCTCGGCGCTTACGCGCAGGCCTCGATCGCGCCGCGAGTCGCCCCGCTCCTCGAGAGCCTGGGTGGACTTCAGGTCGAGACTGCCAAGTCCACGTCGGCCGTCCTTGTCCTTCTAGTCCTGACTACCCTTGCGATGATCGTCGGCGAACTGGTGCCGAAGTCGATCGCGCTCCAGGACCCGACACGAACCGCGATATGGACAGTCGTGCCGATGCAGTGGGCCCAGCGCGTGTTCGCATGGTCGATCGATTTCCTCAACGGTAGCGGCAATCTGATTCTCAAGCTGATGCGCGTGAAGAACACCGGCCATCGGCACGTGCACTCGCCAGAGGAAATCGAGCTGCTCATCGCCGAGAGCCGCGACGGGGGCCTTCTCGAACCGCAGGAACAGGTCAGGCTGCATCAGGCGCTTCGACTCGGATTGCGCACGGCGCGGGAGCTGATGGTCCCGCGTTCCCGTCTTGCATCGGTCGACGTGCAAACGCCGTTTGCCGAGGTCCTCAGGCTGGTCGCCACCAGCCCCTACAGCCGGCTCCCGGTGTATCGCGGCTCGCCGGATGACATCATCGGCATCCTCCACACGAAAGACATCGTCACTGGCTTCATCAGCGATCGCCCGCAAACGTCCTTGATGTCGCTGTTGCGCCCGCTGGCTCGGGTGCACGGCAGCCTCCCGGCGGATCACCTGCTCAACTACATGCGAGACAAGCGCATTCACCAGGTGCTGGTCGTCGGCGATGCGGGACAGATCGAAGGGTTGATCACGCTCGAAGACGTCGTGGCCGAGCTCATTGGCGGCGTCTCGGACGAATTCAAGGGCGCCCCTGCGCGTGCGATTCTCCTGCCCGACGGCAGCGTGAGGCTCCCCGGGGCGATGCGCGTGGACCAGGCAGCGCAGGTCCTCGGCGCCGACTGGAAGAGCCCTGGAGACACCATCGGCACGTTCATCCCGCGCGCGCTCGGCGGCGTGCCGGCCGCTGGCGAGCAGGTAACGATCAGCGGCGTAGACCTGGTCATCGAATCGGTTGAGGAGGAGATGGTCTCCTCGGCGCTCGTCTTGCCACCCTCCAAGGAGGGCGGCCAATGACGGCGTTCCTCATCATCACTGGGCTCATCCTGCTGAACGGGATCTTCGTGGCAGCAGAGTTTGCGATCGTCGGCGCCCCACGCGCGTCGATCGACGCCCGCGCGGCGCGAGGGAACCGGCTGGCGAAGGCTGTCCAGGCCGTGCTGCGCGATCCGCAACGCCAGGATCGCTACATCGCCACGGCGCAACTGGGCATCACCGTGGCAAGCCTTGGACTCGGCATGTATGGCGAGCACGTGCTCGCCGACGGGATCTACCACACCATCGACAGGGCGGGCGCGCCTGCGTGGCTCGTCTCTCACGGACTCGCGAGCGTCATCGCGATCGCCATCCTCACCTACTTCCACATCGTCATCGGCGAGATGGTTCCGAAGTCGCTGGCGCTGCAGCAGGCCGAAACGATGGCGCTCTGGATCACGCCGCCAATGCTGTGGACCAAAACGCTCGTGTTCCCGCTCGTCGTCGGCCTCAACGAGATTGGCAACGCTCTACTGAGGCTTCTCGGCGTGAACCGGCAAGCGCAGAGCGCCGAGCAGTACTACACGCCGGAAGAGCTGCAGCTCGTCGTTCAGGAAAGCGAGGAGCGTGGGGCGATTCGCGCAGAGTCCGGCCAGATGCTGCAGGTGCTGTTCGATTTCGCCAACCTGACCGCCGCCGAGGTCATGGTGCCGCGCGTGCGGATCACCGGTCTCCCGCTCGGCAGCACGCCGGAACGGATCCGTGAACTGCTCGGACGCGAGCCGCACACCCGTTATCCCGTCATCGAGCACGACCTCGATCACATCGTCGGCATGATCCACATCAAGGATCTGCTCCGGCTGCTGCTCAGGAACGAAGCGGTTGGTCAGGCGCATGCCCGGCCGCTGCCGCTCGTGCCCGAGACTGCACCAATCGATACCGTCCTGACGACGATGCGGCGCGAGCACACGCAGATGGTCGTCGTGCTCGACGAACATGGTGGAACCGCCGGCGTTGTCACGCTCGAAGATCTGTTCGAAGAAGTGGTCGGCGACATCGACGCGGGGCCCGGGTCTGCGCCGCAGCCCTATCGCGACCGCGAAGGCTGCCTGCGAGTCCCTGGCACGATGCGGCTCGACGAGCTCGGCCAGGAGTTCGACCTGGATCTCGAGCACGAGGAAGTCGACAGCGTCAGCGGGCTCGTGCTGACGCTGCTCGGCCGGCCGCCGCAGGTTGGCGATACGGTCCGCTACGACCGGCTGCAGCTCGAGGTCACGGCCGTCAAAGGCCGCGGCGTCGAAGAATGCGCGGTCTGCCTCGTCGCGTGACGATCAGGCGAGAAGCGATCGCATAGACGGATCCGTGTGACCTGTGTGATCCGTGGCGTGTGATCCGTGGCGTTACTCCGATCTGAGCGCAGTCACAGGGTCCGTGCGCAGCGCGCGGCGTGCCGGCACCGCTGCCGCCAGCACACCGGCACCGGCAATGACGGCGACAATCAGCGCCATCACCCAGGGTTCGCGAGGGTCGACGCCATAGAGCAGCGACCTGGTGGCCGCATTGGCAGGCAGCGCCAACACGAGTCCGACAATCAATCCGGCACCGACGACGAGCGCCAGGCGGCCAAGCACGGCGCGAATGACGTGCGCGGCCGCGTGCGCCAAGCGCGAGGCGGATGCCAATCTCGCGACGCCGGCTGGCCGCCGAATAGGAAACGACGCCGTACACGCCGACGGCGGCGAGCACGATGGCAATGATCCCAAAGAAACCGGAGAGGCTCGCCATCAGGCGTTCGCGCTGAAGCGAGTCTGCGGCGAGACTGTCGAGCGTCGAGAACCGAATGCCGGCCGTTGGGTCGAACTCAGCGACCGCGCGCCTGACCGAATCCACCGTCGCCCTCATGTCGATTCTCGACCGGAGGACGAACCGGACCGTGAGGCCCGGTTGAGCAACCTGTGAAGCTGCGGTGTAGACGATCGGCCGGAAATTCTCGCGCACCGTGTGCAGCTTGGAGTTTCCAACGATGCCGACCACTTCGAACTCGTCGGCGCCGTCGGTGAACCGACCGCCGAGCCGCGTGGGGTCGCCAAAAGCCTGCCTGGCAAACGTCTCGTTGACGACGGCGACCTTTGGCGAGAAGGGCGTGTCGCGATCGTTGAAGTCCCGGCCCGCAAAAAATGGCGTCTGAAGGACGCGAAAATAGCCCGCACTAATCTGGTTGCGGTTGGTCTCGGCTTTGATCTCCCCGTGCGCGGTCTTGACGTGCACGACAGTGTCCCAGTTGGCTCCAACGAACGGTGGCGTGGTCCCGTGCGCAGCACTGTCGATACCGGGAATGCCCGCGAGACGATTCGTGAGCTCGCGCTGAACGGCGCCCCTCGTTTCGGACGGATACTTCTCGTCGTCCAAGAAGACATTCGCGACGAGCACCTCGTCGGTCCTGAAGCCGGCGTCGAGCGACGCCAGGTTGCGGAACGTCACCAGGAAGAGCATCGCCGCGGAGACGAGCACGACCGACATCGCGACTTGCGCGGCCACCAGGAGCTCGCGGGTCGCGACCCGCTCGCGGCTCGAAGTGACTCGCCCGCTGGAGGCGATCTGCGCGCGCCGCGTGGCACGAAGCGACGGGGCCAGCGCGAAGGCGGCTGTGGTCAGACCCACGATCAGGATATGAAACGCCAGGACGCGCCAGTCAGCACCGACATCGAGCACGATGGGATCGGTGGGTGTGCTCAGCAGCGACATGACCCCGGTGGCGGCCAGTCGTGCGAGGACGAGCCCACTGACCGTGCCGGCAATCGCGACGAGCACCCCTTCGACGAGGAGTTGCCGAACGATCCGCAACCGCGACGCGCCAAGCGCAACCCGCAGCGCCAGCTCCGGCTCGCGAGCGGTGGCCCGAACCAGAAAGAGGCTGGCGACGTTCGCGCACGCGGTCAGCAGGACGAGGGCGGCAATCGCGAGAAGCAGCCACAAAGGATCCTCGTAGCGTGAACGGAGCGGGGAGACGCCATTTGGCGCGGCGTGGACCGAGAACTTCAGGGCCGCAAACTGCTTCGCCTGCTCCGCTCCATAGTTTGGCGGCGTTGTGGCGCGGAGGAGCGCGGGACCGAGCGCGGTCAGGTGAGCGGTCGCCTGATCATCGGTCCAGCCGGGCTTGAGCCGACCGAGGACGGCGAGCCACCAATGGTCCGCCCGGTTGAACCCCGAGGCGCAGAGGGGCATGGCGACGTCGAACCGCCGGCCGACCTCGACGCCGAAGAAGCTTGCCGGCATCACACCGATGATCGCCACCTGTCCGGTCCGTGTAGGGATCGTGCGAGACAGGATGTCTGACGCCCCGCCGTACTCGCGACGCCAGAGCGCATCGCTGATGACGGCGGTGCCGGCACTGCAGCCTGGCCGGTCGTCCTCCGGACCGATCGCGCGCCCGAGCGCGGCGGGCACGCCGAGCACCTGGAAGAAGTTTCCCGAAACGAACAGCCCCTCGACATAGCGAACCTCGCCCCGCGGCGAGAGATTGAATCGAGTGTCGGCAAACGCGATCAACTCGGCGAAAGCCTGCTGCTCGGCGCGGATTTCGTTCCACAAAGGCAGGGACAGCTGTTTGTTGCGCCCGGTGTGCCGGCAGCAGCGTGGGCCGTCGAGACGGATCTCGGCGAGCTCCTGCGCGCGGGGAACGGGAAGACTCCTCAGCCGCAGGGCGTTCAACAGACCGAACACTGCGCTGTTGGCGCCGATCCCAAGCGCGAGCGACACGACCGCGGCGCCCATGAAGGACGGCGACCGACGAAGCAGGCGGACGCCAAACCGAATGTCCTGCCACAGCGTTTCGATCGACGCGCCGCTGCGCGCGTCGCGCACCTGATCCTTGATTGACTCGATTGCGCCCGCCTCGATGCGGGCGGCGCGAAGCGCCTCTTCGGGCTCATAGCCGCGGGCCCGGTACTCGTCGGTCAGCTGCGCGACATACGCGCGAAGCTCGTCGTCGAGATCCATGTCGAGCTGGCGGCCGCGCCAAATATTCTTCACCCAGGCGATGCCCCTCATGCTCTTGCTTCCCATGGCGAACGCTCCTCAGGAAGAAGTCGACTCGATCGCCCGGCCGATGGCGAGCGCCGTTCGCTGCCACGCGCGCACCTCGGCCTCGAGCTGTCGCTGGCCGGCTTTCGTGATCCGGTAGTACTTCGCGCGGCGGTTGGTTTCCGATTCTCCCCATGACGAGGACAGCCAGCCACGCTCTTCGAGGCGATGGAGCGCCGGGAAGAGCGAGCCGGGTTTGACGTCAAATGCGTTCTGGGTGATCTGCGCGATGCGCCGGGAGATGCCGAGGCCATGATTCGGGCCGAGGGCAACGGCCTTGAGAATCAGCAGATCGAGCGTGCCCTGGAGGAGATCGGTCTTGTGCTCCACGCGTGTCTCCTATAGACGTTCGATAGAGGCTACTGCGTCGACCTATAGAGTGTCAATAGGAGTGTTGGGCCGGTGGCTTGCCAACCAAAACGGCTGTGGCTTCTGCCGTCAGCTCTACCGCTGTGGCATCCGCTCTAAGGCGGAAGCGACGCGAACAGGGCCGCCTCAGCCGACGTGAATGCGCGGCCGCCTGAGCGGATTGGATTCGTTCTGCCTCAACACCTCGCGCGTGACCGGGGCGGTGTCGCCTTCGCCAAGCGCCAGGAACTTCATCAGATAGACAATCGGATTGCCCTCGGTCCACCCGAAGTAGGCGTGAGGAATCCGTCCGGTTTCGTCGCGGATATAGAGGAGCAGCGCGGCAATGGCGTTGGGAATCGCCGAGCTGACACAGCGCAGCACCCTGTGCGGCCCGACTTCGACGCCCTCGACGTGGAGGCGGCCGCTGAACTCCGAGACGTCGCCGGGCCGTACTTCCAGGAAGAGTACCTGTTCGTCAGGCGTCAGGTGGTGCGAGTCGCTGGCTTCGCGGAGCTTGTGCTCGTACTCCTCTGGCAGCCCGGTATCGGGCCGATTCGCGATAATCCGGATCGGACCGTCCTCGGCCTCGTGCATGAACCGGCGCGCGACGGCGTCAGGCTCGACCGACTGCACGCGAAGCTCGGTCGAGCGCGCGACGCGCGAGATGAGCGACGTCACGATGATCGTGACGATGAACCACGAGGCAATTTTCAGGCCTTCGGGGCGCTCGACGATGTTGATGAGCGTGGTATAGGCAAAGATGAGCGAGAGCACCAGGTAGCCCAGCCAGCGCCTGCCGTGCCGCCGCGCGTCGAGCGTCACGGCGAGTGCCGCCGATCCCATCAGCACGAGCACGCCAGTCGCGTAGGCGCCCCCCTGCGCGGTCACGTCGGCCTTGAAGAGGATCGTGACCAGGAACGTGATGCCCGTGAAGATGAAGACGAGCGGCCGGTTCGCCTTGGCCCACTCGGGCGCCATGCCGTAACGCGGCAGGTACTTCGGCACGAGGTTGAGCAGCCCCACCATCGCCGAGGCGCCAGCGAACCAGAGAATCGCGACGGTGCTGACGTCGTAGATCGTGCCGAAGGTGTGGCCGAGGTGCTCGTGCGCGACGTAGGCGAGCGCACGACCGTACGCCTCTCCCCCAGCTCTGAACGCCTCCGGCGGAATCAGCATCGTCGTGATGATGCTGCTGCCGACGAGCATCACGCTCATCGTCAGCGCGGCGACCGTGAGCAGCTTGCGCGTGTTGCGGATCCGGCCAGCAGGGTGTTGTTCGGTGTCTTCGGGATCACCCTTGACGAGCGGCATCACCGCGACGCCGGTTTCGAACCCGGAGAGGCCGAGCGCGAGCTTGGGAAACACCAGCAGCGCGCCGATGATCATGCTGACAGGGCTGCCGTAGTCGAGGAGGGCCGCAGCCGACCACTGCGAGAAGGCATCCGGATGCCCGGCCAGATAAATGAGGCCCCAGCCGACAACGATGGCGTTGAGCAAGAGGTAGACGGCGACGATCGGTACCGCGAGGCCAACCGCTTCGCGGAATCCCTTGAGGAAGATCCCGCCGAGCCCCGCCAGCAGCAGCAACGTCAGCGCGACAGGGTGATTCAGCCAGTGGGGGACGAGCGGATTCTCGATGATGTGCGCTGTCGCGTCCGCGGCAGACAGCGTGATGGTGATGATGAAACCGGTCGCGGCGAAACCCAGGAGGATGAGCACCAGCACTTTGCCGCGCCAGCGCGGAAGCAGTTCCTCGAGGATCGAGATACTGCCCTGACCACGCGGGCTGAGCTCGGCGACGCGGTTGTACATCGGCAGCGCGCCGAACAGCGTCAGCAGCACGAGCACCAGCGTCGCGAGCGGGGAGATGATTCCGGCGGCAAGAAACGCGATGCCGGGCTGATAGCCGAGTGTGGAAAAGTAGTCCACGCCCGTGAGGCACATCACCTTCCACCACGCGGACTGATGGACGTGCGCCGGTGTCGAGTGTGGACCTTCCGGCTCCCGAATGCCTTCGAAGAACCAGATCTTGAAACGGCGCCGCTGCCGCGCCGATAACCCGTAGCTCATGCGTCCGTTCTGCGGTCAGATCTCTCCGCGCTGGGCCGCCAGCTGGAGATCCTGGTCGCTTGCTTCCGTGAACTCCCCTTCCCATTTGGCGATCACGACGGTCGCCAGGCAATTGCCGACGACGTTGACCATCGTGCGCGCCATGTCCATCAGCTCGTCGACGCCGAGGATGAGCGTCACCCCTTCGAGCGGCAGGCCGTAGCTCGCGAGCGTGCCGGCAAGAATGACGAGCGAGGCTCGCGGAACGCCGGCGACACCCTTGCTCGTCAGCATCAGCGTCAGGAGCATGGTGATCTGCTGGCCGACCGTCAGCTCGACGCCGGCTGCTTGCGCGACGAACACCGCCGCCAGCGACAGATAGAGCGTCGTCCCATCGAGGTTGAAGCTGTAGCCGAGCGGCAACACGAACGCCACGATCTTGCGCGGCACGCCGAGCCGCTCGATGACCTCCATCGCGCGCGGCAGCGCCGCTTCGCTCGACGTCGTCGAGAACGCGATGATCGCCGGTTCCTTGACCGCCTTCACGAACTTGCGGATCGGCACCTTGAAGAGCAGCGCCACCGGCAGGAGCACGAGCAGGACAAAGGCCGTCAGCGCCAGGTAGAGCGTGGCGACCAGCCAGGCCAGGTTCACGAGCACGCGCAACCCGCCATGGCCGACCGTGTAGGCGATCGCCGCGCCAACACCGATCGGCGCGTAGTGCATGACGATGTTCGTGAACTTGAACATCGTTTCGGCGACCGCCTCGCACCACACGACGACCGGCCGGCCTTTCTCGCCAATCATCCCGAGCGCGACCGCGAACAGGATGCTGAAGACGACGATTTGCAGGACGTCGCCGTCGGCCATCGCTTTGATGACCGATTCGGGGGCGACGTGCAAGAGGATCTGATCCCAGGTCTGCGGCTTGGCGGTGATCTCCGACTGCTGGCCCATCGGCAGGTTGACGCCGACGCCCGGCTTCATGACGTTGACCGCCACCAGGCCGATGACGAGCGCGAGCGTCGTGACGATCTCGAAGTAGATGATCGCGCGCAGCCCCATTCGCCCGACGACCTTGACGTGGCCCGCGCCCGCGATCCCGGCGACCAGCGTCGCGAAGATGAGCGGCGCGATGATCATCTTGATCAGCCGCAGGAACAACTGGCTGAACGGACGGAAATAGACGGCCGCGGCCGGGTTGTACTCGCTGACGAGCCAGCCGGCGATGATGCCGAGCGCGAGTCCGATGAAGATCTGTTGGGTGAGGCTGGGTCCGCGGCGAGCGGGCTGGCTATCGGCGTGAGCCATGCAGGGAGTGTCCTTGCAATGCTGAATGCTGAATGTCGAATGCTTTCAGCACTGAGCATTCACCAGATCGGCGGCAGATTATCACAGCGCGCGCATGTTAGCCAGCGCGCTCGTGCCGCTAAGCCAAACCGGGAAGCGTCAGGCCGGCGCCCGCCAGCGCGCGGCTGATGAAGCCGCCGACCCACATCGCCACGAGCATCAGCGCGAGGTGCTTCAGGAGGACATACGCCTCGGAGATCCTCGCCGGATGGCGCTAGCGACCGGCGGCTTCGGCAACGTGTTGCTTCGACAACGCGCGTAGCCGGATCGACACGCGACGCGCGATGTTGCGGACGGCCCCGGGAACTGCGACGTTGCCGCGCTCCAGCAACACTGTCGCTAGAGGAGCACCGACGAGCCCGCCACAGACGATGCCGGCCATCGCGGCGGCGACGGCGACCGTCGCCGCGCCGGTGACGCCCGCCTGCTCGAAGAGGGGCGCAAAGGCGAGGCCGGTCGCCGGGCCGCCGGTGAGCGTTACCGAGCCGGCGAGGACACCGAGGAGAGGCTCTTGTCCGAGCGCCAGGGCCACCGCGGCGCCGACGACGTTCTGCAGGATGGCGATCGAGGCCGCGAAGATGAAGAAGCGCAGGACGAGCGCGTTGGCCGCCCCGGCCGAGACAAACCACTCGACAGGCAAGTGCAGCGCGCTAGAAGAAGAGCGAGCGCGCGGTGAGCTCGCGGGGATCCAGTCCGGCTGCGCGCGCGAGCGCGCGCTGGGTCGGCGGCAGATCTGACGGGAAGCGCCACTCGTCGGCGCGGCCGCCGGCCCGCTCGATCGCGGTCTGCCAGTCTCGCCACCACGGCGACAGCCGCCGCGCAATCGGTTCGACGACCAGAACGCTGGCTCCCTGCGCACGAGCCGCACGCAGCGACGCGAGCAGCGTGGAGCGGCCTCTGGCGCCAGTTCGTTGACGGCGTACGCGGCCAGAATGCGCGGGGCCAGGCCGGGCTTCGGAGCTGCATACCCCTTGAAACCCATGCGCCGTAATGTCTCGCCTGAACGACGCGCGTGTCGCAGGCCGAACTGCCGGTAGGTCCAGCTCGCTTCCGAGACCGCCCACGGATGACGGTCAAACCCCCGAATCGAGCAAGCTCGAGACGCGACTGCCAGGCCGGCGCCTGCAGCACCCGTCCCGCAACCCAGGTCGATGACGTCGGTGATCGAGCCGGGAAAGGCACCGGCCAGCGCGAGTACAATCTCGCGCGTGACGAGGAAATGCAGCGGGCCATAAAACAGCGCGAATGCCGACCGCTTCCCCGCGGACGAAAGCGCGGCACCAGCCGCGAGCTTGCTGCGGCGCTCGACGTAACACGACGACAGCGCGCGAAGCGCGCGAGCGACCTCGCTCATCGTGAAATCGGCAAGATGCCGGCGGTCGAGCGCTTCGAGCCAGGCCTCGGTCGTTCTATCCATTGGGCGAGACAAAAGTCACTTCAGGGGGCGACTCTGTTTCTGTAAGCCCTTGAAAAAGAATGAGTTGAAAAGACACGCACTTTGCAGTGGAATGCACGGAGTGGTCTTCTCCCGTCTGATGCTCCTCCTCTTTCTGACGGCGCAGGGCTTCGATGGCCTGTTCACCTACATCGCCGTCCACGCCTACGGTGTCCACGCGGAGGGCAATGTGCTCATCGCCACGTGGATGGCACTCGTCGGTCCGGGGGCGGCACTCTTCGGAGCCAAGGTCGTGGCGGGCGCTTGCGGCCTGCTGCTTTACGCGCGCGGGCTGCACCGAACGCTCTCGCTACTCACCATCCTCTATGTGATTGGCGCGATCGGCCCCTGGCTGATGGTGTACGTCACGGACTAGAACCTCTTCTCATCGACTCGTGCCACGGACAACCGGATTACACTGTTTTTTTTGAGCCACGGACAACACGGATAACACTGTCTTTCTTGATCCGTGTCGTTCGTGTATTCCGTGGCCGATCCGAGCACTAGACCCGCGGCTCGCTCTTTCTTCCACAGACCGCGACGAGCGTCACATACAGAATCAGCGCGGCGACAGTGTACGCCGATCGCTCGCGCACGAGGTTGAAGCCGGCGCCACCAAGCGTCATCGGGGAAAGCCCCGTCGTGAGAATCGCCGCCGACCAGAAGGCGTAGCGCACCGCGGACCCCCGCCGCCGTTCCCGAGCGGCGACGTACACGACAAGAAACGCCGGAAGCATCATCGTCCAATAGTGATCCCAGGCAATCGGCGAGAGGAGAATGGCGAGGATTGTGGCCATCGCCATCTCGCACGGGATGGAAGACGGCCGCCGCGGCGTTTTCGCGATCGTGACGACGAATGTCCCAACCAGCACGAGTGCAAGCACTGCGAAGAGTGCAAGCGCCAGCGGCGCGTCGGCCGCTTCCCGAACGCCTGCGGCATTGACAGGAGTCGGTACGAATCCGAGCGTCAACCGATCGAGCGCGGCGATGAGCGATTGGTTGTTGCCGCGAATCGGCCAGCCACTATTCCCAAGCCGCCAGAACGTCTTCACGAGATCGGTGAAGCCGGCGCCGTAGATGGCGAGTGGCGCGACCGACAGGACGATCGTCGAGACGATCGCGGCAATCGCCGCGGTCCAGTAGCGCCTGGCCACGAAATACAGAATCAGGAACGCGGGGAAGATCTTCAAGGCCGTGGCAATGCCGACAAGGATCCCTGCGGCCGTCGCAAACCCGAGCGTCATCTGCCACGTCGCCGCGGCAATCAGCGCCAGCAGCAACGCATTCATGTTCTGATGCTCGAAGTTGGTCAGTGCCGGGAGCAGGATCGCGGCAAGCGGCGCAAAGAGCATCGGCAGCCATGGAGCCTGTGGCTGCCCGGCGCGGTCACCAACGGCGTCCAGGGCTTTCAGGCTGAGCCAGACACCAAGGCCGAAGCACGCCAGGTTCAGCGCGTGCCAGAGGATCTTCGCCGAGGAGCGGGCTCGCGAGCGGCGATCGCCGCGAACGGCGCAAAGAACATCGCCTGGAACGGTGGGCCGATGAAGCCGTCGGCGGCGCTGCTCCCCTCGTAGAGCGGCTCGGCGTGCAGGAACCTTCGGCCTCCCTCGAAAAACACCGCCGCATCTCCGCCTTTGTTGATGGCGTTGATTGTCGTAAGAACCGCGAAGAGCAGCGCGAGGAGAGCGAGCAGGCGCGTCCAGGACATCGACTGGTGTTTGAAGTGTGTCGCGTGGCTCAACGCCAAACAGGAGATTGCCTACGCGTGTCCTGTTCGCTGGCTTGCCGAGCCGAAGCTCGCCGTGAGAGCGAAGACGGCCCGCCTTCGCCAAGGCTACGGCGGGCAACCTTCGCCTGAATCGAGAGCGAAGGTTGGCGGAGAGGAAGGGATTCGAACCCCTGGAAGCCTTTCGACTTCAACGGTTTTCAAGACCGCCGCCTTAAACCACTCGGCCACCTCTCCGGACTGACGCTGAAAGTGTGAAGTCTGACGTCAAACTTCAGACTTCACGCTTTCACGATCTTCTCCGCTCCCACATATTCTCGCAGAACTTCGGGCACGACGACGGACCCGTCCTGCTGCTGGAAGTTTTCGAGAATCGCGACCAGCGTCCGGCCGATGGCGAGGCCGGATCCGTTCAGCGTATGAGCGAACTCGGCCTTGCCGGTCCCGGCGGCTCGAAACTTGATCGACGCGCGCCTGGCCTGGAACGCCTCGGTATTGCTGCACGACGAGATCTCGCGATACGACTGCTGGCTCGGGAGCCACACCTCGATGTCGTAGGTCTTGGCCGCGGCAAAGCCCATGTCGCCGGTGCACAACAGCATGGTTCGGTACGGCAAGCCCAGACGCTCGAGCACCGTCTCGGCGTGCCGCGTCAACGACTCCAGCTCGTCGTAGGACTGATCGGGCGCCGCGAACTTGACGAGCTCGACCTTGTCGAACTGATGCTGGCGGATGAGGCCGCGCACATCGGCGCCGTACGAGCCGGCTTCGCTGCGGAAGCACGGCGTGTAGGCCGTGTAGCGCAGTGGCAGCAGCCGGCCGTCGAGAATCTCGTCGCGGTGCAGGTTGGTCAGCGGCACTTCCGCGGTCGGGATCAGATAGAGATCCCAGTCGCCGGCGATCTTGAACAGATCCTGCTCGAACTTGGGCAGGTTGCCGGTGCCGCGCAGCGCCGCCGCGTTCACCAGGAACGGCGGCTCGACCTCCTGATAGCCGTGCTCGCGGGTGTGCAGGTCGAGCATGAAGTTAATCAGCGCTCGAGCCAGCCGGGCACCCTGGCCCATCAGCACCGAGAATCTGGTGCCGCTCATGCGCGTCGCCCGCTCGAAGTCCAGCACTCCGAGCGCCGCGCCGAGTTCCCAGTGCGGCTTGGGCTCGAAATCGAACTGTGGCGGCTCGCCGTGCCGGCGCACCTCCAGATTGTCCGCGGCCGTCCGGCCGACGGGTACGCTCGCGTGCGGCAGGTTCGGCAGCGTCAGCAGGAGCGCCGTGCGCTGGTGCTCGGTTTGATCGAGCTGGATCTCGAGCTGGCGGATCTGTTGCGCGCGCGCTTTGCTTGCGGCAAAGAGCGGCGACGCGTCCTGACCCTGGCGCTTCGCCCGCGCGACCTCGTCGCCGGCGGTGTTCTGCTCGCGCTTCAACCCCTCAATTTCCGGGATCAGGCGTCGGCGTCTCGTCTCGAGCGTCGCCAACTGCTCGAGATCCGAATCGGCATCGAGGCCGCGGTTGCGGTACGCGGTGCGAACCTCGTCGAGGTGCTCGCGCACGATAGCGGGGTCAATCATCGCTAAATCGTAATGGATCCGCTGAGTCTTGTCCCTTGTCCCGATTGGCGTCGGGTTGATACGATGCGACGGATGCCTGCTTCACATCAGCCCCGACGGGGAATCGTGCGCAAGGCGGTCTTCCCCGCCGCCGGACTCGGCACGCGCTTTCTGCCCGCTACCAAGGCGCAGCCCAAGGAAATGCTGCCGCTCGTCGACAAGCCGATTATCCAGTACGGAGTCGAGGAGGCGGTCGCCTCGGGCGTCGACAACATCATCCTCGTCACCGGCCGCGGCAAGAACGCGATCGAGGACCACTTCGACGTCTCGGTCGAGCTCGAGACGTTCCTCGAAGCGCGAGGCAAGAAAGAACAACTCGCCGAAATTCGGGGGATCTCGAGCGCGATCAACCTCTCCTACGTTCGCCAGGGCGAGCCACTCGGCCTCGGGCACGCCGTGCTCGTCACGCGGACGCTCGTCGGCGAGGAACCCTTTGCGGTGATTCTGGCCGACGACGTGATCGACGCGACGCCACCGGGACTGGCACAGATGATCGCGGTGTTCGAGGAGTTCCAGGGCCCGGTGCTCGCCATCGAGGAAGTGCCCTGGGAGTCGGTGAGCAGCTACGGCATCATCGACGCCGAGGAAATCAAGCCGGGCGTTTACAAGATCCGCGACATGGTGGAAAAGCCGCCGCGCGCCGAGGCCCCCTCCAACCTGGCGATCATCGGGCGCTACATCCTGACGCCCGACATCTTCCCGATCCTCGAAGCCACGGCCAGCGACCGCACCGGCGAGATCCAGCTCACCAACGGCCTGCGCCGGTTGCTGAACGATCGCCCGATTTACGGCTGCCGGGTCAATGGCGTCCGGCACGACACCGGCAACAAACTGGGATTCCTGAAGGCGGTGGTCTACTTCGCGCTGCAGCGCACCGGATCTGTCTGGCCCGTTCGCCGATTACCTCAAGGCGACAGTGGCAAAGCTCTAGTGCCACGGATCACACGGACAACACGGATCGGGTTTATGAGAGGGTCTCTAGTGTCCTAGGTTCCGCTGGCGGGCTTCGATTGTTCGTCTGACTTCGATTCAGACGAACTCGACGCTTTGTCGGTGCTCTCCGACTTCTTGTCTTCCTTCTTCGCTTCTTTCTTTTCGCCTTTGTCGCCGCCGTCGGATTTTGAAGACGCCGAGGTGTCTGTGCCTCCGCCTCCCTTCCCCTGGCGGGGGTAGTCGGTGATATAGAAGCCGGACCCCTTGAACTGAATCGCTGGCGACGACAGCAGCTTGCGAACCGCGCCGCCGCACTCCGGGCAGACGTCGACGAGCGGGTCGGAAAACTTCTGAATCCGTTCAAACCGGTGCGCGCAAGCCGCGCACTCGTATTCGTACAAAGGCATGGTGGCTCGGTCTCTATCGTTGATCTCGCGTCACTCCAGCGCTTCCCCGCCGTTCTGAGCGCCGAGCATCAGCGCGCGGTGCAGCCAGATGGGCACCGTCCCATTTCCCAACAGGGTATCGTGAAACGCGCGCAGCGAGAACTTCGCGCCGAGCTGCGCCTTGTAGTCTTCCCGAAGCTTGAGGAGCATCAGTTTGCCGGCGGAGTACAGCACGTAGGACGGGTCGAACGTGCCTCGTTCGGCTTCACGGCGGGCGGTGGGCTCCTCGAGAAACGCTTCGTCGCGAAAGAAGCGCACCGCCTGCTCGACCGACATGTCCTCGCAGTGCAGGCGGATGCCGACGATGCAGCGACAGAGGCGGATCAGGGATTCGGCGAGCTGGCCGAGGCGCACGTTGGTGTCGCCTTTCCGAAAACCTGCATCGATCATCATCTGTTCGCAGTAGTGAGCCCAGCCTTCGACAAACGCGGTCGACGAAAAGAGGATCGACTTGCGCAACGTCGACTCGACCTGGCGCAGATGCTGGTAGTGCAGGAAATGGCCGGGAAAGACCTCATGGATTGAAATCGACCACAGGGCGCCGTAGTTGAAATCGCGCAGGTGCTCGTCCTGCCGCTCCGGCGGCCAGGCCGGATCGACGTCGGTGATGTAGTAGAACGCCCGGACCGGCCTTGACTCGAACGGTCCCGGCGTCCACATGCTCGCGGCCGTCCAGCGATAGAAACGCGGCGTCGGGCGAACCGCGACCGGCGCGCCTTCCGGAAGCGAGATGATCTGCTCACGACGGATGAAGTCGGCAAGCTCGGCGAGTTGCGATTCGGCGACCGGGACGAGCTCGCCGGCGCGCGGGTGATCGGCCTTGGTCTTCTGCCACGCGGCGAGCGGATCGCCGCCGTTGACTCGCGAGGCGACGCGGCGGAATTCGTCCTGCGTCGCCTGCAGCTCGCGGGTCGCGATCGCCAGCAGCCGATCGGCGCCGACCGTAATGCCTTCGTCGAGGCTCAACTTGCGCTCGAAACGCTCCCGGCCAAGGCGGAACGAACCCTTGCTGCGGGGTGCGACATCGGTCTCGAGAAACTCGACGTACGATTCGATCGAGCTCGAGGCCTCGGCCGCCGCATCGGCAAGGTCGCCGAGCAGGTGCAAATCGCCGAGATCGGCAAACGCGCGGGGCAGATCGTCGTGGATGAAGCGGAGCGTGCCGCGCAGGCTCTCGAGCCCGACCTTGATGAAGATGCCAGGCGCCGTCGAATCCTTCGAATCCTTGAGGTTGTCGCGCGCGGCCTGCATGAATCGCGGAACCTGGCGGAGCTTCGAGAGGACGCGGCGCGCGCGTTCGGCGAGCGGCGCGTAGTCGAAGAGCGCCTGTCCGGCCAGGCTGGTCGCCAGCGTGTCGGCAAAGAGCTGCGGGCTGCGTTCCCAGGTCCGCACGTCTTCGAGCTCGAACAGCCGCGCGCGGATGCTCGATTCCAGTGCCGGCCGCTCCAGCCGCTCGATGTCGGTCAGGCGCGCCGGATCGATCGCCGCCAGCCGCCGGGCAAACCCGCCGAGCGTCCGAACCTGCGCGTCAATCGCGGATCGGCTGAAGTCCTCGAGCAGGTCATCGTGCACGTGGACGCCGTCGAAGGTGGCCGTCGTGGGGTTGATTTCGTAGAGGTACGCCAGGTACTCGTCAACGAAGTGGGGAAGGGGTTCGGCTGAATACATTGAGTACAATCGCCCGGGACGTCATGCCCGGCACCCTGTATGTGGTCGCAACACCGATTGGCAATCTCGAGGATGTCACGTTGCGCGCCCTGCGGATCCTGCGCGAGGCGTCGGTCATCGCAGCAGAAGACACCCGCCGGACGGCCCGCCTCCTTCAACACTACTCGATCTCGACGCCGACGACGAGCCTGCATGCCCATAACGAGGACAGCAAAACGCCCCGGCTCATCGAGCGTTTGCGGGCAGGCGAATCGGTGGCGCTGGTGTCCGATGCGGGAACGCCCCTGGTCTCGGATCCCGGAGCGACGCTCGTCGCCGCGGCCCACGCGGCGGGTATCCGTGTTGAGCCAGTGCCGGGAGCCAATGCCGCCCTTGCCGCGATTTCCGCGTCGGGTATCGGCGGCGGCGAGTTCCTGTTCGTTGGGTTCCCGCCGGCTCGAGCGCGCGCCCGGCTCGAGTGGCTGGGCCGTCTGGCCGCCGAACACCGGCCGTTCGTGCTCTACGAAGCGCCTCATCGGATTACTGCGACGCTTCGAGACATGCTTACCGTGCTGGGCGATCGGACTGTCGCGTTAGGCCGGGAGCTCACAAAGGCACACGAGGAATTGGTCGTTAGACCAATTTCTGAGCACCTCGCCGCCGTGAGCGACGGCCGCGGAGAGTACACGCTGGTGATTGCTCCTCCATCCGCGGTTCCCGAGTATCCGGATGTCCCTACTGCTGAGTCTATGAATCGTGAATTTGGTCAATTGATAGAAATAGATGGAGTTAGCAGGCGGTCCGCAATCAAACAGCTGGCGCTCAAATATGGGCTCAGCGCCCGGGCGGTCTACAGCTTGGTCGAGAAGGGGCGGTGATTCTGGTTTATGACCTAATAGTTGCCTCGTGACTAGTAGGCCTTGGGGTCTATTGACCCGTCTCTGCCCGTTTGCTACTGTTCAGGGGCCAAGGAGGCCGGCCAGGACTGCATGCCGAAACAGCGTCGCGCGGCAGCGAGCCGGTCGGCAGCCCGACCCGCTCCAAGAAAATCCAGCTCGAGGGGTTCGAAACCCTCCCCATCTTCTTCGAGGGCTCTGTCGCTTGCCGGACGGACCCGCGCATCGAAGCCGACCCCTCGATCGAAGTCCTCTGCGGTTACCACATCGTCAAAGCCCGCCGGACGAGAACGAACGGTCGTGCCGAAGGTCGCGGTGCCTGTCGCGCCGGCGGCTCCGCCACCGCCTCGGCGCCCGGCTTTCTACGAAGCTCTGACAGTGTACGAATCAGGGGTTCGCGCGCTACAGCGCCACGACTTCACATCGGCCGCCGACAGCTTTCGGGCGGTCATCCAACGGTATCCGGGTGAGAGAGAGCTCGTGGAGCGCGCTCGCCTTTACCTGCAGGTCTGCGAACGCGAGACGGCACGTCGGCCTTCGGGCCCGGAGACGCCATCGGAGTCCGTCTACGCCGCGACCGTTGCCCTGAACGCTGGTGATGTTGAGGCTGCGCTTGGCCACCTGGGCAGGGCGTTGGAAAAGGCGCCAGACAGCGACCACGCTCACTATATTATGGCTGTTGCCCTAGTTGATAAGGGCGATCTGTCCCTCGCAATGGTTCACCTGCGTCAGGCCGTTGCCCTGAACCCTGAAAATAGGTCTGTAGCCCTACAAGATCCGGATCTCGAGACGCTCCAAGGGATCGAGGCATTTCACCAGATGCTCGGAGCCCAGAGCGAAACCGCTCCCCGTCGCGTCAAGGCTCGTCGCTGACGTCCCGGGGGCTGCGATGCCTGCCGAAACTGTTCGTCCAGACCTCCACGTCGTAGTGCTCGCCGCCGGCAAGGGAACGCGCATGAAGTCGGCGCTCCCGAAGGTTCTACACCGCGCCGGCGGGCGGGCGCTCATCGACCACGTCATCGGCGCCGCAGACGCCATGAGCCCCCTTTCAGTAGTAGTCGTTGTTGGTCATCAGACCGAACTGATGCGGAGTCATTTCGCCGGACGCGCCGACGTTCACCTCGTTGTTCAAGAACCCCAGCTCGGGACGGGTCACGCGTTACTCCAGGCGGAGCCCTTCCTCGAAGGGAAGTCGGGCACACTTCTCATGTTGTACGGGGACGTGCCCTTGCTGCGGAGCGCAAGCGTCGATGCGCTGGTGAACCACCACGTGAGATCCGGTGCTGTGGCGACCGTTCTGACGGCGACTGTCGATCGGCCAGACGGCTACGGGCGGATCGTGCGTGAACATGGCTCGATTTCTGCGATCGTCGAGCACAAGGACGCCACGCCCGCCGAGCTCGCTATCGCTGAGATTAATAGCGGCGTCTATGCCTTTGACCTCAAGCGGGTGTTCGGGGCTCTACGCCAAATCGGGTCTGAGTAACGCCCAGGGTGAGTACTATCTTCCTGATTTAGTCAGAATTTTCCGAGCCCAGGGACTGGCGGTCGAAACCGTCGGCCTGCCGGACCCCCGCGAGATCCTGGGGGTGAACAGCAGGAAGGAGTTGGCTGAAGTGTCGGCCATTTTGAGAGATCGCAAGAACGACGAGTTGATGGCCTCCGGGGTCACCATCGTCGATCCTGCGACGACATGGGTTGGACCCGACGTCGTCGTCGGGCCGGATACGGTGCTCCACCCGGGGGTCTACCTTGAAGGGCGGACGCGAATCGGATCTGGCTGCGAGGTTCACTCGGGCGTGCGGATCATCGACTCGAACGTTGGCGATAACGTCGTCATCAACAACTTCTGCGTGATTCGTCAATCGGCAATCGAGAGCGGCGCTCAGGTCGGCCCGTTCGTGCAGCTCCGCCCGGCTTCGACGGTCGGGGAGAACGCCCACGTCGGCAATTTCGTGGAGCTCAAGAACACGACGCTCGGTCGCGGATCGAAGGCCAACCACCTCGCGTATCTTGGGGACGCGACGATCGGTGAGAAGGTCAATGTCGGCGCCGGGACGATCACGTGCAACTACGACGGCGTCGTGAAGCACCCGACCGTCATCGAGGACGGCGCATTCATCGGCTCCGACAGTCAGCTGATCGCGCCCGTCCGCGTCGGCAAGAACGCGTACGTCGCCGCCGGCTCGTCGATTACCGACGATGTCCCCGCCGACTCGCTGGCCATCGCGCGCGGCAAGCAGGTGAACAAACCCGGATGGATCGCCCGCGCCAAGCGAAAGAAGCAGGACTGATTAATGTGCGGCATTATTGGCTACATCGGCGACAAGCAGGTGCTGCCCATCCTGATCGATGGGTTGCGGCGGCTCGAGTACCGCGGCTACGACTCCGCGGGGGTGGCTGTCGTCCGCGATGGCGCGATTGAGCTGCGGCGCAGCGCCGGAAAGCTTTCCCGTCTCGAAGAGGTGCTGGCCGTCAACCCGCTCGAGGGCGAGTACGGAATCGGCCATACACGCTGGGCGACACACGGCCGGCCGACCGAAGAAAATGCGCACCCGCACCGCGACTGCACAGGACAGATCGTCGTCGTGCACAACGGGATCATCGAGAACTATCTCGATCTGAAGCGACAGCTCCAGCAGGAAGGTCACCGCTTCGTCACCGAGACCGACACGGAAATCGTGGCGCACCTCGTCGAGCGCGAGATGCGCGACGATGGGCTCGAAAACGCCGTGCGTCGGGCGCTCCTGTACCTGCGCGGGTTGTTCGCGCTGGTGCTCATCTCGGCCGACGACCCGAACAAGATCGTCACCGTGCGCAACGGCCCGCCGATTGTCGTAGGGCTTGGCGAGCGCGAGTTCTTCGTCGCGTCCGACATTCCCGCGGTGCTCAGCCACACGCGCGACGTGGTGTTCCTGGGCGACGAAGAGATGGCGGTGATCACGCCCGCCGGCGTGGAGTTCACCGACTACTCCGGTCGTGCCGTCTCGAAGAAGAGCACGCGCGTGTCGTGGGATCCGGTCATGGCCGAGAAGGCCGGATACAAGCACTTCATGCTCAAGGAGATCTTCGAGCAGCCCTGGGCGGTGAAGGAAACCGTCCTCGGCCGAGCGTCGGTCGAAAGCGGCCAGGTCTTCCTGCAGGAAATCGAGATCCCGGATCAAGTGCTGCGTGACGTTGAACGGGTCGTGATTCTGGCCTGCGGCACGTCGTGGCACTCGGCGCTCGTCGGCAAGTTCATGATCGAATCGCTCGCCCGTCTTCCGGTCGAAGTCGACTACGGATCCGAGTACCGGTATCGCGAGCCGATCGTAGGGAAGAACACGCTCGCGATCGTCATTACGCAGTCAGGCGAGACCGCCGACACGCTGGCGGCGCTGCGGGAGGCCAAGAAGAGGGGCGCGCGCAGCATCGCCATCTGCAACGTCGTCGGCAGCATGGCCACGCGCGAGACCGACGGCACGGTCTACACTCACGCCGGCCCGGAAATTGGCGTCGCCTCGACCAAGGCCTTCACGACGCAGCTCGTCGCGCTGCATCTGCTCGCGATCCATCTCGGCCAGATTCGTGGCGCGCTGACTCCAGACGCGGCCAGGCCGCACCTCGAAGCGCTGACGCAGTTGCCGCTGCTGCTCGAACAGACGCTCAAGTGCGAGTCGCTGACCGAAGACATCGCCAAGCGCTTCTACCAGCGCAGCGACTTCCTCTATCTCGGGCGCGGCATCAACTATCCGATCGCGCTCGAGGGCGCGCTCAAGCTCAAGGAAATCTCCTACATCCATGCCGAGGGCTATCCCGCCGGCGAGATGAAGCACGGACCGATCGCGCTCATCGACGAACAGCTGCCAGTCGTCACGATTGCGCCGCACGATCATGTGTACGAAAAGATGATTGGGAACGTGCAGGAAGCGAAGGCGCGGGGTGGCTCGGTCATCGCGCTCACCACTTCCGCGCGCGACGGCAGCCACGGCATTCGCGAGCTGCTGGATCCGGCGCAAGACTTCCTGATTACCGTGCCGGACTCACACCCGCTCCTCACGCCGGTGCTGATGGTGGTGCCGCTGCAGCTGCTGGCCTATCACATTGCCGTTCGGCGCGGGTGCGACGTCGACCAGCCGCGGAATCTGGCGAAGAGCGTCACCGTCGAATAGCGGTCACTAGTGCCTGCGATCGGCGCAAACCCCACGGCCTGTCCGCCGATTAGAGCCTTTCACCGCGGAGGACGCCGAGGGCGCAGAGAAACCATTTTGGGCCTCTGCGTGCTCAGCGTTCTCGGCGGTAAAAGGCTTTTTGCAGTTGTAGCGCGACGGTCCTAAATCGCGGCAGCGATGCTTGCGGCCATCTGCTTCGTACCGACGGATGGTCCCGAACCCGCCAAATCGGCGGTCTTGAGCCCGCTCACGAGCACTTTCTCGATCGCGGCTTCGACCGCCTGCGCTTCGGTGTCGAGCTTCAAGGCGTGTCTGAGGAGCATCGCCGCCGATGCGATCGCGCCGATCGGATTGGCCTTGTCCTGCCCGGCGATGTCAGGCGCCGAACCATGAACGGGCTCGAAGAGCCCAGTTCCCGCACCGAGGCTCGCCGACGGCAGTAGTCCCAGCGAACCGACGATCGCGCCGGCTTCGTCCGAGAGGATGTCGCCAAACATGTTCTCGGTGACGATGACATCGAAGCTCGACGGCGCGAGCGCGATTCGCATCGCGCAGCTGTCGACGAGCATGTGATCGAGCTTCACGCCGGGATACGCAGCGCCAACGTCGCTGACCACCGTCCGCCAGAGCCGCGAGGTTTCGAGCACGTTGGCTTTGTCGACCGACGTGACGTGCCGGCGCCGGCCCGACGCGGCCTCGAACGCGTATCGGGC
Organism: uncultured Acidobacteriota bacterium; assembly: GCA_963797625.1. Lineage (GTDB taxonomy): Bacteria > Acidobacteriota > Vicinamibacteria > Vicinamibacterales > 2-12-FULL-66-21 > DATBJJ01. The sequence continues at coordinate 85,162 of CAWCQI010000012.1, forward strand.
GATACGTTCGATCTCCGCGCGCGAATAGCGCATGGTGTTGTGCGCCGAACTGCCGTCAGCCTCGATTCCGCGCGGCTCGCCGTAGTAGAGCCCGCCGGTCAGCTCCCGCACGACGAGCATGTCCGTCCCTGCGAGCACCTCGGGCTTGAGGGGACCAGCCGACTCCAGGCTCGGCCACACGCGGGCCGGCCGCAGGTTGGCGTACAGACCGAGGGCTTTCCGGATGCCAAGGAGCGCCGCTTCGGGTCGGCCCGATGACGGACCGCGATCGTACGCCGGATCGCCGACGGCCCCGAGCAGGATCGCATCGGCCGATCTGGCCGCCGCGAGCGTCGCATCAGGCAGCGGCGGGAGGTTGCGGCCGAGCGCCGCCGCGCCGATCAGGGCCTCGGGGAGTTCGAACGAGTGGCCGAACCTGGCCGCGACCGCGCCCAGCACCTTCGCGGCGCCGGCGATGACCTCCGGCCCGATGCCGTCGCCTGGAAGAAGAAGAATGGAAGCGTTCACGGGGGGGATTCTATCTCGTTGACTCGGGGATCGGGGCTCGGGGTCCGGGGATCGGGGATCAGGCGTAGGTCGGCGATCTGGAGCGATCTAGATTGACCGCCAGCCCCTGGATCCCGAATCTCCGAACCCCGATCGCCGAACGCTACACCCCGTGCCCGTAGCCACTTTCGGCGGGGGTGGTCGAGAAGTCGTGCCCGACCGACGCCGACGGACGTTTGGCCTCGCCTCGGACGCGCGCGACGATGGCGGTCAAATCGCGATCGTTGACGGTCTTTTCGCGATCCGCGTGCGCGATGACAGCGCGGTAGACCTGATCGAGCTCGGGACGTTCGAGCGTCACGCCGAGTTGCTCGCAGCGCCGCTGAACCGCGTGCCGACCCGAGTGCTTGCCGAGCACGAGCGTCGCCTGCGGCACGCCGACGTCTTCGGGCCGCATGATCTCGTAGGTCCGGCGATCCTTCAGCATGCCGTCCTGATGAATGCCGGCCTCGTGCGCGAATGCATTGCGGCCGACGATCGCTTTGTTGGCCTGGACGCTCTCGCCGGTCAGCGTCGTCAACAACTGCGACGTCGGGAAAATCTCTCGCGTGTTCACTGCCGTGTCGTACGGCAGGCTGTCGGCCCGCACACGCGTGGCCATGACGATTTCCTCGAGCGACGCATTGCCGGCACGTTCGCCGACACCGTTGATCGTGCACTCGACCTGCCGCGCGCCCGCGGTGACGGCCGCGAGCGTGTTGGCGACGGCCAGGCCGAGATCGTCATGACAATGCGTGCTGAACGTCGCCTTCGTGGCGTTCGGGACCCTCGTCAGAATGGCCGTGAAGAACGCGCTGATCTCGTGAGGGACGGCAAAGCCGACGGTATCCGGCAGATTGACGGTGGTGCACCCGGCGGCGATGACCGCCTCGACAACCCGGCACAGAAACTCCATGTCGCTGCGCGTCGCGTCCTCGGCCGAAAACTGCACGTCGTCGGTGTACTGCCTGGCCTGCTTGATCGCGTTGACGGCGGCCTCGAGGCAGGTTTCCTTCGACATCCGCAGCTTGCGCTCGAGATGCAGGTCGGAGGTGGCGATGAAGGTGTGGATGCGGCGGCGCGGCGCCGGCGTCAACGCCCAACCCGCGCGGTCGATGTCGGCCGGATGACAGCGCGCGAGCGCGGCAATGACGGGACCCTGGACGTTGGTCGAGACGAGACGCACCGCCTCGGCGTCGGCCTCCGACGTGATCGGAAACCCGGCCTCGATGATGTCGACGCCGAGCGTCGACAGCTGATGCGCCATCTTCAGCTTCTCGTCGATGCGCAGCGAGAAGCCAGGGGCCTGTTCGCCGTCACGCAGCGTCGTGTCGAAGATCGTCAGACGGTTGGTGGTCGTCATGGGTCGAGGACTGTTACGTTTGTAACCTTGGCTCCAGCTTGCTGTCCAATTTATACTTGTTTGATTTAAATAACTCCAGATTATAATTCATTTCGTGCAGCTGCAGGATTTGGGCACATTTGTCACCGTTGCCGCCGAGCGCAGCTTCTCGGTGGCCGCAAAGAAGCTCCACCGCACCCAGCCTGCGGTCAGCCAGGCGATTCGGCGCCTCGAGGAAGAGCTCGGCGACCGGCTGTTCGATCGCTCGGTCCGCAACGGCGCCCTGACCGAAGCGGGACGGCTGCTGCAGGAGTACGCGGCGCGGTTGCTGAGCCTCGCCGCAGATGCCGAGGTCGCGGTCCGCGAGCTCCAGCAGGTCCGCCGCGGGCGTGTCATCGTCGGCGCCAACGAGGCGGCCGTCCATTCGCTCCTTCCGTTTCTCGACCGGTTCGCCAAGGCGCATCCTCAGGCGCTGATGGAGGTTCGTCGGGTGCGGTCTCGCGCCATTGCCGCGGAGGTCCTGAACCGGAGCCTGGACTTTGGCGTCCTGACGTTTCAGCCGGCGGACCGCGGCCTGCAGTCCATCGCGCTTGGCGGCGACGAGCTGGTCATGCTGGCGCACCCCAGCCATCCGCTGGCGGGACGACGCCGCGCGACAATCGAAGAAGTCGGGCAGCAGACAGTCATCGCGCACAACGATCCCTCGCCGGCGCGGGAGCGCGTGCTTCGCGCCTACGAGCGCCGACACACGCCGATCAACATCCAGGTCGCGTTGCCGAGCCTTGACGGCATCAAGCGGGCGGTCGAAATGGGCATGGGAGTCGCGGTGCTGCCACGACGTTGCGCCCTCAGCGAGATTGCCAACGGTCAGCTGGTCGCGATCAAAGTTCCTGGCTTGAGTGCGCGCCGTCAGGTCCGCCTGGTGTTCCGTCGCGGCGAGCAGTCCCATGCCGCCGAAGCGTTCCTCGAGATTGTCCGGGCGACCGCCGGCGGCGAGAGCGCGTAGACCTGGTCGCTTCGGTTCAGAAGGACGGATAGGGCAGGCGCGCCGCCACCGCTTCGACTTCTTCGAAGCGATCCAGCAACAATCCCGTCGCATCCCAGCTGCCGTCGAGAAACCCGTCTCGCGCGGCGGGAGGCAGGTTGATCGCGAACTTGTGTGTGCCGGCGACCACGTGAAGGTCGGCCAGGTCGACGCTAACCTGCAACGCCGAATCGTCGGTCACGAGCCGCATCAGCGTGTCGACGGCATCTGGCGCCGCCGTGACGCATGGCAGGCCGAGCGCGACCGAGTTGCCGAAGAAGATTTCTGAGAACGATTCGCCGACGACCGCGCGGATCCCGCGGCGTCGAATCGCCTGCGGCGCGTGCTCGCGCGAGGATCCGCAGCCGAAGTTTGCGTTGACGACGAGGATCGCCGCATTGTCGTAGCGCGGATCGGCGAATGGATGCGGCGCGCCCCCGAGCGCTGCGACCTGGGCGCGGTCGTCAATGAAGAGGTGTTGTTCCAGACCTTCAAATGACACCGACTTGAGGTAGCGCGCCGGAATGATGCGATCGGTGTCGATGTTGTCGCCCGGCAGCGGGAGCGCGGTACCGGTGACTTGCTGAATCGTCTCAATTGCCACGCGACATCTCCCTGACGTCCACGACTTCGCCGGCAATCGCTGCTGCGGCAACCATCGCCGGGCTCATCAGGAGCGTGCGGCCGGTCGGGCTGCCCTGGCGACCCTTGAAGTTCCGATTCGAGGACGACGCGCAGACTTCGCGGCCCTCGAGCCGGTCCTGGTTCATCGCCAGGCACATCGAACAGCCGGCGCTTCGCCAGTCGAAGCCGGCTTCCGTGAACACGCGATCGAGCCCTTCGCGTTCGGCGGCGGCGCGAACACCCTGCGAGCCCGGGACCACCAGCGCTTTGACGTGCGGCGCGACGTGGTGCCCGCGAACGACGCGCGCGGCCTCCCGGAGGTCCGACAACCGGGCATTGGTGCATGAGCCGACGAAGGCGACGTCGATGCGGGTGCCTTTGATCGGATCGCCACCATGGAAGCCCATGAACTCGAGCGCTTCGGCGAGCGAGGCGCGGGCGGCTGGTTCGATGTCGGTCGGTTTTGGCAACCGCTCGTCGACATAGACCGATTGGCCGGGGTTGATTCCCCACGTCACCGTCGGCCGGATCATGGCCGCGTCGAGGCGGACCGTGTCGTCATAGCTCGCGTCAGGGTCCGACGCCATACTGCGCCACCACTTGACGGCGCCATCGAAGGCCTCGCCCTGCGGCGCAAACCGGCGTCCGCGCATGTAGTCGAACGTCGTTTGATCCGGGTTGACGTAGCCGACCCTCGCGCCGCCCTCGATGGACATGTTGCAGATCGTCATCCGCTCGTCCATCGACAGGCGATCGATCGTGTCGCCGGCGTACTCATAGGCATAGCCGACGCCGCCGTTGACACCCAGGCGGCGAATGATCTCGAGGATGATGTCCTTGGCGTACACGCCAGGCGCCAGCGCGCCCGACACTTCGACGCGCCTGACCTTGAGCGGCTCGAGCGCGAGGCACTGCGAGGCGAGCACGTCGCGCACCTGAGAGGTCCCGATCCCGAACGCGACTGCGCCAAAAGCGCCGTGCGTCGACGTGTGACTGTCGCCGCACGCAATCGTCATCCCAGGCTGCGTAATGCCAAGCTCCGGCCCGATCACGTGGACGATGCCCTGGAACCCGCTGTTGAGGTCGAGGAGCGGCACGCCGGCCTCGCGGCAGTTGCGTTCGAGGGCCGAGAGCATGTCCTCGGCCATGACGTCCATGAACGGCCGCCTCAGATCGCGCGTCGGCACGATGTGATCGACCGTCGCGATCGTCCGGCTGGGAAACCGAACCTTCCAGCCCCGCGCCCGCAACATGTCGAAGGCTTGCGGGCTCGTGACTTCATGCACCAGGTGCAGACCAACGAAGAGCTGGGTCTGGCCGTTCGGAAGTTTTCGGACGGTATGGGCGTTCCAGACCTTTTCGAGCAGGGTTAGAGGCATTGCAAAGCTGATGGTACATCAGGGATCGGGCCAGGGATCGGGGATCCGGGGATCGCGGACGGAGATCAGGGTCGGGCTCGGGAACGGGCTGGCGGAGCGCTCGGCTTGAGACTCAGCTCGGGCAAAGGAATTGCGGCTAGGGCCATCGCGACAGCGCCGTAAGTCGTGGCGGCGCGCATGGTTACGTGGCAGGATTGCGTACTTTGCGGCGCAGACCGGTTGCAGTCTGCTGCAGGAGAGTGCGATCGTGAGCGGCACTGGAGTGCAAGCAGCTTCCGCGACCTGACGGTATGGCAGCGAGGCAATTGAGCTGGTCGTGAACTGCTATCGGCTGGCCGGACACGTTGCCACCGATCAGAACGTTTTGGGCTCGTCGCTCAGATCAAAGGCTGCGCAACGTCGGTTCCGGCCAATATTGCCGAGGGTCATGGTCGGAAGATAGCAACGAGCGTATTCTGAACCATGTCAACATCGCTCTTGGCTCCGCAAGCAGAACTCGCGACTCGACCTCTCACGTCTCTGCTACGTCTCAACCTGTGCTGAGAGAAGCGACCTGCGCTCTCTCCAGCGGCGTGAGACACGCTGGGCGGATGCTCAACCGTCTCGCTGCCGCTTTGCAACGATAGGCTCGATATCCGAGGCAAAGCGCGCCGGTTGATCGCGCCACCCTGATCCCGATCTCCGATCCCCGAGACTCCATTCGACTCCGGCAGCTATAACTGATGGTCTCCCCTCAAAATGGACTTCCTCTCCAAACTAAACCCCGAACAGCGCGAAGCGGTGCTCCATCGTGATGGACCACTCCTGATCCTCGCCGGCGCCGGCTCCGGCAAGACGCGCGTCATCACCTATCGGATCGCCTATCTCATTGGCGACGGGCACGCCGAGCCTGACCACGTCCTTGCGGTGACCTTCACCAACAAGGCGGCAGGGGAGATGCGCGAGCGGGTCGAGGCGTTGATCGGCGAAGACTCCAGGGGCGTGTGGCTGTCGACCTTCCACGCCCTCTGTGCGCGACTCCTCCGGCGCGAGGCGCCGAAGATCGGGTTGACGCGTGACTTCGTCATCTACGACTCCTCCGATCAGGTGGCGCTCGTCAAGCAAATCGAAAAAGAGCTCGGCATCGACGACAAGTTCGTGCCGCCGCGGCAGGCGCTCTCGCGGATCAGCCACCTGCGCAACCGCATGGAAGGGCCCGACGCCCTGCGCAACACCTACAACATCCGCGACGAGCAGATTGCCAAAATCTTCGAGCGCTACGTGACCGCGCTCCGCGATGCCAACGCGCTCGATTTCGACGATCTCCTGCTGAAGACCGTGGAGCTCTTCGAAACCTCCGAGCAGGCGCGGCAGTTCTACGCGCGCAAGTTCCGCTACGTCATGATCGACGAGTATCAGGACACGAACCGGCCGCAATACCTGCTGATTCGCCGCCTCGCCGAAATCCACCGCAACCTCGCGGTCGTCGGCGATCCCGACCAGTCGATCTACAAGTGGCGCGGCGCGGACCTCCGCAACATCCTCGATTTCGAACGCGATTTCCCGGAGGCGGCGACCGTCCGCCTCGAGCAGAACTATCGCTCCACCCAGGTCATCCTCGACGCCGCCACCGCCGTCATCAGGCAGAACCGCAACCGCAAGGACAAGCGGCTCTGGACCGACCGGCAGGGCGGCTCGCGCATCATCGCCTACCGCGGCAACGACGAGCTCGAGGAGGCCGATTTCATCGTCCGAACGCTGAAGCAGGCGCGCGCCGAGAATGTCGACTCGACCGTTGCCGTGCTCTACCGAATCAACGCGCAGTCACGAGCCATCGAAGACTCGCTGATGCGCGAGAGCATTCCCTACAAGATCATCGGTGGGGTGCGGTTCTACGAGCGCAAGGAAATCAAGGACTCGCTCGCCTTCCTCAAGTTGATCATCAACCCGCACGACGATGTCAGCGTGCGCCGCGTGATCAACGTGCCGGCGCGTGGCATCGGCAAGGGCGTGATGGACAGCCTCCAGGCGATCGATCCCGAAGCAGTGCACGCCGACGCGCCACCGCTCCTCGCCGCGGGCTTGCAGGAAGTATCGTCGGCGCGGTCGCTCTGGGCAAAGCTCGTGTATGCGGTCGAGGACGGCAAGCTGCCGAATCGAGCGGTCGCGTCGCTGCGGGTGTTTCGGGATCTCATTGCCAGCCTCGCGCTGGTTGCGCGGCATGAGCCAGTGTCGGTCGTCATCGGCAAGATGCTCGATCAAACCGGCTACCTGAAGGCACTGCGCGACGAGAACAGCGAAGAAGCCAACGAACGGATCGAGAACCTCATGGAACTCGTCTCGGCCGCGCGCGACTACGAGGGCCGCGAGGCCGAGGCGTCCCTCGGCGGTTTTGTCGATCGGTTGTCGCTCTTGTCGGAGGCCGACGAGGAATCGGGCAGCCGTGAGGCACGCGTCTGGCTGATGACGATGCACGCCGCGAAAGGCCTCGAGTTCCCGGTGGTGGTGATCGCCGGTCTCGAAGAGGGCCTGTTTCCACACTCGCGCGCCGGCGAGGACGAGGAGGAGATCGAGGAAGAGCGCCGCCTCTGCTACGTCGGGATGACGCGGGCGCAGTCCAGCCTGGTTCTCACGAGCGCCGCGCGGCGGCGTGTCTTCGGCGAGTATCAGTCGACCGAGCCGTCACGCTTCCTCGACGAGATCCCGGCTGAGCTCGTCGAACGCATCGCCCCGGCCTGGAATGCCGCGTACCAGAGCGCGTTCAGCCACAGCCACTACGAGTTTCGCACCAACCCGTACGCGCGAAAAGGCCGCGGGCGGGCGCGAGAAGCCGAGGCGTCCTATGCCTACGAGAACGAGGATCAGTCGGCGTTTGGAGTGCGAACGGGAATGCGCGTGCGCCACGCCCAGTTCGGCGTCGGGACGGTCATGGCTGTCGAGGAGCACAACGACGACCTGAAGATCACGGTCCGCTTCGCGACGGTCGGTGTCAAGAAGCTCCTGTCGAAGTACGCGAAGCTCGAGCCGGCGTAGAAGCGCTCTTGGCCGCCTTACATGGGAAAGCTCTCACGTGAAGGCTCGCAGAGCGCGACAAAGATTTGGGGGCGCTCTGCGTCCTCAGCGCCCTGAGCGCTAGAGCCGAACTCTCACGCCGACAGCGCTATTCGGATCCTCAGGCGTGTCGGGCGTCTCCGGAGCAGGCGGCGCTTCGGTGGATTCCGCGCTCCCGTTTTCCTCGCCCTCCCGCTCGGCCAGCCTGGCGACTGACACCACCTCGTCGCCCTCTTCGACGCCAAGCAGCCGCACGCCCTGGGTCGCGCGGCCGATCGCGCGGATGTCCTTGGTGACCATCCGCAGGATCTTTCCCTGCTGGCTGATCAACATCAGCTCGTCATCGTCGTGAACGTAGGCGATGCCAACCACTTTGCCGTTGCGGTCGGTGGTCTGGATGTTGATGATGCCGACGCCGCCGCGCGACTGCACGCGATATTCCTCGAGCTCGGTGCGCTTGCCGAAGCCGTTCTGGGTGACGGTCAGCATCGTGCCACCCTCGCGAACGATTTCCATCGCCACGACTTCGTCGGTATCACGCAGGGTGATGCCCCGGACGCCGTAGGCCGTGCGGCCCATTGGCCTGACGTCGGTCTCGTCGAAGCGGATCGCCATGCCTTCGCGGGTGCCGATGAAAATCTGCTCCTTGCCGTCGGTCATCTCCGCGGTGATGACCGAATCACCCGCGTCGACGCCCATCGCGATGATGCCGCCGGCGCGCGGATTGCTGAAGGCGGACAGGTCGGTTTTCTTGACCGCGCCTTTCCTCGTGCCCATGACGACGAACTGCTGGTTCTCTTCGGCCGGCCACTCCTTGATGGCGAGGAGCGCGGCGATCTTCTCGCCTTCCTCCATCGACACCAGGTTGGCGATGGCCTTGCCCTTTCCGCCCGGACCGACATCAGGGATTTCGTGAACCCTCAGCCAGTAGGCGCGGCCGCGGTCAGAGAAAATCATGATGTAGGCGTGCGCGGAGGCGACGAAGAGGTGGCTGACGAAATCTTCTTCGCGCGTGCGCATGCCGATCCGGCCCTTGCCGCCGCGGCGCTGCATTCGGTAGGTCGAGATCGGCGTCCGCTTGACGTAGCCGGTGTTGGTGACCGTGATCGCCATGTCCTCGTCGGCGATCAGATCTTCGATTCGGAACTCGCCGCTCTCCTCGACGATCACCGTTCGCCGCTCGTCGGAATAGGTGTCGCGCACGGCCTTCAACTCGCTGAGGACGACGGCCATCAACAGCTCGTCGCTCGAGAGGATCGCGCGCAGGCGCTCGATGGTCTTCAACAGCTCGACCAGCTCGTCGACGATCTTCTGCCGCTCGAGGCCGGTGAGCCGCTGCAATTGCATGTCCAGGATCGCCTGTGACTGCAGCTGCGACAGCCTGAACTGGGTCATCAGGCCTTCGCGCGCTTCCAGGGGATTCTTCGATCCGCGAATCAGCTTGATCACCTCGTCGAGGTGGTCGAGCGCAATCTTGAGACCCTCGAGAATGTGGGCGCGCGCCTCTGCCTTGCGCAGCTCGAATTCCGTGCGGCGCCTGACGACCTCGCGCCGGAACTCCAGGAACTGCTCGATGATGTCGATGAGCGGCAGCACCCGTGGCCGTCCGGCGACGATCGCCAGCATGATGATGCCGAACGTCGTCTGCAGCTGGGTGTGCTTGTAGAGGTTGTTGAGGATCACCTCCGGCACTTCGCCGCGCTTCAACTCGATCACGATCCGCATGCCATCGCGGTCGGATTCGTCGCGCAGGTCGGAAATGCCTTCGATGACCTTTTCCCGCACCAGCTCGGCGATGTTCTCGAGGAGCCGCTTCTTGTTGACCTGGTACGGAATCTCGGTGACAACCAGCGAGACCTTGTCGCCCTTCTTCGACTCCTCGGTCGTCGCCTTGGCGCGCAAGGTAATCGAGCCGCGCCCGGTCGTGTAGGCATTGAAAATGCCGTGGCGCCCGACGATGAAGCCACCGGTGGGGAAATCCGGACCCGGCACCGCCTTGAGAACTGCCTTCAGGCGGGCCTCGCGTGGCTGGCCGCGATGCTCGATCAGGCTGATGACGCCATCGACGACCTCCCGCATGTTGTGCGGCGGAATGTTCGTCGCCATGCCCACGGCGATCCCGGCCGAGCCGTTGACGAGCAGGTTCGGGTAGGTGGTCGGGAGGACCGTTGGCTCCTCGGTGGTCTCGTCGAAGTTCGGGACGAAGTCGACCGTTTCCTTGTCGAGATCGCCCATCATCTCTTCGGCCAGCGCCTCGAGCCGGGCTTCCGTGTAGCGGTAGGCCGCGGGCGGATCGCCGTCGACCGATCCGAAGTTGCCCTGGCCGTCGACCAGGACGTAGCGCATGTTGAAGTCCTGCGCGAGCCGGACGAGCGTGTCGTAGGCCGGCGCGTCGCCGTGCGGATGGTAGTTGCCGATCACCTCGCCGATGACCTTCGCGCACTTGCGGTAGGGGCGATTGGACGCCAGGCCCATCTGCCGCATCGCGTACAAGACGCGGCGGTGGGCCGGCTTCAAACCGTCACGCACATCCGGCAGCGCCCGCCCGATGATTACGCTCATCGCGTAATCCATGTACGAGCGCTTCATCTCGTCTTCGATGTTGACGGGAAACTTGTGGTCAGGTCGGTCATGGTTCGGGTCGAGGTTCAGGGATCGGGGCTCAGGGATTCGAGGCTAAGAGCTTCAGAGTCTCAAGTCGGCGCGACTACGATCCGAACGCTTTTCCTGAACCCTGAGCCCTCGAACCCTGAGCCGTCGTCTAGATATCCAGATTCTTCACGTCGAGCGCGTTGTCTTCGATGAACTTGCGGCGTGGCTCTACCTGGTCCCCCATCAGCGTGGTGAACATCAGGTCCGCTTCCATCGGATCCTCGGCCCGGACCTGCGCGAGCGTGCGCGTCTCGGGCTTCATCGTCGTTTCCCAGAGCGTGTCCGGGTTCATCTCACCCAGGCCCTTGTAGCGATTGATGGCCACGCCTTTCTTGCCTGCCGCGGTGAAAAACTCGACCAGCTCGTCGATCGATTCGATTCGCACGTCGGCATCCTTGCCGGCCTTCTTGGCGACAGCGGACGGCTCCGGCTCGCGCGGTTCGGCGGCAAGCCTGGTGGCCTCGTCGAGAGGCGCGCCGCCGATCGAGGTCTCGTTGGCTGTGGCCGTGCCGCCGTCGGTCGACTCGAGATCTTCGACCGGAGGCGCGCCGGTCGTCTTGACCGTCATCGGACCGCGGATCCCCTTGACGTCCTGATAGGACGTCGCCAGCGTCCGGAACTCGCCGGTGGTGACGAAGTCCTGGTCGACACGGTGATGCCGCGGGTATCCGCCGCTGCGATCTTCGATCGCGAGGGCAAAGGCCTGATGCTCCTCGTCGGGCTGTACTGCGACCGTCCGGACAGGTGTCGTCAGCGCCTGCGCGAGCGCCTCGACCCGCTCGCGATCGGCGAAGAAGGCCTTGTCCCTGGCGTCGCGCTCGAGCACGCCGAGAATGACGTCCTTCGACGGCCCTCTGCGCTCGACGATCTGCAGGTACTTCCGGAAGGCAATCAGCTTCTCGAGCCGATGCTCGAGTTGCTCGCCGCTCATCTCGGTTCCGTCGGGCAGGACGACGACCCGCGACTCGATTGCCCGCTTGATCAACCAGGTCTCGAGAGCCCGTTCGTCGCGGATGAAGACTTCGCTGCGGCCGCGCTTGGCCCGGAAGAGCGGCGGTTGCGCGATGTAGATGTAGCCGCGCTCGACCAGGGCGCGCATCTGACGGTAGAAAAACGTCAACAGCAGCGTGCGGATGTGCGAGCCGTCCACATCCGCGTCCGTCATGATGATGATCCGGTGGTAGCGCGTCTTGTCGGGATCGAAATCCTCGGCTCCCGATACCGCATCCAAGCGCCGCGATCATCGTTTTGATCTCGTCGCTGCTGAGCATCTTGTCGAAGCGCGCCTTCTCGACGTTGAGGATCTTGCCCTTGATCGGCAGGATCGCCTGGAATCGCCGGTCCCGGCCCTGCTTTGCCGAGCCGCCGGCCGACTCGCCCTCGACGATGTAGATTTCGCTGAGCGCCGGATCGCGTTCCTGGCAGTCGGCGAGTTTGCCGGGAAGGCTGCTGCTGTCGAGCGCGCCCTTGCGCCGGACCAGATCGCGGGCCTTGCGTGCCGCCTCGCGAGCCCGCGCCGCATCGACGGCCTTGCTGATCACGCGCTTGGCGATCGCCGGGTTTTCCTCGAGGTACGCCCCCAGCCGGTCGTTGAGGATGGCCTCGACGATGCCCTTGACCTCGGTGTTGCCAAGCTTCGTCTTGGTCTGCCCCTCGAACTGCGGCCTCGGAATCTTGACGCTGATGACCGCGGTCAAGCCCTCGCGGATGTCGTCGCCGCTGATGTTCGCGTCCTTGAGGTCCTTCGCGAGATTGTTCTTGCCGGCGTAGAAATTGATCGTCCGCGTCAGCGCCGAACGGAAGCCAGACAGGTGCGTGCCGCCTTCGTGCGTGTTGATGTTGTTCGCGAAGGTGTAGACCGTTTCGGCGTAGCCGTCGTTCCACTGGAGAGCGATCTCGACGTCGATGCCCTCCCTGTCGCCGTGCATGTAGATTGGCTTGTCGTTGACGACCGCCTTGTTTTGATTCAGGTAGCTGACAAACGAGTTGATCCCGCCTTCGTACAGGAATTTGTGGCTCTTTCCGCCGTCGCGCTCGTCGTCAATCGTGATCGTCACGCCGCCGTTGAGGAAGGCGAGCTCGCGCAACCGCTGTGCGAGCGTGTCGAAGCTCAGCTCCACGGTTTCGAAGATCTGCGCGTCGGGCCTGAACGTGACTTTCGTGCCGCGCTTCTTGGTCGTGCCCGTGACCTCGAGGCTGCACGTCGGGTTGCCGCGCTCGTACGCCTGCTTGTAGACCTGGCCGTTGCGCCAGATCTCGAGATCGAGGGTTTCCGACAGCGCGTTGACGACCGAGATGCCGACGCCGTGGAGACCACCCGAGACCTTGTAGCTGTCGTTGTCGAACTTGCCGCCGGCGTGCAGCACCGTCAGCACGACTTCGGCGGCGGATCGGCCACTCGCATGCTGGTCGACCGGAATGCCGCGGCCGTTGTCGACGACCGTCACGGAATTATCGATGTGGAGCGTGACGTTGACTTGATCGCAGTAGCCGGCCAGCGCTTCGTCGATCGAATTGTCGACGACCTCGTAGACCAGGTGATGGAGGCCCGGCGCACCGGTCGAACCGATGTACATCGCCGGCCGTTTGCGAACAGCCTCCAGCCCCTCGAGGACTTTGATCTTGTCCGCGCCGTAGTCGTCGGCCGCCGACCCGCCGGCGCCATTGCTGTTGCCGTTGCCGGAGGCAGACGTCACGCTTTCAGCAGCGGGCTTCGCCCCATCGGCAAGCTGCTGATCGTTTTTCTCTGATTCGAATTCAGACATGTATCGGATGGAGTTTCAGACGCGCATCGGCATGATTACGTAGGTGTAGGTGTAGCCTTCTGCGCCGATCGGTGACATGACGGCCTGGCTCATTTCGTCCTTGAATTCAAGCGCGACCGAGTCGGTCTCGACTGCGCCGAGGAAGTCGAGGACATACTGCGCGTTGAAGCAGATCGTCACCGGTGTGCTGTTGTAGTCGACGATGAGAGCCTCCTTGGCTTCGCCAAATTCCGGGCTGCTCGAGGCGATCTCGACCTTGCCCTTTTCGATCTGGAACTTGACGGCGCGCGATCGCTCGTTCGACAAGAGCGCCACGCGCCGGACTGCGCTCGTCAGCCGGTCACGGTCGAACTCGACGCGTTTGTCGTTGCTCTTTGGAATGACGCGCTCGAACGCCGGAAACTGGCCGTCAATCATCCGCGAGATCAGCAGCCGCCCGCCAAGTTCGAAGAACAGATGATTCTCGCCATGTTCATACTGGATGTCACCGTCGCCTTCGCCGAGCAGCCGCCCGAGCTCGAGCAGCGTCTTTCGCGGCAGGATGACGCGCTCCTCCTCGGTGTCTGACTTCTTTCCTTCCGCCTTCTCGCGTGGAACGGTAATCAGCGCAAGCCGGTGACCGTCAGTCGAAACGAGCGTCATCGACTCGGGACGCAGGATGAACAGGGCGCCGTTCAGAAAATAGCGCGTGTCCTCGCCGGTGATCGCAAACTGCGTCTTCGACACCATCTGCTTGACGACGTCGCGCGAGAGCTTGGCATTGAAGGTGCCGCTCGACTCAGGCAGCGTCGGAAAGTCTTCACGAGGCAGCGTCTGCATCCGTGAATCGAAGCGATCGGCAGCGACCTTCACGCCGTTCTTGTCTTCCTCGATTCGAACATCGGTTTCGGGAAGCGCTTTGATGATCTCGTAGAGCTTCTTGGCCGGGAGCGTGAGCGAGCCGCTCTTGGCAACCGAGGCGCTGCACCGGCTTCGCAATCCCACCTCGAGGTCGGTCGCGAGCAACTTCACTTCATCGCCCTTCGCTTCGAGCAGCACGTTGGCGAGGATCGGGATCGTGTTCTTGCGTTCGACGATGCCCTGGAAGAGTTGCAGTTCGCGCAACAGATCGGTCTTACGGACGACCAATTCCATGTGGTGATGACCTCGCGGGAAAGCGCCGGGCCGGCGCGTAGATCTCTTTACAGAAGAGGAGATCAAAGAACAAAGAATTATAACAGGAAGAAGGTCCTGTTGAAAACATTAAATTTGGCGATTACCCCTTTAAATATAGGCGTTTAGGCTGTGGACTCAGTTCCTCATAAACCGTGGGTTTCCGAACGGGTTTGACCGGGGTCTGGTACGCCGTCCGGCCCGTCCACACCAGCTCATCAGCGGCTGCACAGGAGGGGCTGTGGAAAACAGCGAAAAGGCGGTTGGCCGCCTAGCGAAATGACTCCATCAGGTTGTTGATAAGGCTGTTGAAATCTGCGTCGCGCTGCCGGAGATCTTCGATCTTGCGAATCGAATGGATCACCGTCGAATGATGCTTGCCGCCAAAGCTTCGGCCGATCTCGGGCAGCGAGGCGCTCGTCAGCGACTTGCAGAGATACATCGCGACCTGGCGCGGCAAGGCGACCGATTTGGAATTGTTGCGCGACTTCAGCTCCGCGAGTTTCAACTGATAGTAGTCCGACACGAACTTCTGGATGATCTCGATCGTGACCGCGCGATCGTCATGCTGGAGCACATTGCGCAGCACGTCCTGCGCGAGCGCGAGAGAAATCTCTCTGCCGGTCAGCGAGGCGTAGGCAATCAACCGGATGAGCGATCCTTCGAGTTCCCGGATGTTCGACTTGATCTTTCCGGCGATATAGATCGCGACGTTGTCGGGGAGTGGAATTCCTTCGGTTTCGGCCTTTTTCTTGAGAATTGCGACCTTTGTCTCGAGATCGGGCGCCTGGATGTCGGCGATGAGCCCCCATTCGAATCGCGACCGCAGCCGCTCTTCGAGCGACGGGATCTCGTGCGGCGGGCAATCGCTGCTGATCACGATCTGCTTCTGGGAATCGTAGAGCGCGTTGAAGGTGTGGAAGAACTCGTTCTGCGTTCCTTCCTTGCCGGCGATGAACTGGATGTCGTCGACGAGCAGCACGTCGACGCTGCGGTAGCGTTCCCTGAAATCGAGAATGCGGTCGTACCTGACGGCATTGATCATCTCGTTCATGAATCGCTCTGACGAGATGTAGGTGAGTTTCAGGCTCGTCAAGTGGGTGAGCACGTAGTGGCCGATCGCGTGCATCAAGTGCGTTTTGCCCAGACCGACACCGCCGTAAATGAACAGCGGGTTGTACGAGCGTGACGGCGCTTCAGCAACGGCTCGGCACGCGGCATGGGCGAACTGGTTCGAGGGCCCGACGATGAAGGCGTCGAAGGAGTAG
This sequence comes from uncultured Acidobacteriota bacterium, assembly GCA_963797625.1. Lineage (GTDB taxonomy): Bacteria > Acidobacteriota > Vicinamibacteria > Vicinamibacterales > 2-12-FULL-66-21 > DATBJJ01. Next base: position 100,923 of record CAWCQI010000012.1, read on the forward strand.
CGCGCCGCAAGGCTTCCGGGAGGACCAGGGATGTCGTCGGAGTCGGAGGCCTGCGAAGACAGCGCGCTCGCAGGGACCGTGGCGTTGACGTCGGGATCGGACTCCTCGGTGACAAACGACACCGCGCACCCCGGCCGATGTACCTCGGCGAGCGCTTCATCAATCACGACCGAGTAGTGTTTCGTCAGCCAGTTGCTGAAGAGCGCGTTCGGCACGCGCACGCGCAGCACCTTGCCGTCGTCGCCGACGAAGGATGTTGGTTTGAACCAGGTCGAATAGATGTGCTGGTTGACCTTGGTTTCGACGCGGGCAAGGACCAGGTCCCAGATGTTCCCGGTGATATTCGAGCCTGTGCTTGCCACGGCGAAACCCCTGCTGGACGGCCGTTCGAGCCACTTTCGCCCCGCGACACCTAGTCGTTACGGGCTGTTTACGCACCCCATCCCCCGCGAAGCCCGAAAATAGGCCGTTCCGGCGGCTTCGCCCCCTGGAAACCCGCACCACTACGCTATCGGGTTCGAGAAGCGGGGCGAAAACCGTGGCTTTTCCACATTTTTTTCCACAGTTGTGGAAAACTTCGGGGGGAGACCCTACGGTCCCGCAGGGGAGGCGACTGTAGCACACGATTTCAAACCTGACAAAGCGAAGCCGATTGCACGACGCGGCTGCTGATTGACACTCGAGGTCACGGTTCGTTAGTATTTAGGTTTCTCCGCCATTATTCGAACGCTCCAGGGGATCTGACATCATGAAACGCACGTTCCAGCCGAACCGCCAGCGCAGGGCTCGCACTCATGGTTTTCTCGTGCGTATGAGCACCAAGAACGGTCGGCTGGTGCTGAAACGCCGCCGGGCCAAAGGTCGCAAGCGCCTGACGGTTTCTTCGTCCTAACCATTCCGGCCTCTGGCAGGCACGCGAGTCGCCCACGTGAGCCCCAGCGAAGCGGCGGCGTCTCGTCAGTTCGGCAAGAACCGTCGACTCAGGCGTCGCGCGGAGTTCCAGAAGGTATTCGACAGCGGGCAGCGCATCCGGGGCCGGTTTCTCACGCTGCTCGTCGCCAGCGGTCAGGGGTCTCTGACAAGGCTTGGGATTGTCGCGTCGCGGAAGCTCGGCGATTCGGTCAGAAGGAATCGAGCGAAAAGGCTTATTCGAGAGCTATTTAGACAGTTTGAGTCGCCGGAGTCATTGGCTGGCGTCGATATTGTGGTTATCCCGCGCGTCGAACTGTTTGGTGCCACCTACGCAAGCCTCGAAGAAGACTTCCGAACCGTGTTTGTACGAGGCTTGGCTCGTCTAAAGAGAACATGACCTCTGCGCGCATGACGGAGACGCGGCTTTCGATCGGCCAGCGAGCCATCCTGGTCCTGCTTTCAGGCTATAAAGTTCTTTTATCTCAGCTGTTTGCGGGATCATGTCGATTCGTGCCGTCGTGCTCGGAGTATGCCCGAGACGCAATTGTCCTGCACGGGGTCATGAAGGGTTCCTGGCTCGCGTTGCGCCGGCTGTCGCGCTGCCACCCGGCCGGCGCGTACGGAGTCGATCCGGTTCCACCCTCATCTCATTGATAAATCAATACTTCTTCGACTAACACTCATATACCGATCGTTCCAGTGACTTAATGCAGAAACAGTATCTCCTCGCCATCCTGCTGATTTTTGTGGTGATTTACGGGTGGCAGGCTCTCTTTCCCCCACCGCGAAAGGCGCCCGCTCCGCAGCAGGCGCACGCAGCCAGCGTAACGTCCACGCCGTCTACGACGGCGCCAACGTCACCAGCTCCAACTCCGGCAGCACCCGCCGTCGAGGCGTCGACACCCGTGGTGGCGGCAAGTGCGGAGCAGGACATCTCCGTCGAGAATTCGGCCGTCTCTGCTGTGTTCACGACGCGCGGCGGCGTGCTGAAGAGCTGGCGACTGAAGAACTACCGTGACGGCCGTGGCGAGCCTCTCGAGCTCATACCGAATATTCCCCAGGCGCCGAAGCCCTTCACGCTCGATTTCGGCGACGCCGCAACGACGGCGCTCCTCGAGCAGGCGCTCTTCAAGCCAGATGCGGAGAAGCTGACGATCGGGACGTCGGCTGCAACGCTCGTCTTCGAATACCGTGATGCCGCCGGGCTGTCCGTGCGCAAGGAGTTCTCGTTCACGCCCGAGCACCCCTACGTGGTTCGTTTTGCGCCGACGGTGAGCCGCAATGGCGAGACGCTCAATCCAGCGGTGAACTGGGGCCCTGCGCTCGGTACGGGCGTGGTCTCCGGCGGGATGAACTACGCGCCGGCGCCGCAGCCGATTTTCTACCGCGATCGAAAAGTGTCGCGCGTCGGCGATCGGCGAAATCGAGAAGCACCGTCAGGAACAGGGCGCGTTCGGTTTCGCCGGCGTCGACGATCACTATTTCCTGAGCGCGATTGTGCCGCCGGCACAGCCGCTCGAGGTGAAGTACAGCCCAACCGTCGTCGACGCGTCGGGGCAGTCGAGCGCGCTCCAGTTCATCTCGTGGAGTGTCCGCTCGACGTCGGCGCCGCAGGCCGCCGACTTCTTCTTCGGGCCGAAGGACCTCGACGTTCTGCAGACGATCAAACCCGATCTCGTGCGCGCGATCGACTTCGGCATGTTCGACTGGCTGGTCGTGCCGCTGCTGCGGGCCCTCAAATGGGTCAACGGCTACGTCGGTAATTACGGCTGGTCGATCATCGTCTTGACCGTCATCATCAACCTCGTGATGTTCCCGCTCAAGCACAAGAGCATCATCTCGATGCGCAAGATGCAGGAGCTTCAGCCGCAGATGAAGGCGATTCAGGATCGCTACGCGAAGCTGAAGGTGACCGATCCCGGCCGCCAGAAGATGAACGAAGAGGTCATGGCGCTCTACAAGCAGCACGGCACGAACCCGGCCGCGGGTTGCGTCCCGATGCTGCTCACGCTGCCGGTCCTGGTCGCGTTCTACGCCATGCTGGCGGTCGCGATCGAATTGCGCGGGGCGCCGTTCATCGGGTGGATCAAGGATCTCTCGGCGTTCGATCCCTACTACGTCACGCCGGTGCTGATGGGCATCACGATGTTCGTCCAGCAGAAAATGTCGCCGGCTGTGGCCGATCCGGTGCAGGCCAAGATGATGTTGTTCATGCCGCTCGTGTTCGCCGGGATGCTGGTGCGGGCGCCGAGCGGCCTCGTGTTGTACTGGACGGCGAGCAACCTGTGGGCGATTGGCCAGCAGGTGCTGACCAATCGTCTGATCGGCCCGCCGCCGCAGCACCACGTGCGTCCGCCGGCGGAACGGCAGATGAAACAGGCCGGCGCGGGCAAGTCGGCTCAGGCGAAGGAGCGAACCTGATGGATCTGCACGGGCGCGTACGAGACTTCGTGGAACGGACACTGGTCGCGATGGGCGTCCCGCTCGACATCGCGATCGAGGATTCCCCGGACAGCGTCCGCCTGGAGTTGTCGGGTGCGGGCGGCGAAGTGCTGCTGCAGCGCCGGGGTGAAGCGCTCGACGCGCTCCAGCAAATCGTCAACACCGCGTTCCGGCGCGAGCTCGATGGCGATCGCTCGTTCGTCGTCGACTGCCTGGGCTACCGCCGCGGCAAGGATGCCGAGCTGCAGCAGATGGCGCGGTTCAGCATGGAGAAGGTCAAGGCGTCGGGCAGCCCGCAGGAAATCGGACCGCTCAATCCGTACGCCCGCCGCCTCGTGCACATCACCGTCGCCGCCGACCCGCAATTGACGTCGGAAAGTATCGGTGACGCGTTTCTGAAGACCGTGATCATTTCGCTGCGCCGCTGAGCGGGCGATCGCTGACTCATGTTCAGCGTCGACGACACGATTGTCGCGATTGCGACGCCGGCCGGCCGAGGCGGGATCGGCGTCGTTCGGATCAGCGGGCCGCAATCGGCGGCGATCGCGGCGATCCTGACGCGGCATCGGTCGCCCCTCGAACCAAGGCACGCGACCTTCGCGCGCTTTGCCAGTCACGAGAGCTCTCAAGCGGACGGAGCGCTCGGCGATCAGGTGATCCTCACCTTTTTTCCGGCCCCCCATTCATACACGGGCGAGGACGTTGTCGAAGTGAGCGGGCATGGCAGCCCAGTCTTGCTTCGCGCAATAGTCGAGTCGGCGATGGTTGCAGGGGCGCGGCTGGCCGAGCCCGGAGAGTTCACCTTGCGGGCCTTTCTCAATCAGCGCATCGACCTGGTGCAGGCCGAGGCCGTGCGCGACTTGATTGATGCCGTCACGCCGCTGCAGGCGCGCGCCGCCTACGATCAGCTCGAAGGCACGCTGACGACGGAGATCGCGCGCGTCGACGCGCAGCTCTTCGATCTCGTGGTTCGCCTGGAGGCGTCGCTCGATTTTCCCGACGCGGGTTATCACTTCGTCGAGTCCGGGGATGCGGCGCGCGAGATCGCGCGCGTCAAGGAGCAGTTGGCGACGCTCGTCGGCAGTGCCACGCGAGGCCGGCTGATCCGGGAGGGACTGCAGGTCACCCTCGCCGGCCGGCCGAATGCCGGCAAGTCCAGCCTGTTCAATTGCCTCGCCGGCCAGGGTCGCGCGATCGTCACCGATACGCCGGGAACGACCCGGGACCTGGTGACCGAAACCGTCGATATCGATGGCATCCCCATGACGCTCGTCGACACCGCCGGAGTGCGCGCCGGCGCGGTCGATCCGATCGAAGTCGAAGGCATCGCCCGCGCGGTCGCCGTCCGCGACGTCGCGGACATCGTTCTAGTGGTTGTCGACCGTTCACGATCGCTCGACGCGGACGACCGCGCGTTGCTCGAGTCCACGTCCAAGCGCCGCCGCGTCGTCGTTGCCAGCAAATCGGATCTCGCACCAGCGTGGCCGATGGACGAGTTGGCCGGGGCGTCGCCACTTGCGCTCTCCGCGACTTCAGGCGAGGGTGTCGATTGTCTGCGCGCCGCGCTCGTGGTGGCGGCCGCCGGCGAACCGTTGCGCGACGTGCCGGCGATTACCAACGTGCGTCACCAGGATTTGCTGACTCGCGCGCACGCGGCGCTCGAGCGGGCCGAGGCCGCGGCTCTTGGAGGGGCACCCGAGGAGTTCGTCCTCGCCGATCTCGGCGAGGCGAGAAGCCGCCTGGAAGAAATCACCGGCACGCGCACGTCGGACGATGTGCTGCACGCGATTTTCGACAGGTTCTGCATCGGCAAGTAAGTGAGGCCGCAGTGAGAGCCTTTCACCGCCGAGGACGCAGAGGTCGCAGAGAACACACAATTGGCTCTGCGTTCTCCGCGAACTCTGCGGTGAGAAGTTTTTGGCGGCGAAGACTCCTCGGGATGAACCGGCGATTCATAGCAACTAGTATTTGTAATAGAAATTAGTTTGCATTACCAAGAATATGTCGAATGCTGCCTGATTTTGACGTGATCGTGATTGGCGCCGGCCACGCGGGCGCCGAAGCGGCGTGGGCCGCGGCGCGGCTGGGCCAGACCGTGGCGATCTGCACGCTGTCGGAATCCACGGTTGCGCACATGCCGTGCAACCCGGCGGTTGGCGGTACGGCAAAGGGGCACCTGGTCCGCGAAATCGATGCGCTCGGCGGCTTGATGGGGACGGCGATCGATGCGACCGGCATCCAGTTCCGGCTGCTCAATCGGAGCCGCGGTCCCGCGGTGTGGTCGCCGCGGGCGCAGGCCGACAAGCGGCGATACAGCGACTGGGTTCGTGCAGCGCTCGGTGCCGAACCGAACATCTCGTGGATTGTCGGGCGTGCCGGTCGGATCCTGATCGAGGGAGGCCGCGTCGCCGGTCTTGCGCTCGAAAGCGGTGAGGCGTATCGATGTCGCGCGCTCGTGGTCACGACCGGCACGTTTCTGAACGGGCTGGTTCACATCGGCCGCGAGCAGCGGCCGTCAGGCCGGGCGGACGAGCCACCTTCCCGCGATCTCGCCGAGTCGATCAAGAGCATCGGGTTCACCTGGGGGCGCCTCAAGACCGGAACGCCGCCGCGGCTTGATCGGCGGAGCATCGACTTTTCAGTGTTCACGGTGGAGCGTGGCGACGATCCGCCGGTGCCGTTCTCGTTCACGACCGATCGGATTGCGCGCGATCAGATTGATTGCCATCTGCTGCACACCAACGATCGCGTCCACGAGCTCGTGCGGCGCCACATCGGCGAGTCGCCGCTGTTCAACGGTCAAATCAGCGGCATCGGTCCCCGCTATTGCCCGTCACTCGAAGACAAGGTGATGCGCTTCGCGCACCGCGAGCGGCACCAGATCTTTCTCGAGCCGGAGGGTCTCGACGTCGACGAGATCTACGTCAACGGCTACTCGATGAGTCTGCCTGCTGCTGTTCAGGAAGAACTCGTCCATGCGCTGCCAGGTCTCGAAGATGCCGTGGTCATGCGACCGGGCTACGCAGTGGAATACGATTTCGTTCAACCGACCGAACTTAGGATGAGCCTCGAGTCCAAGAGGCTCGCCGGTCTGTTTCTCGCGGGGCAGATCAACGGGACGTCTGGGTACGAGGAGGCCGCCGCCCAGGGGCTGGTCGCGGGAATCAACGGGGCGCTTGCCGCGCGGCATCTGCCGCCTTTTGAGTTGGGCCGGGACACAAGCTACATCGGCACGATGATCGATGACCTGACCACTCGAGGGTGCCTCGAACCCTATCGGATGTTCACGTCACGAGCCGAGCATCGTCTGCTCCTGCGCATCGACAACGCCGATCTCCGGCTCACGCCTGTCGGCCGTCGGCTTGGCTTGGTTGACGATGCCCGATGGGATCGGTTCTCCCGGCGCCTCGACCGTTTCGAGCGGAACCGTGCGGCCATTCACCGCGCGACTATAACCCTGCCGGAAGGGGAGCGGATTCCCGCCGCTCGTGCGCTCAAGCAGCCGGAGGTTCGGCTCGCGACTCTCGTTGAGAACCACCAATTGTCGTTGGAAATCGACGAGGCCAGCCGGGAGATCGACGTCGCGAGCCTGGAGACATCCTTCAAGTACGAGGGGTATCTGAAGCGTCAGGAACAGGCAGTCGAGCGTCAGCGCCGCCAGGAAGGCCGGCAGATTCCCGATGATTTCTGCTTCGTGGGAATTCCAGGGCTTTCTCGAGAGATCGTCGAACGCCTGACAACTGTCCGACCGGCGACCATCGGACAGGCGTCGCGAATTCCTGGGGTCACGCCTGCCGCGATTGCCGTGATCGGCGCGTACCTCAATCGCCCGCGCACCACTACTACAGTTTGATAGGCTTCACCCGTGCGTCCGCACGACGTTCGAAGCCGCCTCGTTCGCCGCGCCGCGAAGAACAACCTGTTCATCAGCGATCCGCTTGCAGAGAGCTTATCCGCGTACTACGAGCTTCTGGCGCGCTGGAACCGCAAGATCAACCTCACGTCGATCGAGAACCTGGATGAAGCGATTGATCGGCTGTTGCTCGAGCCGCTGGCGGCCGTCGCGCGCTCTTCCAGCATCAGCCACATTGCTCATGGACGTCGGGTCTGGCGGCGGCTCGCCTGCGATTCCGTTCAAGCTGGCGATCCCGCGTCTCAAGCTGACAATGGTTGAGGCGAAGGCGAGGAAGTCGGCGTTCCTCCGGGAGGCCATTCGGCATCTCGAGCTTACCGACACGGTTGTCGAAAACGCCCGATACGAGGAGCTTCTTGCGAGGCCGGAGCTTCATGAAGCACAGCACGTTGTCTCTCTGAGAGCCGTCCGGATCGAGGCGCGCGTTCTGACCTCTCTACAGGCGTTTGTCGCACCAAGCGGCGTGATCATGCTCTTTCGAGGACCAGAGGGACCTCAGATTCCAGCCTCACTGGTTCCGCCACTCGAGTGGACATCGACAAATCCCCTCCTTGATTCGCTGCAAAGCCGCTTGACGCTGCTGACAAAGCGTCAGATTCGCTGAAATTTCTGGTTAGACTCCAGTCCCGGACGAACGCGGCGCTCCGCTAGTCGGGCGGCTGTTCTGTGAAGCCCGACACGTGGGCTTGAGGATGTTCCACGTGAAACATCGTCGTCGTTGACCCATACACCACCAGGCCGTATCATCGCCTCGATGCGCATCGAACGGACAGCACATTTTTAGGTCATACAACATATTATGGCCGCGCGGATAATCACCGTCACCAACCAGAAGGGCGGTGTCGGCAAGACCACGACCGCCCTCAACCTGGGAGCGGCGCTGGCCATCGCCGAGCAGCGCATCCTCCTCGTCGACCTCGACCCTCAGGCGAACCTCACCAGTGGTCTCGGGCTCAAGGGTCAGGCGACGAGCACCATCTATCACGCCCTGACCGCAGAGACTCCCGCTCCGGTCGTCCCAACACGAATCAAAGGCCTGTCGCTGATTCCAGCCGACCGACAGCTCACCGGCGCCGAAGTCGAGCTCGTCTCGCTCGACAGCCGCGAGCATCGGCTGCAGCGCGTCCTCGCGCCGATTCGCGACGACTTCGACGTCATCCTGATCGACACGCCGCCGTCGCTCGGGCTGCTCACGCTGAACGCGCTCGTCGCCGCCGACGCCGTGCTGATTCCGCTGACGTGCGAGTATTTCGCGCTCGAGGGCCTTGCCGACCTCGTCGCCACGCTGCGACGCGTTCGCGGCACGCTCAATCCATCCCTCGACATCGCCGGCGTCCTCCTCACGATGTACGACGATCGCACGAACCTCGGACAGCAGGTCGCCCGGGACATCCGCGAGTTCTTCCAGGACCGCGTCTATCAGAACGTCATCCCGCGCAACATCCGGCTGGGGGAAGCGCCCAGTCACGGCGTACCGGGCATCCTCTACGACGTGAAGTCACGAGGAGCGACCGCGTACGTAGCCCTCGCCCGCGAGTTCCTCGCGCGCGCGCCTTCGGGAACACCGCCGGCATATACGGAGCCCCACCATGGTTGAAAAACGTCCAGCCCTCGGCCGCGGCCTGAGCGCGCTCATTCCAGACACACCGCCGAGCCCTCAGACCTCGACGCGCCCGCTCGAAGTCGACACCGATCTGCTCTCGCCGAACCGCTTCCAGCCGCGCACGACGATGGACGATGGGCGAATCGAGGAACTGGCGCGATCGATCCGATCGAACGGCATCATCCAGCCGATCGTCGTGCGCAAACGCGACAGCGGCTACGAGATCGTCGCCGGCGAACGCCGCTGGCGTGCTGTCGCAGCGCGCCGGCCTCCTCAAGGTGCCAATCGTCGTCCGCGACATTCCTGACGACCGGCTGCTGGCCGCCGCGCTCATTGAGAATCTGCAGCGCGAAGATCTCAACCCGATGGAAGAGGCGCACGCCTATCGACGCCTCTCCGACGAGTTCCACCTGACCCAGGAGCAAATCGCCGATGCGGTCGGCAAAGACCGCTCGTCGGTGGCCAACGTCATCCGTCTCCTCCGCCTGCCGCTCGAGATCCGCGACAACGTCGCTGCGGGCGCGATTGCGATGGGGCATGCGCGCGCGTTGCTCAGCCTGCCCGACGAAACCGCTCAACTGCGGCTCGGTCGCGAAGTCGTGTCGAAACAGCTGTCGGTGCGCGAAACCGAAGTGCTCGTCAAGAAAGCGCTGACCTCGCCTTCGACACGCGAGACGACTCAGAAAGATGTCCACACACGCGCGGCCGAGGACCGGCTCCGCTTCGCGCTGGGCACCGCCGTCCGGATCGTTCGAAAGCGCAAGGGCGGAAAAATTGAAGTCGACTTCACCTCCGAGGAGGAGCTGCAGCGGCTCTACGAGCAAATCGTCGGAAGGGAATGAACTGAGTTCATGGTTCAAGGTTCACGGTTCAGGGTTCACAGTAATGAAAAGACTCACCGATTACGCTGCCTGCGCGGGTTGAGCGAGCAAGCTCGCGGCTGGCGAGCTCGCCCAGGTCCTGGGTGATTTGCCCGTGCCGAACGACCCACGGGTCCTGATCGATTACCGGACTTCCGACGATGCGGGTGTGTACGTCCTCGACGGCGAGCGGTCGCTCGTGCAGACGGTCGACTTCTTCACGCCCATCGTCGACGATCCGTTCGTGTATGGGCAGATCGCGGCCGCCAATGCGATGAGCGACGTTTACGCGATGGGCGGGCGCCCGCTCACCGCGCTCGCGATCGCCGCGTTTCCCAAGGATGCCGATCGTTCGGTCCTCGCGACAATCTTCAAAGGAGGCCTCGACAAACTCGCCGAAGCCGGCACGGCGCTCCTCGGCGGCCACACGGTCCAGGACACGGAAATCAAGTTCGGCTACGCGGTGACTGGTGAAGTGCGCACGGCGCATGTCTGGTCGAATGCCGGCGCGTTGCCCGGCGACGAGCTGTTCCTGACAAAGGCGATCGGAACCGGGGTCATTTCGACCGCGCTCAAGTTCGGGCGCGCCCCAGGAGGAAGCGATTGCGGCCGCGATTGCGTCGATGACGACGCTGAACCGGCGCGCCACCGAGGTGTTCCTTGGATTGCCGGCTGGTTCGGTGCACGGCGTGCACCGACGTGACCGGGTTCGGCCTGCTCGGCCACGCTTCAGAGATGGCCGACGCCAGCCACTGCACGCTCGAAATGGAGGCCGCCGCGATTCCGTTGCTGACCGGTGCGATGGCGCTCGTCAATGGCAACGTTCCGGGGGGCGGACGAACCAACGTCGAACACTTTGCTTCCGGGACTCGAATCTCGAAGGGTCTCGACCCGGAGCTGGTCCAGCTCTTGTACGATCCGCAAACCTCCGGCGGGCTCCTGGTAGCCGTCTCGGCTCCCCAGGCAGGCGTCGCCGACTCGGCCCTCCGTGCCGCAGGCATCCCAGCGGCCCGAATCGGCCGGGTCGTCAAATCCACCGGCACCCGCGTCTGCGTAGACTGACCAGAGACCGGCAGCGGCAGGGTTCTCCACATCCGCCTTTTCGCGCCCAGGTCCGTGTGCGCCGTGTGCCCGAGGGTAAAGTGGCCAGCCTTGGCAGTGTGGCGGTTTTAATGGTATAAATTAATGTTTTGCGTCGTGGCACTTGTCACGACGAGAGCGTGTCACTCACGGTTCTGGAGCCTTCGTGATCCCGAATTTGTCCGTCCTCTGGGTCATCTTCTTCGTTCTGCTCCTGACGGCCATCCTCGATCGGCTGCTCTTCCGCCCGCTGTTGCGGACGATCGCCCAGCGAGAGGCGGCGATCCGGTCGGCGCGAGAGTTGGCGGAGCGTTCGGCGAATGAGGCCCGCGCGGCAACGGCCGAGTTCGAACAGCGAACGTCAGTGGCGCGCGCAGAAATCTACAAGCAGATGGACGAGATGCGGCGAGCCGCGATGGCCGAGCGTGCCGATATCCTGGCGGCGACCCGCGCCGAAGCCGAGGCGGGGATCGCGGCGGCGTCCGCGACGCTTCAGGCTGAGGCCGAGGAGGCGCGGAAGCGTCTCACCGCCGACGCCGACGCGCTCGGTCAGGCGGCAGCGGAGCGGATTCTCGGACGGCGGGCTTCCTGACCTTCTCGGTCTTTCCACGCGTTCCCTGATGTTTTCGTCGATGATGATTCAGCATCCAGCCGCGCCTGTCCGTCACCGTACCGCCACCGCATTCCCGGCCGCGCGGCTCGTGACGATGGCGTTCGTCCTGGTCGTGGCAGTGCTTGCCGCGCGGGTCGACGCGCAGACACACGAGAAACCGGCCGCACCTGCCGCGGCTGAACCCGGTCACGCCGCGCCTGCCGCGCAGGAACACGCCGCGCCCGCTGGATCGGAGCATGCCGAGGCCGGCGCGGAAGAACACGGGAGTATCTGGCAGACGGTAGCCAAGCTCTTCAACTTCGCGCTCCTGGTCGGGGTGCTGGTTTACTACCTCAAGACGCCGGCAGCTGCCTACCTGGCGGGACGCAGCACGGAGATCCGTCAAGCGCTCGTGACTGCGGCCGAGACGCGCGCGACCGCAAGCGCCGACCTCGCGGAGGTCGAACGCCGCCTCAAGTCGCTGCCGGCCGAGCTCGAGGCACTCAAGGCGCAGGGCGCTGAAGACGTGATCGCCGAAAAGGCGCGCATCGCGCAAGCCGCTGCCGTCGAACGCCAGCGCCTGCTCGATCACACACGACGCGAGATCGACCTGCGGCTGCGCATCGCGCGCCGCGAGCTCGTCGACCTTGCGGCAGACTTGACTGTTGCGTCCGCGCGCGCGCGTGTCACCCGATCGATCACGCCGGACGATCAGATCCGGCTCGTCGATCGTTACACCGCCCAGCTCGGTCAGGGGTCCGCGTCGGGCTCGAACGCTCCGCACGGCACGCGCGACAAGGAGGCCCGGTGACCAGTCGCGGCGCTGCCACCCGGTACGCGCGGGCACTCTTCGACGTCGTGCTCGCTGAAGGCAAGGATCTTTTGCGGACGCAGCGCGACCTCGGCGATTTCGCGCGGCTCGTCGCCGGCAATGAGCCGCTTCAGCGCGTGCTGACCAATCCGGCCGTACCCGCTGCGCGCAAGCGCGCCGTCGTGGAGCAGCTGATTGCCCAGGCCGGTACGCTCGAACCGCAGGTCGGCAAGCTCCTGCTCCTGCTGGCCGACCGCGACCGGTTGACGCTGCTGCCCGAAGTGGCGCAGGCGTTCGACAACCGCGTGATGGACCATCAGAAGGTCGTCAAGGCCGAGATTGTCACGGCCGTCGCGCTGCCGCCCGATCGCGTCGCCGCGCTTGCCGACGGGTTGAAGCGCGCCACCGGACGGGACGTGCGGCTGCAGGCGCGCGTCGACGAATCAATCATCGGCGGGGCGGTGACGCGGATTGGCAGCACCGTCTACGACGGCAGCGTCACGCGTCAGCTCGAGCGCCTGAGAGAAACGCTCGCGAGCACAGCGGATTAGCGAGCGCCCAGGTTCAAAAGGTTCAAGAGGGTTCAGAAGGTTCACGCGGTTCAAGCGCCGAGAGAGACGTTCAACAGACGATATGGACATCAAAGCCGAAGAAATCTCCAGAATCATTCGCGATCAGATCGGCAGCTATGCCGTCGACGTCGACGTCGCCGAAGTTGGCACGGTCGTGTCGGTCGGCGACGGCATCGCGCGCGTCCACGGCGTCGAAAAGACGATGGCCGGAGAGATGCTCGAGTTTCCGCACGGCGTCTTCGGGATCGCGCTGAACCTCGAAGAGGAGAGCGTCGGCTGCGTGCTCCTCGGCGACTTCAAGGAAATCAAGGAAGGCGATACGGTCAAGCGGACCAACCGCATCATCTCGGTGCCGGTCGGCGACGAACTGATCGGCCGCGTCGTCAACGCCCTCGGCCAGCCGATCGACGGCAAGGGCCCGATCGCCTCACGCCAGTTCAGCGAGATCGAACGGCTCGCGCCCGGCGTCGTCGATCGCAGTCCGGTCAAGGAGCCGATGCAAACCGGGCTCAAGGCGATCGACGCGATGGTGCCGATCGGCCGCGGCCAGCGCGAGTTGATCATCGGCGACCGTCAGACCGGCAAGACCGCCGTCGCCGTCGACGCGATCATCAATCAGAAGGGTCAGAACGTCATCTGCATCTACAACGCGATTGGGCAGAAGCAGTCGACGGTCGCGCAGGTCGTGCGGACGCTCGAAGACGCCGGCGCGATGGATTACACGATCGTCGTTTCGGCTGGCGCGTCGGATCCGGCGCCGCTCCTCTACATCAGCCCGTATTCGGCCTGCACGATGGGCGAGTACTTCCGCGACAGCGGCCGTCACGCGCTCTGCATCTACGACGACCTTTCCAAGCACGCGCAGGCGTACCGCGAAATCTCGTTGCTCCTCCGCCGTCCGCCAGGGCGCGAAGCCTATCCCGGCGACGTGTTCTACCTGCACTCGCGTTTGCTCGAGCGCGCGGCGAAGCTGCGCAAGGAGCTCGGGGGCGGATCGCTCACGGCGCTGCCGATCATCGAGACCCAGGCCGGCGACCTCTCGGCATACATTCCGACCAACGTGATTTCGATCACCGACGGCCAGATCTTCCTCGAATCGGATTTGTTCCACCAGGGCGTCCGTCCGGCGATCAACGTCGGCAACTCGGTTTCCCGCGTCGGCGGGTCGGCGCAGGTCAAGGCGATGCGCCAGGTCGCGGGCTCGCTGCGGCTCGACCTCGCCCAGTACCGCGAGCTCGCGGCGTTCGCGCAGTTTGGCAGCGACCTCGACAAGCAGACGCTCAGCCAGTTGAATCGCGGTCGACGCCTGGTCGAGGTGCTCAAGCAGCCGCAGTATCAGCCGCTGACGGTCGAGAAGCAGGTCGCGATCATCTTTGCGGCCGGCAACGGTTATCTCGATTCGGTGGACGTCGACCAGGTGCGCGCGTTCGAGACGGCTTTCTACCAGTTCCTCGATACACGCCGTCCCCAGGTGCTCAGCGCCCTCGCCGAGAAGAAGCAAATCGACGACGACGTCAAGGCGGCGCTGAAGGGCGCGCTCGACGAGTTCGGCAAGCAGTTCGGCGCCGGGCGGAAGCCGGTCGCGGCAGCCTAGGATCGCGCATGCCCTCTTTGCTAGATATCCGCCGGCGCGTCCGGGCGGTGAAGTCGACGCAGCAGATCACCAAGGCGATGAAAATGGTCGCCGCGTCGAAGCTGCGCCGCGCGCAGGAGCGGATCCAGCACGCGAGACCGTACGCTTCCCAGATGCTGCGGGTGTTGAACAGCCTTGCCTCGCGCGTCGATCCATCGGCGCACGCGCTCCTCGATGAACGGCAGGCGCCAAGGGCCAGCGGCCGCGCGCTGCTGTTCGTGATTACCGCGGACCGCGGCCTGTGCGGCAGCTTCAACACCAACGTCATCAAATCGTCGGCCACCTTCATCACCGAGAATCGCGATCGTCAGGTCGCGCTCGGCCTGGTCGGCCGGCGCGGGCGGGACTACTTCGCGCGTCGCGGCTTCGACGTGCGCTACGAGCAGATCAACCTTTTCGCGGCGCTGAAGTTCGACGACGCGAAGGCGATGGCCAAGACCGCGATCGAGGCGTTCGTCAACGGCGAGGTCGACAGCGTCTACCTGGTCTACAACGAATTCAAGTCGGTCATGCAGCAGCGCGTCGTCGTCGAGCGGCTACTGCCGATTCCGCGGCTGGCGTTCAGCGGAGAGACGCCGGCCGAGAAGACGCCGGTCGTGGACTACCTCTACGAGCCGGCGCCGGATGAGCTCCTCGCGCACTTGATTCCCAAACACGTCGAGGTCCAGATCTACCGGGCGCTCCTCGAGTCGTCCGCCGCGGAGCACGCGGCGCGGATGACCGCGATGGACGCCGCGACCCGCAATTCGGCGGACATGATCGACCAGTTGACGTTGTACATGAACAAGGTGCGGCAGGCGGCGATTACGAGAGAGATTATCGAAGTGGTGTCGGGCGCACAGGCACTGTAGATAGGCCCAGGCCCGGGGCTCAGGGCTCAGGGCTCAGGGTACGGAGTTCACGGAGAGTTAGCAAGAACGGTTCATCGTTCGGGCCGAAGGGTTCAAGTTACGTCTTGCTTGAGCCGTGAGCCTTGAGCCCTGAGCCCATAGACAAGGCACAGCACAATGGCAGTCGCAACTGCAGCAAAAGTCGGCAAGGTCGTTCAGATCATCGGGCCGGTCGTCGACATCGAGTTCGAGGGCGGGCATTTGCCGGCGATCTACAACGCCGTGCACATCAAGAGCGAGGGTGCCCAGAAGATCGATGTCATCTGCGAAGTCGAGCAGCATCTCGGCGAGAACCGGGTGCGCACGGTCGCGATGAAGCCGACCGACGGGATGCAGCGCGGGATGGAGGCGATCGACACCGGATCGCCGATTACGATGCCGGTCGGCACGGCGACCCTCGGTCGGGTCATGAACGTGCTCGGCGAACCGGTCGATTTCCCTGACCGGCCGGTCAATTCCACCGAACGCTGGTCAATCCACCGGGCGGCGCCGTCGCTCGAAGATCAGTCGACCGAGTTGCAGATGTTCGAGACCGGCATCAAGGTCATCGACCTGCTCGAGCCGTATCTGCGCGGCGGCAAGATCGGACTGTTCGGCGGCGCCGGCGTCGGCAAGACCGTCATCATCCAGGAGCTGATCCACAACGTCGCGATGAAGCACGGCGGCGTCTCGGTGTTTGCCGGCGTCGGCGAGCGAACTCGCGAAGGCAACGACCTCTGGCTCGAGTTCCAGGAAAGCGGCGTCATCAACATGGACGACTTTGCGAAATCCCGCGCCGCGCTCGTCTACGGCCAGATGACGGAACCGCCGGGCGCCCGGCTGCGCGTCGCGCTGAGCGGGCTGACCGTGGCTGAGTACTTCCGCGACGCCGAAAACAAGGACGTCCTCCTCTTCATCGACAACATCTTCCGCTTCACGCAGGCGGGCTCCGAGGTGTCGGCGCTGCTCGGCCGCATGCCGTCGGCGGTCGGCTACCAGCCGACGTTGCTGACCGAAATGGGCGAGCTCCAGGAGCGCATCACCTCGACGAAGAAGGGCTCCATCACCTCGGTCCAGGCGATTTACGTTCCGGCCGACGACTATACCGACCCGGCCCCGGCGACGACCTTCGCCCACCTCGATGCGACGACCAACCTCTCGCGCGCGATCGTGGAGCTTGGCATCTATCCCGCGGTCGACCCGCTCGCGTCGACGTCGCGCATCCTCGACGCGCGGATCATCGGCGACGAGCACTACAATGTGGCGCGCGCGGTGAAACAAGTCCTGCAGCGCTACAAGGACCTGCAGGACATCATCGCGATCCTCGGCATCGACGAGCTGTCGGAAGAGGACAAGCTCACCGTCGGCCGGGCGCGCCGGATCCAGAGGTTCCTGTCGCAGCCGTTCTTCGTCGCCGAGCAGTTCACGGGATTCCCCGGGAAGTACGTGCCGATTGCCGACACGGTTCGCAGTTTCCGCGAGATCGTCGATGGCAAGTATGATCATCTGCCGGAGCAGGCGTTCTTCATGGTCGGGCACCATCGAGGAAGCGGTCGAAAAAGCCGAGAAGATGAAGGGCTAGCCGTGGCACTGCCGACACATCTCGATCTGCGGATCGTCACGCCGGACCGGCTCGTGATCCACGAGCGCGTCGACGAGGTGCAGATTCCCGGTTCCAAAGGGTATTTCGGCGTGCTGCCGGGGCACACGCCGCTCCTCGCGTCGCTCGCCGTCGGGGAAATGTGGTATCGGAAGGGATCGGAGAAAACCTACGTGTCGCTGGCCTATGGTTTTGCCGAAGTCCAGCCCGACGGCGTAACGATTCTCGCCGAGCTCGCCGAACGCGCCGACGAGATCGATGTCTCGCGAGCCGAGGCCGCGCGCGTCGCGCGCGGAGGAGCGACTCGCGCGACCGACGTCCGATCTCGACTACGAACGCGCGCGCGTCGCTCTCGCCAAGTCTCTGAGCCGCCTTCAAGTGTCGTCCCGCCTCGGCATCAGCCCGCGGACCGGCGCGCTCAAACAGGTGCGGACGCAAGGCTGAGGCCGCTCATGAGCGCCACGCGTCCGCTGTCGTTCAGCTGGGCCGTTACGACGGACAAGGGTCTCCGTCGGACCAGCAATGAAGACAGCCACTGCGAGCGATCCGACATCGGGCTCTTCATCGTCGCTGACGGAATGGGCGGCCACGTGGCCGGCGAAGTCGCCTCGCGGGAGGCCGTCGAGGCCATCCAGGCCTTCATCAACGACACGGCCAGCGCCGACAAGAACCGCACCTGGCCCTTCCCGTTCGAACCCAGCCTCAGCCTCGAAGCCAACCGCCTGAAAGCCGCCTTCCGGCTCGCGAACCGGAGGATCGCCTCCGCCATCGCCGACTCGAGCGAGCTGCGCGGTATGGCCACGACGGCTTCGGCCATGCTCGTGGGCGCCGCCTCCGCGTGCGTCGCCCACGTCGGCGACAGCCGCGTGTATCGGCTGCGCGCCGGACGGCTCGAACAGTTGACCTGCGATCACTCGTGGGTCGAGGAGCAGGTCAGGGCCGGCACGATGAGCGCCACGGCCGCCCGGCAACACCCATGGCGCAACGTCGTCACGCGCGCGCTCTCGGGCGGAGATGATCCCGAGGTCGACGTCACGGAGGTGGAGCCGGCCACGGGCGATCGCTACCTGCTCTGCTCCGATGGGCTGTTCTCGGTTGTCGCCGATCAGCAAATCGCCGAGCTCCTCGGCGACCAGAAACGATCGCTCCAGGAGATCTCCGGCGCCCTGATCGAGGCCGCCAACGCCGGCGGCGGGCCGGACAACATCACCGCCCTCGTGCTCGAGGTCGATGCTTCATAACCTCGCGCGGCTCACCCGCTATCGCGGCCTCATCCAGAGTCTGGTAGCACGAGAATTGAAAGCGCGGTACCGGGGTTCGGTCCTCGGGTTCTTCTGGTCGTTCATCAACCCGCTGCTGCTGCTCCTCATCTACTCGTTCGTCTTCAAGTATTTCCTGCCGCGCTCGGGGGAGGACCTTCCGCACTACGAGGTGTTCATGTTCTGCGGCATCCTGCCGTGGACGTGGTTCTCGTCGTCGCTCCTCGAGTCGTCGGGCGTGCTGATCTCGGGCGGGAACCTCATCAAGAAGGTGCTCTTTCCAGCCGAAGTGCTGCCGATTGTGACCGTGCTCGCGAACATGGTCCATTTCTTCCTCGGGCTGCCGATCCTCGCGGGGTTCATCCTCTACGATCGGATTGCGATCGATCTCGCCGGGCTGGCCTGGTTTCCGGTCGTGGTCCTGGTGCAGCTGGTGCTCACGCTCGGCTTCGCATTGATTCTGTCAGCGTTGACCGTGCACTTCCGCGACCTGCGCGACATCCTCTCGAATCTGATGACGTTCTGGTTCTTTGCCACGCCGATCATCTACTCGTACATGATGATGGAACCCACAGTGATGCGGTTCCTGAATCTCAATCCGTTTACGCACCTCGCGATCACCTATCAGGAGATCCTGTACTTTCCGGGGCCCGTCGGACACGCCTACTGGCTGATGGTGCTCGGCGCGATTTCGATCGCGTTCTTCCTGTTTGGGTATTTCGTGTTCGATAGGCTGCGGGATACGTTCGCGGAGGAAGTGTGAGCGAACAGCTCCCAGCTGTCGCGCTCGCGCAGCTGACCAGCTGCGAAGTCGAACCGAGGTTTTTGCTGCGAGCCGGAGAGCTGGAAGCTGATAGCTGAAAGCTGACGACATGAACGCCATCGAGCTCACCCACGTCTCGAAGATCTACCGGCGCTTCGGCAACCGCCGCCAGTTCGCGACGCTGAAAAGCGCGCTGCTCTCGGGCAGCCTGATCCGCGATCTCAAGCCCGACGAAACGTTCACGGCGGTTCGTGATGTCACCTTCACGGTGCCGAGCGGTCGAACCCTTGGCGTCATCGGCCGGAATGGCTCCGGAAAGAGCACGCTCCTCAAGCTCGTCGCGGGGATCACCAAGCCGAGCGAAGGACAGCTGCAGGTCCACGGCCGGATTTCTGCGCTCATCGAGCTCGGTGCGGGCTTTCACCCTGAGATTTCCGGCCGCGAGAACGTGTTCATCAACGGCATCATGCTCGGGCTGACGAAGAAGGAGATCGCCCGGCGCTTCGACGAGATCGTCGAGTTTGCGGAACTCGAAGAGTTCATCGATGCGCCGGTGAAGACCTATTCGTCCGGGATGTACATGCGGCTGGGATTCGCCGTGGCCATTCACGTCGACCCCGATGTCCTGCTCGTCGACGAGGTCCTCGCGGTCGGCGATGAAGGCTTCACGCACAAGTGCCTCGACAAATTTGCCGAGTTCAAGCGTCGCGGCAAGACGATTCTGCTCGTGACGCACTCACTCGGCCTGGTCGAGCGATTCTGCGACGAGGCGCTGTGGATGGACGGCGGCACGATGAAGGCCCTCGGCGATCCGAAGCGCGTCGTCGGCGCGTACGTCACCGACGTGGAGATCAGCGAGGAACAGCAGCTCGCGGCGAGCGACGCAAAGGCCCAGGAATCGGCCGCGACGATTTCACCGGACGAGCCGGCGTCGGCGATCCTCCCCGACAACCCGATCGAAACCGCGACCGGTCCGGCGGACATGTTTCGCGCAACCGAAGGCCGCTGGGGTTCCCGGGAGATCGAGATCGTCGACGTCAGCCTGACCGGTGCCGACGGCGAACGCGGGCACGTGTTTCACAGCGGCGAGCCGCTTTCGGTGCGCCTACGGCTGCGGGCGCCGGTCGTCATCGAAGACTTCGTGATCGGGATCGGAATCTTCAACGCCGAGGGCGTGTGCTGTTACGGGACCAACACTGACCTCGAGGACCTGAAGGCCGAACGGATTCTCGGCGACGCCGATGCCGTCTTCGCGATCGACAGCCTCGACCTCGTTGAAGGGACCTACAAGCTCGACGTCGCCGTCCACAAGGCCGACGGTTACCCGTACGACTACCATCGGCTGCTCCACACGTTCCGGGTGAAATCGCGGACCAAGGACGTTGGCATCTACCGGCCGAAGCATTCGTGGCAGTTCTCGGCGGCGATGACGTTCACCGGGCCGGACAAAACGATCGGCCCCGCCGGATCATGAGAGTCGATGGCGGCGGTGAGGGCCGCGTGCTGTCGCGGTCGCGAGCCGTCGAGCTCGTCGCTGAGCTGCGCCACTCGGGAAAGACGGTCGTCTTCACCAACGGCGTTTTCGATCTGCTCCACCCCGGGCACGTTCGATATCTCGAAACTGCCCGCTCGCTCGGCGACGCGCTGATAGTGGGGGTGAACGCCGACGCCTCGGTGCGCCGCAACAAGGGTCCGTCGCGACCGGTCACGCCCGAGGGCGAACGCGCCGAAGTGCTGGCCGCACTGGCGTCGGTCGACGCGGTCGTGATTTTCCCGGAGGACACCCCCGCAGAGATCGTCAGGGCCCTTCAGCCGGATATTCTCGTCAAGGGCGCAGACTGGCCCGCCGATCAGATCGTCGGGCGGGACACCGTCGAAGCCCGCGGCGGCCGGGTTGTGCTCGTGCCGGTCGAGGCCGGTCATTCGACGACGACGATCGTCGAGCGGGTGCGCCAGGCGTCCCGCTGAAGCTGGCTAGGGCTGGTCTTTGATGGCCGCCTCAATTTGCGAGACGACGCTCGGCGGAATGATCGTCATGTTGTGCTCTTTCCGCGCGTGCGCTTCCGCTTTGGCGAAGACTTCGTCGGCATCCTTCCCGACGATCACAGTGTCGCAGCCCGGCATGAGATCGCCGCACTTCAGAACTTTTGCCATGCAACACCATCCTTCGGAGGCTCTCAGCTATCAGCTCTCAGCTATCAGCCAATCAGCTTCTGAGACCGGATTCGGTTCTCAGCGGAGCTGGTCTAGCTGAGAGCTAAGCAGCTGAGAGCTGAGAGCTACAGTACGCCCTCCCTTCAGGCCCGTCAAACCCTGTCAGCTCAGCTGTCACGGCCTGGAGTAAGATCGAAGGTTCACGCCAGACGACCAAGGCTCGACTGTGTCTTCCTATACGTCCAGTTCGCTCACGCTTCGCGCCGTCCTGAAGTCGGCTGCCGTCAGGACCGGGATGGGTGCGTCGTCGACGCGGCGCGTCTCGGGCCTGACATCCGCAGCCAAGGCGATGTTGTCTGCGGTGGCGGCGTCACGCACCACGACCGTGCTCGTTGTCCCCACTGACGCTGAAGTCGAGCGAATGACTGCGGATGCCCGGTTTTTTCTGGCCGCTCTCGAAGGTCTGTCAGGAGCCGACGTCGAGCGATCGGTTCTTCCGTTCCCGTCGCACGAGGTCGATCCCTATCGAGGACTGAAGCCGCACTTTGACGTTGCCTCCGCTCGTGCCCGCGCCCTGCACGCGACCGCGACCGGTGCCGCCCGACTGATTGTGGCTTCCGCGGCGGCGCTTCTGCCGCGCCTCTCGCAGCCCGAACGTCTCAAGCGCGCGGCGGCCACGCTCACGCCCGGTCTGGAGATGGCTCCCACCGCGCTCGCCGAGCTATTCGTGGAGGCTGGTTACACGCGCCAGGATCCGGTGGACGAGTCGGGAGAGTTCTGCGTGCGCGGCGGCGTCGTCGACTTCTATCCGGCTGGCGCCGTCGAGCCGGTTCGCCTGGAATTCATCGGCGACACGATCGAATCGATCCGCGCCTACGACCCCGCCACGCAGCGCTCGAGCGCGCCGCTCGATCAGGCGTCCATCACGCCACTGCAGGAACTGCCGGGCGATGAGGATCAACCGGATCGGAGCGCGACTGTCTTCGACTACTTTTCTGCCGCCCGTCCGAACGTGCTCGTATCGGAGCCGGACGAAGTCGAGTCGCACGGCCGTAAATTGTGGGACCAGGTCGTCGCGAGCTACGACGAGGCAATTGAGAAGGGTCAGCGCGTCGCTCGGCCAGCCGATCTGCTCGTCGACTGGGATACCGCACGCGAATGGCTCGGAGGGGCGACGGCCCTCGAGACGCTGACGATGACCCCGCCGATCGACGAGGACGCCGCGACCTCGCACATCGCCTGTCAGCCGGCAGTTGCCTTCTCAGGTCGCGTCCAGGACTGGGTCGAGGAGATCCGGCGCGGCCGCGAGCGCGGCGACACGCTGGTGTTTGTCGCGCACTCGGCCGGACGGGCCGAGCGAACGATTGAGCTGCTCGCCGACTACGAAATCTTCGCGGTACCGATGGAACGCGCCGAGGATGCCCACGCGGCCGCTGTCCTCGTCGGTGTCGGGCACCTCAGCCGCGGTTTCAGGCTACCTGAGGCGCAGCTCCAGCTCTGGGCCGAGACCGACGTCTTCGAGGAAGAACGCAAGGTTCACGAGCGCCGCAAGTCGGCCACGCGCACGTTCCTGTCGGACTTTCGTGACCTGAAGGCGGGCGATCTTGTCGTTCACGTCGACCACGGGATCGGGCTGTTCGTTGGCCTCAAGCGAATTGACGTCGGACTCGATCCGCAGGAGTTCATGGAGCTCCGCTATGCGGCCGAGGACAAGCTGTTCGTGCCGGTCGAACGGCTCGATCTCGTGCAGAAGTACACCGGCGCGGCCCGCCCGGCCCTCGACCGGCTCGGTGGCACGACCTGGGAAAAGGCCAAGACTCGCGTCAAGAAGGCGATGCGCGACATGGCCGAAGAGCTGCTCAAGCTCTACGCCGCGCGAAAAGCGGTCCCTGGCCACGCCTTCAGCCCTGACACCCATTGGCAGCAGGAATTCGAAGACGCCTTCGAGTGGGAGCTGACGCCAGACCAGCGCACCGCCACCGCCGACATCAAAGGCGACATGGAGTCGGCCTCGACAATGGACCGGCTGCTGTGTGGTGACGTGGGCTACGGGAAGACCGAGGTGGCGATGCGTGCCGCGTTCAAGGCCGCGATGGACGGCAAACAAGTCGCATTTCTCGCGCCGACGACCGTGCTCGCATTCCAGCACCTGAAGACCCTGAAGGATCGCTTTGCCGCGTTCCCGGTTCGGATCGACATGCTCAGCCGCTTCCGTTCGAAGGCCGAGCAGAAGGTCACGCTCGACGATCTGGCCGCCGGAAAGGTCGAGATCGTCGTCGGGACACACCGGTTGCTATCGAAGGACGTGCAGTTTCGCGACCTCGGGCTGCTCGTCGTCGACGAGGAGCAACGATTCGGCGTGGCTCACAAAGAGCGCATCAAGCAGATGCGAAAGAAAGTCGACGTTCTGACGATGACGGCGACGCCAATCCCGAGGACATTGAACATGTCGCTGGCGGGTATCCGCGACATGTCGATCATCGAGACGCCACCACGCGATCGGCTGTCGATCCAGACCAACGTGGTCAAGTTCGACGCCGCGGTGATCTCGCGGGCGATTCGCACCGAGATGGAACGCGGCGGCCAGGTGTATTTCGTCAACAACCGCGTCGAATCGACCTATTCGCTCGCCGATCTCGTCACGCGCCTCGTGCCGGAAGCACGCGTGGCCGTCGGCCACGGCCAGCTCGACGAAGAGGAGCTCGAGCGGGTGATGGTCGATTTCGTCGCCCACAAGTACGACGTGCTGCTCGCGACGACGATCATCGAGAATGGCCTCGACATCCCCAACGCGAACACGATCATCGTCAATCGTGCTGACCGCTACGGGCTCTCGCAGTTGTACCAGCTTCGCGGCCGCGTCGGCCGTTCCGATCGCCGCGCCTACGCCTATCTGCTGGTGCCGCCCGAGGACACCCTGTCGCCAGTCGCGAAGAAGCGTCTGGCGGCGATCCGCGAGTTCAGCGATCTGGGCAGCGGTTTTCGCGTGGCCGCGCTCGACCTCGAGATTCGTGGCGCGGGGAATCTTCTCGGCGGCGAGCAGAGCGGCCACATCGAGGCGGTCGGCTTTGACATGTACATGAAGCTCCTCGAAGAGACCATCAAGGAGCTGAAGGGCGAGGAAATCGAGGACGACGTCCGAGCTGCTGTCAACCTCAGGGTCGATTTGCGCGTCGACGAGACCTATATCCCTGACGTCAACCAGCGCCTGACCGTCTATCGACGGATGGCCGCGGTGCGCAGCGAGCAGGATCTTGACCGGATCATGGACGAAGTCCGGGATCGCTACGGGCCGCCCCCGGATTCGGTCCTCAACCTTGCCGAATACGCTGCGATTCGCCTGATCGCGGACCGGATCCGGGTCGAATCGCTCGACCGGGACGGACCCGCCGTCGTCCTAAAGTTCAGGCCCGACGCGAAGCTGGACCCGGCCTGGCTCTTCCGCGTCATCCAGGCTCGCGGCGACGTGGTCCTGCTGCCGCCGGCGACACTCAAGCTGGATCTCCGAGGATCCGAGAAAAAGGCCGCGGCTCGGCCCAAAAAAGGCGGGGATCCGGTCGCCGGGGGGTCCTGGTGGGCGGCCCGGGCCCGGGCCGGCGAGGTCGCCCCGGGGTTTACCCGAGACGAGATTCTGCGGCCAGCGAAGGAAGACCCCCGCGCCGAGGGCGGGTTGTTCGTCCGGGTCGGCGGGTTGCTGCGAGAGTTGAGCAGCGGCGGGTCGATCAGCTAAAATGTTGTGTTACAGATATTTAGGTGGTTGGGAATGATGAAGTACTACAGTTCGACAAACACTTGCCGGCGCGGCGACACACGGTCCTGGCTCGCCACCGTCGCCTGTCTCCTGGCGGGCGCGGTCGCGATCGGATCCGCGCAGGCGTCGTCACCGCAGATCATCGAGCAGGTGCTCGTCAAGGTGAACGGCGACATCATCACGAAGAGCGAGCTCGAAGAGAAACAAATCGCGGCGCTCCGCCAGCGCAACCTCAACCCTGACGTCCTCAAGAACGACGATCAGTTGAAGAAGGCGCTCGCCGACGTCACGCCGCAACTGCTGGTGAACGCTGTCGACGAGTTGCTCGTCATTCAGCTCGGCCGCGAGAAAGGCCTGCGCCTGAGCGACGAGCAGTTCAATCGCTGGCTCACGTCGATGCGGAAGGATCAGGGCCTCGAAGACGACAAGAAGTTCGAAGCGGCGCTGCAGCAGGAAGGGATGACGATCAGCGACATCCGCCGCAACGTCGAGAAGCAGTTCCTGCTTCAGCAGGTGCAGACCGAGGAGTTCGGCGGCAAGCTGCAGATTACCGAGGAAGAAGCGCGGCAATACTATCAGGCGAATCAGAAGGAGTTTCTCGAACCGGCGACGGTCACGCTCCGCGAGATCCTGATCGAAGTGCCGACCGTGACGCAGCAGGGCCGGGCGATGGTCAGCGTCGGCAAAGACGACGAGGCGGCGAAGAAAGCGGCCGCCGTGCGGGCGCGGCTGACGGCCGGCGAGGATTTCGCGACGGTCGCAAGCGAAGTCTCGGACGGGCGCGTCGAAGGCCAATGGTGGCTTGATCGGGCCGATTGCGATGACCGAGCTCTCGCCCGATCTTCAGAAGACGCTCGCCGGGATGAAGCCAGGCGACATCACCGAGCCGCAGCGCGCCGCGAAGGGCTACCAGATCCTCAAGCTGGAGACGTCGAAGCCGCAGGCCGTACGGTCATTCGACAGCGTCCGCGACCTCGTCGCCGATCGCATCTACCAGGATCGGTCGCGGACCGAGATGCGCAAGTTCATCGAGCGCGTCCGGCGCCAGGCGATCATCGTGTGGAAGAACGAAGAGCTTCGCAAGGCCTACGAACAGCAGGTCGAAGCGATGAGCACGGGCAAACCCGGGCTCTGAGGATCTCTCTTCAGCGACGTCGCGGACCGACATCAGGAGCATGAGCGCAAGCCCGGCGTGGTACGCCATCTGGACGCGGTCGCGGCACGAACAAGTCGTTCGTGAGCAGCTCGAGAAAAAGGGGTTCGAAGCCTTTCTTCCGACGATCGCGCGCTGGAGCCGCTGGAAGGACCGCAAGAAGAAGATCGACTGGCCGCTCTTTCCCGGGTATTGCTTCGCGCGCTTCGACGGTAACGAACGGCTCCCCATCCTGACGTGCACGGGCGTTGTCAGCATCGTCTCGTTCGACAGCGAAATCGCGCCGATTCCTGAGCAGGAGATCGACGGGATCCGCCGGTTGGTCCAGAGCGATCTGCAGTACGACCCCTGCCCTCTGATTCGCGAAGGGCAGATGGTTGAAGTCGTTGGCGGGCCGCTCAAGGGCGTGTTCGGCCGCCTGGTGCGCAAGGGTGCTCACGCGCGATTGATTCTGGCGGTCGATCTCATCGGCCAGGCGGTGAGCGTCGAGGTCGACGCCGCGGATGTTCGGGCGTACTAGATGACGATTCGCCGAGCCGCAATGCTCGAAGCTGGCTGTGCAGTATCGGCAGCGTGCGGCCCGAGCGCGACGCGAAGCCGCCGAGAGCGAGCGGCGGGGCCCCGCGAGCGCAAGAACATGAAAATCGGCTCCATCGACTTGTCACCGGCGTTCGCGCTCGCGCCCATGGCGGGCATGACGGACACCGCTTTCCGCCGTCTCGTCAAGCGCGAGGGCGGGTGCGGTCTCGTCGTGACCGAGATGGTGAGCTCCGAGGGGCTCGTGCGCGGAATCGATCGGACGCTCGAGTACGCCGAATACACCGAAGAGGAACGGCCCGTCTCGATCCAGATTTTCGGCGGCGATCCCGAGAAGATGGCGGCCGCTGCGCAGATCGTCGAAGGCATGGGCGCCGACATCGTCGACGTCAACATGGGCTGCCCCGTGCCGAAGATTGCCAAGCACAATGCCGGCTGCAGCCTGATGCGCGAGCCCGAGCACGCGGCGAACGTCGTGCGCGCGATGACGAAGGCCGTCCGAATCCCTGTCACCGTGAAGATGCGCGCGGGTTGGGATGCCACCGAGTTGAATGCGCCAGAGCTGGCCAGGCGCATTGAAGATGCCGGCGCGTCTGCGGTGGCAGTACACGGGCGCACCGCGGCGCAGTCCTACTCGGGATTCTCCGATTGGGAGTTCATTGCCCGGGTTGCAGAGAGCGTCAGCATCCCTGTTTTCGGGAGCGGCGACTGCATCGAGCCCGAACAGCTCGTCGACCGGCTGGGTCGCGGCGGCGTGGCGGGCGTGCTCGTCGGTCGCGGCGCGCTGCGCAATCCATGGATCTTCAGACAGGCTGCCGACCTCGCCGAAGGTCGTTCACCGCGAGCGATCACCGACGTCGATCGCGCGCAGTTCCTGCTCGCCTACATCGAGATGCTGCAGCAAGAGCGGCTGCACGAGGACAAGGGCTTTCGTCACATTGCTCCGGGGGCCCCAGGCCAGACGGAGGCCGGATCGTCGAGTGGGCCCGCGCGCGGTCACGACCGGTGGGTGATCAACAAGCTCCGCGCGCTGAACTCGTGGTACACGAAGGGCCTCGATAACGGCTCGCATCTTCGCGTGGCCGTGAACTCAGCGGAATCCATTCAGCATCTTCGCGAGATCATCGAGCGTTTCTTCACGCCTGTTGCCAGCGTCCGTTAAGAATTCGGCCTGATTCCAGCCGCGCAGTTCTCCTGTGGACATCCCACATCAACTTGTGCCATAGTCCTGTGGTAACGCCACAGGAGCAAGGATGGCTGACAAGCTCGACCTTCTTCAGGGAACGCTCGACGTCATGGTGCTCCAGACGCTGTCTGCGCTCGGCCCCTTGCATGGATATGGGATCGCGCGCCGGATCGAACAGGCCAGCGGTGACGCGGTGCTGCTCAACCAGGGGACGATTTACGCGTCACTCGTTCGCCTGCAGCAGCGCGGCTGGATCGAGTCGGAATGGGGTACGTCGGACAACAACCGCAAGGCCAAGTTCTACGCGCTGACGAAGGCGGGTCACACGCACCTCGCGTCAGAAACAGAAACCTGGACGCGTCTCTCGGCGGTCATGTCCCGCGTGCTCGCCCTGGGCAGCGAGGAGGGATCATGACTGAGCGTCCTTCGACTTCGTCTGGGAAAAGATCACGGCGGTTGTTCAGAGCGACAGGCTGGATCGCGATTTTGAGGAGGAGCTCGCGAGCCATGTCGCGCTCGCCATAGAGGAGGCGAGGAGGCGAGGACACGATCCAGAACAGGCGAGGCGCGAAGCGCTCCGCCGCCTGGGAGGCATTCAGCGCACCAAGGAGCTGCACCGTGACACGCGCGGTCTGCCATTGCATGGACACGCTCGCGCAAGATCTTGCCTACGGCCTGCGGACGATCCGGCGCACGCCTGTCTTCACGATCGTGGTCGTGATCGTCCCTGGCGTTGGGCATCGGCGCGAACACGGCCGTCTTCACGATCATCAATGCCGTGATGCTGCGAGAGCTTCCAGTGCCTCACCCGGAAGAGCTCGTCCGACTGAGCGCCACTCCCGTGCTCTCCTTCGCCATGTTCCAGGATCTGCGGGCGCGTCAGCAGGTGTTTACCGACATCCTCGCGACCACGAGAGAGTGGTCGGTGCGTCTGACGATCCGCGATCGAGCGACTATCAGCACGCTCGACAATGTGCCGACCGCGTTCGTGTCGTCGAACTACTTCGATGTGCTGATGCTTCGGCCGCTCTCCGGCCGCTTCTTTGTTGCCGAGGACGACCAACGTCCTCAGAGCGCCGAGACGGAGGGCTCCGTGGCAGTCATCAGCGATGGACTCTGGGAACGCCAGTTCGCGCGCGATCCCGGAGTGCTCGACCGCGTGATCCTGGTCAACAACAGCGAATGCCGCGTGATTGGCGTGGCGCCGCGTGGCTTCGCCGGCGAGACTGTCGGCTTTGCTGTCGACGTCTGGGTGCCGGTCATTGCCTTCTCGCCGCGCAACTACCTCGAAAATCGTGGAGGTCAGTTCACGCAGTCGATCGCGCGTCTGAAGTCGGGGATCGACGTCGCGCAGGCGCAGGCTGGGATGACCGCGCTCTACCGAGAGCTGCGGCAGGCCGAGTGGAACACATATCCCGAGACGCGTCGTCGAACGACGCTTGAAGACGCGTCCATCCGCGTCACCACCGCCAAGACAGGCCTCGACGGCGGCGTGCGATGGAGGTTCTCGACACCCCTCTGGATCATCATGGCGATGGTCGCGGCCGTGCTGATCATCGCGTGCGCGAACGTGGCCAACCTGTTGCTGGCGCGGTCCGCGTGGCGCCGATCCGAGTTCAGTCTGAGGCTGGCGCTTGGCTGCGGCCGGCGGCGGCTTGTCCGCCAGCTGCTGACAGAGAGCCTGCTGCTGGCGTCGATGGGTATGGCGGCTGGTTTGGTGCTTGCCTACTGGGGCACGCGCGGGCTCGCAACGATGGCTGACGCCGGACCGCTGGATCTCAGTCCGGACCTTACCGTGCTCGCGTTCGTGGCGGTCACGACGCTCCTCACCGGAATCGGCTTCGGTATCGCGCCTGCGCTTGGAAGCACTCGGGGTGATCTGGCTGCCTCGGTGACACAACAGGGCCGCCCCGGTGCCGGTAGTAGCGCTCGGCAGCGGTTGAGCCGCACGCTGGTGCTGATCCAGGTGGCGCTCTCGCTCGCGTTGCTCGTTGGCGCCGGCCTTCTCGTACAGACGATCCGCAATCTTGGCAACGTCGACCTCGGTTTTCGTCCCGAGCACGTGCTTTTGTTCGACGTTGCACACAGTCTCCGCCGCGGAACGCGGCCGGCTGACGTGGCACAGGTCGCAGCCGCGGTCCACCAGCGCGTCCGCGAAATCCCGGGCGTCGAGTCAGCCAGCCTGTCGACGATCCCGCTCTTCAGCGATACCGACCTCTACGCTGCGGTGCGAATCCTGCCTGCCGACACTCGCCTCGACGCGCGACTTCAATTCTGTGTCGCCGGGGTATCTTCGAGACGCTCGGAATGACCCTTCTCGAGGGCCGTACGATCCAGCAGTAGGACAGCGGCGAGCCGCTCGTCGCAGTGATCAATCAATGCGATGGCGCGCAAGTACTTCCCGTCGGGTTCAGCGGTTGGCCAGTCGATGGAGATGGGGACGGCCAACATGGCGGGCAAGCCGATTCAGATTGTCGGTGTTGTGCGGGATGCGAAATACAACAACGTGCGCGCCGAAACAACACCGATGTTCTTCAGGTCGATTCAGCAGTTTCCGGGTCGAATCCGCGCGATTGAGGTGCGGACCTCCGCGCCGTCGAGCGAGGTCGTCGCCGCGGTCAGGAAGGTCCTGCTCGAAGTGGGGAAGGATCTGATGGTTCGCGAGGTGATTCCACTCACCGTGCAGGTCGATCGAACGCTTGCGGCCGAACGGCTGATTGGCAGGTTGTTCACCGCGTTTGGGATCATCGCGCTGCTGCTCGCAGCCATCGGGCTCTACGGTGTGCTGTCGTACGGCGTCGCGCAGCGAACCAGCGAGATCGGCATTCGAATCGCGCTCGGGGCGACTCGCGGGCGCCGTGCTCTCACTCATCGCTCGCCAGAGCCTCGTCGTTGTTACGGGGGGCGTTGCAGCTGGCCTCGCGCTGGCATTTGCGGGCACGAGATTCATCGCCAGCTTCTTATATGGCCTGACGCCGACTGATGCCGGCACGATCGTCGGGGCGACCGCCGTTCTCCTGTCTGCGGCGGCGATAGCGGCCTATATTCCCGCGCGACGCGCGGCGCGCGTGGATCCGGTCGACGCGTTGCGGCACCACTGAATTACGTCGACTTCCAGTCCTCCATCTCGTAGTCGTAGGCGAGCGCGGCGGCGGCAGCCTGCATGAAATGGGCACCGATCGCTTCGTGCTTCGGATGCGCCAGATAGGCCTTGAGCCCGTCTGCGTCATCGAATTCGATGACGACGACATACTCGAAGTCTTCGCGCATCAGTTGCTCGTATCCTGGCAGACCATGCCGGAGCCGTTTGCCGACACGAAGACTTCGGACTGTGGGGATACCCGCCGCAGCGGCCTTCAGGTCGTCGATGACGGCCTGACGTTGGGCCGTCGTCAACTCGTGTTTCGGTTTGAAGAGCACGACGTGCGCGATCATCTCGACGATCCTCCTCCGCCGCCCTTCCGGCCCCCGCGTCCCGGCGGCCTGCCGCCCCGTCCGCCTTGACCCATCGGCCGGCCCGGCGGGCGATTCGGTTTCCATCCGCGGTTGTCTCCGCCGGCTTTCCCTGGAGGTCTACCCGGCTTCGAGCGATCGCCGCTCCCTTGACCCGCTGGTCGACTTGGTTTCCAGCCGCGGTCCCCGCCGCCACTGCTCTGACCCTGAGGCCGGCTTGGTTTCCAACCGCGATCCGCCACCGCCGCTGACTCTGTCCCCCAGGTCGACTTGGTTTCCAGCCACGGTCGCCACCGCCACTCGGTCCCGTGGGCCGATCTGGTTTCCAGCCGGGTTTTCGGTGCGACGATCCAGGACCCTGCCCTGAACGCTGATGCGCCGGGCGGTCCGGCCGCGCCGGTCGATCGGCTTCACTCGTCGGCCGTCCATCCTTGGGCCACGGGCGCCTGTCTGGCTTCGCGCGCGGCGCGTCCGGACGTGGCGGATGCGCGCGCGGCGGCGGCCCCTCCTTCCGTTCCGGCTCGCGGTCTCGCACCGGGGCTTCGCGATCCTCGGGAACCTGGTCTCGGAACAACCGCTCGCGAAAGCGACGTCTCTTCTCGTCCCGCGGGATTTTGAAGCGCGCGCGCGGATCTTCGTGTGCCCCGCCCGGACGCCAGGCAGGACCTCGCCGATCCCCGGGAGGACGCCGCTTGCTGAGCGCTTCGCGCGACTCCTCTTCGGATTTCCAGAGCCGGCCACGCGCGAACCACAACAGCACGGCATCTGGATGCCGCGCCTGCAATTGCCGTAGCGTCGGCAGCAACTCCTCCTGCGTGTGCGCGCGGAAGGCGGTCGGCTTGCCTTCGAGAATGATCGTCCAATAGGTATGGCGGGGAGGCATTTGGGAATTCGCTAGGAGCTATCTCGTAAATCCCATCCGTGTTGTCCGTGTTATCTGTGGCACTAGTGGCGTGGATCGAGCCGCTTCAGCTTCTCGATGAGCGTGGTGCGCTTCAGATTCAGCAGCTTTGCCGCCTGGCGCTTGTTGCCGCGGGTACGTTCGAGTGACTGCTTGATGAGCGACAACTCCACATTCGAGACGTAGTGTTCGAAGTCGACGCCTTCGTCCGGGAAGGTGACGTCCGGTGAGGCCACGGGCGTGGTGTCGCCTTCTGAGGCGAGGTCCT
Source organism: uncultured Acidobacteriota bacterium (assembly GCA_963797625.1). Lineage (GTDB taxonomy): Bacteria > Acidobacteriota > Vicinamibacteria > Vicinamibacterales > 2-12-FULL-66-21 > DATBJJ01. The sequence goes on from CAWCQI010000012.1 coordinate 133,235, forward strand.
GGACCTCGACCTGCGCGCGGCCCTGGCTGAAGGCGATCGAGCGCTCGACGACGTTCTCGAGTTGCCGCACGTTGCCCGGCCAGTGATAGGCCATCAGCCGCCGCAAGCCCTCCTGCGACATCGTCGCTGGTCCACGCCCGAGCTCCGCGGACAGCTTCTGCAGGAAGTGCTGGACGAGCAGCGGGATGTCGTCGCGCCGCTCGCGAAGTGCTGGGAGCTTGACCGGAATGACATTCAGTCGGTAGTACAGATCTTCGCGAAACGTCCCTTCTCCGACCATCTTCGTGAGATCCGAGTGCGTCGCGGCGATCACGCGGACATCAATCTTGATCGGATGCGAGTCGCCGACGCGTTCGACCTCGCGTTCCTGGAGCACGCGCAGGAGCTTGGCCTGAAGCGCCGGGCTCATCGTCCCGACCTCATCGAGGAAGAGCGTGCCTTTGTGCGCCTGCTCGAACCGTCCCTGTCGGTTGGCGACAGCGCCCGTGAAGGCGCCGCGCACGTGGCCGAAGAGCTCAGCCTCGAGGAGGGTTTCCGGGATCGCGCTGCAGTTGATCGCGAGAAACCGCTGGGCGCGCCTGGCGCTGTTGTGGTGAATCGCCTTGGCCGCGAGCTCTTTGCCGGTTCCGGTCTCGCCGGTGATGAGCACCGTGCTCGACGTGCCCGCGACGATCTCCAGCAGCTGAAACAAGTCGCGCATCACGCGGCTGCGCCCGACAAGCCCATCGATCCGATATCGCTCCTGCAGCTGCGAGCGCAGGTAGTCGTTCTCGGATTTCAGCCGGCGTTGTTCCATCGCGGACGTCAACACGTGGAGGAGCGCGTCGAACTGAAAGGGCTTGGTGATGAAGTCGGCGGCGCCCTGCTTGATCGCGTCGACGGCGTCCTTGACCGTTCCGTAGCCCGTGATCACGATTGCGACGATATCGGGATAACGCTCGAGCGCGGCATCGAGGACCTGCCGTCCGTCGATGCCGGGCAGCCGCAGGTCGGTAATCAGGACGTCGAAGGCGAAGTCGGTGATTCGCTGGATCGCGTCTTCGCCGCTGCCGGCCTGCTCGACGACGAAGCCATGATCCGAGAGGCGCTCGGCGACCGCCTCACGCAGCGGCTTTTCGTCGTCTACGATCAGCAGATGTTTAGGCGGTTCAGACATTTACTGGGGCTGGCGGTATTTTGACACACTTGTCGGCCGCGGGCAGATCTCGATTTTCTCCCGGGGACACTCAACCTTGACTGTCCCCGGGGACTCGGTCAGTCCCGGTTGAGTGTCCCCGCCGGCGGGCTATAGCGGGCTCGGTCAGGCTCCGATAACAGTTTGCGGACGGGGGTTCACGTGATGATGGTCAAGGATGGCCAGCCCCCGGAAACAGCGATGATGATGATTGAACGCAAAACGATCTCGATCATGAAGGCGTGTGAGTTGGTGGGCGTCAGCCGGCGCACCATCTACAACTGGATCGCAAGCGGGAAGATCGAGTACGTCCGCACCGCGGGCGGCTCGGTCCGCATCTTTGTCGACACGCTCTGGCGCGAGCCGAGCCGCACGGCGGACTTCCACCCCAAAGAAGCTTCATGATGCCGGCGTCCGAGCGCCAGGCTCCCGGAACGTCTGTGGATGAACCGCTAGATCTCGGCCTTCTCTTTCACCGCCTGAACAATCAGCTCGGCATCATTCTCGCCAATGCCGAGCTGCTCGAAGCGAAGCTCGTCGGACGAAACGAGCCGGGCGCGCGCCGCGCAGGTCGTGGCGAGTGTCCTCGACGCGATGACGACCGCTCGCGAGATTCGACTTCGCAGCTGACGTCCTCCAGACCGCGAACACTCCCCATTTCGAGCCGGGCTCCAACGTGTCATGCATTTGGCACTAAATGCCAAGATCGCCAAATTATTGACACAATCGACCGCGCGTTCCCTCTCGATTCTTCACGGCCTTTCCCGCCGCGGCACAGATATAAACGCTTTCACAATAACGACTTAGCGCCATAGCCTGAACGGCAGCGCTTCCGGACCTCAGCCTTGGTACCGTCGTTGCGCTACGTCGGCCTCGTCCGCATCGCCGGAACGCGCGTTCAGCGCGACTTCGGCGACATCTTTTGGAGGAGAGGATTCCGATGCAGCGTCAACCCCTTGCTCACGATCAGCGCGACCGAATCGCCGCCGGCCTGCCGTTTGTGGAATCGCTGGCCCGACGTGTGGCCTCCTCGATGCCCCACTCGATCGAACTGAGGGACCTCGTGCAGGACGGCATGATCGGCCTGATTGACGCGGCCTGCCGATTCGACGAGGCACGCGGCATCAAGTTCGAAACCTTTGCGGAGCGCCGCGTGCGAGGCGCGATGATTGACGCGCTGCGACGGGATGCCTGGCCGCGCGGCGTGCGCCGGCAGCGTCGCGAGCTCGAGGCCGCGCGCGAGCAGCTCAGGCGCGAGCTCGGAGCGGAACCCTCGCTCGCCGATCTCGCGGCGCGCGTCGGGTCAGACGAAGCGCGACTTGGCCGCACCATCGTCCGGATCAACACGATCGAGTCGACGTCGCCGCTGTCGGCCGGAGAGAACGTCGATGGCGCCTCGCTGCCGCCGGCGCTCGTGCCCTCCGAGCCGCAGTCGCCCGACAAAGCCTATGAAGAGCGCGAAGTACGCGACCGCATCCGCGCCGCGATCTCGTCGCTTCCGCCGCGAGAGCGCAAGGTCATCGGCATGTACTACTATGCCGAGGCGACGATGAAGCAGATTGGCGCGGCGATCGGCGTCAACGAATCGCGGGTCTCGCAGTTGCACGCGCGCGCAGTACAGCGCCTGCGAAAGGCGCTCGGCGCCGAGTGCTCGGCGGCCGAGGCTGCCGCGGCGCTGAAGCCGGCGATCCTCTCGTTTCAGCAGACGATGCTGCGCATGAAGATGGCCAGGGAGAAGAGCAGCGTGAACGCGACCGAGCACAGCGCCGCGAGCCATGCCGGCCAGCCAGGCGTCGTGCTCGAGTACAAGGCGCCTGTGAAGCCGGCGGCCAAGCGCCGCGCGCCGCTGCCGCAGCGCGAACGAATCGCGGCCGCGCGGTAACAGGCGGTTCAAGGTTCAGGGTTCACGGTTCAGGGTTCTCCGTCGCCCTGTCGAACCGTGAACCCTGAACTCCGAACCTTGAACCCTGAACCTTGAACCCTGAACCCTGAACCGCGCTTACGCCACCATATCCCGCGCGGCTCGCAGGAGATCCTTCAGCCTGAAGGGCTTCGCGAGCCAGCGCGTGCCGGTCTCCTCCAGGAATCGTTCGGCGTCAGTGCCTGCCACGTCTCCGGTGACGAACATGATCCGGCGCGTCATCTCGGGCTTCGACGATTCGAGCTCGCGGTAGAACTCCATCCCGCCGACTCTCGGCATCTTCAGATCGCAGATGATCAAATCGAAGTGCTGCTGGCGCACGCGCTCGAGCGCCTCGAACCCGTCGTTGGCGCGTTCGACGACGAAGCCTGCGTCCTGGAGCGATTCGGCGACCGCCGCCCCGAGCGCGGCCTCGTCTTCGACGACAAGCACCGCCGCGCCTTCCACCGATTCAGGCCCGCGATCCACCGGCCGTGGCACCGGTGCCTTGAGCGCGCCGGCACCGACCGGGAGTTCCACCGAGAACGACGCGCCACGTTCCGCTTCCGAGCGAATCGTGATCCGTCCTCCGTGCTCCTGCACGATCGCGTAGGCCACGGTCAGGCCGAGCCCCGTCCCCTTGCCGACGTCCTTGGTCGTGAAAAACGGATCGAAGATCTTCGGCTGCACGTCCTCGGGCACTCCGGGGCCATCATCGGTGACTTCGAGGACGACAGCATCGCGATCGAGGTCATGCCAGGTGCGGACGACCAGCATGCCGCGGCCGTGGGCGCCGATCATGGCCTGCTCGGCGTTGATGATCAGGTTGAGCAGGACCTGCTGAATCTGGTGCGGGTCGGCAAACGCCTGCGGCAGGCCAGCGGCGAGCGCCTCGATGGTCGTCACGTTGTTGACGCGCTGCTCGTAGGAGCGCAGCGCCAGCGTTTCCCTGACGACTTGATTGAGATCGACCATCGCCCGCGTGGTATGGCGCTTGCGCGCGAAGGTGAGCAGGTTGCGGACGATCTTGGCGGCGCGTTCCGACTCGCTCAGGATGGCTTCAAGCCCGCGCCGCGTGTGATCGTCGGACGGCCGCTGCGACAGACGCTCCGCCCAGGTGAGGATCGTCGCGAGCGGGTTGTTCAGCTCGTGCGCGACGCCGGAAATCGTCTGACCAAGCGCGGCGAGCTTCTCGGCCTGCAGCAGCTGATGGTACAGATCGCGCGCCTGATCCTCGAGGCGCTTGCGATCGCTGACGTCGCGCATCAGCGCTTCGACGCGGAGACCATCACGACCGCGCTCCGCATGCGCGGTCACCTCCACCCACATCGGCGTTCGGTCGGCGCGACGCAGGCGCAGCAGGTAATCTCGGACCGCGCCGTCGTGCTGCAGGCGGCCAAGGAAGCCGTCGCGCGCCTGCGGGTCGACGAAATGTTCGACCTCGAATGGACGCACCTCGTGCTCAGACGCCTCGACGCCAAAGCCGAACATGAGTTTCAGGTGAGGGTTGGCCGCGAGCGTCTGGCTTGACGCCCCATTGACCGTGCCGATGTAGACGCCTTCGTGGACCGACTCGAAGAGCCGCGCAAACGCTTCAGCGGCAGGTTTCGTACGCGGCATCGGCTCGTGTTTTCTCGTAAGTAGTGTCCGGCTTCAGCCGGACCCGTGGTCGTCCGCCTGCCCGCCTCCGCCAAGGCTATGGCGCGGAAAGGCGGACACTACGCGTTCATGCGACACCGCTTCTAGTGCGGATGAGGCGTCGGCGTACTGGTCGGATACTCCGACTTGTACTTCTGATCGATGGCGCGGCGGATGTCGGCGACCGACGCGCCATTCGAATGCATCTGCATCGCCGCGACCGCCACGTCGATGCAGATGCCGCACCCGATTCCGTGCGGGTTCCACTCCGGACTCCCGTCGGCGTTCCGCCGCGAGATGAAGCAGTCCTCGTTGTGGCCATGGCCATTGCGCTCGCACCCGCAGAAGCAGGGGATGTGGCGCAGCACGTCCGGATGCCGCGCGGCAAAGGCGTAGGCCGCCTTCGTGAGCGGCGCCGGCCGCGCCGAGGCGAATTGCACGACCGGAAGCGGCGGCAGCTCGCCGTCGTAGCTGGCGCGAGCCTGTCGAACGGTGGGTGCGGCCGCCGCTGCCGGTGGCGGTGACGGGGCCGAGCCACCACAGTTGGCGACCATCAAGGTCAGGACGGCGAGCGCGGCGAGCACGAGAGACACGCGGACCGCGGTCACACCGGTGCTTCTCGTGCTTTCCATGGCGCGATAGTAACACCTCGGCGCGCGTGCGTGGACAGGAGGCACCCGGAGCGTTAGAGTGAACCGCGATGCTGTCCGAGAACTCGCTCAAGGGGAAAGTCGCAATCATCACCGGCGGCGGAACCGGAATCGGGCTCGCCATCGCCAAGCGCCTCGGGGCGCTCGGCGCGATCCTCGTCATCGGCAGCCGGAATTCGCGAAACCTCGAGCGCGGGTCCGCCGACCTGCGGCTCGCCGGCTTCGATTCACTGGCGGTGCAGCTCGACGTGCGCAAGACCGAGCAGGTCGACGAGATGGTGCACCGGGTGCTGCACCACTACGGGCGGATTGACATCCTCATCAACAACGCCGCGGGAAATTTCATCAGCCGCGCTGAAGATCTCTCGCCGAACGGCTGGGACGCCGTCATCGGCATCGTGCTCAACGGCAGCTTCTACTGCACGCGCGCCGTCGGCCGCCACATGATCGAGCGCGGCCGCGGCGGCGCCATCGTGTCGGTGCTCGCCAACTACGTGTGGACGGGGAGCGCCGGCACGGTGCATTCCGCCGCGGCCAAGGCTGGTGTCATGTCGATGACGCAGACGCTCGCCGTCGAATGGGCGCGCCATCGCATCCGCGTGAACGCCGTCGCCCCTGGGCCGATCGAGTCCGCAGGGGCAGCCCGCCAGCTCTGGAACTCGCCCGAAGCCGTCGAACGGATTACCCAGACGGTGCCGTTGGGCCGCTGGGGTCAACCGTCGGAAGTCGCTGATGCGGTTGCCTTTCTGGTCTCGGAGCAGTCGTCATTCATTACTGGCGAAACGTTGACGATCGACGGCGGCGCCCGGCTCGGGAAAGGGACGTTCGGATTTCTCGGCCAGTAGTGTTGCTTCGTCGAACAGAATAATTGTCTGTAACAAGGCAGTCCAAACGAATTTTGGATGGAATACATGCAAATATTCAGCGATAATGGCTGAATTGTGCAGAACGACCGAATTCTCGACGATACAGACCTTCAGATTCTCGAGCACCTGCAGACCAACGCGCGCGAGACCCAGATCGAGATTTCGCGAGCGGTTGGGCTCGCCCCTTCTGCCGTACTGGAACGTATTCGCAAGCTCGAAGCCCGCGGAACACTGAAGGGCTATGCGGCGCAGATCGATCCGAAGGCGCTTGGACTCGGCCTGCTGGCCTTTGTCGCCGTTCGCAGCGACGAAGCCGGTGCCGAGAACCGGATTGCCCAATCCCTCGCCGAGCTCGAAGAAGTCCTCGAGGTGCATCACGTCGCCGGCGACGACTGCTATCTCATCAAGGTGCGCGCTCGCGACGCCGAGCACCTCGGCCACTTGCTGCGCACGCGCTTTTCCAAGGTGCCAGGCGTTCGTTCCACCCGCACGACGATCGTCCTCGAGACGGTGAAGGAAACGCCGCGGCTGCCGATCGCGAAACGCGAAGAGGCGCGCCGATGACGCCCGACGCCCGCCAGAAGCGACTGGCCTACTTTGCGTGGGGCGCCGTCTGTCTGATCTGGGGGACGACGTATCTCGGAATCAGGGTCAGCCTCGAATCGATCCCGCCCGCGCTGATGGGAGGCCTGCGCTGGCTGCTTGCCGGATCGCTGCTGACGATCTACCTCGTCGCCCGCGGCCGCCCGCTCCCGCCAGTCTCGCAGTGGCGAGGCATCGCGCTCCTCGGGTTCCTGATGCTCGGGCTCGGCAATGGCGGCGTCGTCTACGCGGAACAGTTCGTGCCGAGCGGTCTTGCGGCGGTGATCGTCGCGACCGCACCTTTCTGGATGGCCGGCGGTCGAGTCGTTACTTCCCGACGGCGAGAGGCTGCGCCGATCGGTCGTCATCGGTCTCGTGATTGGCTTCAGCGGGATCGTGTTGCTCGTCTGGCCGGATCTGACGCTGGGATCCGCGAGCAGCCGTGGCTTTCTCGCGGGCATCGCGGCGTTGCAGGTCGCCGCTATCGGCTGGTCGATCGGTTCGTCCTACTCGAAGCGCCACGGCCGCGCGGCGAGTTCCGGCGCCGATTCCGACAACGAGGTCTTGGGAACGGCCGCTTACCAGATGCTCGCCGGGGGTCTGATCATGACCGCCGCCGGCACGCTCCGAGGCGAGTGGAGCACGCTCTTCTTCACCACGCGGACGACCGCGGCGCTGCTGTACCTGTCGACGATTGGCGCAGTTGGCGGGTTCGTCGCCTACACCTACGCGCTTACGACACCTGCCCGTGTCGTTCGTTTCGCTGTACGCGTACATCAACCCGGTGATTGCGGTGGCGCTCGGCGTCCTGGTGTTGCATGAGCCCTTCACCTGGCGGATGGCGATCTCGGCAGCGCTCGTCTTTGCTGGCGTAGCCGTCGTCCGATGGCGCGAGCGGCCAGGCACGAACCTGGCCGCCGCACCTGCCGCTGCGCGGCGAAGAGTTGCCTGATCGCCTCGGGTGCCTCAGACTCTGCGTCCGCTGACCAGCCTCACGAGGAACAGGATGATCGCGATGACCAGCAGGATGTAGATGAAGTTACCCATGGTGTAGCCGCTGACGAGTCCCAGCAGCCACAGAACGATCAGAATGATCGCGATGGTTTCGAGCATCTCTCGTCTCCTTTGCGTCGCTCGCGACGCATCACTTGCCGGGCCGGGAGTGAGCAACTCGTGTGCCACGGCCGAGCCAGGGCGAAGAAAGTCTCAGCGGATCCGCTTACTGCTGTGTCTCGTGATGGTTGCGCCGTACGTCTCGGCAGGCGAGGTGCTAGCTCGACAAGAGGCAAGCCCACGACCTGTGAATCGTACCGCTGCAGTCGGTGGCTTCGTGGGTGGCATAGTAGTGGGTCTGGCTGCCCATGAGGGCGCGCACTTGCTCTTCGATGTGGTGTTCGATGCCGATCCTGGCGTGAAGCCGGTCGACTTTCACGGGATTCCATTCTTCGCCATCACGCACCGCAGCGACTTGTCTCCGCGCCAGGAGTACACAATCTCGTCCGCGGGCTTCTGGATGCAGCAGGCCACCAACGAGTGGCTGCTGACCGCGCGGCCGCGTCTTCGTTTCGAGCAGGCGCCGTTTGCGAAGGGCGTCTTTGCCTTCAACGTCGGCGCGTCTGCAGCGTACTCCGTCGCAGCGTTCGCGCAGACCGGACCCCCAGAGCGGGACACGCGCGGTATGGCTGCATCGTCGCGACTTGATGAGCGTTGGATCGGCGCGGTCGTGCTGGCGCCAGCTGTCCTCGATACCTGGCGTTACTTCAATCCCGACTCACGATGGGCCGTGTGGGCTTCGCGCGCGGCCAAGGTGGGAAGCGTGCTACTCGTGCTGCGATGACGCGTCGGCCGCGTCGCCGCGGGGCCCGAGCGCAAACGTCATCGTTCCTTCGACGACCACATGACCGTCGACACGGGCGATCCCGCGCAGCACGCCGACGCGACTGCGCAACCGCCGGACCGTGGCTTCGATGATCACGACGTCCCCGGGATGCACGGTGCGACGATACCGCACACGCTCGATACTCCTGAAGTAGGGCAGCTTCTCGCGGTTTTCGGGCTTGGCGAGAATCAGGATCGCGCCGACCTGGGCGATCGCTTCGGTGAGGATCGTCGGCGGCAGTACCGGCGGCTCACCAGCCCGGTGCGCGAGGTACCGCTCGTTGAGCGTGACGTTCTTGATGCCGACGATGCGCTGGTCGGGCACGAGCTCGGTGATCCGGTCGACGAGGAGAAAGGGATAGCGATGCGGCAGGATCCGTTCGATCGCCGAGTAGTCGAGAGGCAGCGTGATGTCCATCAAGTTCTCTGGTCGCCCGCGTCCGGGTGCCGGCCGCTCCTTCGATCAGGGCGTCAGCACGCGGGAACTTGCAAGTATAATTCGAGACTGCAGAAGCAGCCGAGAGCGATTTTCACCCAGTGAATCCCCGAGATTCCGCAGCCGCGGACGCTGAACAGGACGACGCCGCGCTTTCTGCGGCAGACGAGCTGGCGGCATCGGCCGCCGCCGAGCATGAGATCGTCAAGACCCTCTTCGATCTGGGCCGTCAGGTCACGGCGGTCCTGGACCTCGACGAGCTCCTCGCGAAGATTCCAATCCTCATCGGCCGGCTGATCTCGTTCGAGGCGCTGGCGGTCTACCTTCTCGACGAGCGTCGCAGCGAGTTGAGAGCCGCCTACACGGTTGGCTATCCGCCGAGCGACGACCCGCCTCGCCTTGCGCTCGGCGACGGGCTCGTTGGCGCCGCCGTCGCGAGCCAGCAACCGCTCGTCGTCAACGATCTCGGATCAGATCCGCGCTACGTCGAGTTCGTGCCGGGCATGGCGTCGGAGATTGTCGTCCCGCTTCTCCATAAGTCGAAGCCAATCGGCGCGCTCAACCTGCTCAGTCGCGGCGCGAATCACTTCGGCCGCAACGACGTGGTGGTGCTGCGGCAGATCGCCGCGCACGTCGCCATCGCGCTCGTCAACGCCCGGCTCTACGAGCAAAGCCGGCTCGACGCCGAGGCGCTCGAAACGCTCGCCGAAATCGGCCGGGAGGTCGCCTCCGTCCTTGACCTCGATCAGCTGTTTGCGCGCATCGCGCAACTCACCAAGCGGGTGATTGATTACCGGACGTTTGGAATACTGCTCCTCAACGAGGAAGGTGAGCTGGAGATCAAAATCGCGCTGCACTTCGGCGAGAAGCGCGATCTTCCGCGCGTCCGCCTCGGCGAGGGCATCGTCGGATACGCGGCCCTGCATCGCGAGGCGGTTCTCGTGTCCGACGTTTCGCAGGATCCCCGATACATCAGGGTCGTGCCCGACGTGCGCTCGGAGCTGGCGATTCCGCTGCTCATCAAGGACCGCTGCATCGGCGTCGTCGATCTCGAAAGTCCGGAGCTCGACGCGTTCAGCAAGCGTGACGAGGAGATCCTGACGCTCCTGGCCAGCCAGGCGGCGGTCGCGATCGAGAACGCGCGCCTGTATGAGGAACTGCGCGCCAACGAGGCCCGGCTCGAGAAAGAGGTTCGCTTCGCTCAACGCGTCCAGATCGCGCTCCTGCCAACCGAGCCGCCCAAGCGCCTCAAGGGCGTCGAGGTCGCGGCGGCGTTCGATCCGGCGCGTGAGGTCGGCGGCGATTTCCACGACTATCTCGCCCCCGAGTCGAACACGATGGTCGTCGCGGTTGGCGACGTCTCGGGGAAAGGCGTGCCGGCGGCGCTCTACAGCGCGTTTGCGGCGGAGCTCGTGCGCGGACGCACGTTTCGTCGGCGATATGTTCCAGAGCGTTCGAGCCCGGCGAGCGTGCTCGCCTCGATCAACACGATCCTGCACCAGCGCCAGCTCGAGGAGTACTACTGCACGCTCTGTTACACGATCTTCGATCTCAAGCGCCGGACGATGACGATGGCGAATTCGGGCTTGCCGTATCCGGTGAGGTGGTCCGCCGGCGAGTGCTCGCAGATCGAGTTGCCGGGCGTGCCGCTCGGGTCGTTTCCCGGCTCGACGTATGACGAAGTCACGTTCTCGCTGCAGGCCGGCGAGGTTTACGTGTTCTGCACGGACGGCGTCTTTGAAGCCATGAACGAACTCGCGCAGGAGTTCACCGCTGCCCGGTTGCTCGATGTCGTCCAGCGATCGGCGCAGCTGCCTGCCGCCAAAATCGTCTCGGCGATCTTTCAGGCGGTTGCCGAATGGCGCGGCGCGCGCGCCGCCGAACGACGACATGACGGCCGTGGTCGTCCGTATCACCGCCTGAAGTCGAGGTCGGTTTCCCTGAGATGCAGGCCGACGCTCGATCCTCCGAACGCGGCGACCTCGCTTACGCGCCCGGTGACGCGAACGTGCGCGCCGCGGGTGGGCAACCGTCCGCCCTGTGACACCACCGTCAGCTCTCCAGTCCCGTCGTCGATCTTGTAAAACTTGACCGGAACGAGCGGCACGCCCCACGAGCTCGTCACGATCCCGTCGATGGCGACCTTTCGATCGTGGTAGCGCCCCGGGTTGTATTTCAGCTCCTGGACCGTCGAGTGCCGCGTCGTCAGAGCACATCCCGACACCAGTGCCGCCAAGGCCGCGACCGCCGTTACGCGCGCGAGGAACCTCGACATGATGCTCTCCATGTGTCCGAAGATGAAGTGTTCGAGGCTCGGTTCGCAGCCAGAGACACGAATGGCCGCGCGAAATCGGATGACTTGCGACGGGATGCGGCGATGCCAGCGCCTGCCTGAGTTAACGCACCCCGTTGATTCCGCGCGACCGACATCCTCCTCATCAATCGGCGTGCCCACTTCGCGGCGTCAGAACCCCAATGTTTTCGGCCTGTGTCATCTCCGGACGTCACTTGGCGCGGACAGACAGTGACCTCTCGGCGGGACGCCCACCGCTCAACCTTTTGTAAAAGGGCTGCGTCTACCTCTACAGCTTCCGGCTTCCAGCTTCCGCGACTTCGCAGCAGGGTTCGGCTCGCAAGCGCCACTGGTCGAGCTGGTAGCTGGACGAGCTAGAGCGAGCCAAGGAGAAAGCGAGATCATGACGGGTTGGATCGTGGCGTCCGCAACGGCTGTGGCGCTTGGCGCTGCGGGGGCGGGAACGCTGATGTCGGAAACTCAGGACAAATTGCCGACGTGGGCCAACGACGTCGAGGTCGCATCCTGGTTCCCCGAAGGCGAGCAGGCCGTACGCATTTTCGCGGGCATGGGCAGCAGGATTGGGATGTCCATTCGGGACTTCAATGACGACGAGCTGAAGACCGGCAAGTCCACGGCGGGTGTCGTCATCGAAGACGTCGAGGCCGACAGCCCTGCGCAGAAGGCCGGCTTCAAGGCCGGGGACGTCGTCGTCGAGTTCGATGGTGATCGCGTGCGTAGCACGCTTCAATTCATCAGGCTCGTGCAGGAAACGCCTTCGGGGCGTTCGGTGGGGGCGGTCGTGACGCGTGACGGGCAGCGGGTGACGCTCAGCGTGCAGCCCCGATCCGCGGGGTCGTCCAAGTTCTGGGACGGGTCGAGCGACAGCCTCATGGCGTTGCGCGTCCCCAAAACCCGACCATCGATCGCATTCAAGGGCGACGTCTTTCCGCCGAGCTTCGAGGGACTTCTGGGAGGGTCCGGCCAGCTCGGCATCTCGGTTGACGAGCTCTCGCCTCAGCTTTCGGAATACTTCGGCGTGAAGGAGGGCGTGCTCGTGACCACCGTGCGCGAGAACTCGAATGCAGGCAAAGCCGGCGTCAAGGCGGGAGACGTGATCACGTCTCTGAACGGTGGGACCGTCGCGACCGCGGCCGACCTTCGCCGGCGCGCGCAGCGGATGGAGGGCGGCGACGAATTCACGCTGGCCATCGTGCGGGATAGAAAACCGATGACGTTGAAGGGAAAAGTGGAGCCGCTACAGCCGCGGCGGTCGGCGACGCGAACGATTGTCTAGAGCCACGGATCACGACCGGACCACACGGATCGTCAAGAGCCACGGATTACACGCGACCACACGGGATCGTCCAGAGCCACGGATTACACGGACCACACGGAGCGTCTCTCTGAGATCCGTTCTGTTCCTTCTGAGCTGTTTTAGAGGTTAGAAGGGACCCGGACTAGGCGCTGGAGGCGGATCTGGTCTGCGGGCGGGCAGAGGGCGGTCCCACGAGCGTCGCGAGCTGCGCGGCGACGATGGTTGCGGCCGCGAGCTTGGCGTCCTGGCGCTCCGAGTCGTTGCGAACTTCGGCAGCCATCACGCCGACACACCCGCCCGGCGTGACGAGAGGGGCGGCAATGGCGCCGCCTGAAATCTCATCGGCCATGACTGTTTGCAGCAACGAGGTCCTGAACGCAGCGGCGGTCGCGTTTTCGGCGTCCCTCGGAATCGTTCCCAGGCGATTGACCAGCTGCTGCGGATAGCCCTGGGCGAAGATCGGATTGAGCTCGCGACCGTCCGGGTCGGCAATCCACAGGATGATGCCTGACGCGTCGAGAAGACTCGCCGTTCGATCGAGCAGTGACGGCAGCGCGCGCGTATCCACGACGCGCGCGAGATCGACGCAGAGCGACGCGACGCCAGCGAAATCAGTCGTTGCCGGTGGTGCCGCTTCAACCGTGACCTGCGCGAGCGAAGCCAGGACAGGCTCGAGAGCCTCGTCGTTCGGCTCCGTTGCCAGTTCGACCTCGATCATTGGTTCCGGTTGCGGGACGCTCTGGGGCGTGGGCTCTGGCTCGACAGCCTGAGACGCTTGAGGTGTCTCGGCAGCCGGGGTCGATCTCGCGCGTGGCACCAGCAACAGGACCACGAGCACCGATGCGGCCGCCCCCGCAATCAGCGCAAAAATCTGTCGGCTCCGAAAAGTCTCGACCAGGGCCTCACGAGCCTGGAGCTCAGCCAGGCGGACCTGCTCGACCGACGCGAGTGCGGCGTCGGTTCGTTCGATTCCATCCCCAAAAACCACATCGCCCGCCAGCTGCCGCATGTCCGTCCGGACGTACTCAGCGGCCCGCTTGTCCGACTTCGCGAACTCGTTGAGCGCAGCCGTCGTGGCGTCCAGACCGGCAAGCGCTTCTGGTGTCGTCGCCTGCGCGCGAAGCGTCTGCACGTTGGCGCGCAGTGCTTCGAGGGTCTGCGCCACTCGTGCCACCCAGCGGTCGCCGGCCTGACCTGCAGCAGCGTACCCGAGTTGCGCAGCGCGCAGATCGAGTAATCCACGCTCGATGGCTCTCGCCGACGTGTCGAAGGCCTTGGCGTCGAGCGCCGCGCTCGTGGCCTCGAAGTTGCCCTTCGTGAAGAGGAACGTCGCTGTGCTGATGGCTGCGAGAAAGAGACCAAGCAAAATCAGGCGGGCCGCACGACTCTGCATGAGACGCTACTATAGCATCCGCCGCGTTGTCGATGCGTGGCGAAATCCTCGCGATCGACTTCGAAGCGACCAGAACGTCATGCGTATCGTTGCGATCGTCAATCCGCTTTCCGGCGCGGGACTGGACCGCCACGCCGCTCGCCACCGCGTCGACATGATCCGCGACGAACTGAGGCGCCGCGACCTCACCGCGACGATTCATGTGACCGAACGTTCTGGTCACGCGCGCGATCTGGCCGCGGCGGCGGTCACCGATCGAACGGACCTCGCGATCGTGTGGGGCGGCGACGGCACGGTCAATGAAGTCGGCGGCGCGCTCGCCGGCAGCCCAACCGCGCTCGGGCTCATTCCTGCAGGTTCCGGCAACGGTCTGGCCGGAGGGTTGGGCGTGCCACGGGATCCTCACGCCGCGCTCGAGACCGCGCTAGGTGAACGGACGATCGCCGTCGACGTCGGAATGCTCGACGATCGTCCATTTTTCAATATCGCCGGCATTGGCTTCGACGCGCACATCGCCAGGCTCTTCAACCAACGTCCGCGCGGGCGCCGCGGCCGTTTGCCGTATATCGTGATCGGCGTGCGGGAAGGGTGCCAGTATGCGGGGAAGGACTACTCAATCACGCTCGACGGACGACAGCTGCACACACGCGCGCTGCTAATCGCGTTCGCCAACGGTCAAGAGTACGGCATGGGCATGCAGATCGCTCCTGCTGCCCGGCTGGACGACGGGCTGCTGGAAGCGTGCGTCGTGGCCGACCGGTCGGTTCTGGCGCGGTTCCGGGACGCCAGACACCTCGCGCTCGGATCCGTTCACCGGGCGCCCGACATGATCATCCAGTCGATCAGAAGCGCGACGCTCGAGTCGGAGGGGGACATCGAGTTCCACCTCGACGGCGAGCCAGGCGTCGTACGGGACCGCCTAACGGTGACGATTCGGCCGGGAGCGCTGATGGTGAAGGTGTGACCCGTGTTGTCCGTGTTGTCCGTGGCTCTACTTCACTTCTTTCATCGGGATCGCGGCCAGGAGCGAGGACAAGCCATGACGGCCTTCGAACTTCACTGGCGGCAGATCCTGGAACATGAAGTCCCACTTCCAGCGCTCCGACGGATTGGACGCCTGCATCCAGGTTCGTGCCGAGACCGGCCGGGCGAATGCGATCGTCGTCACGCTGGCGTAGGTTGGGTTGGCGGACATCGCGCCGGCGAGCTCTGCGCGAACCTCGGCGCTGCTCTGATAGGCAACCGCGGCACCAAGCGCCAGACCGACATCGGTCAGGATCTTCCAATCTTCCTGCGCTTCTCCGGGTGACGACATGGCGCGAGCCGACGCCTGCAGCCGGCCGTCCTGGTTGACGTAGGTCGCGTCCTTCTCGATCCACGATGCGCCAGGCAGAACGACATCAGCCGCCTTGGCCAGCTCCGTCAGCAGGACGCCCTGCACGATGAGCAGCGGCAGACGGCCGGATTTCTTTGCCGCAATTACCCAGGACACGTCGCCGATCGATCCATCGGGGCCGGGATCGAAGACGTACAAGGCCGGCACCCGGCCAGCCTCGACCTCTGCGCGGAACGAGGTGAGGTCGGCGTCGCCGGACGACGTGGTGTTGACGGGGAAGCCAAGATCGCGCGCGCCGCGGACATTCGGCGCATCGACCCGCGGCACCTTGAACTTTGTGTTCGCCGGTTGCGACTTGACGCTCGTGCGCCAGCTGATCGCGACGCTCTCTCCGGGCAGGTTGAACGCGCCGCCGAGGCGTCCCAGGACAGACAGCTCTTCGAGCGACGCGTGGGCAGAGATGAGAAACCGCAGCGCCGAAGGTCCGCCGGCCCCGACGACACCCTCCGACAGCCGCGCGAGCGCCTGGCTCCAGCTTGCCGGCGCGCCGGCAACGAGCGGCTGCTCGAGGCGGCCGTCGCCCTCGATCCAGTGATAGTCGAAGCGGCCGATGTCGCACATCCAGTAGCCATTGACCTCCGGATTGAACCGCGGCGTCATGCGCGCCAGCCGCGCGCCCTTCGCCCACTCGGGCTTGGCCTTGAGCCACGCCGTCGTGTTGCAGCCTTTCTCACAGAGCGTGCAGATGGTGTCCACCGCCTCGGGGTTGTCCCAGGGGCGGGCTTTGAAGCGGTAATCCCGAGTCGTGATTGCGCCGACGGGGCACACATCCATCAGGTTTCCGGAGAGGAGCGAGTGCACGCCCTGCTCCTGGAACGTCGCAATCTCGCTCCCGTAGCCGCGATCGACGATGTTGATCTGGGCGTCGGAATCGACCTCTTTCATGAACCGGACGCAGCGCGTGCACAGAATGCAGCGGTTGCGGTTGAGCATCAGCGTCGGGCCGAAATCCACGTCGGCTTTGACGCCTTCACCATCGAACACCCGCCGCGGGAAGCCCATCCGACTCTCGTTCGGGCCGAAGCTGTAGGAGAAATCCTGGAGCGGACACTCGCCGCCCTTGTCACACACCGGGCAGTCGAGCGGGTGATTGATGAGCAGGAACTCGAAGACACTCGCGCGCGCGTCGACCACATCCGGGGTCTGCGTGTGGACCACCATGCCGTCGGCGACCGGCGTCGAGCACGACGTCTGCAGCTTCGGCATCTTCTCGATCTTCACGATGCAGACCCGGCAGGATCCGTCGATTCCGAGGCCCGGATGGTAGCAGTAGTAGGGAACACTGATGCCGGCCTCGATAGCCGCCTGCAGGACGGTCCGGCCCTTCTCGGCCGTGACAGTCTTACCATCAATCGTCAGCGAAACGGTGTCCATAAGCCCCTAATTCTATATTGATTCTGCGCGCTTGACTTGGGCCCTCGCCCGTCCTACATTGGGCGTCTCGCCCCCGGCCAAGCTTCAACCCCAAGCGAGGGGAGGCCAGTTATGGACGCGCTTCATGTCCGCCCGCGGTTCCGTTTGGCGCCAGTGTTCGAGTGGGTCGTGGCCGCGCTCTTTCTTATTGCCACGCTTGCCGTCGGCTCGATGATCCTGCGCGAGCTCAGCCCATCGCAGCCCGTCCGTGGCGCTGCGCCTGCCGCCCGGCCCCTGGTCGCAAGCATCCCCGCCGCGGTACCACAGCGCGCCGTCTCGGTGCCCTTGCTCCCGTTTCTCGATGGGAAAGAAATACGGATTGGGGAATCGGTGTCGGCCGTCGCCGCGCGTCTCGGGCGTGCCGCCGAGAGTGGGCGTCAGGAAATTGACCGCGGCAGCCTCGGCGAACGGCTGACGCGCTTCTACGAGTACGCAGGGTCGCGCTTCATCCTCGTCTTCGAGCCGTTCGAGCGAAACGGCGAAGCCAGAGTCGCGGCGATCTATTTGCCGTAGGCGGCTACGGCTCAAGGCTCAAGGCTCAGGGCTCAAGCAAACCTTCGACTACTTACTCGATGATCTTGCTTGAGCCCTGAGCCTTAAGCCCTGAGCCGCTTCTACGACACCGTCTTCTCAATCTCCGCCAGCGCGGCGTTGTCCTCGTTCGCTTCGACTTTTCGCAAAGCGCCCCCCCAGGCTTCAGCTTCAGCGTGCGCTCGACGACGCGCTCGGTGACCGGCACCATGACTGACTCGGTTTCTCCGTTGGCGTAGGTCAGCGTCACCGTAATCGGGATCGGCGCGACGTCACCGCGCTGCTCGAACTTCACGACGACTGACGAAGCATCCGGCGAACGATACGTGAACCCCACGCGTGGGATCGCCACTCCATAGATCCACGTCTCGAAGAACGGCCCAAGGTCGCGTCCCGTCGCGGCCTCCATCGCCGCACGGAAGTCGTCGGTCCCGGCCTTCCTGAAGCGCCACTCGGCGTAAAAGCGTCGAATGCCGAAGAAGAACTGCTCGTCGCCGACGAGCCGGCGCAGCATATGAAGGACGATCGCTGACTTGTTGTAGACGAGCGATCGAAAGACCGGCCGTTCGCCTTTGATGTGCCCGAGGCGATATCCGAGGTAGATCGGTCCCTGCGGCGACGTATCGATGCCGGAGCGCCGCATCTGCCGCAGGACCGACGGGAAGACGTTGGCGTCGAGCGCCTTCTCGGCGTAGAGCGCGGCGAAATACTGCGCGAAACCCTCGCTCAACCACTGTTCGTGGTAGTTCTTCCACCCAACCGCTTGTCCCCACCACTGATGCGCGAGCTCGTGCGCCAGGTAGAACGCCGGGAAACCCTCGAAGTTCACCGGATCGTTGCGCCAGATGATCGGCGACGTCGGCAGCACCTGATTGAGCATCGCAAAGTACGCCGGGCTGTGGCCTCCTGGCGTTTCGTTCTCGGTAACGGCGAGCGTGAAGGCGGGATAGGGCGCCTCGCCGACGATTGAAGCGTAGAACTGCAGGATCGAGCTGGTCTGGTCGGCGAGCGCCCGGCCCCGTCCGATCTGACGCGGGTTCGCCTTGACGGTCAGTGCGAGGGTTGTTTCGTCGCTGGCAACAGCCACCGCCGCGCTGGGTTCGGCGACCGACGACGCGCGTGCCGGCGCGGGTTGGGTCGGCGCCAGCGGATCGGGGATAGCCACCCGGACATCTCCGAAATCACCGAGCGATGAACGAATCGGCAGTCGCGTGGCGACGACCTGCTGCATGCGGCTGACGATGAACGACAGATAGCGCACCGGCCGATCGTTCTGGAAGATGAAGGTCTTGCCACCACGGATGGCGCCGGGGCCTGTCTCGCTCGCCGGCGCCGGTCGCCCGGTGAGCATGCCCGTCGCCACCACGTCGTACTCGGCCGGCACCGTGACCCGCAGCGTGCCGAGTGCGTAGTCGCTGACCGTCGACTGCGGATACCAGAACGAGTTGTTGCTGTAGATGAATCGCTGTTCGAGTGGAATCTGCGTGGGTTCCCGATCTCGTTCCTGCGCCTGCACGGCAATCGCCTCACGATCGAGATCGGTCGGTTCGAGGCGACCGCTATAGACGACCGTCAGCGTGAACTCGTTGTCGCGAAACACCGGCGTCGGCAGGTTGACGATCAGGCTGTTTTGATTGATGACGCGAAGGTGGAGCAGGCGGCCGGCGCCGGGCGCGTACACGCCGCGGACGGCAAAAGCCTCCGCCAGCTTCAACGTCATCGTTGTCATTGCCGCGGCGCGGACGCGGACGCGGAGGTGAGCCGTGCCGTTCATCCAGTACCGGTCCGGAGCAAACGTTGCATCGACTTCATACGCGAGCACGTCGTAGTCGACGAGCTCGTCCTCGCTGTAGAAGCGCCCGCGCGACTCGAGTTTTTCCGCCGACGCGTAGAGAGAAATGTTGCGCCGCCGCCGACGGTCGAACACGGTAATGTCCTCGGCCTCGTTGCCGGAGCGCGCGTAGGTGAGATTGCCGAACCTCCGGGTGCGCACCTCGGCGATCAGGTCGCCTGTGGTCGGCACGAGCGACCACCGATCGCGACTGAGGTCGGTCAGATCGATCTGGAGCGTTTTGCTGAGGAACTCATCGAAGACTTCGGTGGCGCGGCGCAGATCGGCCTGGACGACTGGACGCGGAACGAGCGATTCGGCGCGGAACTTGGCCTCGAAATCTGATGGCCGGAGCCGGATGAACGCCGCGTCGAACTCCGCTTGCAACTCGTCGGCGCCGGTGAAGATTCGAATCTGTGTCCGCTCGGCCTGATCAGGGGGCGCAAACAGCATCCGCCCTCGACCGAGCAGTACGACCGCTGTGATCCCTTCAGGAATCTCGGCAACAAACGCCGTGCCCGACGCCATGTCGATCGTGACGTCCGGCCCGCGGACGACCAGGTTCTTGACGTCGAACTGACGCGAGGCGTTCAGCGAGAGGCGAAAAAGCCCGGAGACGTTCGAGACTGCCTCGAGCCGCTCGATGCGCCAGTCGTTCGGGTCGGTCTTTGGCGCGGGCGGTCTGACCTCGACCCGCCAGGTCGCGAGCTTGGCTTCGATCCCGCGCTCGACGAAGACCTCGATCAGCAGTTCCTGACGGTTGCCCTGGAGCGCCAGGCGATCGCGCTCCTTGATGACGACGCGCGTCGGGTTCGCGCCGGCAGCCTCGGCAAATTCGTCGATCGTCGACGCGTCGGTATCCTTGACGGTCAGCGCCAGGAGCGCCGCCCGATCGCTTTTCGCGAGCGCCTGTTCGAGGCGCGCGACTAGCTTCTCGATCGCGTCGGGCGGTGTCGGGGGCTGCCCCGCAACGCTCGAGGCGAGCGCGAGGCACGCCAGCGCCAGGAAAAGGCGAACGGCCATGGATGGTCACATATTAGACCCCTCCGGGCCGCTTGGGGAGCCCGGGACGAACGACAGGTCAAAATCACGCGGAGCGCTTGACTGCCAGAATCGTCAGATCGTCGGTGAAGCGGGCCCGGCGGGCATGTGACTGAACCGCGGCGAGGACCTCCGAGCCGATGACCGATGGGGGTTTGTCCGCGTGCCGCTCGAGGACGAGTTCGAGGCCGTGTTCTTCAAGTGGCTGGCCCGACGGGTCTTCGGCTTCGGTGATGCCGTCACTGTAGAACACGAGGAGGTCACCGGGCGCGAGGTGCGTCTCCGCCGCGGTGTAATCGGCGTTCTCGAAGAGTCCCAGAGCGATGCCCGTACCGTGCAGACGCTCGAATCGGCCATCCCGACGCCGGATGAGGGGCGGGTTCTGACCGGCGTTGACATACGTCAGCCGGCCTGTGCCGGGCTCGTAGATCGCGTATACGAGCGTGATGAAGCGGGAGGCCGGGCTGTGGCGGCAGATCTGGATGTTCAACCGCGCGACGAGCGCCGCCGGCGCGAGCTTCTCCTCGACGAGCGTCCGCAGCGCTGCCAGGAGCAACGCCATGAGCAGCGCCGCCGGACTTCCCTTGCCTGCCACATCGCCGAGCGTCAACACGATGCGTCCATCCGCCTGGGGCAACACATCGTAGAAATCTCCGCCGACGGTGTTCGCGGGTTTCGTGAAGCCGGAGATGTCGATGTCGGCGGCGGTGTAGGTGCCGCGGGGCAGCAGGGCGAGCTGAATTTCCCTGGCGACCTCGAGCTCACCTTTGAGCGAGAGTCGTTCCGCGACTTCGAGGAGGACCAGCAGGTTGACGAGGACGAGGCTGAAAACCAGCGCGAAGGTGCCGTTTGCCCAGACGGGCAAGAGCACGCCGATATTGAAGAGAGGAAGCCCGACCGGAAAGTCGACGACGGCAAACCCTCGGAACAGCTGGACGATGCCGAGGAGCGCGATGATGAGTGCCGCAAAATAGACCGCCCGCCGCGCCGCGGGCAGCTTCAGCGTGAAGGCGACAAACACCTGACGAAAGCGCAACACGACCTGCCGCCACCAGGGCAGGGTTGCCAGCTCGTCTTCGTCGAGCCCTCGCGCGAAAAAATCGTACGCGTCGCGAGTATCGTGCGTGAAGAGGCGCTCGAGATCTTCCCTCGACAGATCACGAGTGTAGGTGTGAAACCACTCGCGGGCGCGGTCGGTGGCTGGCGGCGTTTGCCGCCGGTCCTGACTCGAGGTCGCAGACGCCATAAAGGCAGTATACGGGCCGCGAAGGCTGGATGTTTTGCCGGTCGACCCGGTCTGACCCTGGTCTGACCCCGGTCTGACCCCGCGACTGTAAACAGACCCGCTAACCAGCGGCGAGGAACGTTCGGGTGAAGCTCGCGATGTCGTCGTAAATGCCGGACAGCTCCTGCGGGTCGGCAAGGAAGACAATGCGGAAGAACCCGTCTTCCGGCCGAGTGCCGAACCCCGAACCGTAGACACAGAGAACGCCGGTTGCGCGCAGGAGCCCCAGGACGTAGTCCGCGTCGGTCTTGCCTGGCGGGAGCGCCACTC
The DNA here is from genome assembly GCA_963797625.1 of uncultured Acidobacteriota bacterium. Lineage (GTDB taxonomy): Bacteria > Acidobacteriota > Vicinamibacteria > Vicinamibacterales > 2-12-FULL-66-21 > DATBJJ01. The sequence goes on from CAWCQI010000012.1 coordinate 155,130, forward strand.
GCGGCATCGCGTAGAAGGCGGCAGTCGGCGGCACTGCCGTAATCCCGTCGATGGCGTTGAGGCGGCTCGTTGTCAATTCGGCCCTGAGCTGCAGCGCGGCGCGGAAGGCCACCTGGTGCGACCGGTCGCCGTTCAGAGCGGGCGCGATCGCGTGCTCCATCGGTCCGGTCGCGCACAAGCGACCATCGGCGAGCTTCTTGATCGCCCCGAGCGCGTCGTCCATGCGCGGAGTGCTACCAACCGCCATCCAGCCGGCGCGCCAGCCAGGCGCCAGGTAGGCCTTCGACAGCGATGAGAACGAAATGATCGGGGCGTCCGGATAGCCGGCGGCGATGGCCGGCACCGGGCCGTCGAAGGCGAGATCGGCGTAGACCTCGTCGGCGAGGAGCGCAAAGTTGTGACGGTCGGCCAGCTCGACCAGGGCGCGTCGGGTTTCGAGCGGATAGCTCGCGCCCGTCGGGTTGTTCGGGTCGATCACGACGAGCGCGCGCGTCTTCGGCGTGACCAGGCTTCGCACGTGGTCGACGTCCGGCATCCACCCGCGGTCCGGGTCGGTGCGGTAGAACACGGCTCGAGCGCCGATTTTCGCGAGCACAGCCGTGTACAATGGATAGGTCGGCACTGGGACCAGAACGTCGTCGCCCGTCTCGGCGAGCGCGGTCAGCGCCAATTCGATCCCTTCCGACGTGCCCGACGTGATTACCACACGGTCGGGCGACACCGGCATTCCCCGCCGGTCACATTCGGCCGCGACCGCCTCGCGAGCCGACAGGATGCCGACCGACGGCGCGTAGCCATTCTGGCCAGTGCGAATCGCCCGGTCGACCGCTTCAATGAGGTGCGGAGGCGTTTCGAAGCCGAACGTAATCGGGTCGCCGATATTAAGGTAGCGGACGCGGCGTCCCGAAGCCTCAACCTTTCGGGCTTCCGTCACGATATTGCGGATTGCGTAGACGAAGCCACCAATTCGTGACGCGACTGGGATAGGAGAGGTCGTTCGGGCGTCCATTTCCCGCAAATCTTAGCAGGAAAAGCCCCCTGTCCGGGCGGGCGCGAGTTTTGTAGAAATAACAGTCGGTGATTTTGCGAATCGCGTAAATAATACGCGACGGAAGCCGTTTTTCGGGGACGACAGGTATGTCATCTATTTTAGAATCAGCAGCTTACGGTCATGGCAGGCTCTTTGGAAGAGCTGAGGCCATGCTGGGCCGTGTGGCTGTCCTAACGGCGTCAGCGGTGTTGGTGGCGTGGCCAGGTTTGGTGTCAGGTCCAGCGCGAGCGCAAGGTGCCGCAGGACCTGCCCAGGATCCGGCCCCCCGGTTCAAGTCGGCGGTCGACCTGGTTTCAGTGTCGGCGGTCGTGAGAGATAAAAAAGGGCGGTTCGTGCCGCGCCTCTCCCGCGAAGACTTCATCGTGGTCGAGGGCGGCGAACGCCGGCCGATTGTCGGGTTCAACGCCGAAGCCGACGGTCCGGTCAAGGTCGCGGTGCTCTTTGACATCAGTGGAAGCATGCGCGTCGGCACCAAGTCCGTCGATGCGCAACAAGCCGCCCGGCACCTGTTCAGTTCTTTGAAGAAGGGTGATGAGGCGGCGCTTTTCGCTTTCGACACGCAGTTGCAGCAGGTCACCGGCTTCACGACCGACTTCAAAGGCCTCGAGGCGAAAGTCGACAAGGTCGAGCAGCCGTTCGGACAGACATCGCTCTACGACGCCATCGCAGAGACGGCGAAGGCGGTGGGCGCCGCGGCAGGGAGCCACGTCGGCGGCATCCCGCAACGCGCGGCGATCGTGGTCTTGACCGACGGGATCGACACGAAGAGCCGATTGACGCCGCAGGAAGTGTCAGCCGTCGCCAGCAGCATCGACGTGCCGGTTTACATCGTCGCGGTGATGTCGCCAGTGGACGACCCGAGGAATCCCGATTACGGCACGGGGGCCTTGAGCAGCGGCTTGACGGACCTGGCGCGATGGACGGGCGGAGATTTCTTCATCGCGATCGCACCCGCGCACGCGAGCGTGGCGGCAAGGCAGATTGTCGGTGAGATGCGGAACCAGTACATGCTCGCGTTCGAAGCCTCACGACGAGCTGGCTGGAGGTCGTTGGAAGTGCGCGCGCGGGATCGGGAACACATTGTGCGTGCACGCAGTGGGTATACCGCGGGGAACGGGTCGTCGTCCCCTGAAGTGGCGCGGCAGCAGTAGCCACGCGAGTCGCGGGGAGCCGCACCAGGAGTTCGCGGTCGAGCGGGCAGGTCGTGAGTGTGAGGAGCGGGTCATAGTTTCGGCGGTCGCGTTCCACCTGGGGCGCGAGGTTCATACTTCTGGAGGAGTAGTCATGAAGAAAGTCGTGGTAGCGGTACCGTTGCTCGCGCTCGCTCTTGGCAGCACCACTGCGTGCGCGACCAAGAAGTTCGTGCGCGGTGAAGTCGGCCAGGTCAACAACAAAGTGGACACGCTCTCTCGCTCGCTCGAAGAGACGCAGGAGCGCACCAAGGCCAACGAGGCGCGTATTGGTGAGGTCGACCAGAAGGTCGGCGTCGCCGATCAGAAGGCAGTCGCGGCCGGCCGGAGCGCCGAAGCGGCGGGCGCGGCGGCAGCGGCCGTCAACACCCGCGCCGACGCGATCGAGAAGTCGTCCAAGCGGATCATGTACGAGGTCGTGCTGAACGAAGAGAAGGGCAACTTCAAATTCGGACAGGCGACGATGCCCGACACGGTGACGCCCGAGCTCGATCAGCTCGTGCAGCAGCTCAAGGCGAATCCCAACGGCGCCTTCATCGAGATCGAGGGCCACACGGACAACGTCGGCGACAAGGAGATCAACTACAAGATCGGTCTCGAGCGCGCCGAGAACGTGAAGCGCTACCTGTATGAAATGCACCAGGTGCCGCTCCACAAGATCAACGTCATCAGCTACGGCGAGGACAAGCCGATTGGTGACAACAAGACCAAGGACGGCCGTTCGCAGAACCGGCGCGTCGTGATCAAGGTGCTCGTCTAAGGGCAAGCACCTGTTCCACCTCAGCGGAACCCTGACTCCCGTCCAGGGTTCCGCGGGGTGGATATTTCAGTCGTCAGTCGTCACTCTCCAGTCTTCAGTCGAATTGTTGCTGCGATCGACCGGGGGCGGAACGCTGGGGGCCGTACCGGGCTGGTCCGGTATCGGTGTCCATGATTAACGTCAGCACTTTCGCAGGGTGCTTCGCGCTCCGCCTCCGGTCGATTGCAGCGGCTTCCTTCCCGAATCCTTTCCCCTCAGCTGAAGTTTATCGGCCGGCCCGCCGATAGGGCTGTCATGCGATCCACTCTTCGCCGATTAGCTGGAACTACGTTCCTGAGCCTCGCGGGACTGCTCGTCGCGACGCCCGCCGCCGCCCAGGGGTTCGGAGTAGGCGTCCGCATGGCGTGGATCAGGAGCGACGTCAATCACGACGAAGTTATCGATGAGGATTCTGTCCGGTTCATTGGCGGGCAGATCCGACTCGGACTCTCCCAGCGCATGGGCGTCGAAGTGTCGCTCGATCGTCACTCGGAGTCGTTCGAGCTCCTCAACCAGAAGGTCAAGGAAACGCCTATCCAAGCGTCGCTCCTCCTCAAGCTGGCCGGAGGTGGCTTTCAGCCGTATCTGCTCGGCGGTCCTGGTTGGTACAAACGGAGCGTTTCGCCTATCGAGGGACCGGCGGACGAACTCGACGTCAGCACGACCGAGTTTGGCTGGCATGCGGGCGGGGGCGTAGAAGTCCGCGCTGGGAGACACTTCGGCATCCACGCCGACTATCGCTATACCTTCCTCGACTTCAACGACGATGACGATGAGGAAATTCCCGGCGGGGGGTTCGTAGGCCGGCTGTTGCCGGGCTATAAGGGCTCGATGTGGACAGTCGGGGCCACGGTGTACTTCTAGAGCCACGGATTACACGGACAGCACGGATCGGGCTAATGAGATAGGTTTAGCCTGCCGCAATCTTCTCCATCGCTCCCGCGAACGTGTCGATCTCCTCGATCGTCGTGTAGACGTTCGGCGTGATCCGCACGCCTTCGTATTCGGCATGTACGATTGGCGTGGCGATAATTCTCCAGCGTTCCCAGAGTGCGGCGACGACCTTCGGTGTCGGCACGCTCGTGATCTGCACGGTGCCGATGGCGCACGACTGCGCCGGGTCGAGGCTCGTCTGCAACCGGATTTTCGGGTGCTCAGCGAGCCGCTTCGCCCATCGATCCCGCAGGTAGCGGAGCCGCGCCGCCTTGCGCTCGATGCCGATTCCCTCGTGAAACGTCAACGCTTCGGCGATTGCGTTGTGGTTGGCGGCCGGATGGGTCCCGATCTCCTCGAACTTGCGGATGTCGCTCGCCTTCGAGGCGTCGGCCGGCGTGAGCGGCCAGAGCGAGGCGATGTTCTCGCGGCGGACGTAGAGGAATCCGGTGCCGATCGGCGCGAGCAGCCATTTGTGCAGGCTCGTGCCGTAGTAGTCGCACCCCAGGTCGGCCGCCTTGTAGGGGAAGTGCGCAAACGCGTGCGCGCCGTCGACGACGGTCTTGATTCCGCGCCGGCGCGCTTCGTCGCATACCTGCCGAACGGGAAAGATCTGTCCGGTCAGGTTGGTGATGTGGCAGAAGTGCAGAACTCTGGTTGACGGCGTGATCGCGCCGATCAGTCGATCGGCGAGATCCTGAGGCGACTTTGGCGGCACTGGAAACGAGATCTTCGTGAGCTTGATGCCGTCGCGGCGGACGCGCTGTTCCCACGTGTCGATCATCCGGCCGTAGTCCTGATTCGTCGTCACGACCTCGTCGCCGGGCTTGAGCGTGAGGCCGAGCTGCGCGATCTGGAGCGCTTCACTCGCATTGCGGGTGATAGCGAGCTCCTCCGGATCGCAGCCGAACTCGAGCGCCAGCTGACGGCGCACGCTCTCGATGTTCGGCTCGAGGATCTGCCACATGTGGTAGACCGGCGCCTGATTCGAGATGTCCAGATACCGCTTCAGCGCTTCGTGAACGACGCGCGGGCTCGGGCAACAGCCGCCGTTGTTGAGATTGATGATCGTCCGATCGAGCGTGAAGGCCTGCTGGATCTCGCGCCAGTAGGTTTCATCCGACGCGACGCTGGCAGGCGACTGCGCGGCGATTCGCTGGCCCGCCGCCTGCGCGCGGAGAAGCCCGGTATTGGTGAAGGCCGCAGTGGCGGCTGCTCCCGCCACGCTGGTCGCCCGCAGGAATTGACGACGGCTCAACGCCGATGACTGGTTGTCTCATGACGACCTGAACCTTGAAAGTAACCCTGAACCTTGAACCGTGAACCCTGAACCGTGAACCTTGAACCAGCCGGAGGATACTGTATTTCGATCTCCGAACGGTGACACAATAAGCCGCCTCCGCGGGTCTGCGACCCCGCGTTGGGAGGGCACGTGGCGCTCGTTGGTCCTACCGTACTCCGTCTGGCGATCGGCACGATCTTCGCGGCGCACGGCGCGCAGAAACTGTTTGGAGTGTGGGGCGGCGGCGGTCCGTCAGGCACTGCGGCCTTTTTCGCCCAGCTCGGCCTCACGCCTGCCTACCCGCTGGCGCTACTCGTCGGAGTCGTCGAACTCGGCGGCGGCTGTCTGCTCATCGCGGGCGCGTTCACGCTCGTTGCTTCCGCAGTACTGACGGTCACGATGCTCGTGGCGGTGTGGACGGTCCATCTCGCGAACGGATTCTTCCTCAATTGGACGATGGCCCCGGGGCGGGGTCATGGCTACGAATACACCGTCTCGCTCATCGCGACGCTCGTCTCGCTCATGTTGACGGGTCCCGGCGCGTTCTCGATCGATGGCTACCGCGCTCGCGCCGCGGAAGCCCAGGCGTTTGGACGCGCCAGAATGCGAGCAGGTCAGGTATGACGGTCCGTCTCGGCGGAGTCGTGATCACCAACCCGTCAAAGCCCTTGTGGCCGGCCGAGGGGCTGACGAAGCTCGATCTCGCCCAGTTCTACTCGCGAATCGCGTCGCAGATTCTGCCGTGGCTCAAGGGTCGGCCCCTCGCCTTGGAACGCTGCCCGGACGGCGCGCGCAAGACCTGCTTCTACCAGCATCACGCGCCTGCCAACCTCCCCGACGGCGTGCCGACGATGCCCCTTCCCGCGCCGGCGGCCGGCCACCAGGCGAACTACATCATCGGCGGCACACGGAAGACGCTGCTCACCCTCGTCAACTACGGCTGCGTGGCGATGCATGTCATGAACAGCCGCACCGATCATCTCGATCGGCCCGACTGGCTCGCCTTCGATCTGGATCCTGCGGACGGATTCGAGTCCGCCGCGCGCGCTGGCCTGCTGCTGCGCGACCGCCTCGCAGATCACGGGCTCGAGTCGTTTCCCAAGACGTCTGGCGGTCGGGGCCTTCATGTGTTCGTTCCGCTGAGACGGGGCGCGGCGCAGGATCAAGTGCAGGCGTACGCCGCCGCGATTGCCCGTGAGCTCGCGACCGCCTACCCGACAGTCATTTCCGTCGAGCCCAAGAAAGCTCGTCGGCGCGCTCCCGTGTACGTCGGCATCATGCGCAACGCGTCCGGACAGACAATCGCGCCGCCCTTCGCAGTTCGGTGGCAGTCTCTCGCCCCCGTCTCGATGCCTCTCAGCTGGGACGAGGTCAGCCCGCGCCTCAACCCCGGCATCTTCAACATCCGCACCGCGGAACGCCGGATGGCCCGCAAGTCACCGTGGTCCAGATTCTTCGGCCACCGTCAGACGTTGCCGCGAATTTAGGCTCAAGGCTCAGGGCTCAAGGCTCAGGGCTCAAGGTTCAGGTTCGAGCACGGGCTCGAGTCAGGTTTAGGCCATGCAGGCCAGTAAGCTCTTTTGGCCCTGAGCCCTGAGCCCTGAGCCCTGAAGCCATGAGCCATGACTTTGACCAACAAAACAGCCCTGATTACGGGCGGCAAGCGAATCGGCGCTGTCGTCGCCGCGGAGCTTGCGCGCCGGGGAATGGACGTGGCGCTGTCCTACCAGCGGTCGAAGGACGAAGCCGAGGCGACGGCTCAAACGGTGCGCGACGCGGGGCGGCGAGCAGTCGTGCTGCAGGCAAACCTCTCTAGAGGTGAGGACTGCGCGACCTTGGTCAATGGGGCCGCTGCGGCGCTCGGGCGGCTCGACGTTTTGATCAATATGGCGTCCGTGTATCGTTCGCACGCCCTTGCCGACATCGATGAGGCACGGTGGGACGAGAGCCTGGACGTGGACTTGAAGGCCGCCTACCTGTGCGCGCGCGCGGCGATCCCACACATGCGGGCCGCTGGCGGTGGACGGATTGTGAACTTCAGCGACTGGGTCGCGGCGAGCGGGCGGCCACGCTATCCCGGATACCTCCCGTACTACGTCGCCAAGCGAGCGATCATTGGCTTGACCGAAGCGCTGGCCCTGGAGCTGGCCGCGGATCAGATCCTCGTCAACGCGATCGCGCCGGGACCAATCCTGGCGCCTCCGGACACGAGTGACGAAGAGCTCAAGTCAGTGGAATCAGCTACGCCCCTCGGCCGCTGGGGAGGCGAGGCCGAGATTGCGACCGCCGTTGTGTTTTTGCTGGAGTCGGGGTTCGTGACCGGCGAGACGATTCGCGTCGACGGGGGAAGGCACGTCAGGTAAGTGAGGAGCTCCTTTCGACAAGGTACTTCCCCAATGACTCCAGCGCCCCGGTGAGCTCGCGGCGATCCCTCGCGAAGCAGAAGCGGATGTAGCCCTCGCCGTTGTCGCCGAAATCGGCGCCGGGCACACAACCGATCCTGGCGCGGGCGATGAGGTCTTGCGCCAGGGCCCAGGACGAAGACGTCGACGCGGACTGATCCGGTCCATCGCCTCGATCGCCGCTCGGCCTCCACGATGGGTCGATGCGCAGGAACGCGTAGAACGCCCCCTTGGGCGGCGCTCCTTCCAGGATGTGGCCGGCATGGCGCGCGATCCCTTCGTAGAACAGATCGCGGCGTGCCTGCAGCTCGATCCGAAACGCCTCGATGCATGCCTGCGAGCCTTCGAGCGCCCCGATCCCGCCATACTGCACGACCGATGCGATGTTGCTCGCCGTGAAGAAGAGCACTTTCTTCATCCGGTCACGGAGCGCCGCGTCCTTGACGGCGACGTAGCCCAGCCTCAGCCCTGTCATCGCGTAGGTCTTGCTGAACGTGTAGAACGACAGCGTCCGATCGTACATACCCGGCAGCGACGCCGGGCTCACGTGCTGCGCGTCGTCGAAGACGACATCCTCGTAGGCTTCGTCCGAGATAATCCAGATGCCATGCGCGTCGGCGATGGCCGCGATCCGCTCGATGTCGGCTCTCGTCAGCACGCCTCCAGTCGGATTGTGAGGCGAGTTGATGTAGATCGCCTTGGTCTTCGCCGTGATTTTTGACTCGAGCTCGTCGAGATCGAATCGCCAGCCCAGACGCTCATGTAACGGGCATGGCACGACGATGCCGTGGGCGAGCTTGATGTTGCCCATCGAGGGCGGCCACTCCGGGTCGGGTACGATGACTTCGTCGCCTGGCTCGAGCAGGCCGTGGCACAGGATGAAGAGCGCGTGGATCCCGCCGTTGGTGATCAGGATCTCGTCGGGCGCGCCGATCGGAATGCCGTTCGTCTTTCGGAGCTTCTCGGCGACGAGTTCCTGGAGGCGTGGCAGACCTGTGGTCTGGACGTAGTGGCTGCGGTTGTCGTCAATCGCCTTCCGCATCGCCTCCTTGACGGTATCCGGCGCGTCGAAGCTGACGTCCCCCTGATCGAGGCGGAACGGATCCTTGACGCTGTACATCATGTCGCGGATGCGGATGATGCCCGACAACGGAACGGAGTCGATGTATTGGGCCATTAGGGGACTCAGGGCTCAGGGCTCAAGGCTCAAGCAAGAACCTTCGAGTGAGCGCTACACGATCTTACCTGAGCCTTGAGCCTAGGGCCCTGAGCCTGGGCCTTGCGCCTACAATAGGACCGTGGCCCGAGCCGGTGAATCCATTGAAGACTACTGCCGCGCGTGCAAGCTGGATCGGATGCACACGGTGGTCGCCGCCGATCCCAATGGCGTGCCGATTCGCGTAGCGTGCGGCTATTGCTCGAGCGAGCACAACTACCGGGGCGGACCGCGCATGGATGTACGCGACTCATCCGCCCTCGCTGAGGGTTCGGCGGACCGCCGTAGCCTTGGCGGAGGCTCGTCCGCCTCGCGCCCCGCCGTGCCCCGCGCCGACGCGCCGCGCCCGGCTCGATCCGATCGGCAACCCTTCCCCATCGTCAGCGAACGCGAAAGGACCGCGGCTCCAATGTCTGTTTCTGCAGACCAACCCGACCTCGAACTGCTCCTCCGCCGCATCATTCGCGAAGAGGGAGGTGTGACGGCCGTGGCGCCGGCCGAGAAATGGCGAGGCGGCACCATGGTGCTGAAACCTGGCAACGGCTCGCAGGAAAAAACCTGGCCGATCGAGACGTTCTTTCACAAGGTCGTGATGATCCGCAATCGCCTGCGCACGCTCGAGCAACAGGTCAACGGCATGGACGTGCCCGAAGACGTCAAGGTCAAACTGCAGAGCTACATCAGCGGTTGCTACGGGTCGCTCACGAGTTTCAACGTGCTCTTTGCGGAAACCGACGATCAGTTCAAAGGCGCCGCCGCTGACTGAGGGCTGGGGTCAGATCTCGATTTTCTCCTTCGTCACGCGGGCAATGGAGAAAATCGAGATCTGACCCCAGGTCTCAGCTACGAGCGAGCGTCAGAATGCGCTGCAGCGTCGTCGCAGCCTTTCCGATCGGCAGGTTGCTGACGTAGAAGTGCCTGACGCCGGCCGCGCGGAGCTCCCGGATCGAACGCGCGCAGACCTCTTCTGCGCTCGCTCCCGCGCCGAACTCCCTGGTCAGTTCCTCGGCCGGCACCGGGAGAAAGTCCTTCAAGGTTCTCAGCGTTTTCGCGTTCGCCGAGCGGTAATAGAACACTCCGAAGAGTCCCGGCAGCTTCAAGCTGCGCCGTCCAGCCTCCTCCAGGAAGCGCTCAACCTGCGGCCGGCTGTGGTGCGAGACGATCTGCGTCAGATAGAACTCGGCGGTCACGCGCTCAGCGAGGAGGTGACCGACCTGCGCCAAGGGATCCGCGTGCGGGTTGGCCCAGCCACCGAGTGTGAGATCCGGCCGATGGCGCCTGATGTGCTCGCGAAGCTGCCAGGCATGCTCGACGCACCGCGGCGGCCCAACGCTCTTGTCGCCGCCGAGCACGACGAGCGACTCGAATCCGTGCTGAGACGCGCGATCGGCATACGCCAGGCAGTACTCGAGTGGATGCTTGGTCGTCAGAAACGGCGCGATTCGCGCGCGTGGAACGTCGTTCCCGAGGTTGATGACGAGATGCCTCAGGTTGTCTTCTTCCCTGAGTCCGACGGCGCTGTCTGTGAGAAAGACGTACGTGCTGCCCCGGGTCAGGCTCTTGACCGCGTGATACGTGTCGATCCACGCGTCCATGCTCGCGGCGGTGGCGAGCTCGGCGCGCGGCGGCCGGAGTTCCGCGGTGATGACCGACGATTCGGCCTTGAGGTCTTCGAGCAAAGTCGACATGCGCTGTTGACGTACACCCTCTGATGAACTGTTCCTGCGTTCACTATTTGTGATCCGCGTGACCGGGCTGAACGCGCCGACGGCCCTGGTTCACGATGAACACGATGGCCCGATGAACACGAAGGAACCCCTAGGCAGTCATCGTGAACATCGTGTCATCGTGCGCATCGTGTTGCAACGTGGTGCGTGACAGCATTTGTGAGACGGCTTCCACTATCATAACGGTGTGTTTGGCGCGCTCGCGTCGCTGCCGTCGGTTCCGTTCGTGTCCGAGCCCACGCCGGTCGAGGAGATGACACGACTGCGGACGGCGCTTGGCGGCGGGCCCCGCCTGTTGGTCAAGCGCGACGATGCGATTGGGTTCGCGTTTGGCGGCAACAAGGTGCGAAAGATGCGGCTCGTGGCTGCCGATGCGATCGCCAGGCAGGCCGACACGCTCATCACGTGTGGCGGTGTGCAGTCGAATCACGCGCGCGTCACGGCCGCGGCCGCGGCCAAGCTGGGCTTGCGCTCGGTGCTCGTCGCCAACGGCGCTCGGCCCGACCGCCCCACTGCCAACGCATTGCTTGCGAAGCTGCTGGGTGCGGACATCCGGTACGTTCCGACGCGAGAAGCGCGCGTGCCGGAGATGGACGCGGCTGCCGCAGCCGAACGCGCGGCCGGCCGCACGCCGTATGTAATCCCGGTGGGCGCGTCGACGCCCCTTGGCGCCGCCGCATTTGTGCACGCCGCAACCGAGCTCTTCGAGCAAATCGCGCCGCCAGACGTCATCATTCATTCAACGTCGTCAGGTGGAACGCAAGCCGGGCTCGTGGCTGGTTGCGCCCTTGCAGGCGTGCGGACGAGAGTGATCGGCATCAGCGCCGACGAGCCGGCGGCGTCGCTTTCGGCCGACGTCAGACGAATCCTCGATGGCCTGGTCGATTTGATCGGACCCGGCGGGCCGCACGCGCGTACACTCGCCGACGCCAAAATCGAAATCGACGACCGCTTCGTCGGCGACGGTTACGGCGTGCCGACGCCGGAGTCGCGCGAAGCGATCGAGCTCGTCGCGCGAACTGAAGCGCTCTTCCTCGATCCAACCTATACGGCCAAGGCGATGGCCGGACTGATCGCCCAGATCAGAAGCAAAGTCTTTCAGGAAACCGAGACGGTGCTCTTCTGGCACACCGGCGGGCAGGTGGGGATGTTTGCGTAATGCTGAATGCTGAGTGCTGAATGCTGAAGTGAATTCGGAATTGCGAACGCCGGAATTGAAGGCTGAAGAAAGCAAGTTCGACTAACGACTGTGAAGCTGAGAGCTGAGAGCTGAAAGCTGATAGCTAATGCCTAAACTGACATTTCTTGGTGCGGCGCGAACGGTGACGGGGTCGAAGCACCTGCTCGATACCGGGTCGGCGAGAGTGCTCGTTGACGGCGGCCTATTCCAGGGGCTCAAAGAGCTGCGCGAGCGCAACTGGCGAGATCTGCCGATTCGTCCTTCCGACATCACCGCCGTCGTTTTGACGCACGCGCACCTCGATCACTGCGGCTACCTTCCGCGTCTGGTGGCGCAGGGCTTCCGCGGGCGGATTTTTTGCACGCCCGGCACGCAGGACCTCTGCCGCATCGTCCTGCCAGACTCTGGACGTATTCAGGAAGAGGACGCCGCGAACGCGAACCGGCACTCGTACTCGAAGCACGCTCCGGCGCTGCCGCTCTATACCGAGGCTGACGCGTTTCGCGCGATCTCGCAACTGCAGCCGGTGGGCTACGATCGCCCGGTGCCGGTGGCCGACGGCGTGGAAGTTGACTTCATCAACGCCGGTCACCTGCTCGGCTCGTCATACGCGAGAGTGCGCGCCGGCGGCCTGACCATTTTGTTTGGCGGAGATCTTGGACGCTTCGGTCGTCCGGTCCTCCCGGATCCGACGATGGTCGACGAAGCGGACTATCTGCTGGTCGAGTCCACCTACGGCAACCGGATCCACGAGAAGGACGACAACGGTGACCGGCTGGCCCAGGCGATCAAGGCGACCGCCGATCGCGGCGGCAAGATGATCATTCCGGCGTTCGCCGTCGGCCGCGTCGAGGAAGTGCTCTACTGGATCAAGCGCCTCGAAGATGAGCGTCGGATTCCCGTGCTGCCCGTCTTCGTCGACAGTCCGATGGCGACAGAGGCGTTGGGCAGGTACACCGAACGCGTGCGTGAACTGGATCCCGAGATGCAGCCGGAAGAGCGCGACGAAAAAGCGCCGCACGGGCGCGCCGCCCGTAGCGAACCTCGTGAGGAGCGCCGCGAGCAGGCGCGTCGGGAACGTCAGGTCTGCGTCTTCTGCACCGAGCGCTTCAGAACGATCTCGTCGCCGCAGGAATCCAAGGATCTCACGGCGTCGAAGATGCCGGCGATCGTCATCTCGTCGAGCGGCATGGCGACCGGTGGCCGCGTGCTGCATCACCTCAAGGCCGCGCTACCCGACCCACGGAACACGGTGCTCCTGGTCGGGTTTCAGGCCGCCGGAACACGTGGGCGCCAGCTGGTCGATGGCGCACCAGCGGTCAAGATTCACGGCCAGGTGATCCCTGTCCACGCCCGCGTCGAAAAGATCGACTCGATGTCGGCGCACGCCGACTCGCAGGAGATCCTGCGATGGCTCGGCGGCTTCAAGCGGGCCCCGCGGATGACCTTCCTGGTCCACGGCGAGCTCGTCGCGATGGAGGCTCTGCAGGCGTCAATCAAGGCGAGCCTCGGCTGGCCGACGATGCTGCCGGACCAGGAAGAGTCGGTGGAGTTGACATGACGCTCGGGGCTCGCGGTTCCAGGGTCGGGACTCGGAACGGCGGCTGGCGCGCGCGCAGTACAATCGAGACCATGACCTCGAGGGGCGTTGTGTGCCTGATGGGAGCAATGATGGCCGTGTCCGCAGGGTGTAGTGGGGGTAGCGGGGGGAATACTCCGTCAACGGATAGCACGAAGCCGGCGGCGGTCGCATCCGCGCCGGCCGATCGCAAGTACTTGCTCGAACGCGTGGACGATGCCGCCGTCGTGCAGCTCTACGCCGATGGCTTCGAAAAGCTCGCGCTTCGAGAAAAGACGCTCGTCTGGCACCTCTACCAGGCGGCGCTCGCGGGCCGCGACATTTTCTACGACCAGCGCTACGCCCACAACCTCGAGATGCGAAACATTCTCGAGGAGATCATCACGCATCCGGAGAACGTCGATCCGCAGACGCTCGCCGAGATTCAGCGCTACACCAAGCTCTTCTGGATCAACACCGGCCCCTACAACAACCTGACCGCACGGAAGTTCGTGCTCAAGTGCACGCCGGAAGCGTTCGCCGCCGCGGCCGCCGCGGCTCAAAAAGGTGGCGCGAAATTCCCGCTGCGGGCGGGTGAATCGCTCGAGGCGCTGCTGAAACGGTTGCAGCCGGTGTTCTTCGACCTTACCGTCGATCCGGTCGTCACCAACAAGACGCCCGGAGCGGGAAAGGACATCCTCGCGTCGAGCGCCAACAACCTGTATGTCGGCGTCACGATGAAGGACATCGGCGGCTTTAGCGAGAAGCACCCGCTGAACTCGCGGCTGGTGAAGACAAACGGGAAGCTCGTCGAAGAGGTCTATCGGGTCGGTGGAAAGTACGACGCCGAGATTCGATCGATCGTGCAACACCTCGAGGCGGCGATCCCGTTTGCGACCGAGCCGATGGCGAAGGCGCTCAGGGCATTGGTGAAGTTCTACCAGACCGGCGAAACGGTCGATCGGGCGGCCTACGACATCGCCTGGGTCGAAGACAAGGCGTCGCCGGTCGACACGATGAACGGCTTCATCGAGGTCTACATGGACGCGCGCGGAATGAAGGGCTCGTGGGAGGCGCTCGTCTTCTACGTGGACCCGGAAAAGACCGCCGAGATCCGCAAGCTCGCAGCCGACGCGCAGTGGTTCGAGGATCGGATGCCGTGGGAGCCGAAGTACCGCAAGCAGGGTGTGACCGGTATCACGGCCAACGCCATCGACGTCGTCATCGAAACCGGCGACTCGGGGCCGATCACGCCGGTCGGCATCAACCTGCCAAACGATCAGGAGATTCGCGAGAAGTACGGCAGCAAGTCCGTGTCGCTTTCGAACGTGAACGAAGCCTACGACCGATCGACGTCGGCCGAGTTCCGCCGCGAGTTCGCGTGGACGCCGGAAGAGGCCGCGCGCGCGGAGAAGTGGAGCAGCGTTGCCGGTGAACTGACGACCAACATGCACGAGGTCATCGGTCATGCGTCCGGCAAGGTGTCCGAGGCCCTCAAGGGCAGTCCGCAGTCTGCGCTCAAGGAACAGTTTTCGGCGCTCGAGGAGTCCCGTGCCGACCTCGTCGCGCTCTACTTCCTGCCCGATCCGAAGCTCGCGCAGCTCGGGCTCGTCGACGCGAAGGACCACGCCGAGATCGTGCAGGCCGAGTACCAGGGCTATACGCGCAACGCGCTCGTCCAGCTCCGGCGCATCCGCGAGGGCACGCAGATCGAAGAAGACCACATGCGCAACCGGCAGATGATCGTCCGGTGGCTGATGTCGAACTCCAAGGCGATCGACGTCCGCGAGCGCGACGGGAAGACGTTCTTCGTGATGATCGACGTCAAGGCGTTTCAGGAGGGTGTTGGCCGGCTGCTCGCCGAGGTCCAGAGGATCAAGGCGGAGGGGGACTACGACGCGGCCGTCAAGCTGTTCGAGACCTACGGCGTCCACTTCCCGGCGGCCTTGCGGGACGAAGTCGTGGCACGCGTCGACCGGCTGAAGATGCCGTCCTACACGGGGTTCGTGCAGCCGCGGCTGACCGCAACAAAGTCAACCGATGGCCAGGTGACCGACGTCAAGATCTCGTATCCGATGGATCTCACTACACAGATGCTGGAGTATTCGGGCCGGAAAAAGTAGGCCACGGATCACACGGGCGACAAGCCACGGACAACACGGATCACACGGGGCGACAAGCCACGGACAACACGGATCACACGGATCGGGTCCGTGGAGGAGCGATGAGGGCTGGAGCCGAGACCAAGGGCCGGGTCGCGATCGCGCTGGCGATTGGGTTCTGCGTCGCGGCTGGGTACGCCGAGCAGATCCAGCCGGTCGCCCATCGTCCGGATCGCGGGAAGCGACCGCTGTCGGTCATCCTCTCGATCGAGGACGACCGCGCCTCGACCCAAGGGGATCTCCAAGTGCTGCTCGGGGCGCTGCGCGGACCGCTCGCCGACAGCGCAATCCGCTCGCTCGGCAGGCTCGAACGTCGCGACGTCATCACGGATCTCCTGCCCTATCTCGCCACGAACAACACCCGCGTCCCACGACGGCCCTTGCGCTCGGTCTGGCGCTTCGAGGACCAGCACTCGATGGTGTTCCGCATGGCCAGCAGGAAGGGGTCGTGCGTGAGGCGCTGCTCGCAGCCGGTGAAACACAGCTCCATGCCACAGCGCCCTCTTGGTCTCGATCACTTCAGCCGTACGCTCGGCCGCCTTTCAATCGAGGACGTCGAATCGTTCAGAGCTGTGGAGGCGTTCCTTCGCAAGATCCTCGAGAAGCCCTTTCCTCAGGTCCAGGATGCCCCGCACATTGGCGCCGCGAGAGGGCTCGAATCGCTGGCGCGTCTGAGGCGCAAGATCGCGACGCTCGACGACGAGACGATCAAGCAATTGAGAACTGTGGCGCGCACCATCGATCCGAGGCGCGCAGATCAGCAGCGTAACGCCCTCGCGGCGCTTATAGCCGCGTCCCGCGTCGATGCGGACACCCTCGAGGTCGTGCTCGCGGGCGAGGACCCCGAGGTGCGCCGGCTTGCGGTGCTGGCGCTGTCGGGCTCAGCGTCCACCATAGACGACGAGGAGCGCCTCGGCTACATTCGCCGCTCCCTGTCCGACACGTCGCAGATCGTCAGGCTCGAAGGCGTGCGTGCCTGGACCAGGCGTGGTGTCAAAACGCATGGCTGCCAGCCGTTTCTCGATGCGCTCAGCGACCAGAGCCTGCACGTCGTCCTGGCCGCGCTCGATGCGCTCGGAGACGCCTGCCGAGACGAGGCGCCGATCACCAGCAGGATGGCGTCTGAGTCGCGCACGCCGCCCCCTCAGGGCCGATGGCAGCGGGAGATGCACGCGTTTCTGGCCCTGGCAAAGCGCGATCGCGAGCGCGCTGCGATCAGCATGCTGTCGTTCGCGATGCATTCGACCTGGCAAGTTCGGATGTACACGGCCAGAGCTGCTGCGATCGTCGATGACGTGCCAGTGCTGACGCGCCTGGCGTCGGATCCGGACGACAACGTCGCCGAGGCGGCGTTGACGCCACTGCGACGGCTGATTGGCGCGGACAGCGACGCCTTGTTCGTCGAGGCGCTGAATCGCAGGACACGAACCGTGCAACGGCATACCGTCCGGCCCTACGAGATCATCCGGACCGCGGCGCTGGCGCTCGACAAGGCGACGCCGACGCCGGCGCTCGTCAACGCGCTCGCGAGCGCGCTCGAGCGCATCACCCTGGAGCAGTGCGAGACATCGCGCGACACGAGGCTCGCCCTCATCGATCGGCTCGCGCAGCTCGGGTCGGCCGCGCAGGCCTCGACGCTCACGCCCCTCCTCAAGGACATCGACCCCAAAGTTGCGAGGGCGGCGGCTGAGGTTCTGACGCGGTGGACTGGCAAGGTTGCGGAAATCGACACGCCCCACCAAAAGTCGGTCAATATCCCGACGGCTGAGGACCTCGCTAACCGGGTCAGAGCCATTTTCGAGATGGACCGCGGGGGAAGGTTCGAGATCCGTCTGGATGCCGTGGAGGCACCGCTCGCCCGGACCAGGTTTCTGGCGGCGGTTCGACTTGGTTACTACAACAACCTGACCTTCCACCGCGTCGTCCCAAACTTCATCATCCAGGGCGGCAGCCCGGGCGCGAACGAGTATTGCGGCGATTGCCCGTTCATGCGGGACGAAGTCGGCGGGATGCATGAACGAGGCACGATCGGCATTTCGACGCGTGGACCTGACACTGGCGACGCACAGATCTTCATCAATCTGGTCGACAATCCCCGCCTCGACTTCGATTACACCGTCTTCGCACGCGTGTGTTCGGGGATGAACGTCGTCGATGAAATCCAGGAAGGGGATCGCATTGCCGAGGTCCGGATCCTTCCGGCGACTCCAAGCTGCGGCGGATAGGGGGCCCTTACCAAATCCTTACCTCTTTTTGAGCGGTTGCTCATGCGCCGAAGCGACTTCTTTCGTATGGTTATGAAGAGGCTTTCGTATGTTGTGAAAGAGGGAAGCCGAGAGGATTCACCAATGGCGGTTGCAGCAGTTGAGAAGTCGAAGGCGGAGCAATTCGGCGAACGGACACTCCAGATCATCAATGACGCGGCGCTGGCCCTGATGCTGAGCATCGGGCACAGGACGGGACTGTTCGATGCGATGGCCGACCTGGCGCCAGCGCCGGTCGAGGAGATCGCGCGGGCCGCGGGGCTCAACGAGCGCTACGTCCGCGAATGGCTCGGCGCAATGGTAACTGGCGGTATCGTCGACTACGACGCGGTGTCTGGCCTGTACCATCTCCCGCCGGAGCATTCGGCGTGCCTGACGCGTGCCTCGAGTCCCAATAACGTCGCCGTGACGGCGCAGTGGATCGCGGTTCTCGGCGCCGCGGAAGGCGCTGTCGTAGACGCGTTTCGCCACGGCCGTGGTGTGCCGTACAGCGCCTATCCCAGATTCCACACCGTCATGGCGGAAGAGAGCCAGCAGACGGTCGTCGATGGGCTTTTGAGTCACATCCTGCCGTTGTCGCACGGCCTCATCGGCCAGCTTGGCGCCGGCATCGACGTGCTCGACATCGCGTGCGGCGCGGGCGGGGCGGTGCTGGCGATGGCCGAAACATTTCCGTTGAGCCGTTTCACCGGCGTCGATGTCTCGGCCGAGGCAATCGCGGCCGGGCGCGAGGAGGCGTCAGCTCGCGATCTCCGCAATGTCACGCTCGTCCAGGCGGATGCCGCCGAGCTGTGGCTCGAGGACACCTACCACCTGATCACCGCGTTCGACGCGATTCACGACCAGGCGCGCCCGGCGCGCGTGCTCGAGCGCGTCTATGCCGCGCTCCGCCCTGGCGGTGTGTTCCTGATGCAGGACATCGCCGGCCACACCAAGCTGCACGAGAACCGAACTCATCCGTTAGGACCGTTCACCTACACGATTTCGACCATGCACTGCATGTCGGTGTCGCTCTCGGCCGGCGGGCCCGGTCTCGGGGCGATGTGGGGTCGTGAAAAAGCTGTCGAGATGCTCGGCGCCGCCGGGTTTACGAGCGTGCGTGTCGCCGAACTCCCGCACGACCCGATTAACTACTACTACGTGGCCGTGAAGCCGTAGAGCTCCGGCGTCAGGCAGTGTCTCCAACATTGTCCGAACAGGTGGTAGTCTGCCTCGAGGCAATGTCGGTCTGTAAGTTCGGGGATTTTCGGCTGGATCTCGCCGCCGGGCAGCTGCGCCGCGGCGACGCCGTCGTCCCGCTGGCGCCGAAGGCGTTCACGGTGCTGCAACACCTCGTGACGCGAAGCGGGCAGCTCATCACCAAGGACGAACTCCTGGAGCTCGCCTGGGCCGATGTGCACGTCGGTGACGGCGCGCTGAAGGTCTGCATTCGCGAGATTCGACGGGCGTTAGACGACGATCCGCGGACGCCGGCCTACATCGAGACCGCGCATCGCCGGGGCTACCGATTCATCGCCCCGGTGTCGATCGACACGTCCGCACCTGCCGCTCCCGGGCTCACCGTCGTGCCAGCCGGTCCGGCGTCGACAGTGATGTCGGTGCCCGAGACGCACTACGCGCGCAGCGGCGATGTCAACATTGCGTACCAGGTGATCGGCAGCGGTCCGCGCGATCTCGTCTTCATCATGGGCTGGGTCTCGCACCTCGAGTACTTCTGGGCCGAGCCATCCTTCGCGCGTTTTCTGCTCCGCCTCGCGTCGTTCTCGCGCCTGATCCTGATCGACAAGCGCGGCACGGGCCTTTCCGATCGCGTCACGGAGCTCCCGACACTCGAGCAGCGGATGGACGACGTCCGGGCGGTGATGGAGCACGTTGGATCGAACTACGCGGCGCTCATCGGTGTGTCCGAAGGCGGCCCGATGTGCGCGCTCTTTGCCGCGACCTATCCGGAGAAGACGCGCGCGCTCGTGATGATTGGGACCTACGCCAAGCGGCTCTGGGATCCGGAGTATCCGTGGGGACCGACACACGAAGCCCGAGAGGCCTTCTACGCGCGGATCCGCGACGAGTGGGGCGGCCCGATCGGCCTCGAGGAGCGCGCGCCGACGGTGGCCGCCGATCCGGCGTTTCGGGCGTGGTGGGCGACCTACCTGCGGATGGGCGCGAGCCCCGGCGCGGCGCTCGCGCTGACGCGCATGAACGCCGAGATCGACATTCGCGACATCCTGCCGTCGATTCGCGTCCCGACGCTCGTCCTCCATCGCCGCCACGATCACTTGCTGAACGTGGAGGAAGGCCGCTACGTCGCCAGCCGCATTCCCGGCGCGCGCTTCGTCGAGCTTCCGGGCCAGGATCACCTGCCGTTTGTCGGCGATCAGGATGCCATCGTCGACGAGATCGAGCGCTTCGTCACCGGGGCGCCTGCCGTCGTCGGCACGGCCGCCGCTCGATCGCGTCCTCGCCACGATCCTGCACGCTCGCGTCGATGGCGTCGCTGCCACGCAGTTTCTCGAGCACGCCGCCCGCGAGTGCGAGTGGTTTCGCGGCCGTCAGCTCGCGAGCACCGAAGGCCAGTTCGTCGCCGCGTTCGACGGTCCCGCGCGCGCGATTCGCTGCGCCTCGGCGCTCACCGAAGCGGGCAGCCGCTTTGCCGTCCAGGTCCGCGTCGGTCTCCACACCGGCGAGTGCACGCATCGACGATCAGATCGCGTCCGGTCCGCCGCTCGATCTCGCCTCGGGCATCGCCTATCGCGCGCCGGCCGGCGCAGCGCTCGTCTCCCGCACGGTCCGCGACATCGTCGGCGACGCGGGCCTGCCGTTCGAGGACCACGGCGTGCACCCGATTCCTGGCATGGGCGAGTGGCGGTTGTACAAGGTGTGACCTGACAGCTTGAGCGCTCGGCCCGGCACGGTCTATCCTGAAAGACGCCTGCACACGTGCCCGAGGCCCACCCGATGCGAATCGCCATTTGGTCGACAGTCATTGCTCTGCTGGGCGTATCGCTCTCGGCCCAGACCGCGGCCCAGAAGCCGCCGAAGAAGGGCGACACCATCATCGTACAGAGGCTGTCTCCGCGGCTCCGCGGTGGAGGCCGCCGATCTGATGGTCGAAGACACAGAAGGCGAGGTCAAGCAGAACGACGCCGTTCCCGATATGACCTACCGGCTGCAGGGCGACAAGAGCGTCCTCAAGGAGCTCAAAGACAAGCACGATCGCATGGTCGTGCAGGTGAAAGGCGTCCTGCGGTCCGAGCTCTCGCAAAGCGGCATCGGCACGACCGTCGGCCGGACGCGCATCACGATCGGAGCCGATCCGAGAAACCCCACTCAAGGAGCGGAGCAGCCACTGCCGGTTCTCGAGGCGAAGTCGTTCGAGGCGACGACGGTGAACTGCGGGAAATAGCGCTCTAATCCCCGGCCGGGAAGAAAGCCCGATTGCGTAGAATAGGCGCATGCTTGGGCAGCGGCGCATTCGCCGCATTCACCTCGTGCGCCCCATGGCGTGTCTTGCGTGCACGCTGCTGCTCTTCGTTTCCCCCTTTCGGGCGGTCGCGCCCCGCGCCCAACAGCTCGATCTCCCGGAACCCCGTAACGTCGCGCCCGGCGTGCTTCTGTACCACCTCGACAGCCCGGCGCTCGTCGACCCGGAAGGTCCGGTTTCGATCTGGATGCTGCGGCTCGATCCCGCGAAAGTGGATCTCCAGGCGGCGCTCTCAAACGACGAAATCATGGGCGTCGAATCGGTCGCGGGCATCGCCGAGCGTCACAAGCCGATCGCGGCAATCAACGCCGGCTTTTTCCTGCCCAACGGCGACCCGGCCGGCGTGATGGCCATCGATGGACGCCTGGTCAGCGATACGAGACGGCAGCGGGGGGCGATTGGTATTTCCAGGGACAAGACGGGTGTGAAGCTCGTCTTCGCGCGGCTTCGCGCCACGGCGTCGCTCGTGTTGCAGAACAACTCGCCGAACCATGACGGGCAGGCGATGACGACGATCGCGATCGACGGCATCGACACGACGCGGCTTCGCGGTCAATTGATGCTGTACACACCGTCGTATCACGCCGATACCGATACGGCGAAAGGCGGCCTCGAATGGGTCATCGACCGCCAGCGCGGGCGCCTGATCAGTGGTCCGCATCGAGATGGCAAGACGAGGATTCCGGCACGAGGCTTCGTGCTATCGTTCGGCGGCGAGCGCGTCCCCGAGCCGCTCCAGCTTCTCGGCCGCGGCACGCGCGTCAGGCTCGACGTCTCGTACGAGCCCGTCGAGGGTGAGCCGAAATCGTGGCTCCTTGCGCAAGACATCGTAGGCGGCGCCGGTCTCCTCATCCGCGACGGCCGCGACATCGAGGATTGGAGCATTGAACGTTTCAACCAGGGCTTTGCCGAGAACCGTCACCCGCGGACGATGATCGGCACGGCGGCGGACAATACCATCTGGCTCGTCACCGTCGATGGACGCCAGCCTGAGCTGAGCGTCGGGATGACGCTCGTCGAGCTGCAGGCGCTGGCCCACCGTCTGGGCCTCGTCAACGCGCTCAACCTCGACGGCGGCGGTTCGACGACGATGTGGGTGCAGGGGCAGGTAGTGAACCGTCCATCGGATCCGACTGGCCCGCGCAAGGTCAGCGACGCTTTGCTGGTTCATCGCGTGACTGGCAAGCACTAGAGCCACGGACCACACGGATCACACGGACAACACGGCACCAACGAAACACGACGCTATCAGTCACGATGAGCACGATGAAACGATGGTCACGATGACAGTAAAAGCAGGATTCATCGTGGTCTTCGAGCCATCGTGGCCATCGTGCGCAAGCGTTTTGCCCGTGCATCTGATCGGACTCGATGGGTTGGGGTTGCCCGGAGCTTGCGCTCAGTGACCTACAGATTCGGACCGTACACCCTCGACCCGGCCGCGTACCGGCTGCTGCGTGACCGAGAGTGACTCGGAGATCGTCCAGCTCTCGCCGAAGATCATCGACCTGCTCCTGTATCTGGTGGCCCGACCAGCGGCGCTCGTCTCGAAGGATGATCTGTTCAAGGCACTCTGGCCGGACGTCGCCGTCACGGACAACGCGCTCACGCAGGCGGTCTCGGAGCTCCGACAGGCGCTCGGCGACGATCCGTCGAAGCCGACCTACGTCCAGACCGTCGCCCGTCGGGGTTACCGCTTCATCGCGCCCGTAACGACGACCGCAGCGACGCAGGCGGCGACCGACCGCGTTCCAGCGTCCGCGGCCGACACGGGGTCGCTGCGATCCACCGAGCAACCGCCGGCGATTGCCGTCCTCGACTTCACGAACGTCAGCAACGACCGCGAGCTGGCGTGGCTGTCCTCCGGCATCGCCGAGACCGTGACCAACGATCTGCGGGCGACGTCGCCGCTCCGCGTCGTCGACCGCATGCGCGTCGTGGAGGCGGTGCGGCGCGGCGGGCCGGATCTTTCGGCGCTCAGGGCCGAGCTGCACCTCGATCTCGCCGTCGTCGGAAGCTTTCAGCGTTCCGGCCCGCGGCTGCGGATTACCGCGCGCGTGGTCGACGCCGCGAGCGGAGAAGCGACCGCTGAAGCCAAGGCCGACGGGCCACTCGAGCAGGTCTTCGAACTGCAGGATCGGATCGTGTCGCAATTTTCGGAAGCGTTGCGGATCGGCACGAAGCAGCCGCGATCGCTTGGCGACACGAGCAGCCTCGAGGCGTACCGCGCGTTCACCGAAGGACGCGTGCGGCTGGAGTCGCTCGACGCGTCTGCGGTGCCAGCCGCGATTGCCGACTTTGAGAAAGCGATTGCGCTCGATCCCCGCTACGCGGCGGCTCACGTCGGGCTCGCGAACGCGACGTTCTGGCAGTACGAAATGTCGAGAGCCCGCAATCAGCCGGACTCGGGACTTCTGGCGCGCGCGGTCGATCACGTCCGGCGCGCGATCGAGTTGGAACGCGATCTGGCCGACGCCTACGCGACGCTCTCGTTTCTTCTGATGAGCGCTGGTCGCGCGGCTGAGGCACTGCCGGCGGCGCGGCGCGCCGTTGCTCTCGAGCCGCGATACTGGGGCAACCAGTTCCGTCTCGCGCACGCCGCCTGGGGCGAAGAACGGCTGCAGGCTTTGGCGCGCGCGCGTGACCTCTACCAGGATTTTCCGTTCGTGCACTTCGAGATGGCGATGGTGCACATCGCGCGAGGGCATCTCGATCGGGCAGAGCC
Source organism: uncultured Acidobacteriota bacterium (assembly GCA_963797625.1). Taxonomy (GTDB): domain Bacteria; phylum Acidobacteriota; class Vicinamibacteria; order Vicinamibacterales; family 2-12-FULL-66-21; genus DATBJJ01. Next base: position 179,100 of record CAWCQI010000012.1, read on the forward strand.
CGTGCTGCGCGAGGGAACGGTCGTGCAGGATCGTCAGGCCGATCGGAAGCAGCGATATCCCGCCAAGGGCCTGCACTGGCTGCTCGGCCTCGTGCGCCTGGCGTCAGGTGACACGCGCGAGGCCCTGGTCGAGTTCGAGCGGGAGATTGCGTCCGGGACGTGGCAGCTCTACGGCCGAGAGTTTGCGATGAACGCCTATGACGGCGCCGGCTTCGCGCACCTCGATGCGAACGAACCAGGCGCCGCCGTTGAAGCGTTCAACAAGGCGCTCGAGCTCTTTCCCGAGCATGCGCGCTCGCTCGTCGGGCTGGGCGCCGCCCTGAAGGCCGCCGGCGACACTCCTGGTGCCGATGCCGCCTTCAGCCGCGCGACGGCTGCGATCGAAGCGCTGCGCCGCGGCGGTCGCGCCAGCGAGGCGATGCTGGCTGGAGCGATGCACGCTGCTGTTTGTGACGATGGCGACCGCGTCGTGGACTCGCTCAACGCGCTGCTCGATCGGCCGGACATGCCGTTTTCAGGGTGGACCATCCCGATCGAGCCACTGCTCACGCCATTCCGAAAAGGTGCGGGCTTTCAGCAGGTCGCCGCGCGGCTTGCCGATCGCGCGCGCTGAGGCTGTCTTTGAACGTAGGTCAGACTCAGGAGGTTTCTTGATCCGACAATCGTCTCCTGATCCTGGACCTCCTGTTCAAGAACTCAGCGAACGCCGGTTCCCTTGAGCACCGCCGCGAAGGCCTCGTACTGATCCGTGGCGATGAAGTCAGCCCTGGCGGCAATCGCCGCGCGCCAGCGCTGCTCGACGGCCTCGAGCGATCCAACGTTGTAGCTGGTCGTCCAGCCGCTGCCGGTCTCTTCGCCGGGCACATGGCCGTTGAGTGTCCACAGACGGATCCAGAGGCCGGCCTCGTGCGCGTGACGAACGAGGCCACGAAGTCGCGTGTCTTCCTCAGGCGTCCAGTCTGCCGCCTTGGCCTGACCTCCGATTTCGACGAAGGCCCAGGGCGCGTTCACCCAGCGGCGGTAGTTCGTTGCCCGGGGCAGCGATTTCTCCGCGAACTCCGCGCGGAACTTCGCGAGGCTCTCTTCGCGGCTCATGCCGTCGACGGTCGGCGGACGCTGGGGAATCGCTCCAAACAACCGTAGTCTTCCGCCGACAGGTACCGCGTCGTGGAACATTTGTTCCTGCGTATCGGCTTCGCCCGTCAGCACGAGTACCGGCTTGACGTCGAGTGGCGCGGCGGCGGTGCCGTCGGCGGTCCGTTCGGCGGTGGTCAGCCACGACTCGTATTCGCCGAGCAGCGTCCAGATCGCGCGATGATGTTCCGGCTCGTTCGATTTGAGATCGAGATTCAGCGTGACGAGCGGCCAGCCGGCGCGATCGCCGGACTTCAGCGCCTGCTCGACGATCGGCCGGATGCGTTCGAAGAAATACTCGCGAAGGGACGGCTCCTTCCCGTCATACGGCTCCCCGTGTGACACGATCGACCGCGCCGGACGGCCCTCGCCGGCCGGTCGCCACACGAGGTCCTGTTCGATGGCAACCGGCAGCCCGGTCGCAAGCGCGCGATCGATGCGATCGAGGTATCGGCCGTTGTAAGGGTAGGCGTTGTGCGCATCGAGCATGACCCTCGCGCCAGGAGCCAGACCCGAGGCCGCGCCGGGCGCCGACACTCGCCCTGCGGTTTCGGGAGCCTGCCACCCTGCTGGCGTTTCCGCGACCGCCCAACCGAACACCGCTACCGCCGCGCACAACATGCGCGCGCGGCGCGAACTCTCTCTGTGCATAACTCTGCCCGAGCCCCTTCAATGCGCTTGCGAGGATTCGTAGACCGTTCTGGAGATCTGTTCCATCAAGGCCGCGCTGACTTTCTGTTCCTGAATCCCACGCACCAGGATGACGAGGACATACGGCCGCTTCGCGTAGACGATGGCGGCATCGTGGTGGATACGGGTGATGTTTCCGGTCTTGTGGGCGACCTCGACACGAGACGGGCCGGCCGGCAGACCTGCCGGGATCGCATCGTTGAACTTCTGACGCTTGAGCACGTCGATCATCGCGGCGTCGGACTTCGCATCGACCGCGCGTCCATGTCCAAGCCGGTCGAACAGCACCATCAGCCCTCGTGCCGTCGTTGAATTGTTCAACCCTTTGTCGAACGCCTTCTGATCTTCGACACCGCGCAACACCTGCATGCCGTCGGCGCCGAGTGTGGTTACCGTCGCCCGGATCTTCTCAACGCCGAGCTTCTCGATCAGCAGGTTCGTGGCGAAGTTGCTGCTCACCGTGATCATCGCCTCGTTGAGCTGCTCGAGCGTCAACGTTTTTCCGACCGCCGCGTAAATGGCCTTGTCGGAATCGTCGCCCTCGCTCAGCTTGTATGGTGCTGCCGTCGACGATGCTGCGAAATTCGTTGCGGACGGCAAGCGGCTCATCGAGGGCCACCGTTCCCGCCCGTGCCTGCCTGAACAACTCGATCATGACCGGCACTTTCATCGTGCTCGCCGCATGGAACGGCTTGTCGGGGTCGATGAGCACCTGCGAACGCCCATCGAGTGTCCGGAACGCGACGGCGACTTCCGCGCCACTCTCGAGAATCAGCGCGCGCAGCGCCGCCTCGAGCGATCCTCGCCGGGCGTGATTTTGTGCTGCGATGGCAGACGTCAGCATGAAGACACTGGCGAGCGCGCCAACAATGGAAAAAGCCGTTGGATGTGGCATGTTGACTGTCGACTTGGACTGCCGACTCCGACTGTCGACTGCGACTGATGACTAACGACTGCCGACTAACGACTGACAATGTTCAGCCAAGTTCCCCCCACGTGTCCGGATCCTGCGCGACGAGCGTCGCAAAGTACAGCGACACGTCGTCGACTGGGAACTTCGACGCGAGATCCTTCGCGGCCGCCTGCAGCTTGGCCGAGTCCGGTTTGGGGAGCGTCTCTTCGGCAATCAGGCCGTCTTCGTGGCTGATACCCAGAGTGTCGAGGAACGCCGACATCATCGGTCGCTGCCGCTCCAGGTGATACGCGACCATCGCGCGAGCGACGATCGAATCCGAAATCGTCGGAAGGGTCGAGAGATACTTGACGCGCTTGGCCACCGGAAGCGCGAGCACACTCTTGGTCCTGAACTTCATGTGCAAGGCAATGGCTGCGATAGCCTCGGCCTGCTGTTCTGTCGACTGCTCGTCGCCCCAGAAAGGCTCAGCCACCGCGAGGCGGCGTTCGGGCGACAAGCGCTTCCACACACGAGTTGGCCGGAAGTCGCTGAGGTCCTGTTCCATGGCGCCGATCTTAGCGTAAGTTGGATAAACGAAACGGTGATGGAGGCCGTCTAAGAGCAGGGATCCACCGGGACCCGAGACGCGGATCTCATCACGGGACGCGGATCACCATACCATCACGGGACGCGGATCACGCGGATCACAGCATGTTCAAGCAGACTTTCTTCGAGACACTCTGGCAAGACCTTCGATTCGGGACGCGGACGCTCTTCCGGAATCCTGGCTTCGCCGCGATCGCCATCCTGACGCTCGCGCTCGGGATTGGCGCCAATGCCGCGATCTTCAGCGTCCTCAACGCGGTGCTCCTCAAGCCCCTGCCATGGGCCGAGCCTGACCGCGCGGTGATGATCTGGAGCAAGTGGACGGCGTTCGACAAGACCTGGGTCGCCGAGGGCGAGGTCGTGGACTATCGGAAGCGCAGCCGGACGTTGCAGGAGGTGGCCACCTGGGGTGAAGGTCAGGTGAACCTCACCGGCGATCAGGAACCCGAACGCGTCGCCGGCGCTCGTGTCAGCGCGAACACGTTCTCGACGCTTGGTGTTGCGCCGATGATCGGCCGAACATTCACCGCCCAGGAGGACCTGCCGAATGGTCCGCGATTGGTCGTGCTCGGGCACGCCCTCTGGCATCGGCGCTACTCGTCGGATGCATCGATCGTCGGGCGAACCGTTCTTATCAACGGCGACTCGTTCGAGGTCGTCGGCATCATGCCGCCGGGATTCGTCCTGCCGACCGACTATCGGAGCCCCGAGCCGACGCAACTCTGGACGCCGCTACAGATGGATCCGGCCGACGATGGATCACGGCAGCCATGGTCTCTACGCGGCTGGCCGCCTGAAGCCGGGCGCGACGGTGCAACAGGCCGCCGACGAGCTGCATGGAATCGCCAAGGCGATGACCAATGAAGGCCTCTATCCGGTTCAGATGCAGTTCGACACGGTCGTCCTCTCGCTCGAGGACGAAGTCGTCGGCTCGGTGCGCCGCTCGATCTGGCTGCTGTTTGGCGCCGTTGCCTTCCTGCTGCTGATCGCCTGCGCAAACGTGGCGAACCTCCTGTTGGCGCGCGCGGAAGCACGTCAGCGGGAAATGGCCGTGCGCGCGGCACTCGGCGCCAACCGGCTCAGGGTACTGCGTCAGCTCCTTACCGAAAGTCTGGTGCTGACGGGCGTCAGCGCCATCGTCGGTCTCGGTCTGGCGTACGTGGCGGTGCGCGTCGTGGCGTGGTGGAATCCCGCCGACATTCCGCGTGTTGGCGGCGTTACGCTCGACGTGTTTGTCTTGACCTTCACGGCCGCCGTGGCCCTGTTCACCAGCGTGCTCTTCAGCCTGGCGCCGGCGTTTCGTGCCTTGCGGGTCGATCTCACCGACTCGCTGAAGGACGGAGGCCAGGGCGTCTCGAGTGGCGGCGCGCGTCAGCGGTTCCGAAACGGGCTCGTCGTCGTGCAAATGGCGCTGGCCGTGTTGCTCCTCGTCGGCGCGGGCCTGATGCTCCGGAGCCTGTGGTCGCTCCAGAGGATTCCCATCGGCTTCGACCCCTCGAACGTGCTGACGATGAGGGTGTCGCTGCCGGCCGCGGGCTATGCGAGCCCGGAGCAGGTCGTCGGGTTCTACGAACGGTTGCTCGATCGCGTCCGTCAGCTGCCGGGTGTGAAGACAGCAGGTGCGGCGCGGCTGCTGCCGCTCGGCTCGACGATCGGCGACTTCGGTCTCATGATCGAAGGCTACGTTCCACCGCCAGGAACGGGCGCGAAGGGCGACTGGCAGATCATCACCGACGGCTACCTGGAAGCGATGGGGGAGCGGCTCGTGCGGGGTCGCACGATCTCGCCGGCGGATACCGCCGACACCCAGCTCGTCGCGCTCATCAACGAAGAGATGGCGCGGCTCTACTTTGCCGGACGGGATCCGATCGGCGGGCGCATGAAGATCGGGGGCAACCAGAAAACCGGCCCTGGGTCACGGTCGTGGGCATCGTCGCCGACGTTCGCCACAACGGGATCACGGAGGCCATCAAAGAAAAGTTCTATGTGCCCCATCGGCAGTGGCACAAGTCCACCGGCAACCCGATCCGCAGCATGGCGCTCGTCGTGAAGTCGTCGACGGATCCCATGGGCCTGGTCGGGCCGATTCGCCAGGAGATTCGAAACCTCGACGCGAACCTGCCGGTCGCCAACGTGAGAGCGATGAGCGAGGTCGTCGGCGCGACGCTTTCGAGCCCGCGATTCACAGGCTTCCTGCTCGTCACGTTTGCGACGATCGCTTTGGCGCTCTCGGCAATCGGCATTTACGGCGTGCTGTCGTACCTCGTCAGCCGCCGCACCCGCGAGATCGGCATTCGGGTAGCAATTGGCGCCGGTCGGGCACAGGTGCTTCGTATGGTGCTTGGCAGCGGGCTGACGCTCGCGCTCGCAGGCGTCGTCTCTGGCATCATCCTGGCGCTCGTCGCCGGGCGATTCATGCAGACGATGCTGCATGGTGTTGGTCCCGCCGACCCGCTGACGTTCGTCTCCGTTGCAGTGACGCTGTCGTTCGTCGCACTGCTCTCGAGCCTCGTGCCGGCGTGGCGAGCGACGCGCGTCAATCCGGTGGTCGCGCTGAAGACCGAGTAGCCGGGGAGACCTGCGACGATCTGATACGATCGGTCGGATTAATGCCGTCCGATCGTCTCTTCACACCGCACTTCTTCGTCATGTGCGGGTTTACCTTCACGGTTTTCCTGTCCGCGTTCCAGCTTCTGCCAACCGCGCCGTTCCACATCCTGGATCTCGGCGGCAGCACGTTCGCCTCCGGTCTCTTTCTGGGTTTTCTCACATACTCGTCAGCGTTCTCGGCGCCGCTGACTGGCGCGTTGGCCGACCGTTTCGGTCAGCGGCGGGTCCTCATCGTGTCGAGCCTGGCACTCGCGTGGTTCTCGATCGGCTACGCGGTCATCGCGGACTATCGCGTGGCGCTGGCGCTGGTGATCCTGCATGGGATCTTCTGGTCCGGACTGCTTTCGGCGTCAGCGTCCTACATGACCAACCTCCTGCCCGAGAGCCGGCGCGCTGAAGGCATCGGCTACTGGGGCCTGTCGACGGTTGCGGCGATGGCCGTCGCGCCGACCGTGGGACTGTGGATTTACAGGCGCGGCTGGGTCTGGCTCTGCATCGTCGGGGCGATCCTCAACCTCGTCATGGCAGTGATTGCGTGGAACCTTCGAGGGAACGCCGGCGCTCAAACGAGCACTCCGGCAAAGATCCTTCGACAGGCTGAGGACAGACCCGCACGCCGCGGCGGCCTCCTCGAATGGCGCGTGCTGATTGTGTCCTTCAGCCTGTTCCTGTATTCGTTCGGCTACGGAGGGATTACGAGCTTCACGGCGCTCTACGCCGACGCGAACGGCGTCACGCCCAAGAGCATCTACCTGACCGCCCTTGCGATTGTCATCCTGTTCACGAGGCCGGTCGCGGGTCGCCTGGGCGATCGCTTCGGCTACAAGCGCGTCTTCGTGCCATGCCTGGTCCTGATCTGCCTTGGCCTGGGCCTCCTCGCCGTGGGCGGCACGCGCGGCTGGCTGATTGCATCGGCCGTCGTCTTCGGCCTGGGCTTCGGCACCGCCTATCCTGTCTACGTCGGCTACGTGATGCAGGGCGTCGATGCCGATCGGCGCGGCGCCGCGTTCGGCGCGATCCTGGCCGCGTTCGACACGGGCATCGGCACGGGATCGACGTCGATGGGCTATCTCATCCAGCACTTCGGTTTTGCGTTCGCCTTCAGCGTCGCCGCCGCGCTATCGGCGCTTGCGCTGCCGTATTTCCTCGCCGCCGATCGGTTGGTCCGACCGAGCAGGTAGCTTTACGGAGGAGTTCGGAGCGAACGGAGACGATCTCACCGCGGAGGAACGGAGCTGAGTCGAGGGAGACGCACGGAGAGAACGAGCTACTACATGGCAAGTAGGCTGGTCGCGTGCGACTAGCGGAGTCAGCAGTCGCAAGTACCAGCGCGATCATTGGTCGTGATACTGACCTCACGCAGCCGTGCCCGGCCGACGGCGTCCGAGAGTCGAGATCCAAGCATGCGACTCACGGGCTAAATCGCCGACCTGTCGAACCGGCGAGCGCGGTGCGCCAGTGCAGCCGCCGTGTAGTAGCTTGTTCTCTCCGTGCGTCTCCGTGCGCCCCGTTCCTCCGCGGTGAACTCCCGTTATCTTCGTCCCCTCCGTCGGCCCCCAAGCTCAAAACCCGAAACGCGCTCCGACCTCCAGCTTGCGCGCCGGGCCCGCCGACGTCGGCTCACCGAAGAACGGCGACGTCATCACACCGCTGTAGCCCGTGAGGTTGGTGTGGTTGAGAACATTCGTCGCCGCGAGGTAGAGCTCGACCCGCCAGCGACGGTCGTCGGCGCCGCCACTGAAGCCACCCATGGGCGTGTCGATGGCGCCGCCGCGAATCATGATGATTTGCGGCCCGCCCATGCCGTCGGCGCCAGGGCGACGTCCGAATCCGAAGGCGTAGCTGAGTCGCGCGCCGACGTCCCAACGGTCCGACGCCCGAGCGGCGTTGCGGCCCACGCCGGCCGGCCGGTCGTTGCTCACCGTATCGTTGTTGTCGTCGTGCCCGGTGGTGATGTTGTACGGCGGCGCGGAGTTGCCACTGAAGCTCGTCGCGAGCTTGAAGCCCTTCCAGAGGTTCATGTTGAACATACCCGACAGGCGATGCCGCACGTCGGTCAGCGCCGGACCCCACTCGGCGCCGGGGTCGAAGTTGTTCACCGGCAGGCTGAACGCGCCGTCGGTATCGTTCTTGGCTTTCATCAGGGCGTAGTTCACAAACAGGAAGGTCCGATGCCAGGGCAGATTGAGGTTGAACCCGGCATTGACGGCCTGCGCCTGCGATCGTCCGGCCGATTCGATCTGCGTGACGTTGCCCCATGCCGGATCAGGGCGAGTGCCGTCGGGGAGCGGCGCGTTGATGTCGCGGCCGCGGAAGAGATCGTGCCCGCGCGCGAAGCTGTAGCTGACGTTCACCCGACCGTATCTGCCAACGGCCTGCTCGACGCCGATGTTGGTGCGAAAGATTCTCGGAAGGGTGAGGTTGGCGTCCTGAAGATATCGGCTCGACGGCAGGACGACGACGTCGCCACCGACGAAGGGATCTGGGAAACCAGGGTTCTGGACGACCAGGTCGGTCTGGTGCGTTCCATCCACGCGAATCGTCTGCTCGTAGATCTGGGCATCGTACCACTCGTAGAAGATCCCCGCGCCGCCGCGAATTGTCGTCGAGCCGCTCTTGAACGGTGACCAGGTCGTTCCGAAGCGCGGCGCAAAGTTCAGGTAGTCGCTGGTGTGGGTCTGGGCCTCGTATCGAAGACCGATACTCATCGACAGGCTGCGGGCGAGCCGCACGTCGTCCTGAACGTAGCCGCCAAACTGGACCTGCGAGTATTCGACGAGCGGGTTGCCGCTGCGCTGCGTGAACGTCGTCGGTTGGCCGGCATCGTAGGCGTCGAGGCTTGCGAAAGTGAACGTCCCACCCATGTTGCGTGAATCGTCGCTACGGTAGCGGCCGGCTTCGAGCACGAAGCCGGCGCGCGCCGAATGCCGGCCTTTGGCGTAGTCGAGATCGGTCGCCAGCTCGAAGTCGGTGCCGCGCCGGCCGCCCTCGATTTGCGCGCCACCGGAAGTGAACGCGTCGAGGACCTGCAACGTCGGCGCGTCGGTGAGGGATTCAGACTCGTTGGTCTGGTGACGCACCTGGAAGCGGGTCTCGCTGAAGAAGTTCCGTCCGACCGGACCGGACTGCGAAATTCGGAATACATCCTCCGTGGTGTCGCGCGAGTAGGCGCGCGCGGGCAGGTCGTAGTCGCCGACTCCGAGGTTCCGGCTGCTGGTGCCGTTGCGTTGATAGCTGGCGCGCAGCGTGTGGGACTTGGTCAGCGCGTGATCAATCCTGGCCGAGAAGTTCGCGCGGTCCGCAGGCCTGCGGACGCTGCCCGAAACATGCCGTTCGGGTAGCGCCGCGTTCAGGGTCTTCGAGTCGTAGGCGTTGACGCCGTTGCTCGTGAACGAGAAGCCGGTGCGATCCTTCTTCAGCGTTCCACTTATCGTGAACGTGCCGTTCTGTTGTTGTTCAGGCGACTGACGCGGCGCGAACGCGTTTCGGGCGTTCATCGCTTCATCACGGAAGGTGAAGTCGACCGTGCCGCGAATCGGGCCGCCGCCTGGCCGCGTCACGAGATCGACGAACACCATCCCACCGCCATGGTTCTCGGCCGCGAACAGATCGCGCCGGAAGCGGATCGATTGAATCTGCGACTTGGGCGGCAGCCGGCCGCCGCGAAATCCGTCCACGCGGATGGTTGCGCCAGGCCCGCCCATCTCCTTCAACGCCGCTTCCATGTCGTCGGGATCGTCGGGCAGCGCTTCAATCTGCTCCCGGGTCAGGAGGTTTCCGAAAGCATTGCCCCGCGGATCGAGCGCGCGGTCGCGCGGGTCCTGCCCGACGACGACATCTTCGGACACCTTGGCAAGCGCCAGCCTCATCTCGCGCCGCGTGTTACTGCCAGCGCGGAGGCGCACGTCGTCGAGTTGTCTCGGTTCGAACCCTGGGAATTCGGCGCGGACGGCATATCGTCCCGGCAGGAGCGTCGCGAAGACTGCTTCGCCGCGCTCATCGGTCACAGCCTCGTGCGAGCGACCAGCCGGTTCGGTTGGCAGCACCGTCACTTTCGCGTTGACGATGATCGCGCCGGTCGGATCGGAGACGGTAATACGAAGCGCGGCGTCCCGGGTTTCCTGCGCATGCGCGGGTGTTCCGCCGCCAGCAAGCAGGAAACCGCCGATGGCGATCAGACTCAACGCTCGTGTGACCCATGAGAACTGTTTCATCTCGATATCCGCGTAATCCGCGTCCCGTGAGGTTCGCATCCGCGTCCCGTGATCGATCCGCGCGATCCGCGTCCCGTGATATCCGCACCATCAGCGACCCACGTTGAATCGGTCGGCCTTGAACGACGGGTTCACCTGGTAACTGGTGATGTCCCACTCTTCGATCGTCTTCGTGCCCAGGCCGCGTGCGATGCGATGTGGAAGCGAGACGCCGTCGACTTTGCGATAGTCGGAGAAGAACAGCCGGTATTCGACGAGCTTGGGCGGCGTGGCCTCTGCGTCCTTGATTTGCTTGTCGAGTGCCTCGCGCTCGGCGGGACTCAGTCCAGCGATCGCAGGCGTGCCTGATTGACGGCCACCGGCCGACTGGGACTGTCGGCGGGAGGCCCGGCCGCCGGCGCGCCTGAACCATGGCTGGCTACGCCTGGAGCAGCGACTGGTGTGGCACTACCACCGCGTCCGCCGTCGCG
>CAWCQI010000013.1:0-109407 GCA_963797625.1 uncultured Acidobacteriota bacterium
AACGGTGAAATCTGTCGCGGCGACGCGCTCGATTCGATCGCGCACGGCCCGAATCGCGAGGCTCGAACCAATCAGCGGCGCCGCGCCGTCGACACGATTGCGGCCGGCAAGGCTTCGTCCCTGAGCTCGTTCAATCTCGAGGATGAGCCCGGCCACGTGCGTCGCCGTGTCCAGCAGCTGGCACGTCCACCCGTCGAGCATGCGCGGCGGTTCGAACACTGCCTCGATCCGCGCGCGATGGTGCGGGACGCCTCCCGGCACCGGAAACGTCATCACGTCGTCTCCCGGCACTCCGATAGGGTCGTCGCAGAGCGCAATCGATCGCGCCTGCACGAGCGACCGAAGAACCTGCTCGAACCGTTCCCGCGCAAACACCGTGTCTCGTGCTGCCGCCAGCCCGCTCGTCACCGCCGCCAACAACGCCGCCGCACTTCGACGCCGATCTGCAGCTCGCCTGTCCACGCGGTTCGGGCCGACGGAGGCGTACGCTGGTTCTGCCACCATGACCATCGTTCCTCCTCTGACCTCAGACGGAGGGCGTAACCAATTCGAGTGCCAAGGATCACGAGGGATACACCGGCGGCGTCCGGTGGCGATTTGCGTGTTATTCGGGCTCAGATGCCCGATCGCTGTCGTTTGCGGGTCCAGAGCCGGGTATGCCATGCCCTTCGCCGCCAGCGGCGGGCGGTTCGGCAACGGGCACGAGATACCCGTCAAGGGTGCTGGCTTCCCAGAGCGCATCGCAGCGATAGTCGAACTTCAGGGCGCCACGATACTGAACGCCCTGGCGCGAGTCGAGCGCGGCCACCGAGCAGCGGAGCACGTGCGCCGCGATACCCAGACGGCGCGTGCCGGTCAGCAACTGGAGATGGACCCTCGCGCCGGGGCGGAGCGGGCGCGGCCCCTGGATGAGGGCGCCGCCCGAGCTCAGATCGATCAGGGACACGGCGTAGCCAGGACGCAGAATGGCCTGCGTGCCGGCAATCACGGGCTGGCCAAAGCGTGCGTCGGCTCGACGGTCTGCTAACGGCTGAGCCATGTTCTGTTTCCTGGCTGGTACTGTAGCATCCGCGTGCGTCCGGTGACACCTAGTACCCGGACCGCGTATTGACCCCGCCGCCCCCGAACATAGAGCGTTCCCGACGTCGCCGTTCCATCCGGGCTCATCGTCAGGATGCGCGCCGCGCCGATCCGAACGCCGTCGCCGCCGGTTCCCGCCTGACCGTCCGCGTCCGGAACGCCCGCCGCCAGCTCGAAACGCACGCCAGGAAACTTGTCCGCCAGCCGCTCGAACGCTCCGACCGGCCGATCGATCCCCTCGCGAATCTCGGCCGTGCGCACACCGTTCCCGTTGCCATCTTCGTACGGCGCGTAGACGTAGTCGCCATCAACGGCCTCGAAACGGAGCGCGACCGCGCTCGCCCTCCGGACCGCATCGATCCGCGCGGACCCGATTCGACCTGCGATATACCTCGCCGCGACCGCCGTGCGCATCTCATCGATCGCGGCGGTCGTCGCCGCCATCGCGAGCGCGCCGACGGTCACCGACGTGGCGAGCGCGAACAGCAGCTCGAGGACCGACAGTCCGCGCTCGGCTCTGCGTGTGGTCGTCGACTCGGTCGGGCTGGAAGGCCGGCCACCCGGTGTAACGTTCCGGGCGCCGGCACTCCCCTTTTGCGCGCTACCGCCCGGAGCCGGCGTCATCCTGGCGCTCGGCCTTCTGCGGCGCAATCGTGACCATCGGCTTCAACTTCAGGAAGCTCTTTTCGCCGATGCCCTTGATGTTCATCAGCTCTTCGACCTTCTTGAAGCCGCCGTTCTTGTCGCGATGCTCGATGATCAGCCGTGCCGTGGCCGCGCCCACTCCGGGCAACGCCTGAAGGTCGGCGGCGGTCGCTGTGTTGAGATTGATCGGGGTGGTTACGGCCGGCGCGGGCTTGGGTTTGCCGGCTTTCTCCTGAGCCGAGACGGTCCCCGGCGCCAGCACCAGCGATGCGGCGATCGCACACGCGAGAATAGAAGACAGTCGATACATCGATCCTCCTGACAGGGCCACTCGCCCTCGGACATTGACGAAACGTCGTCCCCGCCTGCCGGATGACCACGAGGTGAGGTCGCGCCGCCGCGGACAGGTCCGACCGGCGAGGACGTGCTCCGGCAAGGCAAGGATGTTGCCGCGTGCCGTCGGCGGCCGACCGTCCAGCGAACTTCAAGTGCGCATGAGAGTTGTTGAGGCCACGTGGGTCAACGCGCGGGGAGCGCAACGCGACGAGCTCCACGCCGGTGTCAACTCTGGGAGCGTCAGGAGCGTCTTACTTGCGGCGCAGTGTGACTGTCGCCTTCCCGCCGACAGACGAATTTCATGAGCGCCGCTCAAGATCTCGCGGCTGGCCGTAGAGGTCGAGGCGCGATGAGCGCGTGCCAGGAAGGGACCGTAAGGATCAGGTCGTCGCCGCCAGCGTCCTGTACCACTCGACGGTTCGGCGCAGCCCCTCCTCGAACGGCACGATCGGCTTGTAGCCGAGGATCTCTTTCGCGAGCCGCAGGTCCGCGAGCGAGTCGCGAACGTCCCCGGCTCGAGGCTCCGGCATACTCCGGCTTGACGGTCGCGCCTATCAGCCGCCGCATCGCTTCGAAGAGCGCGTTGAGCGAGATGCTGCTGCCGGTGGCCACGTTGATGACACGGCCGCTGGCGCCGGTGGCTTCGCAGGCACGCAGCACGCCGTCGACGACGTTGGCGACGTAGGTGAAGTCGCGGCTCTGCTCGCCATCGCCATAGATAGTCGGGGCACGGTTCTCGAGGAGCGCCGTGGCGAACAACGAAATCACTCCGGAATAGGGCGACGAGGGATCCTGCCGCGGACCAAAGACATTGAAGTATCTGATCGTGACGGTCTCGAGGCCGTAGAGCGACGTGAACATCTGCAGATACTGCTCCCCCACGACTTTCTGCAACGCGTAGGGGGAGAGCGGACTCGTCGGCATGTCCTCGTGCTTCGGCGACGTCAGCGTGTTGCCGTAGGCCGACGACGACCCGGCAAACACGACCCGGCGCACGCCGGCATCGCGGGCCGCGACGAGCACGTTCAGCGTCGCGTCCACGTTGGCGCGGTTGGACGTAATCGGATCTTTGACGGAGCGCGGCACCGACGGCAGCGCCGCCTGGTGCAGCACGTAGTCGATGCCAGCGACGGCGTGTCGCGCGAACTCGAGATCGGCCAGATCTCCTTCGAGGAACTCGACCGCCGGCACGTGCTCGAGGTTGCTGCGCTTGCCGGTGACGAGTGAATCCGCCACGCGCACCTGATGGCCGCGACGTGCCAGTTCTTCCGACAGGTGGGAACCGATAAATCCGGCCCCGCCGGTAACGAGATAGTGAGTCATATCAGTCTGGGAATCCCGTCGCCGGAAGGCCCGGCACCAGTTTCAGCGCGTTCTTGTAATACAGCTTCTTCAGCACATCGTCGGGCAGGTTCATGCCATAGAGCTTCCAGAACGCGTGATAGTCGCGGTAGTAGTCGAAGTACTCGTCAGCCGTCTCGAACGTCCTCCAGTAGTACGGGTATTCGTCGGGCTGGTAGCTGTCCTTGCCGAACAACACGCGGTCCTGGTACTTCACGAAAAAGTCGTGCGCCGCGCGCGGCTGGCGACCGAGTTCGGCGAGGATTGCCGCCACTTCCGGATAGACGTTGGGAAGCCGGTCGAGGAGCTGGCTCATCCGTCCCAGGTCGTTCGCGTGATAGCCGAAATGTGCCGCGATGAACTTCGTTTGCGGGTGCTTGGCGAACATCCGGTCGCGCTCCGCGATGAGCTCCTCGAAGCGCGGCGCCTGATCCGGTGGATAGCGGCGGTTCGAGTAGAGCGCCAGCTCCAGCCACCGCTCGTTCTGATAGTTGATCGGCTCGAAGAACTCCTGTGGCTCGGCGGTGTGAATCAGCACCGGCACGTTCAGCCGGCCGCACACCGCCCAGATCGGATCCAACTCGGGATCGTCGAGCTTCAGGCGTGTGCCGTCGGTTCGCCGGATGCGCAGGCCGAGGTCCTTGAAGATCTTCAATCCCTTGGCGCCGGCTTTGATGTCCTGCTCGAGCGCGGCCGCCGCCTTCACACCAAATCCGGGACCGACATCGCGAAAGTCGACGTTCGCGAAGAGCACCATGCGATCCGGATACTTGCTGGCCCGAATCGCCTCGAGCCCAGCTTTCAGGCGCTGACCAGACCCTCCACTCAGATTCACGAGCAGACGAAGGTTGTTCTGCTCCATTCCATCCACGACCTTCGCAAAGTCCGCCGCCGAAATCGGCGTCGGCTGGTGGCTGTGAATGTCGATGACCGGAAACTTCGCGCGCGGGCGCGGATGCGCGGGAACGACGAGCGTCGTGCGCGGCTTGTACTCGGTGATGCGAGGCGCCGGCCATTCGGGCTCGCGACCCTCGCCAGGACGCGGACGCTGACCCGGCCGGAGCTCGACTGGCGAGCTCGGTGGCAGCTGCGTCGTTTGCTGTTGCGCCCAGACGACACCGAGTGTCGTGGCAGCCAGCAGCGCCGCCAGCGACAGAACCGCACGCATGAGAACCCTCCAAGCAATGCTGAATGCTGAATGCTGAATGCTGAAGTGAATGCTGAATTCACTTCAGCACTCAGCATTCAGCATTGTAAAAGTGCCGCCGCAGCGGGCCGTAAGCCGAATTCTGTTCCCCGGCCTCGCGGCCGAGACGACGATCATTCCTCTAGCCCCATCATTGCTGATGGGATCAAGCGGCCTACCCGGAGGCTTCGGACGGGCAGTCCTGATAACGCCTCCCTATTTGGCCTTGCTCCGTGCGGGGTTTTGCCTGCCACCCGTGTTGCCACGAGCGCGGTGCGCTCTTACCGCACCTTTTCACCCTTACCTGCCGTCGCGCCTTTCGGCGCCACGGCAGGCGGTATGTTTTCTGTGCCACTTTCCTTCAGGTTACCCTGACCGGGCGTTACCCGGCGCACTGCCCTGCGGAGTTCGGACTTTCCTCTCGCCTTCGCGCCCTCCGGGCGCTACGGCGCAGCAGGCTCGCGGCTGCTCTCGCGAAGCGGTCATCGCGGGCTTGCCGCGCCGAAGCGTCCGAAGGACGCGAAGGCGGGCGATCGTCTGGCCTGCTGCGGCGGCTATCCGTCTCCTTCCTGAGTGATGCCGTACTGCTCCAGCTTCTTGTACAAGTTGCTGCGCGGCGTTCCGATAACTTCGGCGGTCTTCGAAATATTCCAGGCGTTTTCCCGGAGCTTGTCGACGAGGAAGGCCCTCTCGGCAGACTCCTTGAACTCGCGCAGGGTTCCGGGACGTTCCTTGTCGCCCTCGGGCACGGCCGCGGGCTTGGGCTCGAGCCGGACGATGTCGCGGAGATCGTCGACGTCGAGCGTGTCGCCCGGCGTCATGATGATCAGGCGCTCGACCGTGTTCTTCAGCTCACGGACGTTGCCTTTCCACCGCGCCTTCTGCAGGTACTCGAGCGCGGCGGGCGTGAATCGCGGCAACCGCCGATTATTGTCGCGGCTGAACAGGTCCGCGAAATGACGGACGAGCGCCGGAATGTCGTCGCGCCGATCCCTGAGCGGCGGAACGCGAATCGGGATCACGCTCAGCCGAAAGTAGAGGTCCTCGCGGAACGTCCCCTTCTCGATCTCCTGCTCGAGATCCTTGTTCGTGGCCGCGATGACCCGCACATCGACCTTGATCGTGCGCGCCGACCCGAGCCGCTCGACCTCGCCCTCCTGCAGCACGCGCAGCACTTTGGCCTGCGTTTTCGCGCTCATGTCCCCGACTTCGTCGAGGAAGATCGTGCCGCGATCGGCCTGCTCGAACTTGCCGATCTGCTTCTCGGTAGCGCCGGTGAACGACCCCTTTTCGTGGCCGAAGAGCTCCGACTCGATCAACTCTTCGGGAATCGCTGCGCAGTTCACCTGAATGAAGCGCTCGCGGCTCCTCAGGCTGTTGCGGTGGATCGAACGCGCGACGAGTTCCTTGCCAACGCCGCTCTCCCCCTGCAGGAGGACGGTGGCATTGGTCGGGGCCGCGCGCTTGATCGCGTCCCAGACCTGCCGGAGCGACGCGCTCTCGCCGACCATCTGGTGGCGTACTTCCGCCGCTCGCCTCAGCGACCGGTTTTCGTCCGACAACCGTGTCCGCTCGAGCGCGTTGCGAATCGATACCAGCAGCTTTTCGCTCGACGGCGGTTTCTCGATGAAATCGAACGCCCCCGCCTTCGTCGCCTCGACCGCGGTGCTGACCGTGCCGTGCCCTGAAATGATGACGACCGGCAGATTCTCGTTCGCCGCCCGCAGCCGCTGCAGCACCTCGAGGCCGTCCATGCCCGGCATCTTGATGTCCAGGAACACGAGATCCGGCGCCTCGCGCTCGGCCGTCGCGATCCCCTCAGGTCCGCTCGACGCCTCGATGACCTCGTAGTCGTCGTAGCGCAGGATCATCCCGACCGAGCGGCGTACTTCCGCCTCGTCGTCGATGACCAGAATGCGTGCTTTCATCGAAATCGGCTCTCGCGCTCAGTCGACGACGACCGTCACCAGCGAGCGCTGGGCGAGCGTGGGATCGTAGTAGTAGATCGCGAGCACGTCGCCGGGCCGGGCGGCGTCCGCAACCTTCTGATAGTCGGCAACCGTTCGCGTCGGCTTCCGGTTGACCTCGAGAATGACGAACCCACGGCGCAGCACCTGACGCGCGGCGCCAGCCGGGTCGACGCGCGACACAATCACGCCCTGGACGCCCTCGGGAATCTCCAGCCGGCCCATGAAGGTGCGATCCATTTCCCGGACGGTCAGCCCCAGAGGCACCTGGGCATCGAACACCCGGGGCGACGTGAACGCCGGACCAGGCGGCGCAGGCGCGGCACTGGACTCCTCACCCCGTGCGGGCCGCTCGGCCAATTTGACGCTCATCGTGTGGCGGCGGCCCTCGCGAAGCACATCGAGCTCGGCGACGGTCCCCGGCTGTCGTGCCGAAATACTCTGGATGAGCTCCTGGTTGGAGGCCACCCGGCGCCCTTCCACTTCCACGATCACGTCGTAGGCGCGGAGGCCGGCCCGCTCCGCCGGCGATCGCGGCGTGACGTCCTGCACCATCGCCCCATCGGCCACCGTCAGGCCGAGCGCTTTCTGCAACGCGGGCGTCACGTCGGTGAGCGTGACGCCGATGAACCCGCGCGTGACCCGGCCGGTCGCCTTCAACTGTGGCAGGACAGCGACCGCCTGGTTAATGGGCAGGGCGAACCCGATACTCGAGGCCTTGGCGCTAATCGCCGAGTTGATCCCGACGACCTCCCCGCGCGAGTTGATCAGCGGGCCACCGCTGTTCCCAAAATTGATCGCGGCGTCGGTCTGAATGTAGTCGTCGAGGCTCTGGTCGAAAATCTTGCGGCCGATGAAGCTCACAACGCCGACGGTGACTGAGTGGACGTACCCGAGCGGGTTACCGATCGCGCAGACCCACTCGCCCGCGCGCAGCTCGTCGGAATTTCCGAGCGGCGCCTCCGGCAGGTTCGGGGCCTTGGGAATCCGCACCAGCGCGACGTCAATCGCCGGGTCCGATCCGACGACCGTCCCTCGAAACGCCCGGCCATCCGATAGCGTGACCGTAATCCGATCCGCGCCCTCCACCACGTGATGGTTCGTGAGGATGTAGCCTTCTCGATCGACGATGAAGCCGCTGCCAGCGCCCTGGCGCGGCACGTCCAGCTCGCGCGGGCTGTCCAGCGGATCGTCAACGCCCCGCTGAGAGCCTCGCGAACTGCTCCGTCCACCCGACCTCGACGCCGCATCGATATTGACCACCGCCGGGTTGATCCGCTCGGCAACGTCCGCGAAATTCACTACGCCAGGCAGCGATGCTGGACGCGGCCGATCGTTGGGGGGCGTCGCGTGGACGGGCGCGCTCGACACGACGGGCGTCCGGGCCACGCCGCCGCCGGCAAGAATGACCCCCACGAGGAAGGCGACCGTCGAGGACAGCGCCAGGGTAATGAACGTGAATCGTTTCGACATGGTGCGCAGGTCAGCAGCCCCGAAAACGGCCTACCGCCGAGCCGTCAGGCCCATACGGCAGACTCCATTATTATCGCCCGGAACTCGTCTTCCGTCAGCGTCTTGACGCCGAGCGCCTGCGCTTTCTCGAGTTTGCTCCCCGCCTCGGCGCCAACCACCAGATACGTCGTTTTTCGGCTGACGGCGCTTCCCACTTTGCCCCCGAGGCGCTCGATCGCCGCTGCCGCCTCGTCGCGGCTCATCGAGTCGAGTGTTCCGGTGACGACGAATGTCTTGCCAGACAGGGGTCCCTGGGCCGCAACGCTCGGCGGCGGCTGCTGGCTCGCCATGTTCACGCCCGCCGCCGCCAGCTTGCCGACAAGGTCCTGGTTCTTCGGCTCCTCGGTGAAACTGCGGATCGACGCTGCCACGACCGGGCCGATATCCGGAACGGCCTGGAGCTGCTCGACGGACGCCTCCATGATTGCGTCCATCGTCCGCAGGTGCCGCGCGAGCGTCGCCGCCGCCTTCTCGCCGACGTGCCTGATGCCCAGCGCGTAGACCAGGCGCCACAAGTCGTTCGTCTTCGAGCTCTCGATCTGCGTCGTCACGTTGCGTCCGACCTTGCCGAGCTTCCTCGGCACAGCCCGCTCCGAGCGTGGCTCCCGCGGGGTCACAACGAGATTCTCGAGCTGGGCCGGCTGCAGGCTGTAGAGATCGGCAAAATCGCGGACGAGCCCCTGCTCGATCAGCTGATCGACGAGCGATTCGCCCAGCCCTTCGATGTTCATCGCGCCGCGGCCGGCAAAATGTTCGAGGCTCCGGCGCAGGCGCGCAGGACACGACGCGTTTTCACAGCGCCAGACGACCTCTTCCTCGTCGCGCTTCAGCGTGCTGCCGCACGCCTTACACGTCGTCGGCATCACCCACGGCTTGGAGTCGTCCGGACGCAGGGTGAGCACGGGGGCCACGACCCTGGGAATGACGTCGCCGGCCTTCTCGATGACGACGGTATCGCCTTCGCGCAGGTCTTTGCGGGCGATGTCGTCAGCGTTGTGCAACGTCGCCATCGAGACCGTCGAGCCGGCGACGAAAATCGGCTCGAGGACGGCGTAAGGCGTGTTGGCGCCAGTGCGGCCGACGTTCACCTCGATTCGCAGCAGTTTCGTCTGCTGCTGCTGCGCGGCGAACTTGAACGCGGTCGCCCAGCGCGGAAACTTGGCAGTGCTCCCGAGCCGCTCGCGGAGCGCGAGGTCGGCGAGCTTCACGACGACGCCGTCGGTATCGAACTCGAGCTGCTGGCGCTTCGTGTCCCACTCGCGGCAGAAGGCGATGACGGCGTCGATGCCGTGGCACGCCGCGGCATGCGGCTCGACGGGAAGCCCCCACGCCGCCAACGCCGACAGCAGCTCCATGTGCTCCGTCGGGGCGCCGTCCGTCGGCCCCACATACTGATAGACGAAGGCCTTGAGCCCCCGCCGCGCGACCAGCGCCGGGTCGAGGTTTCGCATCGTGCCGGCGGCGACGTTGCGCGGGTTCGCGTAGAGCGGCTCGCCGGCGTCAGCCCTCTCCTGGTTGATTCGATCGAACGACGCGCGCGGCAGGAACACCTCGCCGCGCACTTCGAACCTGGACGGCGGTCCGCCGCGGAGCGTCAGCGGAATCGACCTGATGGTGCGGACGTTCGCGGTCACGTCCTCGCCGCGCACGCCGTCACCGCGCGTGGCGCCGCGAACCAGGCGGCGGTTCTCGTAGGTCAGCGCAATGCTCAAGCCATCGATCTTCAACTCCGCTACATACGGCACCGCGCTGTCGCCGAGCCCTGCGCCCTTGCGCAGCCGTTCGTCGAACGCTCGCAGGTCGGCCTCGTCGTAGGCATTGTCCAGGCTGAGCATCTGCGAAAGGTGCTCGACCGTCGGAAACCCCTGCGTCGGCCGTCCGCCAACGCGCTGGGTCGGCGAATCCGGCGTAACGAGCTCGGGATGCTCCCCTTCGAGCGCCTGCAGCTCGTGCATCAACGCGTCGAACGCTGCGTCGGTGATCTCGGGATCGTTGAGGACGTAGTAGCGCTCTTCGTGCCGCCGGATTTGCTCGCGCAGGGACTCGATGCGATCAGCGGGCGTCATGGCTGGAGCCGCCGAATCTCGACTTCCGCTTGAAGGCGGAAGCGCGCCAGACAGTTGGAGATTTCTGGACTGTTGGAGACCTGTGGCTCCACCTTCAGGCGGAACGCCCTAGCGATCCCGCGACACAACGTAGTCGGGCAGGGCGATGAGCGCGTCACGTTCCTGGCTGGGCGGGAACGCGGACAGGCAGCTCTTGGCGCGCGCGGCGTACTCGAGCGCAGCTTCGTAGGCGAGCTCCGTCGACCGGTGCTCGTGCAAGAGGCGCAGAATGTCCCGCCACTGTTCCGGCGCGACGGTCCGGTCCCGGACGACGTCGCGGATGAGCCGGTCGGCATCGGCGCCACCCCGCCGAAGCAGCAGGATGATCGGCAGCGTGACCTTGCCTTCGCGTAGATCCCCGCCGACGGGCTTGCCGAGCGCCGCCGCGTCGGCCGTGTAATCGAGCAGGTCGTCGACCAGCTGGAAGGCAATCCCAAGGTTGAATCCGTAGTCGCGCAGCGCCGTCTCCTGCTCCGGAGTCACGCCGCCAAGCATGCCGCCAATCTGCGCGCAGCCACCGAACAGGAACGCCGTCTTGCGGCGGATGATCTCGAAGTGCTCTTCCTCGGTGATGTCGACGTCGCCGGTCTTGGTGAGCTGGTAGAGCTCGCCTTCGATCATGCGGAGCGTGACGTCGCAGAGCAGCCGGATGATCTCCAGCGAGTCGTGCGTCAGCGCCATCGCCATCGACTTGATGTAGAGGTAGTCGCCGAGGAGCACCGTGATGTCGTTGCCCCAGCGGGAATGGACCGCCAGCCGCCCGCGCCGGAGATCGGCGCCGTCGATGATGTCGTCGTGCACGAGCGTCGCGGTGTGGATGAATTCGACGACCGAAGCGTAGAGGACCGCCCGATCGCCCGCGTAGCCGCTCAGGCGCGCGGCCATCAGCAGGACGGCCGGGCGCACGCGCTTGCCACCGCTCTTCTGGATGTAGCGGCCCATCTCGGGGATGAGCGCCACTCGTGACTGGATATGACGAACGAACTCCTGCTCGACGGCTTCGAGATCCTCGCGGATCGGGCCGAAGATCTGCGCCAGATCGGGGGAGACGACGGATTTCTGCGCGGTATCGGTCAAAGGGTGTGCCGTTTTTCAGCTTCCGGTCGTCTCAGAATAGTGGAGTTTTGCGCGGGGTGTCAACGCGCTAAGCCGTTTGATAGGAAACAGTTGGACCAAGGCCCGGCATTAATAATCGGTCGAAGTTCCGGGCCACCTGCGCGCCCAATTGCGCCGCCGGGACCCCACGCAGCGCGGCGACCGTCTCGGCAACGCGCGCGACGAAGGCCGGCTCGTTCCGCTTGCCGCGATGAGGCACCGGCGCCAGATACGGCGCGTCCGTTTCGATGAGGAGCCGATCGTCGGGCACGAGCGTGGCGACCTCGCGCAGCGCGTCCGCGCGCGGAAACGTGACGATTCCGGCGAGCGAGACGTAAAAGCCTATGTCCAGCGCGGCGCGGGCCATGGCCGTGTCGCCAGTGAAACAGTGAAAGACGCCTCGCAGCACGGGACCGGCATCGCGAAGGATGCCAAACGTGTCCTCGGTCGCTTCGCGGGTGTGGATGACGACTGGCATCGCGAGCTCCAGCGCCAGTGCCACCTGCGCGCGAAACACGTCCTGTTGCACCTCGCGTGGCGAAAAGTCGTAGTGATAGTCGAGGCCAATCTCGCCGATCGCCACGGCGCCTTCACCGGAAATGCCTCGTCTCACGCACGCGCGCGCGTCGTCGAGGCGTCCGGCGAAATCTCCTGCCTTGTGCGGATGGATCCCAACCGAGAATCGGACGCCCGGCCACAGCGCCCGGACCCGCGCCGCAGCCCGCGATTCCGACTCTTCGCCGGCCGACAAGATGCAGAGCGCGGAATGCAGGCCCGCAGCACGCGCCCGGTCGATGACGCCGTCGAGATCGTCAGCGAACGCGTCGTCTGCCAGATGACAGTGTGAGTCGATCATGAGCGCTTCAGCTTTCAGCTTTCAGCTTCAGCTAAGAGCTCTCAGAACCTAGTCGCGCGACTTGAGTTCAGAGGTTTAGCTGAAAGCTGAGAGCTGAGAGCTGACAGTCTATCTCACTCTCGCCCCAAGCGGGACGTCCTGGTCGAAGCTGACGAGGATCGGTTTACCGCCATCGGCACTCGCGGCGAGGACCATGCCGTTCGACTCGATACCCATCAGCTTGGCCGGCTTGAGGTTGAAGACCATGACGATCGTGCGGCCGACGAGCTGCTCGGGCTCGTAGGCTTCGGCGATGCCGGCAACGAGGGTGCGCTGCTCGGTCCCGACGTCGATCGACAGCTTGACCAGCTTGCGAGAGTTGGGCACTTTCTCGGCCGCAAGGACCTTCGCGACGCGCAGATCGACTTTCATGAAGTCGTCGATCGAGATCTTGTCAGCGCCGGTGGCAGCGGCCGGTGCCGCTGGGGCGGCCGGCGCAGCAGGCGGTGCGGCCGGGGCCGGCGTCGTGTTCTTTGTCTCGTCCACTCGTGTTCTCCTGTTTGTTTCCTTCGTCTCTTGCCCGGCTGGGACCGGGCTCGCAGCACCTGTACGGTCCGTCTGACTCCGCGGCCACAGCGGATCGCCCTTGAGAATCGTTCGCGCGCCTTCATTCCTCCACGCGGCGTCCACCAGGCGAATGTCCGCCGCCGGTTTGCTCTCCCCCACCCGTCGCAGAATCTCGGCAGCGGATTTCGGCATCACCGGCAGCAGCAGAATCGCCGCCACACGCACCGCCTCCGCAACGTCGAACAGCACTTGCGACAGCTCGCCGGCGCGGGTCTCGTCGCGCGCAATCGCCCAGGGCTCGGAACTGGCAATGAACTCGTTGGCGGCGTCGACTATCTGGAACGCCGCCGCCGTGCCGCGCTCGAGCGCGAACCCGTCCATCGCCTGACGGTAGTCGTCCACGGCCTGCCGGGCCACAACATTCAGACGTCCGGCCTGACCGGAGGGCGCAAGACGTCCGCCGCGGTACTTCTCGGCCATCGCCGCAATCCGGCTGACGAGATTCCCCAGGTTGTTGGCGAGGTCAACGTTGTAGCGATCCTCGTAGCGCTCCCAGGAGAAGTCGCCGTCGCCGCCAAACGTGATCTCTTTGCTCAGATACAGCCGTAACGGATCTGCGCCAAACAGGTTGATGACCTCGAGCGGCTCGACCGTAGTGCCGAGCGACTTGCTCATCTTTTCGCCTTTGAGGTGCACCCAGCCGTGGCCGAACACCTGCCGCGGCAGCGCCACGCCGGCACTCATCAGCATCGCCGGCCAGATGACGGTGTGGAAGCGGGTGATGTCCTTCCCAATGATGTGCAGGTCAGCGGGCCACCACTGCGCGAGCAAGGACTCGTCGGTTCCGAGGCCAACCGCGCTGATGTAGTTGATCAGCGCATCGAACCAGACATAGACGACGCTCGACGGATCCTGAGGCATCGGGATGCCCCAGGACTGCCCCGCGCGACTGACCGAAATGTCGTCGAGGCCGCCCTCGATCAGCCGGAGGATCTCGTTACGGCGAATGTCTGGTGTCAGGAACTCCGGCTGCTCGGCAAAGTGTTTCAGCAGGCGGTCCTGATACTTCGACAGGCGGAAAAAATGATTCTTCTCGCGAATCCAGTCCGGTTTCGTCCGGTGAATCGGGCAGAGGCCTTCGACGAGATCCTTCTCCTGCTTGAAGGCTTCGCACGAGACGCAGTACCAACCCTCGTAGTGGCCTTCATAGATATCCCCGGCCGCGGTGATCCGGCGGATGAGCTCCTGGACGCCGGCTCGGTGCCGTGGCTCGGTCGTCCGGATGAAGTCGTCGAACGACAAGTCGAGCCGCCGCCACACGTCGAGGAACTCGACGGCCATCCGATCGCAATACGCCAGCGGCTCTTCGCCAAGCTCGCTTGGCTTTCCGGAAGACATTCTGCGAATGCTCGTCGTTCCCCATCACGAAATGGACATCGAACCCGGCGAGCCGCTTGTAGCGCGCGATGACGTCGGCGGCGATCTTCTCGTACGCCGTCCCGAGATGCGGACGGCTATTGACGTAGTCGATGGCGGTGGTGAGGTAAAAGCGGTTCAAGGTTCAGGGTTCAGGGTTCAAGGGTTCAGGGTTCAGGGTTCAGAGTTTCGCGGCTCGCGGCTCGCAGGTCAGCGGTTAGCCAGATCGGGCGTCGAGCCAGGCTTTGTCGCCATGGCCTGCACATCCTTGATCGCGAGCCCGTGCTCGGCCGCTGCCTTCGCGCAGTCCTCGAACTCCGGCGACGCGTTGAGCACCTTCCCCGCGCGGCTGGCGATCTTGAAGCGAATCGGGCCCACTGGCGTCACGATGACGCGCACCTCACGTTCCAGGCACTCCCGATCCACTTCCTGATAGCGCACACCGATCGTCGTCGTCTCGGCAAAGAGCACGGCGGAAAGGGACTCGCGGGCGGCCGGACGCGCGATTACCGTTACGAGCGTGCCGGGTCGATTCTTCTTCATCTGCACCGGCGCGTAGAACACGTCGAGCGCCCCGGCTTGCTGCAGCCGCTCCATCAGCGGTCCGAACAGTTGCGGGTTCATGTCGTCGATCTCGCTTTCGAGCACGACGACGCGGTCGGCGGCCGCGGGCGTGTCTTCTTCGCCCGCCAGAATCCGGAGCACATTCGGATGGCCGGCGAAGTCCCGATCGCCCGCGCCGTAACCGATCGACTTGACGCGCATCATCGGCAGCCGATCGAAACTCGTCGCATAGTCGGTCACGATCAGAGCGCCGGTCGGCGTGACGAGTTCCTTGGCGATGGCGCCGGCGTAGACCGGTACGCCCTCGAGCAAGCGCGCCGTCGCAGGAGCCGGTACCGGAAACGTGCCATGCGCACAAACGACGGTCCCGCTGCCCACGTTGAGCGGCGATGCGACCACCCGGTCGGCGCCGAGCCACTCCATGCCGTAAACCACGCCGACGATGTCGATGATCGAGTCGAGCGCGCCTACTTCGTGGAGATGAACCTTCTCGATCGGCATGCCATGGATCGCGGCCTCAGCCTCGCCGAGCCGGTGGAACAGATGAATCGCGCGATCCTTCCCTTCACGAGTCAGGGCCGAGCGTTCGATGAAGCCGGCGATGGCCTTCAGGCTGTGATGCGGCCCGTGATGGTGGTTGGGCGCACCGTCACCGTGGTCGTGATCGTGTCGTGGCGTGGTGATGGTCATGGCCGTGCCCGCCTTGATCGTGATGGTGATGCTGATGGGCGTGCTCGTGGTGCCCGGCGGCCACTGTCGCCGCGGCGCCCTCGTGGACACGAAACTTGGTCGCCGAAACGCCGGCCCTGAGCACGCGATCCGCCGACACCGAACCGTACTCGATCGCCAGGCTCCCGAGCGCGGCGCGCAGGCCATCGATCGGAAGTCCCAAATCGAGCAACGCCCCGAGAACCATGTCGCCCGAGGCGCCCGAGAAACAGTCGAAGTAAGCAATCTTTGACACGTCGAGTAACTGTCCCTGAATTATCCGTGTGATCCGTGTGATCCGTGGCTCGTGTTATCCGCGTTATCCGTGTTATCCGTGGCTCTAGATGTAGCGGTCTTCCTTCATGCTGCAGTAGCGGACGTTGCCGAGAATCACGTGGTCGATCACGTCGATTCCCATCAGCACGCCAGCGGCGATCAAGCGGTGCGTCAGCCGAACGTCTTCGTCGCTCGGCTCCGGGTCACCCGACGGATGGTTGTGAAACACCACGATCGCGGCGGCACCGGCCGCAGCCGCCTCGCGGAAGACCTCTCGCGGGTGGACGATACTCGCATCGAGCGTGCCGACCGTGACGACGGTCGTGCGCATCACGCGGTGCTTCGTGTCGAGAAGCACCACGCCGAACTGCTCGACGGGCCGATTGCCGTAGAGTGGCAGGAGCAGCTCCGCCACCATCCGCGGGCTGGTAATCTGC
Source organism: uncultured Acidobacteriota bacterium (assembly GCA_963797625.1). Lineage (GTDB taxonomy): Bacteria > Acidobacteriota > Vicinamibacteria > Vicinamibacterales > 2-12-FULL-66-21 > DATBJJ01. Next base: position 16,071 of record CAWCQI010000013.1, read on the forward strand.
ACCCGATGACGATCGGCCCGCGTCAGCGTCCGCCGACCCAATTCAACCGCCGCTAGCACCTGCGCCGCCCGTGCCGACCCGATTCCTGGCAGCTGCGTCAGCTCGTCGTGCCGGGCGCGGGCCAGGCCATCGATGCCCCCAGTTCGTTCCAGCACCTGGTTCGCCAGGTCGAGCGCGCTCGTCGCGGCCTGACCCGATCCAAAGACCACCGCGACCAGCTCGTTATCGCCCAGCGCTGCCGCGCCGAGCCGTTGCAGCTTCTCTCGCGGCCGATCGTGCGGCGCAACGCTCTTCATCGTACACCATCCTGGCTCGACAGACGGCCGTACCACCCGGGCGGCGTATGCGCGTTGCAAGAACCACGCGAGCCCGAAAACGCTCGCCGAGTGCGCGGAGTCGATCGGGAGTGCGCAGGAGCTTCACTGCGGACCGATGCGGCAGGTTGCAGGAATTGCGTGGGCCGAGTCAGGGCTCAGGGCTCAAGGCTCAAGCAAGAGCGTTTGACCAGGCTTACGCGATGATCTTGCCTGAGCTCCCTGAGCCCTGAGCCCTGAGCTCGAGCCGCGAGCCGCGGTTCAGATCACCCACCCCAACCCCGTCACGACCAGCACGATGAAGATGAAGCCGGCGATGTCGAGCACGATGCCGTGGCGCATCATGCTCGTGATCGCCACATGGCCAGAGCTGTAGACGATGGCGTTTGGTGGCGACGAGACCGGCATCATGAACCCCATCGACGAACCGAAGGTGGCGGCGAGCGCCGGCTCGAGCGGATCGACGCCCGATGCTTGCGCCACCGCAATCGCCACCGGCACGATCATGTTCGCCGCGGCAGTGTTCGACGTGGTTTCGGACATGACAATCGCGACGGCCGTGAAGAGGATCGTCAACGATAGCGTCGAACGCACTGGCAGCCACCCCGTGATCCCGCGGCCCATCGATTCGGCGAGGCCGGTCGAGAACGCGAGCGACCCCATCGCCAGACCGCCGCCAAACAGCAGCACGATCCCCCAGTCGATGCGGACCGCTTGATCCCAGCTCAACGTGAAGCGCCGGGCTCTCCAGTTGACCGGCAGCACAAAGAGCAGGATGGCGCCGACCATGGCCGCCACCGACTCCGGCACGGCGGCTTCATACGCCTTAGCGAATACACTGTCGGCGTACCCCGCGACGGCGATCACCCCGGGAAAGAGCCAGAGCCCGACGGTCACGCCAAAGGCGACGAGGGTATTGCGCTGGCCCGTCGAGATTGGCCCGAGCTTTCGCAATTCATCGTGGATGTGCGCGGCGCGCGCGCGATCGATGGTGAGGCCCTCGAGCAGCCGCCACCGGAAATAGGTCACCATGAACGCGAAGAGCAGCGCCGTCAGCGGAATGCCAAGCAGCATCCATTGAAAAAACGAGATGCGCTCGTGGGCAATGCTCTCCAGCATCCCTTTGCCAATCAAGTTCGGAGGCGTTCCGATCGGAGTGCCCATGCCACCGATTGACGCGCCGAACGCCGCAATCAACATCATCGCGGTGGCGAAGTTGCGGCTCGTCACCTCAGACTCGCGGCCCTTGGTCAGATGCGCGACGATCGACAACCCGATCGGAAACATCATCGCGGTCGTCGCGGTGTTGCTGATCCACATCGAGATCGCCGTCGCGACCGCCCCGTACACGAGCAGGATCCGGGTGGGGCTGCCGCCAACAGCGCGCGACGACAGCGCGCCGAACGCAATCCGGCGATCGAGACCGTGGGTGAACATCGCCTCGGCCAGCATGAAGCTGCCGATGAAGAGAAAGATGATCGGATCGGCAAACGGCGCGAAGACGACACGCGCGGGCGCGACGTGCAGGATGATGGCCAGCACTGGCCCGATCAGCGCCGTCACCGCCAGCGGCAGCGCCTCGGTAATCCAGAGGATCACCATCATCAGCAGGATGGCCGCGAGGCGGTGTGCTGGTGCGGGAATCGGGATGGGCGCCGCCAGGAGAACGAGGAGCGCCAGCGGGCCGGCGACGAGCCCGATCGTCCGGCGCCGTCGATTGAACAGTTCTTCCGCGGGTGAGTAAGTTTCGCCGGCCTCGCCGGCCTCGTGGAGGCTACGCATCAGGCCTTCAGCCACCGGCATTCGGCGATGAGTTCGGCCCACCCGGTCAGAAACAACCCATCATCGTCCCACTCGACGCGCTGCGTGCCGCCCGGCGAGACGACCTGCACGTCGCGCGACGCGCCTCCGAATCGGATCGCCGCGACGGCCGCCGCGCAGGCGCCAGTGCCCGAGGCCTCGGTGGGCCCGACACCCCGCTCCCAGATCAGAATCCTGACGCGATCCGGCGCCTCGACGGTGGCGAGTTCGACGTTGGTCCCCTCAGGAAAGTGCGGATGAACCGCCAACGCCCGGCCGATCGTATGCAGCCGCTCTTCGGTCACCTCGCCGAGGACGACGCACTGCGGATTTCCGACGCGCAACGTGACCGCCGTCACGGCTTCGCCGCCGACGTCGAGGACCTGCTGCTCGATCCGCTCGGGCTCTCCCATCGCCGCGCAAAACGTGTAGCGCCCGTCGCGCCTGATCCAGCAACTCGAGCGACTTGAGGCCGGCGTCGGTCTCGATGTCGACAAAAGCGCCGTCTTCGAGCGACTGCGTGGAGACGATCCACGCGGCGAGGCAGCGCACGCCGTTGCCCGAGACCTCAGAGCGGCTGCCGTCGGCGTTGAACAGCTGCATCGATGCGCCGCCGTCACGGATCTCGAAGACGATGAGCCCATCGGCCCCGATACCGCGGTGGCGGTCGCACGCGTCACGAGCGAAGCTCATTGGGTGCGGGATTCCCGAGAAATCGTAGGCGTCGACCAGGAGAAAGTCGTTGCCAAAGGCGTGACTCTTGATGAGGTTCATGTGTTTGTAGCTATCAGCTCATCAGCTATCAGCTCTCGGTGCCCTGTGCGACCCACCAATTCATCATTTACTTCAGCATTCAGCAGTCAGCATTCAGCATTGCAACGGCGCCCTACTATAAAATGAAACCCCTTCATGCGTCCGCGCAACCTCGATACGCTCGCCGCGACCACGTTCGACCTCCTCGTGGTCGGCGGCGGGATCCACGGTCTGGCGGCTGCCTACGACGCGGCGAGCCGCGGGCTTCAGACGGCGCTCATCGACGCCGGCGACTTTGGCAGCGGCGCCTCGTTCAACCATCAGCGAACGGTGCACGGCGGACTGCGGTCGCTGCAGTACGGCCGGTTTCGATACGCGCGTCATTCGATCCTCGAGCGGCGGGCGCTCGCGCGCATCGCGCCGTGGATGCTTCGCCCTCTGCCCTTCCTGGTCGGCACGTATCGCTCGGTCACACGCGGCCGCGTGGTGCTTCGCGTCGCGCTCAAAATCGACGAGTGGCTCGGCCGCGATCGGAACACCAGCGTCGAACCTGAGCTCCACCTGCCACGAGCCGCGCCTGGTGTCGAAGGCGCTGACGCTTCGTCTCTTTCCAGGCGTCCGGCCAGAGGGACTGACCGGCGGCGCGCAGTGGTACGACTACCAGATGGTCGAAGCCGATCGATTGACGTTTGCGTTTGCGGCAGCTGCCGACCGCGCCGGCGCGCACCTCGCCAACTACGTCGAGGCGACCTCGCCGCTCCGCGACGGCTCGCGGATCGCCGGCATGCAGGCGCGCGACACCCTGACCGGCCGTGAGCTGACGATCCGCGCGACGGCAATCGTCAACGCCGCCGGACCGCAGGCCGGCGCCATCATGAGCGCGTTCGGCGTCAAGCGTGACTATCCGCTCTTGAAGGCCATGAGCCTGCTGACCTCGAAGCCGGCAGCCGACATCGCCCTTGCCGCCCCGGCGTCCCACGGCCGCATGCTGACGCTGGTACCCTGGCGAGGGCGGGCGCTCGTCGGGACCAGTCAGTCGCAGACCTTTGCCCAGCCCGGCGACACGGGTGCCTCCACTGCGGAGGTCGAGACGCTGGTCGCCGACGCCAACGCGGCGTTCCCCGCGCTCAAGCTTTCGGCGGCCGACGTCACCCTCGTGCACCGCGGCCTCGTCCCAGCCGTCGCGGGACGAGGCGGTGTCCCGGAACTGCGGATGATTCCCGAAGTGCTCGATCACGCTAAAGAGGGCGCGGAAGGGGCGTTCACGATCCTGAGCGCGAAGTACTCGAGCGCGCGTGGCGTCGGGGAACAGGTGACGAACCTTGTCGCCCGACGCCTGAGGAAACGCGTGCGACCGTCGAGAACGGCGACGACGGTGCTCCCGGGCGCCGGAATCGCAGACCACGAGGCACTTGCAATCGAGACCGCGCGGGCGCTCGGCCTGGAGATCTCTATCGCGACGATCCGCCACCTGATCGCGCGCTACGCCGAGCGCGCGGCCGACGTGATCAGGCTCATGCACGACATGCCCGATCGCCGCGCGCCGCTGGCGCCGTCGACGCCGACCATCGGCGCGGAAGTGGTCTACGTCATCCGGCAGGAAATGGCGCTCAGGCTCACCGACATCCTGCTGCGGCGGACAAGCGTCGGCGCACTCGGCCCCCCGGGCGACGAGGCCGTGCACGAGTGCGCGCGCATCGCCGCCGTTGAACTCGGTTGGGACGCGACCAGAACGGCCGAGGAAGTGTCGGCGCTGAATCTGTTCTACGCGATCAAAGGCTGGACCAGTCGTAGTGTCTCGCGGCTCGCCGGCTCGCGCGTTCGCGGCCAAAGCCAGCGTCAGTCGCGGCTAACAGCCACGGCCACGCCAGCATCAGTCAGCAGTCCAGCTAAAGCCGGCAGCTACCGCTGCCACGCAGTCTACGGCAGCGTAAACCCGCGGAAGACGTAGGTGATGCCGGCAGTAAAACCGAAGCTGGGATCCCTCGAGGTCAGGCCGAAGATCAGGCCGCCATCGAAGCGAACCGCGGCGTGTGTGAAGCGGACCCCGGTTCGAATCGCGGAGCGGGTCTCGGTGCCGGGCGGCGTGCGCTCGTTGCGAGTGCTCAGCCGCCCGTTGATCTCGCCGACAAACTCGAGGCCCGGCGACAGGGCCCGCGCAAACGACAACCCGTACGTCACCACATCGTTCTGGCGGTCGCCCTCGACCGGATCCGAAAGAATCCCGAGTCCGAAGTTGCCAACGATGCGAACCGAGGACACGGTCTTGCCAAACAGGCTCGAGACGTAGAAATCCATCGTATCGAGGCCGAGTCCGCTCTCGTTGCTGGCGATCGGCAACTTCGTCGCGAGCCGCACGCCAATGCCCGGGCGGCCCGGCCCCTCGGACACGACGCGGATCTTGGTCGCCACGACGACGTCCCCGACGTCGCTCGTTTCATCGCCGGTCAACTCGAGCTTGTCGGAAAGCGGCGCCGGCTCGAATCGACGTGATGTTGAGATGGTTGTAGAGCCCGCCGTCGACCTGCAATTCCAGGATCGAGCTGAACCCGAAGCTGACGCCGAGCGTCGGCACGCGCAGAAGGTTGCCCGTCAGCCCGGATGCCGGGTAGACCGCGTCACGCTCGGAATCAAACCCACCCTCGATCAGAATGTTTCCGGCGCCGATAGTCTCGGGATCTTCCGTCACGAGCGGTCGCTGCTGAGCCGATGCGACGCTCGCAACGGCGGTCAACAGTGACACGACAGAAGAATGGCGCACGCTGTGCTTCATCAATGATCCTCTCGGATGGATTAGACGACGCGGAGAGATGATCGGCCGCGACTCCAGCTGTGAGGGCAATCGTCGTAGGCCGCCCGCGGCGGCCTGCAGGCTGACAGCCTCCGCTGAGCTACGGCGGTCTGCCGAGCCTGGCGAAGGCGAGCCGACTTCACGAATCTGAAGCGGCACCGCGCCGGACTGCGCGACGAGATCGCTCGACTCGGGCAGCGGGTGCAGCCGCCGGTCGAGGAGGTGGCGCGACGCGACGTTTCCAATCGCGCGAATCATCGAGCTCTTGATATCCGGGTGCTCGACCTCGAGCTCGGCGATCAGGCGCTTCACCCGCTGGCGCTGCAGCCCGAGGTCGCCGCACGCCGGACAGCAGCAACCGATGATCGGAAGCTCGGACGCCTTGGCGTAGTTGCGCGCCTCGGATTCGGTCACGCCCACGAGCGGGCGGATCACGACGTGCCGACCATCATCGGAGACCAGGCGAGCGGGCATTGCCTTGAGCGTGCCGGCGAAGAACAGATTGAGCAGGAGCGTCTCGATGAAGTCATCGAGGTGATGGCCGAGCGCGATCTTGGTCGCCCCCACTTCGCTCGCCAGCCGGTAGAGCACGCCGCGACGGAACCTGGCGCACAGCGAGCAGGGCGTCGCCTCGGCGTCGAGCAACTCGTCGATCGTCGCCCCGATCTCGGTGTGAACAATGCGGTATTCCCAACCGCGCTCCTCGCACGTCTTCGAGATGAGATCGTGACGATACCCGTCGTAGCCGGAATCGACCGTGACCGCGACCAGGCTGAAGGCAATCGGCGCGCGCTGGCGGAGCACGTCGAGGATCTGGATGAGCGCCCAGCTGTCCTTGCCGCCTGACAGGCCGACCATGACCCGGTCCCCATCCTCGATGAGCCGATGATCGACGATCGCCTTGGTGACCTTCTTGGCGATCTTTGCTTCGAGTGGTGTGGCGTACGGCATAGGACGATGGGCGCTGAAATCTGAATTCTGACGTTCGACGTCTGACCTCGTTGAAGTGCGTGAACCTTGAATCCGAACCGTGAACCCTGAACCTCGGCCTAGTCTATCGCGGTCAGCGCCTTGACCGCCTGTGCCCAGCTCGAGTGCCCGGCCGAGACGAGCGCGGCGGCGCCCATTCTTTCGGCCAGGGATACATCACTCATCAGGCTGGCGAGCGCGCGGGCGACCGCGTCCGGAGTCGGCTCACACACCAGGCCGTTGACGCCGGACTCGACGAGCTCGGCCGGCCCACCGCTGTCACGACACGTGACGACCGGCTTGCCGGAGGCGAAGGCCTCGGCGGTGACGAACCCGTAGTCCTCGTCGAGCGGAGGAAAGCACACCGCACGGCAGCGCGCGAGGTGATCGAGGAGTTCGGCTTCGGTCAACGATCCGGTCAACGTCACGCGATCGGCAACGCCGAGCTCCGCGGCGAGGGCGACGAGCCGGGCGTGCTCCTCCCCTTCCCCACCGATCACCGCGCGGACGCACTTTCCTTCAGGGACAGCCAACGCGCGAATGAGGAGATCCGCGCGCTTGAGCGGCGTCAGCCTCGACACCATGAAGATGTAGTCGCCGTAGCCGTCACGCCGATAGGGACGTTGCGGCGCCGGCGGATAGAGGACCGTCGACGACAGCTCCGGCCACATCTGCAACCGCGCCTGGATGGTTCGAGACTGGACAAACAACCGCGACACGTTGCGGGTCAGCAGATACCGGTCGGCCGCGTGCAGCGCCCGCCGCCGGAGGCCTTCCTTGAACCGATTCTGAGGGCTGAGCCCGGAGCTGAAGCGATCCCACAGATCGTAATATTCGCGCATCGTGTGGTTGAGCCAGCACACGTGGCGGGCATGCCGCACCGCGTAGCTCGGGTAGCGGAGGCTGATGACCTGGTCGATCGGGTGGCCGGCGCTCTGACCGACATCGGTCAGCCATGTCGCGATGTAGGCCGAGGCCTGGCGGCCGAACCGGTTCTGCGGCGTGACGACGATGTCGGCCTCGTGTCCGGCGTCGCGCAGCGCCTGAGCGAGCGAACGCGCGATCACCATGTGACCGCCCTCGACGAGCGGCGGGCTGGATGTGACGACAGCAATCCGGCTCACACGCTGCCCTCGAGCATGAAGACCGAGACGTCGCCGCTGCGAAAGGCTTCGCGAAAGCGGCTCGGGCGCGAGCGAAGCGTGGCCTCGAAGTCCGGAAACATCTTGCGCTCGGGCGGTCCGACGAGGAGGTAGTCGATGCCGAGGTGCGCCGCGCGAGTGAACGCCGCGTCGGGATCCCGTTCCTGGTAGAGCTCCATCACTTTCCTGCTCGCCGCTTCGTACTTGGTCAGCGGCACCATCGAAATCGGCAGGCCCGCCGAGAGACGCCGTTCGGCAAACGCCGGCACGTCGGCCCAGCGTCGGCCTACACGCGCATGAGGCTCGAACTGCACGACGGCATCCGGTGGCGTCGAGCCGCGGATCCAGGCGAGGGCAGCGACCTCGTCGTGCGTCAGCACCAGCGTCCAACTGTACGGGTCGGCCGGATTCTGGTTCGTGATGTCCTGCGTGTTGTAGAAATCGATCGCAAAAGTGGGAAGCGCGAGCAGCGCCAGGACCGCCGTCGCCGCAACTGTCGCAGCGCGCGTGCGGCCGCCGACTCGCCAGAGTTCCTGCAGGCCATAGGCGACGAGCACCGCAAACGCGATGAAGAGAAAGTGGCCGGCGCGCCATCCGACGTAGACGTATCTGATGGTCGCGGACGTCGACGAAGAAATAAAAGACGAACGACACGAGGATGATTGCGCCGATCCCGAGAAACGACGCCGCCCGCCGTCGCAGGACGACCAGCGCCCCGCCCACGGCGCCAAGAATCAACATCGGCCCGAAACTGAGCAGCAGCGAGATCCACACATTGCGTACCGCCATCGGGTTGACGAGCACGCGAACGAGCGAAGGACCCGAGAGATCCACGTATCGAAGAGAGCGCGCCACCATCACCGCGAGAGCCAGCGGAATGGCCCCCGCTACGGCACCAAGTAGCGAGCGCGCTCCAGCGACGCTCGGCGGCCAGCAGAATCGCCGCCGTCACCGCAACCATGAGCGTCAACATGATCGCCGCAAAGGTGCTGAAGAGAAGCGTCGCTCCAAGCAGGCAGCCGCAGAAAGCGAGAAGCCGTGGCGTCAACCTGCCCCGGCACTGGAACAGCACCATCAGAGCCGACAGGCCGAGCGCGTATCCCGTCGAGTGATGCGGCTGATACCACAGCAGCCGCTGCAGCCCGTCAATCGGCAGGCTCAGGTAGAACCAGCGCGTCACCGCGTCGATGTTCAGGTCCGTCACGCTCGACCAGCGCCCGCCCGTCCGCCACAGGACCACGAGCCGCTCGAAGCCCTCGAAACTCGTGAACACAAGAGCGCCGAGCGATCCGGCGGCCGCCGCAACGGGGCTGTCCACCCATTGCCGGACAAAGCCAAACAGGAACAAGACGAACGCCAGCCCGAGCGCCACCGAGTTGACGAGCAGCACCTGCTCCATCGAGATCTGCCGCGGCACGTGGCGATACTGCGCGGCGGTCAGCAAGTGCGGTAGCCAGTAATAGTGCAACGGCTCGCCGCGCAGAAACGGATTCCGAGGTGGCACGTCGCCCTTGCTCACCTCGGCGACGACCGCCATCCGCCAAATCATGTCGGCCGTGAAGTAGGCGCGATAGGCGCGACCCTCCGGCACGGGCTCGGCGACGTGCGCAAACGGCAAACCGACGATCGCGGGCACCGACACGAGCAGAAAGAGGACGACCGTCAGGTCCGCACGGCCGAAAGCGGGAGCGCGTGAGCGAGCCGCGCAGCAACCCGCCCGCCAGCGCCGCGACTCCGCAACCGATCAGCGGAACGGCGAGGAGCACTGACCCGCGCACGCCCGCCGTCCACAGAGCGAGGAGCACCAGGCTGCTGAGCCCGTAGCCCCAGACCGGCCCCATGACGACAGGCCGCAAATCCCCTGCCTGGCGCGGGCTCGTAGATGAGCCACGCCAGGAGGAAGCCGGGGACGACGAACACAGCGGTGCTGCCGAAGAGAGCCAGACCCGACTGGATGGGAATGATTGCCCTGATGCAGAGGACGAGCGAGGCGAGCGCTACGAGCGCTGCCGCGATCGGCCAGCGACTCGAACGCCCCGCGCCGGAGGGTTCTGACCGGGTCAATCCGTCGATCTTCATCGACACCTACGGCGATCGTCAAGTAACACGGATGCCTGGCAATGCACGGGACGCGGATCTCGCGGTCACATTCTCACGGGACCGGATCTCGCAGGATCACGAACGCACGCACGTTGCGCACCCTGCCGGTCGCGTCGCCCTAGCAGTCGAGCTGCGGGCGACCGGCTCCGTCGTCTCCGGTCATCCGCGAGATCCGCGTCCCGTCAGACGCCATCCGCGGCCCGTGCGAACAGGCATCAGCGCGTGGCGTGCTACGATACATGTTTCGAATCCGGAAGGAACAGACAGCAGGGCGTGCCGAACCAGGAAGAGAAACCGACCGTCGTCGCCGGCGCCGGCCCCGCTGGCCTCACGGCGGCCTGGATGCTCGCGCGGCGCGGCGTCCGCCCGCTCGTCCTCGAGCAGGACGTCCAGGTCGGCGGCCTCGCGCGCACGGTCGAGTACAAGGGCTTCCGCTTCGATATCGGCGGGCACCGGTTCTTCACCAAGGTCGGCTCCGTCCAGAAGCTCTGGCGCTCGATGATGGGCGCCGAGATGTTGCGACGGCCACGGCTCTCGCGGATCTACTACGGCGGCAAATTCTTCGACTACCCCCTCAAGCCGATGAACGCCCTGATGGGCCTCGGCGTCGTCAATTCCTTCCTCGTGTTCTTGAGCTATCTCTGGATCCGGGTGAAGCCGATTCGACCGGAAGTCAGCTTCGAAGACTGGGTCTCCAACCGGTTCGGTCGGCGACTCTATCGGATCTTTTTCAAGACCTACACCGAGAAGGTCTGGGGCATTCCCTGTAACCGCATCGGAGCGCAGTGGGCCGCGCAGCGCATCAAGGGCCTCTCGCTGTTCACGGCGATCACCAGCATGCTCTTCAAGGGGTTCCGGAAGCCCGGCGCCAAGCAGATCAAGACGCTCATCGAGGAGTTCGAGTATCCGCGACTCGGCCCGGGCATGATGTGGGAGGCGTTTCGCGCCGACCTCGAGCGCCTGGGCGGCCGCGTCGTGCTCGAGGCGCCGGTGCAGCGTATCGAGCATGATGGCTCCGCCATTGTCGCCATCGAATACGGCGGGCGAGAACGTCAGCGCGTCAACGTGAAAGCCTTCGTCTCGACGATGCCGCTCCGCGAGCTGGTCCACAAGCTCGACCCGCCCGCGCCTGAGCCTATCCGCGCCGCTGCCTCACGGCTCAACTATCGCGACTTTCTCACCGTCGCGCTCGTCATCGACACGCCGACGCTCTTTCCTGACAACTGGATTTACGTGCACGACTCGCGCGTCAAGCTCGGACGGATCCAGAACTTCAAGAACTGGAGCCCGGACATGGTCCCCGATCAGAGCCAGACCTGCCTGGGGCTCGAGTACTTCTGCTTCGAAGGGGACGGACTCTGGACGATGACCGACAGCGAACTCCTCGCGCTCGGCGCGCGGGAGCTCGAGGCGATCGGCCTGCTCGGCGGCGCCCGAGTCGTCGACGGCACCGTCGTCAGGATGCCCAAGGCCTATCCTGTCTACGACGACGGTTTCATGGATGCGTTGGCGGTCCTGCGTGACTATCTTGCGCGCTTCTCGAACCTGCAGGTCGCCGGCCGCAACGGCATGCACAAGTACAACAACCAGGATCACTCGATGGTCACGGCCCTTCTCGCCGTCGAGAATCTCCTGGGTGCGCACCATGACGTCTGGGCCGTCAACGCCGACGACGAATATCACGAGGAGTCGGACGTCGATGTGGAGGACATCGATCTCGGCGACGTCTACGCGAGCCTGCCCGCGATGGAGTCAACCCAGCCGCAGGTGCCGACGGCGGTCAAAGGCAACAAGTAGAAGCCGTACCCACGTTTACACACGATGCGCACGATGACACGATGTTCACGATGGATCCCTAAGGATGTTCTTCGTGTCCATCGTGTCATCCTGTTCATCGTGAACCATTGGCCGTCGGCACGTTCAGCTCTGGTCTTGGCTTAGAAGACAGGTTCTAGTTGAAGTAGATCGGCGTGACGCGGACGAGCGCGCCGAGATAGCGGCTGTCGGGGTTGCTCGAGTCGTGCAGGAACGGGACGAAGCCGGCGCTCGACGAAATCGACAGCGCGTACACGAAGTTGGTGGGGTAGCGCGACGGCTTGTACGGAACACCGGCGCCCGCCGTGATCTGAACAGCCCGGACTTCCCCCGGCGCCAGGTCGAGCCGGACGCGTTCCCAGCCGGCGGAGACGACGACGCGATTCGCCGCGCCACCGTTGGTCACTTCGATGCTCAGGGCGCGGATGCGGAGCGACACGTCACGGTTGTCCGCCGTCTGCGTGGCAGGCGCTCGCAGCAAAAGATCGGCACGAGACTCTCCGCGCACCCAGAACCCATCCCCTTCCGGCGGGTACGCGTTGTCGTCCATGAAGTACGCCTGGACGGCGGGATTGCCGCCGAGCGAGCGGCGCGCGCGCGTCGGCATCGGCGCTCACCGGCAGATCGTTGAGGAGCGTGCGCTCGATCGGCAGCACTCGCAGAGGGCCCGCCTTCGCGTGCTCCCCGGGGTTGAACGATGAATAGAACGGGTTCAGCAGAATCTTGGCGGTGAACAGCGCGCCGACGGCCAGGCCGATGACGGCCGGCCAGGCGCTCCGAACCGCCGGCATGAGAAACAAGAACAGCGGATAGAAGCTCACGAAGTAGCGGTTGCCGATCGGCCCGCCGCCGCCCGAGTAGGTGTACGGCATGTAGGCGATGAGCACAACTGCGCCGACGATCAGCCCGGCAGCGACCCACGCTTGCCAGTGCCTGCGCTCCGCCCGATGCGCGAGGAACAGCGCGACCGCGACGAGGCCAGGAAAAAAGTACGGGAGAAGGCCGCTGTAGCGGCCGACCGTGAAATAGAACAGGTTCCACGCCAGGACCGGCGCGGTGTCGCGGTGCAGCAGGATGTCGAAGGGCAGCGTGTCGGTCGCCACCGACACGCCTCGATTATCGAACGTCTCCCACGTGTTCGCGAACGGGAACCCCGTCGTCGCGCCGTAGAAGGTCTTCCGCTCGCCGCCTTGATAGTTGAATTCGCCGGTCGCGAGCGCGTTGGCGCCGAAGAGTCCCGCGACAACGATGCTGCAGCTCACGATCATCAGCGCCAACCGGCGCCATTCGCGCGCGAACAGCGCCGCCGCGCCAATCGGCAGCGTCAGCAGGATATGCGTCGGCTTTGAAAAGGTCGCGATGCCGAGCAGGGCGAGCGCCGACATAGTCCGAGCTCGGAGAACGAAGAAACCGTTCGAGGCGGCCGAGGCTTCTCCTGGCGGAGCAACCCCTTTGTAGCTCCAGAGAAAAAACGCGCAGAGAACGAGCGTGAAGTTGAAGAGTTCCGGCGCCAGCCACACGAAGTACACCGGCGTCACCGAGGCGAATAGAAACACCGCGGCAAATCCGGCGGCGAGGCCTGGGCTCGATCCCCTGGCCGCGAGGTATCGATACGCCAGCGCGACGTTGAGTGTCAGGAGCAACGCGTGGAAAACGAGGAAACCCGTCGTGCCCATCAGCCACACGAACGGCGAGACGAACAGCGGATAGATGTACGACTTGCCGTAGTAGAGCCGGCCGCGGGCGGCGTCGGGCGTCCGCTCCATCGTAAAGAAGGGAAAAGACGACGACCGTTTGAAGTCGACGCTGGCGCCGCGTTTGAGGAAGATGCCGTCGGGCCCCGAGAACTCCTCCCAGACTCTGATCAGATCCTGACGCTGGAACGTGATGTCGCGATCGCGCGCGAGGCTGTAGGTCAGGCTGTAGTAGGTCGCTTCATCGCCCTTGAAGCCCTTGGCGGTGCGCGGAAAATCGACTGACAGAGCGAATCCGAGCGAGACGAGCGCGACGGCCGTCGTCACGAGAACCCCCGGGTGACGCACACCCGCCCGCGCGGCGGCGACGATTCCCGTCATGAGCGGGAGGCCCCGCTCGTCAGAAAGCTGAGATCGGCGCTGAGCACTCCCTTTCGCCGGGTCGCGCGTGAGGTTTCGTGAAGCAGCACATAGAGCCGTTCCATTTTCTTCACGAAGAGGTCGATGTCGTACTGCGCGCCGGTTCGTCTCGCGTTGGCGCCAAGCCGCGCGCGCTCGCCAGGATCGTTTGCCAGCTGCACGATCGCGTCGGCGAGCGCCGCCGCATCGCGTCGCGGCACCATGCGCGCGTCGTGGCCGTCGGTCAGCACGTCCTTGAGGCCGTCGGCATCGGTCGAGACGATCGCCTTCCCCATCGCCAGCGCCTCCAGCACGGTGAGCGGCGTGCCTTCCCAGAGCGACGGAAAGACCAGCAGGTCGAGCGCCGACAGGGCCTGCGCGACGTCGCGCCGAAACCCCGAGAATACCAGCCGGTCGCCAAGCCCGAGGGCCGCGGCCTGCGCTTCCAGCGCCGGCTGGAGTTCGCCCTCGCCGATGATGTAGATCCGCGCCGCCGGGAGTGCGTCGAGGACCCGCCGGCTCGCCTCGACCAGGTATTCGTTGCCCTTTGAGGGCATCAGGCGGGTGATCGTGCCAATCGCGAATGTGCCGGCTGGAACACCGAGCGCGAGGCGAGCCTCGGCCACTTCTTCAGCGGTCCGCACGCGGCTGAATTCTTCGAGCGGCACGCCCAGATAGACCACCTTGGTGCGCTCGGCCGGAATCAGCCGCGCCCGTGTCGTGAAGTCCGCTGTCGATTGCGAGACGGCAATCGCGATGTCGGTCGCCGGCGCGAGCGCGCGGTCGGCGACCTTCTGGAACCAGGGCGTATCGGTGAGGTTGGCGTGCTCGTGAACGACAACCGGGATGTGACGAATCGCTGCCGCGAGCCGCCCGAAAGTGCTCGCGCCATAGCCGTGCAGGTGGACGACGTCGGCCTGTCGCCGATCGAGCTCCTTCAAGAGAGCCGGCAACGTCGCAGGGTCGAACTTCGACCGGTGCATATAGGTGACGTCGATCCCCAATTCGTCGAGCGTATCGTTCGAGAGGTCGCGCTTGCGCAGGCTGATGAGCGACACGTTGAACCGGGTGCGATCGAAGCGAGGAATCATCCACGCGAAGAGGCGCTTGACGCCGTGCATGCGCGACCCGGTCCAGCCGAGGTGATCGCAGATATGAACGACGTTGAGGGGACGGCTCACAACAACCCTTGGGCGCGGTACCAGGCCGCGGTGCGGTGAATGCCGGTCCGAAGATCGACGGTCGGATTGTAGCCCAGCTCTTCGCGGGCGCGCCGAGTATCGAACGCGCGGCTCTTGCGATAGAAGTCGACACGGCGGCGGAAGAGGGGCGGGTCGATGCCAAATGGCACGCAGACCAGCTCGCACAACGCTCCCGCGATCCAGACTGGCCACACGGGCAGATGGAGCCGCGGCGGCTGCACGCCGAGTTCCGTGGCAATCAACCCGACCAGTTCGTTGAGCGTCGTGTATTCGGGCCCGGCGAGAATATAGGTGCGGCCAGCGGCTGCCGGCACCTGCCCGCACAGCGCAAAGCCGCGCACCAGATCGTCGATGTAGGTCAGGTGGTAGAAGACCTCTCCCGATCCCAGCATGGGAAAGCGGCCGCGAGCGATGCCGCGGAACATCTTCAGGAAGCGCAGATCGCCTGGCCCATAGATACCAATTGGCCTGGCGATCACGATCGTCGAGCGGGTGTCGCGACCCGAACGACCTCGCGAGCTCTTCGGCCTCGAGCTTGGTCCGCTGATACACGTCGCCCGGCGCGTACGGCGCGGTCTCGTCAGCCGGCGGATGCTCGATGTGACCGTGCACGCCACCCGTGCTGCAGTGCACCACGCGCCGCACGCCCGCCGAGAGCGCGCCTTCGAGAACATGTCTGGTGCCGTCCACGTTGACGCGCGTATACGCCGCGTCGCCCTGCCCCGCCTCGCGATACGTCGCCGCGATGTGGTAGACGACGTCGCAGCCTTGCGCTGCCGCGGCTACTGCCGCGGCATCCGTAAGATCTGCGACGCGCACGTCCGCTCCGGCCTCTTTCAGCCCGGCGGCGCGCGCCTCGCTCGAAGGCCGAACGAGCACGGCCACACGCTCACCCGCCTGCAGGAGGTGACGCGCAAGGTGACCGCCAGTGAATCCCGTGGCGCCCGTGACGAGAACGTTCATGCGGGCGGTACGGCCGGGATGCGCGCCCGGAGGCCGGCAGCTGTCAGGCGATCGCACACCAGTCGCGTTCGCGAGACGTACATCTCTCGGCTGTAGCGCGTCCGCGCGCGCTCGGCGGCTGCGCGTGCGAGCGAAGCCCCACGAGCCGGATCATTCAACAGGCCTTCGAGCGCGGCCGCGAAAGCCGCGGCGTCGGGTCTGACCAGCAGCGCCGTGCTCCGATCGAGCACCTGCGTGTGCGTGAGCAGATCGGTCGCGACAATCGGCTTGCCGGCCCGGAGGTAGGAATAGATCTTCAGCGGCGTATTCGTCCCGGCGATGCGGGGAGACGTCAGGATGTCGGCCGCCTCGACGAACGCGGGAATGTCCCGCGCCGGCTGGTGTCCGGTGAAGACTGCCGCCGCACCGGACTTTGCGGCGTGAGCACGGGCCGCCTCCACCTGCTCGGGGCGGCCGCCGACCACGAGGAGACGCGCGTCCGGCCGCGTCTTCGCGAGGATCGCCATCGCGTCGAGCAGCATGTCGAGCCCCTGGTATGGCTCGAACGTTCCCGTATACAGCATGAGCGGCGCCGCCGGATCGATGGCCCAATGACGGCGCACAAAAGCCGCCGATACCGACGGCGGATCTTCGACGTCGCCTCCCATGACGTTCTCGATGAGCACCGACCGCTCCCCCGCGCCCATCGCCTCGACGTGATCCTGGAGGTCCTGGCAGATCGTGACGACGACGTCTGAGCCGTGGACGGAGGCGTCCTCGACTTTTTGGAACAACCAGCGGAGGACACGGCTCTTGGCGAACCGGAAGTTCGTGAGCTGCTGGG
Source organism: uncultured Acidobacteriota bacterium (assembly GCA_963797625.1). Lineage (GTDB taxonomy): Bacteria > Acidobacteriota > Vicinamibacteria > Vicinamibacterales > 2-12-FULL-66-21 > DATBJJ01. The sequence continues at coordinate 32,836 of CAWCQI010000013.1, forward strand.
GCAGGCTCGAATGCATGTCGTACAAGTGCGGCACACCAAGCGAGCGCGCCAGGAGCACGCCCAGAACGCCGGCCTCTTCGTGAGAATGCACGAAGTCGTAGGTCTCGCGCCGCGATTGCCGCCACGCCGTGACGGCAAGAAAGGCGTCGAGCACGAGCTTCGTGACCGAAGGGCCGATCCGGACCCGGGTCGCAAATGGCGGCCGGACGGTTCGCACGATGCGCAGGTTCGGCAGCGGCACGTCGGTCCCGAAAGGATAGGTCACGAGGTCGACCGAATGGCCGAGCTCGGTCAACGCCTTGATGCGGTGGTATTCGCTGAATGGCGTGCCGCGCGGCTCGAAGAACGGCTCCGGGGCCAACATCAGGATGCGCAGCGGGCGCACCGGCGCCAGCGGTCCGCTGGTGGGATCTACCTGCAAGGTCAGTCGTTATGGTAACATTCGGGCGCCTTACCTCGAGGATCCAATCCCGATCTGATGACCCGACCAAAACTGAAGGACGTGCTGATCGTCCTCAAGCTGGCGGTGAGCACTGTCCTGCTCGTGATTCTGTTCCGTCGAGCGGACGTTGCCACGATGGCGGCGCGCTTCCGGCAGATGGATCCGGCGTGGACCATCGCCGCGCTTGGCGTCTACGGCCTCATGCTCGCGGTCAGTGCCTGGCGCTGGCGGCTGCTGCTCCGGTTGCAGACGATCGACGTCAGCCTGGGCACGCTGACCAAGTCGTTTCTCGTCGCCACGTTTTTCAACAACTTCCTGCCGAGCAACATCGGGGGGGACGTCGTGCGGGTCGCCGACACCGCACCGTTCGCTGGCTCCAAGACGCTCGCGACGACGGTCGTCCTCATCGACCGGGTCATCGGCCTCATCGCCCTGCTCGTCCTGGCCGCAGCGGCCTCGGCGATGGCCTGGAACCTCGGCCTTCGGCTGAAGGGGATGGAATACGTCTGGATCGCCCTCGTGCTCTTCACCGGAGGCCTGCTCCTCTGCCTCCGCAACCCGGAACGGCTCGCCAGCACGGCTCGCTCGGTCCTGGCCGATCGGCTGCTGGCAGTTCAGACGCGGCTGCAGAACCTCGTGAACGCGATGGGCCGCTTCGCCCAGCAGCCACGGGGACTCTGGTCCGCGTTCGGCGGCGCGCTCATCGTTCAGGCGCTGTTGATCCTCTTCTACGTCTGCGCCGCGCACAGCCTCGCGGTGCCCTTCCCCCTCCTCGCCGCCTCCGTCATCGTCCCTATCAGCCTGGCCGTCCAGATGGTGCCGGTGTCGATCAACGGGTTCGGGGTTCGCGAGGCGGTGTTTGCGTTCTTCTTCACGGGTCTCGGGCTCAATGTCAGCTCAGCATTAACACTGTCGCTCGGCAGCGCCGCGCTCATCATGCTCTTCTCGCTGAGCGGCGGGGCGGTGTTCATGTTGCAGGCCGAAGACAGCTTCCGGCCCCCAGCTTCCAGCTTCCAGCTAAGCCTCGAGCTCAGCTGCCGATAAATCGGTTCTGCCCTTGCGGGAAGCTGGAGGCAGGAAGCTGGAAGCTGCGTTATCATCCTTCCATCCGAACGGACTCTCGTTTGCACTCGGCCGGAGGTCTCAGAACAATCCGTGTGATCCGTGGCTCCGGAGCAACCGTGTTGTCCGTGTTATCCGTGGCTCTAATCGACATCCGCCAGCGACCGATAAGACTCGGGTAAGGACCAATCCGCCCATGATCGGCGCGTGCCTGCGCGAGCGATCGGACCGGACCTTGGTGGGAAGCCATGCGCAAAAGCGTTATCTCAATTACAAAATTTGCGGCTGCTGTGGCTGCGGCGGTAGCCGTCAGCGCCTGTGAAGCGGAGAAAAGCCGCAATCCTCTCAGCCCGAATGTGGCTGGGCCGATTGCCGGCGTCTCGATCTCGCCGCCGACGCCGGTCAACCCGATCAACGGCGCCGAAGTCCTCAACACCGCGCCGGTGCGCCTGGTCTTCAACAACGGGTCCACGAACGGCCAGCGCCCGCTCTTCTACATCGTCGAGCTCGCCTCCGATGCCGCGTTCACGAACAAGGTGTTCGCCCAGTCCAAAGTCACACCCGGCTCCACGCAGACCAGCATCGTGGTCGATGCAGCGCTGACGGCCGACCGCACGTACTACTGGCGCGCAAAGGCCGACGACGGCGCGAACGAGAGCGCGTACTCGAGCGTCGCCAAGTTCGACATCGTCGTGCCGATCGTCATCGAGGCCCCTGTTCCGATGTCGCCGGTCAGTGGTCTGGTCGCCTCGTCGACGCGACCGGTGCTCGTGGTCAACAACGCCGGCGTCCAGGGCCGCGCCGGCCGCGTGGAGTACTGGTTCGAGGTTTCCCTCGACCAGGCGTTCTCGAAGATCATCATCCAGCAGGGCGTCGAGCGCAGCAGCGGCGCGCAGACGAGCCCGCAGATGCCCGAACTGCCGTCGAGCACGCTGCTCTTCTGGCGCGTCGCGGGGTTCAACGGCACGATTGCGGGCCCCTGGTCGCTGACGCAGAGCTTCCGGACGCCCGCAGCCGCCGCTCCACCCGTTCCACCAGCACCCGGCCCGGCCCCTGCTCCACCTGGACCGCCGATTCCCGGTGCGCCAGGCTGTGTCAACGGCGTCTTGGCCGATCCACGCGCCTACTTCTTCGCGTTGATCGGTCGGACCGAGGGTTCTCCAGCCGGCGACTGGGCGAGCGTGCTCCAGCGCAGCGGACTTCCGGCGGGTCCCACGGCCGGAGTCAGGGTGCCATCCAATGCGCCGTTTTATGGACTGACGCAACAAATCAACAGCTCGGGGCAGGTGCGCGGAAGACTCTTTCTCCCAACGGACACACCGGATGCACACGGCTACTACATTTATCAAGTGGACGTGCTCAGCGACGCCTCGGCTAACCATTGGGTCTGGAACCCGTTGGGCGGACCGCAGTATGTGCCACGCCGGTGCCCGTGACCGTGACTACGAGCGCGAACCTCGTCCGACCGATCCGGTGAGATCACATTTTGGAGCGATTACGACTCAGGTGCGCTAAAATAGCCGGCTAACCAAACTCGATCTTGGAGAAGTTAATGCTCAGGGTGTCCACGCTACTGCTTGCTTTCGCATGTGCCGCTTTCACGACCATTGCCTGCTCTGACGAAACGCCAGTGAGTCCGACACCGTCGACGACGGCACAAGGACAGGCTGTTGGCGCGGATGGTTCGACCCTCAAAGTCAGTGCGCCGAATCCCGTGTCACCCGCCGATGGCGCAACCCTCAACACGCTGAAGCCTACGCTCGAGGTCTCGAGCGCTGCGGCACGGTATACGGGTCAGGCGGTTTCCTATTCGTACAACTTCGAGCTCCAGACCGCCTCAGGGACCGTGCGTCCGCGCGGAAAAGCTTCCGGGCACGACCTGGGCGTTCCCCGACAATCTCGCGAACGACACGTCGTACCGATGGCGCGCTCGCGCTGTCAGGAATAACGCGTTCGGACCGTGGTCCGCTCTGCGGCAGTTCCGAACACAGAACTTGGTTGGCTGCGAAAACGGCCTGATGATCGATATGCGAGCGTACTTCTTTAACCTCATCGGTCGGACCAAGGGTCAGGGCGCGCGTGACTGGGTGGCCGTGATGCGGGCCAGCGGCATTCCCGCCGGGCCAACGGCAGGCGTCAGGCTCCCGTCCAATGCTCCCTTCTACGGGCTCACGCAACAGATCGACAGCGGGGGGGCCTGCGCGGACGCGTCTTCCTGCCGACCAGTCACGCCAAACCCTCACGGCTATTTCATCCAGGAGTCGACTTTCTCAGCGACGCAGGGGGTTCGAGTTGGGCGTGGCGGCCGCATGGCACGCCAGCCTATGCTCCACGAGCGTGTCCCTGAGTTGTTCGTGAGCTAAGAGCGACGCACGCTCGACAATCAATCTCGACCCGCCGTCTCACGGGGACGGAAGTCAGTGCTTTTCCTCAGTCGTGCTGGCCCTTCGGGGCCGGCACGTACAATCCACCCGCACCTTTGCGCAGGCGCTACACTCGATTCTCCGCGAGGTTCAACGACCTGGCGACGCTTCGCCGGCGCGGGTAGGATTCGTGCCCCGCAACGACGCAGAATGTCCAAGGCATCCTGAAGGGACGCTGCCATCGGTGACTCAGATCGATTTCAGAACATCTCTCGACTATAGTGTCTCCGTTATAAGGACACGCCCGCTGCCTTGCTGCAGCCGGGCCAATCAGGGCAACTTCTGATGACCACAACCGCAACGCTTGCGGACGTCAAGCGCTACTGGTCCACGCACGTAAACGATATCGAGGTCATCAAGGCGCCCATCGGTTCCGCCGAGTTCCTCGAGGAGCTGATAAGGTACCGCTCGAGAATGCCGTACTGCGTGACATCGTCACGTCCGGCTCGCTGCAGGGCAAGCACATTCTGGAAGTTGGCTGCGGTCCGGGAGTGGACCTGGTTCACCTCGCATCGGTCGGTGGTCGAGTGACAGCCGTCGACCTTACGCCGGAAGCGGTGTCTCTCGCGCGACGTCATCTCGAAGTGCGCGGACTCCGCAACGCCACTGTCCAGGAAAGTAACGCCGAGCGGCTGCCATTCGACGAGGGAACGTTCGACGTCGTGTATTCGCACGGGGTGCTACATCACACCGTCGACACACAAAGTGCCATCGACGAAGTCTGGCGGGTGCTCAAGCCCGGTGGAGAGGCAATCATCATGCTCTACCATCGGCACTCATGGTTCTGGTGGCTCTCGAAGGTGTCGCGAACGCCAGTCGAGCACGCCGACGCAGACGCGCCAATCGTACGGGCCTACTCGATTCCCGACGTTCGGCAGCTCTTTCACCGTTTTGCTCGCGTCGACGTCCGGTCGGAACGCTTCCCCGTGAAAACAAGAAAATTCACGAGCTGGAAGGGCTGGGCGTTCAACACGCTGTTCGTGCCCGCCTTCAACATCCTGCCCCGCAGCGTTACCGACCGCCTGGGCTGGCACCTGATGATCAGGGCGTGGAAGTGAGGCGACGGAAGCTCACTGTCGTTAGGGCGTCGCAACCGGCACGGCTGAAAATCGCAGAAGCGCACTGAGATGCCTTTGATCGGATGACGACGGTTCGTGGAGCGCTGGTACAAAACCCTCTGACGACGTCGCCGACAGCAGATAGGCGTAGCCATAGAGTTCACGGACCCCACGCGCGGGCAGGTTGAACTTCGCCATCTGCCCCGGTTCGAGCGGCACGGAAATCGCCCTCCCACCCATCTTGACAGAAAGGACCGTCCGGATTGGGGACTCGGCACTCATCGCGAGATGATCGATTTGCTGGTTGGCACGGACGATGATGTCCGCGCGCCCCATACCCGACACCCACACCCCGGACTGCTCCGGCGGAAACGCATTTCGATCCAGAAAGTACAGCAGCATCATCGGATTCTCGCCATAGGGAATGCGGGCACGGCGAGGTTGCGCCAGCGCCAGCGGCAGGTCGTTGGCCATCGTCAATTCGACGGGCAGGAGTCTGGCCGGACCGTGCTCCGCGATGAGGTAGGGACGTGTTGCCGCTGCTGCCGGATTCACGAGAATCTTCGCCGTGAACAACGCGCCGCCAAGCCAGGCGATCAACGCCGGCCTGAGCACGTCGACGGGTGGCATCAGAAAGAACAGGACGGGATAGACGCTGAGAAAATATCGATTACCGATCGGTCCTCCCCCTCCACTCCATGTATACGGCATCAACAGAAGGAGGCCGATCGCCGAGGCGACACACGTCCCGAATGTCAGCATGCGCCGGACGTCCCAACGAGCTGACGACAACAACCACACGACAATCGCGACGGCGCCGGGAAAGAAGTACGGGATGAAACCGAAATGCCGCCCGACTAGAAAGTCCTTGATGTTCGTCGCCAGGCGGGCGGGCGCCTCCGGACTTGTCAGTACTGCTCGAGCTGCCGAACCGTCCGTAGCGGCTGTCGCACGATTCGTCTCCCAGGCGGAGCCCGAGCCGTCGAACGGGAACGATCGGTAGAAGGTTTTGCGATCGCCGCCCTGGTAGTTAAACTCGCCTGACACCGCTGCGCTGAACGCGAAGCCGGCGCCCACAACCGCCAGGAACACGCCACTCAAGACGAACCCGCGCGTCCACTGCCGATGCCGCCACGCCGAGAGGACGAGCGGTGCGATGAGCAGCGCATTGGTCGGCTTCGAGTACTTCACGAGACCGAGGAGTCCCGCGGCAACCACTTCTGGCCACGGCCCAGTCAATCTGGGGTTGGCCGACACCTGCTTGTAGAGCCAGAGGAAGTACGCCACAAACACGAGCGTAAAGTTCAGAATTTCAGGGGCCAGCAACTCGCTGTAGGCTGGCAGGACCGAGGCGCCCAGGAAGGCCAGCGAGAACAGCATCGCGGCTGCACTCGAGGTGTGAGCGGCGAGAAACAGATAGCCGCACGCAGCGACCGAGGACAGCAGCAGGACGTGAAACAACAACAAACCATTCAGGCCAAAGAGCCGAACGAACGGCGCGGCGGCGACTGGATAGAGGAGCGCTTTCCCAAAATAGAGGCGGTCCGGTCGGCTGTCGGGTGTCCCAGTGACGCGAACGAACGGAAAACTGTTCGTGACCTCGGTGCGCAGCCTCCGGCCTCGCTGGAGGAAAATACCCTCGGGACCGCTGTGGTAGAGCCGCTCAAAGCGTTCCAAGTCGCGCCGCTCGAAGTACAATCGCCGTCGAATGCGGCGCTGGCGCAGCCGCTACGTAGGTCGCTTCATCTCCTTTGATGACACCACGGAGGTCTGGACCAGTCCGGGGAACTTCGTCGGTCAGGGCCAGCACAGCGGCGATGGCGACCAGAACAAGACCGGCGCACGCAGCCACCCGGTGATTGGTGGCGCCACTCGTCTGGCGGTCGATAGTCACGCTCGCGATTCTATCCACGCCATCCAGTTCCTGAACCAGTTTTCATTTCATTTCAATAGCAGTTGCTGAACATCGTCACGCGGCGACGACATCATCGGCTTCGGGACCGAATCCGGTACCGCGGCGTGGGTGGCAAAGACGACCACTTCTGGAGACACCAGCTCGGGACGGGGATCGAGCCACCACGGCCCATGCGACGTGATGCGCGCGACTACCCGGAACGGCGTGTCCTCACCGCGAAACAGCATTTTGTACACTTGAATCCGCTCGGGAAATCTCGCTTGTTACAATGGAGTCAGGTATCGAGGGTAGAAGAATTCTGCATCGACGATCACGCCATTCGCGGGGTCGACAAGATACGCATACATCTCCTTCCAGAACTGACCGCCGTAGTACCTCGGTTCGAGGACGTAGGGAACGAAACGCAGGGGAAATGGTGGACGATCGAAGTGCTGGAGGTACGCCTCGATTGTGAAGAAATCGACCGTCATGCCTGACTTCAACGGGAGTTGCTGCAACCACTGTCCCGCGGTGTATCGCGTGTCGGTGACGAACATACGTGCGGCTCGCGCCGAGTAGGCCGTCGAATACACGCCGACGAAAGTCACCAGCACGATGGCCGCACACGCCATGCCGGGGCGCGTGCCGCTCGTATCAGCGTGACGGCAGCCACTGCGGCCAGCAGCACCAGAGAGGGCCCGATTGGCATGATGAACCGCAAGGATCGATGCGGCGTGAGGCCGTAGAACGCATAAAACGGCAGGATCCAGGCCAGGTGAATCCAAAACACCACGCGGCTACGTTGGTCACCCTGTCGGTGGGCGATCCGCCAGAATCCGAGGGCGAGCCCATAGACTGCCAGCACGAACAAGGGCCAGCCGAGGGCATTGGCGACAATTCCCAGGTACGGGATCCATGAACGATCGAGACAGCGAAGCGTACCTCTGGGTGCCCCTGTGAACCATGTCGCGATCAAGCCTTCGCGAAACAGGGGCCAGGACAGCACGGCGTACGGGGATCCCGCGAGAAAACCTCCAATCGTGCACGCAAGGGTGAGTGCCATCCGCTTGAGGCCATCACCGGACACGCCCTGCCTGAATCCCCTTCCGGTGAAGTGCGCCGCCAGAAATGGGATGGCGAGCAGAAACGGCGTGTACTTCGTCGAGCAGGCGAGGCCGGTCGCCAACCCAGCGAGCGCGTAGTCCCACCACGATCCCCGCTCTGCCACGCGAGCGAACCGCCACAGCGCCCAGAGCGACAGGAAGAACAAGAGGCTTTCGCCGGTCGCAAAGTGCGCCATGTTGACCAATCCCATGGTGACGGCCCCAAACCACGCGGCGAGAAGCCCGGTCGTCTCATCGAAGCCGTGTTTCGCGATCTGAAACAGCAGGCCAACGGTGCCCAACTGGAAGATCACCGACAGCAGTCGCGACAGTCGAAAGGCCAGGAATTGAAGCGGGCGATCAGGATGCTTCGGATCGGTTAGTTCGACGTTCCCCTGCGTTTGATGCCGAATGGCCTGCCGGGGATACCAGGCGTATGCCAGACGCACGGCCGCGTAGGTCGCGTATACATGAAGGCTGGGATGGATAAAATGAGTTGGCTCGAGCGTCCGGTCGCGGATCATCGCATCCGCGACCTGCACTTTCTCATCCGGATGCCATTGATATGGCAGGCCCCAGTCGAGACCGCAAATACCAAGCAGCGCGCTCGCACAGAGAATGACCGTGAGCCACTGAAACGCCGCCGAAAAGCGCCACGGCGTGACGCGTCGGGCGCTCACCTCGAATCCGCCGACACGCAGGCTGATCTGCGCCGACCCGTTCATGAAACCGGCGACTCTCGTTCGAATCTTCAACGGGGGGAACGTCGCTGGCGACGTTCCTGAAAAGAGAGGGGCATGTCCAGCGCCCTGCTGGTCGCCGAGCTCACGTGCGCGCCGCGTCTAGAAGCGAACCGCGCGCCGACCGCAATCTGGAAGCCCTCCCGCGCGGACGTCGGACTCGCCCTCGAATCCGGCGCTTCCATAGGTATATCGGAGCAGCAGGCCGGCGCCGATGTTCTGGTGGATGCTGTAGGTCATATCTGCGCCGAAATGAAGCCAACCGTGGTGTCCTTCAGCCGCACCACCTCGACGCTGTTGATCACAACGGTCTCAAAATCAGTGCCGGTATCCGTATAATTGACGTCGCCGGCGAACTCCTGCTGAATGTTGAAAATAGTAGGTCCGCCGGTAAACAGAAAATCAATCTTGTCGGTGTATGGCATGAACCAGACGGCCTGGAAGTGCCACGCGTTCTCGTCGTGCTTGAGTCCAGCAGCGGTCGCGCTGAAGGTCCGCGGGCGGTCAAAATAGAGCGGGTTCGGAAGCGACCCGTCGAAGTCGCGTCGCCGCGATCGCCGGTCTTATTGAAGGCAAGACCAACGCCCCACTGCTTGCCGACGCGGTACGCGGCACCAATATCGAAGAGACCACCGCCGCCGAGATCCTGGCGCGTGTTAATCTCTGCCTCTTCTTCGTAGAGCGGGAACGTCGTGTGCTTTTCGATATCGCTACCTCCGACCTGGCCACCTCCGTTGATGCTGACCACCAGCTTGCCCTCGAACGGCATCGGAATCCACTGCTGCGCGTGGGCACCGGAGGCCAGAAACACAGGACCGCGCCGCTTACACAGATCACAAGCTTACGCATTCGCACCTCATCGAAACGGTTTGAAATCTTCGACGCAGAAAGCCCTGCGCCGCGCATCATAGTAGCATGCGCAAGGCGGCCCACTGCGAGCGACCAGCGGCTGAGGCGCGGAATCGACGAGAAAGATCGGCGAGTGGGATACAATACGAGACTCGGACCGCGCTCGGCGCCGAGCATTCACCAAACGGGAGATCACTTTGATGCCCCGGCTGTTCTATGTCGGGCTCCACAGTCGCCAGCCGATGATCGCTGGCTCCAGTGCGGCGGAGTCCGTGAGCCGCGGCGTCGGCTCTCACCTGCTTGTCGCCGAGCTGGTGACGCTCGCGCGTCTTGATGCCAGCCACGTTCTATCGCTGGTTTTCCGATCGCCAACAAGAGCTCACTTCCTTCGGCCGTGCGCGGCGCGGACGGACCGAGCGCTCGCGCCTCGGGCTGCTGATGCGTCACGCGCAGCCTCCCGGCGTGATGCTGGAGATCGGCCCGGGCAAGGGTCGCTGGCGTTGGCGGCGCGGCAGGCCGGCTGGCGGTACGTGGCCATGGAAGCGAGCCCGATTCTCATTGCCGAACTTCGCAACAAGGGTCTCGAGGTCGTCGAGGGATGGGCGCCGCCAATTCTGAGCGCGGATCAGTCGGCCGATGTCGTCTATGCGGATCAGGTGCTGGAGCACATGTCAGGCATCGATGCCGCACGATTGTTCGTCGCCGAAGCGCATCGTGTCCTGAAACCGGGGGGCAGGTTCTTCGCCGTCGTACCCGACTACCTCAAGGAACGCGGCTTTTTCTGGGATATCGACTACACGCATAACTTCGTCACGACGGAACGACGAGTTCGGCAGCTTCTCTACGACGGTGGATTCGAGGTCGAGCGGGTGGTGCGCAGCATCGGCGCCGCGACCGGCATCCGGCGCGACCTCCTGGCCGCCGGGGCGATGCTCACAAACATTCCTGGGCTCGACACCTTGTCCCGGTACTCGGGGTCAGAGGACCTGCTCTTCCGCATTCGCAAGAATCTGTTCGAGACGCTCGAGTTCGTCGCGCGCAAGCCATCCGCGTGATCAAAAGGCTTCTCGGGTCCTGGCACTTTCGTGCGCTGTTGACCGCCGTCGTCCTGGCGGTCCTGGTGAAGCGCATCGATTTCCATTCGAGCCTCGATGCGCTGCTCCGGTTGTCGGCCGGCGCGGCGGCCGTGGTCATCGCGCTCGTGGCAGCCGATCGAGCCGTAATGGTCTGGCGCTGGGGGATCCTCTTGAGCGCGACTGGGCACCAATCTCGACCAGGTCCGCGATCCGGATCCACTTGATGAGCTCCTTCGTCGGCGCGTTCCTGCCAGCCGGACTCGGAGCGGACGCGGTGCGGGCGTATACCCTTTCGCTCAGGACCTCCCAGGGCAATGAGGCCGTCGCCTCCGTCGCCGTCGATCGGCTCCTGGGCATGTTGTCGATCGTCGCCATGTCTGTCGTCGGCGTACTCGCCGGGCGGAGTCAGGTTGGCAACATGACAAACGGCGTCCTGCTCACCACGGTGATCGCCAGCGGCGTGATCGCGTGCTTGTGGGCTGATCGCTGGATCCGCGCGGCACTACCGACCGCCTTGCACCAGTCAGGGCCCGGCACTCGGGCGCTCCGTCTGGCCGACGCGCTTGCACGGTATCGCGGGCACCGCGCGGCACTGGCATGCGTGTTCGCTCTTTCGGTGGGCGTTCAGATTTTGCGCATCGTGCAGGCATGGCTGCTCGGCCGCGGCATCGGCATCGACGTGCCATTCTCTTACTACCTCTTTTTCATGCCGATCGGCTTGGTCGCGCTGATGCTGCCCATCTCAATCAGCGGCTTCGGTGTTCCCCAGGCCGTCATCGTGTGGCTGCTTCGACCACGCGGTGTTCCGGAACCCGACGCGCTCGCGCTGTCAACACTCATCGTCCTGACCGGGCTCATCGCCAACCTGCCGGGCGCCTGGCTATATCTGCAGCGGCGTCGCCTCTGAGAAGAGTGCCCGGCGCTACAATGACCCGACCATGCGAGTCCTCCTGACGCTGGCACTGGGAGCATTAGTCGGCCTGCTGTGGCTCGGCTACGGTCGCGATTCTGACGCGCGCGACATTCTCACCGACGTCTACGCGCCACGGATTGGAGTCGTGCCGCCCGGTGCACCGGTGGCTGACGCGATCCCGCGTTTGAGAAATGACTTGCGTTCGCCTCGGGGTCAGGAGTTCCTGCAGCGGGTCGTGCCCACCCAGGCCGGGGCACTTTGGCTCGCACTCGTGCTCGCGCTCGCCATCGCGGTCGACTTTATGCGCCCGCGCAACCCGCACAACTACGAACTCGTGCTGCTGCTCGCGCCCGGAGTGTTGTTCTTCGACAGCATCCACTTGATTGAGTTGCTCGATCGTCCGACCTACCGCACGTTGGTCGATCTCGTTTTTGGAACGGTCGTGGCCATCACGCTGGGCTTGATGGCGCGTGCGATGTGGTGCGCGGTCAGACCCAGCCGTTGGCAGTGGCAACCAAACCTCACGCTTCGACCCCTGGCAGCATTGACTGCCGTTCTGTTGGTCTGCAACATCATGACGGCTCTGGTGCGGACGCCTGACGACGCAGGCTATTTCGTGAACCTCGGGGCGCAGCGGCTCCGGGAACGGGGCCGACTGCCCTATGGCGATCCGCTCTTGACGGGAACGCCCGGCGCGGCCTACGGCCCTGTGCTCTATGCCGCACACGTGCCGTTCCAAGTCATGGTCTCGCCTCAACCGGTCAACACGCGTTCGTCGCCGCAGCCGCTCCTGAAGCCTGAGTCGCCGTACTATCTTCCGCCAGCCCTGGCGACCAAACTCTGCACGATTGTGTTCCACCTCGTGGCGGTGGTTGCCCTGTTCGTCAGCGCGGCTCGACTCAGCGGCCGCCGCGATGTCGCGTGGGCCATGGCGGCGCTGTATTGCGGCAGCCCCTACGTGCTGGGCGTCGGCGGGGACCACTCGTTCATCGGTGGACTGACCTTCGTGTCGCACATCGGTCCCGCCGCCCTCACACTCGCAGCCTTTGCGTGTCTCGCCGCGCCGTTTGCTTCCGGCCTGCTCCTCGCCCTGGCCACCGGTGCAGGCTTCTACCCGATCCTGATGTTTCCGGCCTGGACGGCCTTCTGGTGGAGGAATCCCCAGGGGATGCAGCGGTTCGTCGTCGGATTCGTCTTCAGCGGATGCCTGATTGCGGCCGGCACGTGGGCCTGGTCGCAACCGCCGAGGGCCTGACACTCTGGCCACGCTCATGCGCGACACGCTCGGGCACCACACCGATCCTGGCGGCTACGGATCGAGTGCGTTTGGATTCTGGGGCCAACAGACCGGCATCCGCGCCTGGCTGATCGCGCCGCTCGTCGGCGGATCGAGCCTAACGAGTCCCGTCTACGTGGTCATGTTTGGTCTCGTCGGGCTCAGCATTGGCATCGCGCGCCACGGATCCGAGGGGGCGCTGGCACTCATGACGGCGACCATCGCGGCAGCGTTCTCGCTGGCGAAAGTTCACTCGACGGGCAGCTACATCGCCTGGTGGTACGGGTTCCTGTTGTTGGGTCTCCTGGCGGCCGATACGCAGAGAGAGCCGCAGAGTCTGCCATCCCGAATCGAGATCGCTCCGTGAGTGACGCCTGACCTCCACGCCGTCGGGAGAAATGACTCCGATAAGGGGCGATACAGGTCGCAAGCCATTCTTTACAAAAGGCGCAAAGTAACGTAGTATCAAGTGTTTATGGCACAAGTTTACGCGCTGAAGTATCTCGCCAAGGCGGCGGTCAGCGCCCCCCGCGACCTCGTCAACAGCTACGTCGCCCGACATCGCCCGATTCACCCGACCGTGCTGATTTTCCACTGCACGTTCGTCTGCGACGCGCGCTGCGAGATGTGCTGCAACTGGAAGCGCGGCGACCGTAAGACGCGACATGTCGCTCGCCGAGATCGACAAGGTCGTTCAGCTCAGGCCTGTGGAAGAACATCGAGAACGCCAACGTCTCCGGCGGCGAGCCGACAACGCGCAACGATCTCGTCGAGATCTGCCGGATCATGCTCGACCGGCTGCCCCGGCTGCGCAAGCTCGGCATGAACACGACCGGCCTCACCCCCCATCGCGGCATCCCGATGCTCACGAAGATCGTCGAGATGTGCCACGAGCGCGGCGTCATCTTCAGCACGCGCGTGTCGATCGACGGCGTCGGCGAGATGCACAACCAGGTGCGGCAGGTGAAGCGGGGCTTCGAAAAGGCCAACGAGACGATCCGCGCCATGAAGGAGCTGCAGAAGAAGCACCCCTTCAACTTCGGGATCTCGACGACGATCTTCCACATGAACCTGGACGATGCCGAGAACATCCTCGCCTGGGCGAAGAGCGAGGAGCTGGACATCGTCTTCAACATGGTCCGCTTCACCGAGCCGATGCTCGGGAACACCGAGCTTGCCGCCACGGCCGGCGTCGTCGGCGAGGAAGAAGAGCGGATGCGCCAGTTCTTCCTCGATCGCGTCCGGAAGGACTCGGTGCTCGACGGCCAGAACTACGTCTACATGCACTATGCCGACATGATCGCCAACGGCTATCACCGTCTGGCGCCCTGCCCGTTCCAGACGCAGGGCATCATGCTGAATCCCGACGGCGGGCTGTTCTTCTGCGAGAACAGCGAGGTCATCGGCAACGTCAAGGAGACCGATCCGGAAGAGCTCTACTTCAGCGCCGCCGGCCAGGCCCACCGCGACTATATCCGCGACCAGAAGTGCCCGACCTGCCTCAGCCCCTGCCAGATGAACGTCGCCGCGATCAAGCAGGTCGCGCCCTACGCGAAGTTCCTCGTGCGCGCGGCCGTCGAGAAGCGCAAGTATCACAACCAAGCCGCGCTCGTCGCTGCGCGGTAGTAGTCAGGGATCAGGGATCAGGGCTCCAGGGACTTGCCTCGGACGAGAGCCTGGTTTCTATTCAGCACGGGACTCAGAGTTCGGAAACCCAGAACTCTCGTCCAAGGCTAGGTCCCTGAACCCCGACCCTGATCCCTGACTTACTTCACACAAATCGCCATCAAGTGCCATCCGAACCGCCGGACGAGCGGTCGCGGAATCGCGTTGAACGCTCCCACGAACACGCCGTTATAGGCGACGGCTTTCCAGCCCTTGTGCAGGCGCGACTTCACTGGAAATCGTTCCGGCACGAGCGTCGTCTCTCTAAAGCCTCGAATGAGGTCGCGGAACTCGGGGATCGAGTACAGCCGCAGCACCGGGGCATCCTCGTGCTCGAGTTCCACCTTCATCAGCTTCGACAGCGCGTGCAGCCACGACACGCGGTTGTAGACCATGAAGATGGCCGTGCCTCCAGGTACCAGCACGCGCAGCGCCTCCTCGACGATGCGGCGAGGGTCGGCCGCGTACTGCAGCACGCCGTGCGCGTAGACAACGTCCTGGCTGCCGTCGCGGAGCGGCAGCGCTCCCCCGTCGGCAACGATGACGGCGCCCCGCTCGTCGTGAACAGCGAGGTTCCGCCTGGCGAGCGTGACCGCCGTTTCCGACAGGTCGACGCCGAGCACCCGCGCGCCGCCGCGGGCGAACCGCACGAGGTCGGTGCCGACGCCGCACCCGACTTCGACCAGACGCTTCCCCTTGTAGCCACCAAAATCGATCACCTGGGGCAGGTAGGCGAGCTTGTCGAATCGGTAATCGTCGAGCTCTTCGAAAAACGCCCGCGTCCCGACCGGCTGGGTGGTCATTTCCAGGTCGTGGATCCGCTCGTTCCAGTAGGTGCGAACGCGGGCTGGTGAGGCCAGCGGTATCGCTGGACGAATCGCTGCATGTTCATCGGGGCTTGGCGAGGCTGGCCTTGACGTAGAAGTTCGTCTTCAGCGCGAGCGGAAACTTGTCAGGGTTGGCGACTTTGAGCATCGCGAGACCCGGCCACCCCAGGTAGCGGCGGACCTTCCACCGGAAGAAGTCGGTCACGACCGGGATGTCGAAGAACTCGGTGTCGAACCCGTGCTTCGCGAAGCGTTGCTTGATCTCGCGGTAGCTGTGCAGCGAGCAATGGTCGACGCGAAACGCGGTGAAGCTGCGCCAGCGAATCGTTTCGAAGACCACGTTGGTCCACTTGTTCGGGGTCTGCAGGAAATAGGTCCCGCCCGGCGACAAGACGCGCCTGACCTCGTGCAAGTGCGCGTCGCTGTCGGGAATGTGTTCGAACACATCGAAACTCACGACGGTTGCGAACGCGCGGTCCGCAAACGGGAGCGCCGCGCCGTCGACCTTCTGAATCGGCAGATCGCCAAACAGCCGGCGGCTCTCGTCGATCATCGCGGCATTGACCTCGACGCCACGCGCGTCGTAACCCTCACGCCGCAGCAGGTCGAGCATCCGTCCCTTGCCGCTGCCGATCTCGAGGAGCGGGCCGGCGCTGGGCGCGAGACCGGCCTCGCGCAGGAATCGAAGGTTGGCTTCGTAATTCCCGTAGTCGTCGCGCTCTTCGAACCGTCGCTCTGGTGCCGGCTGTTCCATCACCGCCGGAACCTGCCGACTGCCGGCTTCGATTCGTAGATCCGTTGGATTGCGTCGAAGTAGATCGTCGCCATGGCATCGTATCCGCGCACGGTCGGATGAAGGTCGTCGACACCGATGTAGCTCAGATCGTCTTTCATGCCGTCGAAGACTTCGACCAGGTCGGTCCCTTCCGCGGCTGCCAGCGCTCGCACCCGGTCGTTGAAGGCCGGAATGCTCTTCGCCACGGCGTCGCGTCGCCCACCCGGCCGTTGCGGTGGGATGGTTGCGAGCGCGACGCGGACGCCCTGGCTCCGCGCCTCGCCAATCATCGCCCGCAAGGAGTTGATCGCGGCGTTGGCGCCGTTCTGCCCGTTGAGCAGGTCGTTGGTGCCCTCCATGAGCAGGACGACCTCTGGCCGATGCTGCAGGAGCTCGCCTCTGAATCGTTGCACGCCCGTGCCAGACGCCAGCTCGCCGGG
Organism: uncultured Acidobacteriota bacterium; assembly: GCA_963797625.1. Taxonomy (GTDB): domain Bacteria; phylum Acidobacteriota; class Vicinamibacteria; order Vicinamibacterales; family 2-12-FULL-66-21; genus DATBJJ01. Next base: position 49,379 of record CAWCQI010000013.1, read on the forward strand.
GTTGCCGTCGTTCAGCACGACCGGCGTCTGCTGGCGGTAGCGCGACACGAGGCGACTCTGCAGCCCGGTCGGATACGAGTCGGGCACTGAGGCGATGAGCAGCGACACGGCGGGCGAGATTACGCCGTAGGTCAGGCTGTCGCCAAACGCCAGGAACTTGTTAGCGGTCAGCTGCGGGGGCCCCTGCACCATCACCGAAAAGCCACAGGTCGCGGCTTGACTGCGCGAATCCCGGGCTTCGCACGCGACCGCCGCCGTTCCGACCGGGAACTGGCTGCCGTTCTGCGGTGTGCAGGTGGAGGTGATCGGCGCGGTGCCCCCGGACGTTCGCGGCGCCTCGAACGTCGCCGTCACAGCGTTCCCGTCAGGCGACTGCACGGCCACGTTGGCCGGGCACGTGATCGTCAGCGGTATGGGCGTCGGCGCATTCGGCGTGCTGCCGCACGCGCCCAGCCATCCGGCCACTGCGACCACAATGAGGTGCCGCCATGCGGCTCGCATCGTCACAGCGCGAACTCCTCGGCCCACCGCTCGAACACCATCAGACTGAACAGCACATGCGCGTGGTTGGCACGTCCGGCGCAATGCTCGTCGATGAGCCGGCGCGTCTCGGCCGGCTCGATTAATCCGCGCGCCGCGAGCCGCTCCGGCGCGAGCAGGCGCTCCATCAGCGGCTTGAGCTCCCGCTTCAACCACTGCTTCATCGGAATGCTGAAGCCTTCCTTCTTGCGGTCGAGAATGCGATCGGGCACCAAGCCGCGCAGCGCCTGCTTGAGGATGAACTTGCGCGTGCCGCCACGAATCTTCAGATCGCCAGGCATCGAGAACGCCAGCTCCATCACCTTCGCGTCCAGAAACGGCGCGCGCGTCTCGAGCGAGGTGGCCATACTCATCCGATCGACCTTCACCAGGATGTCGTCGGCGAGATAGATCGACAGATCGGCGTACAGCTGCCGGTTCAACAGGTCGTCGTGGCCCATTCGGGCCAGCGCTTCCCTGACCGGGCGATAGACATCGGCGGACGCGAGCGCGCCTCGGAACGCGGGCGTATACAAGCGCGCCTTGGCGTCCGCGCCAAGAAACGTCATCCAGCGATACTGCGCGATCGACGCGGGCGCATGCGCGAGGCCATCGACGAACCGACGCGCCTTGTTGACGAGGCCCTTTTTCTTGTCGGTCGGCGGAACGAGCGCCAGCACCGCGTCTGCCGCGCGGGTGGCCGCCTCCGGCATCAGGCCGGCCCACTTCCCCGCCAACGCCTCCGCTTGATAGGCGTCATATCCGCCGAACAGCTCATCGCCGCCGTCCCCCGTCAGCACAACCTTCACGTGTTCCCGCGCCATCTGGGACACCAGAAACGTCGGGAAGAGCGACACATCGGCAAACGGTTCGTCGAGATGGACCACCAGGCGGTCGAAGAGTGATGCGACGTCTGGCGTCACAGTCCCTTCGTGATGCGCGGTCCCGCACAACCGAGCGACTTCCCGCGCGTACGGCAATTCGTTGTAACTGCCGTCGTCAAAGCCCATGCTGAAGCTCGATACCGCGGAGCTGCCCTGCGCGTCGCGCAGCATGATGCCGACCGCGCTCGAATCGATGCCGCCGGAGAGAAAGAGACCAATCGGCACGTCGGACATCATCTGGCTGCGCACCGCTTCGCCCAGCGTTTCTCTAAGCGCGTCGGCGGCCTCATCAACCGACCAGGCCCGCACCTCGACGTCAGCGGCATCCCAGTAGCGCTTGACGGTGACCTGCCCGTCCTTGTAGACGAGATAGTGTGCCGGCGGCAGTTTGTGAATGGCCTTGAAGATCGTTCGCGGCGCGATGATGTACTCGTAGGTCAGGAACTCATCGAGCGCCTCGTGATCGATGCGTCCGATCGACCTCGGGCCGCGAGAGCAGCGCCTTGATTTCCGACGCGAGCCGCAATCCTTCGGACGTCACCGTGTAGTACAGCGGCTTTTCACCAGCCCGATCTCGAGCGGCGATGAGCGCGCGGCGGCGGCCGTCCCACAGCGCGAGCGCGAACATCCCGTGAATTTTCTGGAGAAACGCTTCGCCGTATTCCTCGTAGGCATGGACGAGGACCTCGACGTCCGAACGGGAGCGGAACCGGTGACCGCGCGCGGCGAGCGCATCCTTGACTTGATTGAAGTTGTAGATCTCGCCATTGGCGACGACCTGCATCGAGCCGTCCTCGTTGGCGAACGGCTGCTGGCCGCCGGCAATGTCGACGATGGCGAGCCGGCGCATGGCGAGGCCGACGCCCGGCAGCAGAACGCTGCCTTCGTCGTCGGGACCCCGATGGTTCAGGGTCCGGACCATCCGCTGCACGTCAATCTCGGCCACAGGCCGAGTCAGATCCCGCTCGACAATCCCGACAATCCCGCACATGGTCTAGTCTTTCCCGAGGGGCTTTGCCCCTCGGACTCCCCGACACGCTCTCTCACGCGCCGCTTCGCCGGCGCGCTCCGATCGCGTGGCTCGCTCGCAGGGCTCGCTCGCACTGCTGAGGCCATCCTGGCGATTAATGAGATCGGTTCTAGTCTTTCCTGCCGTAGTGTCCGGCTTCAGCCGGACGTCATGTTCGTCCGGCGGAAGCCGGACGCTACGTGTTTGTCCCCGAGTCCGACGCCCGCCGATCGCGAATGACGCGCGCGGGCACGCCAGCGGCGACATGAAACTCCGGCACGTCGGACGTCACCACAGCGCCCGCACCGACGACGGCGTCCCGCCCGATGCGAACGCCGTCGGCCACGACGACGTGGGCTCCCAGCCAGACGTTGTCGCCAACGTCGATGCCGCGCGCCGTCCGTCCCTGGTCGAGGACCGGCACGTCCACCCGGTCGTACAGATGATCGCCGCCGACGAGATACGTATAGGCGGCGATGAGCACCTTCTTGCCAACCCTGACCGTCGCAGCCGAGAACACTTCGACATTGAAGCCGACGTTGGCGTCTTCGTCGAGCACGATGTCGCCGTTCTTGCAACTCAGGATCGTGTTGCGGCCAATGAACACGCCGCGCTTGATCGAAATGCCTTGGTTGGTCGTCCCCTTCGCGTCCAGACAGCACTGGTCGTCGATGACGACGTTGTCGTCGATGTCGATCTTGTGGGGGTGCCGCAGCACGACATTGCAGCCGAAGGCGACGTTCCTGCCCACGCGACCCAGAATCAACGGATAGAGCTTTGAACGCAGAAAGAGGCCGAGCGCTCCCGGCACCCAGGCCGACAGCAGCAGCACGACTTCGTATTTCACGAGTGCCCAGAGACCGGGCTGGCCGACGACAAGATCGGCATAGCGCTCGCGCCGCGAACGGCCGGCACCGAACTCGCGCTGGATGTCGGTGATCCGGACGTCTGCCGCGCCAGGAATTTTGCCCAATCCGCCCGTGGCTTCGCCCCGCGGCTCAGTTGAACCGCTTGATATTGACACGGGCTTCGTCGTCTCCCGCCAGGCCTGCCGCGCTCGAGACACCGGTCGTGGCAGATATTCCGGCGATCTGGCGGGGCTCGCTCTGGCGGATTTCCCGGATGACGTAGGTCGGCTTGTCCTGCGACTCGTGATAGGTCCGCGCCTGCATCTCGGCCAGCAGACCGAGCGTCACTAACTGAACGCCCGTAAAGATCAACAGGATGCCGAGGAGCAGAATCGGCCGATCGGCAATGCCCTGCGTCGTCGTCAACCGGACATAGACGAGCCACGCGAGGATCAAGCCACCGACGAGCCCCATGAGCAGGCCCCAAAGCCCGAAGATCTGAACAGGGCGAGTGCGGTAGCTGATCAGGAACTTGACCGTCAGCAGGTCGAGGATGACTCGTATCGTGCGCGAGATGCCGTACTTCGACGTGCCGTGCTGTCTCGGCCGATGATTGACGACCGTCTCCACTGTGGTCACGCCAAACTCGCTGGCGATCGCCGGCAGGAACCGGTGCATTTCGCCGTAGAGCTTCATCGGCTTGACGACCTCTGCACGGAAGACCTTGAGCGAGCACCCGTAGTCGTGCAGCTTCACGCCGGTGGCCTTCGAGATGATGCGATTGGCGACCATCGATGGCAGGCGGCGGCTGAAGAACTTGTCTTTTCGATCCTTGCGCCATCCCGCGATGATGTCCGCCGGGTGCTGCTCGAGCTTGGCCACCATCGCGATAATGTCGCGCGGGTCGTTTTGCAGATCGCCGTCCATGGTGACGATGTAGCGCCCGCGGGCGTGAGCAAAACCCGCGGCAAAGGCAGCGGTCTGACCAAAATTTCGGCGGAAGCGGATCACGCGGAGCCTGGCATCCGAGGTCTGCCGCTCGGCGAGCCGAGCGAAAGTGTCGTCGGTGCTCCCGTCGTCGATGATCAGGATCTCGTACGGGCGGCCGCCGGCCTCGAGCGCCGCGGTCAGCTCGGCGTAGAGCTGCTCCACATTGGGCGCCTCGTTCTTCATCGGAACGACGACCGAGATGTCCGGCTGCATTGATAACTGATAAACGGTTGATTATACAGGCTTTCGGCCCGATCGTCAAACCGCCGGGCGCTCGCTCCGGCGCTGCCAGAGGATCCAGCCGGCGCCGCCGACGATGACCACCAGGGCGACGACCAGCGCGACCGTTCTGGCGTTCTGTCGCAGGAAGTCCGCCGCCTGGTCGCCGTAATAGACCGCGAGCAGGCCCTCACCGAAATACCGAAACCCTCGACCGATGGCGATCGCCAGGATGAAATCGACGGGCCGGACCTTGGCGACCCCAGCCGCGAGTACGAAAATCTTGAAGGGCGTTGGCGGTGGAAGAATCGAGGGGACGAGGATCGCGAGCAGGCCGTAGCGGCGAAACGTCGTCATGGCGCGCTCGACGTACTGCGGGTTGAAGCGCTTGAGGAGGAACGCTTCACCACCCTTGCGCGCGAGCGCGTACAGCGCCAGGCAGCCGCTGACGGACCCGAGGGTGGTCATCAGCGCGTAGTAGATCATCCGTTCTTCATGCTGCGTCGTCAGCCAGATGATCAGGAGATCGTTGACTTCGGGAAACGAGAGAAAAGACGAATCCAGAAACGCGATGATGAACAACCCGGGGCCGCCGAGGGAAACCGCAAAGGCCTTGATCCACGCTACGAAACCCGCCATTGTCCCAAAGTGTAGACTAGAAGCGCTCTGGCCACCACGAAGCACGATTCAGCCACGACGGTCCGTCTTGGTCCGGCTGAAGCCGGACACCACTACAGCGGTCCGGCTAAAGCCGGACACTACGACGGCGGTCGCACTCTCTGGTTTCGTAGTGTCCGGCTTCAGCCGGACGTCAGCAAAGACATGGTGCGCTGGGCGCCCCTGGTGATCGCGGCGGCCACGCTTCTTGCTGGCAGCGCCGCTGCCGTGTACTACGCTCGCGCCGGCCTGGCGCTGAGCCACTACGACGCGCGCGCGCATCTCGTCGTGGCGCGCCGTATCCTCGACAGCCTGATGCCTGGATGGCAGCAGATTGGCGCCGTCTGGCTTCCCTTCCCGCATCTCCTGAACATGATCCCTGTGCAGGTGGACGCGTGGTACCGATCCGGCGCGTCGGCGATCGCGATATCGGTGGTATCGATGGCGGCCGGCGCGTGGGCGCTGGCCTCGTTCATCATCCAGCGGACCGGCTCGATCGCGGCCGGCGCGGCAGCCGCGACACTGCTCCTGGTGAACCCAAACGTCCTTTACCTGCAGAGCACGCCGATGACCGAGCCATTGCTCTTCGGCACGACACTCGTCGCCGTGGCGCTGGTCGCAGACTGGGTCGATCGTGGCGCGCCGGATTGGCCGCTGGCGGCGGGGCTGGCTGTCGCGGCGGCATGCATGACGCGGTACGAGGCGTGGCCGGTGTGTGCCGCGCTGCTCGCTCTCGCGTTCGCGGTTCTTCTAAGACGCGGCACGCCTCCCCGCGCGGCGACGATGGCGATCGCCCGGCTGGCGGCATACCCAACGGTCGCGATTGCGCTCTTCCTGCTCAACAGCCGATGGACGGTCGGCGCCTGGTTTGTCAGCGCAGGGTTCTTTGTTGCGGAGAACGATGCGATCGGCCAGCCACTGCTGGCCTGGGATCAGGTACGAGAAGGTGTCTATCGACTCTCGGGTCCGGCTCTGGTGTGGCCGGCGTACGGCGGCGCAGCTTTGATCGCGTGGACCTTTGCGCGATCGCGCTCGCTCGCGTCGATGGTGCTCGTTCTGGCGCCGATGGGCGCAGCGGCCCTGCCCTGGTACGCATACTTCGAGGGCCACCCGTTCCGCATCCGCTATGGGGTGCCGCTCGTCGTCGCGTGCGCGGCACTCGTCGGCGCCGGCATCAGCTTGCTTCCGCGCGTTCTGCGAGCCGGTGCCGCAATCGTCGCCGTGGCAGCGTCTGTCTGGCAGGTCTCACCGCTCGATCGGACGGCGCCGGTCATCGTCGAGTCACAGCGCGATGCGCAGAACATGGTGGGCCGCCGCGCGGTCACCGCCTATTTGCGCACGCACTACGATGGGCGCCCGATCATGATGAGCATGGGATCGCTCGCGCATTACATGCACGACCTGTCACTCGAAGGATTCGACATCCACGATTTTCTGCAGGAAGGCAATGGCGAGGTCTGGGTATCCGCCATGCAGTACGGACCAGCCGCGTACGTGAGATGGGTGGCGGTCGAGGAACGTGCTGAAGGCGGAGACGCCGTCTACCAGCGGTCGAAGCAGTTCGCCGGCTTTTTGAAGGGCTTCGAACGGGTCGCGGAGGGAGGCGGCGTAGCCCTCTATCGGGCTACGCCGTGAAAGGTGTTTTCAGAACCTGAAGTGCAGGTTCCAGCTGGTCGTCCAGCCACCGAGGTCAATTTTCGGCGCGATCAGACGGCTCTCGGCTGGATCGGTGTCCCCTTCGGCCTTCTGCCAGCGGAACTCCACGCCGGTCGTCATCGCGTCGCCAATCGGGAAACGGACGCCGCCGAGCACCACCGGACCGACGGCGGTGCCGTCCGCCGAGTACCGATCGCGGAAAATGGTGCCGTCGGAGAAGTCGACGAACTCTCCGGATTCGGTGTAGCGCCAGATGAAAAACCCAATTCCTGCGCCGACGTATGGCTGAACCGGTGCGGCGCGGCCGATGGGAAGGAAGCGCACAGTGGCAGTGATCGGCAGGACACGCAGCTTCAGGTCCTGCAAAATCTCGGTGCCGTCGACGTCTACGAAGTCGCGATACAGGCTTGGCACTGTCTTCTGGTAGTAGTTGACGCCAACGCCGGCCTCGATGAAGTCTCCGATCCCGTAGAGCCATTCGCCGCCGAATGAAAACCCGCTGAAGTCGCCAATCTCGAAGGCGAGGTCATCGAGGTTGGCGAGCAGCACGTCGTCGTCGATGCGCACGTCTTCACCACGAACCGCGAAGTAACCGAGGTTGAACCCCACCGAGTTTCGCGCGTCGCCGCGCGACACCTGGACGATTTGCGCGCTCGCGGGGGACGGCAACCCCGCGACGATCAGCGTGACTCCGGCGATAAGGCCCAGGCTCGAGATCTTCACGCGATTCAGCCAGTAGCGTTTCATCATGACAGTCTCCGTATGCCGAACCGGACTGCAGGGCCGGGACGGCGTCACTTCCATCACCTGAGCATGAAAAGTGCCATCCCCGTGGAGGACGCCGCCCGCTCCAACGCTCCTGGAAAACCCTAAAAACGCCTTACGAGCTTGGCGCGGTAAGGGCAGGACGGGCCCTGCGACGCCGAAGCCCTGCGGAAGGCGGGGCGGAGGCGAGTGTCATGTCTGGGTGTCACTCGGGACACCTCGAGGGGTCAGATCTCGATGTTCTGCGTCAGGAAGAAAATCGAGATCTGACCCACGGCGAGGATCAGGTCCCGGCAATTGTCTCGAGCATCTGGGCGTGAATCAGGCCATTTGACGCAAGAACGCTGCCCTCGCGCGACCCGTACGGGCCGCCGGACATTGCAGTCACCTGTCCGCCGGCCTCGGCGACGATGAGCGCGCCGGCCGCGACGTCCCACGGCTGCAGCTTGCGTTCCCAGAATCCATCGAAGCGCCCGGCCGCCACGTAGCAGAGGTCGAGGGCGGCCGAGCCCAGTCGACGGACGGCGCGTGAACGGCTGATGAACGCGGCGAAGAGCTCGATGACTTCGCCGGGATCTTTCTGCACGTCGTAATGGAACCCGGTGACGAGCAGCGAGTCGATGAGTGATTCGGCTGAGGAGACTCGCAGCGGCGCGCCGTTCAGCCAGGCGCCCTGCCCACGCTCGGCCGTGAACAGCTCACGCCGCGTCGGATCGTAGATGGCGGCGACGACCGGCTGGCCGTCGACCTCGAAGGCCAGCGACGAACAGAAGATCGGCAGGCCGTGCGCGTAGTTGGTGGTGCCGTCGATCGGATCGAACACCCAGCAATGGGACGGGACGCGTCCGGTGGAGTCGCCGGCCCCGAACTCCTCGCCGAGCACCGCGTGATCGGGAAATCGCTCGGCAATCATCGCGCGGAAACCGCGCTCGATCTCGATATCGATCTCGGTGACCAGATCGATGACGCCCTTCTTGTCGACTCGGAACTCGCGCCCGAAGTGCGCCATCTGCACTTCGCCGGCACGCATGACCGCCTCGACGGCCGTCGCCAGCAGGAGCGGCTGCGGAACGTCAGCCACCGGACGAGAGCTTTTTGACCATGCGCACTTCCATCCCGCCCTCGTCGCCGCGCCGGAGCGTGACGTCGTCCATGAAGCTGCGCATGAAAAAGATGCCCCGGCCGCTCGCCTTGAGCAGGTTCTCCGGAGCCAGCGGATCGGCGATTTCTTCGGGATCGAAGCCCTCGCCCTGATCGAGGACCCGAACGATGAGCTCGCTCGGCTCAGCGGTCGGCGCAAACGTGAACTCGACGGTGACGAGCTTCTGCGCGTCCTCGCGATTCCCGTGCTTCATCGCATTGATGACCGACTCGCGGACGGCGACGCCGATCCAGTGGACGGCGTCATCATCGAGCCCGCCAAGGTGGGCCATGCGGTCGCTGACCAACTGGACGAAGTCCAGCATGTCGAAGTTGCTGTGTAGCTGGAGCTTGACCGTACCGCCGCGTGTCAGCATGCGGGGGCGGCGGCACCGGCGCCGAGAATTCCGGACGCGGTTTGGACGATGGAGTCGGCGGCCTGAACGTGCACGCTTGGTGCCTTTTATTCTAAACCGGATTCGCCCGGGAATGGGAATCGGGGTTGGGGCCAATGTTATAGTGCGGAACATGCCTCACGCGCCAGCCGACGTGGCCCTTGTGAAGCCCGCGGCACGAGTGGCCGGCCGCGTGCGAGTGCCAGGCGACAAGTCAATCTCCCACCGATACGCCATGCTCGCGGCGCTCGCCGACGGTCGCTCGACCATCCGCGGCTACCTGACTGGCGCCGACTGCCTCTCGACCCTCGGCTGCCTGCAGGCACTCGGTGTCACGGTGCGCCGTGAGCCCGATCGTTCGGACGGCAGCCCCGGGGACGTTCAGATAGAAGGGCGCGGACTGAGAGGCCTCGCGGCCGCGCCCATGCCACTCGACGCAGGCAACTCCGGGACCACGATGCGGCTCCTGTCGGGCATCGTGGCCGCACACGAGTTTCGCACACTGATGAGCGGCGACGCCTCACTCAACCGCCGCCCGATGCGACGCGTCATCCGGCCGCTCACCGAGATGGGCGCGGCGATCGGATCGCAGGACGGCCGGCCGCCGCTCACGATCGACGGTGCGAGGCTGCGCGGCATCACCCATCGGCCGGAAGTGCCGAGCGCTCAGATCAAGAGCGCGGTTCTTCTCGCTGGTCTCCAGGCCGAAGGCGAAACGACTGTTCTCGAGCCCGTGCCAACGCGCGATCATACGGAGCGCGCGTTTCATGAATTTGGCGTGAGGGTCGAGAAGGCCGGCGAGGCGATTCGCGTCACCGGCGGCCAACGGCTCAAGGCGCGCGATCTGGTGGTCCCGGGCGACGTGTCGAGTGCGGCGTTCTGGATTGCCCTGGCCGCGGGCACGCCGGGAGGCGAGATCGAGATCGAAGGGGTGGGCCTGAATCCGACCCGCATCGCCATGCTCGAGATCGTTCGTCGCGCAGGCGCGCGCGTCGAGATCCAGATCGACAACGAGGACGCTGGCGAGCCGGTCGGGCGAATCCGCGTGATGTACGACTCGCCGGCCAGCTTCGTTATTGAACCAGACGAAGTGCCAGGAGTCATCGACGAGATTCCGGCGCTGGCTGCACTCGGGGTAATTCTGCCCGGCCGGCGCGGAAATGCGCGTCCATGGCGCCGGAGAGCTGCGAGTCAAGGAAAGCGACCGGATCAGCTGCCTGGCGACCGGCCTGCAGGCGCTCGGGGCGTCCGTCGAGGAATATCCCGACGGCTTCCGCCTGGTGTCGCGCCCGCTGGCAGGCGGCACAGTCGACGCTGCTGACGATCATCGGCTGGCGATGGCCTTCGCGGTCGCGGCCACCGGCGCCGCCCAGCCAACGACGATTCTCGGTGCGTCGTCGGTCGACGTATCGTATCCGGGGTTCTTTGACGCGCTCGAGCGCCTGACGCGGTGACGGCCGACAAGATTTATCTGGTCGGCTTCATGGCCGCTGGCAAGACGACGGTGGCACATGCGCTGGCCAGTCGACTCGGCTGGCGCGCGGAAGACGTCGACGAGCTGATCGAGGCGCGGGAGCGGCGTCCGGTCGCCGAAATTTTCGCGCGCGCCGGTGAACCGTATTTCCGCAGCGTGGAAAGGGACATCCTCAAGGTGCTGCTGCCGTTGCGTCACGTCGTGGTGGCCACCGGCGGCGGCACGTTCGTCGAGCCCGACAATCGCGGCGCGATCAATCTGGATGGGCTGTCGGTCTGGCTCGATGTGCCGATCGACGTCGTCCTCGCGCGGCTGCCGGCGGACGGCCGACGGCCGCTGGCGGCCGACCGCGTCCAGATGGAACGACTGTTCGCCGCCCGGCGCGTCGCCTACGCGCAGGCGCACGTGCGAATCGACGTCGGCGGCGCGTCGGCCGAAGCCATCGCCGAGCAGATCGCGGACCACGTCCGGCAGTAAGCCCCGATGCGCTATCTGATCATTGCGGACGTTCACGCGAACATCGAAGCGCTCACCGCCGTGCTGGACGCGGAGCGCAACTGGGATCATCTGCTCGTGCTCGGCGACCTCGTCGGCTATGGCGCGGCGCCGAATGAGGTGGTCGACCGCATCCGCGGCCTGGATCCAGTCGCGGTCATCCGCGGCAACCACGACAAGGCGGCGTGCGGCATCGAGGATGGGAGCAACTTCAACCAGGTCGCGCGTCTGGCCGCTGTCTGGACACACGAGACGCTCACGCCCGACAACCGCCAGTACCTCAAGGAACTTCCGGCTGGCCCGGAGGCCATCGACGAGCACCTCGAGATCTGCCACGGCTCGCCGTTTGACGAGGACCACTACATTTTCGATGGTGAAGACGCGCTGCGCGCGCTCAGTGCCAGCGTCCGTCCGCTCTGCATCTTCGCGCACACCCACCTCCCGGTGGTCTTTCACTACGAGAACGAATCGTTCGATGGGTTCGTGCCGCAGGCCGACGAGGACACGACCGTCGCCCTCGTCCCGGATGCGCGTTATCTGGTCAATGCCGGGTCAGTCGGGCAGCCTCGCGACGGCGACCCTCGAGCCGCGTACGGGATCTACGACTCTCACGCGCTTTCGCTGACCCTCAAGCGCGTCGTCTATCCGGTCGACGCCGCCCAGCAGCGCATTCTGAGTGCCGGGTTGCCGGCGAGCCTGGCGAATCGATTGGCGGTGGGAAGGTAATACGGGTTCAGGGTTCAGGGTTCAGGGTTCAGGGTTCAGCAGGTCCGGGTTCAGGGCCGGACCTGTTCGGAGACTTTGCCCGCTCTTCTCGCCTCTTGAGCTCCATCGCGTAGGCGTCTGCAGCGGCGCGCGAGCCGAGCACCCATCCGATCACGATGCCAATCAGCAACACCGCGGGGATGAAGATGAAATGCGCCGCCGTCATGTTGCCGATCACCGGCGGTTCGCTCCTGCCACTCGCTGGGTGAGACTCGCCATCTCCTGCTCGACCTGACTCAGGCGACGCCAGATCGACCACACATACCCGAAGATCACCAGCCATGCCGCCGCGTACGCGGCCATGACCAGGGGCGCGGCTGGCAGCTGCTCCTTCTGCTGGATCTGATCGATCGGCACGAACCCTTCCTGTGCCGGACTCGGTGGTGGCTGCGCCTGGCTGGCGGCCGCCGCCGCGCCCCAGCACGTGACGAGCACGACGACAATGAGCACTAGCTGCCGCAATTTGTTGATGCTGTTCATAAGCGAATCCGTGTGATCCGTGTGATCCGTGTTTTTGCTGTTTTATCCGTGGCTGTTTTGTCCGTGGCCGCTATCCGTGGTCACTCGTCAAGCGCTAGATGAAGCGAATCGAGCTCGACTCGACGCCGTTCGAGCCGCGTCCGCATCGCGAACAACAACATGAAGAGGCCGAGGAATGCTACCGTCGAGAACCAGAGTGGCACGCCCATCGACACCGGAAGCGTCGGGACGACTGACGTCTTGGGGTGGAGCGTCCGCCAGAGATTGACCGACCAGTACACAAATGGGACGTTGAACAGCCCGAACAGCCCGACTGCCGCCGACAAGCGCTCTGAGCCTGGCCCACCGAAACGCCGAAGCAGCAGGGTTGACACGAAAATCAGCCAGAGCACCAGCGTCGACGTCCCCCGCGCGTCCCACGACCACCAGACGCCCCACGCCTTGCGCCCCCACAACGGTCCCGTGATGAGTCCAATCAGTCCGAAGACCACCACGAGCTCGGCTGCGGCGACCACCGCGATGTCAGCGTCCTTCCGCCGCGTGAACAGCACTCGTGCCGAAGCGATGCCGCACACCGCCGTCGCGGCGAACATCCCCATCCAGGCCGAGAAGTGGAAGTAGAAGATTTTTTGCACGAGTCCCATCGACGACTCATACGGCGCGCCGACGATGAGCCACGGCGCGACGGCGAACATCGCGGCGGTGAGGAGGGCGAGGGGGAGGAAGACGAGTGTGCATGATCGTGGTGTGCTCAGGGCTCAGGCTCAGGGCTCAGGGCTCAGGGCTCAAGCAAAACCTTCGACCACTTACTCGAAGATCTTGCCTGAGCCTTGAGCCTTAAGCCCTGAGCCGCCTTGGCCCTATTCTGTCATCACCGCCTCAAACGTCCACAGCGCGAGCGTCACGAACACGATGTCGAAAAACACGAGCATTGAGAGCCACGCCCGCGCCATGGGCAAGTCGACGTCGGGCTGCAGCAACGCGGCAGTGCCGCGCACGCCGGCGATGATGACCGGCACGGTAATCGGATAAAGAAGGATCGGCAGCAGCACGTCGCGGCTGCGCGTCCGCACCAGCATCGCCGCGAACAACGTGCCCACGGCCGCGAACCCGAGCGTGCCAGTCAGGAGCAGCCCCGCCATCATCGCAGGATACCGAAAGAGCGGCGCCTGAAACAGAAAAGCGACCATCGGAACGACGACGACCTCGACCGCGGCGAGCAGAATCAGAATACCCGTGAGCTTGCCCAGGTAGAGAGCGGGGCGCTCGGCTGGAGACATCAGGAGTCCGCGGAGCGTTTCGTTCTGCCGCTCCCGCTCGAATGCCCGGCCCAGCGCAAGCGTCCCCGAGAACGCGATGGCCACCCAGAGGATCCCTCCCGCCGCGCCGTCCACGGCGATGCCTTCCCGGACGAAGCTGAACGAGAACACCAGCATGACCGACACGGCGAAGAACAATGTCGTATAGACGATCTCGCGGCTGCGGAATTCAATCAGCAGGTCCTTGCGCATGACGAGCCAGACGGCTTCGAGCAGCTGCATTCAGGGTCCTTGGCTAGCTTGGTAGCACGCGCGCGCTGAATCGGTAGTGATGCGGGCGCCCTCGCGGGTCCTGTCGCGTGGCAGCCCACAGGTGCTCGCGCGCCGCCATGGGGCTCAACGGGTCGCGCGCTGCGCGCCTGTGGCGCCGGCCTTCGCCAGAGGCTTCGGCCACGCTCGCCGGAGCTGCCACTCGATGCCAGCAAGCGAAGGCGGCCGCCACGCGCCACCCGCCGACACTACCGATTCAGCTGGGTGATGGAAGCGTCCCATCACACAGGTCCGCCCGCCTGGCGGTAACGCTCTCTCAGCGAACCGCCCGTCGCTGGCAGCGCCACCAGCCGTCCATCGCGCAACAGCACCGCTCGATCGATCACGTCGTCGATGAGTTCGAGGTCGTGTGTCGCCACGAGGACAATGCACCCGCGCGTGCGCAATTCCCCGAGCCGTGCGACCAGCGACGACGAGGCGGCGTCATCCAGACCGGTAAACGGTTCGTCGAGCAGCACCAGCCGCGGATCGTGCAGCAGCGCGCGCTCGAGCGTCAGCCGCTGCCGCATCCCCCGCGAGAAGCCCTGCACGGCGTCGTCTCGCCGCGCCGTCAGGTGCGCGCGCTCGAGGGCGGCGTCGACGCGCCGCGCGACATCGGCGACGCGGTGCAGCCGGCCGTAAAACGTGAGGTTCTCGGCAGCGGTGAGCTCAGGATAGAGGTAGAGGTCGTGGCCGACGAGACCAATCCGCTGCCGCAGGCCCGGCGTCGCCCGCGCGTCGTGTTCGCCGTAGCGGACCGAGCCGCCCGAGGGCGAGATCAGCGTTGCAGCGATTGCGAGCAGCGTCGACTTGCCGGCGCCGTTTGGACCGATGAGCGCCACGATCTGCGCCACTCTCGCAGCGAAGCGACACGCGGTTGAGCGCCCAACGCCGGCCGTAACTGCGGGAAACGTCGGTGAAGCTGAGGGAGGCGAAATCCATGCGCGCGCGCAATCACGCGGCCTGACGATCGATCTCCGCGTAGACGCGCTCGAGTGCGGCGACGAGCTCGGCGCGCCGCGACGCATAGACTGCCGCGTCGACTCGCCCGGCGCGCTGCTGCTCCTCGAGAGCCGTCAGCTGGTCGAAGAGCTGGCTACGGCGCTTCTCGAGGCGGTCCTGACCTGACGTGCGGGCGGTTCGAGCGCGCAGGCTTCCCCAAACGCCGGCCGCGAGGATCCCGACCGCGATCGCGACTGCCAGATAGCGGGGCCAAAGCGGCTCGTGAGGCAGGTTGTCGAACTCGAACGACAGGCGCGCGCCCGTGCCCACGGCCGGTCCCTGACCGACGACGTACATCTGCCCCTCGGCAGGCATTTCGCGCTGTTCCGTCATCTGCGGCGACGTCAGGCGCATCTCGCCCACTTTCTGAGCGAGGACAATCACCCGGGCCAGCGGAACCGGCATCGTCTGTTCAATCGTCAGACTCCCGCCCGAGTACGGCATGGAGTAGGCGAACTGGATGTTGGTGACACCCGGCGCAAACGGCCCGGCCACCGAAATCTTCTTGCCCGCGACCGTCGCCTGCGGTGAAGAGTCTTTCAGGATGGTTGCGCCCGTCGCCCCAGCCGGCAGCTCGAACACGACCGGTCGCGGCGGCATCACCGGCGCGGCCGCGCTATTCGCGAGCTGCAGAATGTTGAACACTGAAAGACTGCCGTCGCCAAACTCGAACACGAAACGTGATTGATCGCCGAGCACCACCGTGCCAGGCTGGGCCGGGACCGCGCGCGAATCTCCTGCGGCAGTGGCCGGCGCATTGGCATCGGTCGCTACCAGCAGCAGGCGCGTGCCTCCGCTCGCCGGCACGGCGAACTCCTGCGATTGCAGTCGCTCGCCCGCGACAGTGGCAACCGCCGAAACCCGAGCGCCGGGAGGCAGCCCGGCGAACTCGGCACGTCCGCTCGCGTCGGTCCTGACTGTCCGCGGCGCGCCCGCGCCGACGAGCTCGACCGGTTGATCCGGCAGATTGTTGGCGAGCGAGCCCTTGATGACGCGGACGACGACGGTGCCGACCGCAATGTCGGAGACCGGCAGAGGGATACCGGCAACCGCCTTGGGATCCATCTGAGCGCTGACTGATTGCGGAACTGACAACAGCGCCGTAGTCAGCAGCATCAGGAGCGCCGCCGCGGACCGAGCGAAACCTCGTCGCGTCATCATCCAGATCATGATCAGGATCATGCCGTCAGCTTCGCGCCGCACCGTTTGCAGAAGATCGCATCGCTGTCGTTCGATGTCCCACACGTGCAGAGCCCAGCGACGACGGCGGCGGGCGGTGGCTCAGCCTCTGGCGGTTGGTCGATGGCGTGCGCTGCCGTGCGGCCAGCCAACCGCGCGCCGAGCTCGCGCTCGATGATCGTCTTGTAGCCGCTCGCGTCTTCGTCGAGTTGCTTCATGAGCGACATCGCCCGCGAGCGCAGGCGGGATGCCATCTCCTCGAAATCGGCCTGAGACACCTTTCCCATCGACCGATCGAACTCCAGATCCTTGAGCGCCCTGAGTACCAGCGTCTTCTCACGCGACAGTACCGCCCGGCCTCGCTCCGACAACGCTTCGCCGGCGACGGTCGAGCCGGCGCCAACTAAGGGCGACATCGTGCGGTAAAGGCCGGCCGCGGCGAGACCGGCCGCGGCGATCGTCAGGCTAATGAGGACCAGCTGTTCCGGCGTGGACTGCCGGGACATGATGACCGCCGCCGTCGCGGCGATGAGCGAGGCGAGGACGAAAAAATGCGAAGGCCGGAACGTCGCTGTCGTCTCGGGCGGACGTGCCGGCACTTCGCTCGCCCGGGCGGTCGAAGCATCACTAGACGCCATTCGCTATCCAGGAATGCATTCCGTGTGATCCGTGTGATCCGTGTGATCCGCGGCGTGATCCGCGTTCCTAGTCGAGGTCGCGGAGCTCATCATCGAGTCTCACGTTGAGAGCGCCGTCGGCGGCGACCGCTTGTTCCCGCTGGGACGCGGCGTCGTGCCGCGACCATCGCTTGGCGGCGAGCGCGATCGCGCCCGCGCCGACGATCCCAACGACGTATGGGAACATCCACGCCAGCCGATTGAAACCGGAATCAATCGGCGAAGTCAGGATGTCCTGTCCGCCGTGGTCGGCAACGAGGGCGCGGCGAATCTGATCGCGGGTCAGGCCCTGCGCGAAATAGGTGTCGAGCTTGGCGTTCAGTGCCTCGAGGCCGTGACAACTCGGCCCCATCGGACAGTTGTTCATGGGCGCGCGGCAGCCGCACGTGCACATGATGTCGTTTTCGACCTGCCGTCGCAGTTCGCTCTTCTCGGGAAGCGCGGTCGTGGCCTGCGCGAAACCGGCCGATGGCAGCAGCAACACCAGCAGCAACGCCGTCGTCGCCGCGCCTCCGGGAATCTTCGCGACCGCGAAGGCAAAGGCACTTTCGGGCAACAGCGCGATGCCGGTCCCGATCGCCATCACCGCAAAGCCGAACCAGATCCAGTTGACCAGCGGATTGACGGTCACCGTGTAAGTGCCGGTCTGGGCCGAAGCGTCGTACCCGGCGAGGACGATGTACAGATCCTCGGACGGCGAGCGGCGGATGGCCACTTCGGTCGTCGGTTCCTGCTCACGCTTGTTGAAGTACCACTTCGCCGGCGTCATGGTCCCGAGCGGCTTCCCGTCCTCGAACACGCTGACGTGCCCCGTCACCATCTGCTTCTGCCCGTCGGTCGTCACCCGCAACGCGTCGTGACGAACGGTGAAATAGCCGACCTTCACCTCCTCGCCGGGCTTGAGCAGCGCCTGCTGTTCCTTCTTGAATCCTTCGCCGGCGAAGCCGAGGAAGATGAGGACGATGCCGACGTGAACGATGTAACCGCCGTAGCGACGCTTCGATCGCCCGACGAGACCGACGAGCGCGGTGAAGATGTCGGTGCCGGAGGCGTCGCGACGGACCTGAGCGCCGCGCACGAATTCCTGAGCGATGGTGGTCATGACCATCGCGCAGAGCGCGAAGCAGATGCCCGAGGCCCAGACGCGCATCCCCAGGCCAAAGAGCGCCGTCGCGGTGACGACGAAGGCGACGACCGGCCACTTCAACTGGTAAACGAGGTTGGAGGCCGTCGACTTGCGCCACGCGAGCAGCGGGCCGATGCCCGTCAGCGTGAGCAGGATCAAGCCAATCGGCAGCATCCAGCGGTTGAAGAAGGGCGCCCCGACGGTGAGCCGCTCACCCGTCACCGCCTCGCTGAGTGTCGGGAACATCGTCGCGAAGAGCACGAAGAACGCCGAAAAGAGCAGGATCCAGTTGTTCGCGAGGAACGCCGCCTCGCGGGAGACGAATGAATCGAGCTCGTGGCGCGCGCGCAGCAGCGGCAGGCGGTGGATCACCCAGCCAAAGCTGAAGGTCAGGATGAGGACCATGAAGATCGTGAACAGCATCGCCAGCTCGCGATCCTCTCCGAACGCGTGGACCGACTGGACGACGCCGGAGCGGGTCATGAACGTCCCGAAGATCGTCAGAAAGAACGTGACGATGACCAGCGTGACGTTCCACACCCGCAGCATCCCGCGCTGCTCCTGGACGCGCACGCTGTGGAGAAACGCCGTTGCCGTGAACCATGGGAGGAGCCCGGCGTTTTCAACCGGATCCCACATCCAGTAGCCGCCCCAGCCGAGTTCCTCGTAGGCCCACAGCATCCCGAGCGTCAGCCCGAACGAGAGAAACAGCCAGCCAATCATCGTCCAGCGGCGCACCGCCCTCAGCCAGGCATCGTCGAGGTGCCCGGTCACGAGAGCGGCGATGCCAAAGGCAAACGGGATGGTCATCGACACGAACCCGACGTACATCGACGGCGGGTGGATGGCCATGTAGAAATTCTGGAGCAGCGGCGTCAGGCCAGCTCCGTCCGCCGGCGGCGTCGTCAAGAACGTCGAGAACGGGTTCTTGTGGATGATCATCAGGAAGATGAAGAACATCTCCGTGGCGGCGATGACCGAGACGACGTAGGGAATCAATTCGCGATGGCGGTCGCGGTTCGTGTAGATCGCCACTGACCCGAAGACCGACAGCAGCGAGACCCAGAACATGATCGAACCGTCGAGCCCGCCCCAGTACGACGCGATCTTGTAGGCCAGCGGCAGCGCGGTGTCGGAATAGCGCTGCACGTACTTGATCGAGTAGTCACCGGTCACGAACGCGTGGATGAGCACCGCCGAGGCGACAATCATCAGCGCGGCCAGAAAGTAGAAGGCGCCGATCCCGCTCTCGACGAGTCGAGTGGAGCGGCGACGCGCGCCGGCGACAGACGCCGCAATCGCGTAGGCGCAGGTGACGAAGGCTGTGAGGAGAATGAAAGTACCGAGTGCCGGCATGGTTGGGGTGCCTGCGGTTCTACTCAGTCGCGATCACGGCGATCGCGCCGTTGTGGTTCGTTCGGCGTCAGACGCCGGGCGTACCGGGACCCTTGGCTTCGTACTTCGACGGGCATTTGGCCATCACGCCGTTCGGTGACACGTCGAAACCGTGCGGACCCAGCTTCCCTTTCAACACGACCTCGGAGCCGTCCTTGAAGGTGTCGGGGATCACGCCGGTATAGCGCGCGGGGATGACCTTGCCGTTGCTCTGAATCTCGAATCGGTACTCGAGCGTGTCGGGTTTGGCGAAGATCGATTTTTCGACGACGAAACCATGGAGGCTCATTCGCTTGCCGTGCCACGCCGCCGGATCGGTCATCACCTCGTCGACATGCTTGTAGTACTCGGTCCCCTCGCTGAGCGTCGTGTACATCAACCCGGACAACGCGGCCACGAGGACGGCAGCTGTCGCAACGACCTTAATCGTCTTTGCTTTCATGGTTCAGCTCTTCGTTCAGCTTGGGGGTTGACCTAACTCACGCTCAGAATACCGTTTACCGCTCGATGCGGTCAATCGGGCGGGGTCAGCCCCCGGCCCGAGACAACAGCCGGTAGACCGTCGCGATCGGCAGTCCGACGACATTCGACCAGGAACCGTCGATCCCATCGATAAATCGCGCGGCGCGGCCCTGGATGCCGTACCCACCGGCCTTACCCTCGAACTCGCCAGTCGAGAGATACCAGGCAATCTCTGCGTCGCTCAGGCGGTTGAATCGGACCTCGGTCGTGACGACTTCTTCCGCCTGCCCGGCGGGACTCCGGACGACCACAGCGGTATGAACCTGATGCGCAGCGCCCGACAACGCGTTGAGCATCGATTCGGCGTCCTTCGCATCGACCGGCTTCCCCATCAGCCGCTCGCCCGCGACGACGACCGTGTCCGCAGCAAGGATGATCCGGTCGGCTGACAATCGCCGCGAGACCTCTTCGGCCTTTGCTCTCGCGACGCGAAGCGCATAGGTTTTCGCCGGCTCGCCCGTCAGAGGTGTTTCGTCAACGTCTGCCGGAACGATCTCGAAGAGAAAACCGGCGGCGGTGAGGAGCTCTGCCCGACGCAGCGAGGCCGATGCCAGGATGAAGGACACAGAAGGGTCAATCATAGCCGGTTGTCGTACACTGAGGGCGAACGTGCACTCGATTCATCAGTTGACGGCGGGCGTGATCGCGGACATCGTCCGACGCCAGCCGCCGTCGCCGGCCCGGACGACGTTCGCCTGGCAACTCGCCGTGGGCCCGGCGCTCGCCAAGTCGACATCAGTCGATCTGGTGGACGGCGTGCTGACGGTGCGATCGAGCGATCCGCGATGGACGCTCGAAATCAATCGCGCGCGCGGCATGGTGCTCTCGCGCCTTCAACACTTCCTGGGGCCGGAGTCGGTCACGAAACTCCGCATCGAGCAGGAACCAGACCCCCGGCGGAACCGGCGGCACCCATGAACACCCGTGAATCCGTCATCATCTCGGCCGTCCGCACGCCAACAGGCCGGTTTCTTGGCGTGCTGAAGGATTTCGCCGCCACCGAGCTCGGCGCGCAGGTCGTTCGCGAAGCGGTTCGGCGGTCGGGAATCGATCCCGCGACGGTCGACGAGTGCATCATGGGCAACGTCATCCAGGCCGGCAACGGACAGAATCCGGCGCGCCAGGCGGCGCTCAACGGCGGCCTCTCCGACCATGTTGCCGCGCTGACGATCAACAAGGTGTGCGGGTCGGGACTGAAAGCCGTCATGCTCGCAGCTCAGGGCATCGCGACTGGCGACATCGACATCGCAGTCGCCGGCGGAATGGAATCGATGAGCAACGCGCCCTACCTGCTGCCACGCGTTCGCGAAGGACTCCGGATGGGCGACGGCAAGGTCGTCGACTCGCTGATCAGCGACGGCTTGTGGTGCTCGTTCGAGAACTGCCACATGGGCATGTCCGGCGAAGTCGTCGCGGAGAAGTATGCGGTTGGGCGCGAGGAGCAGGATCAGTACGCCGCGGAGAGCCACCGCAAGGCGGCGCATGCGACGCGGCAAGGCTGGTTCAAGGACGAGATCCTGCCGATCAGCATCCCGCAGCGGAAGGGCGAGCCGATCGTGATCGACGTCGACGAACCGATCCGGGAGGACACGACTCCCGAGACGCTCTCGAAGCTGAAACCCGCGTTCAAAAAGGACGGATCCGTGACCGCCGGCAACGCTCCTGGCGTCAACGACGCCGCGGCTGCCGTCGTGATTATGGCGGCGACGAAAGCCGCCGCGCTCGGCCTGACGCCAATGGCGCGAGTGGTTGGCCAGGCCACGAGCGGCCTCGCGCCAAAGCTGGTGATGATGACGCCGGTCGAGGCGGTTCGGAAAGTGGCGTCGAAGGTCGGATGGGATCTGAAGGACGTCGACCTCTTCGAAATCAACGAGGCGTTCTCGGTCCAGGCGGTGGCCGTCACACGCGAGCTCGGAATCGATCTCGCGCGCGTCAACATCCACGGCGGCGCGGTCGCGCTCGGGCACGCGATTGGCGCGAGCGGCGCGCGCGTGCTGACGACGCTGCTCTACGCGTTGAAGCGGAAAGGCCTGAAGCGTGGAATTGCGGCGCTGTGCCTCGGCGGAGGCAACGGCGTGGCGCTGGCCGTTGAGCGGATCTAGACTCAAGCTGTAGTGTCCGGCTTCAGCCGGACCGTCGAGGGCCGATAACTGGGAAGTCCGGCTAAAGCCGGGCGAAGCTCGTCGGACGACTGGATTGAGGCATCGTTGAAGATTCAACGCATCGGAGTGGTGGGCGCCGGGACGATGGGCAACGGCATCGCCCAGGTGTTTGCGCAGGCCGGGTTCGACGTGCGGCTGGTGGACGCAGCCAGTGGCGCCCTCGATCGCGCACGCTCGTCCATCGAGAAGAGCGTGGCTAAACTCGTCGAGAAAGGGCGGCTGACGGCGACCGAGCGTGACGGCGCGCTTCAGCGCCTCTCGACCGGCACCAACGTCGACCTGCTCGCCGACAGCGATTACGTCGTCGAGGCGATCTTCGAGGACAAGCAGGCCAAACAGTCGCTCTTCGCGCGACTCGATCAGTTGACGCGGCCCGACGTCATTCTGGCATCGAACACCTCCTCCATCTCGATCACGACGCTTGGCGCGGCCACCAATCGGCCCGATCGTGTGCTCGGCATGCACTTCATGAATCCAGTGCCGCTGATGTCGCTCGTCGAGCTGATTCGCGGCCAGGCGACGTCGCCCGAGTCGATGCTCACGGCCGCCGAGCTCTGCATCCGGCTGAACAAGACGGCTGTCGAAGCGTCCGACTACCCCGGCTTCATCGCCAACCGGGTGTTGATGCCGATGGTGAACGAAGCGATTTTTGCGGTCATGGAAGGCGTCGGCACCGCGGATGCAATCGATACGGTCATGAAGCTCGGGATGAACCACCCGATGGGCCCGCTGACGCTCGCCGATTTCATCGGCCTCGACGTCTGCCTGGCGATCCTGGAGGTCCTCCACGAAGGTCTGGGCGATCCGAAGTACCGGCCGTGCCCGCTCCTGCGGCGGATGGTTGCCGCCGGTCATCTCGGCCGGAAGTCGGGCCAGGGCTTTTACCGCTACTAATCCTGTGCTGCCGACCAACCCGACGGCGCGGCGACTTGCGATGGTCGGCTGGACGCTGGCCGCTCTTCTCGGCACCGTCGCCGTGTGGTGGCTGTCGTCGTACCTCGAGCAGCTGTCGCAGCTGGCCGCGACCGATCGCGACGCGGCGCTGGCGCTATTCCGGACACGCGCGATGCCGGCCCTGCTCGTCGTCGTGGGTGTGGCCGTCGCGGCCGGCGCGGTGCTGCTGCGTCAGGGCTTGCAGCTCGCGCGTGGCGCCGAACGTCAGGCTCGGGCAGTTGGCAACACGATCGCCGTCGCAGGATTCGTCCTGGCTGCGGTACCGCTGATGTTGATCTCGGTGGTGTTCTGGCTGCTGGCTCGCGCGTAAGTTAGGAAGGTCGCGCTCTATCACTTCGCAAAGTAGCCTCGCCGCGCGCGCACCTCACCTGACTGTCCGCGGAGCTTGACCTCGATCGTGTGCCAGCCGCGTTCGGCGACACCCGTGGCGCGTGTAGCTGAGCACGTATCGCTGCCTGAATTCATCGAGCACTCTCAGGAATGTCGTGCCGAGCGCCGCCTCGTCGGTCGCATAAACGACGCGGCCACCGGTTTCATCGGCGAGTGCCTCGAGGAAGCGCTCGGAAGGCTCTTGCCGCCGAGGAATCTCGTGAGGAATCGCGGCTCTCGACGGACTCTTGAAACTGGGAAGCCGCGTGGCGGTCTCGGGTCGTGACCGGGTAGACGACGACATCGGTTCGGCGCGCCGCGTCGACGAGCTTGCGCGCAGTCAGCCAGCTGGACGTATCGCGACCATCGCTGAGAAGAATCAGCAGCGTCCGGCCCTCATCGGTCTCGCGCAGCGCCAGCGCGCTGAAGAGCGCGTCGAATAGCGACGTGGTTCCTCCGGTTGCCAGCTGCCCGACGAGCGCCCGCAGTCGCGCCCGGTCGCCGGTCAGCGCGGAGTGCAGTGCGATACGGTTCGCAAACGTCAGGAGGGCGGCGCGGTCCTCTTTTGACAGGGCGTCAATCAGCGCCAGGTATCCCCGCTTCAGATCTTCGAGCGGCTCGCCCGCAACGCTGCTGCTGACGTCGAGCGCGCAGATGACGTTCAGCGGCAAGGTCTCGTGGTGGACGTCGGTGATCGTCTGGCGAACGCCGTTGTCGCGCAGTTCGAAGCTCGCCGCCGTCAATCCCCGCACGGGGCGCCGACCGTCAGTCACCAATGCATCGACGCGAACGGCGGCCGTTCCGCTCTTGAACTGGGGATTCTGCGCCGTCGCAGCCACCGTCCAGACGGTCGCGATCGAGACGCCAAGAACACGTCGCAACGCATCTCACTTGAGCACCTGCGCATGGGCGGCCTTCCGGTAGGCGGCGAAGCGCCACGCCTGGCCGCGGATGAACGGCCACCAGGGGTCGGCCCCCTTGACGTTGCCAGACAAGACCGGCGCCACGGTCTGAGCCGCCTCCGCGCGCCGGCCGTCGAGGTGCGCGAGGTGCGCCTTGGCGACGAGCGCCGACTGCGGCGCGTCGACGAGCGCGATTGCGCGGTCGTACGCGGCGGCGGCGGCCGCGCGGTCTCCCTTGCGCTCATGCAGGTCGCCTTCGAAGAGCCGGGCGAGGTACTCGAAGGCTGGGCCATCCGGGGTCCAGTCGTGGCTCGACAGAATCGGAGCCACCGACGAGAGTTCGTTCAGCTCGAGCAGCACGTGGGCCAGGCGTAGCCGGGCCTCCGCTTCGCCTGGATCGGCCGCCAGACTGCGACGAAGATAGTCGCGCGCGGTTGTGAGGAGCTTCGTCACCCCGAAGGGCTCACGTTCCAGGTCGCGCTGAGCGTTCTCGAGCGCCATCCACCACGCCAGCTCGTATCGCGATCCGGCGGCGAGGAGCACGCGCGAGTCGCTCGGAAACGCGGCCAGCGCCGCAGGCATGAAGTCGAGATCCGTGGGAATCGGATAGTTGGCGTGAACGTGACGAAAGGATTCCCAAAGCAGGTACCAGGTTTTGAGGAACGGAGTCCTGGCGTCCATCTCCTTCAACTCGACGTGGAGGCGCTGGAAGGGGATCAGGTATGGCGCCAGTCGCCCAAAGGGAAATGGCTCATCGGTCGGCCCAGATGGCCATGATCGCTTCGGTGATCAAGAGCAGCACGCCTTGCAGGTCGGCGCGGCGATTCGCAGCGCGGGCCCCATCGATCCATCGGGTGATCTGACGCTGACCGCTGCTGGCGGTCAGCAGCTTCCTGAGATCGGCAATCGCCCCTTCAATGGCTCCGCTTCGGTAGCGATCCAGCAATTTGTCGTAGGCGCGCACGTCCTCTTCGAAAGGTAGCGGCCGCCGGAGCTGGCCGCGAGGCTCCGCGGACGTCACGGTCACGCTGGCGAGCAGCGCGAGCGCTGTTACCGCCGCCGTCGCGGTTGCCGCGGCGCCGTCGCCTCAGGGCCGTGATCGAGCACAAGGATCGGAATGAGAATGACGAGCTCCAGACAGACCGCGCGAACATTCTGATCGACGAACGTCCAACCTTGATAGTAGCGCCGGGAGATGGCCCCGAAGATATGGAGGTCGGACTCGTAATGCGCGTGGCTGAACGGCCAGAGCGCCATGATCCCGATCGGCGCCGTCGTGTCGCGAGCGAGCCAGTCGAGGAGCACGTGGCTGGCGTAGGCCGCGGCGCAGGCTATGGCAAATCGCCCCCGCCCGAGCCCGGCGGAGGGTCTGGCAAGCAGGCACGCCGCGAGCCCCACGATCCCCGCCGCGGCGAGGCTGTGCGTCGGTCCGCTGTGCATGCCGAACAGCAGATCGACGTCAGGCAACGCGGCCAGGGCTCCAAAGAGCGCGCCCTCCCGCCAAAAGGTGGCTGGCACCTTCCCCGGAAAGGTGCCAGCCACCTTTGGCCGGAGAGTCGGGGCGCCAGCGACGAGCCAGCCGGCGGTGATGCCGGCGATGGCGTGGCCGATCGGAGACGGCATGGGGCAAGAGGCTATCAGTTCTCGGCTCGCGGTTCGCGGTTGGCTGTTGGCGGTTCGGAGCAGCAGCCATCAGCCGGCGCCGGCACTCAGGCAGCAGCCAGCCGCAAGCTGTCAGCCGCTTCCGACGCGGAAACTGCGATCACCGCGGCTCCGGGGTTGGATAGAAATTGCGATCCTCGAGTCGGTGGGGCGAAAGTCCGAGAGCCTCGTAAGCCGCTATCCATCAATACGATAATAGGCTACGGTTCACAGATTTTCGCTTGACTTTCTCCCCGGCACAAACCTAGAATGCCGAGTCTTGGCAGGGGGCCAAATCGGTTGGCCGCTGACAACACGCGAAGGAGACGCCGAATGCCGCAAGAGATCGACCGCGAACGCCTGAAAGCCATCGAAATGGCTGTCGGACAGATCGAGAAACAGTTTGGCAAGGGCTCGATCATGCGCCTCGGCCAGAAAGATGCCGTGGCCGCTATCCCAGCCATCTCGACCGGGTCCGTCAGCCTCGATTATGCCCTCGGAATCGGTGGCGTTCCCCGCGGGCGCGTCGTCGAGATTTTCGGACCGGAGTCCTCGGGCAAGACGACGCTCTCGCTGCAAGTGATCGCCGAGGCGCAAAAGCTCGGAGGCATGGCGGCGTTTGTCGACGCGGAACACGCCCTCGACGCCCAGTACGCCAAGAAGCTCGGCGTCGACCTCGACAACCTGCTCGTCTCGCAGCCCGACAACGGTGAACAGGCGCTCGAAATCGTCGAAGTCCTGGTCCGTTCGAACGGCGTCGACGTCGTCGTCGTCGACTCGGTCGCGGCGCTCGTGCCACGCGCCGAAATCGAAGGCGAGATGGGCGAAGCGCAGATGGGGCTGCAGGCGCGGCTGATGTCGCAGGCGCTCCGGAAGCTCACCGGCGCGGTCTCGAAATCGAAGACGTGCCTGATCTTCATCAACCAGCTGCGCGAGAAGATCGGCGTCATGTTCGGCAACCCCGAAACCACGACCGGCGGGCGGGCGCTGAAGTTCTACTCGTCGGTCCGAATCGACATCCGCCGAATCGGTGCGATCAAGGATGGCGACGTGGTCGTTGGCGGCCGGACCCGGGTCAAGGTCGTGAAGAACAAGGTTGCGCCGCCGTTCCGCGAAGCGGAATTCGACGTCATGTACGGCGAGGGCATCTCGCGTGAAGGCGATCTCCTCGATCTGGCGGTGGATCGCAAGATTGTCGAGAAGAGCGGCACCTGGTTCGCGTTTGGCGGCGACCGGCTCGGTCAGGGTCGCGAAAACGTCAAGCAGTTCCTGAAGGACAATCCGGCCATATTCAAAACGATAGAAGAGAAGGTCCGGCGGGAGCTTGGGATGGGCCGCGAAGCGGAAGTGGCCGTCTAAGGCCTTCACGAGGAGCTTTAGCACCTCGGACTGCGCGACCGCGATCTGTGCATCCGTGCGGTCGCTGATCGCGGTCTGTGTGATCCGTGTGATCCGCGTGATCCGTGTGATCCGTGTGATCCGTGGCTCTAGTTCTGGACTGTCGGCGGTTTCGTCGGCCTGACGACCACGAGCACTTCGCCAGGCTTGATCAGTCCGAGCTCGGCACGCGCGACGCCCTCGATCGTGGGGGCGTCGTGCTGCAGCCGGCGAATCACGTCGGTCAGCATCGCGTTCTCATACTGCAGGCGCGAGAGATCCGCGACCGCGCGGTGGAACTCGCGGCGCGCGCGCAGCGTTTCCGACAACCCGCGTTCGCCAACCAGCGCGTTGACGGCAAGCACGCACGCAGCGAAGCACAACACGCGCCCCGTCCACGCCTGTCGACGCCGGCGGGCGGGAAGCTTGAGCGTGTCCAGACCGTTCAGGCTCATTCGTTGGAAATGGAGAGTACCAGACTCGCCGCGAAAGTACAAGCCCTCGGTTCGTGCGAGCGCGCGATCAATCAGCGCGCGCTGACGATATCTCAACGCGACACAAAGTACAAGTGTTTCTTCGCCAAAGGCCGCGCGAACGTGCGTGCGAGTTGTCGCCACGCGGCAGCGGCCGCGGTTGAAGATCGAGCCGCAGCGCTGTTATGATGAGGGTTCCGCCTGAGGCATGCCGAGGTAGCTCAGTTGGTAGAGCACAGCACTGAAAATGCTGGTGTCACTGGTTCGATTCCAGTCCTCGGCACCATCCTTCGCTCGCTGTCAGGCGAAGGATGTCGCGCCGTAGCTCGCAACGCGAGCGAAGGCGGACCTGTCCTGCTCGGTCACGAGCTTCGGCTCGGCAAGCCATCCTTCGCTCGCTTCCTTCGAACCATTCAACCTTCACTTCAGCATTCAGCACTCAGAATTGCCAGTAATACGCCCTGCCCTGCTTCCAGTTCACGACCACGACGAGATCCCCCTGACGCGACCGGTACGACTGGAGACCCGCGGCCTTCGCTTGTTCGGCGTTCACCCTGCCCCGTAGGAGGACCGGCCACCATTCGATGCGGGCCGGGATATCACAGTCGACGCCGGCGAGCGACATTTCCTCGGCTTGCAGCATGGCGCGGAGCCCGTCCGCATCCGCGGCGAGAAAGTCGAAGAGACCCCAGCGCCGGCGCGAACGCGCGTCGCTCGCCGTTCGAATGTCGTGTGCGCCCTCGGGCACCCCCGCCGGAATGTCGCCGCCACTCGCGCGCGCCTCAGCCATCGTTGCGTACGATTCAGTCACGACATCATTGTTGCGGCAGCCCGACAGCGTCGCGGCCGTCGCGGCCGTCGCGGCCGTCGCGGCAATGACGGCCACGGCCATCAACGCGACGCTCGAGAACTGTGCTCTCGTCATCCGCACCGTCAGCGTCCGGCAAGCGCCCACTCGGCGTAGAGTTCCGGACGCCGATGACGCAAAAACAACCGCCGCGCGTGCGAGGCGGCGGCCTCCGAGAGATCGATGTCGGCGGTCAGGACGAAATCTTCGAGCCTTGGTGCACGCGCCACGACGTGTCCGTCCGGTGCGCAGACGAACGACTCGCCGGCAAACGTCAGGCATTCTTCCCCGCCGACGCGATTGCAGAGCGCGACGAAGTAACCATGCTGAAACGCGGCGACGCGCATCTCGGCTTCGTAGAGTCCTTCGGGCCACTCGTCGAGCGCCCCGGCCTGAGGCACGACCACGAGATCTGCACCGCCGAGCGCGAGCGCGCGCAGGTATTCGGGATAGTGCCGGTCGTAGCAGATGGCGACGCCGATGGCGCCCGCCTGTGTCCGGTAGACCGGGGCGCCGGTATCACCCGGCGTGTAGTAGCCCTGCTCGTGGAAACAGGGATATTCGGTGATGTGGATCATCCGCGTCCGGCCGAGCAGCGTCCCGTCCGCGTCGATGACCGGCGAGCAGTCGAATCCGCGCTCGCCATCGCGCTCGTACAAGTTGAGCACGACGACGACGCCAAGTTCGCGCGCGCGCAGGCAGAACGCGTCCGTCGTCGGACCTGGAACGGTTTCGGCGCCTCGCCACGGGGCGTCGGCGGCCGGGCGCTGCGGAAAAAATCGTTCGAACGCAAGCTCGGGAAAGACAACGACCGAGGCGCCGTCTCGAGCGGCCCGTTCAACCGCCTCGAGCCCCCGGCGGACGTTCGCGGCCTTGTCGAGCCCGGCTGCCTGCTGAACCAGCGCGATCTTCACGGGGCTATCTTAGTCGCGTCTTGGTCCGGCTAAAGCCGGACACTACGGCTGACGTCGATGTATCGCTGTCGTAGTGTCCGGTTTAGCCGGACCAACGTCGTGGCGTCGTAGTGTCCGGCTTCAGGCGGACCGTTTTACTACACCGTTTCCCACCGTCGCGCCAGGGCGCGCGCTCCGGAGAGAAACACGACCGTCAGACCCACCAGCACCGCCACCTGCGGCCACAATTCCCACACGGCGGCGTCGCGCCAGAAGACTTTCAGATACCCGTCGAGCGCCCACGCGTTGAACGTGACCAGCCCGACGCGCTGCATCGTCTCGCTCATGAGAAAGCGCGGAAACATGCTGCCGCCGAGCGCGGACATGGTCAGGATGAGGATCGTCGAGAAGCCCGAGAGCTGCGCCCGCGACTTGGCAACGGTGGCCAGCATCAGCGCGAGAGCCGCCGCGGCTGCCGAAGTGACCAGCGTCATGACCGCAAAGCCACCGAGATGCGAAAAGAGCGGCAAACCAAACGCGACGCGTTCCCCACAGGAACATGACGCTCAGCTGCGCGAAGCCGACAACGACCAGGAAGAGCCATTTGCCGCCAAGAATCCCGGACATCCCGATGCGCGTGCACAGGAGACGTTCGAGCGTCCCCGACTCCACCTCCTCGAGTAACACACCGCCCGCGGCGCCAACCATGGAAAACAGCAGGAACATCACGCCGATGCCGGCGGCATAGAACGAGACGAGCGACGCGCGCTGGTCGCCGCTGCGCATGACATCGACGACCTGCAGATTGACGCCCATCGCCGACGCTCCGCCGCCGGGACTCGCGGACGCTCCTCCCGACCCCGCCTCCGACTTGAGCATGGGAAGCCACGCCTCGACCGCCGCCTTCTGCTGCGGCGTGAGCTGTCCGGCGTGGGTTTCGAACTGACGGATGCCGCCCTGCATCATGAGATCGGGCGCGGCCGTCATCGCGACTTTCTGCAACAGCCCTCCGACCATGTTGGGCGCAACCGGATCGGACGGATCCGCGAGCAGCGCAATCGCCGGCCCGCCGCCGAATCCGGTTCGACCGAACGCCTCACCCAACCCGCGTGGGATCACGACAGCGATCGGGACATCACCGCTGCGCACCAACCGCTCGGCGCCGGAACGGTCGAGCGGCGGTGCGGCCTTCTCTTCCTCGGGGGCGGTCCTGACTCGCAAGCCGCTTTCCTTCCGCAAGCCCTCGACGACGCGGCGGCTCAGTTCGGATTGATCTTCGTCGACCACGGCAACGCGGATCCGCGTCGTCTCCGGGCTGCCCTGGCGGCCAAAGACGGTCGCGAAGATCGAAAAGAAAATGATCGGCAGGAGAAACGTCAGCGCCTGGGCGACCCGATCGCGCGTCAGGTTGGTCGCGGCGATCCGCATCAGCGTGAGCATTACTCTCTCAGCTCCCTTCCGGTCAGGTGGATGAAGACCGCCTGGAGGCTCGGACCGCGGACGTCGAGATCCTCGACCGAACGGCCGGCCTGGCGCAGGCGGTCGAGCAGCGGCGGCAATTCCGCGCCGACGTCGGTCAGCCGGACGCGCCCGAGTCGCGAATCGGCGGGGTCGATCTCGATGCTGCCGGCGTGTTCCGCCGCGAGCGGCGCGTCGACGCGAATCGTCACGAGCCGATGTCGGCCGACCGTCCGGTCGACGAGCTCCGGCAGGGTTCCCGAGGCGATGACTTTTCCGTGGTCGATGATGACCGTGCGCGAACAGCGCGCCTCGGCTTCTTCGAGGTGGTGCGTCGTCAGCAGCAGCGACACGCCGGCCGATCGCAAATCGGCGAGCACGTCGTAGATCCGATCGCGGCTCTGCGGATCGACGCCGACGGTTGGCTCGTCGAGCAGGACGATGCGCGGCTGGTGGACGATGCCGCAGGCGATATTCAGTCGACGGCGCATGCCTCCGGAAAACTGCTTGATCGGCTCGGCCGCGCGATCGGCGAGCCCGGTCCGCTCCAGTACCCAGTTGACCCGATCAGTGAGCACGCGTCCCGACAGACCCTGGAGGCGGCCAAAGGCGTGGAGGTTCTCGCGCGCGGTGAGCAACGGATAGAGCGCGACTTCCTGCGGAACGACGCCGACATCCGCGGGGGTGGAACCGCCGGCCACCAGGCGATCGAACAGGCGGACTTCGCCCCCGTCGAGGCGCACGCGCCCGGTGATCGCGCGAATCAGCGTCGTCTTGCCGGCACCGTTGGGCCCGAGCAGCGCCAGCAGCTCACCTTCGCCGAGATCGAACGATGCGCCGTCGAGCGCCTTGACCTTGCCGAAGGATTTGGTGGCATTCGACACCGTCAGGACCGGCGTGGGCATAGACAACTCCAGCGAGCATGCGCGTGACCGTGATCGTGAAGACGTTACGCCCGAACCGCGCGGTGGGATCGAGTCATCCGGCGAACGGAGGAGGCAGGGCGGTGGACGGCGCGCTCAGAGCCGCCCCTTGTCCTTGAGCCGCTTCTGGAGTGCCTTGCTGCCGATCTTGCCTCTTCT
This sequence comes from uncultured Acidobacteriota bacterium, assembly GCA_963797625.1. Classification (GTDB taxonomy): domain Bacteria; phylum Acidobacteriota; class Vicinamibacteria; order Vicinamibacterales; family 2-12-FULL-66-21; genus DATBJJ01. The sequence continues at coordinate 81,302 of CAWCQI010000013.1, forward strand.
CTTTTCTTCGAGGCGCGCGCGTTCGTCGAGCTGCCGCGCCTGATAGGCCTGCTCGCCAAGGAACTTGTGAAAGCTCTCGAGCCGGAAGGCGGGGAGCTCGCCGGCATGCACGGCGGCCCGAACGGCGCAGCCGGGCTCGGTGCCATGCTGGCAGTCCCGAAACCGGCACTCGGCGGCGCGCTCCTCGATATCCGCGAACGTCCCGCCGACCGCGTCGCCGGCCTCCCAGAGCTGCAGCTCGCGCATTCCCGGCGTATCGATGAGCACCCCCTGGTCCGGCAGCATGACGAGCTGTCGCGCGGTGCTGACGTGCCGCCCCCTGCTGTCCGACGCGCGGACCTCGCGCGTGCGCAGCAGCTCGTGGCCGATGAGCTGATTCACGATTGACGACTTGCCGACACCCGACGAACCGAGGAGCGCACCCGTCTGGCCAGCCCCAAGATATCGCCGCAGCACGTCGAGACTCTCCGGACGGCGGCAGGATACCGGGTGCACGTCCACGCCACCCGCCACTCCGCGCACTTCTTCGACGATTGCCGGAATGTCGTCGACCAGATCCGCCTTGTTCAAGACGATGACCGGCGTCGCGCCGCTGTCCCACGCGACAACGAGGTAGCGTTCGATGCGGCGCGGATTGAAGTCGCCGTCGAGCCCCGACACCAGAAACACGGTGTCGATGTTGGCCGCGACGATTTGCTCCTCGGTGACATCGCCGGCGGCGCGGCGGGAAAACCGGCTGGAGCGCGGCAGCACGGCGCGAATCCGGGCGTCGGCGCCTTCAGCTGCCGGCTCGATCGCGACCCAGTCACCGACGGCCGGAAAATCCACGCGCGCGGTCGCGCGATGGCGGAGGCGACCCGAGACCCTGGCCAGCCACTCACCCTCTGCAGCGAACACGCGATAGATGTGTGTGTGCTCGAGCGCGACACGCGCGGGGATCAGGCCCTCGGATGCGTGCGGAGCGAACGCGTCAGCGCGCGCGTCTGTCCAGCCGAGGGCCGAAAGGTCAATCGCCATGCGATCTCGTCACGTCTTGGTCACGTCTTTTTCTCGTCGGGCACGGGACGCTTCGCGACGGGAATCACGAACTTCTCTGCCGTGTGCGTCTCAGAAAAGCTGACGACCTTGACGTCGACCAGCCCGGCGCGTTTGCCGGCGGCCATCGTCTCGGCTTCCGTGATGTCTTTGCGGCCCTTTGGCCGGACGATCCAGACGGCGCCGTCTGGCTTGATGAGCCCGGCGAGCGTCGACATCCTGGCGAGCGCATCCCGGTGTTCGACGCCGAAGAAGATGAGGTCGACGGGACGACTGGCCGCGGGAGCCTTATTCGTGACCTTTTCCGCCCGCCCCGTCACTTCGGTCAGGAACGCCTCGTCGGTGACCCCGATCGAGGCGATCGTCATGCCCGGTTTAACGCCCAGCTTGTCGAGGCGTGACGGCGGGCTCGTAATGCGCCTGGCCCACTTTTCGGCTGCGCTCCCGATCGCGAACTCCGCCGACTTTTTGCCGAAGCGCACGTACAAGGTGCCGTCGCGTGCCGTCGCTGCACGGATCGTGGCCAACGGAATCGCCAGGCGCACGGGACCGCGAAACACGAGATCCTTGTGCTCCAGCCATGCCGTCCCTCGAGACGTCTTGCCGTCGAATGTCATCGTGCAGGTTGCGTCGTAGCCCATCGGAAGAAATTCTGAATGCTGAAGTCTGAATGCTGAAGTGAAGGACGAATGTCAGGGACCTGGTTTAGCGCTCGCCAGCCTCGCTCCGGCATCCTTCAGATAAGTGGCCAGAGTACTCTCGTAGCCGAAGACGAAACGGGACAGGACGCGGAAAAGCGGATTATAGATGGCTCCGTCCTCGGTAATCGTCAGCGTGCTGCCACTCGATGCTGCTGACACGGCATAGGTCCAGGTGCCGCCAAAAGGCAGGTCGGGATCCGCGATACGAACGACGAGCAAACGGGGCGCGTCACTGCGCTCGACGGCGAATGTGATCCGGCCGTTACTTCCCTCCTCGACCCAGACCGGCCGGCCGTCGCGATTGGGCAGACGCTCGACGGTCTTGACGTCGCTGCGCCACGACGGAAACTTCTCGACATCGGTCATCAATGCCCAGACGGTTTCAGGGGACGCCTGAAACGACGCCTGTCGAGAGGCCGTGTGTTTCTCGGGCAGCAGCCAGCCGACGACCAGCGCGGCGACAACCAGGACCGCGATGACGCCGGCTGCGATCCAGAACCATTTCATCGCGCTGCCTCCTGCCTTCGGCCACTGGCGTCCGGCTTCCGTTCAGCTCGTTCCGCCATCTGCGCTTGCGCAGCACCGGCGAGGAGGCGCAGCCCGTGAATCGCCGCCTCCCGATCCTCATCTGACAATCGCCCCACCATCGCTTCGACGAGCGCCGGGTCGAGAACCGAGCTGGCGTCGCGGACGCGTACTCCTGCCGTGGTCAGCCGCACGTGCACGCGCCGGCGATCGGCGACATCCCGAAGCCGCACGACGTAGCCCTTTCGCTCGAGCCGATCGATCGTCAACGACATCGTTCCGGGCGTGACGCCCATGTGCCTGGCGAGCCCGTTCAGCGTAATCGGATCGACCTCGTCCAGATGATCCAGGACGCTCGCCTGGTGACGGCTCAGCAGACGACCCGATTGAGGGTCGCGGACGTGGCGCGTGTGACACGCGAAATAGATGCGCGGATAGAGGCCCAGGACATCACGCGCCGCAGCCACTTCCGACGTTGGCATGGCACGAGTCTCCCAAAACTATTTTGTATTGTCAAAGCAAATTACTTTCCTGCAAATTGTTCTAAACCAGACCGTTGGCACTTCCGTCAAATCCACCGACCGATTACGAACCCCATGAGAACATGGTGTCCGGATCCGGGACGAAGGCATCTCGGATTCGGTCAGGACCCGGCCACGCGACGTCTGGTTCAGCAAGGCAATCATGAACGCCATCAATAACTTACAAGTTACAGCGAGCGTGGCAATGGTTTGGCTTAGCCGATACTGACGCCGGCGTCGTTTCACGTCCGGCACCAGGACAGAGGCAATGCAATGGTAGATATAGCGCGCTCCCCGGAAGTCAAACGTAAGAAGAAAATTCGCCGCATCCTCTATGGCGCGGTTGCCTTGGTGGCGATCGTGCTCATTACCGTCGGCGTCTCGCGGCTCAGGCCCGCAGCGCCAGGCGTCGACCGGGCCACGGTGTGGATCGACACCGTCAAGCGCGGCCCGATGATTCGGCAGGTTCGCGGGTCCGGCATCCTGGTCCCTGAAAACATCCGGTGGATTACCGCAACGACGAGCGGCCGCATCGAGCGCCTCGTGCTGCGCCCCGGCGCGACGGTCACGCCAACGACGGTCATCCTCGAGATGAGCAACCCTGACCTCCAACAGTCGGTCATGGAGGCACAGCTCGCCTTCCGGTCTGCGGAAGCGGCCTTCGAGAATCGGAAGGCCGACCTCCAAAGCCAGTTGCTGAAGGAGGAGGCGGGCGTCGTCACCCTGGAATCCCAGTACCGGCAGGCAAGCCTGACGCTCGCGGCAAACGAAGAGCTCTACAAAGAGAAGCTGATCTCTGAGCTCCAGTTGAAGCAGTTCCGGGCGAGTGATTCGGACCTGAAGAACCAGTTGTCAGTGGCGCGTCAGCGCCTCGAGATCTTGAAGACCGGCATAAAGTCGCAGCTCGCGCCGCAGGAAGCCGAGGTCAACCAGCGCCGGGCCGCGATGGAGCTTCGGCTCCGTCAGCTCGATGATCTGAAAGTCAAGGCGGGCATGAACGGCGTGCTGCAGGTCGTGCCGGTCGAAGTCGGCGCCAGCGTACAAGCAGGCGCCCAGATCGCGCGCGTCGCCGACCCGACGGTCCTCAAGGCCGAACTGAGGATTGCCGAGACCCAGACCAAGGACATCGCGATCGGCCAGGTCGCCGAAGTCGACACCAGGAACGGCGTCGTCGCCGGCAAGGTGTCGCGCATCGATCCCGCGTCGGCAAACGGCACCGTCGGCGTCGACATCACGCTCGAAGGCGCGCTGCCCGCCGGGCGCGCGGCCTGACCTGAGCGTCGACGGCACCGTCCGCCTCCAGAAGCTCGACGACGTGATCTTCGTTGGACGTCCGGCGTTCGGACAGGAGGAGAGCACGATCACGCTCTTCAAGCTGTCGCCCGACGGCGAGGCCCACCGCACGAAGGTGGTCCTCGGCCGCAGCTCCGTCAATACCATCGAGATCAGAGAAGGTCTCCAGCCGGGGGACCAGGTGATTCTGTCCGACATGTCTTCGTACGACCAGTTCGACCGGGTCAAACTGAACTAGAGCCACGGATTGCACGGACAACACCGGAGAGCCGCGGATCACACGGACAACACGGCTCGGTGTTGCGAGATGACGTCCAAGCTGAGAGCTGAAGGCTGATAGCTGAGAGCTAACTATTAAGGAGCGATGATGAACACTGCCGCGCACACTCTTATCCACCTCGATGGCGTCACGAAGGTGTTCTTCACCGATGAAGTGGAGACGCACGCGCTTGCCGGGATCCACCTCGAGATCAAGAGCGGGGAGTACATTGCGATCGCTGGGCCGTCGGGCTGCGGCAAGTCCACGCTCCTGTCGATCCTCGGGCTCCTCGATTCGCCGACCGAGGGCAAGTACACCCTGAACGGGAAAGCCGTCGCCGACCTGCCGCTCTCCGAGCGCGCGCGCGTTCGCAACCGGGAGATCGGCTTCATCTTCCAGAGCTTCAACCTGATCGGCGATCTCAACGTCTACGAGAACGTCGAGCTGCCGCTCACCTACCGCGGAATGAAGGCGGCCGAGCGCAAGGAGCGGGTGATGGGCGCCCTCGAGAAGGTGGGGATGGCCCACCGCGCGAAGCACCTCCCAAGTCAGCTCTCGGGCGGTCAGCAGCAGCGTGTGGCCGTCGCCCGGGCGGTCGGTGGCGCGCCATCGATTCTCCTCGCCGACGAGCCGACGGGAAACCTCGACTCCAAGAACGGCGAGGCCGTGATGGAGCTGCTTCGCGAGCTGCACCGCGAGGGCGCCACGATCTGCATGGTGACCCACGACCCGCGCTACGCGCGTCACGCCGACCGCAGCATCCACCTCTTCGACGGCCGCGTCGTCGAGGAGGACGGCAGCAAGCGGGGCGAGAAGGAGATGGAAGAGAGCGGCTTCCACATCGAGCACTAAGAAACGGACCCGCGGGAACCACCCGCCGTAGCCTTTGGCGAAGGCGGGCGGTTCCCACGTGGCTCTGAGGACCCCGGACCATGCTTCAGGATCTGCGTTACGGCCTGCGCATGCTGGCCAAGAGCCCCGGGTTCACGGCAATCGCCGTGCTCTCGCTGGCGCTCGGGATTGGCGCCAACACCGCCATCTTCAGCCTCGTCAACACCGCGCTCCTCAAACCGATCCCGGTCGACGAACCCGAGCGGCTCGCCGCGGTCTTCATGACCGACGAGCGCAACCCGGGGAATCTGCCGCTCTCGCACCTGAACTTCAAGGATCTGCGGGACCAGAATCAGGTCTTCACCGAGATGGCGGCGTTCACGTTCGCCCAGGTGAACTGGAGCACGGGCACCGAGTCCGAACAGACGCCGCTGCAGGTCGTGAGCGGCAACTACTTCTCGGTACTCGGCGCGCAGACCGCGCTCGGCCGCGCATTCCTGCCGGAAGAAGATGTGAAGCCAACGCCGGTCGTCGTGCTCAGCCACGGTTTCTGGGAACGCAGCCTCGGACGTGATCCGCAGATCATCGGCAAGACGCTGACGCTGAATCGCACGGCCTTTACCGTCATCGGCGTCGCGCGACAGGGGTTCTCGGGCACGATTCTCGGTGGCAACCCATCGGGCTGGGTGCCGATGGCGATGCACGACGTCGTTCAGCCGAACTTCGACTGGTACGAGCAGCGGCGTGGCCTCTTCCTCTTTACCTTCGGCCGCCTGAAGCCGGAGGCCTCCATCGAGCAGGCGTCGGCTCAGCTGCGAACGGTCTTCGCCGGGCTCGAGCAGGCGTTCCCCGTCGACAACAAGGGACGGAGCGCGGGCGCTGTGCCGCTCGTCGAGGCCCGGTTGAACCCGCAGGGGCAGGCCGGCGCGCCGGTCGTGCGCCTCTCGATCATCCTCATGGCCGTCGTCGGGATCGTGCTGCTGATTGCGTGCGCAAACGTCGCCAATCTGCTGCTCGGGCGCGCGACGCGCCGGCGCAAGGAAATCGCGCTCCGCCTCGCGCTCGGCGCCGGGAGATGGAGGCTCGTCCGGCAGCTCGTCACCGAGAGCACGCTGCTGTCGGTGGCCGGCGCCGGCCTCGGACTGCTCCTCGCCTATTGGTTGCTCGACGCGCTCGTCGCCACGGATCTGGAGCTGCCGCTGCCGGTCGGGGACGAGCTCGCCATCGACGGGCGAGTGCTCGTCTTCACGACGACCCTCGCGGTTCTGACCGGCGTGCTCTTTGGCCTGGCGCCGGCGATCCAGACATCGAAGCCGGACGTCGTGCCGGTGCTCAAGAACGAGATCATCCCGGCCGGCACCACGCATCGCGGCCTGCGCGGCTTCCTCGCGTTGCGGCAGGTGCTGGTCGTGACGCAGATAGCGCTCTCGCTCGTCTCGCTGGTCGCGGCTGCGGTATTCCTGCGAAGCCTGACGCGCGCGGAACGCACCGACACCGGGTTCGAGACCCGTGGCGTGCTCGTCATGAACTTCAACCTCGGGCGTGAGGGCTATACGCCGGACCGCGGGCAGATTTTCTACGAACAGGCGGCCGAGCGGATTGCGGCGCTGCCTGGAGTCACGCGCGCCGCCATCGCGCAGAACGCGCCGCTTGCGGGCGGGCTGCTCCGCAGCGTCTTCCCGGAGGGAGTCGACACGACGACCCGCGATCGCATTCTCGTCCAGGTGAACTCGGTCAGCGGCGGCTACTTCGACACGATTGGCATCCCGCTTTTGCGCGGCCGCGACTTCACGCGCGCCGACACAACCGGGGCGCCGCTCGTGGTGATCGTCAACGAGACCATGGCTGAACGGTTCTGGCCGAACCAGGACGCGATCGGCAAGCGCTTCAAGTTCTTCGGCGATGCCGGCTTCACGACGATTATCGGCGTCGCCAGGAACAGCAAGTACAACGGGGTCGCCGAGGAGCCGATTCCGTTCATCTACCAGCCGCTCCTGCAGAACTACACGCCGCAAGCCACGCTCCTCGCGCGCGCCGAGACCCACGCGGCCGGGCTCGCCGGCGCCGTCCGCCGCGAAGTGCGGGAGATCGACCCGACGCTCTCACTCTTCAACGTCCGGACGCTGGAAGATCAGGTCTTCGACTCGCTGGCGCCGCTCCGCACGAATGTCGTCATCATGGCCGCGTTCGGCTTGCTGGCGCTGACGCTCGCGTCGATCGGCCTCTACGGCGTCGCGAGCTACAACGTGACGCAGCGAACGCGCGAGATCGGCGTGCGGATGGCCCTCGGCGCGCAGGCGCGCCAACGTGCTCCGCTTGATACTTCTGCACGCGGTCCTCCTCGTCGCCGTCGGCGTGGTCACGGGACTCCTCGCGGCGACGGCGCTCATGTCGTTCGTGCCCGCGGCGCTTCTCCCGAACATCGGCGCACGCGATCCGATGACGTTTGCGGTCACGGCCGCGCTCCTGACCATCGTCGCCCTGATCGCGAGCTGTATTCCTGCCTACCGCGCGACGCGGATCGATCCGCTCGTCGCGCTGCGAGCCGACTAACCATGCTGATCACCGATCACCTCAAAAGCCGCACTGAGTCTCCGGAACAGCACGCCCGGCATCCGGTGCGTCCAACCGAGCCGCGCGTCCTGATTGCCGACGACCAGCCCGATGTGCTCGAAGCGCTCCGCCTGTTGCTCAAGGCCGAGGGATTTCAACTCGAGTCGGCGTCGTCGCCGGCCGGGGTGCTCGCGGCCGTCGAGGCCCGAGAGTTCGACGTCGCGCTCATCGATCTCAACTACACGCGGGATACCACCTCGGGCGAGGAAGGCCTCAACCTGCTCTCGCGAACGCAGGGACTCGACCCGACACTGCCCGTCGTCGTCATGACGGCCTGGGGCAGCGTCGAGATTGCCGTCGAGGCGATGCGCCGGGGCGCGCGCGATTTCATCCAGAAGCCCTGGGACAACGCGCGCCTCCTCGCCATCATCAGGACGCAGATCGAACTGAGCCAGGCGCTCCGCAAGGGTCAACGGCTCGAAGCGGAGAACTCCCTGCTTCGGAGCGAAGGGTTCCCCAAGATCGTCGCCGAATCCCCGGCGATGCAGAACGTCCTGCAAGTTATCTCGCGCGTCGGGCCGTCGGACGCCAACGTCCTCGTGCTTGGCGAGAACGGCACGGGCAAGGGGGTCGTGGCGCGAGCCCTCCACTCGGTGTCCAGCCGCGCGTCCAGGCCGATGGTGGTCGTCAATTCCGGCGGCGTGTCGGAGGGCGTGTTCGAGAGCGAGCTCTTCGGCCACGTCCGGGGCGCTTTTACGGACGCAAAGGCGGATCGCGTCGGCCGCTTCGAGCTCGCCGACCAGGGCACGCTGTTCCTCGACGAGATCGCCAACGTTCCGCTCAGCCAGCAGAACAAGCTGCTGCGCGTGATCGAAACCGGAGAGTTCGAGCGCCTCGGATCCTCGCGCACGCGGCGCGTCGATGTCCGGATCCTTTCGGCCACCAACGCCAATATCCCCGAAGAGGTCACGACCGGGCGATTCCGTCAGGATCTGCTCTTCCGCCTCAACACGATCGAGATCCGCCTGCCGCCGCTGCGCGACCGGCGCGAAGACACGCCGCTGCTCGCCCAGCACTTCCTGCGGCAGCACGCGCAGCGCTATCGCAAGCGGCTGACCGGCTTCGAAAGCGGCGCGATGCAGATCCTCCTCGAGCACCCGTGGCCCGGCAACGTCCGCGAGCTCGATCACGCGATCGAGCGCGCCGTGCTGATGGCGCAGGGACCGCTCGTCAAGCCGGGCGACCTCGGCCTCCGGACGAGCCGCGAAGGTGGCGGCCGGCTCGAGGACATGAGCCTCGAAGAAGTCGAGTGCTTCCTGATCAAGAAGGCCATGACGCGTTTCGACGGCAACGTCAGTCAGGCCGCCAAGGCGCTCGGCCTGAGCCGCAGCGCGCTCTACCGGCGGCTTCAGCGATATGGACTCTAGCGGGTTCAAGAGGTTCAAGGTTCAGGGTTCAAGGGGTTCAGGGTTCAGGGTTCAGGGTTCGCATTCAGCGATACACTCAAGCCTGAGCTTCGACCGTGAACCTCTTGAACCCTGAACCGTGAACCCTGAACCTTGAACCCAGTGAAACGCCTGAGCCACGACCGCCGCATCCTGTTGATGGCCTTCGCCTCGGCGTTGCCGGGTGCGCTCATTTCCCTCATCTTTCTCTGGACCGGCGACTACACGCCCAAGGTTCAGTGGACCCTCACGGTTCTCATCATCACCTTCTGCCTCGGCTTCGCGCTGGCGCTGCGCGAGCGCGTGGTGCTGCCGCTCCAGACGCTGTCGAATCTGCTCGCCGCGCTCGGCGAAGGGGACTTTTCGATCCGCGCGCGCGGCGCCCGTGGGGGCGATCCGCTCGGCGAGGTCATGATCGAAGTCAACGCGCTCGTCGAAACGCTCCGCCACCAGCGCCTGGACGCGCTCGAGGCGACGACGCTCCTCAGAAAGGTGATGGCCGAGATCGACGTCGCCGTTTTCACCTTCGACGAAGAGCACGAGCTGAAATTCGTCAACCGGGCAGGCGCGCGACTTCTGAGCCAACCCTCAGAACGGCTTCTCGGGAGGCGAGCAACCGATCTCGACCTCGCCGATTGCCTGAGCGGTGAAGCGCCCCGCGTCATCACGACCGCCTTTCCAGGCGGCGTCGGACGGTGGGAGATCAGGCGCAGCAGCTTTCGCCAGGGCGGCCGGCCCCACGAACTGCTGGTCTTGTCCGACCTCAGCCAACCGCTGCGCGAGGAAGAACGGCAGGCGTGGCAACGGCTGATTCGCGTCATCGGCCACGAGATGAACAACTCGCTCGCCCCGATCAAGTCGATCGCCGGGAGCCTCGCGACCATCGTCGAACGCGAACCGCCGCCCCAGGACTGGCGCGAGGATGTGCAGCGCGGACTCGCCGTCATCGCATCCCGCTCCGAATCGCTCAGCCGCTTCATGAGCGCCTACGCCCGCCTCGCGAAACTGCCACCGCCGAAGCTGGCGCCGCTCGACGTCGGCGCGTTCGTCGATCGCGTCGCTACGCTGGAGAAGGCGCACCACATCCAGGTCGTGCCTGGTCCCCGAGTCACGATCCAGGGCGACGGCGATCAGCTCGAGCAGCTCCTCATCAACCTGATTCGCAACGCCGTCGACGCCGTTCGTGAAACCGGCGGCGGCGTGCACGTCGGCTGGCAGCGCCTCCCTGGATCTTCCCCGCCGACCATGGAGCTGTGGGTCGAAGACGACGGCCCGGGGCTCTCGAACACGGGGAACCTGTTCGTGCCATTTTTCACGACCAAGCCCGGAGGCTCGGGGATCGGACTCGTGCTCAGCCGGCAGATCGCCGAAGCCCACGGCGGCAGCTTGATCCTCGAGAACCGCGACGATCGCCTTGGATGCCGCGCCAGCCTGCGTATTCCGATCCAGGCAACAATCCCGGCGAGGCCCGAAGCCGCGGCCCTGACCCATGGCTGATCGTGACGATCGCCGCGCGCCGGTGCTCCCGGGAGCAGCGGCAACCGACTACGAGAGATACCTGCGCACCGACGAACTCCTGTCGTTACAGAAAACTGCCGCCGAGGTGGTGCACCGCGACGAGCATCTGTTCCAGGCCGTCCATCAATCGTCTGAGCTGTGGTTGAAACTGGCCTGCCTCGAGATCGAGGCCGCAACCAGCCTCATCGACGCGGACAAGGCGGCGGGCGCGACGCGTCTGGTGCGGCGCGCCAGCGACGCGATGCTGCTCCTCACGAACCAGCTCGGGATGCTGGAGCACATGTCTCCGTGCGACTACGCCATCGTCCGCACCGCGCTCGGCCACGGCGCGGGCTTCGACTCCCCCGGCTTCCGGCGCGTCCATAAGGTCTCGCCCATGCTCGGCGTGGCGTTCGAGGGTCTCTTGACGCGCGCCGGCCTCACCCTGCTCGAGGTCTACGAGCGGGGTCATGAGCTCGACGATGTCTACCAGCTGGCCGAACAGATGATGACGTGGGACGAGCGCACGATCGTCTGGCGATTTCAGCACTTGAAGACCGTGGAGCGGATCATCGGCGGCAACGTGATCGGCACGCAGGGGACACCCGTCGACGTGCTCGGCAAGCGGATCGACGTGCGCTTCTTCCCTGACCTGTGGCTCGTGCGCGACGAGATCACACGTCGCTCGGCGCTCGGCACGGACGGCCACGGCCGCTGACCGTTTGGCAATCCGATACGGCTCGAAAACGCGCCGACGTTACCTTTCGATCCACGCCAAGCCTCCCTCCTTCCTGCACTTCCTGTAAAGACCGCAGCGGCCTCCGAACAAAAACGCAGAGAGACCTGGCGATCCCGCGACAACCACGGTTGTTTCGCCAGGCGAAATCTGCAGGGTTCCTTGACAGCCACGGAAAGCGTCTTGTAGCTTCCGCACAACTGCAATGTCAGTAGTCAGTTTCGGAACACATTTGCGGAGGAGGCTAGTCAATGTCGACGCGCAGGTCTGGTCCGGGCAAGACTTTTCTGTTTGGCTTCACCTTGGCTGTCGCGGCAGCGACGGTCATCCTGCTCCCCTGCTCCGCGGCCGCCCAGGCCGTCAGCGGCGTCATCTCGGGCAACGTCGCCGACTCTCAGGGACAGGTCATTCCCGGCGCGACGCTCACCATCGTCAGCCAGGCTACTAACGACGCGCGGGTGACCGTGAGCGACGGTAACGGCGCCTTTCAGGTCACCAATCTGCAGCCCGGCAGCTACACCGTTCGGGTCGAGATGCCCAGCTTCCGAACGCTCGAACGCAAGAACGTCGTCCTCAGCGCCGGCGAGCGACTCTCGGTTGGCACGTTGACTCTCGACATCGGCAGCCTGGGCGAAACCGTCATCGTTGAGGCGAGGGGCACACAGGTCAACGTCGCAGAGACGCAGCACAGCGGACTCATCACCTCGAAGCAAATTGAGCAGGTGCAGGTGCTCGGCCGCGATGTGACCTCGATCATGCGGCTGCTCCCAGGCGTTCGTTACGAGAACACCGTCGACTCGCTGGGCATGAGCTTTGGCACGTCGGTGCCCAACGTCGGCGGCGCGCGCCGCGACTGGAGCAACGTCATCGTCGACGGCGTCGTCTCGAACGAAGTCGGCAACAGCGGATTGATGGCCCAGCAGATCAACCTCGACGCGATTGCCGAAGTCAGGGTGCTGCTCAATTCCTATCGTGCCGAGTACGGACGGGCGGGCGGCGGCCAGGTGCAGATCGTCAGCAAGAGCGGCACGTCGAACTACCACGGCAACCTCTACTACTACGGCCGCAACGAGGCGCTCAACGCCACCGACTTCTTCGTTAACCGGCAGAACCTTCCAAAGCCGCGGTACCGCTTCAACACCTACGGCGCAAACCTCGGCGGCCCCGTTCCGAAGCTGGACAAGAAAGTGTTCTTCTTCTATTCGCTGGAAGCGCCGCTCGTCAGCCGACCCGGACCGCCACGCAACTGGACGATGCCGACCGATAGGGAGATGCAGGGGGACTTCTCTCAGACGCTCGATAGTCAGGGGCGGCAGATCAACATCAAGGATCCCTTGCGGGAGGGGGCGTGCAATGCCGTCTCGGGCGGGCCGGGATGCTTCCCAGGCAACATCATCCCCGCCAACCGAATCAATTCGAACGGGCGGGCGCTGCTGAACATGCTGCCGCGCGCCAACAACTTCGACCGGACGTTCACCCAGGGACAGTTCAACTACTCGACGCAGGAGAACGCCGACAACCCCAAGATGAACAACGTCGTCCGCGTCGACTGGAGGCCGACGTCGAACGACAGCCTGTATTTCACGTTCAAGGATTGGTACTCCGACCAGCGTGGCAGCGAGATTACGGCCGGTCCGAACAAGTGGGGGTTCTTCAATACGCACTACCTGAATACGGATCGGGGCGTGAGCGCGAACTACGCGAAGATTCTCCGCGCCAACCTCGTCCTCGACTCCGACTTCGGCACGCGCCAGCAGACCGAGCAGTTCTACCCGTTGACCGAAGGCGACTGGGAGCGGATCAACCGCGCCAACGTCGGGTTCACCGTCGGGCAGTTCCACCCGGAGCTGAACCCGCGCAACGTCGTCCCCAAAGTGGTCTTCAACGTCCCGAACAGCGCCGAACTTCACGTTCGACAACCGGCTGGTCGATCAGGGCGAAGCGTGGCTGACGTCATTTCGCACCAATCTGACGTGGATCAAGGGCAACCATTCGATCAAGACCGGGTACTACTTCGAGCTCTCGCAGAATTCCGAGGGGAACGGCGGCGTCGGCGCGGGGCCGTGGGCCGGGCAGTTCACGTTCAACACCGACACGAATAACCCATTCGACACCAACTACAGCTACGCCAACGCGCTCATCGGCTCGTTCCAGAACTACACCGAGATCGACGCCTTCTCCGAGGTCATAGGAAAGCGCTACATCTCGGAGTTCTACGTGCAGGACACCTGGAAGGTCAACATGCGCCTGACGTTCGACTACGGCCTGCGCTTCCTCTGGTACACGCCGTGGTACTCGACGCAGCCTGCCGCCGTGTTCGTGCCCGAGCGGTACGATCCGGCGCGGGCGCCGAGGCTGTATCAGCCGGCGCGCATCAACAACGTCAACGTCGCGTTCGATCCGGTCACCGGTGTAACGCTCCCCAACGTCTTCGTCGGAACGTTCGTGCCAGGCACGGGCGACCGTTACAACGGCATGGTCAGCAACGGCGATCCCAATTACCCGAAGGGCTTCCGGGATAGCCAGGGCATCGAGCCCGAGCCACGTCTCGGTCTGGCCTGGGACCTCACTGGCGATGGCAAGACGGCAGTGCACTCGAGCGTGGGGCTCTACCACAACCCCCACGTCAACGCGAACGGCATGGACGCGATGGCGCGAAACCCACCTGCGCAGAACACGCCCAGCATCATTTACGGGACCATGGACACACTGCTCGCCGCCGGTGCGCAGGGCGCGTTCTCGAATCGCCCGAGCGACGTCTTTGGCATCCAGCGGGACGCCAGGACGCCAAAAAGCTACAACTACTCGGTCGGCATTCAGCGCGACATCGGCTGGGGCACGGTCATCGATGTCACGTACGCGGGGTTCCAGATGCGCAACGGCGAGATGGCGACGAGCATCAACACCGTGCCGGACCAGGCGCGGTTCGTCGACATCAACCCGCAGAACGCCAATCCACAGAACCCGACCACGGCCAAACCGAACGAGTTCCTGCGGCCGTATCTGGGTTACCAGAACATCACGATCCGCGAGCACTTCGGCGAAGCGACTTACAACTCCGTGCAGGTGCAGGCGAACCGGCGCTACATCAACGGCCTGCAGTTCGCGGTGGCCTACACCTACGGGAAGACCGAGGGCGACGGCACGGGCGGTGATCCCCCTGCCTACAATACCGTCCGGCCCGGCGACGCCTGGAACGTGGGCCCTGTCAGCTCGACGCAGCAACACGCTCTCATCGCCAACTACACCTGGGACGTGCCGAACGGCAGCGCTATGTGGAACAACTGGCTCACGCGCGGGCTCCTCGACGGCTGGCAGCTGTCCGGGGACACGGCCTGGGTCAGCGGCGACTGGTCGGGCGCCACGACCTCGACGACCGACAACTTCGACTTCACCGGCGGTGACGGCGGAGTCCGGCCCGACATCACCGGCAACACGCTGTGCACCAGCGGCAACTGCGACCCGACTCCGGGCGGAACTGGAAGCTACTTCAACGTCTCTGCGTTCAGCCGGCTGACCGGTCGCGGCGATATCGGCAATGCGCCCGTGACGTTCTTCCGGCTCCCGAAGATCGTCCTGTCGAACATGTCCATCTTCAAGAACTTCCAGATGGGCGGCGACAAGAGGATTCAGTTCCGGTGGGAGGCCTACAACGTGTTCAACCAGGTCAACTGGTCGACACTGAACACGAACGCTCAGTTCAATCCCGCGGGAGAGCAGGTCAATGCAAGCTTTGGCCAGGCCACGGCCTCTCGAAGCGCGCGCGTCATGCAGGGGGCGATCCGGTTCTCGTTCTGAGCCACAGATAACACAGAACAGCACACAGCCAAACAGGCCGCAGACAACACGGACAACACGGATAGCCAGCACGACGGGCATCATGGGATTGAACCCATGGTGCCCGTCGTGTTCGTCGTTTCACTGACGGCGTCGAGCTCGGTCCCTGGCCGGTGTAGGATCGGCGCGTCGCGTGAAAGGACCAAACCGGATGAAGCGGTACGTAGGAATATTGCTGGTCGCCGTAGGAAGTCTGATCGACCCGGCAGCGGGCATGGCGCAGAACCCGCACCTGGTCGTCTACGAAGGTGACACGGGCCCGGGCCGGGGCAAGCACATCGTCTGGCTTGCCGGCGATCACGAATACCGCGGCGAAGAATCGCTCCCCGCGCTGGCCCGCATCATGGCAAAGCACTACGGCTTCAAGTGCAGCGTCTTCTTTACGACGGATCCGAAGACCGGCTTCATCGAACCGGGCAGCTCGAACATTTCAGGCCTCGAGGCGCTGAAGACGGCCGACCTCCTGGTCGTGTTTCTCCGGTTCCAGGATTTTCCCGACGACCAGATGCAGCACATCGTCGACTACCTGAACCGCGGCGGCCCCGTCGTCGGTTACCGCACATCCACGCATGCCTTTCAAATCAAGCGGCCGGACGCGAAGTTCCTGAAATACACCTGGAACAACACGGCGCCGGACTACACCGGCGGCTTCGGCCGACAGGTGCTCGGAGAGACGTGGGTGTCGCACTACGGCCGCAACCACAAGCAGAGCTCGAGGCTGCTGCTGCAGCCCGATCAGTCGAGCCATCCCATTCTTCGCGGCGTCAAGGACGTCTGGGTGCAATCTGGGGGATACACGGCGGACCCAATCGCCGGCAGCACCATCCTGGCGCTCGGGGAAATCCTCAACGGGATGACCGCCGACTCCCCGCCCGCGCCGGACAAGAAGCAGGTGCCCGTCGCCTGGTTCCGGATGTACGAACAGACTCCGGGAAAATCAGGCCGCGTCTTCACGACGACCCACGGCGCGTCCGAGGATTTGCTGAACGACGGCTTTCGGCGCATGGCGGTCAACGCAACGCTCTGGGCCGTCGGACTCGAGGCAGCGATCCGCGCCGACGGCAACATCAGCTTCGTCGGGCCCTTTCACCCGACGACGTTCGCGTTCGACGGCTACGTGAAAGGCATGAAGCCGTCGGATATGGCTGGCTGGGAATCGCCGATTCCGGCCACGAAGTAGGCCACGGATCACGCGGTTCACGAGCCACGGATCACACGGACCACACGGACAGAGCGGGGCGCGATAAGCTCTATGGTTATGACAAAGACAGGATTGCGGGTCGCGGCGCTGGCGGCAGGGCTCCTCGCGATGACAGCGCTGGCGGCGCGTGAGAACCGGGGAACAGTGCTCGCCCGTCAGCAGGCGTTCGCCCTGCAGCCGAAGGATCACATCAGCATCATCGGCAACACGCTGGCCGAGCGAATGCAGTACGACGGGTGGCTCGAGACAATGCTTCAGGCGAGGTACCCGAAGCATGAGCTCGTTGTGCGCAACCTGGGATTCAGCGGCGACGAAGTCTCCACGCGTCCGCGCTCGAAGAACTTCGGCACGCCCGACGAGTGGCTGAGCGGGCTGGCCCAGCCGATCGGAGGCTACGAAGACAACCGGCTCGCCGGCACCAACACCAGGGCCGACGTCGTCTTTGCCTTCTTCGGATACAACGAGTCGTTCGCCGGGCAGGCTGGTCTCGACGCCTTCAAGAAGGAGCTGACTGCCTGGATCGCGCACACGCTCGCGCAGAAGTACAACGGCAAGTCGGCCCCGCGTGTCGTGCTGTTCTCGCCGCTGGCGCACGAAGACCTCGGCAATCCCGACCTGCCCGACGGTAAAGAGAACAACCAGCGTTTGGCGCTCTATACCAAGGCGATGGCCGACGCGGCGCGCGCCGGAAACATCACCTTCGTCGATCTCTACACGCCGAGCGCGCGACTCTACGCCGAGAACAAGGCGCCGCTGACGATCCAGGGCATCCACCTCAACCCGGAAGGCAATCGGCAAATCGCGCAGGTGATCGATCGGGCGCTCTTCGGCGACACGCCGAAGTACCAGGAGGCCCTGCTGACGAAATTGCGCCAGGCGGTCGTCGACAAAGATCGGCTCTGGTTTCAGCGTTACCGCGTGACCGACGGCTACTCGACCTACGGCGACCGCGCGTTCCTCACCTTCGTTCGCGGGAACCCACGAAACGTCGACGCGAAGCAGATGGCCGGCGTCGCCAAGGAAGACGTCCTGCCCAGCAACTACGACGTGCTGCAGCGTGAGCTGCCGATCCTCGACCAGATGATCAGCAACCGCGACAGGCGCATCTGGGCGGTCGCCGGCGGCGGCGATCTGACCGTCGATGACTCGAACACGTTGCCGTTCGTCGATGCCAAGACCAACATGTCGAGCGTGTCTCCATTCAAGAACGGCGATGAGACGATCAAGGCGATGACGATCGGCCAGGGGCTCAAGGTCGAGCTCTTCGCGTCCGAGAAAGAGTTTCCCGAGCTCGTCAAGCCAGTTCAGATGGCGTTCGACACCAAGGGACGGCTGTGGGTGGCGGCCTGGAAAAACTATCCCCACTGGCAGCCGAAGACGCCGATGGACGACAAGCTGCTCATCCTCGAGGACACCAATGGCGACGGCAAGGCCGACAAGTGCACGGTCTTCGCCGGCGATCTCCAGAATCCGACCGGCTTCGAGTTCTGGAACGGAGGAGTCCTCGTCGGCCAGCAGCCAAACCTCGTCTTCCTGAAGGATACAAACGGAGACGACAAGTACGACACCAAGGAGATCGTGCTGCACGGGTTCGACTCGGCCGACACCCATCACGCGATGAACAGCTTCACCTTCGATGGGGGCGGCGCGCTGTATTTTCAGGAAGGCGTCTTTCACCGCACATCGGTCGAGTCGCCGTGGGGACCGGTCACGCGCCAGCACGACGGCGGCGTCTACCGGTTCGAGCCGCGAACCTGGAAATTCGAGACCTACGTGCCCTTCAATTTTCCGAACCCGCATGGCCACGTCTTCGACCAGTGGAGCCGGGACATCGTGTTCGATGCGACCGGCGGTCAGCCGTACTACGGGCCATCGTTCTCGACCAAGAAGTACTTCCCCGCGATGGAGACCAAGCAGGCGCCGAAGCCAGGCGACGTCAGGACCCGGCCGATCGGCGGCGCGGAGCTGCTCTCGAGCCGGCACTTTCCCGAGGCTATGCAGGGCAATCTCATCGCGCTCAACACGATCGGGTTCAGGGGGCTGCTGAACTACAAGATCAGTGAAGATGGCGCCGGCCTGAAGATCACCGAGGTCGAGCCGATTCTGAGCTCGGCCGACGAGAACTTCCGGCCGGTGGATGCCGAGGTCGGTCCCGACGGTGCCCTCTACTTCACCGACTGGCACAACCCGATCGTCGGGCACATGCAGCACAACCTGCGCGACACGACGCGCGATCACCTCCACGGTCGCGTCTATCGAGTCACGTATCCAGGCAGGCCCCTGCTCAAACCGGCAGCGATCGCTGGCGCACCCATTCCACAACTGCTGGACCTCCTCAAGGAGCCGGAGAACCGCGTCCGCTATCGCGCCAAGATCGAGCTGAGCGCGCGCAACACGAAGGACGTGGTGGCCGCCGTCCAGGCGTGGACCGCGAAGCTGGATCCGAAAGATCCGGCGTACGAGCACCACATGATGGAAGCGCTGTGGGTGCATCAGTGGCACAACCAGGTCAACCAGGAGCTGTTGACGCGGATGCTCAAATCGAGCGACCCGTGGGCGCGGGCGGCGGCCACTCGCGTACTGTGCTACTGGAGAGACCGCGTCCCCAATCCGCTAGCTGTGCTGAAGACTCTGGCCACCGACCCGCATCCCGGTGTGCGGCTCGAGGCCGTGCGCGCCGCGAGCTTCTTCCAGACGCAGGAAGCGGCCGAGGTGGCGCTCGCATCGCTCGCCCAGCCGCAGGATCGCTTCCTCAAGTACACGCTGGACCAGACGATGAACACGCTCAAGCCGTTCGTCCGGTAAGATCTGAGCATGCTCGGACGGCAGTGCATTGACCGGCGTTTTCCCGGCGAGCCTGGCGGCGATTCTCACGGTGGCGTCTGGAAGTTACGCGCAGGACGCGCCCAAGATCCTCCTCGATCAGCCACTTCGTGCCGTCGAGTACCAGCTGGGCCGACTCTCGAACGAAGAGCTCGTCCTCGTCGAGCGCAAGGAAGGCGACGTTCGCTACCGGCCCGTGTACTTCGCGCTGCTGACGCGCAGGGGCGTCGCTCCTCAGTTCCGCGACGAAGCGCTGACAGCGCTCGTCGGGTTGGACAAGACCAGCAAGAGCCGGGTCCTGCTGGAGGCACTCTCCAAAGTTCCCATAGACGATGCGCTGACCGGCGAGAAACTGCTCGGCCTTCTCCTGGCGCAGCCGACCGACACGCTCCGCAAAGAGCGCGCCACGTTCGTCCAGGCGATCGATACCGCGTCGAGCCCGCCGCTCGTCCTTCGTGGTGCGTACGGCGCCATCATGATCGCGGATGGCAAACCGGACGAGGCATGGCAGACAGCGCTCAAGCATCAGGCCCACCTCGTCGAGCTGCTGCTCAGCGTGCGCTATCTTCCGGCGGCGCCAGCGTCGGGAGGCGGCGCAGACGTGCGCGATCAGCTCTTCGCGCCAATCGCCAAGCTCCTTGCGACAAACGAGGGACCCGCTCACTCGGACGGCGGCCCTCGACGCGCTCGGCTGGATTCGACGCGACGCAGCCACCTTCGATCTCCTGGCGAAAGAAGTAAAGCCGGACGCCGAGCCGTGCGTCCCGCGCCGCCGCGATCGCCTCGCTTCAGCGCATCCCCGAGAGTGCCTGGCCCGACGCGTCAATCGAACCGCTGGCGCGCGCCATCGTCGCCATCGTGGCGGCCACACCGGAGGACCGACGGACTGATCCCGATGCGTTGGACGCCATCCAGTTCGGTGAGAAGCTGGCCGCGAAGCTCCCAGACGATCCGAAACGGGCCATCCGGCGTGACCTGCGCGCCCTTGGCGTGCAGGTGGTGCGCATCCAGACGATTCCCGAGAAGCTCAGCTTCGATCTGAAGTGGTTTGTCGTGGAAGCGGGCAAGGCCGGTGCAGATCGTGTTGTTCAATCCCGATGCGATGCCGCATAACCTGATCGTGAGCCAACCGGGGTCCCTCGAAGCGGTTGGCGCGGCTGGAGGCGCGATGCCGATGCCCACCGACCCTGAGGCAAAGGCCTTCGTTCCCGACCTGCCGGCCGTCCTCTACTCGACCAGGCTGCTCAAAGAAGGCGAGACCGAGCGTCTGGGTTTCACCGCGCCAAAGACACCCGGCGAATACATCTACGTCTGCACGTTTCCCGGCCACTGGGTCCGCATGTACGGCGTCATGCTCGTCGTCGACAAACTCGACGCGTGGGACGCGAACCCGACCGTGCCGATCGACCCGATGACGAAGCAGCCCTTCACTGCCAAGCAGCAGTGACACTCCGGTACCACGGCTATCTTTCGCGCGCCGGCGCATCTGCTATCCTGCATCGCATGACACCATCCCTCTTCGAAGGGACCGTGAGCCTGCAGACGATTCTCCTCGCCGTGGTAGCAACGTTCGCCCTGGCCTGGCTGGCGGCATTCATCGTCGGCCGCCTCGCGCGCCGCGCGCTCCTCGCCATCGTCGGGGATCACCTTTCCAGCTCGAGCCCGCTCGTTCGCGGTCCGCTGCGGCTCGTCAGCCTGGCCACGTTCCTGCTCTGTGCCGGACTCCTCCTGCTTTCCGGCATTCGAGCTGGCCGGTGTGCAACCGCGCGCGGGGGTGCCGCTCAAGTCGATCGCGAATGGGCGTTCGGCCACGGCCTCACGATCTTGCTGGTCGCGCTCTTTGCCTACGCGCTTGTCCGCACGACAAGCTCTGCTCGTGCGTCGATTCGAGCACGAAGTCAGCCAGGGCACGAGCCTCGACGCCCTCGAGCGCGCCAAGCGCGCCCGGACGCTCGGGACGCTCATCAACAACGTCGCGACGACTGCGCATCACGGGTGCCGCCGTGCTGATGGTGCTCGACGAGTTCGGCGTCAACATCACCCCGGTCCTGACCGGTGCCGGGATCGCCGGCTTGGCGGTCGGCTTCGGCGCGCAAACGCTGGTGCGCGACATCATCAGCGGGTTCTTCATGATTCTCGAGGATCAGGTGCGCGTCGGCGACTCAGCGGCGATCAACGGCACCGGCGGGCTGGTCGAACAAATCAACCTCAGGACCATCGTTCTTCGTGACGAAGAGGGGACGCTGCACGTCTTCCCGAACGGATCGATCACGACGCTTGCGAACCGCAGCAAGGACTTCTCCTACTACGTCATCACGATGGGGATTCCCTATCACGAGGACGTCGACCGGGTCACGGAGATCCTCCGGAACGTCGGCGACGAGCTTCAAAAAGACAGTCACTACGGCGTCTTCATCCTCGAACCGATCGAGATAATGGGCGTGGACGCGTTTGCCGACTGGGCGGTGCAGATCAAGCTGCGGATCAAGACCGTGCCGCAACGTCAGCACGAGGTCGGACGCGAACTCCGTAAGCGAATCCGCCGCGCCTTCGACGAGCACAAGGTCGCGGTGCCGTTTCCCGAGCGGCTGGTCGCGGTCCGGGAGGGAATCGATCGTCGGTAGCTCGCTGCCAAAAGCCTCTCACCGCAGAGAGCGCCGAGAACGCAGAGAAACCAAAATGGCTCTGCGGGCTCAGCGTCCTCTGCGGTGAGAGGCTTTCCTAGTGTGAAGCGTCGGGGTACGCAAAGCCGATTCTCATACCCGCTGGTGCCACCAGCGGTGGACTTCTGCCCTCTCGATTCCTGGACGATCTTGACGCCAGCGCTCGCGCCGACGCGGGTCGCGCCGGCCGCGACCATCGCTTTCAGGCCCTCGAGATCGCGCACGCCACCGGCAGCCTTGACGCCCATTTCGGCGCCGACGACCCGGCGCATCAGTGCGACATCTGCCACGGTCGCACCGCCGGGACCGAAACCGGTGGAGGTCTTGACGAAGTCGGCACCGGCCGCCTTCGTCAGCGTCGACGCCGTGATCTTCTCCTCGTCGGTCAATAGCGCGGCCTCGATAATCACCTTACTCGTCACGCCGCACTGCCGGCAGGGGTCGACCACCGCCTCGATATCGCGCTCGACTGTCCGCAAATCGCCGGACTTGAGCGCCCCGACGTTGATGACCATGTCGATTTCGGCAGCGCCGTCGAAAATCGCCCGCCGCGTCTCGAAGTTCTTCACGTCGGCGGTCGTCGCCCCGAGAGGAAACCCGACCACCGAACAGACGCCGACACCGGTGCCGCGCAGGCGCGATGCAGCGAGCGCGACCCACACCGGGTTGACGCAGACGGTGGCGAACTGGAACTCCGCCGCCTCGCCGCAGAGCTTCTCGATGTCGGCGCGCGTCGCGTCGGCCTTGAG
The DNA here is from genome assembly GCA_963797625.1 of uncultured Acidobacteriota bacterium. GTDB lineage: Bacteria > Acidobacteriota > Vicinamibacteria > Vicinamibacterales > 2-12-FULL-66-21 > DATBJJ01. The sequence goes on from CAWCQI010000013.1 coordinate 103,971, forward strand.
CAGCGTGTGGTCGATCATCGCGGAGACACCGCCGGGCGCCCCGCCGGTCGCGTGCAGGCCGAGGCGCGTCGCGCCGGCATCGAGCACTCCGCGGAGCCGAGTCGGGCAACAGTCCGTTTGCACGGCGTGACAGGTGCACCGCGTCGGCACACCTCCGGGTCCCTGCGCCGCGAGCAGCTCTTCGGCGATGATCTCGACCAGGCGTTGTAAGTCCTGTGGGTTCACGGGCGTTCTTCCAGCCGGCGGATTTTTATCAGGCGCCTGATGTAGCGCGCCTCACGCATGGGCGTTCCGAGCCACCGATCGACAATCCGAACGGCAGCCTCTGTGCCCGGCACCAGGGACGCACCCAGCGCAAGGACGTTGGCGCCGTTGTGCTCTCTGGAATACCGCGCGGTCGTCTCGTCGAGGCACATCGCGGCGCGGATACCGCGGATCTTGTTGGCGGCGATCGCCGAGCCGATGCCCGCCCCGTCGATGACGATGCCGGCGTCGGCTTCCTTCCGCGTCACCGCCTGACCAACCGCGGCAGCAATGTCCGGATAGTCCACGGGATCGGTTCCGTCCGTGCCGACGTCGAGGACCGCCAGCCCGCGTCCGCGCAGGTGCAGCACGAGGGCGCGCTTCAGCGCAACGCCGCTGTGATCGCTACCGATGACCACGCGGCGAACATCCGCAACCGGCACCAGGTCCGCCGGCAGCTCCGGATCGGTCGCCCCCGTTGCCACGACCGTCACTCGCCGTGCCGTCAGCGTGTCGCGGGCGAGCGGCGTCACGAGGCCGCCGGGCGCCAGCTCGACCGTCGACCCGATATCAAGCACACGGGCGTCGGTCTCGGTGATGATGTCGAATCGCTTCATTCCCCGTCCAGCACCGCAATGTGGCCAAGGTTGCGGTATTTCTCCGCATAGTCGAGCCCGTACCCGACGACGAAGCGATCCTCGATCGTGAACCCCACGTAGTCGACGGTCACGTTGACTACCCGCCGGGACGGCTTGCTCAACAGACACGCCGTCTTGAGCGACTTCGGCCCCCGCGCGCGCAGGATGTCCTGCAGGTAGGTCAGCGTCAGCCCTGTATCGACGATGTCTTCGACGATGATGACGTGGCGGCCTTCGAGGCTGGCGTCCACGTCCTTGACCATTCGGACCTCACCGGTGGATTTGGTGCGCTTCCCATAGCTCGAGACGGCGATGAAGTCCATCGTGACGCGGGGGCTCATCGCGCGCACCAAATCAGCCATGAACATGAAGCCGCCCTTGAGCACCCCAACGAGGTGGATGCCCTCCCCTGGCGGATAGTCTTGCTCGATGCTCGCGGCCATCTCGACGATGCGCGTTTGAATCTGTTCGGTGGTGAGCAGTGTTTCCATGAATGCGGTGAACCCTTGAACCTAATGAACCTGGAACCTTCTTGAACCCTTGAACCTATTGAACCTTCTGAACCTGAACTGAAGCCGTCACCTTTGCCGCCCACGCGTTCGCCTCGGCAAGAACCGCGGCCTCATCCAGGGTCAGCACCTTCCGGTTCTTCATGACGATCTTTCCATTGACGACCACGGTCTGCACATCATCCCCTCGCGTCACGTAGACGAGGTGCGAGAGCGGATCGTACATCGGCGTCTGCCGCGCGCTGCGCATGGAGACGATCAGCAGGTCCGCGCGCTTGCCCGGTTCGAGCGAGCCGATCTCACGATCCAGGCCGAGCGCGCGCGCCCCGTCGATCGTGGCCATCCGGAGCGCGGTTCTGGCCGGCAGCGCGCTCGGATCCTTGCTCGTCAGCTTGTGCAGGAACGCCGCTTGCCGCATCGCCTCGAACATGTCGAGGTCGTTGTTGCTGGCGGCCCCATCGGTGCCGAGTCCAACGACGACGCCAGCCTTTTGAAGCGCCGGAACAGGCGACGTGCCGCTCGCCAGCTTCATGTTGCTCTCGGGGTTGTGGGACAGGCCGACGTGACGCTTCGCGAGAATGGCAATGTCCGCGGGCGTCACGTGAACGCCGTGCGCCGCGAGCGTGCGGTCGCCCCAGAAGCCGATCGACTCGAGAAACTGCGTCGGCGTCGCCTTGTACTTGTCGCGCGCGACCTTGATCTCGTCGGTGGTCTCGGCGAGATGGATGATGACCGGGGCCCGCTCGCGCGTCGCCGTCGCCCGAATCTCCTTGAGCGTCGCGGTGTCGAGCGTGTACATCGAGTGCGGGGCAATCGCCGGAACGATCAGATCGTCGCCGGACCACTGCCGGATGAACGCCGTCGCCCTCGCGATGCCATCGGCCGGTGTCTTCGCGTCCGGCACCGGGAACTGGATGATCGTCTGCCCCAGAACTCCACGAATGCCAGCCTCCTTCGTCGCCTTGGCTATCTCCTCCTCGAAGTAGTACATGTCGGCGTAGGCCGTCGTGCCCGACTGGATCATTTCAAGGGCAGCCAGACGCGTCCCGGCGCGGACGAACTCCGGGCTGACGGTCTTTGCCTCCGCCGGAAAAATGTATTTCTGGAGCCAATCCATGAGCGCCAGGTCATCCGCCAACCCCCGGTAGAGGACCATCGGCGCATGCGTATGGGTATTGATGAGGCCGGGCATGACGACGTGCCCAGTGGCATCGATGGTCTCGGCGCCGTTGAACCGCTGCGCGACGGCGTCGGCCGTGTCGACCGCGACGATTTCGCGACCGTCAACCGCGACCGCCCCCGGTCTCAACACCCTCCCGCTCCCGTCCATCGTCACCACTGCCCCGCCGGTGACGACGAGCGAGACGTTGCGGCGGCCAGGCGGCGGCTGACCGGACAGAACCGTCGCCGCCGTCGTTAACATGACCAAAAGCGCACACAGAGTCGAGACCGCGGGAAGCATGAGCAGGCGGAATTCTATCGCATGGGGGGCTTCGGGACTCGGGACTCGGGTCTCGGGGGTCGGGGTTCGGAGTTCGTTCGGGGTTCGAACATCGGACTAGGACTTGGACTGGACTGTCGACTGGGACTGTCGACTGCGACTGACGACTGGGACTGCCGACTGGGACTGCCGACTGAGACTGTCGACTGCGACTAACGACTGTCGACTGCCGACTGCCGACTGCACTATATTGTGCCCGTGCCAGTGCATCTCGTGCAGCATCCGCTCGTTCATGACGCCCTCGCGACCCTCCGGGACGCCTCGACGACGCCCGAGACGTTTCGGCATATGGCCGTGCGCATCAGCCTTCTGCTGGCGTCGGAAGCGACGCGCGACATCCCGAGCGTCGCCGCGCGTGTCCAGACACCAATCGGACCGGCGGATGCGCGACGCGTCCGTGATGGCGTGGTGGTCGTGCCGGTGCTCCGTGCCGGCCTCGGGATGCTCGATGCCGTGCTGGAACTGATCCCGACGGCACGTGTCGGCCATATCGGACTACAGCGCGATGAAATGACCGCCATCGCGTCCCGGTACTACTCGAAGCTGCCGCCTGATCTGAATGGGTCGTTCGTCCTCATGATCGACCCGATGCTGGCGACCGGTGGCAGCGCGGTCGCCGCGCTCGACCTGATACGAGGCGCCGGCGGGCGCGACGTGCGCATGATCTGCATCGTCGCCGCGCCCGAAGGCATCGCGCTCGTCGAGAAACATCATCCCGACGCGCACATCTATACGCCAGCGATCGATGAAGGACTCAACGAGCACAAGTTCATCGTGCCGGGCCTGGGTGACTTCGGGGATCGGCTGTACGGGACCTAACCATCATGAAACCGCGACCAACCGAACTCGATGCCGCCACGAGCGCCTCTCGCCGGCCCGAACGACGCCAGACCGGCGCCGCCAGCGACGAGTGGCGCACGGCGCTAACCTGCATCGAACCCAACAAGATTCTCGTCCGCGGCTACCCGCTCGACGAGATCATGGGCCGCCTCACGTTCGGCGAAGCGATCTACCTGCTGCTCGTCGGCGAGATCCCGACGCCTGGCATGGGCCGGCTCATGGAAGCGCTCCTCGTCTCGTTCATCGATCACGGGGCCACGCCTCCATCGACGCTGGCCGCCCGCAACACCGCCACCACCGGCGCGCCGCTTCGGGCGTGCGTGGCCGCGGGCGTACTGGGATTCGGCCGGTATCACGGCGGTGACATCGAAAGCTGCATGCAGTTTCTCGACAGCGGGCTGGCGCTAAAGCGCGAGGGCATGGGCCTTCGCGAGGCGGCCGAGCGCATCGTCCAGAAATGCGTCGATGCCAAAGAGGCGCCGCCAGGATTCGGCCACCGCTTCCACACGCGCGATCCGCGCGCGGCGCGCCTCTTTCAGATGGCGCTCGAGCTCGAAGTCGAATCCGATCACATCCAGATGATCCGCGCCGTCGAGCTCGTGCTCCACACGCATCCCGACGAGCTGGGGCGGACGCTCCCGGTCAACATCGACGGGGCGATTGCCGCCGTCTGCGGCGACCTCGGCATCCCGCCGACGATCGCCGACGCGCTCTTCATCATCTCGCGCGTCCCGGGCATCGCGGCGCACGCCGACGAGGAGCGGCAGCGCCAGCAGCCGATGCGGCAGATCGACCCGAAGGATCACCGCTACGACGGCCCGTCGGCGCGGCGTCTGCCGGAGCGGCGAAAGTAGGGCGGGCCATGGACATCTCCGGCTCCTACACGTTCGACGCGCCACCCGATCGGGTCTGGGCCCTGCTGATGGACCCGGCCGTCATTTCCTCCTGCATCCCGGGCTGTGACCGCTTCGAGCCGAACGGCGACAACAGCTATCGCGTCACCCTCACGGTGGCGCTCGCGGCGATCACCGGCACCTACGAGGGAGCGGTCGCGCTGTCGGATCTCGTGCCACCTCATCTCCGGCTCCTACACGTTCGACGCGCCACCCGATCGGGTTTGGGCCCTGCTGATGGACCCGGCCGTCATTTCCTCCTGCATCCCGGGTTGCAGCAGCTTCGAGCCAAACGGCGAAAACCGCTATCGCGCCCGACTGACCGTTGCGCTGGCAGCAATCACCGGTGCCTACGAAGGTACCGTGACGGTGTCCGAGCAGATGCCGCCGACCTCGTACCGTCTAGTGGCCGAAGGGCAGGGGAGACCGGGGTTCGTGAAGGGGAGCTCCGTCATCACGCTGCGTGCGGACGGTGTGACCACGATCGTCGACGTCGCGGGCACTGTGCAGACAGGCGGCGCGATCGCGCGCCTGGGGCAGCGACTGATCGGCGGCGTGTCGAAGATGATGCTCGATCTCTTCTTTACGTGCCTGCAGGGCAAGTTGGCGGCCGGCGCGGGCTGACCGCGATCGGCCTGACGTGTCCCAGACCTGACTACGCGCGAGCCGCGGCCGCGATCACCGCGCGCCGCGTGAACACCGGAATCATCGCGCGGCGATAGTCTGCACTCGCGTGTATGTCGGCGTTGAGGTCGTTCAGTTCCTGTCCGGCCATCTGGGTGGCACTCGCCAGGGCGCTGGACGATGTCGCCT
>CAWCQI010000014.1:0-172111 GCA_963797625.1 uncultured Acidobacteriota bacterium
AGCGGGCGCCGGATGACGTTTGTGAGTTTCATAGCTTAGCTTTCAGCTTTCGGCTTCCAGCTTCCAGCACTATCAGCTCCCACAGGCGGGAAGCTGGACAGCTGGTGGCTGAAGCTATCCAAGCGCCTCCTGCAGCTTCTCGAGCGCGCCCTTGGTCGCGACGACGCGCGAGGTGTCGATCACGTCGCGGGCGGTCACCTTGTTACTCGCAACGAGCGTCACGCCATCGATGTTGCGGGCCGAGATCGCGAACGCCTCCTCGAGGCGTCACGTCGATGACCAGCGTCTTCCCGGTGGCGCCGAGGCGCTTGAGCATCTGCGCCGTCGTTTTCGTCTTGCGATCGCTCGCCTCGAGCCGATCGACGACGATCACCGCGCCGTCGCTGAGCTTCTGCGCGAGGGCCGCGGCGAGCGCGCCGCGACGCACCTTCTTCGGCAGGTCGTAGGCGTAGCTCCGCGGCATCGGGCCGAACACGGTGCCGCCCTTGCGCCAGAGCGGGTTGCGAATCTCGCCGACCCGGGCCCGGCCGGTTCCCTTCTGCCGCCACGGCTTCTTGCCGCTGCCGCTGACGAGCGCCCGGTTCTTGGTCGCGTGCGTGCCGCGGCGCTCGGAGGCGTTCTCCTGCACCACCGCTTCCCAGATCAACCCGGCCTTGACGCGCCCGCCGAAGAGCTCGTCGCTCAACTCGACCGCGCCGACCTTTTCGTTGTTGCCGTTGACGACGTCTATCTGCATAGCTTCAGCTTTCAGCTGTCAGCTTCAGCTCGCTTCGCTATCGCCGTCCATCGGCTGATAGCTGGGAGCTGATGGCTGAGAGCTACTTCTTTCCCTTTACCGCCTTCGACGGCTTCTCGACCTGCGGCTTCGGATCGGGCTTGCGCGCGATCGCCTTGCGCACGATCAGATACCCGCCCGGCGCGCCAGGGACGGCGCCCTTCAGCACGAGCAGGTTGTTCTCGGCATCGACCTGCACGACTTTCAGGTTGCGCGTCGTGACACGGTCGCCGCCCATCCGTCCGGCCGCGCGCATGCCCTTGACGACCCGCGACGGGAACGACGAGGCGCCAATCGACCCGGGCGCGCGGTGGAACATCGACCCGTGCGTCGCGGCGCCGCCGCGGAAGTTGTGGCGCTTCATGACGCCCTGGAAACCCTTGCCGCGGCTGATGCCGATGACGTCGACGCGATCGCCATTCGCGAACAGGCCCGTGACGAGCACCTGATCGCCAGCCTTCATCGCCTCGCTGCCGGCGGCCTGCGTGACTTCACGGCGGACGCGGGTCGGCGGCACGCCAGCCTTCTTGTAGTGCCCGGCCAGCGGCTTGCGCACGCGCGCAGGGCGCTCTTCGACGAGCCCGATCTGCACCGCTTCGTATCCGTCGGTCGCCTTCGACTTGGCCTGCACGACGACGCACGGGCCGGCCTTGATGACCGTCCCAGGCGTGGCCGTCCCGTCCTGGCCGAACACCTGGGTCATGCCGACTTTCTTGCCGATGATCCCTGTAACCATAGCTATCCAGCTTCTCAGCTGCCTCAGCTTCTCGGCAGCAGCAGCTCGACTGCTCTCCGGGTTCTCCGGCTGACAGCTGGAGAGCTGACGGCTGAGAGCCATCTACTTGTGCTCCTTGCCGAACGCCTTAATCTCCACGTCCACGCCGGCCGGGAGGTCGAGCTTCATCAGCGCGTCGACCGTCTGCGGGGTCGGCTCGAAGATGTCGATCAGCCGCTTGTGCGTCCGCAGCTCGAACTGCTCGCGCGACTTCTTGTCGACGTGCGGCGATCGCAGCACGGTCCACTTGTTCTTGTCGGTCGGCAGCGGAATCGGGCCGGCCAGGCGCGCCCCGGTCCGCCGCGCCGTATCGACGATTTCCGTCGTCGACTGATCGAGCACCCGGCTGTCGTAGGCCTTGAGGCGGATGCGGATCTTGTCGCTGAAAGCTGAAGCCACGTTTGTGATCCTTGTCGATGCTGACTGCTGAAGGCTCAAGGCTCAGGTGAAACTGAAGCCTTGCGCCGCGAACCATGAACCCTCTCTGCATTGAGCCCTGAGCCTTGAGCCCTGAGCCTTCTTACGTCTTTCCCTGCACCCGCGCGACGACTTCCTCGCTCACGTTGTTCGGCGCCGGTTCGTAGCGATCGAAGTGCATCGAGTAGGTCGCGCGGCCCTGGGTCCGCGACCGCAGGTCCGTGGCGTAGCCGAACATCTCGGCGAGCGGCACGCGCGCGTTGATGATCTGCGTCCCGCCGCGATCTTCCTGCGACTGGATGTGACCGCGCCGCCCCGAGAGGTTCCCGATGACGTCGCCCATGTGCTCCTTGGGCACGACCACTTCGACCCGCATGATCGGCTCGAGCAGTACCGGCTTCGCCTTCTTGGCCGCGTCCTGGAACGCCATCGAACCGGCGATCTTGAACGCCATTTCCGACGAGTCGACGTCGTGATACGAGCCGTCGTACAGCTCGATCCGCACGTCGTCGATCGGATACCCGGCGAGCACGCCGCGCGTGAGCGCTTCCTTGATCCCTTCGTCGACCGGCTTGATGTATTCCTTCGGAATCGAGCCGCCGCTGATCTCGTTCTCGAAGATGTAGCCCGACCCCGGCTCGCCCGGATAGAGGTGAATCTTCACGTGGCCGTACTGGCCGCGGCCGCCGGTCTGCTTGGCGTACTTCATCTCGCCATCGGCCGGCCGGGTGAGCGTTTCCTTGTAGGCGACCTGCGGACGGCCGACGCTGGCCTCGACGCCGAACTCGCGCTTGAGCCGGTCGACGATGATTTCGAGGTGCAGCTCTCCCATGCCGGCGATGACAACCTCGCCGGTCTGCTGGTCGGTCTTGACCCGGAACGTCGGGTCTTCGGCCATGAGCTTCTGCATGCCCTGACCGAGCTTTTCCTGGTCGGCCTTGGTCTTCGGCTCGATCGCGAGCGAGATGACCGGCTCCGGGAAGTCCATCGACTCGAGCACGACCGGCTTCTTCTCGTCGCACACCGTGTCGCCGGTGGTGACGGTCTTGAGGCCGACGGCCGCGGCAATATCGCCGGCGTAGACTTCCTTGATCTCTTCACGCTTGTTCGCGTGCATCTTGAGCAGCCGGCCGAGCCGCTCGGTCTTCTGCTTCGTCGAGTTGTAGACCGACGAGCCCGAGGTCATGACGCCCGAGTAGACGCGGATGAACGTCAGCTGACCGACGAATGGGTCGGTCATGATCTTGAACGCCAGCGCCGAGAACGGCGCATCGTCAGCCGCCGGGCGCTCGACGATCGCATCGGGGCCCTTGTTCGGATCGAATCCCTTGATCGCGGGCACTTCAACCGGTGACGGCAGATAGTCGACGATGGCGTCGAGCAGCGGCTGCACGCCCTTGTTCTTGAACGCGGACCCGCAGATCACCGGCACGAAGGCCGGCTCCGCCTTGTCACCCTCGGTGTGCACCGAGCTGTTGACGCGCTTGCGCAGCGCCGCCTTGATTTCCGCTTCGGTGATCTCTTCGCCGTGCAGGTACTTCTCGAGGAGCTTGTCGTCGGCCTCGCTGACCTTCTCGATCAGCTGCTCGCGGTACTTCTGCGCCTCGTCCATCATGTCGGCGGGGATCTCCGACACGACGTAGTCCGCGCCCATCGTTTCGTCTTTGTAGGTGATCGCCTTCATCTGCACGAGGTCGATCACGCCGACGAACTTGTCTTCGGCGCCAATCGGCAGCTGGATCGCGACCGGGTTGCCGCCGAGCTTCGAGATGATCTGATCGAAGGTCCGCTTGAAGTCCGCGCCGATGCGGTCCATCTTGTTGACGAAACAGATGCGCGGGACGCGGTACTTGTCGGCCTGGCGCCAGACGGTCTCCGATTGCGGCTCGACGCCGGCGACCGAGTCGAACACCGCGACCGCGCCATCGAGGACGCGCAGCGAGCGCTCGACCTCGGCCGTGAAGTCGACGTGGCCCGGCGTGTCGATGATGTTGATGCGGTGATCGCGCCAGAAGCAGGTCGTCGCCGCGGACGTGATCGTGATCCCGCGCTCCTGTTCCTGCTCCATCCAGTCCATCACGGCCGTCCCGTCGTGGACCTCACCGATCTTGTAGGTGATGCCCGTGTAGAACAGGATCCGTTCGGTCGTAGTGGTCTTGCCGGCATCGATGTGCGCCATGATGCCGATGTTGCGCGTGCGAAGAAGCGGTGTTTCCCTCGGCATTGCCCGTTACCAGCGGTAGTGCGCGAACGCTTTGTTGGCCTCGGCCATGCGATGCACGTCTTCGCGCTTCTTGACCGCGCCGCCGCGGAGATTGGCCGCGTCCATCAGCTCGTTGGCGAGCTTTTCCTTCATCGTCTTGCCGTCGCCGCGCTCGCGCGCGTAGCCGACCAGCCAGCGGATGCTCAGCGACAGGCGGCGATTCGGGTTGACCTCGACCGGCACCTGATAGTTCGAACCGCCAACGCGGCGCGACTTGACCTCGAGCGCGGGCTTGACGTTCTCGACCGCCTTCTTGAACACCTTGATCGGATCGTCGCCGGTCTTCTCCTGGATTGTCGCCAGGCTGGCGTACATGATCTGCTCGGCCGTGCTGCGCTTGCCGTCGCGCATCAGCGTGCTGATGAACTTGGTCACGAGCGCGCTGCTGTACAGCGGATCGAGTGGCACTTCGCGCTTGGGTACTTCTCGTCGTCTTGGCATATCGTCTTAGCTTTCAGCTGTCAGCTTTCAGCTTTCAGCCGCTCGCCGACTCGCCCAATTCGTCTGCTGAGAGCTGACGAGCTGAGAGCTGATAGCTATTACGACTTCGGTCTCTTCGCTCCGTACTTCGAACGTCCCTGCTTCCGGCCCTGGACGCCAACCGCGTCGAGCGTGCCGCGAACCACGTGGTAGCGGACGCCCGGCAGGTCCTTGACTCGGCCGCCGCGGATGAGCACCAGCGAGTGCTCCTGCAGGTTGTGGCCAACGCCTGGAATGTAGGTCGTCACTTCGATCCCGTTGGTCAGCCGGACGCGCGCGACCTTGCGCAGCGCGGAATTCGGCTTCTTCGGCGTCTGCGTGAACACGCGGACACAGACGCCTCGTTTCTGCGGGCTGTTCTGCAGCGCCGGGCTCTTGGTCTTGGTGAGGACCTTGTCGCGTCCCCGTCGCACCAGCTGGCTGATCGTCGGCACGAGCACTCCATGCGCGCCCCACGCGCGCAGAAAACATTCACAGACACGCCATCCACACGCGCAGCAACGCGCATGATTGGTGTTTGGTGCCCCAAGCCTAGGGAACCGCCGAAGCGGCCCGGCACCTGGAGCTGACTTACCCTATAAAGGTTGATGGTGCTGCGCCTCGTGATCGCTCGAGATCAGTCGGGCGTCGGCGATACGGCAGATCACACGAAACGGCTGCCGCGTCTTGGAGTCTGGCCCTAGATAGGGTGTCCCAGGGCCGACCAGAACCTTGCAAATATAACAAAGGGTTCGTGGGGGATCAAGTCCCCCACGAAAATAAGGGTGAGCCTAGCGCTTGATCATCTCGCCGATGTCCTTCTACGGCTTCGCCGACCTTGCGCCGAGCCTTGCCAAACGTCTCCTGAACCTCGCCTTCGGCCTCGTCGGCCACACCTTCGTCCCTCAGCTGCTCGTCGTCGGTCAGGTCGCCGACGCCCTGCTTGACCTTACCCTTGACCTGCTTGGCTTTACCGTCGAGTTCGTCTCGATTCATGGCGGTCTCCTTCCGGGAAGTCCAGAGCACGTCGATGCTTCAAGAATTGGTGCCTCATCCTTAATATCCATCTTGGGCGGCGCTGCTCCGGGACCGATGACGGCTCGGTCTGGAGTAGGATGCAGCGCATGCCACGACTAATCACCGGCCCGCCACTATTCAGGCCGCCGGCACGAAGCCGAAGCGCATCGAGGAGTATGCTGGTCGCGTAAACTCTGGCCATGCTGGGGTTAGCGTCGCTCGCATGGTTTCGCCAGGCGGCTGGCAGGAGCCCGGCCAACGGCCCGACTTCGAGGAAATCACCGTCGTCCTGCGAGGCGTGCTCCGCGTCGAGCACGAGACCGGCACGCTCGACATTCGCGCGGGCCAGGCCGTGGTGACAGCTCCCGGCGAGTGGATCCGCTACAGTACGCCTGAACCTGAAGGCGCCGAGTATGTAGCCGTATGCCTGCCAGCCTTCTCACCCGACACCGTTCATCGCGACGCTGGCTGAGGGCCGTTCTGGTCGTCGTCCTGGCCAGTTCCGCCTCGGCACAGCCGGGATGGCGCGATCCGGCCCGGGAAGATGAGGGCTACGACGGGCGGTTCAGGTTCGTGCGGCTGCGCTGGGACGGCGGCGCTGTCTGGCCGCCGCGGCATGAGCAACGCCTGGAACCACGACTACCCTCGCGCCGAGGCCAACCTCGCGAGAATCCTGCAGGAATTGACGCTGATTGACGTCAATCCCGAGGGGCGGATTCTCGGGCTGGACGACCCCGAGATCTTCAACTACCCCATCCTTTATATGTGGGAGCCCGGGTTCTGGATCATGACGGACCGGCAGGGTGAGCGTTTTCGCGAGTACCTGCTCAAGGGCGGGTTCGCGATCTTCGACGACTTCGAATACGACCAGTGGAACAACCTCGAAGCACAGATGCGGCGGATCCTTCCTGAAGCTCGCTGGGTTCAACTCGACGCGTCACATCGCATCTTCGATTCGTTCTTCCGGATGGAGCACATCGACTTTCCCCACCCCATGTACGGAATCAAGCCGACCTACTACGGCATCTTTGAAGACAACGACCCTTCGAAGCGCCTGATGGTGATTGCCAACCACAATCACGATGTGGCGGAGTACTGGGAGTTCTCCGACCAGGGCCTCTGGCCAATCGACCTGTCCAACGAAGCGTACAAGCTCGGCGTCAACTACATGGTGTACGGCCTGATTCACTGAGCATCTACGACTTCAACACCCGGCTCCCGAGGCTCAGCAGGAACATCGTCATCCAGACCGCAATCGGGATCCATGGACGATCGGCGCGCTCGGTCAGTCGTCGCATGCCGTCGGAATTGCGCATCGCAGTCACCACCCCGACGGCGCCGATGACGAAGTAGGTCGGGAAGATGAAACGCTCGGCGCGCACGTTCGCCGGGCTGAGCACTGCGATGAAACGCCGCCGTCAACAGCAATGCCCACACCAGCCCGCGTTCGGTCATGTCGTCGAAGGGCGCAGCGGACGCTCCACGCGTTCGGATGCGAAGCCAGACCGCTGCCGTCGCAAACGCCACCAGGCTCCACGGCGCTGCGAACCACGCGAGCCTCGTGAGGTACCAGACCGACGTTCGCGAGCGCGTGCGGCACGACGCGAGGGTCACTGAGCCGCATCGACCCGCCGAGGCGCGTGGTCCGGTAGAACTCCAGGAACGACTCCCCCGTGGTTCTCACATAGAGCGCCTCGTAGCCGGCGAGCATGAGCGCCGCGGCAACGACGGCTGCGGTGAGGCCCGACCAGGCCCAGCGATTCGACCCGCCAGGGGGCGCGGGAATGACGACGAGCCAGAGCGCGGCGCCGACGAGCGCGAACATCGCGAACGCGCCCTTGACGAGCACGAGAAAACAGAACGACGCGACCATCAACAGCATCCACCACGGGTTCGTCCGCGCGCGATGCGTGCCGTAGATGAGCGCGAGGAAACACATCAGCAGCGGATGCTCCTGGTTGCCGCGGATGCGGTAGACGAAGGACACCGGAAGGAGCTGCAGTATCCAGGCGAGCGAGCGCGACTCCAACCCGTTGACGACCACGCCTGCGACGAGCGGGACGAGCGCGATGACCGCCGCCTGATACAGCATGTTGACGATGAAGGCGGCCTGCCCCGCAGGAACACCGGCACGAATCAGGAGCACCGACGGGAGCAGAATGCCGGCCGGGTGCTCACGAAACAGCCCCTCCTGGTTCCATGCGCCGCGCCACTCGGGAGCAATCCATCGTGACGGCGGCTGCTCGGCGAGCTCGCCGGAGAGTCGCGCGTAGAGCGTCGAATCGGGATCGCGGGAACGATAGTCAGTTGCGACGAGGAGCGATGCCGCGATCGCGAGCGCGCACGACCAGAGGAGGACCTGCCTCATGAACCAGTGAGATTGGCCCTACTTGCGCGTCTTCTTTCCGCGAGTCCTCGATCGGGGAGTCTTCGCGGCCGTTTGTCGCGGACGGGATCGCTTGACTGAAGTTTTGCGCGGACGCTTTGCGGCCGAGCGGGACGGCGTCTTTCGCTTTTTCGCCGAGCTGTCCGCCATCGGTGCCGGACGTGCGTGGCGCGGTTGATAGATCCCCAGCGTGCCGCCGCCCGGCAACGTCAGCTGCGTCAGAAGACCCCACCCCTCGTCCTTGACCGGCGCGCACGACAAGTTGCGCCGCGTCATCTCCGCGACGAGCGCCTCGACGTCGGCGCACATCAAGTAGAGTTCGTGCACGCCGTTCTTGTCAGACGGATGCACGGCGACCTCGGATGGAGGCAGCCCGAAGATCAGCCACCCGCCCCCGACATCCACGTGCGTCAGCTTGAAGACATCCCGCAGGACCGCGCGATCCGCGTCGGGGTTGGTGCTGTAGATAATCGAATGCGCGCCGGTAATCATGAAAACTCCTGGAAAAGCACTTCACCGCCGAGGGCGCAGAGCAGGGCGGGGTAGACGCGGCCGTCAGCGTCCGGCCGACGACGTGGCAGTGCCGGCGACCGGCACACCCATCTGCCACAGCATGAACGCGTAGGTGAACGCCGTCTCGCGCAGCGCGTCGTAGCGACCTGACGAGCCGCCGTGACCGGCGCCCATGTTGGCTTTCAGCAACAACGTGTTCTTGTCGGTCTTGGTGGCGCGCAGCTTGGCCACGAGCTTCGTGCCCTCCCAGTAGGGCACCTGGCTGTCGTTGAGCGACACCTGCACCAGCATGGCCGGATAGTTCACCGGCTTGACGTTGTCGTACGGCGAGTAGCGCATCATGTAGTCGAACGCAGGCTTCTCGTTGGGATTCCCCCACTCCAGATACTCGCTCGTCGTCAACGGCAGGGAAGCGTCGAGCATCGTGTTGATGACGTCGACAAACGGCACCTGCGACACCACCGCCTTGAAGAGATCCGGGCGCATGTTCGCCACGGCGCCGACGAGCAGACCGCCGGCGCTTCCGCCCTGAATCACCAGCCGATCCGACGAGGTGTAGCGCGACTTCACCAGGTACTCGGCGCAGTCGATGAAGTCGTTGAAGGTATTGATCTTCTTCATCATCCGGCCCTGCTCGCGCCAGTCCTCGCCCATCTCGCCGCCGCCGCGGACGTAGGCGTTGGCAAAGACGACACCGCGATCGAGCAGGCTCAGTCGATTCGACGAGAACGTCGCAGCGCCGGAGGCGCCGTAGGAGCCGTAGCCGTAGAGGAGCAGCGGCGCCTTGCCGTCGAGCGCAACGCCCTTGCGGTGCACGACCGAGATCGGCACCTTCGTCCCGTCTCGAGCGACCGCCCACAGCCGCTTGGCCTCATAGCGCGATGGATCGTAGCCGCCGAGCACTTCCTGCCGCTTCAGAAGCTTCCGCTGGCGTGAGGCGACGTCGTAGTCGTAGACCGACGACGGCGTCACCATCGACTGATAGTTGAAGCGCACGGTCGCCGTATTGAACTCGGGATTGCTGCCAAGCGACAGCGCGAAGTCAGGTTCGTCGGTGGCAATGCGATGCGACTGCCGGGTCTTGGGATCGATGATGCGGAGCTGGGTCAGTCCGCCTTCACGCTCCGACACCACGATGTGATTCGCAAAGAAACTCAGGCCGTTGATCTTGATCGCCGGGTTGTGATCGATGAAGACCGTCCAGTTCTTCTCCGACGGGTCATCGATCGGCGCGGTCACGACCTTGAAGTTCTTGGCGCCCTTGTTGGTCGTGATGTAGAAGAGCCCGTTGTAGTGATCGACGTCGTACTCGTGCTCCGCCTCGCGCGGCAGGACGATCTTCGCCGGTGCGCCTGGCGTATCAGCCGGGAGGTAGCGCACTTCGGTCGAGGTCTTGGCGTAACTCGATCAGAAAGATCACTTTCTTGTCGAGCGAGCGCTCAGCACCAAGGTCGAAGAGCTCGCTCTTCTCCTCGTAGATGAGATCGCTGCCGGCGGCACCGACCGCGTGACGCCAGAATTTGTCGGACCGCTTGGAAACTGCGTCTTCCGTCGTGTAGAAGAGCGTCTTGTTGTCAGTCGCCCAGACGACCGAGCCAACCCGCTCGATGTTCTCCGAGAGGATCTCGCCCTTGCGCAGGTCCTTGACGTGCAGG
Organism: uncultured Acidobacteriota bacterium; assembly: GCA_963797625.1. Lineage (GTDB taxonomy): Bacteria > Acidobacteriota > Vicinamibacteria > Vicinamibacterales > 2-12-FULL-66-21 > DATBJJ01. The sequence continues at coordinate 10,261 of CAWCQI010000014.1, forward strand.
CTGTACTGCCGGTAGCCGGTCGTATCGGTCGAGTACGCCAGCCAGTTGCCATCGTCGCTGACGGCGTAAGCGCCGAGCCCCAGATACTTGTGACCCGCGGCCAATGCATTGAGATCGAGCAGGATCTCTTCGCTGCCTTCCATGCTGCCCTTGCGGCGGCACATGTAGGGATACTGCTTGCCTTCTTCGGTGCGCGAGTAATAGAAGTACTCGCCGATTCGCGACGGCACGCTGAGATCGGTCTGCTTGATACGGCCGAGCATCTCGGTGTAGAGCGTCTCCTGCAGCGCCTTGGTCGGCTTCATCACCTCTTCGGTGTAGGCGTTTTCGCTCTCGAGATACTTGATGACGTCGGGATTGCTCTTTTCACGCAGCCAGAAATAGTCGTCCTTCAGCGTGTGGCCGTGGATCTCGGTCGTGTGCGGGCGCTTTGCCGCAGTTGGCGGCTGCGCCACAACCGACTGCTCGGCGTGCGTGGCGGGTCCAACCAGGGCGACGGCCAGAAACGGCACGATCAGCGCGACATCGTGTTTTCTCATGCGCGACCTCTTCATCATTCAATCCGGGGCTGAATCCGCGGCTGAATCCGGGCGGGGAACGGCTTCATTATAGTCATCTCCTCCTGACGTAGTCCTGGTACTGCGGATCGTGCTTCAAGCAGGTTCAAGGTTCACAAAAGTCTGAACCGTGAACCCTGCAACACTCTATTTCAACCCGCCAGCACACGCTCGTAGTACCGCTCGTACATCGGCACGACCCGATCGACACAGAACTCGTCGCGCACGCGCGCCCTGGCGGCGTCCGCGATCGTGCGATGCAGGACCGGATCGGTCAGCAGCGCGATCGCGTCGCCCGCCATGCCGTCGAGATCGCCCGGATCGCGCAGGAAACCGGAGACGCCGTGCGAGATGACTTCCGGCAAGCCGCCGACGTTCGAGGCCACCACCGGCACTTCGCACGCCATCGCCTCGAGCGCGGCCAGGCCGAAGCTTTCTTGAGCCGAGGGCAAGAGGAACAGGTCGGCCGCCGACAGCAGCGGGATCACATCTTCCTGGGCGCCGAGCGTCTCGACGAGCGGAGCGATATCGAGCTCGCGGCTCAGCCGATAGGCCGTCCCGAGCTCCGGTCCGTCGCCGACGAGCAGCAGCCGCGCCGGCACGGCGCGGCTGATCCGGGCGAAGACCTCCATGACGGCATCGATCCTCTTGACCGGGCGAAAGTTCGAGATGTGGATCACGAGCCTGGTCGCGTCGTCGGCGGCAAAACGCTTGCGCAGGCCGGGCACCTCACGCCGGCGGTAGATCCCGCAATCGAGGCAATTGGGAATCACCTCGATATCACGCCGCACGTTCAATTCGCGGCGCGTGGCTTCGCGCAAGCTCTGCGACACCGCCGTGACGCCGTTCGAGGTTTCGATCGAGTAGGCGACGATCTCCGAAAACGACGGGTCACTGCCAACGAGCGTGATGTCCGTGCCATGCAACGTCGTCACGACTCGAGGCACTGCGTGGCCGCTGGCCTCGAGCACCTGGCGCGCGAGGAGCGCCGCCGTCGCGTGCGGAATGGCGTAGTGCGCGTGGACGACCTCGAGCCGGACCTCCCGCGCCACCTGCACGACCTTGTTGGCGAGCGAGAGGACGTACTGCGGCTCGCGGAAGAGCGGATAGCTCGGCGTGTTGACCTGGTGGAACACCAGTCCGGCCTGGTAGTCGCCAAGCCTGAACGGCGGATCAGTGCTGACGAGATGCACCTGGTGGCCGCGATCGGCGAGCGCCTTCGCGAGCTCGGTCGCCACGATGCCGCTGCCGCCGACCGATGCGTAGCAGATGATGCCGATATTCACGAAGCTGGTTCAGGGTTCAGGGTTCAGGGTTCATGAAGTTCAGGTTCAGGACCGTGTCTGAACAACGTCGTCCTGACGACCGGTTCCTTCACGACCACGCCTTCGGCAAACTGAACGCCGGCGAGCGCGCCGAACTGCGCGTCGCGACTCTCGACCAGCTGCTGAAAGAGTGGCGATGTCAGGCGTGTCGCCACGCCGGCGGCCGCGGGCGCCGTGAATTGCGACACGTGACAGGCGAGCGCGCGGCGCTTCTGATCGTAGTGCTCGGAGACATCGACGACGAACGACGGCGGCGCTGAATCATTGATGAAGTAGCAGCACACCCATTCGGGCTTCCATGGAGGGCATGATGGGCTCTCGGTGCCGGCGTCGTAGCGGCGCAACCCGCTGTTGAACACCGCCTCGGTCAGCACCTGGCTGGCAGCGACGTGGTCGGGGTGGCGATCGACTCCGTACGGGATCGCGACGGCACGCGGACGAGTCCGGCGTATGAGTGCCGCCGCAGCGCGGATGTGCTCGGCAGTTCCGCCGATCGCGCGATCCGGCCAGCGCAGGTTGACGCGCCACGCCGCGCCAAGAACCACTCGCGCCGCTTCAGCCTCGGCCAGCCGCTCGTCGACGGTGCCGTTGCTGCCCATCTCGCCGGCGGTCAGATCGCACAGCCCGACGCGATGCCCGCCGGCCGCGTGCTTGGCGATCGTCCCCCCGAGGCCGATCTCGAGATCGTCGGGATGGGGACCGAAGACGAGCAGGTCGACGGGATCCATTCAGGGTTTCGGGAATCGAGCGCGGCCAGCACCTTCCCGATGAACTCGTTGAACGCGTTCTGACGAATCCACCGGACGACGACCACGAGATCGTTCTGCCAGTCGATATAGATGATGTTGCTGCCATTGCCCTGGAACGTCACCGCGGTCGGCGGCGCGCTCGGGAAGGCCGGCTTCGCGCTGGAATTGAGGAACCAGTTCATGTAGCCGTAGCCATCGTTGGCCGGACCGGGGGAACGCGCCATGTCGATCCACTTCTGCGAGACGATCTGGCGATCCTTCCACTTCCCGTTGCGGAGCATGAGGTATCCAAATCGCGCCATGTCCCGCGCCGAGATGAACATCCCGCCCCCCAATGCCCTCCGCCAGTCATCGATTGGACGCGCCGGCCGTCGAGATCGATCCAGGAATTTTCGTAGCCGTGCCAGCGCCACGTGCTCGACGCGCCGATGGGCTCCATGACCTCCTCGCGCAGAAACTCCGGCAGCGGCCGGCGCAGCACCTGCAGGGCGGCGAGCGCCAGCACGTTCACGCGCGCGTCGTTGTACTTGTAGCGAGTACCGGGCTCGCTCAGCGGGCGATTCGGCCAATCAGCTGGCGTCTTGCCTTCCGGGCGATCCGCCCAGTCAGGTTTGCCCCAGATCGTGCCCTGCCAGTCGCTCGTCTGGCGCAGGAGGTGTTCCCACGTGATCTTGGAGTTGTGCGGTCCTTCGAAGAGCGCGGCGGCATCTCCGGGCGGCATGTAGTCCTTCACGAGATCGCTGACGTCGCGAATCAGCCCCTTCTGCCACATCAGCCCGACGACCGTCGACAGGAAGCTCTTCGTCACGCTGAACGTCATGTCCACGCGCGTCGTGTCGCCCCACTCGCCTATGATGTATCCGTTCTTGATGACGATGCCACTGAGAGCACCGCGCGGCTTGATCGGACCGATTGGCGTATCGAACGGTTCCCGTCCGAATGTCGTCGCCAGATCGACGGCCAGATCCTTGGTCGCGGGATTCTCGTTGTCGCTCGCGAACTTCATCGCAGCGTCGAGCTTGGCAGTGTCGAAGCGCGCCTGCTCAGCCGTCTGCTTCTGCCAGTCGAAACGCTCGGGATAGTAGGGGGCGGAGACTGCCGTTGCAGGGCCACGCTGCGCCTGCGCCCGCATCGTCGGCATCGCGCCATGCGGCAGGACGAGCGACAGTATGAAAATGACAACCGCCGCTGCAAAAACCGCGCGGGACTATGAATCTCTCATTCAGAACCTCGACGGCCGAAGACTCACGGTGCCGTCGGGATTATGCCATGGGAGATCGGGCTGGCCGGCCAGTCAGCTGTGTCCAGCGTCTAACCGACAGAGACCGCGATGCACTTGCTCATCGCCCTGTTGCTTGCGGGCCAGGCCCAACACGCACCGCCTCAGCCTGCCGAGCCGGCTCCAGCCGTATCGCTCGACCGCATCCGGCGTGGACTCGAGGAACCACCCTCCACAGTGACGGTTTTGTCGACCGACCCGACGCTGCCGCTGGTCTTTCGCATGGACATCAACCAGCGGCCGCTGCCGTACGAGCATCTGTGGCAGGGTGACTCTGTCTCCGCGCACGTGCGTCCGGTGCGGGGGCTTACCCACCACGAGTTCCTCGAGCAGGTCACCCCGGACTTTTTCCGCGCGACATCGATGTACCCGTGCTGCCCCGTGCTGCCCCTCATCAACTTCCTGGCAAAGAAACTCAAGACGAAGGAGCGCGCTCAATCGAAGGCGCGGGAAGAGGTGAAGAAGGCGCTGAAGGAATATCAGGACGCGCTCGCTGCGGAACGCAAACCTTGATCTCCACGGCATCGTCACTCTCAGCCGGCCGAAGACGACTCGCGGATGCGCGCGATCTGCCGCAGGTGCAGCAGGTCGTGGCCCGCGTACAGCCGCCGCAGGTGTTCGACGCTTTCTTCGCCGCGCTCGGCGTGAACGCCGACCCGTTTCAAATCTTGTGGCGACATCCGGTCGATGAGGCGCAGGTTCGCCCGCCGCAGCACGTCGAACGTCGCGAGGGACTCTGCGGGATCGGCCTGGTCGTACCCCAGCCGCTCGGCCCAGAGATCCTGGTCGTAGCCGGTGATGGTGGGACGGTCCTGCGCGAGAATCAGCCGAACGCGCCAGCCCCACACCAGGTCCGAGTCGGCGAGGTGCTGGAGCACCTGCGCGATCGACCACTTCCCCGGCTTCTCTGGCTGCCTGAGCTTCGCGGGTGGCAGGCCGTCGATCGCGCGGCGCAGCGCGGCCGGCGTTTCGCGGAGAACGGTCATCGGATCCTGCGATCCGAGGAGGTCGAGGATGGCACTGACGTATGCGGCCGCCTGGCCGGCGGCGCCGCTCGCCGGATTGGTGAAGACAGACATGGTGCGATTCTAGATCCGCGCGCGCCGGCACTGCGGGCCACTCGAAGAATGGACGCCACTTCACGGCTGATGACAGAATACCCACCCGTCCACACCGCCTGGAGCGAGCGACACGAATGATTCGAACGGCCCTGCTACTCACGATGACCCTGGCGGTTGCTGTACCGCTGGCACAGGACAAACCCGACCCGCTGCAGACGCGTCCCGAGCGAACAAATTTCGAAGAGACCAGCCGCCTCGACGACATCACCGCGTTTCTTTCTGCGCTGGCCGCGAAGTCACCACTCGTTCGAGTACAGACGTTCGGCACGACCGAAGAGGGACGGCCGATGCCTTTCGTGACGCTGTCGAACCCAGCGGTCAGCCGACCAGCCGAACGTCCCGCAGGTCGGCCGGTGGTGTTTCTGCTCGCCAACATCCACGGCGGCGAAGTCGAGGGCAAGGAGGCCGTGCAGGTACTGATGCGGCGGCTCACGGGCGGTGACCTGCGGCCGCTGCTCGATCGCATGGTGATCCTGATTGCGCCGATCTACAACATCGACGGCAACGAGGCCATCGACGTCATGAACCGAACGGCGCAGTACGGGCCGATCGCCGGCGTCGGCCGGCGCGAGAACGTCAAAGGCCTCGATCTCAACCGCGACTACATGAAGCTCGAATCGGCCGAGGCGCGCGCGCTCGCCGCCGCGTTCACGGCGTGGGATCCGCATCTGGTGGTCGACCTGCACACCACCAACGGGTCGTATCACGGCTATCACCTCACCCAGTCGATTCCTCTGAATCTGTCGCTGAGCGCGAAGATCCTCGACTATCACCGCGACACGATGATGCCGGCGATCATGAAGTCGCTCGAGGCGCGGCACCAGTTCCGCTCGTACTACTACGGCAACTTCGGCCGTGGCAACGCCGCGCCCGGCGAGCTGCGCCGGTGGAACGCGTTCGACCATCGTCCGCGCGCTGGCCAGAACTACGTCGGGTTCCGCAACCGGCTCACGATTCTCTCCGAGGCGTACTCCTATCTGTCGTTCAAACGCCGAATCGAGGTGACCGAACGATTCGTCGAAGAGATTCTCGGCTACGTCGACGGACACCGCGCCGAGATCATGGCGCTGACAAAATCACTCGACGACGAATGGATGAAGCGGGCCGAAGGGTCGGCTGAGATGCCCCTCGGCGTCGAGTACGAACTGCGTCCGCTTCCAAAGCCCGTCCCGATCCTCGTCGGCGAGGTGAAGCAGGAAATCAATCCCCGCAACCAGCGGCCGATGACGGTCGCGATCGAGGACAGTTACAAGCCAGAGATGATGCAGGACTACGCCTACTTTGCGCCAACGCGCACCGTGCCAATGGCGCGTGTCTACGTCCTGCCAGGAGATGCGGGCGTTCCAGCCGATCGTCGACAAGCTCAGGCAGCACGGGATCACGGTCGAGGAAACCACCGCGCCGTTCTCCGCCACCGTCTCGAGTTTCGTGGTCGACGCGGTGACCAGGTCACCCAAGCCGTTTCAGGGACACAACGAAGTGAAGCTGAAGGGTCAGTACGTGAGCGAACAGTCGACGATCGCGGCAGGAGCCCGCATCGTCCGTCTCGCGCAGCCGCTCGGACTGCTCGCGGCCTACCTGCTCGAACCGGAAAGCGACGACGGGCTGACGAACTGGAACTTCATGGATCCGTGGCTGGAAGCCGGCAAGCCGGCCCCAGTGCGCAAGATCATGTCGAACGTGAAGATCGCGACGAAGAAATAGGGGCGGCCCGATCTTCCTCCGACTTGAACGTCACGGCGATCGGCGCGGCAAGAACGACCCACGGGATCGACAACACCAACAAGCGAACAGCACGACACTTCGGCATCACGCACCCTCCCCGGGCGAGATCCTAAGGGAAAACGAGGCAGGTCAGGAAAAAAACGTCCGATTGCGGTTTTGCGCACCGATCACGGTTCCGGCATCCTCAGGCCCAGGTCATCGGTGAAAACATGCGTGTTTCTCCCAGTCCTGGCTGGCACCTGGCTTGCCACGTCGCTCGGCAGCCACTCGTGCGCGAGCGGCCCGGTGTGACCCCTCGACGCGCAAGCGGTGACTGCGGAACGGTTGGGCAAACCCTCATGAGCGACCTGCTTCGGCTACTTGGTGGATCCGTATTCCTCGCGCTGGCGGCGCTGACCGACCGTCGCCGCGCCCAACCAATTACTGTGGCAGCTCAGCGTGGCCGCGACCGAAGGCGGCCACTGGCTCGCCATCGGCGCGCTCGTGCCCGCAATCCCGTGGAGAGGCCAGGGCAAGATCGGAAAGCTCGGCGCCCTGATGGGTCTCGGCGCGGCGGCGCTCTTTGCGCTCCCGCTCTTCCATGCGACCCAGATGAACAAAGATCTGCCGGCGATGCTCGACGCCAGCTTCGGAACCGAACGTCGCGTGCGGGGACGCTTTGCCGAGGATCTGCGACCAGAACCGCTGGTCATGCTCGATCTCGTGTCGTCGGTGCAGTCCCGTCCGGTACAGCTCGAAGAGCGCGTGTTCAGCACAACCGACGGAGAAAAGCTCACGCTCGACATCTACTCACCAGGGTATGAGAGCGGCCCGCTGCCGGGAGTGCTGGTGATTCACGGCGGAACCTGGCAGAGCGGACACAGCAGGGACTTCATGGCCCTCAACGCGTATCTCGCGGCGCGCGACTACATCGTCGTGTCCATCAACTATCGGCTCGCGCCGAAGTGGAAGTTCCCGGCCGGCCGCGACGACGTCCTGTCGGCGCTGGCCTACCTGAAGGTCTACGGGCGCGAGTTCGGCCTCGACCCGACGCGGCTCGCTCTGATGGGGCGATCGGCCGGAGGACAGCTTGCGCTGCTTGCCGCCTATACGGCAGGCGAACCGGCAATTCGCGGTGTCGTCTCCGTCTACGGTCCCACGGACTTGAAGTTCGGCTACGACCGCCCGGCCTCGAAGAGGCTGCTCGACACACGCGGCGTGCTCGAGAGCTATCTCGGCGGTCCGCCAGCCAAGGCCGACGACGCGTACTTCGCTGCGTCGCCGATCAATTTCGTGACCGCCTCGACGCCGCCGACGCTGCTGATCCACGGGCTGCACGATCAGCATGTCCTGCCCGAGGAGAGCGCGCGCCTCGAGGCCCGCCTCGCCGAATCCAAGGTGAAGCATCTGTTCGTGCGGCTCCCCTGGGCGACCCACGCCTGTGACTGGAGCTTCAGTGGCCCCTGCGGCCAGATCACGACTTACGCCATCGAACGCTTTCTCGAGCGCGTGATGTTCACGCCCGCAAAAGAGGCCAAGCCGCAAGGGCGGCTGGCGATGAAGAAGTAGATCAGGGCTCAGGGCTTAAGGCTCAGGGCTCAAGCAAAACCTTCGAGAACAAACTCGACGATCTTGCCTGAGCCTTGAGCCTTGAGCCTGAGCCTTGAGCCTGACTCCTGTTCGATTGCGTCATTCCCGATGCTGAGTGGCCACAGTCGAGCGTTTCGTGGTGGCCGCTTCCTTGCACTGGCGAGCGGACATGGAAGAACGCGCCAGGATAATCGATGTACAATGTACATGAGATGAAGCGGTACACCGTAGCGCAAGTGCGAGAGCGACTCGCCTCCGCGCTCGACGAAGTCGAAAAGGGGGTGCCCGTGGTCATCGAGCGGCGGGGCGTTCGGTATCTGATCTCGGTCGAGTCACGGAAGACGCGGCGTGCCCGGCGCCCGTCGATCATCGAAACGGTCGATCCGGCGATCGCGGCGGGACAGTGGACGTGGACCTGGACGTCTCGGGGTGTTCGGCTGAAACGGCCACGACGTACTTGAGGCGTGCGGTCACGCTGTGATTCTTCTCGACACGAACGCACTGATCTGGCTGGAGCAAGGACATCCCCGGAGTCGCGTGCTGCTGGAGGCCGATCCGCAGCTCTACGTGTCTCCTGCGACGCTCCTGGAGCTTCAGTTTCTGATCGAGGTCGGCCGCATTCGCCTGCGAGGCGGGACGCTCGAGCGGCTGGCCGACGACGACCGCTGGCTGCTCGACGACCCGCCTGCGGCGCCCTGGTTCCGAGAGGCGATCGAGCTGTCCTGGACGCGCGACCCTTTCGATCGCCTGCTCGTCGCGCACGCTCGGCTCCGCGGATGGCGGCTGGCAACGTCCGACACCGCTCTCCTCAAGCGTCTGAAGCCCGCCGATCGTCTGGCGCTCTGACCACATCTCGCCTCCCCGGGCTGAACACACTGACATGTCAGTAGATGGGTAGACGTGATATATAAGCACCCTCCATTCGCTTCAGAGGAGGTTGCCTATGTTCCTCAGGTCGGGTGCACGGTCCGTGCTCGGCAGTCTGGGTGTGCTCGGCATCGCCGCGACCCTTGCGGCCGTTCCGGCTCGCGCCCAAACGCCGACTGGTGAGATCAGCGGCGTTGTCGTGGATCCGAGTGGGTCGGCAGTGCCGGGCGTCACGATCACGCTCACGAGCGCCGCGACCAATGCCGTTCGGGAAGTCCAGACCAACAGCGCGGGACTGTACGTCATTCCCGCGATCCCGCCCGGCCGGTACGTGCTGAAGGCCCAAATCTCAGGCTTCCGTGCGATCGAGCGCCGGGATATCGACGTCCAGGTCGGCAGCTCCAACCGCATCCCGATTACGCTGGAGCTCGGCGACCTCACCGAAACCGTCGAGATTCGCGGCGGCGCGCCGCTCGTCCAAAGCAGCAACGCCTCGATCGGCACCGTCATCGAGAATCGCAGCATCGTCGAGCTGCCGCTCAACGGGCGCAACTATCTGCAGCTGGCGTCGTTGATTCCTGGCGCGACGACCAACGGACCGTCGTCCAGTCAGGGCCGACAGCGCATGGGCGGGCAGCGCAACAGTTTTGCGCTCAACGTTGCCGGTCAGCGCATTCACTACAACCACTACTCGCTCGACGGCATCGAGAACACCGACCTGAACTTCAACAGCTACATGCTGCTGCCGTCGGTCGACGCGCTGCAGGAGTTCAAGGTCGAGGCTGGTCTCTTCGACGCCGAGTACGGGCGCGCCATCGCCCAGATCAACGCCTCGACCAAATCCGGAACGAATCAGTTTCACGCCACGGTGTTCGAGTTCGTGCGCAATTCCGCGCTCGACGCCAAGAACTACTTCGACCGCGACGATCGTCCGATTCCGCCGTTCCGGCGCAACCAGTACGGGCTGACAGTCGACGGGCCGGTCGTCATACCAAAGCTCCTCAACGGCCGAAACCGGCTGTTCTTTCTCTTCAACTGGGAAGGCTTGCGCGAGCACAAGTCGCTGACCTCGTCTCCCTCGGTGCCGCTCACGGCCTGGCGCACGGGCGATTTCTCGCAGCTTCGCGATGCGAGCGGCAACCTCATCCCGATCTACGATCCGGCGACGCGCGTCTTCGACGCGGCCGGCAACGTCACGCAGGCGCCGACGGCGTTTCCGGGCAACCTCATTCCGGCGAATCGTATCGACCCGGTCTCGCGGCAGCTGCTGGACTTCTATCCGTTGCCTCTGCAGGAGCAGACCGGCTCCAATTACGTCAACGACGAAGCCCGCACGGTCAACGCCGATCAGTTCACCTATCGATTCGACTTCATCGAGAACGACAGCTCCCGGTGGTTCTTCCGGCACAGCACCTCGCACGAGCTCGGCTACGACCCGTTCGCGATCCCGGATATGGGCATCAACACCGACACCGACGTCCACCAGCTCGTGCTGGCCAACACGCGGACGTTCGGCACGAACAAGGTCAACGACCTGCGCGTCGGCTACGGCTACCTGAAGAACGCGCACATCTCGCCGCGCGCGAACAATGAGAACGTCGTCAAGGAGCTGGGGATCAACCTGCCGAGCGACAACCCCCTCTACTGGGGCGTTCCGAACATTGGCATTACCGGGCTCTCGGGTCTCGGGGAAGAGAGCGACGCGCCGTTCATCAACGACGACAAGACGATTCAGTTCGTCGACAACTTCTCGTGGATCGTCGGCAAGCATGCGTACAAGTTCGGCGGCGAGATCCGTCACGTGCTCTACGATCAGATCGGCGGAGTCGTCACGCGCGGCCGGTTCGCCTTCGATGGGCGCTACACGCAGAACCCGCTGTTGCCGGCGGCACAGCGCGGCGGCGCGGCGATGGCCGATTTCCTGCTGGGGACCATGAACCGTTCCGAGGGACAGGTCGGCGCGCCCATCGCCAATTTCCGCTCGAGTTACTTCGCGCTCTTCTTCCAGGACAGCTGGAGGCTCACCAACACGGTGACTGTCAACTACGGGCTGCGCTGGGAGTACGACCAGCCCTTCTATGACACGAATGACGCCATCGTCAACATCGACTTCCGCTGGGACAACTCCGCCGAGCCGGTATTCGTGCGCGCAGGCACGGGCGATCCCTACGAGGGGGACCCGGCGTTCCGGCTCGCCCCTGACGTGCAGTACGTGCGCGACGGTCGCTTCGGACGCGGCGCCTACAAGAGCGACTTCAATGACTTCGCGCCGAGGCTCGGCATCGCCTGGGCGATCACGCCGAAGACGGTCCTGCGAAGCGGCGCCGGCATCTACTACGTACGCGACATTGGTAATGCGGTCTTCGACACCGTGCGGAACGCACCGTTTACGATTCGTCGCGACGAACCGGCGGAGAGTTTCCGGCCCAATCTGAGCTTCCAGCAACCGTTCGCCCGCACCGGCGCCCCAACCTTCATCCTCGCCAACCAGTACGACGAACCGTCGTCGTACGTCGCGCAGTGGTCATTCGGCTTCCAGCGCGAGCTGGCCGGCACCATGTCTGCCGAGGCGACCTACTTCGGATCGGCGGGTGTGCACCTGCGCCGGTTGATGAGCTACAACAATCCCGAGCCGAGCCAGCTGCCAAACTCCAACAACGCGCGTCCGTTCCCGAAGTTCGGCAGCATCCAGGTGATGAGCGCGCCGAGTCATTCGAGCTACCACGCGCTGTACCTGAAACTGCAGCGGCGGTTTTCAGGCGGCCTGAGCTTCCTCAGCTCGTTTGCCTGGGGGAAGTCGATCGACAACGGCAGCGGCATCCGGACCTCGGATGGCGACTCGCTGACGCCGTCGAACAACTACGACCTCGAGCTCGAGCGCGGGCTCTCGGCGTTCGACTTCCGTCGACGCTGGACGACGTCGTGGGTGTGGGAGCTGCCGTTCGGCAAGGATCGGCGATGGATGAACACCAGCACTGTCGCCGATCTCGCGCTCGGCGGCTGGCAGATTGGCGGCATCCTGACGCTGCAGGATGGCTTTCCTTTCACCGTGACCTGCGGGCCAGGCAACATCCAGAATGGCGGGGGCGCTTGCTATCCGGATGCCACGGGCGTCGACTGGCGTCTGTCTGGGGACGAGCGATCCCGCACTCGATGGTTCAACACCGACGCGTTCGTCGATCGCGACCCGGCGAACGGGCCGTTCCGTTACGGCACCGTGGCCCGCAACTCGCTGACCGGGCCAGGCATCGTCAGCGTCGACGCCTCGGCCAACAAGCGCTTTCAGTTCAACGAGTCGTACGTCGAGTTCCGGGTCGAGGTCTTCAACCTCCCGAACCACCCCATCTGGAACCAGCCGGGATCGCAATTGCGGACGCCCAATTTCGGCGTCATCAACAGCACGCGGCTGGACTCGCGTCAAATCCAGCTGGGGCTGAAGTTCGTCTTTTGAAAGTCACGCGCGTGTGCCCGACTACGGATTGGTCAGCTTGACAATCTCGGCGGCGGGCACACGCGTCGACGGACCGTGGAAGATCGCGTTGAACACCAGCTTGAACGTCGCGCGTGGCTGCGTCCGAAAATCCACCTGGCTTCCCATCGTCACCACATAGCCGCTGCCGACTCGAAAGGCGACGACGTTGGCCTGGTCGCGGAGGAGATCCTCGCCGAGCAGCCAACCGCTCTGGAGGATTGCGCCCTGCGCGGGATACCGGGACACGACCTCGCTCTGGATCGCGAAACCCGGCTTCAGCCGATACGCCTGGTCGGATTCGAAAAAGACCGGCCATGCCGCCGGCATACCGAATGCCACGGGGTGTGACGCGTTGAACTCGTTTTGCAGGAGCGAGCCCGGACAGTAGAACACCGACGCCGGATCGACAACACGCTCGCGGAGCGCGGCGCTCAGCCGCGCCGGGCTGGAGAACGCCTCGCGCATCACACGATTCACGTCGCCACCGGCGCTCGAATCCGGGCCGCCGCCGCGTCGGCCTGCCGATCCGACGGGCAGGACCGGCTCAATGGGCAGGTCGAGCAGCGCGCGAGCCGTCGTGACGGCCGAGCCGATGGCCACCAGCGTGCCGCCACCGCGAACCCAATCGGCGAGCTTTTTCCAGCCGGCGTCGCCGACGCCGTACGCCCAACTCCATTCCTTATCGTGTCGCCTGGAATCGAGCCCGGCGACGATGGTGTCGCGGCTCGTGCCATCGGGGAGCACGATCGCGTCGTACTGGCTGGCAATGTCGCCGTTGAAGTCAGTCGAGGCGATCGTGCGGTGGTTGAAGCCATATTGCTCGAACAGCCACTTCATCCAGCCGCCAGGCATGTTGTTGGCGCCGCGCCAGAGGCCGATGCGGGTCGCCGGCTTGAGCCGGTACGCGTCGACCGGCACGGGCTTGTCGGCCGCCGCGACCACCAGACCCGCCGCGATGGACACGTCCGCCAGGATGCGCGTCGCTTCCGGAGAAGGGGGCACCATCCACGTTCCAGGCGCATACGTGCCGACCACCACTCTCGAATGCCCGTGCGGCGCGATACGTCGCGATGCCTGCCGCCTGCAGGCGCGCAACGGCGATGAACGCCCCGTTCGACTCCGGTCCGACGAGATAGGCCCACCTGGGTTGCGCAGGCATCGCCGTCAACGCGGGACGAAGCGTCCGAACGATCTCCAGGTTCGCCTCGAACGGCTGATCGATCTGATCGACCTCGACGCCCATCAACAGACCGAGCGTGTGCCCGGTCACGTCGTACGGCGGCTTGGGTGGGCCACCCGGAAACAGCCGAAGGTCCGGGTACTGCTGTCGCTCCAGCATCGTCTTGGCAAACGCGCCGTAGGGCTGCGCCAGCTTGATGACCCACGATCCGAGGCCGTACTGACGGCCGCCGGCGCTGAACGGCGCTTTGGCCTGGTGGATCTCGACTTCCCCGGTGCGCAGGATGTCGAGCAACTCGTAGGTTTCGTACGGATCCCGCTGAACGGCCGGAAGAACGAAGGCGTAGGGCGCGGCCTTCCGATTGACCCAGTCGGCGTGAACCTTGTAGAAGTTCTCGAGCCAGGTGGCGCGGTTCTTCGCGACGTGACTGATTCCCGCGAACGTCGCGGTGACAGCGTAGTCGACAATCTGCCGCAGGCGCCATTCCCCGCTCTTGTACGGAACCGGATAATTCCAGCGCGCGTCCTGCGGCCCGAGGGGGACGTCTCTGCCCGCGGGGTTGACGAATGGATCCGCGAGCTCGACGCTCGCGATCTCGGTCAGGATTCGCGGCTGGCCGTGGTAGACCATGTACTGCCGCGCCGGGGCCCAGAGGTCGTACCTGGCGAGGTACTCGATCCCCGTCTTGCCTTCCGCGACCAGCGCTGAGGCCATGGCATTGCCCACGCTCGTGAGGCCCTGCGCGAGAATCGGGTGGACGTTCGGATCGTAGGGATCGTCGAAAGGAGGCACGAACATGCGCGAGCCGGTCGTGCCCTGCTGGTGCATGTCGTGCGTGATGATCGGCTTGAACGCGCTGTGGATCTTCTCGACCGCGAGGCGGGTCTCGACCTGCGTGAACATGAACCAGTCGCGGTTGTCGTCATGTCCGACGTACTTGTGATAGAGGTCCGGATACACCCGCGCGAACGGCGTGCCCTTCGTCTTGTACCAGTGATCGATGACGAGCACCTGGCCGTCCGGATTCTGTGAAGGCACGACCAGGAGCACGACGTTGTCGAGCATCTGTCGAGTCTCGGCGCTGGCGTCGGTCGCGAGCCGGTGGACGATCTCGGTGAGCGCTTGCGTATTCCCGACCTCGGTTGAATGGATCGTCGCGTAGACGAGATAGAAGGCCCGGCCCTCTTGCGCGAGCGTTCCTGGCTTCCGCTTCCGTCAACCCGCGCGGATCGGCCAGCCGGCGGTTGATGGCGATGAGTTTCTCCAGCTTTGCCAGGTTCTCCGGAGCGCTGACCGTCGCCAGCACGTACGGATTCCCCATCGTCGTTTTTCCGAGCTCCTGATACTTGACGCGGTTGGTCGTCTTCGCCAGGTGCTGGAAATAATCGAGGATTCTGGGGTAGCGCGCGAGCTCGCCGTCGGTCCCGATGCGAAATCCGAAGAATTGCTGTGGCGTCTGGGCATCGGGCTGCCGGGCCGTCGTCTCGTGGACGGTGGCCGTCGGCAGCAGCAACGCGCACGCACATACAGCCAGCCAACGGATCGCCGCGGCGGCCGACGAATGCTTCATGTGGTCTCTCCTCGTTGTTTTCCTTCGGGGCGGATTGTATGCTTCGGGCGGGATGGAGCCAATAGCTATCAGCTATCAGCTATCAGCTCGTCAGCTGTCAGCGGCGAAGTGGAGGCGTTGTGAAGCACCAACTGGCGCAACTCATGGTGGCGATCGCGATCGGCGCAGTCACGCTCCCGGCTGCCGCCCAGCAGGGGGTGACCAAGTATGTGCGGTACTCGCACCAGAACGTCATCTCCTACGGCATCCTCGAGGGCGACACGATCAGGGAGCTGAAGGGCAATCTGTTTGCTGGTGCGACCCCGACTGGACGCACCGTCAAGCTGGCCGACGCACGGCTGCTGGCCCCGTGCCAGCCGTCGAAGGTGATCGCCGTCGGCCTGAACTACAAGTCACACATCGGCGAACGGCCGGCAGCGACCTACCCCGGACTTTTCGCCAAACTCCCCACATCGATCGTCGGTCCTGACGATGCCATTGTCGCGACGGATGACGCGAAGAACCTGCATTTCGAAGGAGAGCTCGTCGTGGTGATTGGCCGGCGGGCGAAGAACGTGTCGGTCGCTGACGCCCCAAACTATGTCTTCGGCGTCACAGCCGGCAACGACGTCAGCGAGCGGGATTGGCAGAAGAACGATCTCCAGTGGTTCCGCGCGAAGGCGTCGGATACGTTCGGCCCGCTCGGACCGGTGATCGTCAAGGGTCTCAACTACGGCGACCTGCTGCTGCAGACGCGCGTGAACGGCGAGGTCCTGCAGTCACAGCGGACGAAGGATCTGGTCTTCGACGTCCCCGCCATCGTCAGCTACATCAGCCGTTTCGTGACGCTCGAACCCGGTGACGTCATCTACACCGGCACGCCGGGATCGACCAAGGCGATGAAGCCGGGCGACGTCGTCGAAATCGAGATCGAAGGGATTGGCGTGCTGCGCAATCGAGTCGAGCGGGCGAAGACGGACTGAAGGCGATCCGCGACCGTGCCGGTGACGAGCAGCTGAATCAATGATTTCCGGTCACTGCTGACGACGCATGCGCGCCTTCACTTCTTCGAACCAGTTGAGCACGACTCGGTACTGCGAGGTCGATGTTGCGGTCGTCGACCGGCTTCGGGATGACGAAGCGCTGACCGTCCGGCGCGACGCCAAGTGAACTCATCCCATAGGATGCGGCGTATGGAGAGAGCGTGACGAGACGATGCCACTAAATCATCGCGGCTTGCCGACTGAGAATCGAGGAGTCGTTGTGACCTCACTCGGACGAGATTGGCGCCCTGCTGATAGAAGATCTCCGCGCCCAGCCGGTGACCAGATGTGGGTTCGCCCCTCCACCCACCGAAACCAGATGACGTTCGCGGTCCACCTCTGGAAACGGTCGCACGACAATTTCATATCTCCCCATTTCGTCGGACTGGTAGGCCATCCACCGCCCGTCGGGCGAGATATGCTGGCCGGCGTTCGTTGAACGGGCTCTTGAGGAGCGCGCGCGGCGTGCGATCGCCGTTGAGTGCCATCGCGTGAAGATATCGAACTGACCCGACGACAAACTCCGGGTAGATGAGCGTCTCGCCATCAGGCGTCACGGCGTACGGCTGCTGCGTATTGGCTCGCGTCAGGCGTTCGACCGGTGCCAGTCCCATCGGACGCGCTGCCAATAGATATTGGTGACGTCGCCGTCGCGGTTCGAGGCGAAGATCACGCGTGTGCCGTCGGGCGTCCAGAGCGGAGCCGTATCGATGGCCGGGTGAGTAGTCAGACGCGATCGTGGTCTGGCGTGCCAGATCACGAATGAAGATGTCGATGTTGCCCTGTTCCGTTCCCGTGGGCGAACGCGAGGCGCGATCCGTCCTTGGGCGAGAGACGTGGAAACAGCATAGTCGCTGACGTCGGTCGCGATGCGTCTGCTCCCGGCCTTGCAGGTCGAGCCACGTCAACCGCGCCTCCGGTAATGCGGCCGACACATAGGCCAACGTGCCAGTCTCCGAGAACCCAAAGTGCGCCGATCCGCTCTGCGCCGACGTCGACTGGCCTACGCCAGAAACGAGCACCACGGGCGTGCCACTGGCGCGGAGACGTCGCGCAGGTCGAACTGGAAGCGCCAAGCAGATCGCCGGCCCGGCAGTAGACGAGGTGCCCGGTCGGGAGATATCGCCCATCTGTGCCGCCGCGGGCGACGACATGCCGCGCCTTGCGTGGCCGTCACCTCCAGCACGATCTCCGCATCGTCCAGAGGCAGTCCCGGCGCGGGCTCTGGTGTAGAGCAGGACTTCGCCGCCGCGGAGGAGGGACGGATGCGCAGAGGTACTCGTTAGGCTCGGCGGCAACCAGCCGCTCGGGCGTGCCTCCAGTGTCGGCCACCCTGAAGATGCCCGTCTCCTGACCGAACACGATGAATCCGTCCGTCCAGCGTGGCGCCGAACGGCAGGTCGACGGTGGCCACCGGAATGGGGGCGCCGCCGGTGAGCGCCACTTTCTGCAGCTTCCCATCGGCGTGAAACCCAATCCATTGTCCGTCTGGCGAGAAGAAGATCTCGGAGGGATCGATCGACGCCCGCGATCGTCGTGCTGTCGAAGTCGCCGAGCGCCCGCACAAAAAGTTTCTGGTCGGCCACATAGGCGACGCGCGTTCCGTCCGGCGACACGGCGATGACATGCCGGGCCGTCCGCGTCCACGTCGAATTCCCGGAAGGTCGACCTGGAACCTCGTCACGACGCGGTGGCGATCGTGACGGGCGGCGGTTTGAGGACCCACGCGCCGATTGCGGCGGCGAGCGCCAGGATGAGCACCGCGGCAATCGTTATTGGCTCGAGCCGGCGGCGCGCTGGTCGATGCGGCCGGCGACGCGACGGGCACATCGCCCGATAGCGCGTCTTTGATTTCGAGACGGGCGGCGCTGAGATCGGCCAGCCGCTCGCGCCGATCCTTGCACGAGACACCGGCGGAGCAGGCGCCGGACCGGCTCGGGGGTGCCCGTCGGCAGCGCCTCCATCGACGGTGTTTCCTTGAGCACGGCGGCCAGCACGTCGGAGACCTCATCGCCGCCGAACGCGCGGCGGCCGGCCAGCATCTCGTAGAGGACGACGCCGAACGCCCAGACATCCGCGCGCCGATCGACCGGCTTTGCCGCGAGCCTGCTCCGGCGCCATGTAAGCCGCCGTGCCGATGATGAAGCCAGGCTGTGTCGCGAGACCGGTGACGGTCGGTGATGTGGCGGCATCAGTCGTCGCGCCGGCCCCTTCAGGACTCAGCGCCTTGGCGAGACCAAAGTCCAGCACCTTCACGGTGCCGTCCTCGCGGATTTTGACGTTGGAGGGCTTCAGGTCGCGATGCACGATGCCTTGCTCGTGCGCGGCTTCGAGCGCCTCTGCGATCTGCGCCGGCGATTTCCAGCGCCTCCTGGATAGGCAGCGGTCCGCGAGAGATTCGTTGTGACAGATCCTCTCCGTCGACCAGTTCCATGATCAACAGCGACTGCCCGTGCGGATCAGCCTGGGTCCCCGGTGGAATCTCGACGATCGCGTCCTCGAAGCCGTAGATCGCGGCGATGTTGGGATGGTTGAGCGAAGCCAGGACGCGGGCTTCACGCCCAAACCGCGCCCGGCGATCATCATCGAGTGGATGGCGCTCGGAGAGAATCTTGATCGCGACGTCGCGGCCAAGCCGCGTGTCTTTCGCGCGGTAGACCTCACCCATGCCGCCGGTGCCGAGCAATTGCTCGATCTGATAGGAGCCGAGCCGCGCACCGGGCATGAGCGGGTGCGGATCGCCGCGGGACGGGCCGGCTTCTCGACGGGTCATGGCAAGGGCACTGCCGTCTGTGCGAGCGCGGAGGTGTCGGCGTCGCCGCCCGCGAAGGGAGCGTCGTCACGACCGGGTTTGATTCCTGTTATCGACCTCATCTTCTTCTGATTGAACCAGATCCTGCCGCGCTAGAGGTCGTGGGTCAAGACCAGAGTCGAGCACAAAAGTCAGATGTGACGGAGGTCGTCCGATTGACGCCCCCTGGAGCGGAGCGTAATATTCGACGCGTTGGCACTCTGAGGGTTGGGAGGATGGCATGCGCCAGTCGCGTCGCAGTTTTCTTGACGTCCTGAGCGGGGGACGACCGGATTCGGCCTTTGACGCAGGCCTCTGGATTGCCGCGCGCGGCCACGAGGACTACCAGGCGCAGACGGCACAGGCGACGCAAGGCGCCCCGCGACCGCCGCTGCCTCCCGGGGTCAAAGCGATCCGGATCAGCAGCAACGAAAACCCGCTTGGTCCGGGCAAGGCGGCGCTCGACGCGATCGTGCGCAAGTTTCCCGAAGCGGGACGCTATCCGTTCAACAGCACGCCCGCCGACAGCGCGCTGGTCGCCGACGATCGCCGCCAAGTTCGGCACCAAGCCCGAGAATGTCGTGCTCGGCGCCGGTTCCCAGGAAATTCTCAAGACCGCCGTCCGCGCATTCACGTCGCCGTCGCGCGGCCTGGTAACCGCCGCTCCGTCGTTCGAAAACTGTCCGCAGATGGCGGCGCGGCTGGGTCATCCGGTCACGGAGATTAAGGTCGACGCCGCGCTCCGTCTCGACCTCAACGGCATGGCCGCCGCTGCGAAGGGCGCCGGCCTGGTGTTCCTCAACAACCCGAACAACCCGACGGCGACAGTGCACGGCAGCAAGGCGGTCGCCGATTTCGTGCAAAGCGTCCGCGCCTCATCGCCCGATACGGTGATTCTGATCGACGAGGCCTACCACGACTACGTGACCGATCCCGCGTATGAGAGCGCGATCCCGCTCGCACTGCAGACGCCCAACGTCTTCGTGACCCGGACCTTCTCCAAGGCGTACGGCATGGCCGGCATGCGGATCGGCTACGCGATCGGGCAGACGGCGACCATGAAGCCGCTGGCGCAGCTGAAGATGCCGTACAACGTCAGCGTCTTCGGCGTCGCCGCGGCGCTTGCGGCCCTCCCCGACACGCGCCACATCGCCGAAGAACGCGCGCGCAACACCGAGGTCCGGACATTCACCATCAAGGCGCTCGACGATCTGGGCTGCAAGTCCAGCGATTCGCAGGCCAACTTCCTGTTCGTCGAAGTCGGGCGCACCGCCGAGGAGTTCCGCGACGCCTGCGCGAAGCAGGGGGTCCTGGTGGGCCGGCCGTTCCCGCCGCTCGAAAAGACCCACGCGCGCATCTCGCTCGGCACGATGGAAGAGATGAAGAAGGCCACAGCAGTGTTCAGAAACGTGCTCAGGCCCGTGACGACGACCGCGGTCAGGGACTAGGGCCACGGATCACACGGATCACACGGACGACACGGTTAGCACGGAGTTTCCAGGAGGACGCATGGCGCTGTCGCGACGGGGATTCGTTCAGGCGGTCGGCATCGGGTCGGCGACCGCCCTGACCGGGGCGTGGATCGGCGCGCGCGGCCGTGAGGACCGCATCTGGTCCGCGTTCGAGCCGATCGCTCGAAGCCGTCGAGCCGGGCAAGATCTGCCTGAGCAGCAACGAGAACCCGCTCGGACCGGGGAAGACCGTGATGAAGGCGGTGCGCGCCGCGTTTGGCGACGGCGGCCGCGCACCCGGCCGCTATTCGTCGAGCGGCGGCGACCTCATCGACGCGATCGCGAAGAAACTTGGCGTCAAGCCCGACAACATCGTCCTCGGTTGCGGCTCGACGCAGATTCTGCGCACGGCAACGCATCTCTTCACCGCGAAGGACAAGGCGCTCGTCGGCACGATTCCCACCTACGAAGAATGCGCCGGCTATGCAGAGATGATGGGCCATCCCGTCCGCGCCGTCTCGCTCGACGCCGACTTCAAGATGGATCTCGGCAAGATTGCCGACGCCGCGAAGGGCGCGGGCCTCGTCTTCTACTGCAATCCCAACAATCCGACGGCGACCTACGTCGGCGCGAAAGCCACGCGCGACTTTCTGGCGAAGGTCAACCGCGAGTCACCAGAGACGACGATCCTGGTGGACGAAGCGTATTTCGACTACGTCACCGACCCGGATCACGACACGCATGTCGCCATCGCCATCGAGAACCCGCGCGTCGTCGTCGCCCGGACCTTCTCGAAGGCGTATGGCATGGCCGGCCTGCGGATGGGTTACGCCGTCGGTCATGTCGACACGATCAAGAAGATGCGCGACTGGGACGGCGGCTCGGGGGCGGGATCGCTCAACGTCCTCGCGCTGCACGCGGGCATCGCCGCCATCGAGCAGGATCCCTCGTTCATCGCCGCCGAGCGCGCGCGAAACACGGCCGTGCGCGACTTCACGATGAAGTGGTTCGCCGATCGCGGAATGAAACCAACCGACTCGCAGGCGAATTTCCTGTTCGTGAACATCGGCCGCCCCGCGGCGGCATTCCGCGACGCCTGCCGCGCCAAGGGTGTGCTCGTCGCCCGCGACTTCCCGCCGTTCGAGAAGACCCACTGCCGCCTGTCGTTCGGAACGATGGAGGAGATGAAGAAAGCGGTCGCGGTCTTCGGCGAGGTGCTGGGGAAGAAGGATGCCGCTGCCGCGTAGCGGCGTGCCTGGCAGCTCTGGGGGCTACGGCAGAAACACCCTGACGCCTCCGCGAATCGTGAACGGCCAGCCAATATTTCTGACCGGCGTCCGGGCGACGTCGTACTCCACGTCGAACATGTTCTCGACGCCGAGAAACAGGTGGATGGCGCGCGTGATCGGTCGTGATGCCGACGCGTCGACGACGGCGTAGTTGTCGAGCGTGATGAGGTTCTGATCGTCCTCGAACTGCGAACCGACGAACCTCGCCTGGACATAGAACGTCGCCAGGCGCGGCGTCTCGGCAATCAGCCCCGCGCCAACGTGGTACACCGGCACCTGCGGAATGCGGTTGTCCTGAATCGCCGGTTGTTTTGGCGTGTTCTTGAAGTGCGCCGCGGTGAAGGCGCCGAAGAGCGACAGCGTCACCCGCGGGTGCGGCCTCACGTCCCCCTCGACCTCGACGCCAGACGATCCGACCTGGTCGGCGTTCTGACGCTCTCTCGTCGTCAGGAGAGGGGTCGTCGTCAGCGTGATGTTCGAGATCGCGTCGTCGAGCACGTTGTAGAAAGCGGTGACACGCGCCGAGGCGCGCCCGGTCCCGAAGAGCACCCCGCCTTCGAGGCTGGTCAGCCGTTCCGGCGCGAGCAGGGGATTGGCGTTGGTGACGACGTTCCCGACCCGGAAGCCGCGATAGAGCTCGTTGAGGGTCGGCGTGCGATACGAGCGGGCCACCGAGAACTGCAGCGACGCCAGGTCGTTCGCCCGCCACGTGAGCGTCGCCCTCGGGCTGAAGAATCCCATCGAGCGCGTCGACTCCCAGCGATCGCCGCGCGCGCCGAGAACCAGCGAGAAATCCGGGCTCATCACGAAGCGCACGCGTCCATACACTGATGCGTTCTTGTCTTCGAGATCCGGGTTCGAGGTCGGCACCGGTGCTCCAACGACGGGGAACCGCGTCTCGAAGAGGTCGGCCGTCGTCTGGCGCGCTTCGGCTCCGATCAGCACGTCGGCTGCCTTCCACGTGCGCATCCACTGGCCGCCGACGGTGAAGAAATCGTCTGGCACCGTCTGGTCGTTGGTGAGCCGCTCGGTTTGACGATCGGGAGCGATCGCCGAGAACGTCTGGAAGTAATCCTGGCTGCCGCCGGTGACACGCGCGGTCCAGAATCCTCCTGCCAGGGCGCCGGTGAACTCACCGGAGAACTGCCGCCACTCGGTGTTGTTGACCTGCACCGGCGTGCCGTTGCCGCGGTCCTCGCTGGCGAGGTTGACGCGAAGCGTCGCGCGCCACGTTCCGCTGCCGTAGCCGGCGGTGCCAAAGCCGGACTGATAGTCGCTGAACGCCGGCACGTCGACCGCGCCGCGGTCCTCTTCGGCGACGACGTAGGCGCCGTTGGTGTTCAGCCACTCCGCCCCCGCGGAGATCGCCCAGTTGCCAAACCGTCGGCCGCCAAAGCCGGAGGCGCGATAGGTGTCGAGCGAGCCAGCCTCGAACAACCCGCGGAGCCGCGGCCGATCGGTGTCGAGTGTCAACACCTGAATCACGCCGCCGAGCGCGTCTGAGCCGTAGAGATCGCCCGTCGCCCCGCGCACGACCTCGACGCGGTCGACCGCGGCGAGCGGAATCCGATTCCAGTAGACCCAGCTGCCGAACGGATCGTTGAGCGCCCAGCCGTCGGCGACGACGAGCGTGCGGCTCGCGCCCGAACCGGACACGCCACGAAGCGTGACCCCCTGCGTGGTCGGGTTTGCCACGCGCGACGACGAACGGCGAAACAGGCTGAAACCGGGAGTGTTGCGAAGCGCGTCATCGACGGCGCCCGCCGCCGACGTCAGGAGCTCGGCCGACGACACGATCGTGGCGCTGGCGGCCGTATCCACGCCCGTGGCGCCGCGCGACGCCGTGACCGTCACCGATTCGGTCAACGGCCGGGGCAGGAGGACGATGCGCAACGCGCTCTCGCCAGTCAAGGCGAGCGACGAGTCGCCGAATCCATTGGCGCGGACGCGCAAGGTGCCTTCCGTGCCAGTTGTCTCATCGAGAGTGAACCGGCCCTCGGCGCTCGTCTCGACCGTACGCGGTTGCCGGCCCTTGATCTCGAGCGTGACGCTCGCGCCCGCAATCGGGGCGCCGGAGGTGTCAATCACGATGCCGGCTACAGGCGCGCTCGCCTGACCAGCAACCGCAGGCACCCAAGAAGCGGCGAGGCAGACCGCGGCGAGGCAAACAAGGCGCAGCGGAAAAAGCCGTCGAACCATGAGCGTCGATGATACTTCAACTGAACTGAGAACCTCCTGAACCCCTGAACCCCTGAACCTCCTGAACCTGATGAACCTGTTAATATCCTTCCCCGCATGACTCGCCCCTGGGACGTGATCGGGATCGGCGCCACGTCGGTCGACTATGTGTATCGCCTGCCAGTGCGCCCCGAGGCCGAGGGACCCCATTCGAAGATCCGCATTTCGAGCCATACCGTGTCGTGCGGCGGCCAGATGGCCACCGCGCTCGCGGCGTGCGCGACGCTCGGCCTGCGCTCGAAGTTCGCCGGGGTGATCGGATCCGACGACAACGGCACCCGAGTGCAGGAGGCGCTCGTCGCGCGGGGCGTCGACGTCACCGACGCCGTCGTCCATCACGGCCCGAACCAGTTCGCGGTGATCCTCGTCGACGAACGGACCGGAGAACGCATGGTGCTCTGGAGCCGCGACGACACGATCGCGCTTCGTGCCGACGAACTGCCGCCGGCGCTGCTGCCCTCCGCGCGCATCGTGCACGTCGACGATGTCGATCAGCAGGCGGCGATTCAAGTGGCGACGCTCGCCCGCGCGGCCGGGGCGATCGTCACGAGCGACATCGATCGCGTCACCGATCGGACCGAGGAGCTCGTCGCCGCCGTCAGCATCCCGATTCTGGCCGAGCACGTGCCGGCCGCCCTGACCGGTGAATCCCAGATCGGACGCGCCCTCCGGATGCTCCACGAGCGGCACGGGACCCTCATGTGCGTAACACTCGGCCGTAGCGGCGCGATGATCGTGGACGAC
Organism: uncultured Acidobacteriota bacterium; assembly: GCA_963797625.1. Classification (GTDB taxonomy): domain Bacteria; phylum Acidobacteriota; class Vicinamibacteria; order Vicinamibacterales; family 2-12-FULL-66-21; genus DATBJJ01. Next base: position 35,210 of record CAWCQI010000014.1, read on the forward strand.
GGGCGGGTCCACTACGCGCCCGCATTCGCGGTCGACGCGGTCGACACGACCGGCGCGGGGGACGTGTTTCGCGGCGCGTTCATCTACGGGCTCCTGCGGGGAGACGCGCCGCCGGCGCTCCTCAGGTTTGCCAACGCCGCCGCCGCGGTCAGCTGCACCCGCCGCGGCGCGATGAACGCGGTGCCGGCGCTCGAGGATGTGAAGCGGATGTTGGGGACGGCGTAAGCTGGCTCAGGGCTCAGGGCTCAGGGCTCAAGCAAAGCCTTGGGGCTCGAGGTCTCGAAGCTCTTAGCCTGAGCCTTGAGCCCTGAGCCTTGAGCCTTGAGCCGTTTTCATAAACCATCCCCCCGCAGATCTCGTCTAATCCTCCATGCTGAACATCAAGCTTGCGCTCCGGACGCTCTTCAAGAGCCCGTTTGTGACGATCGTCGCCGTCGTCTCGCTGGCGTTGGGGATCGGCGCGAATACGGCGATCTTTTCGCTGTTCCACGAGCTCATCCTGCGATCGCTGCCGGTTCAGGAGCCCTCCAGGCTGGTCAACCTCTCGGCGCCCGGCCCCAAGCCCGGCTCGCAGACGTGCAACCAGGCCGGCGACTGCGACGTTGTGTTCAGCTATCCGATGTTCCGGGACCTCGAACGCGTGCAGACAACGTTTACGGGGATCGCGGCGCACCGTCTGTTCGGCGCCAACCTCGCCTACCGGGGGCAGACGTTGAGCGGCGAGGGCGTGTTCGTTTCAGGAAGCTACTTTCCAGTGCTCGGCATGCAGCCCGCGCTCGGGCGGCTGCTCGATCCGGGCGACGATCGATTCGATCGGCGAGTCGCCCGTCGCCGTGCTCAGCCACGCGTGGTGGCAGTCGCGGTTCGGCGCCGATCCGAACGTGCTCAACGACACCATCATCGTCAACGGCCAGTCGCTGACGATCGTCGGCGTGGCGCCGCGCGGACTTCACGGGCACGACGCTCGGCGCGACGCCGCAGGTGTTCGTGCCGATCACCCTGCGCGGCATCCTGCAGCCGGGGTTCAAGGCCTTCGACGATCGGCGCAACTACTGGGTCTACACGTTCGCGCGCCTGAAGCCAGGCGTCTCGCTCGATCAGGCGAAGACGGCGATCAACGTGCCTTACCGGCAGATCGTGAACGACGTCGAAGCGCCGCTCCAGAAGGGCATGAGCGACCAGACGATGGCCCGGTTCAAGGCCAAGGGCATCGAGATGGAGGAAGGCTGGCGCGGGCAGAGCTCGGTCCACGGCGAAGCGCGAACGCCGCTGCTGCTCCTCCTCGGCGTGACCGCGCTCGTGCTGCTCATCGCGTGCGCCAACATCGCCAACCTGCTGCTCGCGCGCGCCGCCGGGCGCGCCAACGAGATGGCGATCCGGCTCTCGCTCGGGGCGAGCCGGCTGCAGCTCATCTCGCAGCTGCTCGTCGAGTCGTGCCTGCTCGCGGTGCTCGGCGGCGCGGCCGGCATGCTCGTCGCCCGCTGGACGCTCGACTTCATCGCCTCGATTCTGCCCGACGACGCGGCGGCGACGATGCCCTCGTCCGTCGACACCACGGTCGCTGCTTTTTGCCGCCGGGCTCACGCTCGGCACGGGCCTGCTCTTCGGCCTCTTCCCGGCGCTGCACAGCACGCGGCCCGATCTGGCCTCGACGCTCAAGGGCCAGGCGGGCCAGCCATCGGGCGCGACGGTCGGCCCAGCGGTTCCGCACGACGCTCGCCACGGCTCAGATCGCGCTCTCGATGACGCTGCTCGCCTGCGCGGGCCTCTTCACCAAGAGCCTGCTGAACGTCAGCCGCGTCGACCTCGGCATCAAGGTCGACAACGTCGTCACGTTCCGAATCTCACCGGTGCTCAACGCCTACAAGTCGGAGCGGTCGCGCCAGCTTTTCGAGCGTCTCGAAGAGGAGCTCGCGGCGCTGCCCGGCGTCACCGGCGTCACGACCGCGCTCGTGCCGCTCCTCGCCGGCAGCAACTGGGGCAGCGACGTGCAGGTCGAGGGCTTCCAGTCCGGGCCCGACATCGACAGCAACTCCCGCTTCAACGAGGTCGGCGCCGGCTATTTCCGCACCATGGGCGTGCCGCTCATCGCCGGCCGGGAGTTCACGCGCGCCGACGTCCTCGGCTCGCCGAAGGTCACGATCGTCAACGAGGCGTTCGCGAAGAAGTTCAACCTCGGCCGCGACGCCGTCGGCAAGCGCATCGGCAGCGGGCGCACGGGCGAAGCGATGGACATCGAGATCGTCGGCCTGGTGCAGAACGCCAAGTACAGCGAGGTCAAGCGCGAGGTCCCGCCGCTCTTCTTCCGGCCGTACCGCCAGGACGACGCAGGTCGGCATCGATGACGTTCTACGTGCGCACCGGCGATCGAGCCGGCGTCGTTTCTCGTCAACATCCCGAAGGTCGTGGCGAGGCTCGACCCCAATCTGCCGGTCGAGAACCTGCGCACGCTCGACGCAGCAGGTGCGGAACAACGTCTTCATGGATCGCCTGATGACGACGCTCTCGGCGGCGTTCGCGGTGCTCGCGACGCTCCTCGCGGCGGTCGGCCTCTATGGTGTGCTCGCCTATACCGTCACGCAGCGCACGCGCGAGATCGGCCTGCGCATGGCGCTCGGCGCCGCGCCGTCGCGCGTCCGCGTCATGGTGCTGCGTCAGGTGGCGATCATGACCGTCATCGGAGGAGTCATCGGCCTGACCGCGGCCGTCGCGGCCGGCCGCGGCGCGCAGAGCCTTCTCTATCAACTTCAAGGCTCCGATCCCCTGGTCCTGGCGGCGTCCGCAATCGTGCTGACGCTCGTCGCCCTCGGCGCCGGCCTCATCCCCGCCCACCGCGCCTCGCGCCTGGATCCGATGCGGGCGCTCAGATACGAGTAGGCGTCAAGGTTCAGGGTTCAAGGTTCAAGGTTCAGAGGTTCAGGTTCAGTATTCGAAGGTTGTCTGAACCTTGAACCTTGAACCTTGAACCGTGAACCTTGAACCTGCTGATGTACACTCCGCTTCGTGCAACGACGCAACTTTCTGACCTCAACGCTCGGCGCGGCGCTCATGTCCACCATGGCTGCCTCCGGGAACCGGGCCGACGCGGCCCAAGCGACTGGAGCCAAGGTGGCACCGGAGTTCTACGTGTGGCGGCAGTACATCCTGAAGAACGGCACGCAGCCCAGGCGGCTCGCCGACTTCCTGCAGAACGCTGCCATCCCGGCGCTCAATCGGCTGGGCCACACGCCGATTGGCGTGTTCGAGGTGATGGCGGGGCTGCCGTCGCCGACGCTCTTCGTGCTGACGCCCTCGTCCTCTCTCGAGAGCCTTCTGGCGATTGAGGCCGGTCTCGAGCGCGACGACGCATTCATGCGCGCCGCGGATCCCTACCTGAACGCCCCGGCGACCGACCCGGTCTACCTCCGGCAGGAGCTCTCGCTCCTGACCGCCTTCCCCAATGTCCCGCGCGTGGAAGTGCCCGCGGCGACGGCGGCCAAGGGCCCGCGACTGTTCGAGCTGCGGACCTACGAAAGCCACAACGAGCGCGCGCATCGCGCCAAGGTGCGCATGTTCACGGAAATGGGCGAGGTCGACATCTTCCGGAAGGTTGGCCTGACGCCGGTGTTCTTCGCCAGGACCTTCGTCGGCCCGCGGATGCCGAGCCTCGTCTACATGCTCGTGCACGAGAACATGGCCGGCCGCGAAAAGAGCTGGGACGCATTCCGCACCAGTCCCGACTGGAAGACGCTCGCGGCGACGCCCGGCTTCAGCGACGCGGAGATCGTCACCAACATCACGACGGTTTTCCTGCGGCCTGCTTCGTATTCACAGATTTGAACGCCCGAGCTTCTCGATCCTGTCTGCGCTGTCCGAGCTGCGTATGCCAGGAGGACGCATGTTGCCGACGCGCCTGGTCGCCGCTCTTGTCGTACTCGAGCCCGCTCGCCGCTGCGTTCCCGGCCGAGGCGCACCCCGGGTGGGGCCTGGTCCGGGACTCCACGCGCGGCGTGATCTGACTACACCGACCTGCAGCGTGTCTGGCGGGATCAGTCCCACAGGTGAGCGAACTGTCGCCACCAGACGGGACGCGAAGCGTGGCGGCCCGCTCCGATCCACCATGGCAGCCGGCCGGCGTGCTGCTCGCGCCGGACGGTCTCTGGGTGATGGAGTACGACGCGGCACGCGTGCAGCTGCGGCGCATCGGTCCGACCGACGAGTCCGGGTCTACGGCCCCTCGAACCCGTGAATATCTCACACGCTAGATCGGCGACGATGCCGTAGTCGAACCGGACGAAACGGCAGAGCCCGCTTTCGATGATTCGTTCGTGATCGCTGTGCGGTCCGTGCTCTCCGTCGTCGACATCACTGACCGTCTTGACGGCCATTTGTATAGATGTCTATAGTAGACGTCGATACCATGGCCAAAGCCGACAACCTCCAGGGCGCGCTCGATCTCCTCGTGATGAAGATTCTCCGCCGCGGCCCCAACCATGGCTTCGCCATCTCGTCTTACATCCAGCAGACCTCGGACGAAATCGTCCGGGTCGAGGCCGGCTCGCTCTACCCGGCGCTGCATCGCATGACCGAAGCGGGACTGCTCAAGGCCGAGTGGCGCATGTCGGACGCCGGACGCCGGGCCCGATTCTACGCGCTGACGGCAAAGGGCCGCCGCCGGCTCGAAGCCGACGAAATGCGCTGGCACGCCATCTCAGCGGCCGTCACGAAGATACTCCGCGCCACGTGAGAGGGCGGGCAACATGGGGATCTGGTCCAGGCTTGCGAAAACCGTTCGCGGCGGCCATCACAGCGAAGACATCCAGGAGGAACTGCAGTTCCATCTCGATATGGACGCCGCCGACGGTCACGACTACCGTCAGACTCGCCTGCGACTCGGCAACATGACCCGCATCACGGAAGAAACCCGCGCCGTGGGAATCATCGAGTGGCTCGATTCGGCCGGGCGCGACGCGCGATACGGCGTGCGGCAGTTGCTCCGGACGCCGGCACTCTCGCTGGCTGTCGTGCTCTCGCTGGCGATCGGTCTCGGCGCCAACGCCGCGATTTTCAGCCTCGTCGATGCAGCGATCCTCAAGCCGTTGCCGGTGAACGCGCCCGACTCGCTGGTGATCCTCGAGTGGACCAACGACGGCTTCCCGCCGGACGTCGAGAACCACAACGGTGAATACATCCCCATCGCCGAAGGTCGCTTCAAAGGCTCGTCCATCGCCGCGCATCTCTATCGGCGCCTGGCGCGCGAGCAAACCGTATTCGAGTCGCTCGTCGGCGTCGCGGCCTACCCCGACGCCGTAGCGATTGCCGTCGACACGCGCCCGGCCGAACAAGCCAGCCTTCAGTACGTGAGCAGCAACTACTTCCAGGGACTGCGCGTCGAGCCGTTGCTCGGACGGCCGTTCCGCGACGACGAAGACCGAATCGGCGCGGAACCGGCGGTCATCGTGAGCCACCGGTTCTGGGTGAACCGGCTCGGGCGTGACCCGCGCGTGCTCGACCGCACCATCCGCATCAACAACGTCCCGGCGCGAATTGTCGGCATCGCGCCAGCCGGGTTCTTCGGGCTCAGGGCCGGCCAGTGGCCGGACATGTATGCCCCCCTCTCGATCAAGGTCGCGTTCCAGCCCGGGCAGCAAGCCGGCACGGCGCAGGCCGAGAACGATCGCAACTGGTGGGTCCGACAGGTTGGCCGGCTGAAGCCGGGGATCTCGGACGGCGCCGCAAGGGTTCAGATGGCGGGACTCTTCAGGAACATGGTGGTCTCTGACGGCACCAAGGGCACTCCCGAGCTCATCACGCTGCCGGGCCGGCGTGGCTTCAATGCGTTGAACGCCAGGGACACCAACGCGCTGTGGATTCTGATGCTGCTCGTCGGCGTGTTGCTGCTCGTCGTCTGCACCAACGTGACGAACCTTCTTCTGGCGCGCTCGGTCGGGCGGCAGCGCGAGTCCGCGCTGCGTCTCGCTCTCGGGGCGGCGCGAACACGGCTCTTCCGGCAGCATCTGATCGAGAGCGGAATGCTGGCGCTCCTGGGAGGCGCCGCAGGACTCGCGCTGGGATACGCGCTGGCGCAGTCCTTCCACGTGCTCTTCCAGACCGGGCGCGACGCCAGCAACGCCTACGACCTCCATCTCGACCCTCGCGTCGTCGGATACACCGTCGCGCTCTCCGTCGTGACCGCGCTTCTCTTCGGCATCGCGCCAGCCGTGCGATCCGCGCGCGCGGGCCTGAACGATGTGCTCAAGGCTCAGTCACGATCGGTCGTCGGCGGCCGGCTGACGCTCCAGCGATCGCTCGTATCGATCCAGATTGCGTTGTGCCTGGCTGCGTTGGTAGCCGCCGGGCTGCTGGGACGGACGCTCGGAAATTTGAAATGGGCGGAGATCGGGTTCGACCGGGAGAACCTCGCGTACGCCTCCGTGAGCCCTGTGCGCGCCGGCTATACGGCCGAGCGCATCGGACCGTACGTCGATCGAGTGCGCGAGGAACTGGCCCGGCTGCCCGGAATCGTCCGCGTGAGCACGGTCTCGACGCGGCTGCTCTCCGGAGGAGGGAACAATGGCCGCGTGAACCTTCCTGGACGGCCGTGGGACGACGCGAGCCGGGCCGACTTGAATACAGTCGGAGAGGGATTCTTCGAAACGCTGCGCATTCCGATCGTCTCTGGACGAGCGATAGAAGAGCGCGATATCAGTAGAACCGCTGACGTCGCCGTCGTCGACGAGCTGTTTGCGAAGCGGTATCTTTCCGAACGAGAATCCGCTCGGACGCCGGTTCGGCCTCAGTCCCACCGACAACAATCGCTACGAGATCGTCGGCGTTGTCGGGAGCAGCCGCTACAACACGCTGCGTGGCGAGACGGTTCCGGCCGTGTACCAGCCCTACCGTCCGGGCACCACGATTCATTTCGCCATCCGCACGTCAATGGACTCTTCACGTCTTGCAGAAGAGGTTCGGCGCGCGGTCGCGTCCGTCGATCCAGCGGTTCCGGTCACCGAGTTTCATACGCAGACCGCATTGATTGATCGACTGCTTCGGACTGAGCGGCTCCTGGGCTTCGTGTCCGGCGCCTTCGGATTGGTTGCGTTGGCGCTGGCAGCGATTGGACTCGGCGGCCTGCTCGCGTATGCGGTCGCCAGGCGGACCAGCGAAATCGGGGTCCGCATGGCACTGGGTGCGAGGGCCGGCGATGTGATCGGCATGGTGCTGCGCGAGTCACTCTGGATGGTCGTCGTCGGGATTCTCATCGGGCTCCCGTGCGCCTTCGCGATCGGAAGAACTCTGAGATCCGCGCTCTTCCGCCTCGAGCCGCTGGACCCATCGACGTCGGCCTTGTCGGTTGCCGCGCTCCTGGCAGTCGCGCTCGTGGCGGCGTGGATTCCGGCTCGCCGCGCCGCGAGCATCGATCCCATCCTCGCGCTGAAGGAAGAATAGGCAGGTCCGACCGCGTCAGAACTTGCGCGTCACACCCACGGTGATGAACGTGGGATCCAGCGCCAGCAAGTGCCCGCTGTCGGCATCGGCATTGACCATGCGGAAGGCCAGATTCACGGCCCACCGCTCACCCGTCGCAATATCAACGCCGACACTGAACCCTTTCGGCGTGAATTCGGTGCTCGACGGCAGCGTAAACGTACCGGTGCCTGGCACGTTGAAGCTCACGTCATTCAGGTAGAACATAAACGCCGTCAGGTAGCCGACGGAGACGTCAACACGTCTGGTGCTCACCACATGCACATTGGCCCCAAGGAAGAGCGGCATCATCCCGAGATTGTCCTCTTGAACACCGGCGCCGACCGAATGCGAGAACTCGACAGACGTGCTGCTGTATCCGAGACCCACGTCGAAGCTGAAGAACCTTGCCAGACGGAACTCGACATCTCCACCCAGCCCGAAAGCCGACTTGGCTGCTACGAGTTCCGCGGTGCCGAACACCGGATCCGTAAAGGTGTCGTCGTCCGAGAGCACACACCGGCACTGGACGCCGGCCCAGAAGCGGCCTTTCACGTTCGGGTACTGGTCCTGGGCGAAAGCCGGTGCTTGAAAGACGAATCCGACAAGCAGACCAGCGGCTGCGGCAACCATCAACTGCTTCTTCACAACAACCTCCTCATCGTCACGGTCACGGCTCGACCCGTCGCGGGCTATGTGAGGCTGCAAGGAGATAGCCAGATGGGAGGCCGACGGGGCACGCCGCGACTGTCGATTTATCGTGGCTTTCAGTCGATCGACGTCGCGTGGGGCACGCGGCGATCTCAGCGGGCCGTGAAGGTCACGAAATGTGGTGGGGAGGCGGCTAACGCGCGCGGGCCAGATCGGCCACGATGTCGTAGTGGAACCGCACGAAGCGGTAGAGTTCGTTTTCGAGAATGCGTTCCTGGTCGCTGTGGGCGCCGAACCCCTTGGGGCCGTCCTCGACGTCGACCATCGGTCCAATCCCGAAACACTGCATGCCTCTGGCCCGGAGGTACGCCATGTCGGTCGCTCCAGTCGACATCGTCGGGAGCGTCACTGTTTTGTAGTGGCGGGTGACGTTGGCTTCGATCGTCTTGAATGCTTCAGAGTCAAGTCTGGTGAGGCCAGACGGCGGCCTGACTTCGCGCGCAGCCCACGCGACTTCGACGGCCGGGTCGTCGATGACCTTCGTCATCTCCGCCAGGAATGCATTGAGATCCTCGTCAGGAAGCGTCCGCACGTCGAGGCTCGCTTTCGCTTCCGAGGGGATGACGTTGATGCGGTAGCCGCCCTGGATGATCGTCGGCGAGACCGACGTCCGCAGCATCGACGCGTGACGCGGCTCGCGATCGAGGAAGTAATCGTCGGCAGCCGCGGCGGCGGCGGTGTCGGTGCCGATGATGCTCAAGTAGCGCTTCGCGTCTTCGGGCGAGGAGATCGACGCCAGACGCTTGAAGTAGGCGCGCGTCGTGTCGTTGAGCCGGATCGTCGGCTTCCACGCGGCCACCTTGGCCACCGCGGCCGCAAGGTGCGCGACCGCATTCGACTTGAGCGGTACCGACCCGTGGCCCGAGATGCCTCGCGCCGTCAGTTCGATCGCGCGCGGGATTTTTTCGAGCGTCTGGATCGACGCGAACCTGACCTGGCCGCCCGCGCGTGACACGCTGCCGCCCTCCGCCAAACAGTACTCGGCATCGATCTGCGGAAAATGTTGCCCCGTCATGTACTGAATGCCGATCTTGGTCGAACCCTCCTCGCCGGCTTCGGCAAGAAAGATGACGTCGCGATCCAACGGGACCTTCTGTCGCTTCAGCGTCAGCATCACCATCAGCGCCGCAACCACGTTGTCCTTGTCGTCAACGGTTCCGCGGCCATAGACATGACCGCCGTCGCGCGTGGCGCCAAACGGCGGGTGCGTCCATTTCTTCGGGTCGACGTTGACGACGTCGGTGTGGCCCATGATGAGGATGGGCCGCTTGGTGCCGCTGCCCTTGAGCCGCGCGAGGACATTCGGACGACGCGGCTCGAGCGCCAGGACCTGCACCGGAATGCCCTCGGCTTCGAGCACTTTCTTCAAGTACTCGGCAGCCGGCTGCTCGTTACCTGGCGGATCCGAAGTGTCCATGCGAACGAGCGCCTGGAAGTGCCGGAGTGTTTCGCCGTCGAGGGCCGACCAGTCAGGTTCCTGCCGTGTCTGAGCCGTCGCGACGAGACTCGCGAGGACCAGCGTCACCATTGCGCTGCGCATGGGTGGGGATCGTAGCACTGTCCTCCCGCCTGAAGGTTCTTCCGCCCTTCAGGCCGGAAGCTATCAAACGGGAAGTGCCTTCTGCAGGATCGTGACTGTCCGGACGGGCGAGGTGATGATCCGCCGATGATCGAGCTCGAACTCCATCTGGAGTCCGAGAGTCAACGCCAGGCGCTTGAGGAAACTGCCGCCGGCGGTGCTGCCGGCGAAACGGGCCGCGGTCCAGTCGGGGAAATAGCGGCCACCGCGCACGCGGACATCGCCGCAGCGGTTGAGCACGATGAGCTCGTAGAGCGTGTTACGAGTGCAGACGTGGATTTGTTGGAATTCTTCGAGCGACCCCACGTGCACGGACTGGCTCCAATCGCGGGCGACCCACGCATCGAGCGACGCGGCTACGCACGGACGTTCCGAAGTGGACCGCGCCTGCCTGACGCGTCCGGTCGGGTGTGGGCGATGGATGTGCGACTTGACGCTCATTCTTCGTGATCCGACCTCGGCCAGCGCTCTAAGTGTCCGGCGTGAAAACTGAGCACGTCTTCAGAAACCCGGTTGAAATGCCACGCAAACCATTTGCCATCGGGCGAGCGGCCCGGCCTGCTCGTCCCCCCTGCCCTGAAACGGATTATAGCACCGCTCCTAGAGCGCTGTTTGAGACTGCCGGGTTTTGGTCGCTAGGTGGGTGACAACTGTCATTCCCGGTAGCTGATTCCCTACACTACCGCAGCGTTTTTGTCAAGCCGCATGCTCGAGGCACGTCAATTCGAGGTGCATCAATGATTGCCGAGCTTCAGCGAGTCACCAAGACCTACGGTTCAGTCGTCGCGCTCGACGACCTGACATTCGAGCTCGAGACGGGCCGCGTCACCGCCATCCTTGGCCCCAACGGCGCCGGCAAGACGACCGCCGTGAAGTTGCTTCTCGGCCTGACCCGGCCCACCAGAGGGACGGTCGCGCTCTTCGGGGAGGATCCGCGGTCGCCGGCGGCGCGACGCCGAACCGGCGTAATGCTGCAGATCGCCAAGGTCCCCGATACGCTGACCGTCAGGGAACATATCCACTTGTTCTGCAGCTACTACCCGAAACCGATGTCCGTCGACGCGGCGCTTGCCGCCGCCGACCTGACCGCGGTGGGCAATCGCAAGTACGGGAACCTGTCGGGCGGGCAGCGGCAGCGCCTGCAGTTTGCCCTCGCCATCTGCGGAAACCCGGACCTGCTGTTTCTCGATGAGCCGACGGTCGGCCTCGACGTCGAGTCCCGCCGCGGATTCTGGCAGCAGATTCAACGCCTCGCCGCCGCAGGCCGGACCATCGTCCTGACGACACACTACCTCGAGGAGGCGGACGCGCTCGCCGATCGCGTCCTGATGATGAGGGCGGGCACGATCGTCGCCGACGGCGCGCCGCACGAAATCAAGGCGCGAGTCGCGTCGCGCCGGATTCGTTGCGTCACCTCGCTCGCGACCGCAACCATCGGTGCGCTCGATGGCGTGGTCAGCGTCAGGCGCGACGGATCGGTGACCGAGATCATGACGCGGAACGCCGAGCGAGTCGCGCGAGAGCTCCTCCTCGGCGATCCATCGCTGTCCGGACTGGAGATGTCGGGGGCTGGACTGGAAGAGGCGTTCTTGACGCTCACGACCGGGCCGGCGTTTCGTGAATCGCCGGCGATGGCCGGAGTGGGAGGTGGACGATGAACGGCACGATAGCCCACGCGGCCGCGTGGTCGCCGATGCGGACCTATGCGCTCGAGGCAAAGTACGAGTTCCTCAAGCTGCTTCGCATGCCCGGCTATGCGGTCCCGTCGATCGCGTTCCCGGCGATGTTCTACGTGCTCTTCGGAGTCCTCGTCGGGCGCGGCGCGGTCGGCGGCATCTCGATGCCAACGTATCTCATCGCGACCTATGGCGCGTTCGGCGTGATCGGCGCGTCGCTCTTTGGGTTCGGCGTCGGCGTGGCGATCGAACGGGGTCAGGGATGGATGATGCTGAAACGCGCGAGCCCGATGCCGCCAATGGCGTTCTTCGTCGCCAAGCTCGCGATGTGCGCCATCTTTGCTGCGGCCGTGTTCTGCACGCTCGCGGGGCTCGGCGTGACGATCGGCCAGGTGCGGCTGCCGACCGACGCCTGGTTCCGGCTTGGAACCACGCTCGTCCTCGGCGCGATTCCCTTCTGCGCACTCGGGCTGGGACTCGGATACCTGGTCGGCCCAAACGCCGCGCCGCCGATAGTGAATCTCATCTATCTGCCGATGTCGTTTCTGTCCGGCCTCTGGATTCCGATTGAAGTACTGCCGCCGCTCGTGAAGGCCGTCGCGCCGTTCCTGCCGGCGTTCCATCTTGGCCAGCTCGCTCTCGGTGCCATCGGCTCGGGGTCGGGCGGGCCCGCATGGAGCCACGTCGCTGCGCTCTGCGGCTTCACGATGATCGGCCTCGGCCTGGCGGTCTGGGGCTATAGGCGAGACGAGCAATTCTGAATGCTGAGTGCTGAATGCTGAAGTAAAGGATGAAGGCGAAGCCGAATTCGTAGTGTCCGGCTTTAGCCGGACCAGTACCAAAGAGCACAACAATGAACAAGAGCATATATGTCGGAATCGCGTGTGGTTTCGCTCTGGTCGGCCTGGGAGTCGCCGGCACAAAGGTCGGCACCGTCGCGTCCACCGCAACACAGACGGCATCGACCGAGTTCGTCGTCCGCGACGTCCGGGTGTTCGACGGCGAGCGTGTGATCCCTAAGGCGAGCGTTCACGTCCGCGACGGAAAGATCGTCAGCGTCGGGGACACGGCTCCTGGTGGAATCGAGTCGATTCCAGGAAATGGCCGCACACTCCTGCCCGGACTCATCGACGCCCACGCCCATGCGTTCGGCGATGCGCTGGAGCGTGCCCTCGTCTTCGGCGTGACGACCGAGCTCGACATGTTCACCGACTACAGGTTCGCCGCCACCATGCGCACTGAGCAGGGACGTGCCGACGGCGCCGCCAGGCGCGCCGATCTCCTCTCGGCCGGCACGCTCGTGACCTCGCCCAAGGGGCACGGCACGGAGTACGGCATTCAGATTCCCACGTTGGCATCACCAGCCGACGCACAGGCCTTCATCGACGCGCGGATCGCCGAGGGTTCCGACTACATCAAGATCGTCTACGACGACGGCGCGACCTACGGAATGAAGATCGCGACCATCGACCGCGCCTGTGCTTGCGGCGGCGATCGATGCCGCAAAGACACGCGGGAAGCTCGCGGTCGTCCACATTGGCTCCCGGCAGGGAGCCGACGACGCGGTCCGGTCGGGCGCAAGCGGGCTGGTGCACATCTTCGCGGACCAGGCGGCCGACGCCGACTTCGTCAATCGCGTGAAGGCCGCGCGCGCGTTTGTCACGCCGACGCTCTCGGTCACCGAAAGCACGACCGGAGTGGCGAGCGGCGCCGTGCTCCTCAAGGACGCGCGGCTCGCGCCCTTCATCACGGTCAGTGAACGCACGTCGCTCGAGGGACGATTCCCCAAGCGCGCGGAGTCGAAACAGAATCTGGCCGTCGCGCTCGCAGCAACGAAGCTCCTTCACGACGCCGGCGTTCCGATTCTGGCCGGCACCGACGCGCCGAACCCTGGAACGTCGCACGGCTCGAGCCTGCACCGCGAGCTCGAACTGCTGGTCCAGGCCGGGCTCTCACCCGACGCGGCGCTCGCGGCGGCGACGTCCGTGCCGGCGCGCGTCTACAGCCTGCCCGACCGAGGGCGCATCGCGCCAGGACTTCGCGCCGATCTCGTGCTCGTCAACGGCGATCCGAGCCGCGACGTCACCGCGACCAGGGACATCGTGTCAGTCTGGAAGCGCGGCGTCCGGCTCGAGCGCACGAAGGCTCCGGTGGCGACCGCGGCGGCCGCCGCGGCAACCACGACCGGCCTGGTCAGCGATTTCGACTCGACCGACATCCGCGCCGAATTCGGCAGCGGATGGCAGACTTCGACCGACAGCCTGATGGGCGGCGCGTCGACCGCGACGATGGCCATCGTTCAGGGCGGCGCCAAGGAGACGCGCGGCGCGCTGGAAGTGTCGGGCACGCTGGCCGCAGGGGCACCTTACCCGTGGGCCGGCGCAATGTTCTTTCCGGGCGCGACGCCAATGGCGCCGGTCGATCTCTCGAAGTTCACGTCGATCGCGTTCTGGGCGCGGGGTGACGGGGGGACGCATCAGGTGATGGTCTTCGCGGCGCGCCTCGGCAACATCCCGGCGACGCAGCCCTTCACGCCCGGACCGGAGTGGCGGGAGTTCGTCCTGCCGCTCGCGTCCTTCTCGAACATCGACGGCTCGGACCTGCGCGGCGTGCTATTCTCCGCCGGATCGAAGCCGGGCCCGTTTCGTTTCACGATCGACGACGTTCGGTTTCGTTGACACGGTCGTCGGCTGCGTCGGTCAGCGACGAACGAACGCATTCACGAAGAGCACGATGAGACGATGAACACGATGAAACGTAATCGAGAGGGCTTCATCGTGTCCTTCGTGCCATCGTGTTCATCGTGTGATGGCCGTTGGCCAGTTTCGAACTTCATCATTCGTTATCACAGGCGATAGCGATGCGCATCAGGCTGCTGCCCGACTGGTCGCCGCTCGGCTGGACGCCGTTCGCCTGGCTTGTCTACCTGTCGTTCTTCCTGGTCTACGCGATCTGGAACAACTCACCGCGCGACTGGCTGATCGACGGCCCCGCGCTGGCGCTGTTCCTCGTGCTCTACTTCCGCGGCTTCTGGCTGCACGGCCGCGCCCTGCTCGGCGTCATCTTCGGCATCGTCTTCATCGGCATGATCGTGGCGCCGCGCAATCCGGGCGCGAGCTGCTTCTTCATTTTCGCCGCCGCATTCGTCGGCGAAGTCGGGCGCCCGGCCATCGCCGTGCGCTGGCTCCTCGTCATTCTTGCAACCGTGGCCGTTGAAACGCTGTTCTTCTCGCTGTCGCCGGCCTTCTGGGTGCCGGCGCTTGTCGTGTCGCTCCTGGTCGGCGGCTCGAACATCCACTTCTGTGAAATGCGGCGGAAGGATCGCGCGCTCATCAAGGCTCATGAAAAGGCCGAGCAGATGGCGACGATCGCCGAGCGCGAGCGAATCGCCCGCGACCTGCACGATCTTCTTGGCCACACGCTCTCGATCATCGTCTTGAAGTCGGAGCTCGCCGCCAAGGTCGCCGACCGCGATCTCGGCAGAGCCATCCGTGAGATTCGCGACGTCGAGCGGATTTCGCGCAACGCGCTCGCAGAGGTCCGCCACGCCGTCTATGGATACCGGGGTGAACGCCTCGTGGAGGAGCTGGCGACGGCGCGGACGGCGCTCGACGCGGCCGGGGTCGCGCTCGATCTGGACGTCATGCCAGTCGCGCTCGAACCAGAGCAGGAACGCACGCTGTCGCTCGCGCTGCGGGAGGCGGTCACAAACGTCATCCGCCACGCCCGGGCAAAGCATTGCCGCGTGACGCTCGCTGAAGGCGGCGCGGACGTGCGGCTCACAGTGGAGGATGATGGTGTCGGCGGCGAACCAACCGAGGGTGCGGGCCTCTCGGGCATGCGGGCGCGCCTCGCCGAAATTGGCGGAACCATGGAGCGCGACGCGCGGCGTGGCACGCGGCTGACGCTCGTCGTGCCGCGCCGGCCCACTGTCGAGCGCGCGATGGCCGCGTCGTGATTCGAATTCTCCTCGCCGAAGATCAGGCCATGGTGCTCGGCGCGCTGAGCGCGCTCCTCGAGATCGAGAGCGATTTCGAAGTCGTGGGTGAGGCGCGAACGGGCTCGGAGGCGCTCGCGCTTGCCCTCGAGCACCACCCCGACGTCGTCGTCACAGACATCGAGATGCCGGGAATGACCGGGCTCGATCTGGCGGCGGCGCTCCGCGATCACCAACCGGCGCCACGGGTGATCATCCTGACGACGTTCGCGCGACCTGGTTATCTGCGGCGGGCGCTCGACGTCGGAGCGTCCGGGTATCTCCTCAAGGACGCGCCGTCGGCAAAGCTTGCCGACGCGATTCGGCGCGTGGCCGCCGGCGGCCGCGCGATCGATCCATCGCTTGCTGCCGAAGCCTGGACCGAGCCCGATCCGCTGACCGACCGCGAGCGGCAGGTGCTTCGCCTGGCCGACGAAGGGCTGTCGGGCGCTGAGATCGCGCGGCAGCTGAAGCTCTCCGAGGGCACGGTCCGCAACTACCTTTCAGAATCGATCGGCAAGCTCGGCGCCCGTAACCGCGTCGAGGCCGCGCGCACCGCCCGGCAGAAGGGTTGGCTGTAGGCCTCAGCGGACTTCGTCGATCGACTTCGCCACGGTGAGGTTCAGCCACCGAAGGCGCCCCCGCTGATCATCGACCGCTGCGCGGACCCACGCGCCACCACCAAGCTGCGCCACCTCGAATGTTTCCGTCTCACCCACTGGCCAGGTGACCATGTATCGGCCTCCTACTCTGAGGAAGGGCAACGGCGCGGCGGCCACCACTGGCGTGTTGGCGACGCGAACATCCGCAACATTCGCCAGCGAGACCTTCCAGTCCCCTTGTTGACCTACTGCGATCGGTGGAAGGCGGCGAACGTCGACTTCTCCCTGGACGATCACGACCCCGCTCCCGGGCCCCGGCACTGCCTGCACCTGTCCCTGGATTGATCGCGCCCAGTACAACGCGGCCACGACTGCAACAACACCGGTGATGATCTTCGTGCGCATGTTCACCTCAATAAGCGATCCGATGCCGCAGCCAAATCGCGACGGCGGTGCCGGCCGGCGTCCTCGATGAGGTGGGCCGAACGGTGCTGTACGGCTTGTATCACAATCGCCGCGATTGCAGGGCTTGTCTGGTCGCTTCTTCTGGGCGACGGGTTCATGAGATAGCTTCTAGAATCGGATCGGCATGACTGCAGTCGGCAAGTTCCCGTGCGACGAAGCCGCCATCCTCGCGGGCGATGCGGACTGCGCGCCGGCCCCTGGCGGCCGATGGGTGCTGGCAGCGACAATCCTCGGCTCGAGCCTCGCCTTCATCGACAGCACGGTCGTGAACGTGGCTCTTCCCGCCCTGCAATCAGCTCTCGACGCCTCGCTGGCGGGCGTGCAGTGGGTGGTCGAAGCCTATGCCCTCACGTTGGCCGCCCTCCTCCTGACCGGCGGAGCGATGGGCGACGCCCGAGGCCGCCGTAAGACCTTTGCCGCCGGTGTCGTCCTGTTCGCTGTCGCCTCGGCATGGTGCGGCGTGTCGCGAAGTATTGCCGAGCTCGTCGCGGCTCGTGCCCTGCAAGGCGTCGGCGCCGCGCTGCTCGTGCCCGGGAGCCTCGCGCTCATCAGCGCGTCATTCCCGCCAGCCGAGCGTGGTCGTGCCATCGGAACGTGGTCGGGCTTCACCGCGATCACCGCGGCGCTCGGGCCGGTGCTTGGCGGGTGGCTGATCGAACACCTCTCCTGGCGTTGGATCTTCTTCATCAATCTTCCCCTCGCGCTGGTCGTCCTCGTCATCACGATGTGGAGAGTTCCCGAGACGCGATCAGCGCACCCTGCGGAACGCCTCGACTGGCCGGGCGTCGTGCTGGCAACGGCCGGTCTCGGCGGACTCGTATTCGGCCTGATCGAATCGGTTCGAATGGCGAGCGTCGCTGGGATTGTGCTGCTCGGTGGCTTCCTCCTCGTCGAACGCCGATCGCCCGCGCCCATGCTGCCGCCGGCGCTGTTTCGCTCACGCAGCTTCAGCGGCGCCAACCTGCTCACCTTTTTCCTGTACGCAGCGCTCAGCGGTGTCCTCTTCTTCTTTCCGCTCAACCTGATCCAGGTCCAGGGGTATTCGCCCACTGGTGCCGGGGCCGCGCTCCTCCCGCTCATCGTCCTCATGTTTCTGTTGTCACGCTGGTCAGGCGGGCTGATCGAACGTTATGGAGCGCGGACACCTCTCGTCATCGGGCCACTCATTGCGGCGCTCGGGTTTGCGCTGTTCTCGAGGCCCGGCATCGGCGGTTCGTATTGGACGACGTTCTTTCCTGCCGTGATCGTCCTCGGTGTGGGCATGGCCGTCAGCGTTGCGCCGCTGACGACGACCGTGATGAACTCGGTGCCGCCAGATCACGCCGGCGTCGCTTCGGGCATCAACAACGCCGTGTCGCGTGTCGCTGGTCTCGTCGCGATTGCGGTCTTCGGCGCAGTCGTTTCTGCGGCGTTCAACCGCGCGCTGGATCGGGAAATCGGCTCGCTCGGCCTGCCGTCCGGGGTTCGCGCCCAGATCGACGGACAGCGCAGCAAGCTGGGTGCCGCCGAGACGGACGACCCCACAGGCCGCCAGGCCATCGAGCGCTCGTTCGTCGCCGGCTATCGATCGGTCGTCTGGATCGCAGTCGCCCTGGCAGTGGCGAGTGCCGTCACCGCCGCCGCCTTGATCGACCGCGATCGCGCGCGAGACCTCGGACTATGATTCCGCGCGGTGACGATCAACCCTCACTTCGAAACGGCGCGATCCTGGAAGGCGGCGCGGGCGATGCTGGCGTTTCGGCCGCTCGAGCCCAGCCACACGGCGGGGTTCAGGCTTCAGTCGATCCGGATCCACGTGCGCGATCACAAGCTGCGCGAGCTCGCAATCGAGGACCGCACGCTCGAGGCGCATTACGGAGGTTTCGTGCTCAGCCAGGCGAAGAAGGGCGCCAGCGAAGCCCGCCGGCTGGCGCTCGACGTCTCGTATGGACAGGCAGCGCGCGACGCTCGAATTGCCGGCCGCGCCGCGCGCGTGTACGAGCGCGGGCCGGAACCGCCGCCCGGATGATATCGACGGGCGCAGCCCATCGGTGGTGACTTGGTCTGACGCTGACATGTTTTTCTTGATTGCGAGCGCGGAGATGTCCTCAGACGACTTGCTCGACATCGCACGCTCCCTGTACAACCCCGTGTCTTCGACATGACGCCGGCCGTCATACGCGTCAACGCCATCCGCAAGACATACGGCCAGACGGTCGCTGTCGACGAGGTGTCGTTCGAGGTGCGGCCGGGAGAAACCTTCGGCTTGATCGGACCCAATGGCGCCGGCAAGACCACCACGATGGAGTGCGTCGAAGGTCTGCGCGCGCCCGATCGCGGCGCGATCTCGGTGCTCGGACTCGATCCAGGCCGCGACCGGTACACGCTGCAGAAGCGAATTGGAGTTCAGCTCCAGGAGGCGCAGCTTCAGAAACGAATCAAGGTCCGGGAAGCCGTCGCCTTCTGGGCCTCCTTGTACAACGCACCGATTGACGGCGATCGGCTTCTCGAGCAACTGGGCCTGCGCGAAAAGAGGAACGCCTGGTTCATGACGCTCTCGGGAGGCCAGAAGCAACGGCTGTTCATCGCGCTCGCGCTCATCAACGACCCCGAGCTCGTGTTCCTCGATGAATTGACGACGGGACTCGACCCGCAGGCGCGGCGGGCGATCTGGGACCTGGTCCGCGGCATCCGGGACCGCGGCAAGACGGTCTTCCTGACGACGCACCTCATGGAGGAGGCCGAGCGGCTCTGCGACCGCGTCGCAATCCTCGACCACGGCCGTGTCATCGACATCGGCACTCCCGCAGAGCTCGTGCGGCGGCATTGCCCCGAGCGCACCATCGTCGTGGCCACGGAAGCTGCGAGCGCCCAGGAACGCTTTCGCGCGATCCCGGCGGTCGAGTCGGTTGGCGTCCAGGGGCAGCAGTTCACGATTCGCGGCCGGGGAGACGAACTGGTAACTCAGGTGATCCAATGTCTGGGGGAACATCGGATGCCGGTCGATCGACTTCCGGACCGAGGCGCCGACGCTCGAGGACGTCTTCCTCAAGCTGACCGGCCACCTCATTCGCGACTGAGGCTGCACAACATGCTGCGCGGGCTTCTCGGACTCACCTGGCTGGAAATCAAGATCTTCGTGCGGGAGCCCATGGGTGTCATCGGGACCGTGGGTGTCCCGGTCCTGCTTTTCGTCGTGCTCGGCCGGATGCTCGGCCCGCGGATGCGATCGGGCTCTTCTGACGTGCCCAGCTTCGTCTCGGTCGATTTGCCGATCTTCGCCTCTCTTCTCATCGCCGCCAACGCCGTGCTGTCCCTGATCGCGATCATGGCGATCTACCGCGAGGGAGGCATCCTCAAGCGACTGCGCGCGACGCCGCTGCGGCCGCACACAATCCTGACCGCTCACGTGATCGTCAAGCTGCTGTTCACGGCGGTGACGCTTGCGGCGATGGTCCTGGTCGGCCGACGCTACTACCCGGTCGGCGCCGACGTCCCGCTCGTGTCATTCACGGTCGCGCTCCTCGCCAGCGCGGTGAGCATCCTGTCGCTCGGTTTTCTCATCGCCAGCATCGTCCCCACCGCGCGGTTCGCGCAGCCGATTGGCACCGCGATCATTTACCCCATGCTTGGTCTTTCCGGGTTGTTCTTCCCCGTCGCGTCGCTGCCGCCGCTACTGCAGGCGATTGCACACGCGCTGCCCTCCACTTACGCAGTCTCGCTACTCAGAGGCATCTGGCTCGGCCAAGGGTGGTCCAATCACATCGGGGACGTCGTGATGCTCGCGGTGCTGTTCCTGGTTTTCACCGCCGTGTCGGCCAAGGTGTTTCGATGGGAGTAGCGACCGCCCGTAGCCCGCTCAATCGCCTGCGCCGCACGTGCCTCGCGTTGCCCGATGCCTGGGAAAAAGTGTCCCATGGCGCGTCGGGGCGATCTCGCAGCAGGTGATCGCCGGCGCAACTCACTTCTGATCACTGGCTTCGACTTCGAAGACGATCCGTTGGACGGCCATCGTGGCTCGGCCCTGGCGGTTGGGATCCCGCGCCGTCGCGGCGACTTGCAGTACATAGCTGCCAGGCGGAAGCTCGGCGCCAAGCTTGAGCCCGCCGGCCGCGGCAAATCGGGAAACCGCGCCAGCGGGCCGCACGAGCGTCTCGGGCGCGGCCGCAAACACCCTCTCGGTTCCTCGCCAGAGACTTGTCACCGCCTCAACAGTCGCGGCATTGTAGATTTCGTAGGTGTAGGACAACCGCGTCCCCGGACGAAAGACACGCAACGCCTGCGCTGTTGTCAAGGCGAGTTGATCGGCGTCGCTTCCGCCCTGCGAGGCGGTTGCGTCGTTCGGCTGAAGCAGAATCCCGGAGAGCGCAAACGCGCCGCCCCTCACGTCGCTCATCTCAACGAACTCGCCGGCCGATCCCGTGGCACCGGACTGCCGATCGCGAACAGCGAATCGCACCTGATAGCCTCCCGGTCTGGCAATCGGGATGCGCAGGTCATAGGCGAGACCGTCTCTGAGCGCCTCGTCCGCGCCCTCGTTGGTGAGCGCAACCGCAAAACCGGTGCTCAAGCGCGCGACTTCGGCGCCGGCCTGATCGAACACCATGCCGAGCACATCAACAGACGCCGTCTTGCGGCCGTCGTCGCCGGGTACAAATGTCAGCGCGCGGGCATCAACGTGCAGAAACGCGCGCACGAAACTGCCCTGCTCTGCCGAAAATCCAGGAAGGGCAGTCGCGCGCAGGGCGACGTCGGTCGCCGCGAACGGGGACGTGGCGGCATGCACGAGCTGCTCGGCGGCCGTCGTCGGCTGGGCGGACTCCTGCGGATCGCTGATGCCGAGAAACTCCTTGCGCGTCTTGACCTGAAATCCGGGCGGCTTGACCTTGATCGAGATCTTGCGAAAGCGGGGTGTCTTGCCCGGGGCCGCGAACGTGCCGTCCTCCGGCACGTAGCCAATCACATAGTAGCCGCGCAGATCATCGGTGATCCGGCC
This sequence comes from uncultured Acidobacteriota bacterium, assembly GCA_963797625.1. Lineage (GTDB taxonomy): Bacteria > Acidobacteriota > Vicinamibacteria > Vicinamibacterales > 2-12-FULL-66-21 > DATBJJ01. The sequence goes on from CAWCQI010000014.1 coordinate 56,640, forward strand.
GAGACCCCGCGCCAGGTCGTTGGTGTTCAGGACGGCGAATCCGCCGGTCTGCTCGGCCAGGTAGGCCAGGCTTTCCTGAGTCTCGCGGTTGAAATCGGTCCTGTTTGCGGCCGCGGCTCTGACGGTTTCCTCCATCGATACGCCGTCTGGCGGGCTCTTCAAATCATCGGCCGCCTGGAGGCCAGCGGTTTGCAGCCCGCGGCAGTCGAGCGAATAGATGACGACGCCGGCGCGAGTGGCTTGATCGATCACACGGTCGAGGGCGTACCGCACACGCGAATCGGGCAGTTTCGTCGCATCGTTCCGCTCCCGCACCAGAGGTTGAAATCCCTCGGAGACGAAGATGATGGCCTTTCGACCCGGTAGGTCGCGCGTGCCACGGATCACGAGGTTGAGGGCGCCGAGCGAGCCGGCCGCCGACATCGAGTTCCGGAGCTGGTTCACGAACTTGAAATCACTCGGGTCCGCCATCCCCGTCCGCGCATCGACGATCGGCGCATTGCACGAGAGGTTCGTACGGCTCGACTCCGTTTCGCGAAGCCGCGTTCCAGCGCAAACCTTCGATGGCGGCGTGCAACACGCGCCGATCGGTGGTGAACGCCTGCAGCGTGCCGGACGACCCGCCGGTTCGGACCAGCGCAACCAGATCGGTCGGCTGCAGCTCACGGTCGACAAACTCGTGGAGCGCTCGTCGCGTGTTTTGCAGGCTTTCAACGGACAGTCCCAGGTCGTCAACCACCAAGGCCAGCGTCCGCTGGATGTCTGCGCGCTTTGGCGGCGACGACGGCAACGGCCGTGGCGTCAGCCACGGAACTCGAAAGTCGTGCCGCTCGGAGGTTTCCTCGCGGAAATGAGTACTGGCATGAACTGGGCGAAGGTCACCGTCTGACGCTTGCCATCCTGACGCACCTCGAAATCGTCAGCGGTCAGGTCCGAGACGATTCGGCCGTCGCGATCCGTCACCACGGCATCGATGCGCACGGCGTCGACGCCGACCCTGAAGCGCGGCGCCTCACGCTGCTCCTGCGGCGCGGCCATCGTGGATTGGCGGCCGTCGAGCTGGGTCGACAACAGCAGGGCGACCGACAAGGCGACGGCGGATGTCTTGGTGCCGGTCATCATCTGTCTGACTCCAGCAGGCGCATCCCGATCTTGCCACGACCGAGCCGCCATAGAACCTGACATCCGTAGGTCCGCCTTTTAGGCGCATCTGAGCCCCGGTTGACCAGCCTCCGCTCTAAAGCTACGGCGGTCGCCGACCTTGGCGAAGGCGGAAGCCGGACACGACGACGGTTCACGCCGTCACTGCGACGGTGCGCGCCAGGTGAGGCCGTCGGCGGGCCGCGTCAGGCTCTCGAGCGTCAACCGCTGGGCCGTCACTCCGCGAGCCAGTGGTCCCGTGACGACTACGCGGTCACCGGGCCTCAGCGCGCGGATCAGATCCTGGCCGCTCGCAGTTCCACACTCCACTGCCCATCGCTGCCTCGCTTCTCCCCCGACTGGCACCCACAGCTCGATGCAGGCGAGGCCAGTCGCGACCGGCCAGCCCACGCTCGTGATGTCTCCCTCCACGCGCATCGTCGCCGGTGGTTCGAGGCGGCTGGCCGGCAGCGGCCTGGCCACCGCGGCGAATCGATCCCGGAGGTACGACTCGAAGGCCTGATCGAACTCGTCCCGCCGAAGCTGAAGGCCAGCCTGAAATGGATCGGCGCCGTTGCCCTGGGCCTGACGCAGCGCGAACAGGAATTGACGCACGCCGGCTTTCCCCGATCGCGATTCGATGAAATCGAATGCGGCATGTCCGAAGGCAGAGACGAGATGCGGAGCCCGAGTATCGTCAGCCTGCAGCCGGCTCAGCGCCGGGACGGCATTGGCGCGCACCGCGTTTCGCAGCGCCGACAGATCGCTGGGATCCCAGGCGCCGCGCTCGTACTCGGCCAGACCTTCCAATCACCCATGTCGCCGTCGACCGCCCCGGAAGGATGTCGAATGCAAAGATGTGCGCGACCTCGTGAGTGATGAGTCCGGGCCAGCGATCCGCCGGTTGATCGATCGCGAGCAGGATGCGATCGCCGGATGACGGCTCGCCGGCCGCGCCGGAGACGCGCCGGCGCGCACGTTGGCGTCGAACTCGGTCGTCGTGCGGAACAAGAAAATCGGCACGCGAAACGCCAGGTTGTGCCGCAGGTCGCCGCTGACCTGCTCGTACGCGCGTTCGGCCTCCTGTGCGGCACGTTCGGCGTGCAGGTCCACGTCCTGCGGGTAGTACAGATCGAAGTGGTCCGTTCTTCGCAGGCTCCACGTTTCCTCGAAGGATCTGGTTCTGACCAGGATCGTCTGCTCGGTCGAGCGTGGGTGCTGGCGCCGGAGGCTTCTGGGATGCGGAGTGCACGATGGCCCCGGCGGACACGAGCAGGCCGAGCGCCAGGACCGCCAAACCGCCGGACGGTCGAGGCGCATCCTCGGTCGGGGCGCGTAACACGCGACGTACGCGGGCGAGAAGTGGTCCATCGGCGGCACCGACCGACAACGCGAGATCGCGCGTGCGCCACGCCGCGAGCTCCGCGAGGGCGGCCGCATAGTCGACCGGCTCGCCGCAGATCTCGACCGCGACGTCGTCGCAGCAGTGCTCGCGCTCCTGGCGGATGCGCGCCGAGATCCACCACACCGCCGGGTGAAAGAACAGCAGCGCCTCGGCAACGGTCTGAGCGATGTTGACTGCGTAATCCCGCCGGCGGATATGGGCCAGCTCGTGAGCGATCAGCGCCTCGATCTGGTGCGGCGCCAGGCCGGTCAGAGCCGAGACCGGCAAGAAGATGATCGGGCGCATCGTGCCGATCACGCTTGGCGCGTCGACGAGCGCGGATTCGACAATGCGAAAGCCGACGTCGAGGCGAAGCTGGGCCGCCAAACGCTCACCCGTCGACTGCCACGGCGACAGCGGTTCTTTGAGCGAGGCAAGACGCAGCCTTCGTACTCGGAACGACGCGCCAGCGAATCGCGCCAAGAGAAGCATGACACCGCTCAACCACACCCACACGACGATCGGGAGCCAGCGCTCGACCGTCGAGGCCGTTCGCGCTGCCGTCGCGGCCAGTGACAGCGACGCTGTCTGGAGACGGGCCGTCAGGGGCGCCGGCGAAGGACTCGCGGACGTCGACACCGTTGGCGAGGCGCTTCCTCCCGACGCGATGGTCTGGTCCGATGTCCCGACGACTGCAGCCGTGATGGCCGGCGCGGCGAGCATGGCCACGAGCCCCGCGCACGCAATCGCGTAGCGCGTCTCCGGCGAGCGGTGGCGACACGAAGCGAGCGCAGCGGCAGTCGCCAGCGCAATCAGCCCGCCCTGCCAGACGAAATGAATGAGCGCCCAGCCGATTGTGTAGATCCAGGCATTCAACTGCGGATTCATCGGCGCCCCCTTCGATGTGTGTCGATCAGTTTCTGAATCTCCTCGAGTTCCTTTGGCGACGTCTTGCTCGCCGCGAGCGCTTGCATCACCAGCTTCGCCGCCGAGCCGTCGAACACCCGGTCGACGAGGTCGGTGACGATCTGCCGCTGCGTCTGCTCCTCCGGACAGGCGGCGGTGTAGACATGCGTCCGGGACGATTCGTCGCGCCGGACCAGCCGCTTGTCGGTCATGTTCTGCATCAGCTTCAGCACCGTGGTGTAGGCGGCTTCCCGGCCCATGGACTGAGCGACCTCTCGAACCGTGCTCGGGCCGCGCGACCAGAGCACGCGCAGGATGGCGACTTCAGCGTTGGTCGGCTTCTTCGGCGATCGCGGCAATCTGTCCATGCGGAGTAGTCTACGACTTTTGTCGTAGATGTCAATACGACATTTGTCGTAGTTAAAGAAAGTGGCCGGGCTGGCGCCACTGTGCCGCACCGTTGGCTGGTCGGGCGGTCCAGCTGCGGTGAGCGGCCGAGGTCATCAATACGCCCAGGGCGTGTTTTACACTTGTAATTCATGGCCTTCGTCGCTCGCGCCGCGCTCGTGCTTGCCGTCCTTCCACTCCTCGCGGGCGCGCGGGTGTCGAGCGGCAGCCAGCCTCCTTCTGACCTCGATGCCTTCGCGAAAAAAGTACGAGAAGTCATTCGACGCGAATATGCCGAGCCGGTGTATTTCAACTACATCGAGCAGGGTCGCGACGTCGATATCTCGATGCTCGGGAAGGTATCGGTCGGGCCGATGCAGACGTTCGAGGTGCGTCAGGACCCGCCGCGCGGGGCCTGGCGACGGCTGATCGCGGTCGACGGCAAGCCGCTCGACCGCGCCGAGCTGGCCAGGAGAGACGACGAGCATCGCAGGAAACGCGAACGCGATTGGGCTGAAAGTCCGCGTCAGCGCACCGCGCGCCTCAACCGGGAAGCCGAGGAGCTTCGCGAACGCGACGAGATCCTCGACGACGCGGCGCGGGTCTTTGCGTTCAGTTTCATCGGGCGCGAAACCGTCGACGGTCAGCCGACCATCGTCGTCTCCCTGACGCCGCGGCCGAATGCTCGCGTGACGACGAGCGACGGCGAGCGGATGAAACAGTTCGCCGGCCGGATGTGGGTATCCGACGGCGACTACCACATCGCGCGCGTGCGGCTGCACGCCGTCGACAGCGTCTCGGTTGGGTGGGGCGTCGTCGCTCGTGTCGAGCCGGGAAGCGGCTTCGATTTCGTCCGCAAGAAGGTCGACGGAACCTGGGTCGCCTCGGAGCTGACGATCGAAGGCAGCGGCCGCACGCTGCTGTTCCGCAAGTTCCAGATCAAGGTCGTCACGACCTATTCCGGTCATCAGCTCCACGCGGCGCCTGACAGCTGATCAATGTAGCCACGGACTACACGTGTCGACACGGCAGCTCACTCTCCGCCGGACTCGCAGCTACGGACCGTCATCACTTTTATCTATACAAAGACGAACTAATTGTGCTATTGCTTCGTCTATGAAGGGTGACCGTCTGGGCGAATTCGAAGAGTTCACCCTGCTCGCGGTGCGCGCGCTCGGCGACCACACGTATGCGGTGCCGGTGCAGCGCTACGTGGAAGACGCGACGGGTCGCAACGTGTCGATCGGGGCCGTCTACGCCGCGCTGGCGCGGCTCGAAGCCAAGAGCTTCCTGCGTTCGTCGATGGGTGACGCGACGGCGCGCCGGGGCGGCAAGTCCAAGCGGCTCTACGCGGTCACGCCGCTCGGCCTGAAGACCGCCCGCGAGCTCCATCGCGTCCGCGATCGCATCTGGCACGCCATCGCAGAAGGCAAACAGTCATGATTGGCGGCACTCCGCCCGGCCTCGGCACGTTGCTCCTGCGGCTCATTCCCCTTGGCAGTCGCCGGGCGGAAGTCGAAGCCGATCTCCTCGAGCTCTTTGGCGAGCGCGCCACCAGCCGTGGTCTGCGCTACGCGCGGCTCCGCTACTACGGCGACGTCCTCAGCTTGTGGAGAACTCGGCAGGCTCCAGTCATGCACCCGCCGGTACCGGGATCGAGGCGAGCTTTTCTGCGCGAAGTCGGTCAGGACCTCTCATATGCGCTGCGGCTGATGCGGCGCAGTCCAGCCGTCGTGGCCATCGCAGTGCTGGGGCTTGGCCTGGCGATTGGCGTCAGCACGTCAGTCTTCAGCTTCTTGAACGCCGTCACGTTCCGACCGACTGGCATCGTCGATCCCGCGTCGACTGCGCGTGTCATGCGCGCGTATGCCGACGGTTCCGGAACGTCGTGGCGGTATTCGGAATACCAGCTGCTTCGGGAAGGCGCGCCGAGCGTATCCCTCGACGCCTGGTTTAGCGACGACGCCTCGATCGGGTTCGTGCCGGACACCGAGACACCCACGACCACGAGCGTGATGTTCGTGACCGGCGGTTATCTGGGCAACTTGAACAATCGCGCGGCGCGTGGACGGCTGCTGACGCCTGAAGACGATGCGCCTGGCGCGGCGCCGGTCGTCGTAGTGAGCTACAACTTGTGGACGCGGACCCTGTCGTCAGATCCGGCAATCGTCGGACGGACCATCTGGCTGAACGGCCTGGGATTCACCGTCGTCGGCGTGGCCGCGCGCGGCTTTACCGGCACGAACGATAGCAGTCCGACGATCTGGGCGCCGGTTGCCAGCTATCACCTGGCGGTTGGTGGACCAGCGGTCGACCGCAACGCGGCCCTCATGGTCAACGTCGTTGCCCGTGCTGGGAGCGGGCGTCTCCCGCGCGCAGGCGCAGGCGGAGCTGAGCGCGGTTGCGACGTCGATACTCAACACTCGGCTGGACTCGAGCGGTCAGCCACTGACCGGCGTCACTCTTCCCCTGCTTACCGACCCGGTCGATCGAACCGACGCTGCGCAAAATGCGCTGGTCGTTGCGATCGTCATGAGCGTGATCGGCCTGGTACTTCTGCTCGCCTGCGTCAACGTGACCAACCTGCTCCTTGCCAGCGCGACGACCCGCCAACGGGAGTTTGCCGTCCGGCTCGCGCTCGGGGCCAGCCGCTGGCGCATCGTCCGTCAGCTGATGACGGAGAGCCTCGTGCTTGGCATTGCGGGCGGTGCATCGGGGTTGTTGTTCACCACCTGGCTCATGCCGCTGCTGGCCAGGGTCGCAGAGGCGCCGGCAACACTCGACTTCAGCCCGGACATCCGCGTGTATGGCTTTCTCGGGACGATTTCGCTCGTCGCTGGCCTCGGCGCGGGCCTCGTGCCGGCGCGTCATGCGATGCGCGACAACTTCGCCTCGCCACTCAAGGGATCGAGCCCCGGCGCGGGCGGGACCTCCCGATCGCGGGCATCGCGTTCCGCCCTGGTGGGAATCCAGGCGGCGGCGTCCCTGGTGCTACTGGTCGTCGCGGCGCTGCTGACGCGTGGCATGGTGCGCGCGACGCAGGTCGATGTCGGATTCGACGCGCACCGTCTGTTGACGATCGATCCGGAATTCGCGCGCGGCGCCTACGACGCCGCAGGAGCGAAGGCGTACTGGACTCGCGCGCTCGAGCGGGTGCGCGCGCTTCCCGGCGTGCAGCGCGCCTCGCTCGCCGAGTACCCTCCGTTCAGCGGTGCCTCCAGGGTGACGATTTTCGGGCGTGGCAGCAGGCGTTACACCATCTATCACAACGACACGAGCGCCGAGTTCTTCGCGACCGTCGGATTGCGCGCCGTGCGGGGACGGACCTACACGGCCGCTGAAGTGGCCGATCGAGCGCCGGTGGCCGTCATCAGCGAGAGGCTGGCGCGTGACTTCTTTGGCGGCGAGGATCCGGTCGGTCAATCGCTGGCCAGGGTCATCGAGGGCTCCAGCGCTGTCGTCATTGGCGTCGTTTCCGACGCCGTCACCGCGCGCCTGCGCGAAATGGCGTCGGCCGCGATCTATCAGCCGATGAACGAGACGCTCGGCGCGAAGATGATCGTTCGCAGCGCGGGTCCGCCCGAGGCGCTGATTCAGTCGATACGGAGCGCCCTCCATCCGCTCGACCCGCGCGCGAGGCTGGTGGTCGGCCTCGTCGGCGAGGGACTGCAGCAGCAGATCTCCGAGCCGCGCGCGCTCGCAACGATCGCCGGAGCGCTGGCCGCCATCGCGCTCGCGCTGGCGGTCGTCGGTCTCTACGGTGTGACCGCGTTTGTCGTCGGCCGACGGGCGCAGGAGATTGGGTTGAGGATCGCTCTTGGGGCGAACGGCCGGGACGTCGTCCAGTTGCTGCTGAGCGACAGTCTCCGGCCGGTCATGATCGGAATGGTGGCGGGGATTGTCGCGGCACTCCTCGTTGGCCGCGTGTTCGCCGGCGTGCTCTTCGGTGTCGCGCCTGCCGATCCAATCGCGTTCGTCTCGGCGATCCTGGTCCTGACGGCCGCAGCCCTCGCGGCCGTCATCGTCCCGACGCGCCGTGCGTCATCGATCGATCCCGCCGCCGTCCTGCGACAGCTGTGACGTAGGTCGACCTACTTCCACGCCGCAGCCGTCTCGCCGACAAACGCGCCGAACGACCGCGGCGAATGGCCGAGCAGCTTCGTCTGCCGTTCGATGGCCTCCGGCGACGCCTTCAACCCCTTCGCCTGGAAGAAGACGTACATGTGCCTGACGTCGTAGACCGCCCAATCCGGCATGTACTGCAGCGCTTGCTTCTCCCACGCGTCGAGATCGTTCCCGCCATAGACGATCGGGCGGCCGAGCGCCCGCGACCAGGCTTCGGCGGTCGATTTGCCGGTATGCGCCTCAGGTCCGACCAGATCGTAGGTCTGCCCTTCGTGCCCCGATGTCGTCAGCGCGATCGCCGCGGCCTCGGCGATGTCGCGAACGTCGACGCGGTGCAGTCCTACGTCGCCGAGCGGTTGCGGATAGACGCCGTGCTGCAGGATCACGTCCTTGAACATGTAGTCGTTCTGATAAAAGTTGTTCGGTCTGAGCACCGTCGCCGGCACGCCCGACTTCAGGACCGCCTGCTCGATGCCGAGCTTGCCCCCGAAATGCGGCACCCAGGGCACGGCATCCGCGTGATGGACCGAGAGATAGACCAGCCGCTTGACGTTCTCGTCGCGGAGCGCGCACACCGAGAGCAGCCCCTCGTGGACTTCGGTCGGGCTGACTGCGTTGATCAGGAACACGCCGTCCACGCCTTTGAACACGCGCCTGACGGTCTCGACCTTCATCAAGTCGCCGGTGACGGCCTTGACGCCTGCAGGCAACTTTGCGGCCTTTGCCGGATCCCGCGTCAATACCTGTACTTGCGCGCCGCGAGCCAGACAGCTCGCGAACGACCTGCGACCCGACGGTACCCGTGCCACCCGTGACCAGAATGTTCATGACTGCACCTCACGACGTTGTCGCAGAGAGTTCCGCTGCCTAGGACGCCCGGCCGGCGCCGATGGTCCCCGCGGCCCGTATAATTTCGATCGGTTTGTGCAGGGTCCGGCTAAAGCCGGACACTACTACGACAGCTTTCGGACGACGGATTCAGTATCGGCAGTAGTGTCCGGCTTTAGCCGGACCACAGAAGTAGACCAATCTGATAGGACACCACACGTGACTCATCCTTTTGCTCGCAGAGTTGCTCGGTCTGACGTTCGTGTTCGGGCTGATCGCCCCGGCCTCTGCACAGCGGCGGAATATCACCGAGAAGGACATCTTCGCGTTCGTGTGGGTGGCCGATCCGCAAATCTCCCCAGACGGATCGCAGGTCGCGTTCGTGCGCGTGAGCATCGATGAAAAGAAGGATGCCTATGACACCGCGATCTGGCTCGCCAAGACGGACGGCAGCGAGCCACCTCGCGCGATCACCAGCGGCATTCGCGACACGAGCCCGCGGTGGTCTCCTGATGGTCGACGGCTGGCCTTCGTGCGATCGGTCGAGAAGGACGGCAAGCCTCAGCCCGCGCAGATTCACCTCATGGCAATGGCAGGCGGCGAACCGTGGGCCATCACCGACATTCCACGCGGCGCCGGGAATCCGGAATGGGCGCCCGACGGCAAGACGATCGCGTTCTCGTCGACCGCGCGTCCTGCCGATTTGACGGCGGCGCAGAAGCCGGCCGCCGATAAACCGCGCGAATCCGATGTGCGCGTCATCACCGAAGCCGTGTATCGCGCCAACGGCATCCCGGGCGGCGGGTACGTCGACCGCGATCGCCCGTCCCAGATCTGGACTGTGCCCGTCCCGGGGACCGCGAGCGACAAAACAACGCCGGTCGCCGTGACGTCAGGAGAGTTCGGCGCGACGAACCTCCGCTGGTCCGGTGATGGATCGCGCCTGTTCTTCACCGCCGATCGTCGGCGAGAGTCGTACTACTTCCCCGGCGACAGCGACCTGTTCTCGATCCCGAAAGAGGGCGGCGAGCCGACCCGGGTCGTCAGCATCGAGGGTCGCATCGGCGCCTACGCGCTCTCGACCGACGGCAAGCGCGTCGCCTTCGTCGGCATTCCGGCGGGAAACCCCGAGCGTTCGTACACGCAGCCTGACCTCTGGGTCGCCGAACTGGGCGCTGGCACACCACGCAACCTGACCGCCACCTACGACTTCGACATCAACGGCGGGCTCGGCGGCGATCAGCGCGCGCCGCGCGGTCAACTGCCAAGCGGCCCGGTCTGGAGCCGCGACGGGCGCTCGATCCTGATCGGCGTCGGCGAGCAGGGGAACGCCAACATCAAGCGCGTCGACGTCGCGACCGGAAAGGTCGATCCCGTGACGTCTGGCAACAGCGACGTGATGTCCTATACGGTCGACGCCGGGGCGCAGAAGATCGCCTACGTCCTCTCGACGCCCACTACCGTCGGCGATCTCCACGTGATCGACACGGCCTCGACCGGCGCGGCAAAGAAACTCACGACGTTCAACGATCGCCTCTTCAGCCAGCTCTCGATGAACGAACCCGAGGAGATCTGGTACACGAGCTTCGACGGCCGCAAGATTCAGGGATGGATTCTCAAGCCGCCGGCGTTCGACGCGACGAAGAAGTATCCGTTCATCCTCCAGATCCACGGCGGACCGCACTCCGCCTATGGCAACACCTTCACGCACGAGTTTCAATGGATGGCCGCCAAGGGGTATGTCGTGCTCTACACGAATCCCCGCGGCAGCTCGAACTACGGCCAGGACTTCGGCAACATCATTCAATACAACTACCCTGGCGACGACTACAAAGATCTGATGGCTGGAGTCGACGAGGTCCTGAAGAAGGGATACGTCGACGAGACTCGGTTGGGAGTGACCGGAGGGAGCGGCGGCGGACTGCTCACCAACTGGGTCGTGACACAGACCAGCCGCTTCAAAGCGGCCGTCAGCCAGCGGGACATTTCCGACTGGGCAAACTTCTGGTACACGGCCGACTTCACGCTCTTCACCCCGACCTGGTTCCGCAAGGCGCCGTTCGAAGACCCGGCAGATTATGCGAGGCGCTCGCCGATTACCCATGTCGCGAAGATTCAAACGCCGCTGATGTTCATCCTCGGCGACGAAGACTGGCGGACGCCGCCGGCGGCCGGCGGCGAGGATCTCTTTCGAGCGCTGAAGTACCTCAAGCGGCCGACGGTCATGGTCCGCTTCCCTGGCGAGAGCCACGAACTCTCCCGCTCGGGCCGTCCCTGGCACCGCGTCGAACGCCTCCAGCACATCGTCGGCTGGTTCGACAAATGGTTGCTCGGGAAGGAAATCGCGACCTATGAGCCGCCAGCCGATCGTCCGGCGGCCGCGCCGCAGGCTCAAGCGCAGCCGGCGCCAGTCCAGCCGACGCGAGCAAACATCCTGCGCGGCGAATACGGCCGCTACCGGGCGAACAACGACCTCCTGTCCTACGACCTGAGCGTTCGGGTCGATCCCGACAAGAAGTTCCTCAGCGGCCGGAACACCATCCGCTTCAGGATGCTGCAGGACGATACGCGCATCCAGCTCGATCTCTACGACAACCTCGCGATCGGCAAGATCGTGCTCGGCGCGCAGGAGCTGAAGTACGAACGCGAGCTGAATGCCGTGTTCGTCGACTTTCCCGAGACGCTGAAGCGTGGCCGTGAGTACTCGATCGATTTCTACTACTCCGGCAGCCCGCGCGAGACCGGGCGGTTCGGCGGGATCGCATTCCGTAAGGATCCGGCCGGCCGCCACTGGATCAACACGGCGTGCGAGGGTGAAGGCTCGAGCATCTGGTGGCCGAGCAAGGACCAGTGGCGCGACGAAGTCGAGCACATGCGCTTGAGCGTCGCCATCCCCAACGGCCTCGTCGACGCCTCGAACGGTCGGTTCCTGGGCAAAACCGACCTCGGCGACGGCTACACGCGCTGGGACTGGCAGATCAACTACCCGATCAATTCGTACAACGTGTCGCTGAACATCGGCAGCTACGTGCAATTCGCGGATCGCCTTGGCGATCTGACGCTCGACTTCTATGTCCTGCCAGAAAGCGTCGAGAAGGCCAAGGTACAGTTCGCCCAGGCCAAGCCGATGATCGAGGCGTATCAGAAGTACTTCGGCGAGTATCCGTTCAAGAAGGACGGTTACAAGCTGATCGAAGTGCCGTATTCAGGAATGGAGCACCAGAGCGCCGTCACCTATGGCAACCGGTTCGCGAACGGCTACCTCGAACGCGACTGGACCGGCGTCGGCGTCAGTCCAAAGTTCGATTTCATCATCATTCACGAGAGCGCGCACGAGTGGTTCGGCAACAGCGTGTCGGCGGCCGACGTGTCGGACATGTGGATTCAGGAAGGCTGGACGACGTATCTCGAGGCCGTCTACGTCGAGCACATGTTCGGGTACGCCGATGCGCTCAAATACATCAACGGCTACAAGTCGAAGGTGCGGAACCAGGCGCCGATCATCACGACCCGCGGCATTCACCGGTCGCCGTCGCAGGATCAGTACTTCAAGGGCGCGCTCTTCTTGCAAACGCTCCGCGCCGTCAATAGACGACGACCAGAAATGGTGGGCGTTGATGCGCGCCACCTACCAGGAGTTCAAGTACAAGAACATCATGACCGAGGACCTGGTGCGGTTCTTCAACAAGGAGACGGGCCGCGACTGGACGCCGATTTTCGACCAGTACTTGCGGCACGCCGACCTCCCGACGCTCGAGCTCGCGTTCAACGACGCCGAGAGCTCCGTCTCGTACCGCTGGAAGGCCGACGAGAAGGGATTCGCCATGCCGATCAAAGTCGGCAAGGCCGGCGAGTGGCAGACGATTCGCCCGACGACCGAATGGAAGAAGTTGTCGACCTCGATCAAACGAGACGACTTTTCGGTCGCTACCGATCTGTACTACGTGAACGTCGAGCGGATCGAATCCACCTACCGTCCAGTGCCCTGAGGACACTGAACGGTAGATGTATCGAGCTCCCTACTGCTTCGCGATCTTCAGATCGTCTCTCACGGACTTGACGCCGTCGGTCTCGCGGGCGATTTCGAGCGCGCGACGCTTCTCGCCCGCCGATCCGACGTTTCCGATCAGCGCCACCACGCCGTCCTTGGTGTCGACATCGATCTTCAGTCCGCTGACCGTCGTGTCGGCGAGCATCTTGGCCTTGATGGCCGCGGTGATGCCTGCGTCACCGATCATCTGGCCGGCATCGCGCGACGCCTCTTTCGCCTGATCGGCGACACCGCTGGTCGCCGCCGGGGCCGGAGCGAGCACCATCACGTCGACCACCTCGCGCACGCCGTCGGTCGCCCGCGCCAGCTCGACCGCTCGATCTCTGGCCGCGCGTGAGTCGACGTCGCCCTTGAGCGTGACTACCTTGTCCTTCGTGTCAACGTCGATGCGGTAAGCCTTGACCGTGTCGTCGGCTACCAGCTTGGACTTGACGGCTGTCGTGATGCCGGCGTCAGTCTGCCCGCAGGCAGCCGTCATCGTTGCTGCCACGCCATCACTCCAAAGAAGCCAAGTAGTTTCTGTCGCGTCATTCGCACACCCTCCTGGGAATGGAGCTACCCACAGAAGGGATGCGTGCATCGACCGTACCATCGATACAGAAGGGCTGGAAGCAGAGCTCGAGTGTTTATCCGCCGACCATCGCGCGCATGGGCTCGATCCGGGACGCGCGAAACGCCGGGAGATATGCCGCGATCAGTCCCACGCTCAGCAGCAGCGCCGCGCCAGTGCCGTAGGCCAGCGGATCGATCGGGCCAATGCCGTAGAGCACGCTACCGAGACTTCTGGCCGCCAGGTAGGCGAGCGAGAATCCGGCGACGCTGCCGATCGCGACGAGCACGAGCGCCTCTCGCATGATCAGCCAGAGCACCTGACGCCGATCGGCGCCGAGCGCGAGCCGGAGACCGAGCTCAGCGACACGCTGGTTGACGCCGTACGAAATCGTTCCGTAGAGGCCCAGGCACGCGAGGAGGAGCGAGATCGCGCCAAACACCGTCGTCAGGCGCGCGACCACCGCGTCCTGCGAGAGCACGCGCGCCACGCGCTGCTCGATCGGCAGGATGTCGAAGACAGGCAAGGCCGGCTCCGCTTCGGCGAGAGCCTGCCGCAACGTGCGCTGACCAGCGCCTCCGGCGCACCCGCCGTCCGAACCTCGAGATCGCTCAGGACCGCGTCCTCTGATGGCCCTGACAAGTGATAGGTCATCGTCGGAACCGCCGCGCGCAAGTCTCGATACTTCGCGTCCTCGACGACGCCGACGATGACGAACGCGTCCGGAGTGCGAACCGAGTCCTCGTCATACGCCCAGCGCTTGCCAATCGGATCCTGTCCGGCAAAGAACCGCTTCGCCATCGTCTCGTTGATGAGCGTGGCCTTCGAGCCTTCGACGCGATCGCCTGGTCCGAACGAACGGCCGCGCACGACCCGCAAGCCGACGGTCGAGAAGTAGTGCTCCGTCACGATTTCTTCGTTCGTCGACATCCGCTCGCCTGTTCGCGGCGTGTAGCCCTCGATGCTGAACCCGCTGATCTGGGAAGACGTCATGACCGGACCGTTCATGCGACAGGCTGGCGGACTGCACACCCGGCAGCGCCTGCACGCGATCGAGGAGGCGCTGGTAGAGCAGCTGCCGTTGCTCGGCTGAATATCCCAGGCTCCGCACGTCGAGCCGCGCCCCCAGCAGGTGCTGGCGATCGAACCCGATCTCTGACGTCGCGAGCACACGCAAGCTCCTCACGAAGAGTCCAGCGACGATGAGGAGGAGCAGGCAGAAGGCCATTTGGGCCGCGACGAGCGCGCGCCCGGCGAGGAGCGTTCGGCGGCTGTGCAATCCGACGGCTCGCGACTGGAGCTTGAGTGATTCGGAGACCGGCACGCGCGTGCCGCGGAACGCCGGGAGCAGTCCACACGCTATTCCCGTCAGCAGCGACATTGCGGTCGCAAACGCCAGCACGCGCCAGTCGATCCCTGTGTCGAGCGTCACGAGCGTAGTCTGCCCGCTCACAAACAATCCAAGCAGGAGGTCGCGGCCCCAGACAGCCAGACCGAGGCCGAGAATGCCGCCGCCCACGCCAAGAAGCAGGCTCTCGACCAGCAGTTGTCGGATGAGCCTGGCGCGCCCGGCGCCAAGCGACAGGCGGACGGCCACCTCGCGCTCGCGCGCGGTGGCTCGCGCCACGAGCAGGCTCGCCACGTTGCCGCTCGCGATCAACAGCAGCACGATCATCATCGCGAGGAGCACGTACAACGCCGTCGACGACTGGTCGCGCAGCGACGAGAGCCCGCGGCCGGCCGGGGCGAGCGCGATTCGCTCGGCGCGAAGGCGCTCGGCATACTCGGCGTCGGCATCCCTCCGAGATGTCACGTCCGCGTGATGGCGGAGCGTGAGGGCGGCGGCGATTGTCTGTGGCTCGGTGCCGCGTGGCACGCGCGCGAACACGTTGAGCCAGGCGACATCCTCCTGCGGCGGCCACGGCTTTCGCATGTCCCCCGTACTTCGCGAGCTGGCATTCCCGCCGTAGCGAATCGCCGACTGCATCATCAATGGAACCCACGCGTCGACGCCGCGCATGGACACCGTCGTGCCAACAAACTCGGGCGCGGCGATGCCGACGATCGTGAACAGGACCCCGTTGATCCCGAGCGTCTGTCCAACGGCATCAGCTGCCCCACCGAGTGTGCGCTGCCAGTAACCGTAGCTGACGACCGCAACTGGGTGCCCATCGAGCGTGCGATTGTCCTCGCGCGAAAGAAGACGTCCGGCATGCGGCCGCTGGCCGAGGACGTCGAAGTACTCGCCAGACACGAGTTGCACCATTCCGCGCTCGGCCGCCGCGCTCGTGGACGCGCGCGCCAGACGCAGCTGCATCGTGGCGACGGAGCTTGCAGCCGCGAGGTCCGCTCGACCGTTCAGCTCGTCGCGAAGGCGCGCGGCTTCGGGCCACGAAAACCTGGGCGACATCTCGTCTGGACTGTGCCGCTCGGCGACAAAGAGCCGGTCGGGCTCAGCCACAGGGAGACTGCGCAGAACAATCGCGTTGAGCAAAGAGAACACGGCGGCGGCGCCGCCGATCCCCAGCGCGAGAGACAGGACCGCCACCGTGGTGAAGACCGGACTTCGGCGCAGCAGCCTGAGGCCGAACCGGACATCCTGAAAAAGTTCGGAGAACATGGGGAACATGGAGACTCGCACGGTGCAACCCGCGTGCCTCGAAATCGCTGGAAATAAACGAGAAAGGTCTTCAATCGTCCACCGAGGTGGTCGATTTCGAACACCTGCTGTCCGTCCCCGCCCGCCGGCGGTCAGATCTCGATTTTCTCCTTTCCGCAGAATCTGTGGAAAACGGAGAAAATCGAGATCTGACCCCGGGCAGTAAACGTATAAGCACGAGATGACTGCCACGCCCCTTCGCGTTGCTCGACGTTTGCTTCGAGCCCCGATGTTCACGCTGATCGCCATCTTCACCCTGGCGCTCGGCATCGGCGCCAACACCGCCATCTTCAGCGTCGTCCGCGGCGTCCTCCTCAAGCCGCTGCCGTTCGACGATGCCGACCGGCTCGTCGGCGTGTGGCACACGGCGCCGGGCATCGGCATCCCCGAGCTCAACATGTCGCCGTCGAACTACTTCATCTACCGCGAGGAGGGGCGCGTCTTCGAGGATGTCGGGCTCTGGAATGGCGGCGCAGTGTCGATCACCGGCAGCGGTGAGCCCGAGCGCGTCCAGGCGCTGTTCGTCACTGACGGCACGCTCAGTCTCCTGCACGTCAACCCCATCATCGGGCGACACTTCACGCCGGACGACGACTCACCGAAGACACCCGAGCGTGTGCTCTTGAGCCACGCCTACTGGGAGCGAAAATTCGGCAGCGATCCGGCGATCGTCGGCAAGTCGGTCGTCGTCGACGGCAAGCCACGCGAGATTATCGGCGTGCTGCCCGCAGGATTTCGTTTCCTCGATCGCAACCCGCAACTCGTCCTGCCGTTCCGGTTCAACCGCGCCGAGTTGTACGCCGCGAACTTCAGCTATCGCGGTGTCGCCCGTCTGAAACCTGGCACGACACTCGAGCAGGCGAACGCGGATGTGGCACGCCTCCTCCCGGTAATCCCGGATCGATTTCCGATGCCTCCCGGATTCACGCGGAAGATGTACGACGATGTGAAGCTGGGACCTAACGTCAGACCGCTGTCGGTGGACGTCGTCGGAGACATCGGGCGCGTGCTGTGGGTGCTCCTCGGAACGGTCGGCCTGGTCCTGCTCATCGCCTGCGCGAACGTCGCCAACCTGTTCCTCGTGCGGGCGGAGGCCAGGCAGCAGGAGTTGGCGATCCACGCCGCGCTTGGCGCCGGTTCGCTCAGAATCGCGTGGGAACTGCTCTCGGAGAGCCTCACGCTCGCGCTGGCGGGCGGCCTCGCCGGCCTCGGCCTCGCCTACGCCGGCATCCGCGCCCTCGTCGCGAACGCGCCGGAGGGACTGCCGCGAACGGCGGAAATCAGTATCGATCCGCTCGTGCTGGCCTTCACGCTGGGAATCTCGCTTCTGGCCGGACTGCTCTTCGGGCTGCTACCGGTCCTCAAGCTGGCCACGCCACACCTCGCATCGGCGCTCAAGGAGGGGGGCCGGCTCTCGAGCGCCGGCCGCGAACGTCACCGCGCGCGCAACGGGCTCGTCGTTGCCGAAATCGCCCTGGCCGTCGTGCTGCTCGTCGCTTCCGGGCTCATGATCCGGACGTTCCAGGCGATGCGAAAGGTCGATCCCGGATTCACGCGGCCGGAGGAAGTGCTCACCTTACGGGTCTCGATTCCCGAATCAATCGTTGCCGACGACGAACAGGCGATCCGGACGTTCGAGCAGATTGCGCGCAGGGTCGAGCAGATTCCCGGCGTGCGATCGGTGGGAGTGTCCAACTCGATCACGATGGACGGCTACGACAGCAACGACCCGATCTTCATCGAGGACTTCCCGCCGCCGGCGGACAAGATCCCGCCGCTGCGCCGTTTCAAGTGGACGGCACAGAACTACTTCCAGACGATGGGCAACCCGATCATCGCGGGCCGGGAAATGACGTGGGCCGACGTCTACAGCCGGGCGTCGGTCGTCATCATCAGCGAAAACTTCGCGCGCGAGTACTGGAAGGAGCCGTCGGCCGCGATCGGCAAGCGCATCCGGCAGACACCGAACAATCCCTGGCGGACGATCATCGGCGTCGTCGGAAACGAGCGCGACAACGGCATCGCCAGCCCGGCGGCGTCGATCATTTACTGGCCGCTCTTGATCAACGACTACTACCGCGGCAAGCCCTACGCCCAGCGCAGCGTCGCGTTCGCGGTGCGGACGGATCGCGCGGAGTCGCCGACGCTGCTGAAGGAGATCCAGCAGGCGGTCTGGAGTGTGAACGCCAACCTGCCGGTCGCGAACGTCCGCACGCTCGACCAGATCCGCGCCGGGTCGATGGCGCAGACGTCGTTCGCGCTGGTGATGCTCGGCATTGCAGCCGCCGTCGCGCTGCTCCTGGGGGTCGTCGGTATCTACGGCGTCATCGCTTACGTCGCGCAGCAGCGCACGAAGGAGATCGGCATCCGCATGGCGCTTGGCGCCGCCAGCCATGATGTCAGCCGGCTGTTCGTTCGTCACGGCATCGTACTGGCCGGGATCGGGATCGTCTGCGGAATGGCCGCCGCGGCGCTGATGACGCGCGCGATGTCGGCGCTTCTCTTCGGCGTCAGCGCCTACGATCCACTCACATACGCCGCTGTCGCCTTGGCGCTCGGTGTGACGGCCCTCCTTGCGAGCTACCTCCCCGCTCGCCGCGCGTCGCGCATCGACCCGGCCGATGCGCTACGGTGGGAGGCGTAGTCGACGGGGTTCAAGAGGTTCAGAGGTTCAGGGTTCAGGGTTCACGGTTCAAGGTTCAGGTCTCGGCTCAGGGTCATGAATCCGTGACTCTGAAGCTCCTTGAACCTTGAACCCTGAACCTTGAACCCTTGAACCTCTGAGATGCTGCAAGTCACGCCGTCTATCGTGATCGACGACTCCGAGATCGAAGAGCGGTTTGTGCGGGCATCGGGGCCGGGCGGTCAGAACGTCAATAAAGTGGCGACGGCGGTGCAGTTGCGGTTCGACGCCGGGCGCTCGACGTCGATTGATGACGACGTGCGGGCGCGATTGATGGCAATCGCGGGCTCGCGCATGACGGCCGACGGCGTGCTCGTGATCGATTCGCGGACGTTCAGAACGCAAGCGCAGAATCGGGAAGCCGCGCGAGAACGGCTGGTGGAGCTCCTTCGCCAGGCGGCGGTGAAGCCGAAACGCCGGCGCAAAACGCGGCCGTCAGGCGCGTCGCGGCTCCAGCGCCTCGAGTCGAAACGCCGACGCGCCAACACGAAGCAGGGCCGCCGCGGCGTCGCAGGCGACGACTGACGTCGTCAGGAAGTCGGCGCCTTCGCGGCGAGATAGCTCTTGCGCGCGCGCGCCTTCATGCCCTTGACCTTGAGCTTGACCTCGAGGTCGTGCGTCTTGCCATCGAGCTTGGTCGGCGCAAACGCGAGCGCGTACTGCTGGTGCAGCTCGTCGGCCACGCGCGCAAACGTCGACCGCAAGTCGTCGGCTCTGGTGAGCTCGAAGTAGCCGCCCCCGGTTTCAGCCGCGATCTTCGGTAGCCCCGGATCCGGACGCTGAGTCATTCCGCCGCCGCCCTGCCCTCCGAACCCACCGGTCAAACCACCGCCGCCGAGCGGCGCCTGGCGGCGCCCATAGGGCAACCGGCTCTCGAGGCCGATCGCGTAGATCATCACGTCCTCTTTGGTCGCCCGATCCATGACGTCCATCACGCTGAGGTTGTTCGTCTTGAAATTCCCGGGACTGTCCACGCCGTCGGTGAAAAGCAGCACGACCTTGCGTCCATCCTGCGGAACGAGCTCGCGGATCGCCACGTTTGCGGCGTTCCACAGCGGCGTCGGGCCCTCTGGCTGGAGCTCGCTGCGCAGGATCCCGATGAGCGCCTTGCGGTCGTTGGTGAATTCCTCGGGATCGACCTGAATGCTTGTGGCAAAACTCCCGATCCTCGCCTTGTCGGCGGGCAGCAGCCGCTTCACGAACTCCTCCGCGCCGACGGCAACGAGGTTGAAGCTCTCTTTCATGCTGCCGCTTCGATCGAGCATCACCACGACCGTGATCGGCTGCGTCTCTGTCGCAAACAGCGTGATCGGCTGGAGCTTGCCGTTGTCGTAGACCTCGAAGTCGTCCTGGGTGAGATTCGGCACCAGGCGCCCGGTCGAGTCGGTCACCGTGGTGTAGACCGCGACCGTGCTCGCGCCGCTCCTGAACGGCGTCTGCTGCTGGGCGTACAACGACGCTGAGACGGTCAGGACGACTGCAACCGCGGGTACGACATATCGCGAACGAAGAGTTAGGCCTCGCAGGCTCCAGTGGCTCGTCGAGGAACGCGTGGCGGGACGCATCGGGAATACCTCAAGAATCGGGCAGGCATCCCCATTGTCGCACACCGGCAGAGCTCGTCAAATCCGTGGGCACACATCGTGAACAGCAAGCCCCTGGGGGTAACAGATGACCTGTATTGGAGCAGCTCTTCTCATCAGTTGGGGTCTCGTCTGGGCAACTGTGGGCACGCAGGAACCCAAGGTCAACCCGGAAGCGCTCGTGCTCCAGGACTTCAAGCAGCGCATCGACAAGTACATGGAGCTCCACAAGCAGCTCGAGAAGGATGCGCCGCCGCTCAAGAAGACCGACGACCCGGCGAAGATCAAGGCGTCACAGGATGCGCTCGCCGCAGGCATTCGGGCCGCAAGGGCGGGGGCCAAGCAGGGTGACATCTTCACGCCGGAGATTGCGCAACGTTTCAAGAGCCTGATGTACCCCGAACTGAAGGGCCAGAAGGGCGTGGCGACGAAAGAGGTCCTCAAGGAGGACGCGCCGCCGCCGATGGCCCTCAAAGTCAACATGCGCTACCCGGAGAACGCGCCGCTGCCGACCGTTCCACCCAACCTGCTCGCGAACCTGCCACAGCTGCCGGAGGATCTCGAGTACCGCATTGTCGGCAACGCGCTCATCCTTCGCGACGTGCACGCGAACCTGGTGATCGACTTTATTCCGCGGGCCGTCCGCTGAAAGGTATCCCAATGGGCCGGCTGATCGCATTTGCCTCACTCGCCTGCCTCGCCATCGCGGGAGCGGCCCCGACAGCGCAGGACATCGTCCTCCCGAACAACGAGAAGTCCGTACGCTTCGCGGTGATTGGCGACAGCGGCACGGGCGGCAGCGCGCAGATCCGCGTCGCCGAGCGGCTCGAAGCCGCGCGAAAACTCTTCCCCTTCACGTTCTCGCTGATGCTGGGCGACAACCTCTATGGCAGCGAGCGGCCGGACGACTTCGTGGACAAGTTCGAACGGCCGTACAAGGTGCTGCTCGACGCAGGCGTCAAGTTCTATGCGGCGCTCGGGAACCACGACGATCCAAACCAGCGGTTCTACAAGCCGTTCAACATGAACGGCGAGCGCTACTACTCGTTCAAGGCGCCGCAAGGCAGCGTTCGCTTCTTCGCGCTCGACAGCAACTACATGGACAAGGCGCAGCTGGACTGGCTGGAGAAGGAGCTGGCGGCCAGCGATTCAGAATGGAAGATCTGTTTCTTCCATCATCCGCTCTATTCGTCTGGAGACACGCACGGATCCGACACGGCCCTCCGTGAACAACTGGAGCCGCTCTTTCTGAAGCACAGCGTCGACCTGGTGCTGACCGGGCACGAGCATTTCTACGAGCGTCTGAAGCCGCAGAAAGGCATCAACTACATCATTTCCGGCAGCGCGGCGAAACTCCGTAAAGGCAACATCGGGGCGTCCGATCTCACCGCCAAAGGATTCGATCAGGGCTACGCGTTTCTGTTGATGGAGATTGCCGGCGATGACCTGCACTTCCAGGCCATCACCGACGGCGGGCGGACAGTCGATTCGGGACACATTCGCCGCCGGGTTGACGCCAGCACGGCTGGAAAGGGCGGACCGGGCCGCTGACGCCTACGGCAGGCTGGCGACAGAGACGATGATCGTCATCGCGACTTTGATCGCTTCGACGCTGCCCTTGCGCTCGACGTCGGTCCACTCGTCGGGCGCGTGCCCTCGGCCGCCTGGACTGCCGCGGCCGATCGTCACCGCGGGAATCCCCATGTTCATCGGCACGTTGGAATCGGTGCTGCTGATCGAATAGCGCGGCGTGAGGCCGAACGCCTTGACCACGGCGGCTGCAGTCTGGACGATCGGCGAGCGTCGGCGGCGTCTCGCCGCAGGGCCGGTCGCCGATGAGCTTCGGGTCGGCTTCAATCTTTCCTTCGCGGGTCGATCGCGCGCCGTTCTCCCCGTCGACCGCCTGACGGACGAGCGCCAGAAACGCGTCGTTCACCTTCTTCAACTCCGCGCACGACTCCGATCGCATGTCGACGTCCATGCTGACCTCTGATGGAATCGAGTTGACCGAGGTTCCCCCGGAGACGACGCCGACGTTGAACGTGGTCCTGGGCTCGACCGGAACGTGCATGCGCGAGAATTTCGCGATCGCCTCACCCATCGCGAAGGCCGGGTTGACGAGGCCGAACGCTCCGTAGCTATGGCCGCCTGGCCCCTTGAACGTCACGCGATAGCGGAGGCTGCCGACACCGCCATTCGTGATGCTGCTCTGATCGCCGCCATCGATCGCGATGAATTGCTTGATCCGATCCTTGTACTTCCCCTGCCGAAGCAGATACTTGACGCCGCGCAGGTCGCCTTCGCCTTCTTCGCCGACGTTGCCGACAAACAGCACATCGCTTGTCGTCTGAAATCTGCCGGCCTGCATCGCGCGCACGACCGCGAGCATCAACGCCAGGCCGCGCGTGTTGTCGCCAACGCCGGGCGCCATGAGCCGCGTGCCTTGCCGCTTGACTTTGACGTCGGTGCCTTCCGGAAACACGGTGTCGAGGTGTGCGAGCACTGCCACCATCGAGCCGCCCGCGGTGCCCTTGCGCACGCCCATCGCATTGCCCTCGGCGTCGATCTCGACGTCCGACAGGCCCTGCCGCCGCAGCATCTCGAGGTAGGCCTTCGCGCGCGCCTGTTCCTTGAACGGCGGCGCGGGGATTTCGGTCAGCGCCACCAGCTCGTTGACGAACCGATCGTAGTCCCCGTCGATGAACGCGCTGGCCTCGGCAAACTGCGCACTGCCACGAATCCGCTGAACGAGCTCTGACGGCTGCTCGACTGGTTGTAGAACGGCTGACGGCGACACTCCAGGCCGCAACGCTCCGGGCAAAGACCAGCCTCATCCCCATCCGGTCCTCACTTCGCGTTTTGTCTGGCAGCCACCAGTTCCGGCCGGCCCGGACTGTCAGCCTTCACCGTCAGCTGGAGCAGCTGCTGGTAGTACTTGCGCATGGTCGCCGTGTCGCCGGCCGCCTGCGCGGCTTCCGCCGCGCCCGCAAGCGCGTGGAACCGATTGGGCTCTTTCTTCAGCGTGATCTCGAACGCGGCCAGCGCCTCCTTCGGGCGCTTCAACTGCAGGAGCATCTCGCCGAGCAGCTCGCGCGCGGGGGCGATAGGGCCCGGCGTCACAGCAGCCTTCTCCGTGCGATCTTCGCGATCCGCCGCCTCTCGCATCGCGGTCAACGCGTCGTCGATGCGGTCGTCCTTGAACGCCAGCCATGCTGTCAGCGCCGAGTCGCTGGATTTCGGCCTGCTCCGCCCAGTAGACCTCGCCCGCTTTGGCGAGTCGCGCCTGGAGCTCCCGCAGCGCGTCGACTGCTGCGCGTGCGCCTGCCAGATCGCCGGAGTTCGCGGCGCCGAGCGCGCGAGCGAACTAGCGTGGTCGCCTGCGCGGGAGCGAACGGGCTCGACCCCAACTCAAGCTTGGCGGCATCACTCCATGACCGCCGCTCGAGCGCGTATCGGGCTGGGATCGCGGCAAGGGCAAACAGCCCCGCCGTTGCAGGTGCCGCGCCGCCGATCCGGTCCGGATCGAAGCGCGCCGCGGTCTCGGGAAGCGCGTCGACGAGACGGCGCGCAGCGCTGTCCTGCGCGGTTTGGAGATACGCATAGGTCTGGTAGTCCATCGCGTGGAGCTCTTCACCAGTCGACTTCTCTCGGCGCGCGGTTTCTGCCGACGCGATGTTGGATTCGATCGAATCCTGCCAATAGCCCATTCGCGTAAAGGTGTGCGATGGCATGTGCAGCGCGTGCGGCGCCGACGGGGCGACCTTGGCGTACTTGTGCGCGGCGTCGAGCGCCTTGGAGGCCAGGGGTGGAACGTCGTACGCGTGGATGATGTAGTGAACGAATCCCGGGTGATCGGGTTGAGCGGGAACCAGACCCTCGAGGATCGCGCCCGCCTTCAGCAGGCTGTCGTAGGTCCGATCGGTTGGATCGTTCGAAGCCGCGAGGGCTAGCGCGTAGAAGGCCGACGCTTCCGGGTCGTCGCTGTACCGCTTGGCGACCTGGGCCATCGCGTCTCGGTACGCCAGGACCCGCGTGCGCTGATCGCGCGTGCCGACGTCCCTGTACAACTCGTCGACGGCAGCGATGAAGTCGCGTTCCCGTTCAGTCTTGGCACCGATGGCCTTCGCCTTCTCGGCCGCCGCGCGTCCCAGCTCGACCTCTTTGGGAGGCTTCGCCCCAGGAGCGAACGGATTGCCCCACCTGCTGACGGCGATGCCCCAGTACGCGATCGCGCAGCCCGGGTCCGCCGCCGCGGTGGAGTCGAAGCTCTGCATCGCCGGACCGAACTCGAACGAATGGAGGAGCGCCATCGCCCTTGCGAACGTCGGCTGCACCGCTGCGGAGCACGAGTTCGCGAACCGCACGGTGCCGAGCTTCTCGGAACTATCGTGCTGATGAGCCTGCTGGCCGGACACGGGCGAGAGCACTGCGAGGGTGATCGCGACCGAAGCAGCAATAAACATTGGGCCTCCTGTGCTCAAGGATTATACGACCCCTCCCGCTTCCCTCCGGGGCGTGCTATCGTCGATCGAGCGCCTGAAAGGTAATCCTATGACTCCTCTCGTCGCCATGCTGGTCGTGCTCGCGCTCGGTGCTCCGCAGGAAGCTCCGCAGGAGAAACCGAAGGTACCGAAAGACTCGCTGGAGCTCACGGTCATCGGCTGCCTCAAGGGCCGCGTGCTGAAGGCCATCGATGAACGGCAAGTCGACGTCGAAAGCAGCCCCTACGTCGGAGGCCGTTCGTTCCACCTGGCCAGCAAGAAGAAGGTCACCGACGAGCTCAAGCGCCAGCAGGGGCACCTCGTCGAGGTCACCGGGCTCGTCAAGCGGTCGGCCCTCGACGACAAAGGGATGACGGTCGGGCGCGTCGCGATCGGCGGCGGCTCGCCCTCCGCCGGCACGCGCTCCATGCCCAACCCCGCCGACAACGTCATCGTCATGGACGTGTCCGCCGTGCGGATGCGGTCGTCGTCCTGCACGGGGCAGTAGACAGGCTCAAGGCTTAGGGCTCAAGGCTCAGGCAAGAGCTTCGACCACTTACTCGAAGACTTTGCTTGAGCCCTGAAGCCTTGAGCCCTGAGCCACCGACTCAGAACGTAAACTTCGCCGCCAGCTGCACGATGCGCGGATCGCCGACGCCGGTGCGCAGGAACCCGGCAAAGTCAAAGAGCGCAGGCGTGCTCAGCGGGTTGATGTTGTTGGCGTTGTTGAACGTGTTGAACATCTCGAGGATTGGCGTGATCTCGTAACGCCCGCCGAACCGGAACGGCCGCCCGAGGCGCCAGTCGAATGAGAAGTACTCGTTGTCTTTCCGCTCGCCGTTGCGGCCGCGATCGGTGCCGTTCAGGCTGCGCGGGCTCGCGGTGATCGGCTGGGGCCCGCGATACTGCACGCGCGTGTTGGCCCAGAAGCCGTGCGGGATGGTGAAGTACCCGAAGAAATTGAACTTGTGCCGGATGTCGCGATTCGACAGCCCCCAGTCCTTCGACAGGTCGAAGAAATTGAAGCTGGTGTCGGTAAACGGATCGCGCTCGTTGGAATCGTCGTCTTCATCCTTCGACAACACGTAGTTGCCTTCGAGCTGGAAGCCGCTCGACATCCGTTTCCTCAGCCCCAAGGTCAGCCCGCGGTAAGTCGACGAGCCGCGGCTGTTGGTCACCATCACCTCGGCGAGCTGCAGTCCCCAGGGCGTTCCCGTGTAGGCGTAGGAGTTCCCGGTGCCGGGACCGTCGGAGCAGCACACCGGGCCGCTGCGGTTGTAGTTGAGGAAACGCGTCAGGTCGTGGCCTTCATTCCAGATGAAGTCGGCGTACGCCGCCCAGGTACTGCCCGAGCTGGTGCTCGTAGGCCACGTCGAACGCGAAGATGTGCGGGTTCTTGTAGTCGCGGTCGAAGACGCGCACGCCGCTGAAGAGCGGGAACTGGCCGTCCGGCAGCGCCGTCGGGGTGACCACGCCGGGCCAGGTTGGCGTCGGCGCGCCGAAACTCAAGAGGTTCGCGGTATTCGCGAAGATCGTCTGCTGCTGCAGGCCGTTGGTCGTGACCGAACCGACCTGGCTCAGCATGTTCTGGCGGGCGTAATAGACGCCATAACTGGCGCGCACGAGCGAGCGCCCGTTGCCGCGCACGTCCCACGCGACACCGAACCGCGGCTGCCACATGTTCCACTGGCTCGGGATCGTGCCGTCGGAGGGAAAGGACGGATCGCTCAGAAACGCTGCGTAGGCGGTCGTCTGCGGATCGACCGTCTCGGGCATCGTCTGCGCGTCCCAGCGCAGGCCGTAGTTCAGCGTGATGTTCGGACGAATCTGCCACGAGTCCTGCGCGAAGAGCGAGAGCTCGTTGTTCGTGATGGTCGACGCGCCCGTGGCGTCGGTGGCCAGCCCGGTGCGGCCCGCGCCCTGCAGATAGAGCAGCAATGGCCCACCATCGGTCGTCGCGGGCGCCGCGCACGTCGCCGGGTAAGTGACAAACGTGCCGTTCGAGCAGCTGAGGGTGTTCGGCCCGAACCCTCCGGCCGCGGCCGGTGACGCGTAGCGCAGGAAGCCCGACACGCTGCTGAACAGGTACCGTCCCGGTGAAGAAGCCGCGGAAGACCTGATCGTTCAGCGTGTGCATCCACTCGCCGCCGACCTTGAACGTGTGCGTGCCGGTGACGTACGAGATGTTGTCCTTGAACTGCGTGCGCCAGATGAGCTCGTCGACGTTCGGCTGGAGGAAGAACGGATCGCCGAATCGAAACGACGGGACGAACCCGATGCCGGTGTCGGCGGCGAGGCCCGACCCGACGGCCGTGCGAGGCCGGGTCTCGCGCGAGTAAGTGAAGTGCGCCTCGTTCACCATCCGCGTCGAGAGCGTGGTGAACCAGTTGACGTTCAACACGTTGATCCGCGCCGGATCGCCCTCGATGCCGTTCGCCGACGGGCCGTAGGTGGCGACGTCGAACGTCTCGTTCGTCTTGCGCGAGTGATTGAAGTTCCAGGATGCCGAGACCTGATTGGCCGTGTTGGCGGCCACGTCGACCTTGCCGAGGATGGCCGACGTCCGCTGCGGGTGATCGATTGGCGTGCCTTCATTCAACCCGAGCCGCGACTGGAAGAATCCGAGCAGGGCCGTCCGCTGGCAATCAGGGATCGTATTGATCAGGGTTTCGTTCTGCGGAACCGTCGGGTTCTGCACCGGGCACGGCACGTCGCCCAGCTGACGGCTCAGGTTCGGTCGTTCGAAATTGGCGTTGATGCCTTCGGTCGCCAGAAAGAAGAACGCCTTGTCCTTCTTGATCGGACCCCCGATCGTGCCGCCGTACTGCTCGCGGTGGAACCCTTCGAGCTTCGTCCCGTCAGACAGATCGCCAGTCAGCGCTTCCGCCCGCTGGAAGTAGAAGAGCGAGCCCCTCATCGTATTCGTGCCTGACTTGGTGATGACGTTGACGACGCCGCCGGCGGTGCGGCCGAACTCGGCGGGCGCGCCCGTCGCAATCACCTGGAACTCCTTGATCGCGTCGAGCGTGATGTCGATCGAGGCGCGCTGTCCGCCGGCCTGTTCACCGAAGAACCCGTTGTTGTAGTCGCCGCCGTCGAGGCTGATGTTATTGAAGATGCCGCGCTGGCCGGCAAAGCTGATCTCGTCTCCGTCGGCGCCCTGGACGATTGCGACACCCGGCGTGAGCGTGAGCAGATCTTCGAATTTCCGGCCCAGAATCGGGATGGTGTCAATCGTCCGCTCGTTCAGCGTCGTCGCCGAGGCGGTGCGGGACGTTTCGATCACCGGCGTGCCCGTCGTGACGGTGACCGTTTCCGACACACCAGAGACTTTCATCACCATCGGCAACGAAATCGCCTGGCCGACCGTCAACTGGAGGTTTTCCTGCACCGTCGTGGCAAACCCCGCCAGCGTGCACGTCACGCGGTAGTTGCCCGGCGCGAGCTGCAGGAACACGAACCGCCCGTCGGTCTCCGTCACCTGGGTGCGCCCCTGGTTCGTATCGATATTACGTGCCTCGACGGTGACCCCGGGCAGGCTGGCCCCGGTCGCGTCGGCAACCGATCCCTGAATCACGCCCGTCGTAATCTGCGTTTGCGCCGCAGTTTTGAGGGGAAGGACGACCACCAAGAGGAGACTGAGAATCAGACGAGTCCACATGCAATTCCTCCCGAAAATACTTTCGCGGATGGTAGCACGGTTAAACTGTCTGCTCATGGCCAACATCCTTCAAAAATTGCCGATCGGCGAGCGTGTCGGGATTGCCTTCTCGGGCGGACTCGATACGAGCGCCGCGCTGCACTGGATGCGCAGCAAAGGCGCGATTCCGTACGCGTACACCGCGAACCTCGGGCAGCCCGACGAGCCGGACTACGACGAAATCCCGCGGCGCGCGCTGCAATACGGCGCCGAAAAGGCCCGACTCATCGATTGCCGCGCGCAGCTCGTCGCCGAAGGGTTGGCCGTCCTGCAGTGCGGCGCGTTCCACATCACGACGGCCGGCGTCCCGTATTTCAACACCACGCCGATCGGCCGCGCCGTCACTGGGACGATGCTCGTTGGCGCGATGAAGGAAGACGACGTGCACATCTGGGGGGACGGAAGCACGTTCAAAGGCAACGACATCGAACGGTTCTATCGCTACGGGCTCCTCGCCAACCCGAGTCTGCGCATCTACAAGCCCTGGCTGGACCAGACCTTCATCGACGAGCTTGGCGGGCGCGCCGAGATGTCCGAGTACATGCGCCAGGTCGGCCTTCCGTACCACATGAGCGCGGAGAAAGCCTATTCGACCGACTCGAACATGCTCGGGGCCACGCACGAAGCGAAGGACCTCGAGCGTCTCAACACCGGCATCACGATCGTCGAACCGATCATGGGCGTCGCATCGTGGCGTGACGACGTGCCGGTCAAGCGCGAGGAGGTCTCGGTCCGATTCGATGAGGGCCAGCCGGTCGCGCTCAATGGCATCACGTTCAAGGATGCCGTGCAGCTCATGATGGAAGCCAACCGGATCGGCGGCCGGCACGGCCTCGGGATGAGCGATCAGATCGAGAACCGGATCATCGAGGCAAAGAGCCGCGGCATCTACGAAGCGCCGGGAATGGCGCTGCTCTTCATCGCCTACGAACGGCTCGTCACCGGAATCCACAACGAGGACACGATCGAGCAATACCGCGACAACGGCCGCAGGCTCGGTCGCCTGCTTTACCAGGGCCGCTGGTTCGATCCGCAGTCGATGATGCTCCGCGAGACGGCGCAGCGTTGGGTCGCGCGCGCGATCACCGGCGAGGTCACGCTCGAGCTCAGACGCGGCAACGACTACTCCATCCTCGACACGACCTCTCCCAACCTGACCTACAAGCCAGAACGCCTGACGATGGAAAAGGGCGAGTCGATGTTCACCCCGCTCGACCGCATCGGGCAGCTCACCATGCGGAATCTCGATATCGTCGACACTCGGGATAAACTATTCACCTACGTGAAGGCGGGGGTGCTGGCCCCCTGGAGTGGCACTGCCCTCCCTCACCTGCCGGAACCGGAGCCCGCCAGCGGAGACGCGGGCGCACAGCCCGCAGAGCCTCGTCGAGAGGCCCAAGCCCGAAACCTAGCAGTGTGCTCGGGTTGCGCATCAGTCCAGTCCTATCGAACGGTCGCGCGGACGACCTTCGCGGGCACGAACCCTCCGGTCACGGTGCTCCACGCGAAGAGCCGCAAGGTCGTAGTTCCCGTGCGGCAGTCCTTGAACGTGTAGCTCGAAGCCTGAATCTGCGAACTGGCTTGCCGTGCACTGCGGCCACGTCTGGCCGCGTGGAGCCGTAGCTCGTCGCACCGAGGAATACGGGCGGACCACCGGACAGCGGATAGGCCCATGACGTGCAGCGTCGCTACCCCGGTGCCTTGAGTCGCGCTCAGATCGGCCGACCACCCGGCCAGCACGAACGGCTGCTCCACGTCTTGTTGCGAGCGCGGCGTGTCGATCACAACCTGCGCGCCAATCGATCCGCTGCCCTTTGGCGCAATGACGATCTGGACGTCCTGCCGCGCTACCGGCCGCTCGCCGGCGAGCCGGATGAACACGAGTTCGTATGTCCCAACGAACCCTACGCCAGGCGCCCAGGTGAACACGCCCGTTGTCGGCTCCAGGTGCGACCCGACTGGCAACGGTGAAAGGCCATCGCTCGTCCGCAGATATCCCACGTGTGGCCCAGCTCCCAGGTGCAGTTCAACACGGCTCACTTCTTCGCTGCGGGCAATCGTTCGGCCGGACGTGTCCCGCGAGAAGGAGCGAAGCGGTGCGTTCAGGTCCCAGCCGAGGCGACCGAGAACGATGTAACTGTCGAGCGGAAGCGACGAAGCATTCGGATGCGAACGCAGGAGCAGCGCCCCACCAGATGCCGCGCGAGTCTCCGTTGGTGCCTCCAGCGTCGGCGCTGCTTCGACGGCGTTCGTCAGCGACCCGGTTCCGTTCGAGACGGTGAAGAACCGGCTCCCGATTCCTTCTGTCGCCCCCTGGTCGTCGGTCACCACCCACGAGATCGTATGCGTTCCGTTCGTCAGCGTCATCGTATCGAGCACGCGGAATCCGATTGCGCCGTTCGAGTTGTTCAACCCAGGGAACAGTGCCGCGATGTCCGGCCTGAGGTTGTTATAGCTGGCCGTCCCGACTGTCACACCATCAACGAGTACCGAAATCGTTGACCCGTCGATCGGGATCGCCTTCGGCAGCGGCGTCAGTGCCCACCCGAAGTTGACGTAGGCGCTGCCCGACGCCACTCCGCCCTGTTCGGGCGTATCGATTGCGCCAAACGGCAGCGTCGCGCTCGCGTTTGCGCACGTGAGCGTGCGCGTGCCAAGCAGGAAGGCATGTCCTTCGCGATCCTGGGCCCACATGAAGAACTGAAACGTCCCATTCCCCTGACTGGGCAACATGTTGGTGAGAACCATGAAACCCCAGCCCGCTCTGGTGTTTGCCGGGTAGGCGGGATACGCGCCCGCAACGTCGGGTCGGGCGCCGTCGATGAACACCGCGAACCCCACAAAGATCTGCGCCGTGCCCGCGCAGTTCGGATCGATTGGCGCCACCTCCGCACCGAAGGCGGCCCTGCAGATCATCACGCGCGTCACGTCGATGTCGTCGAGCGTCCACCCAGTGAAGGGCACAGCTCCTGTTACACCGGTCCGGTTGTCGGTCGGCGTGTCTACGTTGCCGAACGGATTGGCTGACGTTCCGTTGAGAAAAAGCGTCAAGGTGACGTTGATCGGACCAGCCGACGTCGACGCGCCGACAAAGGACAGCGTGATCGCAGCGGCAACGGTTCCGCCAGCCGGCAAGCCGGCGGCCGACACGACGCCGATCGACAGGTTCGCCGAGCCGCTGCCCGACGCGGGACCGACCTGCAGCCAGGGTTGGCTCGACGTGGCCGTCCACGTTACCGTGCCAGCCCCGACCTGCGAGAGCCGTACGATCTGTGTGGAGGTTTGCGAGAGCAGCTGCGCGCCGTTCGTCACCGCCCCGAACCGCAGTTCCGTCCTGTCGAGAGACATCTGCGGCTGGGTCTGCGGGAGCAACCTGGCGATGTCGGAATGCCCGACTGCCGGGCCGAAGAAATTCCCACCGATGATCGGCTTGCCATCCGGCTGAAGCGCGATCGCAAGAACCCGAATTGGACGATCGGAAACGGGCCAAAGGTAAGGTCGAGCGAGCCCATTGGGCATCAGACGCGCAATGCGGCGGGCATCACGACCGTCGACGGAGCTGAAGATGCCTCCCACCCAGACTTTGCCGTCGCCCTGCATGGCAAGCGCCTCGACATTTGTACCGGCGTTGAAGTTGGGTGTGAAGCCGGCGTCGAGCGACCCGTCGCCATTCAACTGCACGATCCCCCGATGCGACTGGCGCGGAGTGCCAAACAGGCTGTCGAATGTCCCCCCGAGGAGGATCTTTCCGTTCGGACGCACGGCAATGGCTTGCACACCACCAAAGGGACTGGCGGCGGGAAAGTCCGTGTGCAGGCTTCCATCGGCGTTCAGCCGCGCCAGATACTTCCTGGATTGAACACCGTTGACGGTCAGCCCGAACGACCCGCCCACGACGATCCTGCCGTCTGGCTGCACGGCAACCGACTGCACAAAGTCGTAACCCAGTTCGCGGACGACCGCCCTCAACGAGAGGTCCCGTGTGCCGTCCGCATTCAGCCGAAAGAGATTCCCCTCGGGAGCCTGGGGAACGGCGCCGTTCACTGCCGAGATTTGTCCAGCCACGAGGATGTCGCCGTCGGCCAGGACGATAACTTCGTGGACCGATCCGGTGACACGCGGGTTGAAGGCGAGATCGGTCGAGCCGTCCGGATTCAGTCGAACGAGCTCAGTGGCGGCGAGACCCGCAATCGCGGGAAGAGTACCGCCAACGAGAATCTTGCCATCCTGCTGAACGGCAATGGCGCCGACGTATGACGCAGTGAAGCTCGTGTTGAACGTCGTGTCGAGCGAGCCATTCGGGGTGCAACCTCGCGAGGCCTCCTCGCGCGATCCCGTTGACCTCGCTGAAGAGCCCGCCGATCAAGATCTTGCCATCTGGCTGGATCGCGATGCTTTCTACCCGGTGACCGGCATTGGGACCGACAGTTGCGTTGAAGGATTCGTCGAACACCTGTGCCACAGACGAGCGCCGGTGCGACAAGTGTGACGAGCGCCAGCGCCGACAGGGTCATCGTCACTCGCCCCGAACCCGTTTTCCGTGAGTGCTTGAGAAGATTCATGGTCGTTTCCTGCAGGAGCCGTCCGGCGTTGCCGCAAGGACAGGGAGGTGGTACATCCGCCTCCCGGATTCGCTGCGAGCATTCGAAACCTGTGGCTGCCCGTTCCTGGGTCGCCTTCACGACAGACGCATCGGAGAAAATCGGACGCCTCGAACGCTCGCAGTCTGCATCACGGCGGTGTTTGGTGTCCTAACGGAACTCTCAAGAACTCTTAAGAACGCGACACACCGTGGATTCCCCACAGTCGACCTCGCACGTCCAGGGAGTTTCCGGCCACGTATGGCGGTTCGCTGGCTGCGAGTTCGACGAGCTGGGGCACGAGCTGCGAGTCCGTGGCCAAACGGTAGAGGTCGAGGCGAAGCCGTTGGAAGTCCTTCACCAACTGCTGCTTCACGCGGGCGAAGTAGTCACGAAGGACGAGTTGCTGGAGTCGGTCTGGCCTGGTCTGATCGTCGTGGATAGCTCCTTGGCCACGGCCGTGTCGAAGCTCCGCAAGGCCCTGGGCGATGAGAGCGTCGTCGTGACGCTTCCGCGCGTGGGATATCGCCTGGCGGTGCCGGTGCAGCGAAAGGCGGTCGCCCCTCCTGCATGGCCCGAATTGCACTTGCGGCCCGGCGAGTCCGTCCCGGGACGCGAGCAGTGGTGCCTGACTCGCCGCCTCGACCTCTCGCCTTCGAGTGAAGTCTGGCTCGCCGAGCATCCCAGGACGCATGAGGCTCGCGTCTTCAAGTTCGCGCCCGACCATGTGCGGCTCAGGAGCTTGAAGCGCGAGGTCACGCTCGCCCGCCTGCTGCGAGAATCACTCGGGCAACGTCCCGAATTCGTGCGGATCCTGGAGTGGAACTTCACCAGCCCTCCGTACTTCGTGGAGAGCGAATACGTCGGGCCGAACCTGGGGGAATGGGCGGAGGAGTCAGGGTGGGCTCGACAAGATTCCGCTGGATCTGCGATGGCGGCTGATAGCGGACGTCGCCCGAGCCGTTGGGGAAGGCGCACGACCTGGATGTTCTGCACAAGGATCTGAAGCCCGGAAACATCCTGATATCGACGGGGCCCGACGGCAGTCCCCAGATCAAGGTCGCCGATTTCGGGAGTGCGGCACTGCTCGCGCCGGAACGGCTCGGCGCGTTGGGTATCACCAATCTGGGATTCACGCAGACTGGAACCAGTGATGGCGGCTCTTTGACTGGCACCATGATCTACGTCGCTCCCGAGGTGCTCGCTGGACAGTCACCAACTGCTGGCCAGCGATGTGTATGCGCTTGGCGTCCTGCTTTACCAGCTCACGGTCGGCGATTTTCGGAAGCCACTCGCGCCAGGTTGGGAGACCGACATCGCCGACTCGCTGATTCGCGAGGACATCGCCTTGGCCGCGTGCGGTGATCCGGCGCGTCGTCTGAAGACGACGGCGGAGCTCGTCGAGCGTCTGGTCAGGTCTCGACCGGCGTCGTCTCGAAGCGGAAGAGCTGGCACGACGTGACAGTCAGCGCGCCGTAGGTCGCAGAACGCCAGCGGCGCGGGATAGGTGGGTACGACGTCGCTGGCTAGCGCGTCACCGGCGTGACGGCGTTTCTGGCTGTCATGGTGAGCCTGATCTTCTATCGAAGTTCAGCAGACGACGCCATCGGGTCAAGACCGTGGCCGTACTTCCCCTTCAGAATATCGGGGTCCGACGCGAACATCGACTTTCTGCGCCTCGCGCTGGCGGACGAGATCGCAACCGCCTTGAGCCACACTCACGGGCTGCAGGTGCGACCGTTTGCGACGACGGCCAAATACGACGGAGCCGAACCTCGATCTTCAGGCTGCCGCTCGGGAGATGAGGGTCGAAAACGTGGTGACCGGCCGGTTCATGACCTCAGGCGACCGACTGCATGTGACACTCGAAGCGGTTGACGTGGAGAGAAACCACGTGATGTGGCGGGATTCGTTCGACGCTCCCGCGGCGAGCCTGATCGCCGCCCAAGGACAAATCGAGTTGCGGGTACGAGGAGGGCTTGGCCGGGCCCTCGGAACATCCGTCATGGATACGGCTGTGGAGCCGCGCAACGAAGAGGCCTACGCGTTGTACCTTCGCAGTGTGGCGCTCCCGATGGAACCGGCATTCAACAAGCAGGCCCTCGAGATGCTCGAGCGAGCTGTGGAGCTCGATCCCGGCTATCCGCCCGCGTGGCTTGCACTCGGCCGTCGATACTACACGGAATCTCGATACGGCAACGGAAATCCCGCCATGATGAAGCGCTACGACGCGGCCATGGAGCGGGCGTTGTCGCTTGATCCGAACTATGTTGCCGCTGGCGCGGGGCTCATCGTGAGTCGAGTTGAGCGCGGGGACCTTGTCGGCGCGCATCAGCGGCGCGACGGACCTCGTCCGCCGGCGCCCCGAAGCTGTCGAAGCGCAGTTTGTACTGAGCTACGTGCTCCGTTATGCGGGCTTGGTGGACGAAGCAGCCGATCGCTGTGAGACGGCCTCCTTGCTCGACCGCAGCATGCAGACGATGGGCCTGCGGACGTGTGCCATGGTGTTCCTGCAGCGGGGGGATTACCTGCGCGCCATGAACTATCTTCAGACGGATCGAGGGACTGATTTCGTTCGAGGCCCTCACGATGGACATCCTGGCACGCCAGGGTAAGACGCAGGAAGCGCTGCAGCTCGGCTCACCGAACATCCCCGCGTGGAAGAGTTACGACATGCTCCTCGCGTGCCTCGCCCGCAAGCCGTCGTCCGAGGTCGCCGCGTTGGCGGAATCCGTGCGCGCTTCAGACGATCCGGAATTGAATTACTTCGCCGCAGCCCACCTGGCTTACTGCGGCCTGACCGATGCCGCGTTCGACATGTTGAAGCGAACGATCAAAGGTAACTACTGCTCGTATCCAGCAATGGAGTCCGATCCGCTCTTCGCGAATCTCCGCGCCACTCCGAAGTACGCTGAGGTTCGCGCCGCCGGGGTGGCCTGTCAGAACGCCTTTCTCGCGCGGCGGGGGTCCGGTCAACCCTGAAGGACGATGCAGTCTGGGTCGGGAGAGTGCTACCTTCCGTCCTCGGTCGGGATAAAATATTCACCTACGTGAAAGCGGGGGTGCTGGCCCCCTGGAGTGGCACTGCCCTCCCTCACCTGCCGGAACCGGAGCCCGCCAGCGGAGACGCGGGGCCCAACGTGCCGGCAGGGCCAAAGTCAGCCAAATAGGCCCCTTCGGACGGCTCGGATCAGGCCGATTCCGACGAGAATCACCCCGGCAGAAGCCAAGTTGCTACAGCTGAGCTGGTTTTGGGGCCTTCTTGAAACGATCGGGCGTCAAAATAGGTAGATCAAATCGAGTAAACTGCCCCTGGACCAACCGGGGGCTGGGCCAAGGAGAGGTATGCGCGCAGAGATTATCCGTCGGGCGAAGTCGGGCCTGCTCGATGACGACGAGTTGCAGCTGGTGATTACGGAACAAATCGAAGAGGATCCGTCGTTCTGGACCGGGTCGGGAAAGACCCGGACCGTGATCAATGTCGAGGTCAACGACGGGCACGTGACCCTCAAGGGGGTTGTCCGATCCGCCGTCGAACGCCGCCGCGCGGACATCCTGGCCCGCGCGCTCGGCGCGGCAGGCGTCGATAACCTTCTCCGCGTCACGGACGACTCTTCGCCAGACAAGCGCAAGCGCGTCGTCGCGTAGCACTTTCATCGGGGCTGGCCGCGTTCGGAACTGCCGAACCCGCCAGCCCCGTTCTGCGTCTTCGGGGTCAGATCTCGATTTTCTCCGGTCCAGCGATCGGGCCGAGAAAATCGAGATCTGACCCCGTGCTACTATCCCGGCGGATGACGGTTCCGACCGAGCCTTCCTTTTCAAGTTCCTCGGGTCCATCATCACCGTCCGCGGTTTCTCGTCCTTCTCCTCCGTCGACCTCGTCCTCCTCCTCTTCCTCCTCCCCACGGCACATCGGCTTCTGGATCTCAGTCGCTCTGGTGATCGGGAACATGATCGGGTCCGGCGTGTTCCTGTTGCCGGCCTCACTGGCCGCGTACGGGGGCCTCAGCCTGATTGGGTGGATGATCTCGGCCGCCGGATCGGTGTGCCTCGCGTTGGTCTTTGCCCGGCTCGCAGGATTTCGACCGGCAAGCGGCGGTCCCTACGCCTACACGCGCCAGGCCTACGGCGACCTCGCCGGATTCCTCGTCGCCTGGGGCTATTGGATTTCGGTCTGGACGACCAACGCCGCGCTCGCGGTCGCGTTTGTCGGATACCTCGATCCGTTCATCCCGTCGATCGTCCGCAACCCGCTCGCTGCGGCGTCGCTCGCCGTCGGCATGGTGTGGCTTCTGACGGCCGTCAACTGCCGCGGCACGCTCGGCGCGGGACGGGTCCAACTGGCGACGACCGCGCTCAAGATCCTGCCCTTGCTGCTGATTGGAATCGCGGGCACGCTGGCATTCGAGCCGTCCCACTTCTCGTTTTCCGGCGTCACCGGTGGCGTCGGCAAGAGCATTATGGCCACGGTCACGCTGACGCTGTGGGCCTTCCTTGGACTGGAGAGCGCGACCGTGCCGGCGGGGCTCACGGCCGACGCGCGCCGGACCATTCCTCGCGCGACGATCATCGGCACGCTGATCGCGGCAGCGATTTATCTCCTCGGCACGATCGGCGTGATGAGCCTGATCGATCCCGCCACGCTCACCACGTCGACGGCACCGTTTGCCGACGCGGCCCGAGTGCTGGCCGGTGACCGCGCGGCGGCCCTCGTCGCGATCGGCGCGGCGATTTCGTGCTTCGGCGCCTTGAACGGCTGGGTGCTCGTCGTCGGTCAGCTGCCGATGGCGGTCGCTGACGATGGGCTGTTCCCGCGCGTGTTCGCGCGGCGCTCGAGCCGCGGCACTCCCGCGTTCGCGATGATAATCGGCGCGGCGCTCTCGACCGCCCTCGTCGCGATGAACTACACGCGCGGGCTCGTCGAGCTGTTCACGTTCATCATCCTGCTCGCCACGTTGAGCACGCTCGTGCCGTACACGTTCTGCTCGCTGGCCGGCGTGATCCTCCATCGCCGCGAGCGCACCATGACGTGGTCGACCGGCGCGTCGATCGTGTCCGGCCTGGCCTTCCTCTACGCGCTCTTTGCCATCGGCGGCGCGGGTCCGGACGTAGTCTTCTCGGGCTTTCTACTTCTGCTGGCCGGTCTACCGGTTTATGCGTGGATCGCGAAGTAAGGCGGTTCAGGGTTCAGGGTTCAGAGGTTCAAGGTTCAGGGTTCAGAGTTCCGTGAACCCTGAACCATGAACCGTGAACCCTGAACCAGCGTCTTTCGATATACTGTTTTTCTCCTGTCACTGAGTCCGTCGTGCAATGCCGCTCACCCGCTTTCATCCCGTCGTCCAGAAATGGTTTTCGAGCACGCTCGGCGAGCCGACGGCCGCGCAGGCGCTGGGCTGGGAATCAATCCTGGACGGCCGGCACACGCTGATTGCTGCGCCGACCGGATCGGGAAAGACGCTCGCCGCATTCCTGTCGGCCCTCGATGAGCTGACGCGAGAGGGATTGGCCTCGCCGCTTCCTGATGAGGTCCGCGTCCTGTATGTCTCGCCTCTCAAAGCGCTGAGCGCGGACATCCACAAGAATCTCGCCGAGCCGCGCCGACAAATCCTGGCGCTTGCCAGCGACGACGGACTTGCGGCGCCGAAGATCACGGCAGCCGTTCGCACAGGCGATACGACACAGGGAGAGCGAGCGGCGATGCTCCGCCAGCCGCCGCACATCCTCGTGACGACGCCCGAGTCGCTCTACCTGCTGCTGACGTCGGACCGCAGCCGCCACATGTTGCGGACGGTCCGGACGGTGATCGTCGACGAAATCCACGCGGTGATCGGCACGCGGCGGGGCGCGCATCTCGCCCTCTCGCTCGAGCGGCTGCGACACGTGTGTGAGCGGCCGGTCCTGCGGATTGGCCTCTCCGCGACACAGAAACCGATTGAAGAGGTCGCGCGCTATCTCGTCGGCGCGTCTGGCGATGCCTGCACGATCGTCGACTCCGGCCATCGTCGGGCCATGGATCTCGGCGTCGAAATCCCGGGAGCGCCGCTCGAGGCGGTGATGGCGCACGAGATCTGGGATGAATACCACGACCGGCTCGCGGCACTCATCAAGGCGCATCGCACGACGCTCGTCTTCGTGAACACGCGACGGATGGCCGAGCGGCTGGCCCGTCACCTGAGCGATCGGCTCGGCGAGGATGCCGTCACGGCGCACCATGGCAGCCTCTCGAAAGAGACGCGCCTCGACGCGGAGACGCGACTCAAGGCGGGAACGTTGCGCGCCCTTGTTGCCACGGCATCGCTCGAGCTGGGGATCGACATCGGGCACGTGGATCTGGTCTGCCAGATTGGCTCGCCGCACCGGATTGCAACGTTCCTCCAACGGGTGGGCCGGTCGGGACATACCATCGCGGGCCTGCCGAAAGGACGCGTCTTTCCGACCTCGCGCGACGACCTGATCGAGTGCGCGGCGCTGCTGCGATCCGTGCGGCGGGGCGAGCTCGATGCGATCGTCGCGCACGACGCGCCGCTCGACGTCCTGGCGCAACAGGTTGTCGCCGAAACGGCCTGCGCCGAATATCGTGAGGACGATCTGTTCGCGCTGGTGCGGGGGGCGTGGCCGTACCGCGATCTCGCGCGCGCCCAGTTCGACGCCGTTCTCCGGATGTCGTCAGACGGCTTCTCGACGAGGCGAGGCCGGCGCGCGGCGCTCGTTCACCGCGACGAAGTCAATTCGATACTCAGAGGACGCCGCGGCAGCCGGCTGCTGGCGCAGACATCCGGCGGCGCCATTCCCGAGATCGCCGACTATCGCGTGATCCTCGACCCGGAGGACACCTTCATCGGCACGCTCAATGAGGACTTCGCGATCGAATCGATCGCGGGCGACATCTTTCAGCTCGGCAACGCGTCGTGGCGAATTCTGCAGGTGACGTCCGGAACCGTGCGCGTCGCTGACGCCAAGGGCGCGCCGCCGACGATTCCTTTCTGGCTCGGGGAGGCGCCGGCAAGAAGCGACGAGCTGTCGCGATCGGTCAGCGACCTGCGCGTTGCAATCGACGGCAGGCTCCAGCAGGGCTTCTCCTCGGCCGTTCGCGATGCGGTGGCCTGGCTCATGGAAGAGACCGGTCTCTCGGCCGGCGCAGCGGAACAGGCGGTCGCGTATCTAGCGGACGGCCGGAGAGTACTCGGCGTGATTCCCTCTCAGGACACGCTCGTCCTCGAGCGATTTTTCGACGAGTCCGGTGGCATGCAGCTCGTCCTGCACGCGCCCTACGGTAGCCGGATCACCAAGGCGTGGGGGCTCGCGCTGCGCAAGCGCTTCTGCCGTCAGTTCAACTTCGAGCTCCAGGCCGCGGCGACCGAAGACGGTCTGCTGCTGTCGCTCGGACCTCAACACTCGTTCCCGCTCTCGGACGTGTTTCGCTACCTGCATCCCGAGACCACCCGCGACGTGCTGGTGCAGGCCTTTCTCGATGCGCCGATCTTCGAGACGCGCTGGCGCTGGAACGCGACGATTTCGCTCGCGGTTCCGCGCACGCGAGGCGCGCGGAAGCTCGCGCCCCAGGTGCAGCGCATGCTGGCGGCGGACCTGCTGGCGTCGGTCTTCCCCGATGCCGCCGCGTGCCTCGAGAACATCCCCGGCGACCGCCAGATTCCCGATCACCCGCTCGTCGGCCAGACGGTTCGCGATTGCCTCGAAGAAGCCATGGATCTCGACGGCCTCAACGCCGTGCTCGGCAGAATCCATCGCGGGGAAGTGACACTGGTCTCACGCGACACACCCGAGCCGTCGGTGTTTGCCCACGAGATCCTCGGCGCGAAGCCGTACGCGTTCCTCGACGACGCGCCGCTCGAAGAGCGGCGCAGCCACGCCGTCCAGACGCGGCGAGGAACAGAGGCCGGCAGCGACGACCTCGGCGCGCTCGACCAGGCAGCCATCGACCGGGTCCGTGCAGAAGCGCGGCCGGATCCACGCAATCCCGACGAGCTGCACGATGCGCTCATGACTGTCGGCTGCATCCTCGACGTCGAAATGGACGACGCGACCCGCGCGTTCCACGCTGCCCTCGCAGCCGCGCGGCGCGCCTGCTGCTGTCGGATTGACGGCGCGCGGCGCCAGTCGATCCAGTACGTGGCGGCAGAGCGGATTCCCGAGCTCCTCGCGATCCATCCTGGAGCGGTGCTCGAGCCGCCCATCGAAGCGCCGGCATCCCGAGCCCGCGTGTGGGAACGGATGGCGGCCCTGACCGAGTTCATTCGGGGACGCCTCTGCATCGTGGGTCCAACGACCGCTGACGCCCTCGCGGAGTCGCTGGCCATCGACACCCGCGACGCGACGACGGCCCTGCTCGCGCTCGAGTCGGAGGGCGTGGTCCTTCGCGGCCGCTTCAGCCTTCGATCGCCGGGCGCGTCGGTCATGTCGGATACGTCGGATATTGAATGGTGTGATCGGGCGCTTCTCGCGCGCATCCACCGCTACACGCTGAACCGTCTTCGTGCCGAAATCGAGCCGGTGAGCCCGGCCGATTTCATGCGGTTCCTCTTCAAGTGGCAGCACGTCGATGCGAGCGATCGCCTGACCGGCCTCGATGGCCTGCGAGAAGCGCTCGCACAGCTCGACGGGTTCGAGCTGGCTGGATCGGCCTGGGAACGCTCCGTCCTTCCCGCACGCGTCGACGGCTACGACGCGTCAATGCTCGACATGTTGTGTCTTGCGGGCGAGATTGGCTGGGCGCGGGTCTCGCCGCGGCTGGCCGAGTTCACGGAACCCGCGCAGCTGACGCCGGCAACGCCGGTCGCACTGTTTCTGCGCGAGCACGCGGACGCGTGGCAGGCCCTGCGGCGGGTCGCGGACGACCCCGAAGGCCGGCTGACCAGCAACGC
This sequence comes from uncultured Acidobacteriota bacterium, assembly GCA_963797625.1. GTDB lineage: Bacteria > Acidobacteriota > Vicinamibacteria > Vicinamibacterales > 2-12-FULL-66-21 > DATBJJ01. Next base: position 98,579 of record CAWCQI010000014.1, read on the forward strand.
CAGACGCGTGCTCGACGTGCTGCGCGCCCGAGGCGCGTCGTTCTTTAGTGACGTTCGTGTCGCGAGCGGCCTCGACGCTGAAGATACGCGACGCGGGCTCGGCACGCTGGTCGCGAGCGGCCTTGCCGCCTCCGATGGATTCTCGGGCCTGCGGGCGCTGCTGTTGAGTGCGTCCGGGCGCACGGTGCTGCGCGATCGCCGGGCGACGTTCGCGGGGCGATGGAGCACCATCGCCGCGCCCCTCCTCGAGCCCGGCGACAGCGCGGCGGTGGAGACCGAAGCCTGGGCGCTCCTTCGCCGCTACGGTGTGGTCTTCCACCGGATCCTGGCGCGTGAGAACATCGCCGCGCCCTGGCGCGATCTCGCCCGCGTCTATCGGCGGCTCGAGGCGCGCGGGGAAATCCGCGGCGGGCGATTCGTGTTGGGAATGTCGGGTGAGCAGTTCGCGATGCCACACGCGATCGAGCGGTTACGCGAGGTCCGCCGCACGCCCGCCGGCGGCCGGCTCGTGACGATCGGCACCGCCGATCCGCTGAACCTCGCGGGGATCGTGACCTCAGGCGACCGCATCCGAGCCACGGCGAGGAATCGAATCGTCTATCGCGACGGCGTGCCAGTCGCTGTCATGGAGAGTGGAGTCGTCCGCTTGCTCGCTGCCATCGACGTCTCGGCGCAGCACGAAGTCGCGAACGCCCTGCGGATGCGGCGCGTCACGACAGGCGTCGCGTAACGAATCCTCAGCTGATTACTAAATGCTGGGCGACAAGGCAGGACCTATCCACCTAGCCGCAATACGCGAAGCGCTCGCGAGGTGTCATGCAGATCGGTCTAATCCGTCGTCGGAGGAGATCAAGTCCACGCAGCTGAAACCACGCAGGTTAGGCCGGCGTGAGAATGGAGAGCCATGGGACTGCTTACTGCCGACATGAAGCGAGTCGTGGAGGAGCAACGCCTTGGCTTCGTCGCCACGATCTGTCCCGACGGTACTCCGAATCTCTCGCCCAAGGGCACCACCGCCGTCTGGGACGACGACCACCTCGCGTTCGCCAACATCCGGTCGCCGGGCACGCTCGCAAATCTCCGACAGAACCCCAGCGTAGAGATAAACGTCGTTGATCCGTTTCTACGCAAGGGCTATCGCTTCAAGGGTGTCGCCTCTATTCTCCAGTCCGGAGCGCTTTACGACAAGGCGATCGCATTCTACAAGGAGCGAGGGTCTAAGGTGAGCGTTATCCGAGAAGTTGTCCTGGTGCGGGTTCAACAGGGCGCAGCCGATTGATTCACCGGCATACGATCTCGGCCTCACCGAAGACGAAGTTCGCAGTCGATGGGAACGCCACTTCCAATCACTGCGCGCGGGGCAACCGGCTTCACCGGCAGGCGAGTAACTACATACGGAGCAGGAGGAAGGAGAATCTTCATGCGGACGTTCATTCGAGTGGCCGCAGTGGCAACGCTGTTGCTGCCGTTACAACCTGACCTCCGCGCGGCGCAATCCGCCGCGCGGCTCTCCAGATCCGGCGGTCGACGCCGCGACCAAGCAGCGTGTTATCGATGGCGCCATCGAGCAACTCAAGAACGCGTACATCTTCTTCGACGTCGCTGAGAAGATGGCTGCCGCGATCCGCGAGCGGGCCGCCGGAACGAGTACGACGCGTTCACAGGCTCGCGCGCCTTTGCCGACGCGTTAACGACACATTTGCAGGAGGTGAGCAAGGACAAACATCTCCGAGTCTTGTTCAACGCTGAGGGGTTTCCCGAGCGTCGCACGCCAACCGCCGAGGAGCGCGATCGAATGCGCGCAGCGGAGCGCCGCGGCAACTATGGCTTCCAGCGTGTCGAACGCCTGGACGGCAACGTTGGCTACATCGAGCTACGCGGCTTCAGCGACTCCCCGGATGCCGGACCGACCGCCGTCGCGGCAATGAACTTCACCGCCGGAACCGACGCGCTGATGTTTGACATCCGGGCCAACGGTGGTGGCTCGCCGGCAATGATCGGGCTGCTTTCGAGCTACCTGTTCGACGATGTCGTGCATCTGAACGACTTCTATATCCGCGAACGCGATGAGCAGCGGCAGTTTTGGACCTCGCCGCACGTCCAGGGTCAACGCTACGGCAGCACCAAGCCGGTGTATATCCTCACGTCAAATCGCACGTTCTCAGCGGCCGAAGAATTCACCTACAACTTGAAGAATCTGAAGCGAGCCATCGTTGTTGGTGAAACGACTGGCGGCGGTGCGCATCCCGGTGGCGTGCGCCGGATTACCGATCACTTCGGCATCTGGGTACCAAACGGCCGCGCAATCAACCCAATCACGAAGACGAACTGGGAAGGGACCGGCATCGAGCCAGACATCAAGGTTCCGTCAGCTGACGCCTTGAAGGCCGCCCATCTCGACGCGCTCCAGAAACTGCGAACGACGGCGACCGATTCGCGTCATCAGCAGGAGCTGGACCGCGGGATCGCCACGTTAAAAGACGCGAAGTAGATCGCCGATGTTGGGCGCCGACCCTTGGGCGCGCGCGTAGCGTCCAAACCGCCAGCGGCTCGCCTTTAGGAGCCTGGGCCACGCCGCGCGAGGATACTTGACTCGGTCAACTATCGGATCCACACTAACTGGCAGGCCGCCTGCGGGCCTTTCGAAAGAGGATCGCACGTGACCGCTTCTGCACTCGCGCAGCACGTCGACGCCGTCCGCCGGTTCAACCGCTTCTACACGCGCCAGATTGGCGTGCTGCAGGAAAAACTCCTCCATAGCGCGTTCTCGCTGACCGAAGGACGCGTGCTTTACGAGATCGGGTATCACGGCGACACCGGGACGTCCCGCGACACGGAGCCGACCGCCGTTGATCTTGCCAAGGCCCTGGACATCGACGGCGGCTACTTGAGCCGCATCCTCCAGCGCTTCGCCAAGCGCCAGCTCATCAGACGCACGACGTCGGACGCCGACGCACGCCAGGCGCATCTCGCCCTCACCGCGCGCGGACGGGCCGCGCTCGTGCCGCTGCAGCAGCTGGCGCGAGACGAGGTGGCCGTCATGCTGCGACACCTCTCGCCGACCGAGCGTCGGCGCGTCGTGGACGCGATGCGTCTGATTCAAACATCGCTCGGCAAGCCAGGGGACGCCGCGGTCGCCGAAGCGGCGGCCGCGCGCGAGCATGAGGGTGCCGGTGAGCCGTGCACACTGCGCGAGCATCGCGCGGGGGACATGGGCTGGATCGTTTCGCGCCAAGGCGCGCTCTACGCCGAGGAATACGGCTGGACGATCGAATACGAGGCGCTCGCGGCCGAAATCGTGGCGCAGGTCCTCAAGAACTTCGACCCCACGCGTGAACGCTGCTGGATCGCCGAGCGCAACGCTGCCCGGGTCGGCGCGGTGGTGATCGTCAAGCATTCCGACACCGTGGCGAAACTGCGGCTGCTACACGTCGAACGGGCGGCGCGCGGACTCGGCATCGGCAAGCGCCTGGTCGACGAGTGCATCCGCTTCTCGCGGGCCGCTGGCTACGAGAAGATCACCCTGTGGACGCAGGCGAACCTGCTCGCCGCGCGTCATCTCTACAGGACTGCCCGCTTCACATGCGTCGCGCAGGAGCCGCACCACCGCTTCGGTAAAGACCTCGTCGCCGAGACCTGGGAACTCGCGCTCTAACCGCGCTCCCCTCGTCGATCCGCCAGACCGTTCGGCGAATTGGCGTCGAGTCCCACTGCTCAACCGAGGCGATTGCCTCGAGCGGGGCGCTGCGCCTTGAGATTCTCGCGCTCCGACACCAGATGCCGCTGAGCGATGATTGGTTCCAACGCGCGCCATCCGGTGTGTCAATATGTGGCCGCATCATTCCTGCGGCTCCAGCGTCTCAGTCACAAGACAGGAGCGTTTCGATGTCGTCCGACCGACGCGAGTTCCTAGGGAAGGCGGCTGTGGTCACGGCTGCACTCGGTGCCCGCGCCCTCCCGCTCGCAGCACAGCGTGCGACCATGCCGACCCCGCGCGCCAGTGCCCTGATGGAGCTCTTCGGATTGCGGTACCCGATCTTCTGCGCGGGGATGGGAGCGACAGCCGTTCCTGAACTGGCAATTGCCGTCTCGAACGCGGGCGGTCTTGGGGCCATCGGGACAACAATCAACGCAGTGCCAGACGTCGTGCGTCAGCGAGTGTCGCAAACCAAATCCGCCACCAACCGTCCCTTCGCAGTGAACTTCTTGCTCCCAAGGGATCCCGTCACACTCCCGCTCGCCCTCGACGCTGGCGCGCCCATCATTCAATTCGCGTGGGGCATTCCGACCGCGGAAACCACCGCCGTGATCCGGAGAGCAGGCGCGAAGATGGGCATTCAGATCAGCAGCGCCGCTGGTGCGCGGCGGGCCCTTGATGTTGGCGCGGACTATCTGATCTGCCAAGGCACAGAAGCCGGCGGCCACGTGCAAGCCACACGTCCGCTCTACGAGATCCTGTCCGCGGTGATCGATGAGGCGAAAACGGTACCAGTGCTCGCTGGTGGCGGGATCGCCAACGGCACACATATTCGGCGTGCCCTTTTGGCCGGCGCGTCCGGCGTGTTGATCGGCACGCGCTTCGTCGCCACGAAGGAGGCTGGTGCCCATCAGGAGTACAAGAGCGCAATCACTCGGGCCAAAGCCGCAGACACTGTGCTGACGGTCTGTTTTCAGGACAGCTGGGCAAATGCGCCGCATCGGGTGCTGCGCAACGGGACGTTCGAGATGTGGGAAGCCGCGGGATGCCCTCCACCCGGCAAACGCCCTGGCGAGGGCGACGTCATCGCGACAAATACCGTCACCGGGGGCATGAAACGTCGTTACAGCACCAGCAGTCCTGGCCCCGATGACCGCGGCACGTTGCTGGAACTGGCGCTCTGGGCGGGCCAGGGCGTCGATGCGGTTCGTGACATTCCATCCGCGGGTGAGCTCGTCGGAAGGCTATGGAGAGAATGTCTCGACGCATAAGGCGAACGATCCGCGATTCGACACGGACGTAGCATCGGCGCGTCGTCGCGGCGACGACCTGCGGGGTGACGTCGTGTGATCGAGGTCGGTCACATCTGGCGACGGATGGTACTCGGACGGCTGCAACACCCACAGCTTCAAGATGATGCGCGCGTCGGCATCAGTGCCGTGTGATCACCGTCGGTTAGAGTAGCGGAATGGAACGCGCATTCGTTGTCTTGCGGTCGCGTGGACCAGCATGGGATGACTCGAAGTCGTTGGAGGCTCAGTCGGAATGGGCCGCCCATGCTGCCTTCATGGACACCCTCTTCGAGCAGGGATTCGCTGCCCTCGTTGGGCCGTTGGAGGGCACGCGCGATGCGCTCCTCATTCTCCGTGCATCCAGCAGATCCGAAGTTGTCGAGCGCCTCGCTTCAGACCCGTGGACGATCAACGGCCTTCTCGTCACTAAGCAGATCAGTCCCTGGCAGATACGTCTCGGCACGCTGGCGTAGAAGGCTGATCCAGTATGCGAATTGGTAAGCAACAGCCTCTTTCGGGTCCGCATAACCAGCGCTTGCTGTTGACGGTCCAGCCGCACCCAGCATCACTTGGCCCAACCCATGCGGACGTGGATCACGTCAGACTCCGGCTGCTCCACCGCTTGCGGGATATAAAAGCGTGACCCGTCACGCGACACTGCCAGGAAGTTCAGATCTCCGAATGTGGTCGCTGGAAGACGGGCAGGGAATAGCGGCGTTGCAGTACCCGCTCGGAACTCCGCTCCCGAAGCGCCGACGGGAACCGACCAGATGTAGTTCCGGCCCTGGTAGTCATCCAGGTAAACGATTTCGCGTCCATCTTTCCGCCACACCGGATAATTGCCTCGGCTGGTGACCTGCCTCCGTAAGCCGGGCCCGGGATACGGCTGCACGTAGGTTCCGCCGCCGCTATAGATCCCTCCGGCGCCACTCCCAGAGGACGAGGCCGTATACACGATCGACCGGCCGTCTGGCGAAAAGCGGGCATGAGAAATCGTCTCTCCGGTCTGGACCAAAGATCTGGGTTCTTTCTGCGCATCGTCCAGCTGAAACGAGAACACCGCCGTATCCAGCGGACCGCGGCTGACGAGCAGCGTCTTGCCGTCTGGAGAAATGTCTTCCAGACGGCCCATTCCTGGTAGCGTCGCCAGTTCGCGAACCGTCCCGTCCCCGGTAATGGGACGTTCCACAACGCGGAGGTCCTGTCCGCTGGTGAAGGTCGCCCCGACTAACTTCGATCCGTCCGGCGACCAAAGCAGATTCGACACTCCCTGCTCCAACCGCTGCCGCCCCGGCCGACCGGGTTCCAGGAGCCACGCGGCCGCGTTGAACCCGACGAGCAGGCGTGCCTCGTCGGGGGCGAGCGTGAGTGTCTGGACGATGGTGGGAGGCCCCGCCGTGCCGATCTCTTTCCCTGGCGGTCGAAGATCGTCACCTGTGACAGACCGGCCGTTCCGGACGCCAGGCCACCACGCCCGTACGGGAAACGGAAAAGTGCGCGACATAGAAGGAGGGCGATGACGCCACCCGCTGCTGGATTAACTCCGGTTCGCCCTTCAGTGTCCTGGCCGTGCGATCCAGCGTCTGGCTATAGAGATTGTCATTCCGAACAAACAGAATGCGTCCTCCGCCCGCTGTCGAATAATGGACCGCCGTGGCGTTCTTCATCAGCAGAACCGGATCGACGCCACGTCCGTCTCGCAGCGTGGCCAGGTAGATGTCAGCCTCTTCGACCGTTTCCTGACTTGCAGCCAGGAACAGAAAATCGTCGCTGTCGGGCAGGAACTCCGGCCAGCAGATCCAGCGGTCCTGCGCCTGCGGCACCCCGGGCAAGTCGATTCGTTTCGGATCTCCGCCGGCCGCCGGCACGGCGTAGAGACCGGGTCCTTTGCCACCGACTGCGGTAATCAGCAGGGTGCCTCTGTCGCTCCAACTCCCGCCCACCATCGTGGCGATCCCGTTGCCGATAAGTTCCGACGCGCCGTCCGGCACACGCATCTTCTTCAGGTTCGTTCCGTCGCTGAAGACGAACGACCGCGAATCCGCGGACCAGAATCCGGGGTTTCTGTAACCGCCTGTGCGTACGGGTTCCGGCTTGAACGTGTTCAAGCGCTGTACCTGCACGCTACCCCCAGCAAGAGACGCGGCGATGTCTCCATAGAAGATCACCGCCGAGCCGTCGGGCGAGATCTGGGGGGTGGCATGCAGGTCGCCGACGGGCGCGAGCCGTCCTGCCGTCGGAGCGATCGGAAAGGCCAGATCCGCCGAGGTTACGTCGGGCGCCGCCGGCCGCGGCCGCAACCACCCGACGATGGCGATCGTCGCGAGAACCGCCGCCACGGCCCAGGCAAGCCACTGATAGGCGTGCCTCGACGCACGCGAAGCCTCAGTCACGCTCTTCGGGTCCGCCAGGTATCTTGCAATAGCCACCCGCGCCTCGCCGATATCGCGGAGTCGTGTCTTCGCGTCACGATCCAGGCACCGGCGGAGCAGGTGTTTGATCGGCGCGGGCGCCGTCAACCTGTCGAAATCGATCGGGCTCCGCAACACGTCGGCGAGGGTATGCACGACCGTCTCGCCGCCAAACAGACGCTGGCCGCTGAGCATTTCCCACAGCACGACGCCGTAGGACCAGATGTCGGCGCGGCGATCAACCGGAGCCCCCGCAGCCTGTTCCGGGCTCATGTACGCGGCTGTGCCGAGGATCATCCCGAGCCTGCGTCATCGCCGGCGTCGTGATCGTCGGTGACTGGCTGAGTGCTCCCGGGGCCTGAAATGCGGACGCGGAGGCCTCAGTGGCTTTCGCCAGCCCGAAATCGAGCACCTTGACGGTGCCGTCCTTGCGGACTTTGATGTTTGCCGGCTTGAGATCACGATGGACGATGCCCTGTTCGTGCGCCGCCTCCAGCGCCTCGGCTATCTGTTTCGCGATCAGCAACGCCTGATCGAGTGGGATCGCTCCGCGGGCGGTTCGCTGAGACAGGTCTTCGCCCTCGACGAGCTCCATGACAAGGGCGCGCACGCCGCCCGATTCCTCGAGGCCGTGAATGTGCGCGATGTTCGGATGGTTCAGCGACGCGAGCGTCTGGGCTTCCCGTGTGAACCGCGCGAGCCGTTCGGCATCGTGAGCGAGAGAGTCGGGCAAGACTTTGAGCGCGACATCGCGATTGAGCTTCGTGTCGCGAGCCTGATACACCTGTCCCATCCCACCTTCGCCGATCGGCGCAGTGACTTCGTACACGCCGAGGCGGGTACCAGGGGCGAGGGCCAAATGATGTGGATTATACGGTCGGATCAGCGGCGTCGACGAGGTTACTCGCCAGTAACGCCGCAGCGGCGACCTAACGCCGATCGAACGATTTCCTCGGCACTAGGCGACTGCGCAAGAGGAATCCGACGAGACCTGCTGGCCTACGGCCTGACGTTACCTTGTTCCAGATGCCACCACGCTACGATCAATCCACTCGGAGATCACCTGCGCAACCTGCGCCTCTTCCCCCGTATACATGTGATCCGCCCTGTCGATCATGATGGTCTCCGCTGTCGTGTTCCCGCCCGCATACTTCTTCACCGAGGCGCGGACGATCTCGAGGTCCGCCGGCCCGCCCACATCACCCCGCGTGCCGAAGAAGGCGAGGAGCGGCTTGCGCAAAGACGCGACGCCGGGCGTCGCAACTTCCAGTCCAAAAAAGTCGAGAACTGCGGGTGGCACGCTCGCGAGATCGAGAAACGTCGCGGCGCTCATATAAGACGGGAACGACTTGTTGGGCAGGCGTATCAGGTCGTCGCCGCTACCGGCCTCGACGAGGCGGGTCGCCTGCGCTATCAACGCTGCGTCCCGCTCCGGACGCTGCACCTGAACCGCCCCAGAGGCCAACACCATGCCCGCGACTCTGGGATCGTGACTCTGAATTTGGTACGCTGCAACCGCCGACCAGCCGGCGCTGTGCCCCACGAGCACGACGCGCTCGAAGCCTTGGCCAGCTGCGAATGTGACCCAAGCGGCAAGATCCAGACTCCCCTCGCTTGTAACGCCCCAATACGCTCCCCCACGGAGCCGCTTGCCAAACCGATGTCCCGCCACCGTGCCGAGGTCGTGCATCCGGGTGTTCACACTGATGGTCGTCAGGCCGCGTTCGGCCAAGGCTCGGCCGATCATGACGTAGGTTGGGGAATAGAAGTTGACGCCCCAGCCATGTAACCAGATGATCGCGATCGGTTTGGCCTCGCTCTTCGGTGGCGCGAAGACCATGCCGGCGTTGACGATATCGTCAGTAGACCTCACGTAGACTACTTCTTCAGGGAAGGCTCCCGATCGCACGGTAAGAGGAGGTGGCCCATATCGCGCCCATGCGACAGCGCCAGCCAACGCGCCCCCCGCTAACAGCCCCGCCACGAACAAGGATCGTAAGGCAACTCGAAACACCCTCTTCACAGGCCCTCCGTGTGGAAACCCACAGAGTTGGCAGACCGGTGCCGTGTTCGCATCGCTCCCAGCAATAGAACACCGTCGCCGCGCCAAAGTTTCGCGGCGTCGCCCACGAACGAGTGCGATCGGATTATCGAGCGATCTCCGCAGCGGGGATGGCGAGCCGCGAACGGTGCCACGAAGGAAGCGGATCGAGGCGGCCGCCTGTGCGGAGCCGCCCCGAACTTCCGGCCGGATCTTCTATTTCAGGATCAGCTCGCGAGCGTACTTCGTGCTGACGACCTCCCGATACTTACTGCGGTCCACATAGCCCTTCATCTGCGCCTCGTCGGTGCCGTCCGACTGCTGTAAGAGGGCATCCGCCTTCTCGTCGTTGGCTTCCACTGCGGCAAGGCTGGCGTATTCCCGGAGGATCAGCAGGTTCCACGTCCCACTGTCGTCCAACGTCCGGAGAATCTTGTACGATTTCTGGAAGCCGGCCTTCACCTGTGCGTCCTCAGACTTCTTGAACGAGGTGTCGAGGTACTGCAGATACATCTGGTCCATGCCCGGCGCCATCTGGATCATCGTGACGGTCCAGATAGTGCCCGGACTGAAGTACTTGTGCACCTGGCCCATCACTGGCACTGCGCCGACCGCGGCAAGTCCGCCGATCAGCAGTACATTCCTGAGGATTTTCATCAGCTGCTCTCGCGTTCTGTGTGGAGACTTCTGGCAGACCGGCCGGGGGCGGAGTCTCGCTACGTCCCGCGGTCTTCCGCAAAAGAGAACCTGTTGTGGAATCTGGATGTCTGAGGCACCGCCAGCGGCGGGCACGGGCAGGCAGAGGTGAGGAATGATACCACGTCGCCGTGGCGAGACCGGTCGGACCGAGGCGATCCCTAGGAATGCCTATCTACCTCAGGCAGCCTATCTACTGCGCCCGCGGCGATCACTGCTGTCCGCAAAACGGATGCGGCCGTCACGACAGGCGTCGCGTAACCCGCCTCCCGCCCGACCGATCGAAAATGACCACCTTGCCCAGCCGGCCTCAAAGACCGGCTCGGCGCTGTACCCGCAGAGTCGCATACTATCTCCTGAAGAGAGAGCGACCAGACAAGGAGTTGACATGCGCACAATTCGAATGCTGTCTGTGCTGACGCTGGCTGGTTTCGTGATGTTCACGGCGGTCCCGGGAAACGCCCAGAGCGGCCGTGTCGCGAAGAAGGCCGCCAAGGAGGCAACGAAGGACGCTGCGGGGGATGCCGCAAAGGATGCCACAAAGGACGCCGCCACGGGCGCGGTCAAGAAGGCCGCAGCGCCTGACGCGGTCGATCTCAATACCGCATCAGCCGAGCAGATGACAAAGCTCGGGCTCGACGAAGCCACGCAGCAGAAGGTTGTCGCGGGCCGTCCTTACAGCGGTCTCGACGACGCCAAGCTCAAGGAAGCCATTCCTGCGAGTGTGCTCTCGAAGCTCGAAGGAAAGGTTACCGTCAAGCCGAAGGCCAAGTAAGGAGGGCAGCTATCGCCCGCGGCGATGACTGCCGTGCCCGCGAAACGAACGGCCGGCCGGATGGGACGGACGTGGACGGGCGATGACCGCCTGGACCCTGCGGCTGTGACGGCCCAACCGGTCGCCCGCGCTGCGCCGCGGAGCGCCTGGCCGCGTTCGCGGCGGCGCGTTCGCGCTCGCCGCGCTTTCTGGCCCTGATCTCCGCGATCCGCTGCGCCAGCGGAATCTCGAGCTTGGCCTGCGGGCGCGCGGCGTAATCGAAATCCGGCACCGTCACCCGCGGCAGGCGACGTCCCACCACTCGCTCGATCGCGCGCAGCTCGGATTCTTCCTGCGGCGAGACGAAGGTGAACGCCTCGCCGGTCATCTCGGCGCGACCCGTGCGACCGACTCTGTGGATGTAGTCGTCGGGCGCCAGCGGCACGTCGAAGTTCACGACGTGACCCAGCGCTTCGACGTCGATGCCCCGCGCCGCGATGTCGGTCGCGACGAGCACCGGGTAGGTGCCGCTCCTGAATCCGGCGAGCGCCGCCGTCCGCTGCGCCTGCGATCGATTCCCGTGGATCCGCTCCGTCTTGACGCCGCTCCGGACCAGAAAGTCGGCAAGACGATTGGCTCGATGCTTCGTGCGCGTAAAGATCAGCGCCTGCCGCATCGTATCGCGCGTCAGCAGATGCAGGAGGAGCGCAGGTTTCAGCTCCTGCGGGACTGGATAAACCGCCTGTGTGATGCCGGAGGCCGGCGCCGCCTGGCGCTGCATCTGGATCGTCACGGGATTGCGAAGCATCTCCGCCGACAGCGCCGCAATCGGCGGCGGCATCGTCGCGCTGAAAAAGAGCGTCTGGCGCCGCGTCGGCAGGTGCGTCAGGATGCGGCGAATCTCCGGGAGAAAACCCATGTCGAGCATCCGGTCGGCCTCGTCGAGGACGAGATGCTCGAGGTGGTTCATCTTCGCGTAACTGGAGCGCATGTGGTCCAGCAACCGGCCGGGCGTGGCCACGATGATGTCCACGCCACTCTTGAACGCGTGCTCCTGCGGCCCCATGCCCACGCCGCCGAACACCGCCGCGCCGGTGATCGGCGTGTGCACCGCGAGCGCGGTCAGATCCTCGAGAATCTGCGCGGCGAGCTCGCGCGTCGGCGCCAGGACGAGCGCCCGCGTCGTGCGCCGCGGCTTGTCGATCAGACGATGGACGATCGGAAGAAGAAAGGCCGCCGTTTTGCCGCTGCCGGTCTGCGCGGTGGCGATGACGTCCTTGCCCTGCATCGCCGGGGGAATCGCCTCAGCTTGAATCGTCGTCGGTCGAACGAAGCCGAGTTCCTTGATGCCCCTGAGCAACGAGGGGTGAAGGCCGAGATGGTTGAATGGCACGGATCATTATGGCTCAGGGCTCAGGGCTCAAGGCTCAGGGAAGTGCTTTCAGATCAAAAACGCGCGGCTCTATCTGAGTGCCCTTGCCTGAGCCTCGAGCCCTGAGCCCTGAGCCTTGAGCCCGTAACTGCTCCCCCGTCGCGCGCTTGCCCAGACGGCGATATGATGTTGCGTTGGTTCGGACGCTTCACAGAGGAAGTCCTTCACGGAGGAAACCGATGAGACGACGTGAGTTCCTGACGACGGTGGCGGCTGCGAGTCTCCTGCCCCAGGTCACCGGTCGAGCGGCTGCCGCGCCTGCGGCCGCGGCCCCGGAGCAGTTGAAGCTCGGCGTTGCCTCTTACTCCCTGCGCAAGTTTCCGTTCGACAAAGCGCTCGAGATGACCACGGCCTGCGACGTCAAGTACATCAACTTCAAGGACGTCCACGTTCCCCGCACCGATTCGCCGGAGGCCCTCAAAGCCGCGCGAGCGAAGACCGAGGCGGCGGGCCTCACGATCATGGGCGGCGGCACGATCACGTGGGTGCAGAAGGGCCCAACCTGGGAGGCGAGCGACGCCGAGCAGGTCCGCAAGGACTTCGAATACGCCAAGCTCATGGGCATGCCCCTCATCGTCGCGGCGCCGAGTTTCGAGGCGCTCGACACCGTCGAGAAGACCGCGAAGGAATTCGACATCAAAGTCGCGATTCACAATCACGGCCCTGAGGACAAGTTCTTCCCGTCGCCGTACGACGTCTACAAGCACATCAAGGGCCGCGACAAGCACATGGGCATGTGCGTCGACATCGGCCATACCTGGCGTGCCAAGGTCGACCCGACCAAGGCCGTGCTCGAGTTGCAGGATCGCGTCTACGATCTCCACGTCAAGGATTTGAGCGACCTGAACAAGCGCGACAGCCAGGTGATTGTCGGCAAGGGCGCGATCGATTTCCCCGGCCTCTTCCGCGCGCTCGTGAAGATCGGTTATCAGGGGCACGTCGGGCTCGAGTACGAGATCGACGTCGACAATCCCCTGCCGGGCATGCTGCAGTCGTTCGCCTACATGCGCGGGGTCCTGGCGGGAATCCGGCAGACGTAACACGCGGCTCGCGAGAACAACAGGAGATTCCAAGATGCGGATATCAGTGAGACAGGCAACCTGGGCGGTGACTGCGGCTGCGATTGCGATGGTTGCGGCGGGGCTCGTTGCTCAGCAGCCGCCTGCCGGCGGGGCTCAGCAGCCGCCAGCCGGCATTCCTCAGCCGCCTGGAGGGCGGGGCGGGGGACGACAGGGACCACCGCCGGGAGGATTTCAGCGTCCGCCGTCGCCGCCGTTTCCCGACGCGGAGCAGGTCGTCGAAACAATTGGCGCGCCCGTTCGCGTCGTCCCGATGTTCAAGGGCCTGGCGACGCCGTGGAGCCTGGCGTTCCTGCCGAACGGCGACATGCTCATCACGGAAAAGGCCGGGAAGCTGCGCATCGTGCGCGGCGGCACGCTCGACCCGGAGCCGGTGGCCGGAACGCCAGAGGTGTTCGCGGTTCAGCAGGGCGGATTGCTCGAAGTGGCCGTCCATCCGCAGTTTGCTCAGAACCAGTTCGTCTACCTGACCTACTCGAAGGGCAAGGAGAAGGAAGGCACGACAGTGCTCGCCCGCGGCCGGTTCGATGGCAAGGCGCTCGTCGACGTGAAAGACCTGCTCGTCACCGACAACTGGAACACGGGCGGCGTCCACTTCGGGTCGAAGCTGGCGTTTGGCAAGGACGGCATGCTCTACATGAGCGTCGGCGAACGCAACGACCGAGTCCGCGCGCAGAACCCCAATATCCACGGCGGCAAGATCCTGCGCCTCAAAGACGACGGCACCGTGCCGCCAGACAATCCGTTTGTAGGCAAGGCCGGTTACAAGCCCGAGATTTACACGTGGGGCCACCGCAACATTCAGGGGCTCGCCGTGCATCCAGACACCGGCGCGCTCTGGGCAACCGAACACGGGCCGCAGGGCGGCGATGAGCTCAACCTGATCGAGGCGGGCAAGAACTACGGCTGGCCGATCATCACGTTCGGCCGCGAATACAGCGGCGAGGTGATCAGCCCGCAGCCAGCCAAAGAGGGACTCGAGCAGCCGTTCATGTTCTGGGCGCCGTCACCGGGCCTCTCCGGCATGGTGATCTACAGCGGCGACAAGTACCCGGGCTGGAAAGGCCAGTTCTTCCTGGGCGCGCTCGCCGGCACTGGAGTGTGGCGCGTCGGCATGAACGACAAAGGCCTTGCCGGACGTGAGCTGATGCTCAGCTCGCTGCGGCAGCGCATCCGCGACGTCCGTCAAGGGCCCGATGGACTCCTCTATCTCGTCGTCGACGCCAATCCGGGCGGGATTCTGCGAATAGAGCCCGCGCCGGCGGCGACGGGATCGGGGGGGATTCTGCGAATCGAGCCCGCGCCGGGAGCTGCAGGTTCAGGACAGTAGCAATCGCGGGTCAGGTCTTGCTCCGTCAAGACCTGACCCGATCCTCTACTGGCGCGGCGCCAGGATCTCCTTCAGCACCTTCCCGTCCACATTCGGCAGGTTCAATCCCAGCAACTCCGCCATCGTCGGCGCGACGTCGACGTTGTCGATGACGCCGAGAGTCACGCCCTGCCGAATCCCGGCGCCTGACGCAATGAAGAGCGCGCTCAGATCGGCGTCGGTCGCCGGGTACCCATGTGCGCCGAGGCTGCCCTCGGTCGCGTCGACCACGACCTCCTCCCCCACCGCCGCCGTGAATGAGTAGCCGTCTTTCGGCGTCACGAAGAGGACTCCCATCTGGTTGTTGACGGTCGGGAGAGGCAGGCCGAATCGAGCGTAGTCGGCTGGCTCGATGATGGCGTCGATCCCCTCGACTCCGGCAATCGCCTTTCGCGCGCGCGCAAGGAGCTCACCGGTCGGATCGGGAACCGTCAGGTAGACAATCGCCGAGCCGCCTTCAGGGACGACATAAGCGTCGGACTGAAGGACCTTGCCATCCTGGGCTTTCAGGAGTCCCGCCTTCATGAAGGCCGCGTTGAGCCTGATCTGCCGCTTGACGAGTTTGAACCCGTGATCGGACACGACGACGAAAGTGGTGCGCGCGGTCAGACCGGCACGGTCGACTGCCGCAACGATCTCGGCGACTTGCGCGTCGAGCAGCGACATCGTCGTCATTGCCGCGTGAGTGCGCGGTCCGTAGCGGTGCTGCGTCGAGTCCAGGTTGAGCAGGTGAAACATCATCAGGTTGGGTCGATGCTTCTCGATGATGTGCGCGGCGGCCTGGGTCCAGACGCGATCGCGCCAGACGATGTTGCGCGTGGCGAAGGTTTCGAGCTCGGTTTGAGAGAGCACGCCCGCCGTCACGAGCTCCTGGGCGATCTGGCCGGCCGGCGGCGGGCGTTCCGGAAACGCCCAGGTCACGGTCGGCGCATCCTGAATCGCCACCCAGTCCACCTGCGCTGTCGTCAGGCCGCGCGCGTGCGCGATGTCGTAGAGCGTTTTGACGCGGACCATCTCGTCGCGGTGGAGCCAGGGCTCGACACGAGGCGGCACACCGGGGTCACGCTTGAGCAGGCCGTTGAAGAGAACGCCGTGCTTCGCGGGCGTGACGCCGGTGATGAGCGTCGTATGGTTCGGCCAGGTGACTGTCGGATTCACCGGGCGCATGCCTTTCGCCAGCGCGCCGCGCGCTGCCAGCCGCCGGAGCGTCGGGACCGGCAGATAGGGATCGTCGAGCGCCCAACTCGGGAACCCGTCGAGGCTGATGAGGACGATGTGCCTGGATGTATCGGGTGACGGCTGGGTCTGCGGCGCCGAACCGAGCGCCGTCGAGATGAGGGCCACGAACACGAGACAGCTGAGTATTTGACGTAAACCGGGCGTCATTCCATGGCTCCTGCGATCGTGGGGTCAGGTCTTGCGTTTCTACTGTTCAGCAGTTCGCAATGTTGAAAAGCAAGACCTGACCCCCATGGTGGGGACAATAGCTTCGGCGCGGACGTCTCACACTATTAGATATGGCGCCCTTTTCCATCCTCGATCTCGCCCCCATCGTCGAAGGCGGCACCGCCGCCCAGGCGTTCAGGAACAGCCTCGACCTCGCCCAGCATGCAGAGCGGTGGGGCTATCACCGCTATTGGCTCGCCGAGCACCACAACATGCCGGCGGTGGCGAGCGCGGCGACGTCGGTCGTCATCGCTCACGTCGCCGCAGGCACTTCGACGATCCGCGTCGGCGCCGGCGGGATCATGCTTCCGAATCACGCGCCGCTCGTGATCGCCGAGCAGTTTGGCACACTCGAGGCGCTCTTCCCGGGCCGCATCGATCTTGGGCTTGGGCGCGCGCCGGGGAGCGACCAGGTGACGGCGCTTGCGCTCAGACGGGCACCGAACGTCGATTCCTTTCCGCAGGATGTGCAGGAGCTCATCGCCTTCCTGCGCGAGCCCGCGCCAGGGCAGCGAGTGAAGGCCGTCCCCGGCGCCGGCTCGCAGGTGCCGATCTGGATCCTGGGATCGAGCCTTTACGGCGCGCAACTCGCCGCCGAGCTCGGCCTGCCGTTCGCGTTCGCCTCGCATTTCGCGCCGGCGCAGCTGATGCCCGCGCTCGAGATCTATCGAACACGATTTCGGCCGACGTCGATCGCGCGCGAACCGCTCGAGCGGCCGTACGTCATGCCCGGCATCACCATCGTCGCGGCGGACACCGACCATGAGGCGCGACGGCTCTTCACGTCGCACCAGCAGGTGTTTCTCGCGCTCCGCCGTGGCACGCTTGGACCCGTGCCGCCACCGGTCGATCCGGATCGATTCGACGCCGCGCTGACGCCGATCGAGCGCGCGGAGCTCGAGCACGTGTTCTCGTCAGCACTGGTTGGATCGCCGTCAACGGTTCAGCGGGGATTGACGGCGTTCATGGACCGCACGGCCGCGGACGAGATCATTATCTCGGGACAGATATACGACCACGGGGCGCGATTGCGATCGTTTGAGTTGATCGCTGAACTCAGACAGTCACCAGGTCAACGCGACTTGGATCCCGTCGTAACGATGTAAATCCCCGCCAGGACGAGCGCGCCGCCGGCCAGGTAGGGTCGCGTGAGCGGCTCGCCGAGCAGCGGGACGGCCAGAAGCGCGGTCAGCGGGACCTGGGCGAGCAATCCAACCGAGGTAATCGTGGCGGGCAGGTGCCCGAGGGCGTAGGCCAGGCCGAGATACGCGCCGAGCTGCGAAATCAAACCCAAGCCCAGGAGCGCGAACCACGTCCGCGTCGTAAACCCCCACAGCGGTGTGCCGAAGATCAGGCAGACCACGAGCAGTGTCAGCACGCTCCCGACCACGGCGACGGTGCTGAACGTCAGCGTGTCCATCTCTTCGCGGACGTGCTCGGTCGCCAGGAGATAGGCGGCGAAAAAGGCGGCGGCACCGATCGCCATCAACGCGCCGGTGAGATCGCCGGTCGCTTCGGCAGGGCGAGAGGCGTTGGCAATCATCAGTATTGCCGCTCCACCCGTTGCCAGTGCCAGCCCGATCCAGAACCTCGGCTGCGGCCGGCGGCGGAAGAAGATCCACGTCCCGATGCCGACGAAGATCGGGGAGTTGTTCCCGAAGAGCGTCGCGGTCGTCGCGGTCGTGCGCATCACCGCCGTGTTGTAGAGCGCGAGATCGAGGCCGAAGAATACGCCTCCGCAGAGCGCCAGCAGGTACGCACGGGATGTCGTGCCTGCGATCCGGGCCCGCCTCTTCGGGATCGTCAGTCCGGTGATGAGCCACCATGGCACCAGGACCAGGGCGGCAATGAACACGCGGTAGAACGCCGACGACGGGCCTGGCAACGCCGACCAGCGAATGAAGATGGCCGACCAGGCAATACCGGAGATCGCGACGAGCAGGGCGGCATAGGCGAGCACTGGTGAATAATGTCAGTCTTCAGTCGGCAGTCGTTAGTCGGCAGTCACAGTCGATAGTCACAGTCGACAGTCACAGTCGGCAGTCACAGTCGGCAGTCGACAGCGACAGTCGACAGTCACTGACACATGGGAAGTCACTCGAGACGGAAGTGTGACCTTTCCATCCTATTTTACAGCCGCTGGAAGATACGGAGCCGCAACGCGGCATAAGCAAGCATCAGCGACTGATACAATTCTCTCCCACAATGTCATCAACCCTCTCGCGTCGGCATTTTGCGCGGCTGTTCACGCTCGGGGGATCGGCGGCGCTCTTCAGCGATCCGGCGTGGGCTCGTCAGGCGCCGGCGACGGCGCTCGCATCGGGTGGGCCGGCAACGGGCGAAGTGTTCTGGAAGAGCGTGCGCGAACAATTCGTGATGCCTCCGGGCCTTGCGGTGATGAACGCCGCCAACCTCTGTCCGGCGCCGCGGCCAGTGCTCGAGACCTTGGTTCGCGAAACCGAAAGCGTCGATCACGACCCCTCGCCGCACAACCGGGCGCGGCTCTATCCCGAGAAGGAGCAGACGAGGAAGGCCCTCGCCGAATTCCTCCGCGTCACGCCAGAGGAGATCATCATCACCCGCAATACCAGCGAGTCGAACAATCTCGTCTCGAGCGGCCTCGACCTCAAGGCCGGCGATGAAGTTATCGTCCATGCCGACAACCATCCGAGCAACCTCATAGCCTGGCGGGAGAAGGGCAAGCGCTTCGGTTTTACGGTCGTCGAGGTCGCGCAAAAGAATCCGCATCCCGGCATGGAGTACTACCTCGAGGCCTTCACCCGCGCGATCACGCCGCGAACGAAGGTGCTCTGCTTCACGCATCTGTCGAGTACGGTCGGCGATCTGATGCCGGCCACGGAGTTGTGCCGCCTCGCGCGCGAGCGTGGCATCCTCACGCTCGTCGACGGCGCGCAGAGCCTCGGTCTTCTCGACGTCAATCTCTCCCAGATGCGGCCCGACTTCTACTCTGCCAGCGCGCACAAATGGCCCTGCGGCGCGCGAGAGTGCGGTGTTCTCTACGTCAGCAGCGCGGCGCAGCCGAAGCTCTGGCCGAGCATCTACAGTGCCTATCCCGGCGCCGTCGGCTTCTCGCGCTCGTTCGAAGGGTTCGGGCAGCGCGACGAAGCAACGATGATCGCCTTTCGGGAAGCCCTGACCTTTCAAAACCGCATCGGCCGGTCGGCCATCGAACAGCGCGCCCGCGACCTGAGCACGCAACTGATCGAAGGCTTGAGCAGGCTGCCTGGCGTGACCGTGTGGACATCACCCAAGCCAGAGCTGCGCGCGGCGGTCGTCTCGTTCCTGCCGGGAACGATTGACGCCGGCAAGCTGGCAACGGCGTTGTATGAGAAAGACAACGTCGCGGTTGCGACGCGGGGCGGACAAGATCGCGGCGGACTGCGCGCGTCGCCGCACCTCTACAACAGTCCGGCAGAGATCGATCGGTTGTTGAGCGGGTTGGGAAAGTACCTGAAGAGCGGGATCTAGTTCGGGTGACTTAGGTTGCCTGGCTAACGAGCGGCCACATCCCTCAGCAAGGCTCGACTCCACTCGCTGGTCGCAGCCTGATCCACTGTCTTGCCGCGTCCGTCCCGGTCCGTCACCCTCGCGCCGCGCTCCAGCAGCAGCTTGACGATGCCGGCCTGTTGTTCACGCGCCTGCGGAGAACCGCTCCCTCCTCGGCCGGTGGTCTGAACGGCAAGGTGCAATGGCGTCGATCCCGTCTTGTTTGGCTGCCTCGCGTTCGCCCCGCCATCGAGGAGCGCACGCACAGCCGGCAACGACCGCGTGCGCACGGCTCTGTGCAGAGGCGCGACGCCGGAATTGTCCACGGTGTTGGGATCCGCGCCGATCGACAGGAGGTATTCGATCGTCTCCGACTGTGCCGCCGGATCCCATCGGTTGGCATCCGCCGCGTAGTGAAGCGGTTGCGCCCCTCGGCGATTTCTCGCGCGCCACTCGGCTCCGTGCGCAACCAGGAGTTCCGCAACCGGGCGCCGAAATGCCGCGGCAGCCATATGAAGAGCCGTATCGCCGGCATAGAAGTAGTGAGCGATGTCGGCGAAGAAAAAGGTCGAGGCCTCCTGACGCGTCGCGCCCACGCCCGACGAAGCGGTGGCAAGAGCCGGACTGGCAGCCAGATGGCGAGACACCTCGTCGATGTCTCCGTCCACGATGACGCGGATGAAATCAGGAAATGTTGAAGTCATAGTGGACGCGCGATGGCCGCGAGCACGGCGCTCGCTCCTGTGCAGAGCCCGAAGGACACGGCGACGATCGCCAATCCGGGACCCGCTGTCGTGCCCATCAGAAGCGCGGCCGCGGCGGCAGACGCGGATCCGGCCGCCACGGCGCCCACGGCGCGACCGAGCGAGACGTGGGCGGGACCTGACGCGCCGCGCCCGGACCGCATCGCCGCCATCGATCCGAGGATTGCAGCGCCCGCCAGCCAGAGGTATCGCACATCGTTGCCAGTGCTGACGGCGCGGATGAGACCAAAGGCCACCGGCACCGCGGCAAGGAGTACCGAGCCGAGGAGCCACAATCGACTTGGGAGTATGCCAGGCATCACGATGCAGTCCAGCCGCAAGGCCGATTCTAGGGTTTGGACGAGTTTCTGGCTGGCACCGCCTCCATCAGGAGCGCCAGGGCCGTTCGAAAACTTGCCGCGCCGGGCGTGCTGCCCTTGAAGTGGCCGAGACGCACCACGACGAGGTCGTGCGATGGAACGATCAGCGTCGTTTGCCCACCGGCGCCCGCCATGTAATACGCCTCCCTCGGGACCGGCAAGGTGACATCGCCGTTGATCCAGAAGAACCCGCCGTACACGGGACGTTTGTCCGCTGCCCATGCTGGCGCGAGCGTGCTGACGAACTTGACGTAGCCCTCAGGGAGAATCCGCTCGCCGTTCCAGACGCCGTCCTGGAGATACAGGTTGCCGAGTCGAGCCCAATCGCGCGCGGAGGCGAACACCGCACCCTGACCGAGAAAATTGCCGTAGGTGTCGGTCTCGATGACCATCGTGCGGACGCCGATCTTGTCGAACAGCGCGCGCTGAGGGAAAGACAGGTACGCCTCGCCACGCTTCTCGACGGCGAGACGCACGAGATAGTTGATCAACACCGGATCGGTGTTGCGATACCGGCCGACCGTAGCGGGCGGCCACTGCTGTGGCCTGGTTGCGGCGTACCGGAAGGTATCGACGCCTCCGGTGTACAGGTACAAGTGATCCGGATAAGGACCCGAAGCATCGTAGTCGGGATCCTGCGGCGCCCTGATCCGCAGTCCGCTCGACATGTTCAGGATGTCGCCGATACGAATCTTCGCTCGCGGATCTCCCGCGCCTTGCCACTCGGGCACGGGTGCCGGCTGCCAGAGCTGGTAGACGCCTTGCTTGATGAGGACGCCCATCAGCGTCGACGTCACGCTCTTGCCCATCGACCAGCTTTCAAGCGGCGTGGTCGGCGTGATGCGATCGCCATAGCGTTCGGCGATCAAACGTCCCTTCCAGGTCACGACGACCGCCGCCGTCATTCCGGTCGCGGGCTCAAATGCCGCATCCACGGCCCGCTTCACTTTCTCGACATCGATGCCGGCGGGCGGCTGGCCGTTCGGATAGCAGATCTCCCATCGGCCAGGCCTGCTTCGACGCGTCAGGCAGCCGGCGCTTCACTTCGACGGAGCTGAACTTCACGGAGGTCTCGCCCGCGGGAAGAATCACACAGCCTTGATCGCCTACATACTTCGCCGACCGTCTCACGCCATTCGGCAACGTGACGTGGACCATCTTGGCCGCGCGATCCACTTCCGGTTTGCCCACCTTGGCACGTTCCGCGTAGGGGCTGATGAAATAGCCCACGTTCTCGGCGGCGAAGTCCGGATCCAGTCCTGTCACAAAAACCGCCGAGCACATGATCTTCGCGAACCCGGCCGTGTGGTGCTCGAGAGCATCCCCAGGGGGCGGCACGTACGGCGTGTCCAGCTCGAGGGATTTCCCCCTCGCGATCAGCGCCTCCGTGCGGGGATTTGCGACCTGGGACGCCGCCACCGCGCTGACGAGCGCCGCGAGTACCAGACACAGGAACGTTCGCTTCACGCTCTCACCTCCGAGGGGCTTCATGTCCGCACGCGCGGTCAATCGCGTTGGGTGCCTCGAGCCTGCCTTTTTGCGCTTGAGCGTCACGCGCGCGCCGCCGCGCCGCGTGATGGCCATCACGATTTTTCAGTGCACGCCCACAGGATCCACGTCACGATCGCCAGGATGCCAGCTCGCCGATTGGATCAGATCGCGGCGTCACGCTTCCGAAGGCTGTGCGGCTCCCTCGCAGTTGATCAGCCACGGTATGCCGAAGCGATCGACGACCATGCCAAACCGGTCGGCCCAGAAGGTTTTCTCGAGCGGCATGACTACGCGGCCTTCGCTGGCCAGTTCGTGAAAGATCCGCTCGGCGTCAGCGGTGCTCTTGATTTGAATCGAGAGGGAGAAGCCCTTCGGTTCCTCATAGCGATCCGGCGCGACGTCGCCACCCATCAGCACCAGGTCGCCGACCGTCAGGCTCCCGTGCATCACCTTGTCCTGCCAGTCGGCTGGGACCTGATCCGCCATCGGGCTCCCGGCGTATCGGAAGATCGCCCCGCGCTCGCCGCCGAGACACCGCTCGTAGAACGTGAACGCTGCCTCGCAGTCTCCCTTGAAGCTCAAATACGGGTTGATTTGCATGGTGATCCCCTCGCCCTCTGGCCCGCGCAAAGCACTCAGAACCTGCCCGAAATCTACCAGATCGATTGAAACATCTTGTCGCAGCAATGCCGCTACCGTGACCGCTGATGTTAGAGCGTTTCCAGATCGACGATCATCGCCCTGGCTGGCGACCGAATCGACACGGTGCCTTCGATCGCCGGTATCAACATGCTCTGGGCTGATACTACGCCCGATCCATTTCGAGAACAGTGCCGAGCAGGACATCAGCCCCTTGTGCGCAGTGATCCCAATTTGTCAGTTCCCGCGGCGAGTGGCTGATACCGCCAATGCTCGGCACGAAGATCATGCCCATCGGCGAGAGTTGAGCCATCATCTGTGCGTCATGGCCAGCACCACTCGGCAGCCGGCGGCTGCCGAGGCCGAGCCGCCCCGCGACCCGTTCGATCG
Source organism: uncultured Acidobacteriota bacterium (assembly GCA_963797625.1). Lineage (GTDB taxonomy): Bacteria > Acidobacteriota > Vicinamibacteria > Vicinamibacterales > 2-12-FULL-66-21 > DATBJJ01. The sequence goes on from CAWCQI010000014.1 coordinate 121,946, forward strand.
CCTGCTGCGCCTCCACGGCGGCGTTCGCCGGCATCGTTGAATTGACGAGCGTGAGCTCGATCGATGTCCTGGTCTGGTTCCCGATCTCCGTCGCTCGCCGCCGGATCAGTTCGGCCAGACGCTTGAGCTTTTCAGTCGACAGGTCGCGAAGTTCGATGGTGAGCCGGACCACGCCTGGAATCACATTCGGGACGTTGGGGGTCACCTCCAACCGGCCGACCGTGCCGACCTGTCGGCCTGGTTCCGAGGTCACGAGGTCGCGAACGGCGATCGTCAGATGCGACGCTGCCAGCAGCGCGTCTTGCCGATCTGACATCGCCGTCGAGCCAGCGTGATTCGCGAAGCCGGTGACGGTCGCTTCGTACCGATCGATCGCGACGATCCCTTCGACAACTCCAACAGGAATCTTCTCGCGGTCGAGCGTGGCGCCCTGCTCGATATGGAGCTCGAGGTAGCAATGGTGCGCGCCCTTCGGTCGGACCGCCTCCGTGATGCGATCGGGGGCGCCGCCGATCTTGCGTATCGCATCAGCCCGGGTCATGCCGTTCCAGACCTGGTTCAGGTCCGACTTCACGTCGCCCGCGACGACACGGCTGCCCGCCACCACCTGGCCGAACGCCACTCCCTCCTCGTTGGCCCAGACGACCATCTCCAGCGGGTGGCGGGTGCGCAGCCCTGCTGCCGCGAGCGCTTCGAGTACGCCCAACGCCGCGAGCGATCCCAGATCACCGTCGAAGTTGCCGCCGTTCGGCACCGAATCGATGTGCGAACCGAAAAGGATGGGCGGCAGTGCCTGGTCGGTTCCGGCGCGGCGACCGAAGATATTGCCTGCGGGGTCCAGGCGGGGATCGAGACCGGCCGCCCGCATCAAGTCGATCACGTACCGACGACCGGCGAGATCCGCATCCGAATAGGCGACCCGACTGACCCCGTCAGCGAAGGTGCCGCCCGGCGGTCGCCCGAACATGCTCAGCGCGTCAAGCCGCTGTCGCAACGCGGTGGCATCGACACGCGCCGGTGGGTTCTGCGCGAAGGCGCGCCGGCCCAGGATGACAGGACCTGCGGCGGCGGTCCCCAGAGTTGTCAAGAACGCGCGCCTGGACGGACTGCGCATAGCGGGCTCCTCCACGATGAACACGCGGTCAATATCAGGCTCACTTGTGACCGCACGCCGCGGCGACATGATCGCACAGACCGACCGCGCCGGCTCTGACTTGCGAACAGACGTCGATGCTCACGCCCGAGTAAGAACTTTCCGCATGAATACGCAGGTCAGCGACCGTCCTGACATCAGGAGGGCGTCTCCGCGACCGAGCTCCTCGAATCCATTCGCCTTGTAGAACTCGACGCCGGCGAGCGAAGCTTGGATCTGAATACTGGTTGCTCCACTGTCGAGCGCGTGTTCTTCCGCCAATCTTAAGAGCGCGGTGCCGATTCCCCGCCGCGACGCCTCTGCTCTGACGTAGACCGATACACCATCCTGCGCGTCATCAACGCGATGTGAAGAGAATCCCAGCACGGCGGGTATACCGTCGATGACACCGGTCGCGACGAAAAACACCTCCCCGCCTTCCATGGCTTTCACGTAAATGTCTGGCGTGAGCCCCGACGCCCACGTCCTCAACGACGTCGGGTGGGTAGTAGGCAGGACCAATCGAACGAATCGAATCCAAGTGAGCCACGCTGATGGCTGCCGCGTCCTCGAGGCGAGCCGGTCGAGTTTCAAATTCACGCGACCTCCTCGTGGCCATGCCAGCATCTGAAAGTTGGGCGACGGCGACAAGGCGATCGGTGCGTCCTGCTTGGACCGCGTCGTCGTAGGCACCAAAGTATGTGACCTTAGCGAATCCGGCGCTCGTCAGACACGACTGCAGCTCAGTGGGCGTCCAACACCGCATCACGAACTGATAGTCGCTGGACCGTTCCTGACGATCGTCGACGAGCGTGTGTCGCTCGGACAGAAGAAGCCGCCGATTCTCCGGATCGAGTTCGGTGACACTCGAGAACGTCAGCTTTCCGCGATCGGTGGCCACGCTTTTCCTGAAGAGGGGCTCCCGCGCCTTGCGCTCCGCCGAAGCCTCCCACTCCCGCACGTCCAGGATGAGCACGCCTCCCGGCCGAAGAGCCTCTGCGAACGTGACAAACACGGCCTTGCGATCCTGATCATCAACGAAGTCGTTGAGAACGCCGCGGCAGAGAATCGCGTCGAATCGATGGAGTCGGCAACATCTTGATGTCACCAATCGCAAAGGACACCGAGACCCGCTCTCCGTCGCTCGCCTGCCTGGCGACGTCGATCAGCTCTGGTGACAGGTCGATACCATGAACGACGTAGCCTCGACGTGCCAACTCTGCCGCGTGGCGACCTGTCCCGCATCCTGCATCGAGGAGTTCGGCGCCAGGGAGGACGCCGCGCTCGACCAGCCAGGCAACCATCGTCGCGCACTCTTTACGTACCGGACGATCAATCAGCAGGTTGAAGGCCCACGCGTACTCGGCATAGAACGGGCGACGGGCGTTGTCGTTCATATATCGGTGAGGGTGCCTTGCGAGCGCTTCGCACAACTGGCTCCCCGCCAGTCGTCGGCTGCGGTGCGGTGTCAGGCGGCACTGAGTTTCTCACGGCCTGCTCTCGTCAGGGCATAACGGCCCTGGACACAGCCCAGACATGACAGTTGGCGTGATGCTCCTCCGGATACCGCGCGCGCAGCTCTGATTGAACCTGACGCGCGCGGGCGTGTGACGTCAGCAATCCTTTGGACGAGAGTTCGGCCTTGTCGAACACGTCCGGAAAACCGCCGCAGTTGGTCAACGCGCTGGCGCTCGCCTGAACGTCGACGAGGTCGTAGCCCAGGAACTCGAAATTCACCGGTCCCGTGCACGGCGGAGGTGGATGGGGCGGATTGCGGTAGACGCAGAGGAGGTTCCGCTCGGGAGTGCCAGACACCTGCGCGAGCAGGAACTCGAGATCGGTAAAGAACTGGAGCATGAAGTCTTCATTGACGATGTGTGGCCAGTAGTCGTCCCGGATGTCAGGCAGAAGCGTCGGACAGAGCATCGGGTCGAGCGAGACGACCTCGTCCAATTGAGTGAGGCCCGACCACTCGACGTAGGTGTCCCACGCCTCACCGCCGCGCGCTGTGAACGTCTCGGTGGCGATGTACCACGGTTGCACTGTTGCGTCCACGGTCTGCCGCCGCTCGGCCGCGAGCAGCGAGTCAGCTCGAGTGCATCGCGTCGGACTCCGACGCGATCTGGCGCAACCCGGCGACGAGTCGCCGCAGCCCCTCGTTCACCGACTCGGCATCGAGCGCGCCATAGGAGATGCGCACAGAGCACGGCGAGGGATCCGCAAATGCGGAGCCGGGAATCGTCGCGACGCGATGCTCGCGGATCAGGCGCTCGGCGAGCGTCATCGAATCCATCCGCGAATGCACGCGGACGAGATAGTAGAAGGCGCCATCCGGCGACGGGACGTCGCAGGGCACATCCGGCGAGCTCAAGGCCTCGAAAATCGCCCGGCGCGTGGCGTCGAGCCGCGCGAGGTGCGCGCCGGCAAACGATCGGCCGACCTCGAGCGCGGCAACCGCGGCGTGCTGCGACACCGCCGGCGGGCAGATCAGAATCGTGTCCTGAATCTTGTTGACGGCCTCGGCGAGCGCTTCAGGGATCACCATGTAGCCGATTCGCCAGCTCGCCATGCCGTAGGCCTTCGACAGCGAGAAGAGCGAAATGGTGTGACCCGCGGCGTCCGGGAGGCTCCCCGGCGAGAAGTGCGAGACGTCGCCGTAGGTGAAGTATTCGTAGGCCTCGTCGTGAATGTGAAAGACGCCGCGGTCGCGGCAGAGGGCGTTGACGGCGCGAAGCGCGGCCTCGGGATACACGGCGCCGGTCGGATTGTTCGGCGACACCGTGACGACCGCGCGCGTCCGCGCCGTGATCGCGGCATCGATCGCCCGGACGTCCAGCTGATAGTCGCTGGTCGTCGGCACCGCCACCGCCTGCGCCCCGGCCATCACGACGGCCATCTCGTGATTGAAGTAATACGGCACGAGCAGCACGATCTCGTCGCCGGGATCCGTGATCGCCAGGACGGCGTTCATGAACGCCTGGTTGCCGCCAGCCGTCACGAGCACGCGGCTCGCCGGCCGGACCGTGAGGTGGTTTTCGCGCGCGAGCTTGGCCTCGATCGCCTCGACGAGCGCCGGCAGGCCTTCGACCGGCCCGTAGCGGTGGTCAGCCAGCGAGCCGCCGAACCGGCGCGCGGCCTCGATCGCCTCGCGCGGCGGCTCGTAGGACACGACGCCCTGCCCGAGCGAGATCGTGCCGGGCGTTTCGGCCGTCCAGCGGCCGACGATCGGGATGACGGGCGCCTGGACGGCGGCGAGACGACGGGATTGTTGGTGCGCGGTGGCGACGGCGTCTTGTTCACGCCATCAGCGTGCCCCCGAAGCGGTGCGCGGCCTCGATCGCCTCGCGCGGCGGCTCGTAGGACACCACGCCCTGTCCGAGCGAGATCGTGCCCGGGTTTCGGCCGTCCACCGGCCGACGATCGGGATAACGGGCGCCTGGACAGCGGCGAGACGACGGGATTGTTGATGGGCGGTGGCGACGGCGTCCTTGTTCACGCCATCAGCATAACCGCTCGGCGCGCTATTTCGCCCGCGTGAGCGTGAAGACGCCGGTGTAGTACGCGTTCGTGTAGAAACCCACGAACTCCTTCTCCGTCGCGCGCCCGATCCAGTCGTAGACGCCGCCGTCCTTGGGCCCCAGATCCGCGGTGCCCTTGAAGAGGACGGTCTTCCCGGCGGCGCGGCCCTCCATGCTGATCGAGTACTTGTAGGGCCGCCCGCAGTCGCCCTCGAACGTCGCCTGGTAGCCGTCGTCTTTTTTCGAGACCTTCGCCGTCAGGGTCTTGCACTGTTCCTTGGGCGGGACCGCTGGTTGAGCGGGGTTATAGGAACTCCACGTCCCGGTCCACTCGCCGGTGACGTCAGGAGCTGACTGTGCCGGCGGCGCCGCCGGCGCCTGGGCGAAGAGCACGACGAGCGCGAGGGCGACTGTTTTCACGGCTGTGCTCCTCTGGTGTCGCAGTAGTTGTCGAGGCCATCAGCATAACCGACGAGACGCGGGCTCAGAGCTCAGGGCTCAGGCAAGATCTTATGCTGCGACTCTGCCCGCATTTCTCAACGCTCGCGGGGCCTTGCCCGAGCTCGCTTCGCGCAGCGACTGCGAGCCGCGCTCGGGCCGCAGGCGCTACCGAATCGCAATCGGCGCGACGGTCGACCCGGTGAAGCCCTGCATCTTGAGCGGCTGGACGATGAAGGCGAACTCGTGCACACGCTTCGAGGCGAGCTCGTCGAGCTTCATGTTCTCGAGCAGGTGGATGCCGCTGACGACGAGCATGAACTGGTGAACGGGCAGCGACAGCTGCGCGTCGGGATTGGGGCCAACCTCGACCGGCCAGTTGTCGGAGCCGACGAGCATCGGATCCTGCTTGGCCAGCCACGTCGCCGCGGCGATGCCGATGCCGGGGCAGCTCTTCACATAGCGAGCGTTATCCTTCGCCCACAACCTGCCCCAGCCGGTGTGGATGAGGACCGCGTCGCCAGGCTGGAGGGTGAGCTTCTGCCGCTCGAGCGCCTGCTGTAGATCGGCGGGGGTGATCTCGTAGGCGTCCGGCAGCATCTCGACGCCCTTGAGCGCCGCAACATCGATCAGCACACCGCGCGTGATGAGCGCGCCCACTTTCTCAATCCCCAGCTTGGTGAAGCCGCTACGGGTGGCGATGTCGTCGAGCTTCAGGCAGTTGTAGAGGCTGTCCTCGTGGGTCTGGTGCGCGAACCCGTCGAACTGCGTGCCGACCTGGCCCATCTCGCCGACGACGAGCTCCTCGTTGCTGCCGCGGCGATTCGACCCGGTGTTCATGAGCGTGCGCTTGGTGGTGACGTCGAAGCGGCGGGTGCCGAAAAACGGCATCGCGGCGCTCAGCACCTGACCAATCTCAATGACCTCGCCCGTCTTGATGAGCCGCACCGCCTTGAGGACCGACTCGGGCTTCATGTGGTTCGCCGACCCGCGCGTGTCGTCGGCGCCCCACTTCGAGGGACAGCGCTCGGCGGCGGTCGGCACGGTCCAGGATTGCGCGTGCGCGAGCATGCGTGACGGGATGGCGAGGAGTAGCGACGGAGAGAACCAGGCGGCGCATTGGATCTCCTCGGCGCGCCTGCGCAGCAACTTGACGATGGCAGAGCGACACGCGAACGTCGCTGCGATAAGACCGAGAGCCTGCCACCCGGACAGCGCCGGGATGATTTCGCCGTTGATCTGCCATGCGGTCATGTCGCCTCCGATGGGTGGACCCGGGCATTATGCGAGAGGCGCCCGGAGGGACAAAAACAGAGGGCCGGCTGTTGCCGGCCCCCTAGTTGGTCCGGCTAAAGCCGGACTACAACTTCGACTGACTGTCGACTCGACTGTCGACTCAGACTGTCGACTGCGACTCCCGACTGAAGACTACCGACTGCCGACTGTCATGCACAGCCAGAAGTCGTGCCGCAGTTCGAGCACTTGTAGCACGAGCCGCTGCGGACCATGATCGAGCCGCACGTCGAGCACGGCGGCGCGTCTTCCTGGTTCTGCATCGCCGCAAAAGACGACGTCTTCGGCGAGGCGATCGCGGCCGTCGCCGACGCGCCCGCGGCGGCGGCCACGTCGAGCGGCAGCTGCTCGGGTGTCGTCACCACTTCTTCGCGGTTATTGACCCCGACGCGGAACTGCGCGTCGGCGGAGAGGAACTTCGTCGCCATCCACCGGAAGATGTAGTCGACGATCGACTTCGCGAAGCGAACGTCGGGGTTCTTGGTCATCCCCGATGGTTCGAAGCGCACGTGCGAGAACTTGTCGACGAGGTCCTGAAGCGGAACGCCGTACTGGAGCGCGTAGGAGATCGCCTGCGCGAACGCGTCGGCAAAGCCCGAGATCGTCGACCCTTCCTTCGCCATCACCAGGAAGAGCTCGCCCGGCTGGCCGTCCTCGTAGAGGCCGACGGTGATGTAGCCCTCGTGGCCGGCGATGTCGAACTTGTGGGTCAGCGACATCCGTTCGTCGGGCAGGCGGCGACGGGCGGGACCCGCCACGGCAGGGGCCGCGGCGGCCTTCTCCTTGTCCCGCGAGGTGTTGAGCGGCTGGGTCCGCTTGCTGCCGTCCCGATAGATCGAGACCGCCTTGGTGCCGAGCCGCCACGAGTCGATGTAGGCCTGCTGGATCTCCTCGACCGTCGCGTCCTTCGGCACGTTGACGGTCTTCGAGATCGCCCCGGACAGGAACGGCTGCGTCGCGCCGACCATCTTGATGTGGCCCATGTAGTGGATGGAGCGGACGCCGCGCGCCGGCTTGAACGCGCAGTCGAACACCGGCAGGTGCGCCTCCTTGACGTGCGGCGCGCCTTCAATCGTCTCGTTCTCGTCGATGTACTCGATGATCTCCTTGACCTGCTGCGCGTTGTAGCCCAGCTTGGCGAGCGCCATCGGCACCGTCTGGTTGACGATCTTCATCAACCCGCCGCCGACGAGCTTCTTGTACTTGACGAGCGCGATGTCCGGCTCGACGCCGGTCGTGTCGCAGTCCATCATGAAGCCGATCGTTCCGGTCGGCGCGAGCACGGTCGCCTGCGCGTTCCTGAAGCCGTGCTGCTCGCCGAGCTCGATGACCTCGTCCCACACCGCCTTGGCCGCATCGAACAGCTCCTTGGGCATGTGGCTGCGATCGATGTCCTTGAGCGCGGCGCGATGCTTCCGCATCACCCGGAGGAACGGCTCGCGGTTCTTCTCGTAGCCGGCAAACGGCCCGCCGTGATCGCGCGCGATCTTGGCCGACTGCGCGTACGCCGCGCCGTGCATCAGCGCCGTGATCGCGGCCGAGTAGTCGCGGCCGGCATCGCTGTCGTAGGGCAGGCCGCGCGACATCAGGAGCGCGCCCAGGTTGGCGTAGCCAAGGCCGAGCGGACGATAGGCGTGGCTGTTCTTCTCGATCGCCGGCGTCGGGTAGCTCGAGTTGTCGACGAGGATCTCCTGCGCGGTGATGAGCGTCCGGCAGGCGGCATCGAACGCCGCGTAGTCGAACTCGCCGGCGTTGTCGGAGCCCTCTTTGTCTGATTGGGGCACGACGAACTTCATCAGGTTGATCGAGGCCAGGTTGCACGCCGAATCGTCGAGGAACATGTACTCCGAGCACGGATTGCTCGCGTTGATGCGCGCCGTGTTCGGGCACGTGTGCCAGTCGTTGACGGTCGTGTCGAACTGCATGCCGGGGTCGCCGCAGATGTGCGTCGCTTCGGCGATCTGCCGCATCAGGTCCCTGGCCTTGTAGGTGTCCATCACCTCGCCGGTCAGCACCGCGCGGGTATGCCACTCGCCATCGTCGAGCACCGCGCGCATGAACTCGTCGGTCACGCGCACGCTGTTGTTCGAGTTCTGGAAAAAGACCGACGAGTAGGCCGGACCGGTGAACGAGCCGTCGTAGCCCGCGTCGATGAGCGCCCAGGCCTTCTTCTCTTCCTCGACCTTGCAGTTGATGAAGTCCGGAATGTCGGGATGATCGGCGTTGAGGATGACCATCTTTGCCGCGCGGCGGGTCTTGCCACCCGACTTGATGACGCCGGCAAACGCGTCGAAGCCCTTCATGAACGACACCGGCCCCGAGGCCGTGCCGCCGCCGGCCAGGAGCTCGCGCGACGAGCGGATGTTCGAGAGGTTCGAGCCGGTGCCGGATCCGTACTTGAAGAGCATCCCCTCGGTCTTGGCGAGGCCGAGGATCGACTCCATCGTGTCCTGCACCGAGTTGATGAAGCACGCCGAGCACTGCGGCGCCTTCTCGAACCCGACGTTGAACCACACGGGGCTATTGAAGGCGGCCTTCTGATAGACGAGGAGGTGCTTCAGATCGTCGCTGAACGCCTGCAGGTCGTCTTCGCTCGCGAAGTAGCTCTGCTTGCGCGCCCACTCGGTAATCGTGTCGACGACCCGGCCGATGAGCTGCTTGACGCTGCGCTCACGCTCGGGAGTGCCGATCTGTCCGCGGAAATACTTCGAGACGACGATGTTGGTCGCCTGCTGCGACCAGAACCGCGGCATCTCGACGTCGCGCTGCTCGAAGACCACCTGCCCTTTTTCGTTCCCGATCACCGCAGACCGGGTATCCCATTCCACCTCGTCGAACGGATCGATCCCCTCGTGGCTGAAGAACCTGACAAAGTCCAGACCGGCCGCGGGTGCGGATGTCGCTGGGCGTGTGGTGGTCGTCTCTCCCCTGGTGGTCTCCACCTGCGGAGCAGCGCCTCTCTGCATATTTCCCCTCCGAAAACGCCGAGCCACATCGACCGCCCCAGGCCGACTGACCCCGAAATCTTGCAATTGTCTAGGAAGCGCGCACGGCAACTCGTCGGCCGAAACGATCGCACGGCAAACCAGGTTCAGCAGCCCCAATCGGGCCTGATGTCATCGTCCCCGGTCTCCCGTCCAACTCGTTTTGTCCCGACTTGCGAGGGCTGGGAAGCCCCGCGTTTTCGTGGCCTCGCCGAAGCGCGCTTTGAACGCAAAGAGCGCGAAGGCGGGGACGATAATGGACCCTGTTTACGTCGTTGTCAAGGCCCGATCCACCACATATTGTGCTATTTTTTTAGGGCAGGCGCAAGATATGGACAATCAGGCCGAAAGCCGCGGCCTTCTTCTGATTGACCTATTTTTTGGCTGTAACGGCTGAGTCACATCTCTATCGTCCCGACAGCAGTACTTTCGCGATATTCAGCGCGCGCTCGGCAAACGATCTCGCCTGCGTCAGCTCTTCCTTTCGCAGCGCCTCCTCCGACTGTTGCATCAGCGCCCTCGCCGACGTCAGGTTGGCCTTGCGGTCGTCACTCAAGGGAGGCTGGACGCTGTCGAGCATCTTCTGCGTGTTGTCGAGGATCTCGCGAATCTGTCGAATCGCTTCGGGACCGGTCGGCGTCGCCGGCGTCCGCAGCTGCGCGACCGGCGGCGGCGCTGGCGGCGCCGTAACCGGTTCGACCGGCGTGTCCTGCTTCGGGTCTGCTTTTGACTCGGCGGCGGGACGTGACGGCCTTGGCTTGCTGTTGGTTGTCGGGGGGGGCAACGGCTCGACCGGCGGCGGTTCGACCGGGGTTTCGACGACGGGAGGAGGCTCGATCGCGCGCGGCGGCACCGCCGGCACGATGAGCGTCGGCTGTGGCTCGGGCATCTGCGCGCGGCTGGACACGCAGCCGCTGATGCCCAAGGCAATGACGAGGAGCACGGCCAGGCGTCGAATCGAATGCGTCACTGGATGCTCCTTTCTCAAGTTTCGGTCCGGCTGAAGCCGGACACTACGTACCGCATCAACTCAAGACCCGGTCGACACATTCACAGTTCTGCACTACGCCTGCTGGAAGAGAAGCCTGAAACGAGTCCCATGCCCCGGGGTCGACTGCACCTCGACCTCACCATCATGCAACTGAACGATGCGAAAAACCATCGAGAGACCGATGCCGCTGCCCTTTTCTTTCGTAGTGAAGTAAAGATCGAAGATCCGGCCGAGGTTCTCCGGCGGAATCCCGACGCCGGTGTCCTCCACCGAGATTTCGACCCGCCGGCGGGGTGCCGGGCGGCAGATGATCTTGAGCGTCCCGCCATCGGGCATGGCGTGGCAGGCATTGATCGTCAAGTTCAGCAGCGCCTGCTGCAACATGCCCGGATCCGCATTAATCTCCGGCACGCTCGGCGGACACTCCGTCTTGACGACAATCCCGCGGCGTTCGGCCTCGGGACCGGTCATCGATACGACTTCGCTGACGAGCGATGAAAGATGCACCGGCTGCAGCTTGAGCTCGTCCGGCCGCGCGAATTTCAGGAACCCGACGACGACCTGGTCGAGCCGCTTGATTTCATCACCGATCACGTTCACGTGCTTGGTCAGATCGAGGGTCTTCGAGCCGCCCGATGGGCCTGCCGGCACCGTGATCGGCTCGCGCATCGCGCCGAGCTTCTGTTTCAGCAGCTCGAGGTGGATCGTCATCGCGTTGAGCGGGTTCTTGACCTCGTGCGCGACGCCGGCCATCAGTCGCCCGAGGGCGGCCAGCTTGCGCGAGTAGTTCAAGGTCGTGTGCACCTGATTCAGGTAGACGAGATTTCGCGCAACGACCATCGCGCCGATGAACCGCCCCTTCGCATCGTCGATCGCGTGGCACAGCAGCAGGTGCTCGGGCGCCTCCTGATCGGCTTCCGCGGCAGCGCCAAGCGGCACGGCGATGGGCCCGGCGGACTTGCGGCCCGCCAGCGCGCGATCGACCAGCTGCCGGACCGGGTCGTTTTCCGCCAGCAACGCCAGCGCCGGCTTGGCCGGGCCGGTCGACGCGGGCCGCGCCGCGAGCGCCGGCAGGAGCGCCCGCATCGCGGCGTTGCTGAACATCAGCTCGCCTTCGGGCGAGAAGAGCGCGACCGCGTCCTCGAGGTTCTCCATGACCGACTCGAATTCGGTCGAGGTCGAGGCCGCCGCCGGCAGGGCGCTGGCGCGAACGGCGGCGAGCTGTGCGCTGACCGCTTCGAACGAGCTGCCGAGATCGGCAAACTCCTGCCCCGGCAGATCGAGCCTGACGTCGAGCTCGCCGCGGCCGAGGCGCGTGAGGCCGCTCTGAATGACGTGAATCGGCCTGAGCATCCACTGCGCGAGCAGCGTCGCGACCATGGTCGACACCGCCAGCGCGATGACAGCCGTGTAGCCGAAGCTCGCCAGTGCCTTGAGGATTTCAGCGCGCACGAACAGCGTCGACACGCCGATGCGAATCGCGCCGAAGGGGGCGTCGCCGGCCAGGATCTCCTCGCGAAGCTCGTAGCGGCGCTCCTGGAAGACGTACAGCAGTTGATAAATCGCGCTGGCGTCGACGATGTCCTTCAGGTCTTCGAGCTTCGGCGTCGGCTGCCCTTCGAGCGACGGAGTGCTGTGCACGAACGCGATGCCTTCGGGGTCGACAATCGCCGCGTACAGGATCGTGTTGTTGTCGGGCAGGCTCGTGACGGCGGACTCGAGGATCGACCGCATGCCGCTGTCGTCGCGAATCGCGACGTAGGGATTGGTCGTGCCGGCGCCGCGGACGATGACGCCCGCGTGGTGGAGCATGGACTCCTTGAGCGTAGTGGCGCGCGACGCTGTCTCCTCGATTCGCAACCGGGTCAGCGACGCGATCTGCACCGCGATCATCCCCGCCACGACCAACACGACGAGCGTGGTGACGCCAGCGACCTGTTTTGCCTTGATGCTCAATGGCGCAGTCTCTGAGAGTCCCAGGGCTCAGGGCTGGGGCTCAGGCCAAGGCATCGAGCCTCGCCTTGAGCCTTGAGCCTTGAGCCTTGAGCCCTGTTATCCCCTCGTCTCTTGCTTCATCCGATTGAGCTTGTTGTGCAATGTCTTGAGGCTGATGCCCAGGATCTCGGCGGCGCGCGTCTTGTTGTTGCGCGTGTGCTCGAGCGTCAGGACAATCAGCCGGCGCTCGGCCTCGTCGACGGTGGTGCCAGGCGACAGCGTCACCGTCGGCAGCGTCTGCTCGCTGCGCGTGACGACTGGCGGCGGCAGGTGCTTGGCCTCGATGAAGTCGCCTTCGGCCAGAATCGTCGCCCGCTCGATGACGTTCCTGAGCTCGCGGATGTTGCCCGGCCAGGGGTAGCGCTCGAGCAGATACATCGCCTCCTGGTCGACCGCCCGGACCGATTTGTTGTTCCGCGCGTTGAATTCGTTGAGGAACGTCTGCACGAGGAGAGGAATATCGGCTCGCCGTTCCCGCAGGGGCGGCAGCTCGATCGTGAACACGTTGAGCCGATAGTACAGGTCCTCCCGCAGCCGTCCATCGCGCACGGCCTCCGCCGGATCGCGATTGGTCGCCGCAATCACGCGCACGTCCACCGTCTGCTCCTGACGGCCGCCGAGTCGGCGGAACTTCTGCTCCTGCAGCACGCGGAGGAGCTTGACCTGGGTACCCGGAACCATCTCGGCGATCTCGTCGAGGAAGAGCGTGCCCCGATGCGCCAGCTCGAACACGCCGGTGCGGCGATCGTGAGCGCCGGTGAACGCGCCTTTCTCGTGGCCGAAGATCTCGCTCTCGAGGAGCGTCTCCGGGATGGCGGCGCAGTTGATCGCGACAAACGGGAACGACGCGCGGGGGCTCAGCTCGTGGACGGTCTGCGCCACGAGCTCCTTGCCGGTCCCTGACTCGCCCCAGACGAGCACCGATGCGGCGGTCGGCGCCGCCTGCTCGATCACGCGATAGAGCGATCGAATCCCGGGGCTGTTGCCGACGATGCGGCCGAAGCTGCCCTGTTCGCGCAACTGCCGCCGCAACAGCTTGACCTCCCGCAATGTCTCCTGGCGCTCGACCGCCTTGTTCAGCAGGATTCTGAGCCGCTGCGGATCGACGGGCTTACTCAGATAGTCGTAGGCGCCGTCCTTGATCGCGTCGACGGCGCTCTCGATCGTGCCCTGGGCCGTCAGCAGGATGAAGGTGATGTCAGACAGCTGATCCTTCAGGGTGCGGAGCAGATCGTGGCCGCCCATCCGCGGCATCACGAGGTCGCTCACGATGATGGCCGGCCGGAAGCTGGTGACCTTGCGCAACCCTTCCTCACCGTCGGAGGCCTCGTCGGTCTGGAACCCCCAGGCCTGAACGAGCTCCGCCAGACCGGTCCGGGTTGCCGAGTCATCCTCGACGATCAGGACTCTCTCCCCAGGATTCTCTGTCGTAACGGTGATGTCTTCTTCCATCGTCATTGCTTTGTCCATGTGTAGTCGGGAAAGCTTACCATCCTTGGGTAAGATTTACATTGTTGCATTCCCGCCTCGTCCGCCTTCGCCTCCGGCTACGGCGAGGCAAGCGATGTACAGTCGACATTCATGCTCGAGCCCGACGTCGTCCCCGACGTTGTCCCCCTCGGCGCTCCCCCGCGGATCGCCATCGGCGAGCGTCTGGGTGCGCTGGCGGAAGTGATCCTCTGTTCGGGATTCCCGACCCAAATCCTGATCCTCGCGGCGATGGGCGGCGCCGGGATGCGACTCCCCACGGCTGACGGTGGCTTGACCCCGCTCTTCGTCATCACGCTCTCGATGCTCGACACCGCACTGGTCGTCGGCCTGGTGTTCCTCTTCCTGCGGGCGCACCGCGAGGACGCCCGGGACGTATTGCTCGGACGGCGCCCGGCCTGGCGCGAAGCACTGGTGGGCGCCGTTCTTCTTCCGATCGTTTTCCTGGTTGCGCTTCTGATCCTTGCGCTCATCCTCACGTTCGCGCCACAGCTCCATAATGTGCCGCGGAACCCCGTCGAAGACCTGATGCGGAATCCGCGCGACGCGGCCATCTTCGGCATCGTCGTGATGATCGCAGGCGGCGTCCGCGAGGAGATTCAACGCGGATTCATCCTGCACCGCTTCAGCCAGTACCCTGGGCGGCGGCGTTGTCGGCGTCGTCGTGCACAGTGCCCTCTTCGGGCTTGGGCACGTTTATCAGGGGTGGGATGCCACGATTGCGGTCGGAACGCTCGGCGCCATCTGGGGTACGATTTACCTGAGGCGGCGCAGCATCATCGCGCCGATGGTCAGCCATGCGGGCTTCAACCTGGCGCAGCTCGTCAAGTTCATGGCGCTGCGATAGGGATGGCGCGCGACCGGACCGAGAGCTCGAGATCATTTGCTCGATACCCTTTCACGACTGCTGGCCCTGTCGCGACGTGAGCTCGCCGTGCTCGTCGCGGCGTTCGTGCTCTCGCTGCCAGCGGTGACGCCGCGCATCTACGCTTCCGACGAGATCCAGTATTTTTCCTACCTGCGATCGCTCTGGTTCGACGGTGACGTGTCGTTCGAGAACGAGTATCGATACTTCTTCGACCGCAACGTCGGCCGTGGCGAAGGGTTTCACGCGACGTTCCTCGAGCAATACACCGATGCCGGACGGCGGCCAAGCTTCGCGACGATCGGCTGTGCGCTCTTGTGGAGCCCCTTCTACGCCGTTGCCGATCTGGTGACGCGCGTCCGGGGTGGTCCGCCGGATGGCTTCTCGCGTCCCTACGTGGCAGCGGTCGCCTACGGTTCGGCGTTCTACGGGTTTGTCGCGATCCTCCTGTCGATCGGCGCTGCGCGCAGGCTCGCGGGCCCGGGCCTGCTCGCCGGGATCCTCGTCTGGCTCGGCACGCCGCTGCTCTTCTACATGTACGTGTCGCCGCCCTACTCCCACGCCTGCTCGGCGTTTGCGGTGGCGCTGTTCGTCACCATCTGGCTGCACGCGCGCGAGCGCTGGACCGTCGGCGGCGCCATCGCGCTCGGCCTGTCCGGCGCGCTGATGGCGATGGTCCGCGAGCAGGATGCGTTCCTGGCGCTCGGACCGGCGGTGGATTTTGTCTGGACCCTTGTTCGCGGCGGCTCCGTCAGCATTTATCAGAGCTCGCGGGGCCCCACTCGCGGCAGCCTCGCGCTGCGCTCGGCGCGGCCGCAGGCGCTGCCGATACCGCGTCGGAATCAATCAAGGACAGCCCGGCACGGCCAGGGTAGCCAGGGCAATTCTGGTCGCCGCTACTGGCTGCTTCTGCCTTCGCCATTGGCCTGCTCCCCCAGCTCCTCGCCTACAAGGCGCTCAACGGTCGCTTCGGGCCGTCGCGGCTGGTCATGCGGAAGATGAACTGGCAGGCGCCGCACGCGATCGAAGTGCTCGCCTCGCCGGAGCACGGTTTCTTCCTATGGACACCTCTCGCGGCGCTGGCGCTGGCCGGACTCGTCGTACTGGCGGTTCGCGGACAGGCCCATGCGCGCCGCGTCGCGTGGTGCGCGCTGCTGATGGTCGCCGTGCAGATCTATGTCAGCGGCAGCGTCGAATCGTGGACAGTGGCCGGCGCGTTCGGCCAGCGCCGCTTCGTCGCGCTGACAATCCTGCTGACGATCGGCCTTGCCGCGCTCGTCGCCGCCGTGCCGCGGGGGGTGGCGCGGCCGGCGCTCGCGCTCACGCTCGGCCTCTCGGTCTGGTGGAATGTGGCTCTCATTGCCGAGTTCGGCACAGGGATGATGAATCGGCAGCGGCTCGAGCTGCGAAAGAACGCCTACGACGCGTTCGTCACGCTGCCGCAGCAGCTGCCGGGGCTGGCACACCGGTATTTCCTCGATCGGAATTCCTTCTATCGTCAGAAGGAGGATTGAGCCGATGCACGAGCCCACGACTCATCACGATGAACACGATGACAGGAAGGCCACGATGGTCTTCTCACCAGAGTTCATCGTGACCGATCGTGCCATCGTGGGCATCGTGCCTGGAGCAGCTGTCGGCGCGTCCAGCGCCCCTGCATCGGGACTCGTTCCTCGTGAAGATCCTCTACTTCGCCGACATTCGCCTGCCGCTCGAGCGCGCAAACGGGATCCAGACCATGGAAACGTGCCACGCGCTCGCCGGGCGGGGCCACGAAGTGCGCCTGGTCGTGAGGCCAGACACGCACACGCCATCGCGCGACCCGTTCGAGTATTACGGGCTTCAGCCGACCAGCCGACTGGTGGTGGAACGGGCGCCGGCCAGGGGCCCGCAGGTCGCGCGACGAGTCGGCTACCTTGCGTATGCCGCCGCGCGCGCGACCGGCGGTGGCCACTCGGATGTCGTCATGACGCGCGATCTCGCCGTGGCGTCTCTGTTGTTGCGGCTGCCGGCGCGCGCACCGATCGTGTACGAGTCGCATGGCTACGCGCCCGAGGTCTCGGCGGCTCTGCCCGAGCTCGTGTCCACCGCGCGTCCCCCTGACCGCGCGAAGCTCGCGCGGCTCGCCAGGCGCGAGTCCTACGTCTGGCAACACGCGGACGGATACGTGGCCATCACGCGCGGGCTCGCCGAGTCGCTGACCGCCCGCTTCGGCCCGCGCGCGAGGCTCGCCGTCGTGCCCGACGGCACGAGGACTCACCCGGCAACCCCCGCACCCTGGCACCCTGGCCCCTGGCACCCCGGCACCCTGCACTATCGCGTATGCGGGCCATCTCTACGCCTGGAAGGGCGTCGACGTGCTGCTCGAGGCGATCGCGCGCGTGCCCGAAGTGCGCGGCCTCATCGTTGGCGGCCACGAGCAGGAACCTGATCTCGCGAGGCTGCGGGCGCTCGCCAAAGGATTGCGCATCGAGGAGCCGCGTGACGTTCACCGGACATCTGCCGCCCTCGGCCGTCGCCAGCCAGCTCGCGCGCGCAGACATCGTGGCGCTGCCCAATCCCGCGTCGGCGATCTCGACGCACTCGACGTCGCCGCTCAAGCTGTTCGAATACATGGCCGCCGGCAAGGCCATCGTGGCGTCGAGGCTGCCGTCGCTCGGCGAAGTTCTGACCGACGAGGTCAACGCCCTGCTCGTCACGCCTGGCGACGCAGATGCGCTTGCCGGCGGCATCAGACGGCTGGTCAACGACCCGGCGCTTCGCGCCGGGCTTGGCAGCGCCGCGCGGGACGCCGTCGCGGAGTACAGTTGGGACCGGCGCGCCGAACGGCTCGAGATCCTCTTCAACGACGTGCTCGCGCCGACACGATGATTTCCGATCGACTGATTGCGCTCGTCCGCTGCCCCGAGTGCCGCGGCGCCCTGGCCCGCCGCACCGGCGCTCAGGGTGAGCTGACGTGCCAGGGCTGCGGCCGCCTCTACCAGTCCCCGCGCGATGAGTATCTGGACCTGCGCCCGGCTGACGCCTTCACGGAGCAGACGAAATACCTCGACGAAGCCTTGCACGCCGACGCGCGCCACGAGCGCGTTTCGCCGCCGCTTCTCGGATCGAAGATCCGCAACGACATGCTGCGGAAGTTTCTGCGGCCCGGGCCCGGCGACCTGGTCGTCGACCTCGGCTGCGGCAGCGGGCGCGCGCTCATCTGGAACCGCGACCTCGGCGCCGAGGCGATCGGCATCGACATCAGCCCGTTTTTCTCCGAGGACGCGCGCCAGGGCGTGCCGCTGCTTCTCGGCGACCTGCGGCGTCTGCCGTTTGCCGACGGGACGTTTTCGAAAGCCTGGTCGCTCGACGTGCTCGAGCATCTCTCCCCCGAGGCGTTGAGAGGGATGCTCGCCGAAGCCAATCGCGTGCTTGCGCCAGGGGGCGGGCTCTTCGTCTACACGCACGTTCGCAAGAACGCGCCCGTCGCGGTAGGTTTGCGCTGGATCAATCGGCTCGCGCGCGGACTCGAGCGTCTCGGCCTGATCGACATGCGCCAGGAACGCCTGCGCAAATCCGATCACCTCAATCCGCTCGCCGACGTGCCGGATCTCGAGCGGGTCGCGCGCGACTGCGGCTTCCGCATCGCGCGGATCACGTTCTACACGCCGATTGTCGGCGGGTTCGTCGAGAACATCCTGATGCGCGTCGCCGAACGCGCAATGGCCCGGCGCGCCGCGCGCCGCCTCGATCCGGGAGTCAGCCCTGCCGATGCCGACGCGACCGCGGTTCGGGAAGCGCGATCGGCCGCAAAGGCCCAGATCGCGCGCAGCCCCGCGACCTACGGCGCGCTTCGCGCGCTCTCGTTTGCGATGCGGCTCGACCTGCTGCTCTTCGGACGCATTACGTCGGGACCGTTCTTTGCGCTCCTGGAGAAAGATGGTGGCTCAGGGCTCAGGGCTCAAGTGCTCAGGCAAAAGCTCAGCATGTTCCTCATTGAGATCAGTATGCTCTTCCTTGAGCCCTGAGCCATGAGCCCTGATGCCGTGAAGATCCTCTACTGCGCGATCGACCAGACCGTCCCCGGCACGACGGGCGGGTCGGTGCACGTCACGGCGGTCGCCGAAGGACTCGCCGCGCTCGGGCACGAGGTGCACGTGCTCGTGACGCCGGGCGACGGACCGTTTCCCGCCGGCGGCGCCAACCCCGTCCAGTGGATCCCGATGGCGCCACCGTTGGGCGCGCGGCAACTCCGGTGGCTGCGCACCGGCGACGTCCGGCGCATCGTGGCCAGGCTGCAGCCGGCTGTGATCATCGAGCGGTACTACAACTTCGGCGGCGAGGGAGTGATGGCTGCCGCGGCGGCCCGCGCCGCAACCGTCCTCGAGGTCAACGCGCCGGTCATTGATCACGACGGGTCCGCCAAGGGCCGGATCGATCGCGCGCTCCTCGTCGAGCCGATGCGGCGCTGGCGCGAGGCGATCTGCGCCCGCGCCGACCTCATCGTCACGCCAAGCGCGGCGATTCTGCCCAGAGACACGCCGGCGCGCAAAGTCGTCCGGCTCGAGTGGGGCGCCGACACCGAACGGTTCCGGCCCGATGCCCCGGGCACGCCGCCATTCGAGCGGCCGGCAACGACCGTCGCGATCTTCGCGGGGGCGTTCAGGAACTGGCACGGCGCCGTGAATCTCGTCCGCGCGCTGCGCGACCTGCACGCGCGAGGCCGCTCGGACGTCGGCGCCGTATTCGTCGGCGACGGGCCGGAGCTCGGGGCGGTACAGGACGAAGCCGCCGACCTCCCGAACATCGTCTTCACCGGCGCCGTGCCGCACAGCGCGATGCCGGCGTGTCTGGCTGCCGCCGACATCGGCGTCGCGCCGTTCGAGATCGGCGCGCACCGCCCGCTGTCGCTCGGGTTCTACTGGTCGCCGCTCAAGATTTTCGAGTACATGGCGGCCGGCCTCCCCGTGGTCGCGCCCGCTGTCGACCGGATCCCGTCGATCGTTGCCGACGGCCGTGAAGGAATCCTGTACGACCCTGCGCAACCAGGGGCTCTGGCCGGAGCGCTCGAAAAACTGAGCGACCCGGCGATCCGCCTGCCGCTTGGCCGCGCCTCCCGCGAACGGGCGGTCCGCGACTACAGTTGGAGGGCGCACTGCGAAGCGCTCGACCGCGCGATCCAGAGACTGCTGGCGTGACGCGACTCCTCCTGGCAACCGACTCGTTTCCACCCGTCTGCGGAGGGAGTGGATGGAGCACCTACGAGCTCGCGCGCGGTCTCCGCGCGCGCGGCCACACCGTCATCGTGGCGCAGCCAAGGCCCGGCGAGCCGGCCGGACGTCGTGAGCGCGAGTACCGACGGGCTTCGGGTACTCGAATTCGGCTTTCCGGCGCCGTCGCTCCCCTACGTCAGGAACTACTTCAAGAACGAACGGCTGTATCCGGCATTCACGGACGTCCTCTCGGACATCATCGAGCGCGAGCAGATCGATCTGATCCACGGCCAGCACGTGTTGACCGGGCTCCCAGCGGTCGAAGCCGCGCACCGTCAGCGCCGGCCGGCGGTCTGCACTGTTCGCGACTACTGGCCCGTCTGTTACTGGTCCGATCTGATTTACACCCGCAGTGGCACGTCGCTTTGCCCCGCGTGCTCGGCGGGAATGATGACTCGTTGCATCCGGCCTCGCGGTGGAGTGCTTTGGCCGCTGGCGCTACCGATGATTCCCTACATGCGCGGCAACCTCGCGCGAAAGCGATCGGGCCTCGCCGCCGCTGACGCCATCATTGCCGTCAGCACCACGATTGCCGCCGATCTTCGGGCCCGCGCGCCGGAGATCGCCGGCACCAGACTCGAGATCATTCCCAACCCGGTCGACGTCGCCGGGTCTGCGCGCGCGCGCGGCAGCCACGCCCCCGCCGGTCCAGGGCCCCTACGCGCTCTATCTGGGCAAGCTGGCGCCGAACAAAGGCACCTCGTCGCTCGTCGAGGTCGCCGAACGCGCGCGCCTCGACTGGCCGCTCGTCATCGTCGGCGACGGTCCCGATCGCGCGGCCATCGAAGCCCAGGCCAAACGCTCCGAACGTGACATTCGCTTTACCGGGTGGGTCGACCAGGCGCAGACGACCGCCTGGCTCGCGCACGCTTCATTACTCGTCTTCACGTCCCGCGGCCCGGAGTCGCTCAGCCGCGTGCTGCTCGAGGCCAGCGCCCTCGGCGTGCCGATTGCCGCCATGAACACCGGCGGCACACCCGATATCGTGAAGCACGAGGAGACTGGACTCCTCTCGTCAACTCCCGAGGCTTTAGCAGCTGACGTGCGACGGCTCGTCGACGATCCGACGCGACGACGGCAGCTGGGCGACGCTGCCAGGGATCACGCGGCCCGTACCTTCGCCGCAAACACCGTCGTTCAGAGGGTCGAGTCTCTCTATATGGACCTCTTGAGCTCGGCAAAAATGAGGGCGCGGTGAACATGAGCCGTCTCCCGCTAATTGAGATCCGCGCAATCCGCGTCCCGTTAATTGAGATCCGCGCAATCCGCGTCCCGTTAATTGAGATCCGCGCAATCCGCGTCCCGTAATCGACGCGTGAGCATGTCGCGCCCATGAGTTCCGCGCTTAGAGTCGCCGTCGTCGCCCGATCCGTGTTCCCGCTGCATGGACTCGGCGGCCTCGAGCGCCACGTCTATGACCTCGTACGCTATCTGGCCGAAGCCGGCGTCGAGACGACGCTCGTCACGCGAACACCCAAGGAAAGCCACGCGGCCGACGAGATTCATCCACGGATCACGCTCGCAACGGTCCCGTATCGGACGTTCCCGCTGGCGGGACGGCGCGGGACGACGGTGATCGATCGAAGCACGGCGTACCCGCTCTTCGGGCTGCGCGCGGGCCGACTTGTCTGGCAGCTCGTCCGCGACGGCAAGATCGACATCGTCCATGGCCTTGGCGCGAGCGTGCTCGGCTACGCGCGCCATCGCGCGACGAGCGCGGCGCCGCTCGTGCTGAACCCGCAGGGGCTCGAGGAGTTCGGCGCCACCAACCCACGCCGGGCCAGGCTCAAGCGGGCCGGCTATTTGCCGCTTCGCCGCGCCGTTCGGGCCTGCGCGAAAGCGGCCGATCGCATCATCGCCACCGACCGGGCCCTCGAGCCGATCGTCCGCCAGCATCTCCATGTGCCTGCTGAACGGGTTCGCGTGATTCCAAACGCGCTCGATCTTCGCTCGATGGACCGGATCGCGACTGCCGCCGACGCGGCGCGCGTGCGGCTGGCGGCCGGCATCGGGCGCGACGATGTGGTGCTATTGAGCGTGGGGCGGATCGAGGAGAACAAGGGCTTTCATCATCTGGCCGCGGCGCTCGGCGCGCTTGCCGCGCACGGCGGACGGCTGCCGGAAGGTCGATGGCGCTGGGTGATCGTCGGCGATGGACCGTTTCGGGGGCGGCTCGAGCAGGCCATCAGAGAAGCGAACCTCGGGAGCGCCGCCCTGCTAGCGGGACGGCTCGAGGACAAAGACCTTCACGCCTGGTACGAAACCGCGACGCTCTTCGTGCACCCGACGCTCTACGAAGGCAGTTCGCTCGTCACGCTCGAGGCCATGGCCCACCGCCGCGCCGTCGTCGCCACCAACGCGGGTGGCCTGCCCGACAAGGTCAAGCCAGGGGTGAACGGGTGGCTCGTCGAGCCCGGGGATGCTTCCGCGCTTGCCGCCGCGATCAGCGGCGCGATCGATATTCCCCGACAGCTCACTCAATTCGGGCAGGCCGGACGTCGAATCGTGGAGAACGAGTTCTCGTGGGATGCGGCGGGACGGGCGACGGTGGCACTCTACAAGGAACTGCTCGCGTAGCCCGTCGTCGCCCCTTCGTCCGGCTGAAGCCGGACACTACGAATACTCGATCGATCGTAGTGTCCGGCTTCAGCCGGACCTCACTGAATGGCGAAGTCGATGTTGACGTTCATCGTCACTTCGACCGGCGCGCAGTTGAGCAGCGTGCCGTCGAACAGCCACTGACGGACGGCTTCCATCGCGGCGTTGTCGAGGTCGGGGTTGGCGGATTTGACGACTTCGACCTCGCGGACGGTGCCGTCGACGGCGATCGTCGCCTTCAGCAGCACCTTACCCGCGGTGCTTGATTCGCGGAGGTTGGCTGGATAGATCGGCTTCACGTCCTTGATCTTGCGCGGCGGACGGACGCGCCCTCCGTTCGCGGACGCCTGGCAGCCTTCCAGATCCTTCTGAAAGGCGGCTCGGCTCAGGGCCGGTTGGTCTCGCCGGCGCTCTGGTGCGGCTTCCGCTGCGCCGGCCGGGAGCGCCGAAGCGCGTACCGAGATCGTCTCCTGCAATTCTCCGAGAGTCAGCGTGACGTCGCGGCTCACTTTCTTGCCCGTGAGGACGACCGAGTCCTCCGATTTCTTGAAGCCCGGCATCGTCGCCATAAGGGTGTAGTTATCCGCGGGCAGCGGCACGAACTCGAACTTGCCGGAGCTGTCGCTCTTGACCTCGAACTTGGCGCGAGTCTGTGTGTTCGTCAGCGCGACCGTGGCGTCCGCCACCGGCGCGCCAGTCTGATCGAAGACCTTGCCTGAGAACGCGACCGGGCCGGTTTGCGCGGCGGCGAGGGCGACCGTGAACGTCATGAGCGCGGCGCCAGTCGCAAGACGGGCGGCGCGCGTAGTCGGCGTACGGGTGAGACGGGCATCCAACATGGCGCGAATTCTCCTTTCGAGACTCGAGGTGCGGGCGATGGCTGGAGCGGGAAGCCGCGGTGCGGCCTCGGCCTTGAGGAGCCGAGCCAACTCCAGGAGATGCGTGGCGTAGTCAGGACCGGCGACGCCGCTCGTCAGGACCTCGTCGTCGCACGCCTGCTCGCTTTCCTGACGCAGGCGGTCGCAGGCGATCCACAGGAGCGGGTTGAACCAGTAGGCGGTGCGCAGGAGCTCGCCGGCGATCTGCACGATCCAGTCGCCGCGACGGATGTGCGCGAGCTCGTGCCGTAACACGATGGCGACACGATCTTCCGTCCACGATCTGGCGGCGCGCGGCAAAATCACCTTCGGCTGCAGCAACCCCCAGGTCACGAGGAGCGACGGATGATCGCTTTCGAGCAGGCGCACGGGACGTCGCAAGCCAAGCTCGCGCCCGATCGCGTTCGCGAGCTCGGTCCACGTGCCGGATTCGACCGCGCGGGCTCGGGAGGCGAGAAACGTGAGCCGCGTCAACCCGACGCCGAGGATCGCCAGGCTGAAGACGGCGCCGATCACCCACGTCGGAGCCAGCCACTCCGACAGCCGGAAGCGGGGCTCGGAAGGCGAGGCGACCGTCACGGTCTCGGAGACCGTGATGGCCGGAGCCGCAGTAGCGGAGCGCTCGACTGACGCCGGCGTCGGTCGGCGCGGGCGCCACGGCGGAACCTGGCACCATCACACCCCAGGTCGGCACGATGAGCTCGAGCAGCGGCATCGCCAACGCGCACAGAATCGCTGACGCGACGATGGAGTGACGGGCTGCGGCCGAGTGCCGGCGCAACGCCGCGGCAAGCGCGAGGCCGGCGAGGATCACCAGCGAGACCTTGAGTGTGCTGCCGAGAAGAAACGTCATTTCGATTCTCCCTGCTTGCCGGTGCGCGCCTTCGCCACCTGCTCAGCGATCCGCTCCAACTCTTCCTCGGTGACCCGCGCGCCCTCGCCGCCGAGGAGCGCGCCAACAACATTCTCGACCGAGCCGTCGAAGAACGTCTCGACGAGGTGGCGGAGGGCCGACTTGCGCGCGGCCCGGCGGTGCACGGCCGGCAAGTAGATGAACTTCGCGCCGTGTTCCTCGTGCCGGACGTGGCCCTTTTTCTCGAGGACCCGCAGCTGCGTGCGCACGGTCGAATAGCTGGGGTTGCCCGGCAGGTCCTCCATCACCTCGACACCGGTGGCGCGGCCCCGGCGGTAGAGGATGTCCATGATCTGCCGCTCGCGGCGGCTCAGCGTGGTCTGCAGTTTCTGTGTCATAAGCCGTCTGATGTTATTTTTATAACATCGATGCGAGAAAAATAACACCACTGGCAGCCGCTGTCAAGCCCCGTCTGACGGGTCGGGCTCAGGGCTCAAGGCTCAGGGCTCAAGGATCATCGAGTGTATGCTGGTCCAACGTTCTGCCTAGCCCTGAGCCCTGAGCCCTGAGCCCTGAGCCTTGAGCCTGAGCCCTGAGCCGACGAAGGCTATAGTTGATCTCAGTGCTGAGCGCCCTGCGACGGACATTCGAGGACCTTGCCCGGGTCGAGGCGGCGCCGCGACGGACTGCGGCGGCGCTGGCGGTCGGTGTCGGCCTCAGTTTTTCGCCGCTGCTCGGCTTGCAGATCCTGCTCGGCATCGGCGCGGCGCTCGCGTTCCGGTTGAGCCGCGTCGCCGTCCTCATCGGGCTCTGCGCCAACGTGCCGTGGGTGATGGTCCCGTGGTACGCGGGCACGACGGCGGCGGCCGCGACACTCCTCGGCACCTCCTCCACTGTGGACCTGAGCGAACGGCTCCGGCGGATCTTCTCCGTTCCGTTTTACCAGGCGGCGTTCTGGGGACACGCCGCCGATCTGCTCGATGCCTTTTTCTGGCCGTTTCTCGTCGGACCGTCGCTCGGAGCGCTGACGCTCGCGACGATCACCTATGCGGTTGCCTTGCGGGTCCTGACCGAGCGCGCGAGGCTGAAGATGGAAGGCGCCGCTGCGGACGCCTCAGTCCTTCCGGGCGGCGCAGAGAAGCGAACTGCCGATGGGCATGTCGACGACGCGTAAGGCGCGGGCCTCGAGCCGCAGCAGCAGGCTGAGCAGTCCGTTGATCGGAGCCGGAGGAAGGACCACATCAGTGCCAGCCTCCTCGGGCGTTGCGAGGCCCACCAGCCGCTGTCCGGTCCGGACCGTGAGCATCAGCGGAAAGAGAAACGCATTCGAGTAGGTCAGCCGCGTGACGCGGAACCCGGCCTGCGTGAGCACCCGGCGCAGGCGGCGGCGCGTCGACCGCCTGACCTCGGCGCCGAAGACCGAGTGATTGCCGCGCAGTATCCTCAGCGCCGCCACATTGACGATGAGCGTGCCGCCGGGCTTGAGGACGCGAAAAATCTCGCCGAGCGCCGCCGCTTCCTGCTCTTCGCTCAGGCTGTAGAGGACATCGAACGCGGTCACCAGATCGAAGCGCTCGCCGCCAAACGGAATGCCGGTAATCGAGGCCTGGGCGACCGAGCGCTGCCCGTAGGCGTGGGCAAACTCGAGCCCACGGTAGGAGAGATCGAAGCCGGACGCGCGGCCGAACTCGGCGAGCATGACGAGGTTCGCGCCAGTACCGCAGCCGCAGTCCAGGATCCGCGGGTCCGGCCGCTCGACGAGCGCCTCCGCGATGAGCGGGCGCACGAAACCGCGCAGCCCCTGCCACCAGAAATGCTGCTGCTCGACCCGGTAGGTGGCTTCGAGCAGACGATCCATAGTGTGTTAAGGTCTTGCTCGGGCTGCCTCACGGCAACCGAGGCCTGAGCGGCGCGGCCGACCGACGGTTCCTCCCGCGCACGCATTCTATCCGACGTCCATTCTTCTGAGAGCAGCCGTGGTCGAACGCGAGTGGCGGGAAGCAGGCGATATTCGCCCATCGGCCTTCACGCTGGCGGTCATCATCGTGGTGGCCGCGCTGCTGCGCTTCGTGGCGCTCGGCTCCGGCATCCCCTTCAATATCGGCGTCGACGAACCGGAAATCATGTCCCGCGTCGTCCAGATGATGCGGACCGGTGATTTCAACCCGCACTTCTTCGACTACCCCGGGCTCTACTTCTACGTGCAGCTCGGGGTCGCCGTGCTCCGCTTCCTTGCTGGCGCCACGACGGGCGAGTGGAACGCGCTCGAGCAAGTCGATACGCCAGACTTCTACCTCTGGGGGCGGGCGGTCACGGCAATCCTGGGGACGCTCACGGTTGTGCTCGTCTACCGGGTCGGCATGCGTTGGGGCGCCCGGCACGCGGCACTCGCCGCGGGACTGATGGCGGTCATGCCGCTCCACGTCCGGGAGTCGCACTACGTGCTGACGGACGTGCCGGTCACCTTCTTCGTGACCCTCACGCTCCTGCTGACGCTCGGCGCGCACGAGCGGGAGCGCGCGACGAGCTTTGCCTTGGCGGGCGCCGCCGCAGGCCTTGCGGCGGCCACCAAGTACCCCGGCGCCCTCGTCATCGTCGTGCCGCTCATCGCTGTCTGGATGACGCTCGGAACCAAGCCCTCGAGGCTGATCGCATCGCTCGCCGTCCTCGGCGGCGCGGCCGCGGCGTTTCTCGTCGCCGCGCCGTACACGATTCTCGATCTGCCGGCATTTCTCAACGGCTACGCGCATCTCGCCGGCTACTACGCGCCCAAGCGCCTGGCCGAACCCGCGTGGGTGACCTACTACAAGCATCTCTCCCGCAGCATGGATTGGCCGGCGTTCCTCCTGCTGCTCGGCGGGCTAGGCCTCGGCGCCGTCCGCGCGATTCGCGGCCCGGGCCGGGTCCGATGGACCGTCACGATCGTCTTTCCGCTGCTCTACTACTATTTCCTGTCCGGCCAGACGCTGGTGTTCGGCCGCTACCTGCTGCCGCTGCTGCCGTTTGTCTGCGTGCTGGCGGCGGCGGGGACCGTCTCCGGGGTCAGCCTGCTCCGCCGCTTCGACATTCCTCGAGCGCCGCGCACGGCGGTGATCG
The DNA here is from genome assembly GCA_963797625.1 of uncultured Acidobacteriota bacterium. Lineage (GTDB taxonomy): Bacteria > Acidobacteriota > Vicinamibacteria > Vicinamibacterales > 2-12-FULL-66-21 > DATBJJ01. Next base: position 149,330 of record CAWCQI010000014.1, read on the forward strand.
CCGCGCTGACGGCCGCGGCTCTGCTGCCGCCGGCGTGGCAATCAATGAATTTCGTCCGGACGATCGCGCGCACCAGCACGGTCGAGCAGGCGTACCGACTGGATCCTCTCCAGCGTCCCGAAGGGTTCCTCGATCGTCATCGAAACGCAGGCGTTGCTGCTCTCGCCGAAGGCCTACAAGGCGAGAAACGTGCCGCAACTCGTCCTCGACTCCCGAGCCCCGGGTGACCACGACGCGTACGTCAAGGACGGCGTCGACTACATCGTCGCGTCCTCGCAGAAATATGGCGACGCGATGACCCGGCCCAAGGACTTTCCGGATCTTCACGGGGCCTACTCGCGGCTGTTCGAAGAGAGCCAGGAAGTGATGCGGTTCACGCCGAACGCCGAACATCCGGGGCCGGAGATTCGGATACTCAGGCTGCGATAGGGTTGGCACCGTGCCCGTAGCACCCTAAAGCGCTTCTTTCAGTTTCGCCATCCGGCTAAAGCCGGACACGACGTGCTGCAAGCTAGTGAAGAGCGCCCTAGCACTCTTATCTAGGTAGGATCGTTATATCCGTCCGCCGCCGCAGCCCGGCCACCCACTCCCGGACGAGAGCAGCCGTCCGCTCGTCGAGGAGACGCTTCCTCGCCTCGTCGCGCACTTCCTCATACGGCCGCAGCGAGCCGTTGCGCATGAACTCGGATTCGTGCGACGCGTAGTAACGAGCGACTTCGTCATCGCCTGGCTGATAGGACCCGCCGAAGCGCTGCCGGACGTAGCTCTCGATACGCAGGTCGTCACGGATTCGGGAGCGGAGCTGGTCGAGGGTCACGCCCGTTTCTGTCATCGCCTTCTCGAACGCCGACTGACTCTCGAATCGCGCCTGGATGGGCGCGAGCCGCGCGTCGACCTCGGCCGCGGGTGGCTCCGGCGGCTGGTAGCGGTTGACTTCGATCAACTGCAGCCGGCGCTCGATGATCGCATCGAGCGCGGCCCGTACCCGATCCTGGCCGCCCGGCGCATCAGGGACGAATCCGAACCGCATCGCCGCGGTGACGTCCGAGAGCGTGATCGGCTCGGCCACGACGACTGCGAGAACGCGGTCGATGATCTGCGCGCGGAGCGGGCCGGCGAACGTGATCAGCACCGCGAGCGACAGAACCCACGTGATCCGTGTTGTCTGTGTGATCCGCGGCACCAGGATCCGTGTTGTCCGTGTGATCCGTGCACCAGATCCGTATTGTCTGTGTGATCCGCGGCACAGGATCCGTGCTGTCGGTGTGATCCGCGGCACTAGAAGGCCTGCCCGAGACTGAAGTGGATAGCCGTCGGCGGCTCGAGCACGCCGGCGACCACGCGGCGGTCCAGCTTGAAACCGAGATCGATTCGGATCGGGCCGACGGGCGACTTGTAGCGCAGCCCGAACCCGTAGCTGCCGCGCAGTTCTCCCATGTCGAACTGGTTCACCCGCCGGAAGACGTTGCCGCCGTCGAGGAAGACGACGCCGCCGACATCCTTCCAGACCGGAAAGCGCAACTCGCCATTGAGGAGCACGACGGCGTTACCGCCGAGTCGGGAAGCCGTCGGGACTGATCGTGTTCGGGGCGCCCACGCTGTCGAGCGCGAAGCCGCGAATCGTCGTGTCGCCGCCGGCGAAGAATCGCTCGCTGGCCGGCAGGTCATCGACGGTGACCGGCGGTAGCGGAAGTGGATTGCCGTCGGGCCCGGTCGGCTGGACCTCGCGTGGGAACCCGTTGGCAAGGCCAAGCGCGGCACGCGACGCGAAGACGACCGTCCGGCGCCCCGGCAGTTTATGGAACGTGAACCCCTGGACGTAGGTCTTGACGAATCCGACCTGGCCGCCGAGCGCGCGCGCCGCCAGGCTGGCTTCGCCGCTCAGAAACGTGCCGCGGGTCGGGTCGAGCAGGTCGTCGCGCGTGTCGTGCGCGAGCGCGCCCGAGAAGCCCGACAGGCGGACGTCCGGAAACAGACCGGTCGATCGTCGCCTGATCCTCGAGGCTCAGCCGCTCGTCGAAGGTTCGGGTCGAGCTGAGCGAGTAGCGTCCACTGACTCGCAGCGCCGGCGACAGGCGCCGGACCACGTCGACGTTCACGCCCTTGCGCGCAAAGTTGAATGTCGTCCGCGCGGCCTGCTCGATGACCGCGTTGACCATGAAATCGTTGGCCCCGAACCAGCGCGGCTGGCGATACGTCCCGACCACCCGGAACTCGACAAAGCCGGAGTTGCTGCCAGGGTCTTCGGGATCGTCGGAACCCTGATTCGGCCGGAGACTGACGCGCGTATACAGGTTCACCGAACGATTGGCGCCGAAGAGATTCCGCCGGCCGATGTCGAAAAAACCGCGCGGCGCAAACTCGACCTTGTCCTCGGCCGTCCCGTCGGGACCTTGGCGCAGCGTCGTGAACGCCTCGACGCCGCCGCCGTAGCCGATCGACGTGGCTGGCGCTTCCTCGACGGTCACGAGCACGTCGTGCTCGTTGCCGGTGCCGTGGGTCAACGCGGTGATCTGCACGCGGCGAAACAGTCCCAGCGCGCTCAGCCGCCGCCGGCTCTCGAACTGATCCTGCAGGCCGAGCGGCCCCCCGGGCTTGAACTGCAGCTCGCGCAGGATGACGTCCGGCTTGGTGTGCGCGTTCCCGACGATGAGGATGTGATCGACGATGCTCTGGGGACCTTCCTGGATGGTGAACGTCAGGTCGACACGTGTGTGATCCGTGCTCGCGCTCAACGCGACGTTGACCGCGACGGCAGCAAACCCGCGGTTGAGGTATTCGACGATGAGCGCGTCCCGCGCATCGACGATGCGCGGCTCGAAATACGCATCGCCAGCAGCAATCTTGACGAGCGGCCGCAGCTCGTCGGCCTGGATCGCCGTGGCTCCCAGAATCCGGACGTCGCCGACCGTCGATTGCGACCCTTCGGTGACGACAATCGCGGCGCGCACGTAGGCCTGTCCCGGCACAGAGGCGTCGGCCGTCCGCGGCGCGTCGGTTTCATTGACCCCGGACTTCAGGTCGACGGCCGCAAAGCCGCGCTGGCGGTAGAACTCCCGGATCACAGTGACGCCGGCGCTGAGTTTTGACTCGACGAACAATTCGCCGGGCTGGAGCGCGACGAGCGCCGCCACCTCGCCTACCGGCACCGCGCGAACGCCGCGGATTTCGGTGGGTGCGGCCACGCGGTATTGCCGGCCCCGGTTGACCTCGAACACGATCGTCGAGCGCCGTGTCGGTCGGTTCACGGCGGACGGTCACATCCGCTTTCCAGTAACCCTCCTGACGGAGATAGTTCTCGATTCTCGTCTCGGAGTCTTCGAGCAGATCCTCGTCGACCGATCCTTCGCGCTCGAGTGGCGCCAGCTCCTTCAGTCGATCGGCTGGCACGGGCGCGCCGCCCTTGAAATCAAACCGAACGGTCACCGGCAAGCCAGTCGTGATCGCGATCACGAGATCGACCGTCCGGCCATCGTCGGACGGGTCGGCCTGGAGCGAGCCGTCGGCCTCGTAGTACCGCCGATTCTTCAGGTCACGAATGTAGTTGTCGAGACGCTCCTGGATGCGCGCTCTCTGAAACACCTGCCCGGGCTGGGCATCGATTTGGCGCATGATCGCTTCGCGGGAGACCTCCGTATCGCGCGCGACCACGACACGGCCGATGACGGCGCGTGGCCCCGAGTCGATCGTGAACGTCAGGACCGCGCTGTCAGGGTCATGCGCGATCTCGGTCGACGCCTCTACCTTGGCGCGTAGATACCCGTGATCGGCGTACAACTGCTGGACCGTGCGCACCGCCGCGTCGACACGTCCGATCGACGGTGAGGCGCCGTAGCGTTCGGCGACGGTCTCGCGCAGCAGCCCCGCCGACAGGCCCAGTTCGCCCTTGAACTCGACCCGCCGAATGTTGTGAAACGGGATCAGGTTGAACCGGAGCGTCACGCCGCCGCTCGCTCCGGAGGCGGCCTCTACCTGGACGTCCTGAAAGCGGCCGAGGCTGTAAATATGGGCAATCGACTCACGCACGGCCTCGATGGACAGCGGCTGCCCGACCCGGACTTCGACGAGCTCGAGGACCATCGCCTCTGTCGTCGGCTTGTCCTCGACGAGCAACTGGACGTCTTCGACCGGGCGGCCGGCATATTGCCCCGCGACGGATTGGGCGCTGACCGCCGTGGCCGTCGTCAGCTCGACGGTCAGGAGCAACACACACGCGAGGAGCGGCGCCAGTCGGGAAACGGACCTAGCAGCCCGTGGTGCAAGTCCAGCTGCATTCGACGGGCGATGCATCCCGCTGGCGGCGTTGCTCCTCGTTCAAATATGCCGAATATTCTCACTCGTCGCGCCTTGCCAGCGGGGCGCCTCCCCGTCTCGGTGCGACGCTGGACTTCCACCACGGGCTGCTAGACATCAGAACCTGTGGCGCACCCGGAAGTCGAGCGCGAACGTGTTGTCGCCAAGCTGCGTGATGACCCAGCCGAGCCGGTCGTTCTGGTCGTACTCGAGGACGATGACCTGATCGCGGTCGCCGCTGCTCGTGCCGAGTGCTCGGGCAAACGTCAGGTAGGCACGATTCGAGATGCGCTTGCCGATGACGACGCGCGCCGACGGCGTCAGCGTGTCGGTCTCGTTTCCGAGCGACGGAGTGATTTGCACGGTGTCGACGCCGAACGCCTCGCCGAGCGCCCGGCCAACCGGCGTCGAGATCGGGCTGACCAGCAGTCGAGCCATGCCCTCCCGCAAGAGCGTCTCCTCGGACTGCTGCGCCGCGTTCGACCGAAGCGCGCGCAGCTCGGCATCCTCCAGGTTGACGTTCTGGCCGAAGAGCAGCGAGACGATGTCCACCTCAGGCAGCGGAGGATCGGAGTTGAGCGCGTAGCTGAAACGACTGGTCGTGCCACTCGAATCCAATCGTCAGCCGGTACGGCTGGCCAGGCCGGCGCACGCGCGTCTCGAACTCGATGTCGAAGAACGGTTCGATCCGCGACGGGTTGAAGAAATCGATGCTGCCGCCCGGCGTAACGATGAGGCGGTTGCCCTCGAAGAGCACGTCGCCGCGCTCGATCTCGGCGCGGCCAAACAGCAGCGGACGATCGTAAGTCCCCTGCAGCCTCAGGTCGGCGCTGGCCACCATGTTGGCAACGTTGTTCTGAATGCGCAGGCTCGAGGCCGCAACAATCGCCGACGTCGAAGCGCATCGGCAGCGCCGTCGACGCCGCAGCCGGACTGAGCGAGGCCGTCGACGCACCCGCCAGGTTGAAGAGGTCGGGGCTCGTCTCGAGGCGCTTGGACCAGACGCCGTCCTGGACCATCACCGTGCCATTGAGCACGAGCGCGTTCATGTTTCCCTGCAGCCCGAGATCGGCGTCGACGATCGAGCGGAAGCCTTCGGGATAGCGGAGCGTCATGCGCTCGCCAATCGCCGTCAGGTTCAGGTCGCCGAGCGCAAAGCCGTCGAGCCCGATGCGCCCGCCGAAGACGACGTTGCCCCCGCCGAGCCGGCCGGTCACCTCGTCCACGCGGACGCCGCTCGCGTCGAACGAGACGCGTCCATTGATCGATTCGAGCGAGTGCGGCAGCGAGAAATGGCGCAGCCGGCCGTCGCTGAGCGTCGCGCTGCCCCCGAAGACGGGACTGGTGAACGTGCCGCCCATCTGCGCCTTGAGCGCGGCACGCCCGCGGCTGCGAAGATTGCGGAAGAGTCCCTGCAGGATGCCGAGGTTCGCGTCGCCCGTGGCCTGGACGTCAATCGTCTGGTCCTTCAAGCCGAGCCGGCCGTCGAGCGCGAGCTGCGTTCCCTCACCCGCGAGACGGAAGCGGCCAATCTCGAGGACGCTCCGATCGAGCGTCAATTCAATCGGCCCGTCGTTCTGCAGCGCGATAGTCGAACAATTTGAGGTCGAGCTGCTCGACATTGGCGACGACCGCGAGCTGGTCCTGATTGGCGAGCTCGCCGACGACGCGCATCGTGCCGCGGACGATCGCGGTCGTGAACGGCGACAGCCGTGGCACGAAGAACCGGACGTACGGGTCGAGCGACGTTTCGCCGAACCGCACCGTCAGCTCGGCGTCCATCTCGGGCGTGAGCGCGATCCGTCCCAGCACTTTCATGTCGAGACGGGGCGAGCCGACCTCGAGGTCGAGCGCCAGCAGGTCCCCGAGAAGATTCAGCTTGCCCGACAGCACACCGATGCCTTCGTCGCCGGCGAAGAGATCGTCGACGACGAGCTTGACGTCGTAGCGCGGCTCGTCGAACGTTACCGACGCCATTGGCGTTGAACTCCAGGCGGCCCGACAGCGGCGCCCGCGGAAAGGTGACGCTGGCCAGCGACTCGACCGGGATGCGCGCGCCGTCGGCGTTGAACGAGTAGGTGCCGTCCCAGCCGACGTACGCCGCGCCGGTGACGCCGCCTGTGCTCTTCTTGATGTCGATGTTGTCGAGGCGGACGCCGGCGCCCTCGAAGCGCAGCGATGAGGTCGCGCTGTCGAATGTTTCGCCGTAGGCGGTGCCGTTCTCGATATTGAGCCGACCGAAGCCGAACGGGGTTTGATACTTGCCGTACAGCTGATACTCGCCTGACACCGTGCCTTCGACCGGATAGTCGTCGAGGCTGAAGGCGTGGCGCAGGTCGACGAGCGGCCGCCGGGTGACTCTGACGCGCGCGTCAATCTCGTCGCCGCCGTCACGCCGCGGGAACCCCAGCGAGAACTGCCCATCCGCGCGAATCTCCGAGTCGCCCTTGGTCAAGGTCGCGTTCGACACGAACACGTAGCTGTTCTCGATCGCGAGGTCCGCGCGACCACTCCCCCAGATCACGTCCCACGCTCTGAAACGCTCGCCGTTGAGCTTGCCGAGAATGCGGGGCCGCTTGAACGCTTCGAGGAGGACGCCGTCGAACTCGCCGTAGCCGCCCATCGGCACGGCCCCTGTGCGCGACCCGAACGCGGTCATGATTCCTGCGAGGACGCGGTCGCTCTCCTGCCAGTCGAGACTGCTCACGTGGAACGGAATGCGCGACTGCTCGCCAAACGCGGTCTGGCCCTCGAACTCCACATACGTGCGGCTCGTCGCCGCCCAGCTCTTCTGCAGGCGAATCCACTGGGGATCGAGCGAGTAGACGATGTGACCGGCGATCGGCAGATAGCCGAGCGACAGCTGCGGATTGAACGGACCCTCTTCATCCGGGAGCGCGCTGAGCTCGGCGACGAGGTCGGCCGGCAGCTCGCGCGTCATCGGCCGAACGTCCGGCGGCGGCTCGATCGTCGCCTCGCCCTGCCCGGTCTTCAGCGCCCATTTCCCGAGCGGCCATTCGAGGCGGTTCCGGCCCGACGCGCGGCCCGACAATCGCAGCCCCTCGGTTTCCAGAAAATCCGTGAGCCGTACGAGATCGACATCCCTGTATTCGACATCCCAGGTCGCGCGCGCGGGCGTCGGCTGGCCGAACGGCGCCATCCGGTAGTCGAAGCGCGCCGTGCCTCCGTAGAGCTCGCTCGTGGCATTCGTGATCTCGAGTCGATCCGGCAACCAGAGCACGGACCCGCGCAGGTTCGGGAACCGCCAGTCGTTGACGCCGGCCACGGCACTGACGAACGAGCCCTTCAGCTCGCGCCCGCCCTTGAAGAGATGAAACGTGCCGGTAAAGTCTCCGACGCCAGAGACATCGAACTTCTGCCCGTGAAAGAAGATCTCTTTCTGCGTCGGGAAGTCGATGCGCGATTGGAGCTGGTAGAGCTGTTCCGGCCAGCGGCCGAGATCGACATCGCCGGTGCCGACGGTCCGGGCGCCGTCGCTCGTGAGATCCATGCGGTCGAAGTGCACTTTCCCGCCGTTGAGGCTGAACCGCGATCGCATGTCGACGCGAAACGGCTGATAGGCCTGAATCTTGACGGTCCCGTTCGTGATCGTGGCGGTGCCGCGATAGTCGTTGGTGACGTCGCTCCGGTGGAGCTGCAGGGTCAGGTTGCGCGCGACGCTGCTCCATGGCGTCGCGTGATCGTCGTAGATGAACTGGCCGCGTGTCGCCAGTACGTACTGCATCGTCGTCGTGAACCGGCTCGGGCCGGTGCGACGGTTCTTCGGCATGACTTTCGGGAAACTGTGGCGCCCGCCAGGCCACGACTCGACGACCATTTCCCAGTCGGTGAGCGTGACCGACTCGATGATCAGTTTCCTGTTGAACGCAGTCCACCATGGAAGCCTGACTTCGATCTTCTTTGCCTTGAGGAAGGGGCGATCGGTTGGCGTCAGGCCCTCGATGAGCAAGTCCTCGACGACGAACACGCCCGGCGTGAGCTTCGCCGACAGGCGGCCGATGTGCATCGGCCGTTCCATGTACTTGGTTCCCTCGCGCTCAGCGATTTCGCGCAGGTTCGGGCCCAGATCGAAGGTGAACACCGTGGCCAGCAGCGCCGCGATGACGGCGACGACGACCGCCAGCAGCCGCAGCAGGACGCGGCGGAGGCGGCGCTTGCGCGCCGGCGTTTCCGCGGGCTCCTGCACGGGTTCGGGCGATTCTGCTGGCGCGTTCTCGTTCACGGCTCTATTCGATCACCACGAGCACCCGCCCAGCCTCGACCGACGTGCCCGGCGTCACGGACACTTCGCGGACCGTGCCACCCTTCGGCGAGCGCAGCTCGTTTTCCATCTTCATTGCCTCGACGACCACCACACCTTGACGCGCTGCCACATGGTCGCCTGGATTCACCAGCACGCGAACGACCCGTCCCGGCATCGGCGCGACGACCGGCTGCAGCCCGGCGCGGCCGGCCTCGGCCGGTGCGCCCCGACTGCGGCTGCGCCCGTTCACGACCACCGGAACGGTGCGGCCACCGAGCGTCACGAGCCACTCGCCCTTCGCCGCGCCGGGAGCGATCTGCAGCTCGCGGCCCGGCTTCGAGGCGTCCCCGCCGGAGGGAGAGATACCCAACGACAGACCGAACTCGCCGGCTCGTTCGGCGTGAACCTGGTGTGCCACGCCGTCGATCACGACCCGATAGCGGCCGGGAGCATCGGACTCGACCGCAACGGTCCGGGCGGCGCCGTCGATCTCGATGTCGAAGATCACGCCCGGAGCGCCTCGATGCGCGCCGTTTTCTCCCAGAGGCTCTGGTCCCGGCTCTGCCCCGGTGCCGTCTCGGCCCCCGACCGCGCGCGAAGGTGCGCGTCGATGGCCGCCGCAATCGTCACCAGCCGCTTTTCGTCGTCGTCGAGCTCGTTGAAGCTGGCGCCGCCTCGCGCAGCCATCAGGCGGTCCAGCCAGGTCGTGTCGTACTGGCCGTCGCGGTATTGCGGCTGTCGCATCAGCCACACGAAGAATGGAATCGTCGTGCGGATCCCGAGCACCTGGTACTCCTCGAGCGCGCGCGACATCCGGGCGATCGCCGCCGCGCGCGATCCGTCCCAGGCCACCAGCTTGGCAATCATCGAGTCGTAGTACACCGGAACGTCATAGCCCGCGTCGACGCCGCCGTCGTCGCGGACGCCGGGACCCGCCGCTGGCCTCAGTGCTCGAATGCGCCCCGGCGCGGGCAGAAATCCCTGGTCTGGATCCTCGGCATAGATCCGGCACTCGATCGCGTGTCCGACAGGTGTCAGCGCGCGATTCTTGTCGATGTCGAGCCGCTCGCCGCGCGCGATCCTGATCTGCCAGTGCACGAGGTCCAGGCCCGTCACCATCTCCGTCACCGGATGTTCGACCTGGAGCCGCGTGTTCATCTCGAGGAAATAGAAGGATCCGTCGCCATCGCCCTCGTCGAGCAGGAACTCGATCGTTCCGGCGTTCGTGTACTCCGCGGTGCGGGCGACGGCAGCCGCGGCCGCAGCCATCTTCTGACGCAACGCGACGCTGACCGCGATCGACGGGGATTCCTCGACGACCTTCTGATGGCGGCGTTGAATCGAACATTCGCGTTCGACAAACGGCACGACCGTGCCGAATCGATCGGCGAGGAGCTGAATCTCGACGTGTCGCGGCCGGGCGAGACGGCGCTCGAGATAGACGCTCGAATCGCCGAACGCCGCGCCGGCCTCTGACCGGGCCGTGCGGATCGCCGCCATCAGCTCCGCAGGCTCCGCGACGACACGCATGCCCTTGCCGCCGCCGCCAGCCACCGCCTTGACGACAAGGGGATAGCCGATGCTGGTGGCAGCGGCGACAATCTCCGGCTCGGTCGCGGACGCCGCGAACGGCTGATCGGTGCCTGGGACGACCGGGACGCCAGCGCGGATCGCGACCGCTCGCGCCGCGGTCTTGCTGCCCATCAGCGCAATCGCCTCGGGAGACGGGCCGATGAAGGTCAGGCCGCCGTCGCGGCAGGCGCGCGCGAACGCCGCGTTCTCGGCCAGAAACCCGTAGCCGGGATGCACCGCGTCGGCCCCGGATCGGCGCGCGACGTCGAGAATGGCCTCGATGTTGAGGTAACTTCGGGCGGCCTCGTTGGCCCCGAGGTGGAACGCCTGATCGGCCTCACGCACGTGGCGCGCCGCGCGGTCGCAGTCGGAGTAGACGGCGACGGTCGGGAGCCCCATTTCGCGGCAGGCGCGAATGACTCGGACGGCAATCTCGCCGCGGTTGGCGATGAGGATTTTCACTGAGCGACTATTGGCAGGAAGCGGCTAGAATAATTCTACTGCCGAACCCCCGAGGCTCGGTAGCCCGGGAGCCGGAAATCATTGCCTCGACGCGATATAGTGCCACGGAGCACACGGCCCACGGTCACACGGGCCACGGATCACACGGATCACACGGATCGGCGTTCATGCGTTGGCTTCTACTAGAACCTGTCTCACAACCGCGAGGGCCGTCTGAGGAGTGCGAGCGAGCGCGGCGAGCGAGCCACGCGACCGGAGCGCGCCGGCGAAGCGGCGCGCGAGAGAGCGTGTCGGGGAGTCCGAGGGGCAAAGCCCCTCGGGAAAGACTAGAGGTGAGCCAGCGGCCATGAACCAACTCGACCTGCGGGAACGCGTCGCCATCATCACCGGAGGAGCGCGCGGCATCGGCTACGCCGCCGCGGAACGGGCGTTGCGTTCCGGCGCCTCGGTCGTGCTCTGGGACATCGACTCGGCCCGCGTCGAACGCGCGGTCGCCGAGCTGGCCCCACTCGGCACGGTCACCGCGGAGATTGTCGAGCTGAGCGACGCCGCCGCCGTCGCCGGCGCGACCGACGCGACCCTCGCGCGGCACGGCCGGATCGACATCCTCGTCAACAACGCCGGGATCACCGGAGGGAACGCCACCACCTGGGAGCTCGATCCCGACGTCTGGCGCCGCGTGCTCGAGGTCAACCTGACCGGAGCCTTCCTCACCTGCCGCGCCGTCGTCCCGCACATGATCGCGCGCGGCTACGGCCGCATCGTCAACGTCGCGTCGGTCGCCGGCAAGGAGGGGAACCCGAACGCGTCGCACTACAGCGCGTCGAAGGCGGGGCTGATCGGCCTGACCAAGTCACTGGCGAAGGAGCTCGCGCCGCGCAACATCGTCGCCAACTGCATTACGCCGGCGGCGGCCCGAACTGAGATCTTCAGCCAGATGAAGCAGGAGCACGTCGACTACATGCTGGCGCGGATTCCGATGGGCCGCTTCCTCGAGCTCGACGAGGTCGCGGCCCTGATCTGCTGGCTGTCGTCCGAAGACTGCTCGTTCTCGACCGGCGCCGTCTTCGACATCAGCGGCGGCCGGGCGACCTACTAGAGCCACTGATCACACAGATCCACGGATCAGGTTCTGCACTGGCCCTTACCCGCCCGTGTTATCGGTGTAGTCCGTGGCCCTGCTTCCCGTGCTATCCGTGTGATCCGTGGCTCTACCCCGCGCCCGTGTTTGCCCGTGTAGTCGGTGGCTCTACCCGCCCGTGTTATCCGTGCAATCCGTGGCCCTTAACGGCCCGCGTTATCGGTGTCGTCCGTGGCCCACTACCGGCCCGTGTTGTCCGTGTAGTCCGTGGCCCTCTTACCCCGCTCCGTGTCTGATCCGTGTTATCTGTGCTCTCTGTGGCTCTACTTCTTGGCCGGCGGGGCGGCGGCGGCATCGGCTTCGCGATTCTTGCCGTTTTGATGTAGTCGAGCCGAGGAAACGACTGTGCCAGGTAGGCGTTGCCCTGCGACTGGATCAGCATCTGATTGGGCGTTTCGCCATGCTCGGAGTTGATCTTGTCGACGACCTCCATGCCAGACACGACCTGACCGAAAGGCGCGAACCCGTCTCTGTCGAGGAAGCTGTTGTCCCCGAAGTTGATGAAGAGCTGCGTCGTGCGCGAGTTCGGACCGCTCGTGGCAAACGTGACAAAGCCGCGCTTGTTGCTTTGCGTGACCGGGTCGTCTTTCAGGTTCGCGTCGCGCCAGACGGCATTGAGCTTGGGATCGCCGTGGATGCCGAACTGCACCATGAACTTCGGAATGACCCGGAAGAAACGCCCGCCGTCGAAGTAGCCGTACTTCACCAGGTTGTAGAAACGATCCGCGCCATTCGGCGCCCAGGCGCGCGTGACTTCGATGACGAAGGGACCAACCGACGTGTCGAAGTCCGCGCGGAAGGTGGCCGGCGCCGTCTCCTTCAGCTTGGCTGGCGTTCGGAGCGCGGGATTGACCGCGGCCGGCTTGGCAGTCGCGGGCTTCGCGGTGGCCGGTTTTTGCGTCGCGGGCGTCGTGGGCGCGGGTTTGGCCTGACTCGGCGTCGATGTCGCGGGCTTGGCCGTCGATTGCGCAAAGGCGAAAGTCGTAAAGAGCGCCGCGACCGCGGCGCTCGTGATTGCTACTGCCGTGTTCGAACGAACTGTCATCTTTGGTCCCTCTTTTGAATTGGCTTTTCTCATACGAAAAATCAGACCTTGTTCGGATCGGGATGCACCCACGGGCCGCGATACGGCCGCCGCAGGCGCTTATTGGCTTCCTCGTCCCCGACGACGACGCCCTTGGCATGGTCCCACTGGAGCGAGCGGCCGAGGTCAAGGGAAATGTTGGCCAGGATGCAGGCGGCCGTCGACATGTAGCCCTGCTCGATGTCGGCGACCGGGTTGGCGCGGGACGCCGTGCACTCGAGGAAATTCTTCATGTGCCCGCGAATTGCCGGCGCCACGTGCCGCTCGAGGTCCTTCTCGGTCTTGTCCTCCGGAAACTGCTCGAGCTCCATGACGACGTCTTCGTGAATCGGCGCCTCGCCCTTGGCCTGCGGAATGTAGTCGAACGAGTTGACGCTGGCCTTGAGCGTTCCCTTGTCGCCGTAGAAGGTCGCGCCCCACGGATAGGCCGGATCCGGTGAGCTTCCGTACGACCGGTGCGTCCAGACGACGCGGAGATTGGGAAAGTCGAACGTCGCCGTCTGCGTGTCGGTGATGTTGGCCTTGCTCTTCTTGTCGACGAGGATCCCGCCGGTCGAATCGATCGTCGTCGGCATCCCGAGGTCGAGCATCCAGCGCACCATGTCGAGCATGTGCACGCACATGTCGCCCAGGATCCCGTTGCCGTATTCCATGAAGGCGCGCCAGCTGCGCGGATGCACGAGCGAGTTGTAGGGCCGCATCGGCGCCGGCCCGGTCCACATCTCGTAATCGAGGTTCGCCGGCGGCGGTCCATCCGGCGGGTTCTGCGTCGCCCGCATGTGGTAGTAGCAGTAGATCTCGACGAGACCGATCGTCCCGAGCTTGCCTTCCTTGATGATCCGGTCCTTCGCGTGAATCAGGTGCGGCGTGCTGCGGCGCTGCATCCCCACCTGGACGACTCGCTTGTATTGCCGCGCGGCCGCGAGCATGGCCTGCGCTTCGACGACGTCGACGCTGACCGGTTTCTGGACCCAGACGTCGAGGCCGGATTTGACCGCCTCGATCATCGGAAGGGCGTGCCAGTGATCGGGCGTATCGATGATCACCAGGTCGAGGTCACGCTCTTTGAGCAGGGCGCGGTAGTCGGAATAGACCCGCGGCCGCTTCTTCGAGAGTTGCCTGGTCGCGACGAGATCGGCGGCGTCCGACACCATCTGCTTGTCGACGTCGCAGAGCGAGACGACTTCGACCGGCGCGACCTGGACGAGGCGCAGGAGGTCGGACTTGCCGTACCAGCCGCTGCCGATGAGACCGACCCGCTTCTTCATGTCGGCGAGCTGGCCGGCGTAGGACGGAAGACCTGACACGGCGAGCAACGCGGCGCTCTGCTTCAGAAAATCGCGACGATACATGAGCTGCCTCCGAATCCGGAGATGAATGTTACCTCAGCAACGGTTCAACGGTTCCTGGTTCAGGTTCACGGTTCATGGTTCATGGTTCGGGTTCAAGGTTCGCTGTTCAGAATCGTGTGTTGCGACGTTAAATAACAGTAGAGCCTCGAGCCAGGAACCTCGAACCGTGAACCGCTGAATCTTGAACCGCTGAACCCAGAACCGTGAACCCTGAACGAATGAAATGGCCAAGAAACCGCCCGTCGATCCGCTGACCGGACCGAAGCTTGCGCTGTCGGGGCAGGTCGTCACCATGGACGACACATTCAGCGTGCTTCGCCGCGGCACTGTTTACATCGATCAGGGCACCATCGTCGCGGTGCACGACGCGACGCAGTCGCCGCCAGTCGGTTTCGAGTCGACTACGCGCATCGATGTTGGCGGAACGATCTTCCCGGGGCTGATCGAGCTCCACAATCATCTGGCCTACAACGCGCTCCGGCTGTGGCACGTGCCCCGGCTGTTCACCAATCGCGGCCAGTGGGGCGGTACCGCCGAGTACCAGCGTCTGGTCACCGGGCCCATGAAGGTGATGGGGTTGACCGAAGACGTCATGCCAGCGCTCGTCCGCTACGTCGAGTGCAAGTGCCTGGTGAGCGGGGTCACGACGACGCAGGGGATCGAGCTCTTCAGCAATGCCGGCGCCCGCCGCTACTACCGTGGTGTTGTCCGGAACGTGGAGCAGACCGACGAGGTGGATCTCCCCGAGGCGGTGACGCGAATCGCCGATGTCGACGCGAAGAGCCCCGATCGTTTCCTGGCACGGCTCAAGAAGCAGACGTGCATGCTGCTGCATCTGAGCGAAGGCGTTGACGATACGGCGCGGAAGCACTTCCGCGCGCTGCGGCTGGCGAGCGGCGAATGGGCGATCACATCCGCGCTCGCCGGCATCCACTGTGCCGGACTCCTCAACGAGGACTTCAAGGTGTTCGGTGGCCGCGAGGCCTCCATGGTGTGGTCGCCGATGAGCAATCTCCTGCTCTACGGCGCGACGTCGCGCGTCAAGTCCGCGCGCGAGCACGGCGTGCGAATCGGGCTCGGCTCGGACTGGGCGGTCTCGGGCAGCAAGAACCTGCTCGGCGAGCTCAAGGTGGCTCACCTCGCGAGCGACGAGATGGACACCGGCTTCTCCGATCGGGATCTGGTGGCGATGGCCACGCGCGATGCGGCGTCGATCCTCGGCTGGAACAACGTGCTGGGCTCGATTCGGCCTGGCGCGCGAGCCGACCTCCTCGTCCTCGACGGCACATCCACCGATCCGTACAAGGCACTCATCGACGCGACGGAAACGGCGATCTCGCTCGTAGCGATTAACGGTGTGCCGCGCTTTGGCACCACGACGCTCATGACGCGGCTGGGCGGCTCGGGCGAACGCGTTACCGTTGGCGGCCGCCAGCGAATGCTCTTCATGGAGCAGCCATCGGCCGACGAGGTCGTTGCGGGAATCTCGCTCGGGCAGGCAAAGCGGACGCTCGTCGATGCGCTGCGCCGGCTGCCCGAGCTGGCGGCCGACCTCGAGAACGCCCGAAAGGGACCGGTCCGGGCGATGACGGACAGGCTCCTGCGTCCGGGACCACCAGTCTGGTTCCTCGCGCTCGACGAGCTCGAGTCGACCGGTTCGGAGCTCCGGCCGCGGTTGCCTGGCTCACAAGGTGCTGTCACCGGGCCGCGCCTCGGAGTGCCGGCCGCGCGCGCCGTCCCGCTCTCTCAACTCGTCACGCCGATGACGCTCGATCCCCTCACCGTGGCCGACGACAGCGACTTCCTCGACCGCGTCGCGGCGCAGACGGTGCTGCCTTCGTACGTTCGGGAGAACCTGAAGGACATGTACTAGCTACGACGTCCACTGATTTTCACAGGAGGCCAGGAGATCAGGAGGGATCCTGGCTCTGGGCAACCCCAACGTTGCTCCTGACCTCCTGATCTCCTGTTCAAGACCAGTCATGTAAGTTGGATGAACTATCGCGGCAGCGCGTTGCGCAGAAAGCGTACGAAGTTGCCATGCGCGATGAGTTGGACGTCGGCTTCGCTGTAGCCCCGCGCGGCGAGGAGGGTCGGAAGCCTGGCGAGGTCCGCGATCGTCGCGACGTCAAAGGGACCCTGCTCGCGGCCGAAGCCGCCATCGAGATCGGACCCGATGCCGCAATGCCTCGCGTTGCCCGCAATCTGGCAGATGTGATCGATGTGGTCGACGATCCGTTCAAGGGTCACGCCGGCGCGTTCGGGCGTCGATTCGCCTCGCACCCAGCCGGGGACGATCATCCACGCATCGAATGCCGCGCCGATGACGGCGCCGCGCGCGATGAGCTCGCGGATCTGGTCGTCGTTGAACTGCCGGTTGTGGTTGACGATCGAGCGGCAGTTCGAGTGGCTCGCCCAGACGTGGCCACCGAAATGGTCGAGGGCGTCGCGAAAACTCTCGTCGCAGAGATGCGTGGCGTCGAGGATCATCCCGAGGCGTTCCATCTCGCGGACGAGCTCGCGGCCGCGCACGCCGAGGTCACCCTGCGCGTTGGTGCCCTGCGCGTACACGCCCGGCCCGTAGTGCCCCGGGCCTACCGCACGCAGCCCATACGCATACGCGCGCTCGAGATGTCCGACGGTGACGAGTGAATCGGCGCCTTCGAGGCTGAG
The DNA here is from genome assembly GCA_963797625.1 of uncultured Acidobacteriota bacterium. GTDB lineage: Bacteria > Acidobacteriota > Vicinamibacteria > Vicinamibacterales > 2-12-FULL-66-21 > DATBJJ01. The sequence continues at coordinate 166,171 of CAWCQI010000014.1, forward strand.
CACGTAGCCAATCGGCGTGTCGGCGGCGCCGTCGGCCCACCGTGTCAAGTGGCGATCGAGCCCGCCGGCATCCGTAATCTGCACGAGCTCGCCGCGTTCCTCCATCGATCGATACCAGGCGAGTTGCGCCTGAGTCATGGCCCAGGCCTGTTCGGGCGAGTGCCATCCGGGGAACGGGTGCGTCGGTGTCGAGTAACGGGCAATCTGCGTCGCCACGCAGAGGCCGACGCCGCCGCGGCGCATTTCCGCGAACGACACGGTCCCGTTTCGGCGGTCCGGCCGGTCGTTTTGCCCGTGCTCGCGGCCGCGGATCTCGTCGATCGGACGCGACAGATCGCGGTTCCATTCAATTGCATTCATCGCCAGGTCGAGGTGCGCGTCTAAGATCAGCATTTCTTCAGGTTCAGGGTTCAGGGTTCAGAATTCAGGGTTCAGGGTTCACGGTTCAGGTTCAAGTTTCAAGGTTCTACACGATCAGGCCCAGCAGGATCACTCCTACGAGGCCCAGGACCGACACGATGGTCTCGAGGACGGTCCATGTCGACACCGTCTGCGAGATGCTCATGTTGAAGTACTCCTTCACGAGCCAGAATCCACCGTCGTTGACGTGACTCGCGATGAGCGAGCCGGCGCCAATTGCGATGACGAGCAGATCCTTGTTCGTGCCGGGCATGGCCGTCGCGATCGGGGCCATGATGCTCGCGGCGGTGACGGTCGCCACGGTGGCCGATCCGACCGACACACGCAGTAACGCGGCGACCACCCAGCCAAGCACCATCGGCGAGAGCTGCATGCCGCTCATCGACTGCGCGATCGCGGTGTCGACCCCGGCCGCGTCGAGCACGCGGCCAAACCCGCCGCCGGCGCCGACCACGAGCAGCACGCCGGCGATCGGCGGCACCGATTCTTCGGCGAACCGCAGGAGCCGTCCGCGATCGAATCCGCAGGCGGTGCCGAACGTGTACGAGCGCGAGGAGCGCCGCCAGCAGCATTGCGACCAGCGGACTGCCCGCAAACGCGAGCCACTGACGCAGTGGACCATCGGCGAGCGTGGCCTGCGCCAGCGCCGCCAGCAGCATCAGGAGCACCGGCATCAGGATCGTCATCAACGTGATGGCGAGCGACGGCGTCCGTGGCGCGGCCACGGCGGTGCTCAGCTGATCCGCCAGCCCCCCGACGTCCACGTGGACTCGCCGGCTGATGAAGCGGCCGAACATCGGACCAGCCGCCATCGCCACGGGAAGGCCGATGATGAGCGAGTAGAACAAGGTTCGACCGGTGTCGGCGCCCAGCCGCTCGATCGCCGCCAGCGGTCCCGGATGCGGCGGCACCAGACCGTGCGACACTGACAACCCGGCGATAAGCGGAATGCCGAGACGGAGCATCGGCGTGCCCGTCTGCCGAATCGCGGTGAAGAGCACCGGCGCCAGCAGCACCAGGCCGACCTGGAAAAATACCGGCAGCCCAATCAGGAAGCCGGACAGCAGCATCGCCCAATCGAGCCGCTTCTCCCCGAGCGCGCCGACGAGGACCCGCGAGACCACGACCGCTCCTCCCGACTCGGCGAGGAGCTTGCCGATGATCGTTCCAAGACCCACGACCATCGCGATGAACCCGAGCGTATCGCCGACTCCCTGCTGAAACGCGCGAGGGATGTCGGCAAGCGGCATGCGCGCGCCGAGGCCGACGAAAAACGATCCGGCGGCCAGCGCAATGAACGCGGGAATCCTCACCCAGGTGATGAGCAGCACGACCAACGCGACGCCAAGGGCGGCGACCAGCAGCAACGACGTGACGTCGACGGGGGGCAAGGTCTGGTGAGCTTACAATGTTTTGGTGATGAGCAGTCGCGTTGAGAAGCGCCTCGTTCCGCATCGCTGGCTAACGTGTGGTTTGATCACCGTCGGTGTCGGCTGGCTCCTTCTCGGTTCGTTCCCTGGTTCCACGCCGCGCGGCGCGTCGGCGCCTCAGGCAACAGGCTCGTGGCCGCCGGCACTTCACGCGGCGCCGACGGCGTCACCCGTGCTCTCTCCGGAAGACGAGATGAAGCGGTTCTTCCTCCCTCCTGGATACCACGTCGAGCTCGTCGCGAGCGAGCCCATGATCGAAGAGCCCGTGCTCATCGACTTCGATCCGGACGGACGCATCTGGGTGATCGAGATGGTCGGCTACATGCCGGACATCGCCGCGACCGGCGAGCGCGAGCCGCTCGGGCGCATCAGCGTCCTCGAAGATGTCGACGACGACGGGAAGATGGACAAGAAAACGGTGTTCCTCGACAAGCTGGTGCTGCCGCGCGCGCTCAAAGTGCTGGAGCACGGTGTGCTGGTCGCCGAACCGCCCAACTTGTGGCTCGCCCGCGACACGGACGGCGATCTCCGCGCCGATACGAAAGAGCTCGTCACCAACACCTACGGCCGCCTGGAAGCCAACGTCGAGCACAACGCCAACAGCCTCGTCTGGGCACTCGACAACTGGATGCACACGTCCGAGACCGACGTCTACCTGCGGTTGAAGAACAAGGCCTTCGAGGTGCGCAAGACGCTCGCGCGTGGGCAATGGGGCGCCTCGCAGGACGATGCCGGAAGGATCTACCGCAACTCGAACGAGTCGGTCCTGCACGTCGATCTCGTGCCGACGCCGTACTACGCGAGAAACCCGAATCTGGTGCGGACTCGCGGGAGCTACGAATCGCTGCGCGGCGACAAGAACGAGGTGAACACGGTGTGGCCGGTTCGGCCGACACCGGGCGTCAATCGCGGCTACCAGGCCGGCGTCCTCCGCCCTGACGGCCGGCTGGCGTCCTACACGGCCGTCAGCTCACCCACGGTTTATCGAGGCGACCACCTTCCGTCCGAACTCCGCGGCAACGTCTTCGTCGTCGATCCGGCCGCCAACGTCGTCAGCCGGATCATCATTCAGGACGACGGCACGAGGCTCGCCGCTCGCAAGGCGTACGATACGACCGAGTTCCTCACCTCGACCGACGAACGTTTCCGGCCGGTCTATCTGTCGAACGCGCCAGACGGCACGCTCTACGTCGTCGACATGTATCACGGCATCATCCAGCACCGCGACTACATCACCGAGTATCTGCGCGACCAAATCCTGTCGCGGAAGCTGGAAGCGCCAATCGGATATCGACGGATCTACCGGATCGTGCACTCGTCGACGCGCCGCGGCCGCAGGCCGTCAGTGTCGAAGCAGTCCCCGGCGGAGCTGGTCGATCTCCTGTCGCACCCGAACGGCTGGCTGCGCGACACAGCGCAGCGGTTGCTCGTCGAACGCGGCGATCGGACCATCGTCTCGTTGTTGAAAAAGAAGGCGGCGTCTGTGCCGGCCTCGACGACGCGGCTTCACGCGCTCTGGACGCTCGACGGACTCGACAGCCTCGATGGGGACATGGTCGAGCGCGCGCTCGGCGATTCTTCGCGCGACGTGCGCGCGTCAGCCATCCGGCTGTCCGAGCGCTGGCTATCCGAACCCGGTCCCGTTCAGGCGGCGGTGCTGAAGCTCGGACACGATCCTGACTGGGCCGTGCGGAGGCAGCTGGCCGCGTCGCTCGGCGCGCTCCCGCGGGGAGTGCGAGAGACCACACTCGCGCGATTCCTCGAGCGCCATGGGAATGACGCCGTGACGGTCGACGCGGCGCTCAGTGGGCTCCAGGGGAGTGAGCCCGCGCTGCTCGAGGCGCTCTTGAAGAAGCAGACTGAAACTCCGCAGCTGGCCCCGGCGATCACGATGACAACCGCGACGATCGTGCGCGGAAGACAAGACGAAGCGCTTCAGGCAGTGTTCGCTCTGGTCGCGGAAGGCGCGCGACCCGCGTGGCAGCGGTCGGCAGTGCTTCGCGGCGCCGAAACGGCCCTCAGCGAAACGGGCGGCCCTGGCCGCGCGGGACGTGGAGGTGCTGCCGCGGCTGGGCGTGGTGCGGGGGCCAGCGGGTCGCGGGGCGGACCGGGCGGCTCGCCGGCCTTTCCGAGAGCAGCCGCAACTCCTCGAAACCAGGGCTCGTTAACGGCAGTTCCCTTGTCGCGAGAGCCCGCGCTCGTCGCGGTGGCGCGGGACGATCGCGGCGAGCTCGGTCAGCGATCGGCCGCGCTACTCGCCCGCCTCAGCTGGCCGGGTAAGCCAGATGGCGCGCCGGCCGTGGTGCCGTTGACCGCTGAGGAGCAGCAGCGCTTCGTGGCGGGCCGGGAGGTGTACCAAACGCTCTGCGCGGCATGCCATCAACCCGACGGCCGTGGCCGCGAGCACCTCGCGCCAGGCCTCGTCGGCTCCGAGCTCGCGCTCGGACCCGCCGACATTGCCGCCCGCATCGTGCTCGGCGGCAAGGAAGGATCGACCGGGCTCATGCCTCCGCTCGGCGCGGCCCTTAGCGACGAACAGATCGCTGCAGCGTTGACCTACATCCGGCGCGAGTGGGGACACACGGCGCCAGCGGTCGACGCCGCGACCGTGAAAGAGGTCCGCGCGCTGTCGGCCGGGCGCACGCGGCCGTGGACCGCAGAAGAGCTATTGCGCGCGAAGCAATTCTGAATGCTGAGTGCTGAATGCTGAAAGAATAAGTGAGTGTCGTGAAGAGAAGATTACCGAAGCGCCTCCTTCACCGCCGCGTCCGCGAGCGGTCCCATGATCGCGTAGCCGGCATTGTTAGGGTGCAGGTCGTCGCCACTGAGATCCTCGCGGAGGTGGCCGGTCGCATCGACCATCGCCGAGAAGTAGTCCAGGTAGACGAGCTTTTCGGTCGCGGCGTACTTCTTCATCCAGTCATTGATCGCCCGGATGCGGGTCATCGGCCGCTGAATGGTCTGGGGGATGCCGTTTGGAGCGGTGTGATACGCGCTCACCGGGAGGATGCTGGACAGCACGACGCGGATGCCGTTGGCCTTTCCAATCTCGGTCATCGACATGATATTCGCCTGGATTTCCTCGTTGGTCATCGGACCGGTGTTCTCGGCGATGTCGTTCGTGCCCGCGAGGATGACGACCACCTTCGGCTTGAGCTCGACGACGTCGGGACGAAACCGGATGAGCATCTGCGGCGTCGTCTGACCACTGATGCCGCGCCCGACGTACGACTTGCCCGTGAAGAACGTCTCGACTCGGCGAGGCCAGGCGTCGGTGATGGAATCGCCCATGAACACTACCCTGGACTCGCCCGCTGCTGGCGCGGCCAGTGCGCGGTTCTGTTCGCGATAGCGGCCGAGGTTTTGCCAGTCGCGCATCCGGGCGTCGTTGCGCCCCAGATTGACCAGTGCGGTCGCAAGCTCCGTGCAGCTAGGCACTGGTGGCGGCGCGGGCGCCGCCGGTGCTGGCTGCTGCGCCGTCAGGCTCAGCCCGAGCAACGGAGCGATTAAGAAGGCCGTCTTTGTTCGCATGGCTGTGGTCCTCTCACTTCAGGGATCAGGGGTCAGGGGTCAGGGATCGAGATTGGCCGAAGACCCGTCCAGTCATCTCAGGGATCAGGGATGGGGGTCCAGGGGATCGGGGCGAGTCGAACACTCGTCAATTTAGCATCCAAGGTTCTACTGATCCCCGATCCCTGGACCCCTGATCCCCGATCCCTGAAGCTCCAATCTGTATCTACGCCGTCTCTATCCATCCGCGAAACCACGTCTGGAATTCCTGAATCTGTTGTCGTCGCACGGGGGTGAGCGGAAACGGCAGGGGGCCTGTCTTGAGCCCGCGCGCCTCCAGAGCAATCCGGATGCCCCACGGCGTCGGAAACACACTCAGGCGCGCGATGAGCTCGTCGAGCAGCGCCTGCAGCCTGGCCGTCTCCTCGGGACGCTGATCGCGAACGCTCCGCACGATCGCGACCAGGAGCTCCGGGCAGCAGCCTGCCACGCCGGATATGCCGCCGTCCCACCCGGCGAGGAGCCCCGCGCTCAGCAGGCGGTCATCGCCGACGAGCAGCGTCCAGTCGCGATCCCGTCGC
>CAWCQI010000015.1:0-77259 GCA_963797625.1 uncultured Acidobacteriota bacterium
TTCTGCGCACCGCTCCGCCTCGAGAAAGTCACGCCATATTGGTTCGGATCCATCTGGATCTTCGTTGTAGAGTACGCATCCCGAGCGCGAGCGGCTGTGCCGTACTGATGGGCAGAGATCTGGACCGCGAAGGCGAAGACGAGGGAGTGGGGGCGCATGGATTACGTTGCCACCGAGTTTCTGCCGCTCGCGGATCTGCCGGCGGGCACCGCCGACCTGGTTCGAGCCCACGTCGGCTCTGACGCAGCGTGGGAGCAGTTAGTCACCCAACACGACGATCGTGCAGCCGCGCTGCTCGCAGTCTGCGGCGCGCTGTCGAGAACCGTTCTGAGCCTCAAGGACGGCCGGTCGATCGGCGGGCTTGAAATGGTCTCGGAGATCAAGCAGCTCGCCGGCGATCGCGCGTACGTGCTGCTCGACCGCGGGACGTTTGGTTCGTGGCGCGATGGTGGCGGACAGTTTGCCATCACCCGCGCGGACGGGAGCGTCGAGTCCGGCAACGTCGGATTCAACCGGGGCGGCACGGGCGGATCGCTTCACGAGGGCTTCGACATCCAGGGGATCACCGGCAACCGCGACGTGCCACGGATTCAATGGAACTACCGCCACTGCGATGGGTTGGCGGACATCGATGTCGACGGCTACGCACCCTGGGATATCTTCCACCATCTGACCTACGCGAACTCCGACTCGCGCCAGTGGTACGCGAAGTACGTATCGAAGTTCGGGCAGGCGCCGTTCAAGGTCAAGAAAGTCGGCGACGTCGAGCCGGACGAGGTGAAGCTGACGAGTCAGTGTCCGCTGCCGCAAGACCGCCTGACCGGCGACGAGCGCGCGCGGGCCGTCGAGCAGGCACTCGCGTTCTCGTCGCTCCTCGAGTCGTCCGGCGATTTCCGTGCGGCCGTCGACGGCGCCGCCGACCGCCGGCTGTTCGTAGACTTGCTTCGATCGCCGCATGCGTCACCGCTCCTCGGCACCGTGGCGCCGACCGTCCTCGAACAAGCGCCGGCCGAAGCCTTGCGCGACTACTATCTCGCGCGCGCCAACGTCCAGTTGGGCCAGATCGAGGCCAGCAAAGGCATGCGGCAAGCGATGCGCTCGCGTCGCGACTCCACCGCGGATCCTGCACTCGCCGCGCTGGCCGAGGCCGTGGATTCGTCTGCCAGCTCGCTCGCCGAGCCGGTTGAGTCGCTCGACCAACTGGCACGCGCGCGCCAATCGTTGAACGCGGACGAGCAGGCGGGAGCAAGCCTGCGCCGCGAGGCAGCGCGCTTTCGCACCGCGCCGGCATCCGCGGAGCGCGAGCCGGCGGTGTGGCTCACGAGCGATCCATCCGCGAGCGCTGACCCACGCTTCGTCCGCGCGGTTGCCGTGGAGCTTTCAAATGTGCGGCTGATTCTGGTGCCCGACGGCACTGTCTTCCGCGTGGCATCAGCCATCCCCTGGGGCCCCGGCGGCAATCCCGACTGAAGTGAGCGCAGCTGCCCGTGCGTGGAGGTTGTCTACATGAGCGAAACAATCACTATCCGAATCGAAGCCACCGATTTCGAGGTGGATCGGGCCATCAACGCCTACATCCCAATCCTCGACTGCTCCTACCAACTGGCGCAGGGGCTGCCGTTCAAACTACCTGACGGCTACCAGGAGATCGGGCGCGTCAGCGCGAGCGCGGGAGATATCGGAAGGATGGCTCGCGCCGAGCGGGCGCCGGAGGCGATGCCCGAAGCCAGGGCGATGGCCGCGGCAACCGCCCACCCCGACCTGTTCGGCTTCATCGTCCGCGAGGTGGCGACCGGCGCCATCATCGTCTCCATACGCGGAACGCTGGTCCCCGAAGAATGGCTTCGCAACTTCACCGTGATTCCCGCGGAGTATTCCTTTCTGCCCGATTTCGGCACGACCCACCTCGGCTTCCGCCTGGTCTATGCCAGCGTCCGCGCGAGCATCCAGCAGGGCCTTGCGTCTGTACCGCCGAACGCGCGCGTCACCGTGGTCGGTCACAGCCTGGGCGGCGCAATGGCCACTCTTGCGGGGCCGGACGTCAAACGCAATTTCAACCGCCCAAACGTGGACATCTGCACGTATGGCGGCCCTCGCGTGGGCAAGCCGGACTTTCGCGGGAAGTTCAACGCGGAGATCGCGCGGTGTTACCGGGTGACGAACCAGTTCGACATCGTGCCGCAGGTGCCGTCGATCATCACGGGATGGATGCACGTCGGCGAGGAGGTCCAAGTCGACGGCAACCTGGATCAGCCGCACAGCCTCGTAGCGTACTTGGCCGGCTTGCGTGCGATTGGCGCGCCCGCCGCGGGCCTCACGTCGCGCGGCGTCGCGCGGGCAGGTGCTGATGAGCGCAGTCGTTCCATAATTCGCGAGCCGGGTGGCGGCTCGACGACGCGAAGAAAGCGCGGGGTCGCGTCGCGTCTCGCGACGACGCGCTCCAAACGCCGACCGGTGCGGTGGGCAGCCTACACCGGCACTGCGCGCACGTTCCGCAGGCGGCTCCGTCGAAATCCATACGCGAAATAGACGCCCACGCCGATCGCCATCCACAGGATCAGCCGTTCCCATGTGCTCCACGGCAGGCTGAGCATCAGGAGAAAGCTCACCAGCGCTGACAGCACCGGCAACACCGGAACAAGCGGCATGCGGAAAGGCCGCGGCAGGTCCGGACGCGTGCGGCGCAGCACGATGATCCCCAGCGAGACGATCACGAACGCCATCAGCGTGCCGATGCTGACGAGGTTGCCGAGCGTGCCAATCGGCGTCAAGCCCGCGGCAATCGCGACTGCCGTGCCCGTCACCATTGTCGAAATGTGCGGCGTCCGGAACCGGGGATGAAGCCGGCCGGCCCAGGCCGGCAGCAGGCCGTCTTTCGACATCGAGAGGAAGATGCGCGGCTGCGCGAGCATCATCACGACCATGACGGAGCTCAGGCCGGCCAGGGCGCCAACCGTCACGAGGATCCGCACGACCGCCATGGGTCCCTCCCAGCCCGTTCCCGCGGCGCGGCCCGCTGCCGCTTCGATGGCGACGACGAGGGGTGCCGCCTGGTTCAACATCGCCTTGTAGGGCACCAGTCCGACCATCACGCCGGAGACCAGCACGTAGAGCACCGTGCAGACCGCCAGCGATCCGAGGATGCCGAGCGGCATGTCGCGTTGCGGGTTCCGGGCCTCCTGGGCCGACGTCGACACGGCGTCAAAGCCGATGTACGCAAAGAAGATGACGCCCGCGCCTCGCAGCACCCCGCTCCAGCCATATTCGCCAAACCGGCCAGTGTTGTCCGGAATGAACGGATGCCAGTTGGCCGCGTCGATGAAAACGGCGCCTGCGCCAATGACGATCAGCACGACGGCGACCTTGATGACGACGATCACCGAGTTGACCGTTGCCGATTCGCTCACGCCGAGCATCAACAGCGCCGTGACCGCAACCGTGATGAGCACCGCCGGCAAATTGAAAACCGCGGTCACCGGATCGCCGCCCGCGACGGTGACGAGCGTTCCCGGCGCGGCGCTGAGAGCAGCCGGAAAGCTCACACCCAACTGACCGAGCAGCGTCACGAGATTGCCGGACCAGCCGACGGCGACCGTGGCGGCGCCGAGCGCGTACTCCAGGATCAGGTCCCAGCCGATGATCCAGGCGACGAACTCGCCGAGCGTCGCGTAGGCATATGTGTAAGCGGACCCGGCGACCGGCACGCTCGCAGCGAATTCCGAATAGCAGAGCGCCGCCAGCACGCTCGTCAGCCCGGCCAGGACCATCGACAACACGATCGCCGGGCCCGCATTCGCCGCCGCGGCCTGGCCGGTCAGCACGAAGATGCCGGTGCCGATGATCGCGCCAACGCCGAGCATGATGAGCTGGCTCGGCCCCAGCACGCGAGGGAGACCGCCTCCATGGCCTTCGAGCTGTTCCGATTGAATGCGTTCAATGGGCTTGGTCGCAAGAATAGACATCAGGACACTCCAGCACCAGCTTGGGTGGAGAGCCCATGAGAGTCATCAAGCACCGCTCAAACGGTCGTAAGAAACCCTCAAGTTGTTCTTAAGATCGAGGCAACGCGTCGACTCGGCCTCTGATCACCACCGCCGAGTCGGCGGACTTCACTTCGTCGTATCCCGGAACCAAGCAATTGAAGCGTTGGGAACGTGCCGGGCGTCGGCGCTCATCCCTGCTTGGAGGCCACTGCGGACGACTGGTCGCGCAGTTGTGACGAGCGCACAGCGATCCGTGACCGGCGCGATTGGCCTCGTCGTGGTGTTTCGGCAGAGCAACCGGCCCCACCTTTGCCATTCATCGACCCTCGAATGCGCCGATCGGCGGCGACCAGAAAGGAAAGGGTCGAATGTCCAGGTTCTTCACGATGTGGGCGGGGCGCGCGAGCTTGTCGCCTCTGTGCTGGCTTTAGCAGCGGCACTCACGACCGCCTCCACTCTCAATGCGCAGACTCCGACCGGAACGATCAGGGGGCGAGTCAGTGACGCGAGCGGACTCGAAGTGCCCGGCGCCACGGTCACCATCGCCTCGCCGAATCTTCAGGGCGTCCGTTCGACCGTTTCCTCGGCGAACGGAGACTACATCTTTACCAGCGTGCCGCCGGGTCCCTACACCATCACCGTCGAGCTCAGCGGCTTTGGCACCATGAAGCACACCCGCGACGTCGGCGCCGGTCAGCCAGTCCACGTCGACGTCACGTTGCGTCCCGCGGCCTTGAGCGAGGTCGTGACCGTGACTGGGCGGGCGGATGCGTTCACCAACACCGTTCAGGCCTCGACCAACATTCAGCAGGAACTGCTCGCCACGCTCCCGACGGCGCGCACGATCCTGTCGGCGGTGAACGTCTCGCCCGCGGCCCACGCCACGGGGCCGAATAACGCCATCACCATCGGCGGCGCAATGTCCGCGGACAACCTGTTCATGCTCGACGGCGTGCAAATCCAGGACAACCTTCGCGGTACGCCGTTCTCGCTCTTCATCGAGGACGCCATCCAGGAAACGACGGTCTCGACGTCGGGCATTTCGGCGGAGTACGGCCGGTTCACCGGCGGAGTCGTCACGGCCATCACCAAGTCCGGTGGCAATCAGTTCAGCGGTTCGTTCAGAACGACGTTCACGAACGACGACTGGCGGACGACGAGCCCGTTTGACGAGCCGAAGGTCGATTCAACCGTGCCGACCTACGAGTTCACGCTCGGCGGTCCGATCGTGCGGAATCGCACCTGGTTCTTTGGCGCCGGACGGTTTTTCGAGCAGTCACAGGCCAACGAAACCGGCTACACCCGATCCGCCTACAGCTTCGACAACGATGAAAAGCGATACGAAGGCAAGGTCACGCAGGCGATTGCCGCTGGCCACAACGTGCGGGTCGCGTATACCGGTATTACCGAGACCGAAGCCAACAACGTCTGGCCGAGTCCCCAGGAGGTCATGGACCTGAGGAGCCTGCACACCCGGGAGCTGCCGCAGAGTCTCTTGTCGCTGCAGTATTCCGGCACGCTTGAAGTCGAACCTGTTCCTCGAAGCGCAATACTCCGCGCGCCAGTTCTCGTTCGAGAACTCCGGGGGAACGTCGAGGGATCTGATCGACGGCACAGTGCTGCGTTCGCAACAGACCGGCGCGTACTGGTGGTCGCCGAACTTCTGCGGCGTGTGCGGACCGGAAGAGCGGGACAACGACAACCTGTTCTTGAAGAGCACGTATTTCCTGTCAACGCCGCGCGGGTCGCACAACATCGTGTTCGGGTACGACACCTTCAACGACAAGCGCAAGGGCGACAATCACCAGTCGGGCAGCGACTTCCAGGTCTGGACCACCGATACGATCATCGACAACGGGACGGTCTACCCCGTGGCCGCGAATAACGGGAGCACCTATATCATCAACTATCCGATCGTCCAGGAGAGCCTCGGCACCAACTTCAGGACGCATTCGCTCTTCTTCAACGATTCGTGGAGCGCGAACAAGCACTTCACGATCAACGCCGGCGTGCGCTGGGACAGGAACCAGGGGAAGGACGCCAGCGGCAGCCTCGTCGCCGACGACAGCGCGTTCAGCCCGCGCCTTGGCGTGGTGTGGGACCCGACCGGGGACGGCGAGTGGAGCGTTCACGCGGGCTACGGCAAGTACGTCGCCGCGATCGCCAACACGATCGCCGACTCGGCGTCGCCGAACGGCACGCCGTCGATTCTCGCGTGGTTCTATCGCGGACCGGGGATCAACACGGTGCCCGGCGCGCCGCTCGTCGCCTCAGACGCCGCGCTCAGGCAGATCTTCGACTGGTTCAATGCCGGCGGGGGCACGAACCGTCCGCAATTCTTCACGAGCATTCCCGGCGTGCAGACCCAGATCCGGCAGTCGCTGCTCTCGCCGCATGCCAAGGAGTTTGCGACTGGCCTGAGCCGTCAGCTTGGCAGCCGCGGCGCGCTCCGCGCTGACTTCGTCTACCGGGACTTCGCCGACTTCTACGGCGATCGGATCGATACGTCGACGGGACAGGTCACCGACGAGGCCGGTCAGGTCTTCGATCTCGCGCTCGTCGAGAACACGAACCTGATGACGCGGCAGTACCTCCGCCGTCAGCGCGCAGGCCAACTACCGCGTCGGGTCGCGGATCAATCTCGGCGGCAACTACACGCTGTCGCGCCTGTGGGGGAACGTCAATGGCGAAACGATCAACAGCGGCCCGGTGTCGAGCAGCCTGACCAGCTACCCGGAATACTTCGATCTCGCCTGGTCAGCGCCGGACAGGCGACCTCGCCGCCGACCAGCGGCATCGGATTCGAGCCTGGGGCACTGCCGAGCTGCCGTTCCTCGATCGCTTCGGCACCTTTACGGTGGCGCTCTTCGAGCAGATCAATTCCGGGACGCCTTACGGCGCGCTCGGAGGCATCGACTCGACGCCCTACGTCCCCGATGTCGGATACGCCCAGCCGCCGGCCACCGTCAACTACTGGTTCACGGACCGGGACGCGTTCCGCACCGAGACCATGTTCCGAACTGACTTCTCGCTCAACTACAAGCTGCAGCTCCGAGGTCGGAGCGAGCTCTTTGGGCAGATCCAGGTGCTGAACGTCTTCAACCAGTTCCAGCTGTTCAACATCAACAGCAACGCCATCGACACGACCGTGCTGACGGCGGTGGACGACCCGGATCGGTTCCAGACCTTCAACCCGTTCACCGAGCGGCCGGTGCAGGGCGTCCACTGGGATTACGGCGAAGACTTCGGCACGCCAGTTGGCGCCGCGGCGTACACGCTGCCGCGGACCTTCCAGTTCGCGCTGGGGTTCCGCTTCTAAGCCGCGGATCACACGGATTGCACGGCTACACGGGACGCGGATTGCGCGGATAGCACGGGACGCGGATCACACGGATCACACGGACCAGGCGCGCGAGGAAGGCACGGCTCTTCCTCGCGCGGCTGGCAAGACGTCGCGGGGCCGCGATAACATGGCGGTACTCAACCCATGCCGGCCACGGAAGCCCCGATCGCGACGGATCGTCGACGTCTGCCGAGCCTCTCGTTTTGGCGCGTTCGAGTTCGACGCGCAGACGCGGCTGCTCTGTCGCGACGGCCGCGAAGTCGCGCTTCCCCCACGCGTCCTCGGCGTCCTCGAGCTCCTGCTCCGCCGCGCCGGTGACGTCGTCTCGCGGCAGGAGCTGATCGATACCGTCTGGAAGGACGCCTTCGTCACCGACACGTCGCTCGCCGAGGCAGTCAGCGTTCTCAGGCAGTCGCTTGGGGACGATTCGCAGTCCCCGACCTACATCCAGACCCTCCACAGGCGCGGCTACCGTTTCGTGGCGCCGGTCTCGACCGCTGACGTGACGCCGGTCCGGCAGGCCGTGACGCGTGATGACGCGCCGGTTGCTGAACGAGCGATCTCGCCATCGATCGGCGGCCAGCTGCTCCCCTGGAGCGCCGCGATTATCTGCGCGATCATTGCCGGCGCTGCGGTGTGGCAGGCGACACGCGATCGGCAGGCGGCGTCGGCTCCCGCGGCGCGGTTTGCGGTGACGCCGCCACAAGGAACGAGTTTGATACGTCGGCGCCGGCCCTGGCCTTTTCCGCTGACGGCACTCAGCTCGCCTGGTCTGGTTGCGATAGACACCGGCTGCCGGCTCTACCTCCGGCCGCTCGACCGCCTCGAACCGTCCGTCGTCGCCGGAACTGAGGATGGCGCGCTCGCCGTTTTTTTCGCCGGACGGCCGATGGATCGCCTTTTTCGCAGACGGACGACTCAAGAAGGTGGCGCTCGCTGGTGGCGCACCGGTGACGCTGGCGGATGCGCCGCGGTTCTTGGCGGCGCCTGGATCGACCGGGAAATCATCTTTGCGGGATCGCCCTCGGGTGGACTGATGCGCGTGCCGGCGGACGGCGGCGAGGCCCGGGCGATGACCACACCGCGTGAAGCCAGACGGCGAGGTCCGGCACGCCTGGCCGGCGATTGTCCCCAGCCGGCGCGCGCTCCTCTTCACGATCGACACGATGGCGGTCGATGGCGCGTCCGGCGAACATGGGGCGTTGCCGCTCGATGCGGGATCGTCCGAAGCGCAGAGCTGGCAGACGATCATGGGCGGCGTGGATCTCGCGCGGGCGGCAGCGCGCGACACAATCGTCTTTGCGAGAGGCGCCGAGCTCGATGCGATGGCGTTCGATCCCGTCCGAATGGCTGCCGCCGGACCGCCACGCACCGTCGTCGCGCCGGTCGCGACCGCGCAGGGCCTGGCGCAGTATGCGGTCACCTCGACGGGATCGCTCATCTGGGCCGACGCGCCGGTGCCGACCTCGCCGTCGCCCTTCGGGCCTCGCATGGTGGTCGCCGACAGGATGTTCAAAGCCGCGGCGGCCGAAATCAGCACAGCTGCGCGGGGCCAGCCTCTCGCCAGACGGCACGCGGGTGGCCGGCGTCATCATCGAGGGGTCCCGACTCCGACGTCTGGGTCGCCGACGTCGGTCGTGGCACCGCGACCCGCCTGACGCACAGCGGCATCAACGCGTCACCGATTTGGTCGGCGGATGGCCGGACGATCTACTTCGCCTCGCGGAGCGACGGCGTCGTTCAACATGTGGAGCCGGGACACAGACGGGATTCAGCCCGCCACGCGCGTTGCGCTCCGTCGACGGCTCGCGGCACGCGTTTCCGTTGGCCGTTTCATCAGACGGCACGATGCTGGCGTTTCTCCAGACCTCGCCAGGAAAGCGCGCCGACATCTGGGTGTTGCCGCTTGGCGGCGGATCCGCCGCGCGCCATCGTATCCGGCCCATTCGACGACGCTGGCGCGAGCTTCTCTCCTGACTCGAAATGGATCGCCTTCCAGTCCGCCGACACAGGGCGCTGGGAAATCTGCCTGCAGAGTCTCGACGACGGCCGTCGCATCGTGGTGTCGACCGACGGTGGTGAACGGCCGTTCTGGACGAAGCGACGGACTCTATTTCCAGTCGCGTGGGCAGTTGATGCGGGCGGCTGATCGCCGGCGGGGACACGCTGCGCGTTGAGACCGTCACGCGAATCGGTGACCTCGAGGGCGGAACACTCCAGGGCATCTCTCCCGATGGTCGGATCCTCGTCCAAGCAACGTCGGCGGAACGCTGGATCGTCGCGGGCTCGGCGATCGTGAGCCTGGAGTGGCTGCGCGAAGTGCGACGCGCTGCTCGGCCCGCCGGCGACAGCGCTGCCGCGGTAACGGCTTGCAGGGCTCAGGGCTCAAGGCTGAAGGCTGAAGCGCATTTGGAACGGTGTTCGCTCTTGGCCCTAATTGAGCTTCGCAATCACTTGAGCCTTAGCCTCAGCCTTGAGCCTTGAGCCTATTTCCCCCAAAACCCCGTGACCGACTCGATGAGGCCGTCCGCTTGCAGCACGAACACGTTGGTACCGGCGGCGCGCTGAGCTCCGTCGCTGCCGGCGGCAATCCACTCGACCAGTAACACGCCCTGGCAATGTCGAACTTCCCCCTGACGCTTCAGGTGCAGGTTCGGCATGAACCGTTGCGTGGCACCGATGTGCAGGACGAGATCGTCGAGGCCCGCGAGCAGGCTGTAGCGATCGTGGAAGCGAACGTCCGGCCTTGCGATCGCTGCCAGCATCTGCCGTCTCCGCTCCTCGCTCGTTTCCGACCATGTGGCAAACCACGAGTCGGCGACGTCGGCGGCGCGGGCGTTGACGAGGTCGGCGACGACGTTGCCAAAGACGGAGAGCTGATAGCGCCAGCCCTGCACGTGCTCGTCGCGCGGAGCCTCCTCTGCAAAGTCGTGCTGGAGCGCGAGCCGTGTTGCGGCGCCGTGCGGTTCCAGCGTGATCGTCACGCGTGAGCCGCCAGGCGGCATGGGTTTGCCGCTATTGAAGCCGTAGGTGAAAACAATCCGCTTTGGCGGCTGAACCTCGACCACTTCCCCCGAGCTCTCGATGCCGTTGGCGTGGCGGATGTAGACGCGCCCACCCGCCTGGGGCTCGATGCTGGACCCGGCTCCCCACCACGAGGCCCAGCGATCGCTGTCGGTGAAAAAAGAGAAGACGGTCTGCGGCGCGGCCTGGATGATGACGGTGCGGTCAAGACGATAAGGGTGGTACGATGAGGGAGGTTCATGACGTTCGCTCTCTCTTTCTGGGTGTTGCCAGCCGTGCTTTCGCGCGAGCCGCGCCTGGGCCGCGGCGTGTCTGGACGAGTTCGGCCTGCAGTTTGAGCCGCCAGAGCGCATCGCTCCACATGCCCTCGAGCATCTGTCCGACTGGCCCGAGCTTGTCTGGCCGCGCACGATAGAGCCGGTGCCGGCCCTCGGACCGCGATTCCACGAGCCCAGCGTCGACGAGCGCGCGCAGCTGCAGCGAGACCGCTCCGAACGTCACGTCCGGCATGGCGCGGGAAATCTCGCCTGCGGCCAGCTCGTCGCGCCAGACGAGCCTCAGGATTTCCCGCCGGCGCGGCGATGCGACCGCGGCCAGCAGGGGCGTTTCCAGGAGCATTTCTTATATTTTAGTTATAACTAAAATATTGTCAAGGCTCGCATTTGACTCGTGGCGCTAGAGCATTTTCATGTGCCCGTTGCAGCGCCAAAAGCCATTCACCGCGGAGTGCGCAGAGGACGCAGAGCGATGTGATCTTTCTCTGCGAGCTCGGCGCTCTCTGCGGTGAGAAGCTTTTGAACAGTTCCTTTTGAGATGGCTTCTAGCTGAGGAAGTTGCGCGCCGCCTGGATGCGCTGTTCGATTGGTGGGTGCGTGTGGAACAACCAGAGCGTCGTCGCCGACGGACGCTCCTCGGCCAGGTTCTGAGCCGCCAGCCGCCGCATGGCCGAGACAAACGCGTCCGGACGCTCGGTCAGTTTCAGCGCGAATCGATCGGCGCGATGCTCGTTGCGGCGAGACCACGCGTTCAACACCGGCGTGGTGAGGAGGGACACGACTCCCGCCGCCAGCAACATCACGGGCAGGCCGGCCACATCGGTTGGCCCGGCGAGGTGGAGGGGCTTCCAGAGGACGTGCAACGCGACGGCGGCGACGGCGCACGCCAGCGCGATCAGGCCCGATTCGAGCACGAGACCATTCCTGATATCCCGATGGGCATGGTGGCCGAGCTCGTGTGCCAGTATCACTTCGATCTCGTCGTCCGTATAGTGCGCCAGGAGCGTATCCGACAGGAGGATCCGTCGACTCTGGCCCGTGCCGACGAGCGCGGCGTTTGCGCGCCGGGTCTTGTCGCCGAGCCCCCATTCGTAGACGCCAAGTACGGGCAGGCCGGCCCGGCGTGAGAGCGATTCAATCCGCGACCTCAGGGTGTCGCGGTCGAGGGGCTTGAAGCGGTAGAACATCGGCAATAGTACGACTGGCGTCAGCCGGGCCAGCACCAGGACGACCAGCGCGCCAACCAGCGCGGTCGCGGCCCACCACGCGCGCGGCCACCGCGCGAGGGCGAAATAGACGAACTCTGCCGCGCCGAGAACGAGTGCCAGGCTGAGCGCAAGCCCCTTCAGGTGATCGCCGATCCACACGCGCAGCGGAACGGCCGACAGCCCGTAGCGATGCTCGAGCACGAACGTCTGGTAGAAGCGCTGGGGAAAGGCGACGAGCTCCATCAGGGCAAGGAGCACGAGAGTGAACACGGCGACGGTCGACAGCGAGGAGGCCGGCGCCCCGGTGATCGAAACCGCCAGGTCACGCATGCTCGCGGAGACCCCACCCGGAAGGAGCGCCAGCATGGTGATCCCCTGGGTCGCTAGGGACACCCAGAAGCAGCGGCGCTGAAGACGGTGAAAACGAGCGGCTTTGTCTTCGTTCACACGCTCTTCTAATTCGAGAGGCCTTCACCCGCGCAAAGCTTTTCACCGCGGAGCACGCAGAGAACAAAGATTGGCTCTGCGTCCTCAGCGATCTCAGCGGTGAAATGCTTTTGGCAGTGACGGCGCATTCGATGCCGTGATCAGTTCAACTGCACGGAGATCAGCTTCGACACGCCGGGCTCTTCCATCGTGACGCCCCAGAGCCGATCCGCGATCTCCATCGTCTTGCGGTTGTGCGTGATCAGGATGAACTGCGTGTGGTCCTGCATGCCCTGCAACATCTCGACGAAGCGGCCGATGTTGGCATCGTCGAGCGGCGCATCGATCTCGTCGAGCAGGCAGAAGGGGCTCGGCCGGTACTTGAAAATGGCGAACATCAGCGCCATGGCGGTCAGCGCCTTCTCCCCGCCGGAGAGCAGCTGAACGTTCTGAAGCCGCTTGCCTGGCGGCTGAGCGATGATGTCGATCCCGCTCTCGAGCTGATCGTTGTCGTCGAGCAGAACCAGGCCGGCACGTCCCCCACCAAAGAGCGTCGTGAACGTGTGCTCGAAGTTCTGGTTGATGACCGCAAACGCTTCGCGGAAGCGTTCCTTGGTCGTCTTGTCGATCTTCTTGATCGCCTCGCCGGTCGAGGCAATCGCATCGATGAGGTCCTTGCGCTGGGTCGTGAGGAAGGTGTGGCGCGACTCGAGATCGTCGAACTGATCGATGGCCATCATGTTGACGGCGCCCATGCGTTCGACCTTGGCTCGCAGGTCAGCGACCATCTCGTCCGGCGTCATGTGACGGCCCACCGGCGCGGCCTCGAGCGCTGGCGCCGTCGCGTCGGCGTCGGAGCCAGGCGCGTCTTCGTCGATTTCGGCGGCCTCCGGCCGATCGTCCACCGGCTTCGGGCTGGCCAGCAGCCCTTCGCGCTCGAGTGCCTCCACTTCAGCCGCGACCTCATCGAGCGTGGCCTGCACGGAGTCGACGCAGGAGGATGCCAGGTGCGAGAGATCGGCCTCGGCGGTCGCCCGCGCGACCTCGAACCTCGACACTTCGGCGCGAATGCCCTCCAGGCTCCGGCGCGCGTCCCGGATGTGCCCATCGTGCTCGTCGAACCCCGTGCGCAGCGTCTGCGATCGCTCCTCGGCCTCGCGGACGCGGTCTCGCTCTTCGTCAAAAGCCCGGACCCCAGCGTCGAGCCGGAGTTCAGATGCCCTGACGCCCTCTTCGAGCTCGGTCCGGCGGACGCCGGCTCGCCGGTGATCCTCGCGGCGCGTCGCGAGGCGCGACTCGAGCTCGGCGCTGGCCTCCTCGAGCCGGCCGACCTCGACGGCGAGCGCGCTCGTCCGCTCGACGAGCGCGGCGTGTGATGCCTTGGCCTCGGCCGTGCGGTTCGATTGCGCCTGCATCGCCTCTCGGGCATCGAACAGCCGGCGCTGCGCCCGGTTCAGCTGATCGTCGGCCTCGCGCTGATCCGCCTCGATTCGCGCGATCGACTGCCTGGCTTCCTCCTGACGGGCGTCCTGCGCGCGCTGCTCCTCCTCCGCCGCGCGTCGCTCTGCGGCAATCTGTTCCCGCTTCCTCGCGATCCGCTCCGCGGCATCGCCAGCGGTGCCTATCTGCAGGTCGAACCCGACCATGGCCTTTTCCTGGCGATGTTGCTCACCCTGCAGCGAGGCGGTCGCGGACTCCGCTTCCGCGATTCTCAGGTCGATGACGGCGAGTTCCTCCCGGACGCGTTCGACGGCCGCGCGCTGCTCCTCGCGACGCTCGCGCAGTTCTTTGATCTCGCGCTTGGTCGACAGGATTCCAGTCGCTTCGGCGCGCACGCCGCCTTCAACGAGGTAGGAACCGCGAAAGACGTCGCCCTCGAGCGTCACGACGGTGCCGGGCACCAGGCCAGCGGCATCCCGGGCGGTGTCGAAGTCCGGCGCCACCCACGTATGGGCGAGGACGCCGCGAATCACATGAGCCACTGGCCCGGACACGCGCACGAGATCGGCGAGGGGCGTCAGCCCGGCGGGAGCCTCGATTGCCGCAGGCGAGCCCTCGTGAGCGCCGTGATCGGCGATCACGAAACCCACGCGTCCGGCGTTGCGATCGCGGGCGAGCCGCAGGCCGGCCTGCGCGTGCGTGTGGCTGGCCACCACGACGTGCTGCAGCTCGTCGCCCAAGGATGCTTCGACCGCGCGCTCGTAGCGGCGGTCGACCTCGAGATAGTCGGCAACCGATCCCATCTGTCCGACGTCGTCGGGCGACTCGGCGAGGATCGTGCGGGCGCCGTCGCCATACTGTGCGCGCGCGGCATCGAATTCCTCGAGCGACGTCAACCGCGCGATGAGCGCCGCGAGATCGTGTTCGCGGGTGCGCAGATCGAGCAGCCGCGTCTCGCGATCGGCGCGCGCGCCGACAAGCTCCGACTCGCGGGCGGCGCGATCGACGTGCAAGGCTTCCATCGCCGAGCGGGCGCGCTCGAGCGCATCGGCCGCGGCTGCGCGCTCAGCGGCCGCGCGGGACGCCTCGACGCCGAGATCGTGATCTTCGACCTCGAGCGCGGCGATCTGCTCCGCCATGCGGGCGCGGGCCGCGACGGCGTGCTCCATGGCATGCCGCAGCGCGGTCGCCGCGTTGACGGCCGCGAACACTTCGCTGCGCGCGCCTTCGACGTCCGCCTCGAGCCCTTCAATCTGGCGCTGCGCGGCGACATACGCGGCTTCCTCGGCCGCGAGCGTGGCCGCCGCCGCGTCGCGCTCGGTTCCGGCTCGACGGGCCGCCTCGCGGCGCGCCTCGAGCTCGAGCCTGGCCGGCTCCTGACGGGCGTCGAGCGCGCGCACTTCGGTCTCGATCTCGGACGCGGCATGCGTCAGCTGTTCGATCTGCTGGCGGTCGAACGCGATCTGCTGCTGCAGGCGGCCGATTTCCAACTCGCTGGCGTGAGCGGCTTCGCGGGCCGCGGTCGCCTGCCCATCGGCCTCCATCAGCTCCAGCCGCAGCCGCTCGAGCGTCGTTTCGAGCTCGGCCAGTCTGGCCGCAGCAGCGGTCTCACGCTCGCGGGCGCCCGAGAGCTCGGTCCGAGCGGTTTCGATCGCTTCGCCAAGCACGCGGTAGCGCTGGGCGAACTGGACCTTCTCCCAGCGCCGCAGTTCTTCCCGCAGCCGCTTGTAGCGACGCGCCTTGGCCGCCTGCCGCTTCAAGGTGCCGCGCTGCTTCTCGACCTCGAACACGATGTCGTCGACGCGGGTGAGGTTCTGCTGGGCCGCCTCGAGCTTCAACTCCGCCGCGCGCCGCCGGCTCTTGTACTTCGTGACTCCCGCCGCCTCTTCGATGAGTTGTCGACGGTCGGTCGGGCGCGCGCTCAGAATCTGGCCAATCTTGCCCTGTTCGATCACCGCGTAGGCTTTGACGCCAACGCCCGCGTCCATCAGGAGATCCTGGACGTCGCGCAGCCGGCACATCTCTCCGTCGATCAAGTACTCGCTCTCACCCGAGCGGTAGAGCCGCCGCATCAGCTCGACGTCGCGGACGAGCAGCGGCGTGTCGTCTTCGAGTAGAGGAGGACATGACCTCCGGCGCCACCGCCACCCCTCCCCCATCGAGCTCGGCGAGCATCGCAGCGTCAGCGTCGCCCAAGGCGTGATGTCCGTTGCCGCCGTTGGATCCGTTGCCGGAACCGGGCTTGGCGGTCGCCGTTCCGGGCTGATACCCGGCACTCGCGCCGCCACTCCGCTCAGCTTGAGCCGGACCTCGGCGGCCGCAGTCGGCTTGCGCGCGTCGCTGCCACCGAAGATCACGTCTTCCATCCGGTCACCGCGCAGGCTTCGGGCGCTCTGCTCCCCCAGCACCCACGTCAGCGCGTCGACGACGTTGCTCTTGCCGCAGCCATTGGGCCCGACAATGGCCGTCACGCCCTGCTCGAAGGTCAACTCGGAGCGGTCCGGAAAGCTCTTGAAGCCCGCGATTTCGAGACGATGCAACCGCATGAAATAGTCCCTTGTCCTTAATGGCTCGAGCACGGCGAGCCAGCGACCTGCCCAACCTGCGCGAGAAAGCGGCCGAAACTCAAAGAAAAAGCCGCCTGCGCGCCGGAGTGACACTCCGACCCGGAAGCGGCTGGGATCGCTTCGATTGTTGCGTGATTTCTCGGGAGTCGACGCTTCGGTGTCAAAGACCGCACGGGCCGACGCCACACCCTGCCCCGGCAGGATGGCCCCTGGGATCGGCAAACGGCGGTCAGTCTAACAAGCCCCTATTACATGGGGCAACACTAAAGTGAACCCCCAAATATGGGGCCAAAGCCCTATCGGTTCCGGTCGTTCCCGGTCACCTTCGCTCTGGCCAGCTCCGTCAGCTTTACTGCGTCCGGAAACTGCTGCAGGCCGAACTGCGCCTGCGGATCTCTCGCGACCAGGTTCCGCCGTGCCTCCTCGACGCCGAAGAGCGCCAGGTCGATGTCGTAGTGAATCATGGCGCGGAAAAACACGTCGTCTTTCGCGAAGCTCTCCTCATCGATGGTGATCTTCTCCTGCTTGAGGAGCGCCTTGAAGTCCGCCATCATCGCGTCGGTCACCGTAAAGCCTTTGGCGATCCGCTTCTGGTTCTTGTTCGCCGCGCTCATCCGCGTGTCGCCTTCGGCCACGAACTGGTCGGCGAAGGTGGCAAACTTCTGACGCGCCCAAATCGAGCGGCCGAAGCGCGTCGGGTTGAACCCTTCGATTGGGCCGGCGAGGAACTTGTCCGGTTCGATTCCGCCGCCGCCGTAGACCTTCCGCTTGGCGTCGGTGTAGCGCAGCTCGGCCGAGTCGTGCGAGCGGTCGGCAGACTGGTCACGCAGCGAGTAGGTCAAATACTCGTCGAACGCGCCATCCCATGGGCGCTGAATCATGCGGCCGCTCGGCGTGTAATAGCGGCCTGTGGTGAGCGCGAGGCCCGCGCCGCCCTTGATCGTGTAGACCGACTGCACGAGTGCCTTGCCAAATGTCGTCTCGCCGACGATCAGGCCGCGATCGTGATCCTGAAGCGCCCCGCTGACGATCTCGGATGCGCTCGCGGAGCTGCGGTTGACCAGGACGACGAGCGGTTGGTGGGTATAGTCGCTGTCCTCGGTGGCGCGATATTCCTCGTTCGAGTTCGGCGTGCGGCCCTTGGTGTAGGCGATCAGCTCTCCCTTGGGCAGAAACCGGTTCGAGATCCGAATCGCCTGATCGAGCGGCCCGCCGGGGTTATCGCGAAGGTCGAGCATCAGGCGCTTCATGCCCTTCGCGTTGAGCGCCTTGAGCGCCTCACCGACTTCCTCGTTCGACGTCTCCGAAAAATCTCCGAGCTTGAGGTAGCCCGTGTCCTTGTCGATCATGAACGCGCCGCGCACGGTTTTCATGTTCACCGCGTCGCGCTCGATCTCGAGATCAATCAGCCCATCGTAGCCGCGACGCCGGAGCGAGATATTGACGGTCGTCCCTTTCGGGCCCTTCAGCTTCGACACCGCATCGTCAGCCGACCAGCCCTTGGCATCGTCGCCGTTGATCCGCGCGATCACGTCGTTGCGGCGGAGGCCCTTCTTGTAGGCGGGCGACCCCTCGAAGATCGACATCACCGTGATGTCGCCGTCGATGACCTGAATTGATATGCCGAGACCGTAGTAGCTGCCCTGCTGCCGCTCGCGCAGCTGGCGATAACTTCGCGGGTCGAAGAAGCTCGAATGCGGATCGAGCTGCTTCAGCATCCCGTCGATCGCGCCGTAGACCAGCCGATCGGGCGGGAGGTCGTCGACATACTCTTTCGAGATGGCGTCGAGGGCGGACGTGAAGATGCGGTACTGCTGCGCGACTTCGTCCTGCCTCGCCAGCAGGCTGCTTCCAAGCACGCCGCCGGCCATCGCTGACAGGACCACCGCAAGTATCGCCACGGGAAAGAAGCGGGACGTACGCATGATTGCATCGTAGCAAACGAAGTGTCGTAATTGCAACGACTTCCGGGGACATCACGAGGTTTGCGGTTGACCCTCCCCCCGGCCCGTTCCTATAATCCAAGGTACGGCGTACAACCGCCCGGTTTTTCAAGGACTTCCATTATGTTCGGTCCCATCGGCATGCCCGAGCTCATCGTCATCATGGTGATCGCCCTGATCATCTTCGGGCCGCGGAAACTGCCCGAACTGGGGCGCTCGCTGGGGCGGAGTCTGAACGAGTTCAAACGCGCGTCGAACGAGCTGAAGCACACGCTGGACGAGGAAATCCGGGTCGAGGAGCAGCGGTCGGCCGAACGGCAGCGGGTTCCGGAGCCAGCCAGCCCGTCAGGGGTCTCCGAGCACGACAGCCCTGACAGCCCCGACAGCAACGACGCGGGAATCCCTCGGCAGTCGGGCAACGCATAGGCCTCCATGGCCCTCGTTCCGTTTCCCTCGGCAACTCCGGCCCCGCTAGATCCGGACGACGAAGAGCAGCAAGACGACGAAGCCGGCGGGAAGATGTCGTTTCTGGAGCATCTCGACGAGCTCCGGAAGCGACTGATTGCCTCGGTCTACGCACTCGTCGGCGGCTGCCTCGTCTCCTTCTATTTTGTTGCAGACACCCAACGATTCATTCTCGAGCCACTCCAGCAGTTGATGCCGAATGGCACGAGGTTAGTGTTCACGGCGCCGACCGAAGGCTTCATGACGATGATGAAGATCGGCGCGCTCGGGGGCCTCTTCGTCGCGCTGCCATTCATCATTCTGCAGCTCTGGCTCTTCATCGCGCCGGGCCTCTATGCGAACGAAAAGCGCTTCGCCGTGCCATTCGTGCTATTAGGCACGTTCTTCTTCGTGGCTGGCGCGGCGTTCTCGCACTACGTGGCGTTTCCGTACACGTGGAAGTTCTTCCTCAGTTTCGAGAATGAGTATCTTCAGTTCCTGCCAAAGCTCAGTGACGTCTTCTCGCTCTGGGTCAAGATGCTGCTGGCCTTCGGCGTCATCTTCCAGATGCCGACGATCGTCTTCTTCCTCGCGCGCATGGGGATGGTCACAGCCGGCTTCCTCATCAAGCACACGAAGTACGCCGTGCTGATCATCTTCATCCTTGGCGCCGTTCTCAGCCCCGGTACCGATGTGGTGTCGCAGGCGCTGATGGCCGGACCGATGCTCGTGCTCTACGTCCTCAGCATCGGCATCGCGTGGCTGTTCGCGAAGAAGAAGCCGGTCGAAGATTAGTTCTGGTTCAGGGTTCAAGGTTCGGGTTCAAGGTTCAAACGGTTCAGCGATTCGGGTCTCGAACGATCTGGACCTGAGCCTTGAACGTTGACCGTGAACCCTGAACCCTGAACCTTGAACCCGACCGAGCCAACATGGTCATCAAAGCCACCGCCGCGACCGAGATCCGGGCTCTCGTCGATGCGCTTTCCGGCGATGACGAGGTGCCGCGCGAGGCGGCGATCGCCAGGCTCGGGATCATTGGCGGACGCGCGGTTGACCGTCTGACTGACGAATACTCCAGGGCCACGAGCCGGAGCACACGGCTCGCGATCCTTCGCGCGCTCGAGGTCATCGGCGACCATCGGTCCGCGCCGCTGGCACGTCAAGCGCTCGATGAAGGTGGAGACCTCGCCGTCGCAGCGACGGGTGTCTTTCGAGCGCTGCTCTCGTCGCCAAATTCGACGGTGGCTGCCGGCGCCCTCGACACGCTCGTCGCTACGACTCTTGACGCTCGCCACGACCGCCGGCTCCGACTGACCGCCTTCGACGCGCTGCAGGACATGCCGCCAGCCGTGCGGTCGCGCGTCGCCGAGGCGCTGCAGGCCGACCCGGCCATGGCGGTCAGCCCAGGCGCTGACGTCCTCACGGGCGCCGACAGAGAGGCGGCAGGGTCAGAAGCGGTCTGGAACGATGCTCTCGACGGAAGGCTGCCAGACGCTCCTGACCTCTTGCGCCAGGCGCTGGCCACGAAGGGCGCTGCGGCGCCGCTCAACGCGCTTCGAGCGCTCGTCGACGCCGTTCGCGTTCGAGAACACCGAGGTGCAGAACAAGGCGAGGCGACGGTTCGGGAATGGGTCGCGTTGCGGGGTGCCCTGCACCAGGCACTCGCATTTCGCGGCAGCCGCGTCGCGCTCTACGACCTGCGCGAATCGGTTCAGGAAGCGAAAACCGCCACTTCCGACGTCGTTCTTGACCGCGCTCCACGTCCTCGGTGACGCGTCATGCCTGGAGCCCATCGCCGCAGCATGGGCAGCGGCCGATGGCGATCAGACTCCCGAAGGGCTCCGCTGGCGCCATCAACTGGCCTCGGCGTTGCGCGCGATCGCGCAGCGCGAAAAAATCACGCGGCGCCATGCTTCGATGAAGCGGATCGCCGCGCGATGGCCGGGGCTGGTGGAGTAGGGCAGCAGGGCTCAGGGCTCAGGGCTCAAGCAAAACCGTTGGACCGCTTACTCGAAGATCTTGCCTGAGCCTTGAGCCCTGAGCCTTGAGCCTGTCAGTACGACTTCGCGAACCAGGGCTCGCCGAGCGACGGCTTGCCGCATTTCACGCACGTCCCGGCGACGGTCTCGCTGCCGAATGGGATGTTGCGGAGCGTGGCCTGGGTGTCGGCCTTGATCTGGGCCTCGCAGTCCGCGCTGCCGCACCACTGGGCGATCACGAATCCCGGACGGCCTTCCATCACCGTCTTGAATTCTTCGTAGCTCGACACGCGAGTGGTATGTTCCTCGCGGAACTTGAGCGCGCGCTGGAAGAGCGACTTCTGAATCTCATCGAGGAGCGCCACGACATGCGCGACGAGCCCATCCATCGCCGCCGACGACTTCTCGCGCGTGTCCCGGCGCGCCAGAACGACCTGTGATTTCTCGATATCTTTCGGACCGATCTCGAGGCGCACGGGCACGCCTCGCAATTCCCATTCGGCAAACTTCCAGCCGGGGGTGTACGCGTCTCGATCGTCGAGCATCACGCGAACGCCCTGAGCGGTCAGCGCCTGCTGAATCTCGCGCGCCTTTGGCAGGACGGTCTCCTGCCAATTGCCTCTCGGAATCGGCACGATCACGACCTGATACGGCGCGACGCGGGGCGGGAGGATCAGGCCGCTGTCGTCGCCGTGGGTCATGATCACCGCGCCGATGAGGCGCGTCGTCACGCCCCAGGACGTCGTCCAGGCGTGCTGCAGCGTCTTGTCCCGGCCCTGGAACTGGATCTCGAACGCCTTGGCGAAGTTCTGCCCGAGGTTGTGCGAGGTGCCGGCCTGCAGCGCGCGGCCGTCGCCCATCAGCGCTTCGATCGAATAGGTCTTCGACGCGCCGGCGAACTTCTCGCTCTCGCTCTTCTGGCCGTCGACGACCGGCATGGCCAGTTCGTTCTCGGAAAATTCCTTGTAGAGGGCGAGAATCTTCAGCGTTTCTTCCTGCGCCTGCTCCGCCGTTTCGTGCGCCGTGTGGCCTTCCTGCCACAGAAACTCAGTCGTCCGCAGGAACGGGCGCGTGACCTTCTCCCAGCGCACGACGTTCGCCCACTGGTTGATGAGCACGGGCAGATCGCGCCACGACTGGATCCACTTGGCGTAGAGCGTGCCGATGATCGCTTCCGACGTCGGCCTGACAATGAGCGGCTCGGCGAGCTCTTCGTCGCCGCCCCTGGTCACCCAGGCGACCTGCGGCGCGAAGCCCTCGACGTGCTCCTTCTCCTTCATCAGGAGGCTCGCAGGAATGAAGAGCGGAAAGTACGCGTTGACGTGTCCCGTCGCTTTGATGCGGCGATCGAGCCCCTGCTGAATCAGCTCCCAGATGGCGTAGCCGTACGGACGAATCGCCATGCATCCCTTGACCTCGGTGTAGTCGGCGAGCTCGGCGCGCCGCACGACATCGAGATACCAGCGGGAAAAGTCCTGCGATTGCGGCGTGATCTCGGTGACCTGGGACTCTTTCTTGTTATCGGCCATTGTCAAATCGTTTCGGAAATCCTTCGCTGCCAGTGTATATCGTCGCGGACGGGGAAATCGTCGCGGTAATGGGCGCCGCGGCTCTCCTCGCGTCGCAGTGCGGCCCGGGCGATGAGGCGGCCGACGGTCAGGATGCTCGCGATGCGCCAGCCCTCTGCATCAAGCGGACGATCGTTGGCCATCCAGGCGTCGAGCGACCGCCACATCGGTTCGAACTCGCCGACGACAGCCTCGAGGCCGGCCCGGTTCCGGAACAGCCCGACGTCGCGCCACATCGCCCGCTGGAGCCGGCGCGCGGCATCGTCGACAAACTCGAGCCCAACTGCCCCACCGCGAGCAGGGAGTGGATTCGCGACGGCCTCGACGGAGACGCCGTCCTTCAGGTCGGCGCGCATCGCGCGTCCGGCACGGGCGCCGAACACCAGCCCCTCGAGCAGCGAGTTGCTGGCGAGACGGTTGGCGCCGTGAACGCCAGTGCAGGCCACCTCACCCGCCGCGAACAATCCGCCGATCGTCGTGCGTCCATCGAGATCGGTCTGCACCCCACCCATGACATAGTGCGCCGCAGGCCCGACCGGGAAGCAGATCGCGCGCGAGGTCGAGGCCCGCCTGGCGGCAGGCCGCAGAGATCAGAGGAAAGCGCTCGTGCACGAAGTGCGGGATCGAGATGCTGCGAGCGAGAGGCACATCGCGTCTCCGGTCCGCCGCGACTCGAGCTCGATACTGCGCGCCACCCGATCGCGGGGCGCGAGATCGCCAGCCGGATCGTACCGTTCCATGAAGCGCTCGCCCGCCGCGTTGAGGAGCCGCGCACCCTCGCCGCGCAGCGCCTCCGAGAGCAGGAATCTCGGCTGGCCGGCCACCTTCAACGCCGTCGGGTGGAACTGCACGAATTCGAGATCGGCCACAGTCGCGCCTGCCCGGTACGCCATGGCCACGCCGTCGCCGGTCGCTACGGGCGGATTGGTGGTGTCGCTGAAGACATGACCGGCGCCGCCGGTCGCGAGCAGCACCACCTTCGCTCGAACGACGCTCGTGCTCCCGTTCTCGTGCAGGACCCGCGCGCCGACGCAGCGGCCGATCTTGCCGTCAACGACCAGGCTGACCGCGCGCGCGTGATCCGACGTGCGGACATCGGGCAGCGCCGACGCCCGCCGCCACAGCACGCGACCGATCTCCCGGCCGGTCGCATCGTGGGCGTGCAGCACGCGCCGCGCGCTGTGCGCGCCCTCGATCGCCAGCGCCGGATTGCCGTCGGCGTCGCGGTCGAAGGCGGCGCCCCACTCCATCAACTCGCGGACGTAGCGTGGCCCGTCGCCGACGAGCACTTCCACCGCGTGCGCGTCGCACAGCCCGTCGCCAGCCGCCATCGTGTCGGCGGCATGCAGCGCCGGCGAATCGTTCGGCCCGACCGCAGCCGCGATACCGCCCTGGGCATAGCCGGTGTTGCCCTCGCGAGGCTCCGCCTTCGTCAGGATCAGGACCGATCCGGCGCCCGAAAGCTCCACCGCCGCCCGGAGGCCCGCTATGCCGCTGCCGATGATGAGGAAGTCTGCGTGCAGGTCCACTCCCAGTCCGATCCTGCTATCCTACCATCCGCGACTTTTGCTCGAATTCCCGGCCTATTCTGCGGTCTGACCCTGACATGCCCGATGCGTTCTCTCTCCAGGTGCGAACACCCTCCGGCGCCTATCCGGTCGAGATTGCCGGTGGCTCCGCGGCACGCCTTCCGTCGTTCATCGACGCCCTCGCCATCCCGCGGCGCCGCTTCGTCGTCTCCAACCCGACGGTGTGGCGGCTGCACGGCGACGCCTTCGCAGGCCTGACCAGCGAAGAGCCCATCCTCATTCCCGACGGCGAGCGCTTCAAGCAGGTGCCGACCGTTGGACGCATCTACGACGCCCTCATCCGCGCGGCCGCGGATCGCGCGACGACGATCGTCGCCGTTGGCGGAGGTGTCGTCGGCGACATCGCGGGCTTCGCCGCGGCGACGTTCCTTCGTGGCGTACCGATCGTCCAGGTACCGACGACGCTCCTGGCGCAGGTCGATAGCGCGATCGGAGGCAAGGTCGGCGTCAACCACGCTGCGGGCAAGAACCTGATCGGCGCGTATCACCAGCCGGCGGCCGTGGTCGTCGACCCCGAGCTCCTGGCTTCCCTTCCCCGTCGTGAGTTCCGCGCCGGGTTGTACGAAGTCGTCAAGTACGGCGTCATCGCGAGTCGTCCGCTCTTCGAGCAGCTCACCGCGGTTCTGTCACAGCTCTTCTCCCGCGAGCCCGCAGTGCTCGTGCCCGTCATCGCCGAGTGTTGCCGCATCAAGGGGCGTGTCGTAGAGGAGGACGAGCGCGAGTCAGGACCTCGCCGGGCGCTCAACTTCGGGCACACGGTGGGTCACGCGCTCGAGGCAGTCACGAAATACCGCCGATTCCGACATGGAGAAGCGGTCGGCTACGGAATGCTGGCCGCCGCCAACCTCTCAGTCGACCGGGGCTCGATGCCGGCTGCGGATCGCGACCGGCTGGCGACACTCATCGCACAAATGGGGCCGCTGCCGTCGGTCGCCGACCTCTCCGCGAAGCAACTGGTCGAGGCCATTGGCCGCGACAAGAAGGTCGTCGCAGGGCACTTGCACTTCGTCGTGTCCACCGGGATCGGAGCGACGACGACCGTCACCGATGTCACGACCGAGGAATTGATTGGCGTGGCGCGGGGGCTGGGGCTGCGCGCGTGATTGCAAGCTGTCTCGTGACCACGATCCGTGTGATCCTGTCGTGATCCGTGTGATCCGTGGCCCTACTCGAGGCGATGCTCTTTCAGCTTCGCCAGCAGCACCTTGTAGTTGATTTGCAGCAATTCGGCGGCGCGTCCCTTGACGTTGTCGGCTTCCTTCAACGTCGCTTCGATCTTCATCCGCTCGACGACCGCCAGCGCCCGCTTGGTCGCATCCATCAGGGAACCCGACAGATCGAGATCGGCAAGCGGGTTCACCGGTTCGCTCGCGGGCTCCGCGGCGACGAAGGACAGGTTCAGGTGACGCGGCTGAATCGCGTCGCCTTCGGTGAGGATGACCGCTCGCTCGATGCAGTTTTGCAGCTCTCGGACGTTGCCTGGCCATCGATACGAGACCAGCTGCTCGAGCGCCGCC
This sequence comes from uncultured Acidobacteriota bacterium, assembly GCA_963797625.1. Lineage (GTDB taxonomy): Bacteria > Acidobacteriota > Vicinamibacteria > Vicinamibacterales > 2-12-FULL-66-21 > DATBJJ01. The sequence continues at coordinate 25,307 of CAWCQI010000015.1, forward strand.
GGCGACAGCGTCAGCGGCTTTTTCTTCATGTCCCGGCAAAAGCGTTCGACGAAGTAGCGCGCCAACAGCGGAATGTCGCCGGGCCGGTCGCGAAGGGGTGGAACCGTAATCGGGAACACCGAGAGGCGGAAGAAGAGATCTTCGCGGAACCGCCGTGCCGCAACGGCCGCGCGCAGCCCGCGATTGGTTGCCGCCACGAGGCGGACATCGACCTGCACCGTCGCCGTGCCGCCGACCCGCTCGAACCGCTTCTCCTCGAGCGCTCGCAGGATTTTGGCCTGAAGCGCCAGCGGCAGATCGCCGATCTCGTCGAGAAAGAGCGTTCCCCGGTGCGCCATCTCGAACTTGCCGGGCTTCCGGGCCACGGCGCCGGTGAACGCGCCCTTCTCGTGGCCGAAGAGCTCGGTTTCGAGGAGCGTTTCGGGAATCGCCGCGCAGTTGATCGCGACAAACGGCGCGTCAGCGCGTTGGCTGAGGGCATGCAGCGAGCGCGCGAACAGCTCCTTGCCGGTCCCGCTCTCGCCCTCGAGGAGCACGGTCGTATCCGTTGCCGCCGCCTTCTGCAGGCTGGCGAACACTTTTCTGAGCGAGAGGTCCTCGCCGACCAGCTGCGGCGCGCCGCGACGCACCGCGAGCTCCTCTTTCAGCAGGAGGTTCTCGGTCACCATCCGGCGCTGCTCGAGCGCCCGCGCGACGAGCAAGGCCAGGTGGTCGGGATCGACGGGCTTGGCCAGGAAATCGAGCGCGCCTTCCTTCATCGCCGCGACCGCATCCTCGATGCTGCCGTAGGCGGTCATCACGATGACTGGCGTGTCGGCGTCGAACTCCTTCGACGCGCGCAGCACGCCGAAGCCATCACCTTCGGGAAGGCGCAGGTCCGAGAGCACGATAGCCGGGCTCTGTTGGAGCATGCGCACGGCCTCGGGCTGATCGCGCGCTTCGAGCACAGAATGCCCCTGCCGCTCGAGCGCGTGCCGGAGCATCGTACGCAGCGAGTCCTTGTCTTCGACGATCAGAATCTGGGCGGGAGCGGCCACGCGGGCGGAGGTCAGCGGAGCCAGCCTGGGGGAACGCCGGCTTTGCGCGCTTCCTCTTCGATGTCGGCGATCTGCTTCTTGGAGGCCTCGACGTCGGCCTTGACCTTCTCCATCTCCTGGATCGCCTGGTCGCGTTCGCCGGCGAGCTTCATTTTCTGGTAGGGATCGTCCCGGCCGTAATAGTCCGTCGCAAGCGCGTTCACGCGGGTCTGCAGCGCCTGCAGAAAAACCTCGTTGCGGCGGAGTGCCTCCCGCGCTTGCGTAATCTTCCCGCGCCAGAGCGCCTCGCCCTGATCTCCGGCCGGCGCTGCGGCTTGGCGGGCGCGTCGCCGCCGGCCGCGGCGCCAGCGGCCGCCGCAGGCTTTTGTTCCCCAGCATGCGCCGGCTGGTTGGCATCGGCAGGCGCAGCCGTCGAGGCCGGCTTGCGAGCCGACTCCGGCAGATTCTTGTCGGTGATGACGATCTTGGCTTCTTTGGCAGTCTTTCGGCGTTCCGCTTCCTTGCGGGCGATCTCAGCAAGGGATGGTTGCGACGACTGCGCGATCGCAGCAGCCGGCAACGTCAGAAGCCCCAGGAGCGCCATCACGGCCGTTGGGCGAACCGCCGCTTTCAACGCAAGAAGAGATCTCATAAGTCCACTAACTACCAATTAATTGTAGCAGATACGGGCGTCGGAGACCAGCTGTTCGAGGCCGGTCGGCGAAACCGCATTTCCCCCACCCGGCCTGACGTGACGAGTTATCGGTGGCAGACCGTCCTAACCCCAGCCAGAAAGACAGGTTATCGGGCCTGACGCCACGCGAGCAGCCGAAGCTCCACCGCCGCCAGCTCGCTCGATCCGCGCTTCGACCGCCCCACGAGTGCCGCCGGTACCGAAGGCCACCGACCACAAGAGGATCTGGCCATTGGTATCAAGAGCCGGGTTGCCATCCCCGTCGGACTCGTCGTCAGCGATCCAGACCGCCAGGTAGAGCGGAAGATCCGGACCAGGCTCGGCGAGCAGCGCGCGGAGGGGCGCGTGCGCGAACAGGCGCCACTCGGGATTATTGGCGCCGAAGATCGCCGGGCCGCCGCGCGCATCGCTCGCGCGCTGGCGATCGGCCGTGAGCCGCGTGAGGTCGAGCATTCGGCCGTCGGGCCCGCGGGGCGTCGTCTCTCCATCGTCGAAACTCGAGGTGACGTTGGCCGGCGGCGCCGCCAGCGCCGGTGACCAGTCCGACATCGCCGACAAGTCGTGCAGCCCGCGCTCCAGCGCCGCCTCGGCGCCGTGCGCCACCTCGAGTGAACGGCGAAAACTCGCGCTGACGAGAGTTTCAGTCGTCGTCAGCGTCACGAGTGCAGCGGCCAGTGCTCCGAGAAGGACCATCGTGAGGAGGGCAATCACGACGGCGATGCCCCGTTCGTTACTGAAATCGGTGTTCATCGCGGGGACATCGCTGGAAGCATGTTGCGGGGGGCGACGTCGAACGTCACCTCGTAGTCGGGCACGAAGCTATCCCCTGACGACGAACGGCCGGGTCGCGCGAACAGGACGCCCGAGCCACGAACGTCGTCGGCGGCCGCCTCGAGGCGCATCGTGACCCGCACGAGCCGAATCCTCAGAAGATCACCGTCGAAGGCGCCGGGACCGGCGCCGCAAAAGGGCCCGTCAGTCATCTGCGCTGACGTCAGTTCGTGCAGTCCCACCCCACCGAAGTCTTCGAGCCTCGGCACAGCGGGAGAGCCCGCATCGTAGACGCAGGTCGCGATACCGTCCGCCGGACGCGAGACGCTCGACGGGAGCGCGGTCGGCAAAGTACCTGAAGCGCAGATCCACGAGATGGTCGATGAGCGGCATGTCTCCTTGATAGCCGTCGTAGACCATCAGCCGTCGCCCGGCGCGATCGAAGTGATACACGCGGTGCACGACCGGCACGACGATCGAGGTTCCGGCTTCGTAGGATCGATGCAGCGGTGGATTCGGTGAATCGTGCGCAAGCGCGCCAGCAACGCCTGTCACAGTAAAGAGGTCGTGCCCCGCTCCTACGCCGCGCGTGTCGAGCACAAGAGCGCGGGTCCCCTCACTGAATCCGCAGAGGCCGGTCAAGGGACAACCCGGCGCCGTCGCGCTAATCGGCAACGGTTCGAGCGAGCTCGCCACGTCGACCGTCAATGGCGACGGCCACGCCCCTTCCGCCACATAGACGATGCTGACGCGATCGACGAAGGCTGAGAGTGGCGGGTCGGGCAGGCGAACGCCCGTTCGAGCAGGAACGAGTGGCGCAAGATGGCCGGACAAACTGCCGGAATGTGGGCCAGCGAGCGCGCCGGTCCCTGCGAGCGCGAGATCGTTTCTCAACCTCTCGACGCCGACCCGCGTGCGTTGATGCAGGTCGGTCGCCTCGCCTTGCGATCGAGCCAGCCGCTGACCGCTCGCGGTCACCCGGAGCGACGTACCTGTCGCCGCGAAAAGGATGGCGATCGCGATCAGCACCTCGACATACGTGAATCCTCGTTCAGGCACAGTCATTGGCCCTTTCTGGTCAGAACGCTTACGAGCACGGCATCGACGCCGGCTGCTCCGCTCCACGCTGCCGTCCGGGAACGATCATCTCGAACCGTCGTCACGAGGACCTGCAAGACGAGCGTCCGCTCCGGATCGGTCGCAAGGGGTTGCACCGCCCATCTCCTGATGAAGACCGCGCTTGGCGGCGGATCGCTGCCATGCCCCACCCAGCGTCCTGCGCCGTCCACGTAGTCCACGTACGGTGGCGTGTTCGATCCAAGCGTGCCGGCCGGTGAGGCCTGCAATCCGACGCCGTTCGACGCGTGAGCCGGATGGCTCACGTCCGTCGTTCGATCGGACCGCGCGAGGGCCGGATCACCTGCCTCTGACGGGAAGTAGGTCCACGCGAGCGATCGGAGTTGTTCCATCTTCGCCCCCGCGAGAATCGCCGCCGATGTCCGCTCGCGCGCGGCCCGAACCGCGCGGGTCGCGACCGCGATGAGTTGTGCCACGCCCACCGACAGCGTGATGAAAATGGCGACGGCGATCAGCACCTCGACGAGAGTGAAGCCGGAGGCGCTCGATGGGCGATCGGTGCGAAACATGGCTGGACGCGAGGAGTGCAACTCCCGATCCCGTAGCGAGCGAATGGACGACCCGCGGTTTATCGAGAAAAATCGCGCAAAGAGGAAAGTGTGGCGCGGAGAACGTTGCTAAAAACGCGCGGTGGGAATGGCCGGCAACGCGGCAGAATTTGCGACGCGCCGGGCCTCAGTGCGTGGTGACTGGCGCTTCGAGCGCGGGCAACGTCACGACGAACCTCGCGCCGCCGCCGTCACCGGTGGCGACCGTCACGCGGCCGTTGTGTGTGACCACGATCTTCTGCACGAGCGCCAGGCCGAGGCCGGTGCCCTGCGCCTTGGTCGTGAAAAACGGCTGGAACACTCGATCGGCCACGCCATCGGGAACGCCAGGGCCATTGTCCGAGACGCTGATGCGGATGACGCCATGGACGGGATCGCGCTGGCCCTCGATCACGATCTCTGGCACGATCCGCGCCTGAGCGCAGGCTTCGAACGCGTTGCGGCAGAGATTGCTGAGCGCCTGACGAAGCAGGACCTCGTCGCCGTCGACACGGCCAAACTCGCCGCGAACGACGACGTCGCCGCCGCGGGCGCGAACCTCGGCGCGGACTTCTTCGGCCGCGCGCTCTACGAGCGCGGTCATCTCGACGGGCGCCAGCGCCAGCTCGGTCGGACGAGCGAAGCTCAGAAAGTTCGTGACGACCTGCCCGAGCGCTTCGGTCTCGTCGCGGATCCCCTGGACGAATGGGCGATAGTCGGTTGGCAGACGCTCGAGCTCGAGCAGCCGGCCGTAGCCGTGAATCGTCGCGAGTCCATTGCGGAACTCGTGCGCGATGCCGGCAGTCATTTCGCCGAGACGAGCCAGGCTATCCTTCAGGCGGAGCTGCTCCTCGAGCTCCATCACCTCAGTCAGATCGGTGAAGAGGCAGATCACGCCGTGCGCGGCACCGCCGGCGTCCTCGCGAATCGGCGAGACCGTGAGGCCCAGGTGCGATGCGGCGCCGCCGGTGAGCGGGACTGCCCGGCGCACCACCGGCTTCGACGTCGTCAGGCACTCCTCGAGCACGTCGGCCAGAGAGCCGGCGTCCTTCAGAACCTCGCGGTAGGGTCCTTCCCAGCGGTTCCCCGCCAGTCGGAGCATTGTCTGGCCCGCCGGGTTGAGCGTGCGCACGATGCCGTCGCGGTCGACGACGAGCAGACCTGAAGTGAGGCTGGCGACGATCTCGCTGCTCAGGCGTTCGGAGGCCTCGGCGCGAGCCTTCATCGCGCGTTCGCCGTCGCGGAGCTTGCGAACAGCGTCCTCCATCGCGGCGGCCATGAAGGCCGTCTCGCTCCCGGTTTTCTTGTCGTCTCTTGTCGCGGCGCGCGCGGCGGCGAAGATGCGAAGAACGGCGTAGGCGAGGACGCCCGACAAGGCGGCCACGATCGCGGTGAGACCGAGGAAGAGGTAGCCGCTTTGGGACACTTCAGTCGTTGGTCGTTAGTCGATAGTCGGCAGTCGCAGTCTTCAGTCTAAGTCTACAGTCCGAGTCGCCAGTCACGAGTCTGTCAGTCCGAGTCGGCAGCTGACTGTGACAGCCGACTGGGACTGCCGACTCAGACTGCCGACTCAGACTGACGACTGCGACTGCCGACTGCCGACTCACGACTGCCGACTACTGTGTTCGGCCTCAACAGCTGCCGGAACGTCAGCGTGTTGACGTCGCGGAACATCGGCGTGCCCGGCGGGAGCAGCGCCGGCGTCAGGAAGTCGGTGTCGAAGTTGAAGCCGCGAGTCGGCGCGGCTATACACGTTGTTGCAGCACTTATAGCTTCCGACCGCCTGCCGGCTGGTGAAGAAGCTGACGATCGAGCCGCGGTAGTTGAGCGTCTGAGCCGTTGTTCCACCCTCCAGCAGGCGAAGGAAGTTGTGCGCGCCGCCGTCGGTGCCGAAGTCCTGCGCCGACGCCCAGCCCGTGGGACGCGGGAACGGCACACTCTTGCCAGCGACGATCGCCACGCGATAACCCGTCGTCGTCGCGGCGGCGGTTGGCCAGGATTGGCCGGGTTCGACGAACGAACGCATGTCGTTCCAGCTGTTCGACAGCAAGCGTCACAGCGTCGGCGATGATGGCGGCCGGGACGTGCGGATCGGCAAGCGTGTTGTTCGCCTGTGCATTGTAGTTGCCCTGCACGTAGACCGGATTCTCCGACGCGATGGTCAAGCCGTTCGGCAAGTTGCCAAGGCCGCCGTTGACGATCTTCAGGGCGCGACGGAAAAACAGCGGCCGATTGGCGCGCGCGACGAGCGGTTTGACGCGGTCGGGTACGGTCGACGGCAACCTGGCCCACGCCGGCGCAGTTCGCGCCGACTGCGGCAAGCCGATGCCAAGGCTCGCGTCGGTGAGCACCTGCGTGACGAGTGTGCCGGCATGCAGCGGATTCGGATAATCCGTGACGCAGGGCGTGCCTGTGGTCGCGGCGAGGAAAGGCGGCACGTTGCGCGCAATCCGGCCATAGAGGTCGAGCGCCCCGTTGCCGTTCGCGTCTTCGCCGGTGTCTGGCAGCCCGCCATTGGGCGTGCCCGCCGCAGTGCCGGGATTGACCGTGTCTTCGTAGCCGAATTCTCCCAGTCTCGACCGGAGCGCCGGCCTGGTTCTTGTTGCCGCGCCGGTCGGAGAAATACACGATGTAGCCGTTGTCGTTCTTGGCATTGACACCGTTTGGGGCGCCAACGCCGGCGAACTGTCCCGCCAGCCAACGGCGGAGGTTGTTGACGTCGAGCTCGACGTAGTGCATCACGCCGGCGAGCGCAATATCGGTCGAGGCGGCGGCGGTCGCGTCCCGTGTCTGCGCCTCACGAGCGTCGTAGAGGGTGTTGGGCCAGTAGTCGTGCTCGTTGTCGCTGACAGCGGTGACCACGCCAGCGCCGTTGACCGTGACGCCGCAAGGCGCCCAGGTTCATCGGAATGTCTCGCAGGCGCTGCAACCGGATGATTGCGTTGGGGTTCGGCTCGGGACAGACGTCGTTGACGCCGCCGGCGCCGTCGGGGATGCTGTTCCACCGGCTCGCGATCGGCACGGTCGAAGTCCGCGAGGTTCCGCCCCGCGATCCCAAGCGACAGGACCTCGCCGGTCACATCCTGCCAGACGCCATTGGTCGGCGTCGTGCCCTGGACGCTGAATCTCAATCTTGATGAAGCCACCGAGCACTGACTCGTCGTGAATGCCTTTGTAAACGCTCCCGTGCAGAGCGCCAGCCGAGCCCGCCTGGTCCCCATGCTCACCCGGCGTCTCGTAATTCCCGAGAGGAGCGCGCGGCAGCGCCGCGTTGCGGGAGCGGCGCGAGGCGATAGTTACGGTACTGAGCCGGCGCCGAACAACGCGACCGGTTGCGTCCCCTGCGTGACGGTCGGCAATTGCTGAATCTCTGCCGCCGTATCCGACAACAAAATCCGCACCGCCGCCTGCCCGAAGAACCGCTGGTCGTAGACCAGCCTGGCGGCGCCGACGTTCTCATTCGAGTTCACCGCCGGCCGTCGAATCAGGTCGATCGGCGCGGGCGCCCTGCGAGACGAGCGGCAGGTCGAGCCGGCGCGCGCCGGTGCGGCCGTTGCGGATGTTGCTCGAATAGGTGCCAACCGAGAGCGTCGTCCAGTTCGGCTCGTTCAGGACGGCTGGATCGTTGGTGACCAGGCTGCCCTCGGTTCGCGTCAGGTTGCGGAATGTCGTCGGCGCGGCGTGATGACCCGCACCGTTCCGGTGTAGTTGGTATTCGTGTCCCAGCCGTTCGACAGGTTGCGTCCGGATCACCTCGCCAACCGCGGTGACGCGGTCGGCAAGCGTCAGCGTCGTGCCGTTGCCTGACGCCAGGAAGAGGTTGCCGTTGGTGTGCACGCGGCCGCCGAAGTTGAAGTCGGGGCCGGCGAAGAAGCTCAGGTCGTTCTCGGAAAAGAGGCCGAACTGGAAGACCGGAACCGCGACGGTCTGCAGCGTCCGCCGCATCCGCACCTCGGCGCCGCCGCGCGATCGCGCCGTCACGGTGATGTTGTATGGCGTGATGATGCCGCGAAAACCCTGGTAGGGACCGGCGGAAATCGTGGTGCCCGCGGCGAGTCTCCGGGGGCGGGATTGCCCTGCGCGTCGGGCGTGAAGATGATCCGGTACCCGGACGAGCCGCCGGGATCGATGAACGTGAATCCGGTCAGCGCCGGCGGCGTCGCCGTCAAGTCGCGATCTCGCGCCGCGTCGGCGAGAAGTCCGGGTGAAGAGCGCCCGCCAGATCCGAGGTCAACTGCTCGAGGCCGGCGTGCGCGGCCGCGTAGGCCTGCGTCTGGTCGCGGTCGAGCCCGCTGGCGCGCTGGTCGGCGACGATGGCCGTGACAAAGCCGACCATCAGGGCCGACACGAGCATCAGCACCATCAGGGTGACGAGCAGCGCGATGCCGTCTTCGCGCCGGGCAAGCGACGGTCGTGACGAGCATGAAGGTCTGCATGACTGCGGTCCTCAGCGATAGCGATCGACGAAGGCCAGGCTGCGCAGGCTCACCTGGGTGACGAGCGTGTTGTGGAAGAACTGGCGCGTCGCTCGCAGCGGCAGCCGCGAGCGGCCGGACAACGCAAGGTTGACTTTGCGGATCTGGTTGGGGGAGCAGACGCAGGGCGCGCACGCCCGGTCCCGTCCAGATCGGCGTCGTTCATTCGCACGTTCGTCGGATTGTGACGCCGTCGGCCAGGTCGTAGCTGATCTGCAGGTTCTCGACATCGAAGGCGACCGCGGTCCCGAGCGTGTTGTCGAAGATCAGTCGGATCCCCGTTGTTGATCCGCCGGACGAGCCGCGGCCGGCGCGGATCGGTCGTCACGTCGATGTAGTAGCTGATCATCCGGATGCGCGTCGCCGTGGTATTCACGAAGGCACCGCGGCGGCACCGGATCGTATCGTCTGGCGGGCGCAAGCGCGCTCGACTGCGCCGGTTCCGCCGGGGCCGCGGGCTGATTCAGATTAGCGAGTCGCCGGCTTCGAAGTAGAGCTGTTGCCCCGGGCCACGCGCGTCACCTGCACGAGGGAGCTGGCGTTCCCCTTCGACAGCATGATCAGGTCGCCGGCTTCGACGTCGTCGGCGCCCCCGTTGGTGATGTTCACCGCCGGATTGCGATCTCGGAAGTACTGGAACCGTCTGGCCGCGAAGGACGTCAGCCGGATCTGGTCGAACGCGCTGTCGGCGGCGAGCATCGTCATCATGTCGGTCGCCTGGCCGTCTGTCGGGCAACTCGGGACCACGCCCGGGCCCCGGAACGATCGCCTGAACTGCTCGCACACGGTGTCGGGCGTCGCGTCGTTCGGATCAGGCGGACAAAACGACGCGCCGTCGAGCTGCAGGTTCGAATCGATTGGACCGGGCAGCTGAATTGGAGTCGCGCCGGCGCCGTTCGCCAGGCCGACGACGCGGCCGGCGGGCAAGCCCTGCCCAACCTGCATCGAATCGCGAACCATCATGTCCATGGCGGTACGAAGGCCGTTGTTCAAGTCGGTGATCTGCGTCGCCGTGTCAGTGGCCTTGATGGCGTCGTTCATGGCCAGCATCGTCGCGCCGAGGATGATGGTCGTGATCGCCATCGAGAGCAGCAACTCAATCAGCGTGAAGCCACGTTCGCGCGTGTCGCGCCGGCGATGATGCGTGGATGATCGCATCGGCGTTTGACAGTCGCATGGTCTCTCAGGAAATCGCCGAGATGTAGGTCGTCAGCTCGTAGACCCGCTCGGGCTCGAGCGCCGCTCTCGTTCCACCAACGGTCCGTATCGGATGCGGACACGCAGCCGACGCAGGTTCGGGTTGGCGACGCCGTTGGTCACGATCTCGGTGATTTCGATTTCTCGTCGAATAGCTCGTCAGCTCCGTCCGGATGTCGTCGCCGTGCCAAGGATGTTGTCCGCGCCTGGACTGACGGACCTCGATCCCGACGGCCGTCGTCGTCGGCCGTGTTGACCAGGCCGTCGGTCCCGGCGTTGTTGAGAGGCTGCGGGCCGTCCAGAAACACGCCCGCAGGCTTGCCGCGCACGCGGCATCCCGGGCGGAGCCGACGTTGTAGATCTGGCACCAGCTGAATGACGCGGGTGTCGCGCGCCGTGTGGACGCTTTCGACCGCTTCGCGCGCCTTCTCGCGCGCAATGAGCGCCGCCGACGAGCCTGATAGTTGGTTCAGGCCCAGGATGAACACGCCGGCCAGGCTGAGGAGGCCGGTGGCCAGGATCGCCATCGCGATCAACGACTTCGATCAGCGAGAAGCCGCCTCGCCGTCGCGGTGCTGCCGGTTCGTCTGAATGTGAGTAATGTCGTCATGGCTTACTCCACCCACTCACGTCCGTTCCAACGCCACGCCCGAATAAGCGCCGTCGCCCCGAAGATCGTGATCGCTCTCGGGCTGAGCTTGTCGCCGCTGGATTGACAGGAACACCGTGCCGTTGAGTACATCGCCCTGCCTGGTTGACGAAGGTGCCTTCGCTCGTGAACATCCGGCGTGGCCGACGGGTCCGAAAGCCACTGCGGAGCGCTGCCCCTGCCGAACTCGTCCGGCGTGTCGGGCACGTCGGGTTCGAGCCGGAACTGCATGCGGTTCTCGAACTCCACCGTCCGCAGCAATCGTCGTGCCCGTCACCACCCCGCCGGCGCCGATGTCGACCCGAAGTGTCTGCATGCGCGTTAAGCCCGACGAACGACGACTCGCACATTCCGGCGCTGGCTGATCGCCGTCTCGCGGGCCTTCGCAGAGCATCCATCGCCTGCCCGATCCCAGCCTCGGCGCGGGCGTGCCGCGCGAACGACGGCGAGACCATGATGGCCGTCGCCGCCAGCACCCCCATGATTGCGACGACGACCAGCACTTCGAGCAGCGTAAAGCCCGGTCGTCCCGAATGCTCTTGCGGTATTTCTCATGCATGGCAGTTACTGCGACCTTACTCCTCGCCAAATCGTCCTCGGTCCGGCAGAAAAGCAAGTGATGTTCCATGGGGAGTTAACTTGTTGTTTATACAGGTGTTAGATGCTGTCGAACACAGTCTTGTCGGCGAGGAGTGCGCCGCGATGTTCCGGAACGGAACAGACGATCAACAAAACTGTAACTGAGGGAGAAACTCGGCCGTTTTATTGATAAAACCCGACGTACCAGTCGATGATCTGGCGGCCGACCAGTGAGGCGACGAGCGCCGCGATCGACAGGAATGTCCCGTACGGCAGCGCGTACTTCATCCCGCCGCGCTTGAAGGCGATCACGAGGAGGCCGATCACCGATCCCAGGACAGACGACAGGACGAGCGTCAGTATCATGAGCTGCCAGCCCAGGAACGCGCCGATCATGGCCAGCATCTTCACGTCGCCCCCACCCATCCCCTCCTGGCCGGAGTAGCGGTAGTAGGCCTCCCCCACCAGCCACAGGACACCGCCTCCGGCAACGACGCCGATGAGCGCGTCAACGAGGCCGGGAGGGAGCATGGCCGCAAATAGCAGGCCCACCACAATCCCCGGCAGCGTAATCACGTTTGGCAGCAGATGATGTTCGAGGTCGATGGCAAAGAGCACGATCATCGCGCTCGCAAAGACCAGGCGCGGCACCAGGATGATGTCGGGCCCGAACACCTGATAGTGCGCGACGAAGATCGCCGCAGTCATGATCTCGACGATCGGGTAGCGAATCGAGATCGCCGGCTTTGCACTTCCGGCAGCGCCCGCGCAAGCAGCACGTAGCTGAGGACCGGGACGTTATCGAACCAGCGCAGGACGTAGCCGCAGTGCGGGCAGCTCGATGCCGGCCGGACGATGGAACCGTGGCGCGGCAATCGATGGATGCAGACGTTGAAAAAGCTGCCGACCGCCAAGCCCGAGTACGCCGATCGCGACCAGGCCGATCACGTCGACGAGTCATGAGGGAGGCCGGTCCAAATTGGGCATCGGCTGCAACGGCGACGTCTTCGACACGCTGGCGCGTCCGGTCGCCGGATCGAGCTCGAATCGGTGTCCCCGTCGGATCGGTCGGAACCTCGCGAAGAGGGGTGCGGCGCATCAGTGCCTCCCAGGTCACCGGCTCGCCAGCTGGCGCAGGGTAGCGCCTGATGAAGGCGTCGATCTGATCGATGAGGTCCAGGGCGTCGAGTCTGGAGCAGACGTCGTTCGCGCGTTCCGCCGGAGCCATTCCTGGTCGGACTGCAGCATCTGCTGCCACAGGAAACGCGCGGCGGCGCGGTCGTTCCCTGTCGTCAGCATGCTGGCCGTCAGCGGCGGAGCCAGTTCGGCGCGTTCGGTTGTTCCTGGGCGCGCTGAAACCACGACGCCGCGGCTTTGTAGTCGCGGGCGTGCCAGTAGTAGACGAAGCCGATGTCGTAGTAGTACTGCCACTTCCCTGGCTGTGCCGCGATGCCCTTGCGGAGCAGCCGCTCCGCCTGATCGGGCCGCCCGGGTCCACCGGGAACCGCTTCGCTCAGAAAGATGGCGCCGAATCGGTACGCGATCGTGAAGTACGGATCGAGCGTCGTCGTCAGATCGAGGAGCGGATAGAGAAGCTCGTAGCGGCGGGGGCCGCTGCCGGTGCGCCGATCGCCGCCGTAGTGCTGGATGGCGCGAATCCAATAGACGTCGGCGGCAAGCGCGTCAAAGCCGAGCGCCATCCGCTTCACCGCCTCCCCGGATCGCACGTAGAGGATCCGTTCGGCCACTTGCTCGCGCATCGTGTAGGTGCGGTCGCGGACAATCTGCAGGCCGACCGCACCCACCAGGCAGACGATCGCGGCAGCCACGAGAAGCGGACGCCGCGCACCTGGCACTCACTTGAAATCCCTTCGCGAAAAAATCAGCGTCGCGAGCAGCAGCAGCACGGCGATGTACGCGAGGCCGTAAGCGGCCGTGATCGCGAGATAGCCAGCCGGAACCGCCAGTCCGTGCACCACTTCAGTCTTGACGTCGAACGCCGACAAATCTGGCAGCACATGATAGAGCCCGCGCGCCAGCCATTGCGCGGCGCGCGAGTCGACGACGCGCTCGAAGTTGCGCAGGTCCGCGTTGAAGTGCCCGACGATGTAGAAGCCGAAGGTCAGCGCGGCCGAGAGCAGCGGCGTCGAAAAAGTGGAGAAGAACAGCGCGATGGCGGTAATGAGCATCAGCTCGACGAAGATCAGGAACAGCGCCTTGAGGAGCGCCGGGTCGATCCCCGGCGCGTCCCAGCCCGATTGAGCGAGCGCCGTCTCGGTCCAGGTCATGTAGGCGAGCACGGCGTAGATCGCGGCGGTCATGACCGCCACGTTGACCGCGAGGGTCAGCACGAGCCCGGCGTACTTGCCCAGGACGAACTGCGGCCGGCTGATCGGCTTGGCGAGCAGCGCGTAGATGCTGCGGCGCTCGACCTCTTTCGAGACGAGGCCGATGCCAATGAAGATGGCGATGAAGAGGCCGAAGACGACGGTCGCCGCCAGTCCGAGATCCTTGATGATCTTGACGTCCTGCCCGGCGGTGAGCTGCCCGAGCAGATACGACGAGGCAATCAGCAGGACGGCAAAGAAGACCAGGTTGTAGAGGACGCGGTCCCGGACCGACTCGCGGAACACGCTGACGGCGATGCGGCTAATCGCGCGCACGAGCGCCCTCCAGCCCCGGCCGCGCGGATCCGGCCTCCGCCACGCGGCGGACGAAAAAGTCTTCGAGCGTCTCGCGAATCGGATTGAGCGACACGGGCTTGGCACCCATCGCGGCGAGATCCGCCAACACCCGGTCGGGCGGGGAATCGAGCGACAGCTCGACCGCGTAGCGTCCAGCGGAGATTTCGGTCGTTCGGCGAGCAACCGACGCGAGGCTCTTGAGCATGTCGGGCGTCACGTCAGCAATCACGAGCTCCCAGCCGCGGACTTCGAACGCGAGGATGTCGTTCAGCCGACCGGCCGCGGCCAGCCGGCCGCCGGCGACGACCGCGACACGGCTGCAGAGCGCCTCGGCGTCGGCGAGGATGTGCGAGCTGAAGAACACCGTGCGCCCTTGATCGCGCAGCTGCAGAATCAGGTTGCGGACCTCGCGGCGTCCGAGCGGATCGAGACCGGACATCGGCTCGTCGAGGAAGACGACCTCAGGGTCATTGATGAGCGCCTGCGCGATGCCGACGCGCTGCACCATGCCCTTCGAGAACTTGCGCAGTTGCAGCCGGCGCTCGGCCCCGATGCCGACACGGTCGAGCGAAGCGGCGACACGCTTCTTGCGATCGGCGGCGTCGTAGCCGAAGAGCTGGCAGAAATACTCGAGCAATTCCTCGGCGGTCAGGTTGTCGTAGAAGTAGGGGTTTTCGGGAAGGTAGCCGATCCGCTGGCGGGTCGCGACGTGGCCGACGGGCTGGCCAAGAATCTCGGCGCGCCCCGACGTCGGGAAGATGAGCTGCATCAGCAGCTTCAGCGTGGTCGTCTTGCCCGCGCCGTTCGGTCCGAGAAAGCCGAACACCTCGCCAGGCTCGATCGCGAGCGACAGCCGATCGAGCGCGCGGTACGGCCGCTTTCGCCAGAAGCCGACCGCATAGTCCTTCGTCAGATCGTCGATTCTTATCGCTGGGGGCATGTCGCGTGTCGCGCGGGGGACATGTCCGGCGCTACTTGGCCTTCTGAAGCTCCAACTGGATCAGGACCTCGAAGTACTGGGCCGGAAGCACCTGCTCGAGCTTGCGGCCGTTGATGAAGAAGGTCGGCGTCGAGCGGACGCCGAGCAGCTGGCCAAGGCCAGCGTCGGTCTTGATTTCTTCCTTCGCGCGCGCGTACTGCGCGTCGAAGTCGGTGATTCCACCGACGGTGCGCGCCGCCTCCTTCACCTGCTCGGGCGTGAGCTGCGGCGGGCCGATGTGCGAAAAAATCCAGTCTTCCAGCTTATCGGACGTGCCCTTGCCCTTCGCCATGATGACCGACGCGGCGGCCTCGCACGACGCGTAGTGGTTGCCGCCGGGCACGCTGGGGTTGCACTCCGGCTCGAGCGGGTAGTGCTTGACGACGTACTTCACCTGGCCACTGGCCACGTACTTCGGCAGGAACTGCTTGTAGGTTTCGTAGGTCAGCTTGCAGGCCGGGCACTGGTAGTCGTTGAACTTGACGATCACCACTTTCGCGCCGTCGGCTGGCACCGGCACTTCGCTCTTCGGCTGCACCTCCCACCACTGCGCGATCTTGACGCGATCGTCCTCCGTGACTGTGGGCATCGGCGCCTGCACTGCAGCCGCCACACCGCCAGCCGCGGCATCCCCCGGGAAGGCGGCCACCGCGATCGCCGTGCCGGCGACAAGGAGGAGCGTGACGGCCAGCGCAAGAGGACTCGAGACGAGCGTGCGAATGTCGCGGCGGGCGCGATCGGGCAAAGTCTTCATAGGGAAGGTCGTGGCTCCACCGGAAACGAGAAAGATACCGATCACGGCAACGTAAGTAATCGCGCAGAGGATACAGAACGTCTTGAGCACGAAGTACGAGGCCCAGCCAAGATAGAGGACGAACGCGAGCGCCAGCGTCGACAGCGCGAAGATGTAGCCGGGCACGTTCTCGCGCGACTTGCAGGCGGGCCTGCCGGCCAGGCCGGCGATGGCGAGCACCATCGCAAAGTAGAGCACGCCGCCGAGCGCCACCGGCACGCCCCAGAGGCTCCCATAACGGCTCAAGTAGGCTTGCGTGCAGCTGATCGTGGTGCTCACGTCGCAGGCGCTCGTGTACGAGGTGTCGGTGAGCAGCTGGTAGTGGACGTAGCTCGACATCAGCGACGCGCCGAGGCCGGCCACCGCAAGACCGAGAATCAAGTTGCGCTGCAACGATGTCATACGAATCACTCTATTTGACCATGCCGCGCATCTCTTCGCCGAGCGTCGGCGGACCCGTGTCCGGCATCTTGCCGCCGCCGAAGGTCTCCGTGTGCTCGTAGATCACGTGATCCACGTTCGTACCGAAGAACCGGCTGCCGGTCACGCCGGGGATCACCGGGTCGGCCGTGACGTGATACGCGCTCAAGGGCGTTTCGCCGGTGCAGGTCAGGACAGGCTCGGACACTTCCGTCCCGTCCATCGTGATCCGGTAGCCGCTCTTATCGACCTCGTCCGCGCCGGTCAGATCGGGACTCAGATAAGGAGCGGTGCGTTCCGGGGTTGGGCTTGCCGAGGCTCGGCAGGCTGGGGGCGAACTTCTGGTTGCCGCAGGTCTGCATGAAGGCGAACTGTGCCTGGTTGATGGCCGTCAGCGAGCCAATCGCGGACGTCTCCGCGGCGCGGAGCCGCGCGTGCCGGTAGTTCGCCATCGCGATTGTGGCCAGAATCCCGATGATTAACAGGACCAGCAGCAGCTCGATCAGGGTAAAGCCGCGCGAGTCGCGCACGCCATCAGCTTACCATCCTCAGGCTCGCGCGGCCCCACCCCGCTCGCGCTCGCCGCAGGCGCCTGTCCGGCTCGCCCTCCGCGGTCGGCGCCGGTCAGCAAAACCGTGCACTTCTTGGCTACTGGATGGGCGTCGCTCCGCCCCCTGGGCCAATCTGTGCCTCGGTCGGCGGTGCGCCCGACGGATTGAAGTAGATGGCCCCCGCGCTCGACGTGGCGAAGCTCCTGACGCCCGTCCGGTTGGCAGTGATAGGTTCGCCGGTCAGGTAGTAGCCGCGCCGCGTGTTGACGCCGTTGCAGTCCGCCTGGGCCGGCACCGCGCTACCCGGATCCAGGACGATCACGTAGCCGCTCTTCTGTGAAGGGTCGGCGGCAAACTCCGTGGAAAGAAAGCCCTGACTGCCGCCCGGGCACGACTGCGTGAGCACGGACAATTGCGTCGCATATGCGCCGGATGCGGCAACGTCGGCATACGCCGCCTCCGCGGTGTTGATCGTCCGCAGCGACCCAATCGCGGAGACCTCGTTGCCCGACATCTTGGCCCGCAGCAGCGACGGAATCGTCACCGTGGCGAGGACGCCGATGATCGCGACCGTGATGAGCAACTCCACCAGGGTGAAACCCGTCGCGTCCAGGCGGCCCGTGTTTTCCGGCTTGCGCATGATCCCTTCGTCTGCCTCTCTCGATTCGAAAAACTCTCTTGATTCAAAAAAGGGATGCCCGATAACCGGGCATCCCTTCGTGTAAGACCGTCGACCGTCCGAGTTACTGGAGGGGCGTGGTGCCGGCGACGCCGCCCGCCGGGTCGAAGAAGATCGTGCCGGCCGCCGTCGTGTTGAAGCCGCGGGTGCCCGTGCTGCCGATAACCTGCGGAACCGCGGTCGCGGTGAAGTCGGTGTTCGTCGGCGTCGGCGTTGCAGTCGTCGGGGCCGGCGGTGCCGTTTCCAACGAGGTCGACGTCATAGCCGCTCTTGATGACGCCCGTGCCGGCGCCAGCCGTGACGCCAGGCGTCGCGGGGTTGAGGTCCGGCGAGATGAACCCCTGGGTGCCGCCGGGGCACGCCGCGCCGAGAATCGTCAGGCTCGTCGCATACCCACCCTGGCCGGCCGCTGCCGAGTAGTTGACCTGCGCGCTGTTGATGGCGCGCATCGAACCGATCGCCGAAGACTCGTTACCCGACATGCGGGCGCGGAGCAGACCCGGCACCGCGATGGCGGCGATGATGCCGATGATCGCCACGACGATCAGCAGCTCGATAAGCGTGAAACCCTTCTGGTTGCGAACCTTCATTGTCGTCTCTCCTCAGATAACGAAGTTGTGGTGTGTTGGCCGCGGGGACTGCCCGCGTCGGCTCCCGACTGGTCACTCCCAGCGGCCGACGGTCAGCCATTCAGCAACGGCAATGCCAGAGCGTGAAGATTCCAACTGACTACCCGTAACATGTTGCGTTGAGGCGAGTTGTTGTCAGAGAACCGCCTGCCAATTACCTCGAAATCGCTGCCAAATTTTGGCGACCTGACAATTTGTGTCGCCCGACGTTGTCAGAAAGTGTCGGTGTGCGCTCGCGGCTCAGGGCTCAGGGCTCGGGGCTCAAGCAAGAACGTTGGACCATTGACTCGAAGATCTGCCTGAGCCTCGAGCCCTGAGCCTTGAGCCGCAGCCGAGTTACTTCAAGTCGTACTTCTTCATGTAATACCGGAACGACCGGAAGCTCATACCCAGGAGCTCGGCGGCCTTGACCTTGACACCGCCGGCCCGCTTGAGCGCCTCCGCGATGTACTCGCGT
Organism: uncultured Acidobacteriota bacterium; assembly: GCA_963797625.1. Taxonomy (GTDB): domain Bacteria; phylum Acidobacteriota; class Vicinamibacteria; order Vicinamibacterales; family 2-12-FULL-66-21; genus DATBJJ01. The sequence goes on from CAWCQI010000015.1 coordinate 43,544, forward strand.
TCGATGTGCTGGACGTGCTGCTCGAGATCGAAGCCGTTGTCGGGGAAGTTCTCGGTGGGCGCCGCCGTGCCGGCCGTCGCGGCCGCGGCCCCGCGAACCTGTTCGGGCAGGCTCTCGACAAGGATGGACGGCGTGCGCTCGAGCGCCACCGCCCGTTCGATCGCATTTTCCAGTTCCCGGATGTTCCCGGGCCAGCCGTAGGCCTGCAGGCAGGCCATCGCCGCACCCGAGATGCCGGTGATCTTCTTCCCCATCTCGGTCGCAAAACGGACCACGAAGTGATCGGCGAGCAGGGGAATATCCTCGACCCGCTCGCGCAGCGCCGGCAAGCGAATCGGGATGACGTTGATTCTGTAGAAGAGGTCTTCCCGGAACGTCCCTTCGACCACCATCTTCGCCAGGTCGCGATTGGTCGCCGCGATGACGCGAATGTCGGCCTCGACCTCCTCGGTACCGCCGAGGCGCCGGTACTTCCGCTCCTGCAGCACGCGCAGCAGCTTCACCTGCACGAGTGGGCTCATCTCGCCGATCTCGTCGAGGAAGATCGAGCCCTTCTCCGCCACCTCGATCAGACCCTTCTTGTTGGTGTCGGCGCCGGTGAAGGAACCTTTCATGTGCCCGAAGAGCTCCGAATCGAGCAGCGTCTCGGAGAGGGCGCCGCAGTTGAGCGCGACAAACGGGCGCTCCTTCCTGAGCGAGTTGAAATGGATCGCCCGCGCCGCCAGCTCCTTGCCGGTTCCCGACTCCCCCGTGATGAGCACGGTGCTGCCGGTTGGCGCAATCGTCTCAATCAGCTGGAACACCGACAGCATCGCGTCGCTGCGGCCGATGATGTTCGAGAACTTGTGCGAGCTCTGCAGCGCCCGCTTCAGCAGCACGTTCTCGCGCTGGAGATGCTTCCGTTCGAGCTCCTTCCGCACCCGCAGCCGCAGCTCGTTCGCGGCGCTCGGCGACTTGTGCACGTAGTCGGCCGCGCCGAGACGGAGCGCCTCGACCGCCGTGTCCGTCGACGCAAACGCCGTCATGACGATGCTGATGATCTCGGGGTCGATGTTCTTGGCCTCGCGGAGGACGTCGACACCGCTCATCTGCGGCATCCGGATGTCGGTAATCAGGATGTCGACACGCTGCTTCTTCAGGAGCTCGATCGCCCGGACCCCGTCGTCGGCCACCAGCACCTCGTAGCCGTCGCGCTTGAGCACAATCGACAGCAGCTCCCGCATCGAGCGTTCGTCGTCGACGACCAGCACGCGCGAGGGCGCCGTGGTGACGGGTTCAGTTACGGTGTCGGTGGCCATAATCAGCTTCCAGCTTCCTAGCTGCCCAGTCTCTCAGTGCCCGGCTCAGCCGGACGTCAGGTCCGCCTGAGGCGGACACTACGATCCCTGGCAACAGTTCCTAGCTCCTAGCTCCCAGCTCCTGCGTTCTGTCTGCTGCCTCCTCACTGGCGGCCGGCAGCTTCACCATCACCGTCGTGCCCTTGCCGCGCGCGGACGTCATCGACAGCTCGCCGCCGTAGTCGCTGACGATGCGGTGAACGATCGACAAGCCGAGGCCCGTCCCGCGCGCGAAACCGCCGTGGAAGGGCTGCAGGATGCCGTCGAGCTCCGTGGGATCGATGCCGATGCCTTCGTCGGTCACCGCGAGGGTGATCATGTCTGGTTCGCCGGGTGCCGGCCGTGCCGGCGCCGCGGCGAGCGTGAGCGTGCCGCCCTCGGCCATGGCGCGGAGCCCGTTGGTCGCCAGGTTCCAGACGATCTGCCGGATCTGCGCTTCGTCGGCGAGGCACCACACCGGTTCGGGCGGCACATCGCAGCGGACGGCGTGCGTCTCGAGCAGCTCGGGACTGTTCTGAAGGAGCGTGGCCGCGTCGGTGACGATCTGTCGGACGTCGAGCCTGGCGGAGGCATTTCGCTGCGGCCGCGCGTAGGCGAGAAAGCTGCGAATCGTCTCGTTGAGCCGGTCCGATTCGCGGAGCACGATGTCCATCAATTGCGACTGTTCGTCGCTGAGCGGCAGCTCCTGCCGGAGAATCTGCAGCGAGCCCGACATCGACGCCAGCGGGTTGCGGATCTCATGCGCGATCCCGGCCGCCATCTCCCCAACCGCGGCCAACCGCTGCTGGATGCGTGCTTCACGCTCGCGCCGACGAGCATCGGTGACGTCCTGGAACGTGAAGACAAACCCGACTTCGCCGCGCGGCGTGCGCAGGATCGCGGTGCTGATGCCGAGCTCGATGTCGCGGCCGTCGGCACACTTGAACACGTACTCGACGCGTAGCAATTTCGGCCGCCCCTCGCGCGAGCCGAAGAGCTCGGCGAATTCCGACGGCAGCTGAAGGACCTCCGACGCGTGGCGGTGGACGACCTGGGCGGCCGTCGAGCCGGTGATCCCTTCGGCGGCCTTGTTGAAGCTCAGAATCCGGCCCTCGATGTCGGTCGTTGCCAGTCCACCGGTCAGGCTGCTGATCACGTGGTCGCTGAACGCCTGAAGATCGGCCAGCTGGTTCGACGCCTTCTCGAGCGCGGCGCCGGTGCGGCGCAGACGCTCCGCCAGCAGGCCGCTCAGCGCGGCCACCGCCACGAACCCGAAGATGTTGAGAAAGACGATGAAGAGCGCGACGCGCTCCTGCGGCCGCGAGTCGGCGCCGACGACCACCGGCAGAGCGGGCGTGCCGAAGTACTGCGCGCTCGCGAGGCCGGCATACAAGAGCGAGCTCAACACGCCGACCATCATCCCGGTCCGCTGCGACTGGATCGTGCTGGCGGCAATGATCGGCAGCGTGTAGAGCGACGTGAAATAGCTCGAGACTCCGCCCGTCAGGTAGACGAGCGCCGAGACGATGACCGCGTCGCAGGCCAGCTGCACGTCGACGAGCCAGCGGTGCTGCTCGGCGTGGCGAAGCAACAGGATGTAAAGGACGGTCAGCGCGTAGGTCAGGCCGATCAGAAAGAAGAAGGGATTGATCGGCAGCGATCCCGGCGCCTGAATCTGGATCAGAATCGCCGACCCGAGCAGGAGCGTGACGACCGCGGCGCGGCCGCCAATCAACCACAACAGTCGACGTCTGAAATTCGGAGTCATTTCTATAGGTTCAAGGTTCATGGTTCAAGGTTCGGTTCGACGAAGGAACCTTGAACCATGAACCGTGAACCAGTTGTTACCCCGTCAACTTGCTGATCAAGTCGAAGATCGGCATGTACATCGCGATGACGATGCCGCCGACGACGACACCGAGAAACGCGATCATGATGGGCTCGAGGAGCGTCAGCATGCCGGCCACGGCCGAGTCGACTTCGTCCTCGTAGAAGTCCGCGATCTTCGACAGCATCGTGTCGAGCGCGCCGGTCGTCTCACCGACGTTGATCATCTGCACGACCATCGACGGGAACACGCCCGTCTCTTTGAGCGGCCCCGACACGGTTTCGCCGCGCTCGATGCCGGTTCGGGTCGTCAGAATCGCTTTCTCGACGATGGCGTTGCCGGAGGTGCGGGCGGTGATGTCGAGGCCGTCGAGAATCGGCACGCCCGAGGAGAGGAGCGTCGACAGCGTTCGGCAGAAACGCGCCACCGCAACCTTGCGCAGGATGTTGCCGAGGACCGGCACTTTCAGCATGATCGCGTCGATCGTGTGACGCCCGCCCTCGGTCCCGTAGTAGCGACGAATCAGGTAGCCCGACCACGCCAAGGCCGATGATGATCAACCATCCCCACGCCACGATGAAGTCGCTGGCGGCGATGACGACGCGGGTCGGCAAGCGGCAGTTCGGCGCCCAGGCCCTCGAAGAGCGACGCGAACGTCGGGATGACCTTCCAGAGGATCGCGCCGACGACCAGCGCGGCGATCACGATGACGGCGATCGGGTAGATCATCGCCGACTTCACTTCGCCCTTCAGCTTGACGTTCTTCTCGATGTAGACGGCGAGCCGCTTGAGAATGGTGTCGAGGATGCCGCCCGCCTCGCCGGCGGCGATCATGTTCGAGTAGAGCGCGTCGAAGGTCTTCGGGTGCTTCTTCATGCTGTCGGCCAGCGCCGCGCCGGACTCGACGTCCTCGCGGACCTTGAGGATGACCGCGGAGAAGTTCTTGTGCGGCTCCTGCTTGCCGAGGATGTCCAGGCACTGCACGAGCGGCAGGCCGGCGTCGATCATGACCGAGAACTGGCGGGTGAAGATCGCCAGGTTCTTGGCCGGAACTCCCTTGCCCGGCTTGGGCGCGCCAGGCTTCGCCTCCGCCTTGGCCTCGGCCTTGGCCGCCGCCTTGGCGGGATCGATGCGCGTCACCATGATCTGCTCGCGGCGCAGCGCCGAGACTGCCGCATCCATGGTGTCGGCAATCCGCTCGCCCGTCACCGTCTGCCCCGTTCGTGTACGACCCGAATAAGCAAATGTCGGCATAGATCCTCTGCAATCGGCTCAGGGCTCAGGCTCAGGGCTCAAGCAAGATCCTCGAGTAAGCCATCGAAGGTTTTGCTTGAGCCTTGAGCCCTGAGCCTTGAGCCCGTCGTCCTATCTCGCCGTCGTCCGCGTCGGCATTCCCGGCCGATTCATTCCCGCTCCGGCGACCACGCCGGCGCCTCGGCTGATCATCTGTTCGAGCTCGTCTTTCTGGGACGAGGCACTCATCGCTGTCTCGATCGTGATCAGGCGCTTCTGGTAGAGCGTGACCAGGTTCTGGTTCATCGTCTGCATCCCGAGCTTTTCCTGACCCGTCTGCATCGTCGAGTAGATCTGATGCACCTTGTCGTCACGGATCAGGTTGCGGATCGCGGGGGTCGGCACCATGATCTCGAGCGACACGACCCGTCCCTTGCCGTCGGCGCGCGGCAGCAACGCCTGACAGACGATGCCTTCGAGGACCAGCGACAGCTGCGTCCGGATCTGTCCCTGCTGGTGCGCCGGGAAGACGTCGATGATTCGGTTGATCGTCTGCGCCGCCGAGTTCGTGTGCAGCGTCGCAAAGGTCAAGTGCCCCGTTTCGGCGATCCGCAGCGCCGACTCGATCGTCTCGAGGTCGCGCATCTCACCGATGAGGACGATGTCGGGGTCCTCGCGCAGGGCGGCGCGCAGCGCGTGCGCGAAGCCGAGCGTATCGGCGTGGACCTCGCGCTGATTGACGAGACATCCCTTGTGCTGGTGGATGTACTCGATCGGATCCTCGATGGTGATGATGTGCTCGCGCCGCTCGGTGTTGATCTTGTCGATCATCGCCGCGAGCGTCGTGGACTTGCCGCTGCCGGTCGGGCCGGTCACGAGCACGAGCCCGCGCGGGCGCTCGGACAGGTTGGCGATGACCGCTGGCAAGCCGAGCTCGTTGAATGGCTTGATTTGTTCGGGAATGACCCGGTACACGGCCGCGACGGCGCCCCGCTGATTGAACACGTTGCAGCGAAACCGCGCCACGCCCCTGATGCCGAATGAGAAGTCGAGCTCGAGGGTCTCCTCGAAGCGTTTCTTCTGCGCGTCGGTCAGGACACTGTAGGCGAGCGCCTTGGTGTCGGCGGCGCCGAGCGGCGGCAGATCGAGGACCTGCAGCTTCCCGTGCACGCGGATCTGCGGCGGCGTCTGCGTCGTCAGGTGCAGGTCAGAGCCGCTGTTGTCGACCAGCGTCTTTAGTAGTTCGGGTAGTGTAGCCATCAGCTCTCAGCTATCAGCTTTCAGTTATCAGCTTCTCAGCTGCTCAACGCTCAGCTGCACGCCTCAGCAGAAGTGCTGAGAGCTGACAGCTGAGAGCTGAGAGCTATTTCATCGTCTCCCGCGCCACTTCCTCGATCGTCGTCACGCCTTCCATGACCTTTCGCAGGCCGCTGCGGCGGAGCGTGATCATGCCATCCTCCACCGCCTTGCGCTTCAACTCGAGGCCCGACGCCCCGACGAGGATCAGCTCGCGCAGCTCCTCGGTGACCTCCATGACCTCGTACAAGCCGACGCGCCCCTTGTAGCCGGTCTGGTTGCAGACCTCGCAACCGGTGCCGCGCTTCGGCACCACGTGCTGCGCTTCGTCGGGCGTGAAGCCGGCCTCGACGAGCGCCTGCGGCGGCGTCGGGTGATCTTCCTTGCAGGCAGCGCACACGCGGCGCACGAGGCGCTGCGCGCAGATCAGGTTGACCGAGCTCGCGACCAGGAACGGCTCGATGCCCATGTTCATCAACCGGTTGATCGTGCTGGGCGCGTCGTTGGTGTGCAGCGTCGAGAGCACGAGGTGGCCGGTGAGCGCGGCCTTGACCGCGATCTCCGCGGTCTCGAAGTCGCGGATTTCGCCGACCAGGATGATGTTGGGGTCCTGCCGCAGGAACGAGCGCAGCGCCGCCGCGAAGTTGAGGCCGATGTTCTCTCGAACCTGAACCTGGTTGACGCCGACGAGGTTGAACTCGACCGGGTCCTCGGCGGTCATGATGTTGGTCTCGGTCGTGTTGACCTTCGAGATCGACGAGTAGAGCGTATTCGTCTTGCCGCTGCCGGTCGGGCCGGTGACGAGCACCATGCCCCAGGGCTTGGCGATCGCCACCTCGAGCTTGCTCAACGACTCGTGCTCGAAACCGAGCTTCGTCATGTCGAGCATCAACTTGTCCTTGTCGAGCAGACGCATGACGATCTTCTCGCCGAAGAGCGTCGGCAGGCAGGACACGCGGAAGTCGATTTCCTTGGTCGCCCCTTCGACGGCGAAGCGGATCTTGATGCGACCGTCCTGGGGCAGGCGCTTCTCGGCGATGTCGAGCTTCGCCATGATCTTGATGCGCGACGTGATCGCGTCGCGGAACTTCATCGGCGGCGCCATCACGTTGTAGAGGATGCCGTCGATGCGGAAGCGAACCCGGAACTCCTTCTCGTACGGTTCGATGTGGACGTCGCTCGCGCCCTTCTGAATCGCCGACATCAGCATCAGGTTGACGAGCCGGATGACCGGCGCCTCGCCGCCCTGCCGCTCGAGCGAGGCGACATCGATCTGCTCGAGCTCCTCGAGCAGCTCGACATCGTCGTCAACGACCTGCGCGGTTTCCTCGAGCGCCTTGGTGACCATCTCGAGGGTCGCGGCGCTCGTGAGGTTGGCCTGCTGCGGGTTGGGTTTGGGCTTCTCCGGCTTCTTCTGCGCCGCTCCCGCGCCCATGGCCACCTTCGGCGCGGCCGCCGCCGTCGGGTAGTAGCGCTTGATCGCGTCTGTGACAGCCGTCTCGGACGCGACGACCGGCTCCACGTTGTAGCCCGTCATGAACTTGATGTCGTCCATGGCGAAGACGTTCGTGGGATCGGTAATCGCAATCGTCAGGGTCGCGCCGGACCGGCTCAACGGGACGATTTGATATTTCTGGGCGGTGTCGGCCGGGATCAGCTTGATCACCGACTGATCGATTTCAAACTGGGTCAGGTTGATCGAGGGCACGCCGTACTGCTTGCTGAGCAGCGACGTGATTTCTTCGTCGGTCACGAAACCGAGCTTGACGAGATTCAAGCCCAGCTTCCCGCCGTTGGTCTTCTGATAGTTGAGCGCCTCCTGCAACTGCGCAGGAGTGATGCGCTTTTCCTTCAGAAGCAGGTCGCCGATGCGGACGGCCATCGTTACAACTCAGATCGCCAGAAGTTGGCTGCGCAGATCACGACCGTCGGGCCGGACCACGTCAGTCGGCGAGGGAGAACCCGCTGGGGGAGATGATTAGTGTACATGGTTGACATTTTTTGTCAAGACTGACGGACAAAAAAGACTTCTGACTGACACGAACGAACAATCAGAGCCACGGGAAGCACGGAATCGTGATTAGGACCGAACGGCTGAGCCATGGCCGTGATGGATTCGACACGAAATCTGTATCGGCAGATTCGGGGCTCGGGGCTCGGGGTTCGGGGTTCGGGGTTCGGGGTTCGGGGTTCGGGGTTCGGGGTTCGGGGTTCGGGGTTCGGGTTCGGGAAGACCTTGCCGCTCTAATCGGAACAAGGTTTTCGAGCCCCGAGTCCCGAGCCCCGAATCCCGAGTCAGTAAACCAGCCGCGCCGCGACGCCCCAGCCGCGGTCGCCCGCGCGAGAGCCGAGCGTGACCTGGGCGTCGACGAGCAGCGACCGGAAGGTCGCCACGCTTCCGCCCAGGCTATAGACCGGGGCGTGGCCCCCGGGTTCACTGCCGAGAGTGTTGAACCGAAAGCCGCTCCGCAGCGACACCCGCTTGAGGAGCTGCGCCTCGGCGCCAGCGGCAACGTCTCGAATATCACCGAGCGACCCCGCGACGCGTTCCAGATCGACGTCGGCGGCGACAATCAAGCGGGGCACGCCGACGTAGGACATTCCCGCCCGCGTCTGCCGTTTCAGTTGCAGGGCATCGCCGCTGACGGTCGAGAAATCCGGTTCCGTGACGTTGCGGACGGTCAGGCCCGCTCGGACGACGCCGAACACGGCCATGACGCCGATGTCCGCGTCGAACTTGTTCGTCGACGCGTCGGGCAGCTCGCCGGAACCGTCAAGGAGATCATCGCGGTCCCCTGACTGGAACCGCCCCCGACGCCGCCAAACCGTGCACCCATTTCAGCGTCGACGCGACGGCAATACGATCCGTGAGCGACTGCACGAAGGTCACGCCTGCGTGGTGGGTCGTCAATCGTTCGAGCCGGACGACTCTGGGGATCGGCGGTTGGCGTCAGCGTCGTGGCGCTCAACCGGTAGTAGGTCACTCCGAAGGGGAGCGTGGTGAGCGCGATGATCGTGGCCGATTGGCTGCCGGCCTGGGCGATGTCATCCGGTTCGGCTTTTCCCTGATTGTTGTCGAGGAGCATGCTGAAGTACGAGCCCCCGAGCACGAGACCCGCCGGATTCCAGTAGACTGCCGACGCGTCGTCGGCAACACCGACAAACGCGCCGCCCATGCCCGCCGCCCGTGTTCCCAGCACTTCAAAGGTCTGCGCCGAGGCCTGTCGGGCGAGTGCCTGCGTCCCGAGCAGCGCCAGCAGGACAGATATCAGCGATCTGCGCATCCTCGTGAGCTTAGCGTACGGGTCCGACGCGGCCTTTTGCCCTCGGCATCGGCCGTTCGCCGCCCTCATGAGACGGTCCCATCGCCGGCCCCTAAGCCACTGACGGTGTTGAGGTTCTCTGGGCTGAATTGGCGAAACCCGCGGGGTAGTTCTGTCGTATTCTCCTGCAGTAAGATCTGACTGAACCCTTGCGGGGGGCGCGATTGCCACCCGACTGAGTACTCCCCATACCTATGACCAACACATCGACTGAAGCCGGGGTGAGCGTTGCCCCGATGGGCCTTTTGTCGCGTTTCATCGGTGTGGTCACGTCGCCGAAGGCCACCTTCGAGGCCGTCGTGGCGCATCCGCGCTGGCTGGGGATGCTGGCGCTCGTGACGATCATCGTCGCCTTGTGCGTCAGCCTTCCGATGACGACGGAGGCCGGCCGTCAGGCGGCGCTCGACAACAACGTCCGGCAGATGGAGAACTTCGGGGTCCAGGTCAACGACGAGATGTACGCCAACATGGCGAAGGGCATGCGCTTCGCCGTGTACCAGACGTTTGCCAGCATCCTCTTCGTCGGACCGATCATCTCGGTCATCCTCGCCGGCATCCTCTACGGCGTGTTTGCCGTGCTGATGGGCGGCCAGGCAACGTTCAAACAACTGTTCGCGGTGTACGTGCATTCGACCGCCATCTCCGCGGTGGGACAGCTTTTCACGGGGCCGCTGAACTACTTCCGCGGCTCGATGTCCAGCGCCACCAACCTTGGCGTCCTGCTACCGATGATCGACGAACACTCGTTCATCGGCAGGCTGCTCGGCATGATCGACCTCTTCCTGATCTGGTGGCTGGTCCTGCTGGCCATCGGCCTGGGCGTGTTATACCGGCGGCGAACGCAGCCGATCGCGATAGGCCTGTTCGGTGTTTACGTGGTGATCATCCTCGCGGCGGCGGCTGTCATGAGTGCTTTTGGGAGAACGAATTGACGAGGAACAAGAAGATTCTCATCGGCGTCGGCGTCGTTATCGCGCTCGGGGGCATTGCCTTTGCCAACTTCAAGTTCAAGCGCACCGAAGGCGTCACCGTCAACACCGAAACGATCAAGAAGCACAACCTCGAGGCGATCGTGTCGGCATCCGGCAAGATCCAGCCGAAGCGCTTCGTGAACATCAGCGCCGACACGATGGGCCGGGTCACCGACCTCGCGGTCAACGAGGGCGACCGCGTCAAGAAGAGCCAGTTCCTGCTGCAGGTCGACCCGCGCAACTGGCGGAGCGCCGTGCAGCGCACCGAAGCCTCGCTCGAGGCCGCGCGCTCGCAAACGCAGCAGCTCGTCGCCTCGATTGAGAGCGCGAAGACCGCCCTGAAGCAGGCGGAAGACAACCTGAACCGCCAGCAGCAGCTCTGGAAGGGCGGCCTCACGACGCGCGAGCTGGTCGACCGCGCCGAGAACGAGGTCAAGATGCGCCAGTCGGACCTCCGCTCCCAGGAGCAGCAGATCCAGACGCAGCGGCTGCGCATGCAGCAGGAGCAGGCCAGCCTCGAGACCGACCGCTACAACCTCAGCAAGGTTCGAATCGAGTCGCCGATCGACGGCATCGTCACGCGCCGCAACATCGAGGAAGGCGAGATGGTCGTTGTCGGCACGATGAACAATGCCGGGACCGTGCTCCTGACCATCGCCGATATGTCGGTGATCGAGGCCGAGGTCGAGGTCGACGAAACCGACATTCCGACGCTGACGCTCGGCCAGACGGCGAAGATCACGATCGACGCGATTCCCGACAAGACCTTCACCGGCAAGGTCACCGAGATCGGCAACAGCCCGATTCAGCAGACGGGAGCGGAGCGGCGGCGGCCGGCACGCAGGCGACGAATTTCAAGGTGGTGGTGACGTTCGATTCAGAAATCAAGGAGGTCCGCCCGGGCTTCACGTGCACGGCCGAGATCACGACTGCCACGCGCCAGGACGTCGTCGGCGTGCCAATTCAGGCGACCGCCGTGCGGGAAGTGGTGGTCGACGACAAGGGCGAGATCGTCCGCGAGCCGCAGACCGAAGGCACGCGCCGGCCGAGACCAGGCGGGGTCCAGGCCTCCGAGTTGAAACCCGGGCAGTCCCGCAAGGAGCTCGAAGGCGTGTTCGTCGTGCGTGACAACAAGGTGCAGTTCGTGCCGATCAAGACCGGCATTGCCGGCGAGAAGTTCTTCGAAGTGCTCTCGGGCCTCAAGGAGGGCGACAGCGTCGTCGTCGGGCCGTTCAGCTCGGTCCGCGAGCTGGCCGACGGCGCGGCGGTCAAGGTCGAGCAGGCGGCGGCACGCCGCCCCGGCAGCTAAGGCCTGATAGCTGATAGCTGATAGCTGATAGCTCACTACGATGAACCAGTTCCTCGAAGCGGCAGGCATCGCGCTCAGCTCGGTCTGGTCGAACAAGCTGCGGTCGTTCCTGACCGTGCTCGGGAACATCGTCGCGGTCACGTCGATCATCGCGGTGGTGTCGCTGATCCAGGGGATGAACGCGTACGTCAGCGACGCGATCATCTCGGACGTCGGCGCCGACAACTTCACGATCCAGCGGATGCCGGTCGTGCGTTCGGCCGAAGACGAAGAACGCGTGCGGAGCAATCCGCGGATTTCGCTCGCCGACGCCGATGCGGTCCGCCGCTACGACGACTACATCAGCGCGGTGGCCACGCAGGGGAATTCGAGCGCGCGCATTTCGTACGGCGAGGAGTCGCTCGATCGCGTCAGCCTCCAGGGCGTGTCGCGCGACTATCTGTACTTCTCGACGTTCAGCGTCGAGCGCGGGCGGCTGATCAGCCCGACGGAAATCGACCGCAACCACCCGGTGACGGTCCTCGGCTGGGAGACAGCGGACAAGCTCTTCGGCGGTCGTGACCCGCTCGACAAGACCATCAAGATTGCCGGGCTCCACTTCCGAGTCGTCGGCGTCAGCGAGAAAAAGGGCTCGGTCTTCGGGAATTCGCAGGACGAATTCGCGATCGTGCCGCTCGGCACGTTCGCCAAGATGTTCGGGTCGCGGTTCGGCCTGCAGATCCTGGTGAAGCCGCGCACGCCGGAGCTGGTGCAGCCGGCGATGGACGACGCCACCGTCGCGATGCGCATCCAGCGGCGGCTGCGGCCGAAGGAGCCCGACAACTTCGGGATGTTCACGTCGGAGACGCTGCTCAACCTCTACCGGCAGATGACGGCCGGCATCTTCGCCGTGCTCGTCGGCGTAGTCGCCCTCTCGCTCGTCGTCGGCGGCATCGTCATCATGAACATCATGCTGATGGTCGTGAGCGAGCGGACGCGGGAAATCGGCCTGCGCAAGGCGCTTGGCGCGCGTCGCCGCGACATCATCTGGCAGATCCTCACCGAGTCGGTGACGCTCTCGATCCTGGGAGGCGTGGTTGGCATCATCCTCGGGTTCGCCCTGGCACTGACGATCAGCAAAGTGACGCCCCTGCCCGCCGCGGTGCAGGTCTGGTCGGTCGCGATGGGGATCGGCATCACCGCGCTCGTCGGATTGTTCTTCGGGCTCTATCCGGCGATGCGGGCGGCAAAGCTCGACCCGATCGAAGCGCTGAGGCGCGAGTAAGCAACGTGGGAAGCCTGCGCAGCGGCCTGCTCGGCGAGATCGTGACGATGTCGGTGGACACGTTGCGGTCGAACAAGATGCGCTCGGCGCTGACCGTGCTCGGCGTGGTCATCGGCATCACGTCGATCGTCGGCATGACGTCGCTCATCCGCGGCTTCGACGAGTCGCTGCGCGATCTCTTCCGCGAGCTCGGGCCCAATACGATTTTCGTCCAGAAGTTCGGCCTGATCAGCGCGAGCTCTGGCAAGACCTTCCTGGAGATAGCGCGGCGCCCGAACCTCTCGATGGACGACGCGCGGGCGATCGCGCGCGAGTGCCCGTCGGTCGCGATCATCGACGTGTGGCTCGGCGGCGGGCCTGGCAGCACCCGGCCGCGGATGTTCTACGGCAACGAGAAGACCAAGCCCCTGGGTATCCTCGGCGCGACCGAGAACTTCGCCGCCGTCAATTTCGTCAAGCTCGAGTCGGGGCGCTTCTTCCTGCCGACCGAGGTCGAGCACCGCAAGCAGGTCGTCGTTCTCGGCCGGACGCCGTACCAGTCGCTTTTCCCCAACACCGATCCGCTCGGCAAGAAAGTCCGGATCGGCATGAACGAGTTCACCGTCATCGGCGTGCTCGGCAAACGGCCGAGCCCCGGTGGCTTCAACGTCGGCGTCGACGACTTCGCCGTCATCCCCTACTCGACGCACGAGAAGTTCTACGGCAAGGTGCTCAAGGGATCGGCGAGGGTCACGTCCGGGAACATCACGCCGGCGATGTTCCGCTCGGCGATGATCGCGATCGTGCCGCGCGACGACGCCGGGCGCGACAAGGCGATGGCCGAGGTCGAAGCGCTGATGCGCGCGCGCCACAACCTGCGCCTCGATCAGCCGAACGACTTCGATCTCGGCACGCAGGACGCGCTGCTCAAGGTCTGGGATCAGTTCAGTCAGGCGACGTTCCTGGCGCTCGTCGTCATCAGCTCGATCGCGCTGATGGTCGGCGGCATCGGCGTGATGGCGATCATGATGATCTCGGTGACCGAGCGGACGCGCGAGATCGGCGTCCGCAAGGCGCTCGGCGCGCGCCGCCGCGAGATCCTGTGGCAGTTCATGATCGAAGCCGTCTTCCTGACCTCGGTCGGCGGCGTGATCGGCATCCTGTTCGGCAGCTCGATCGGGCTGCTGGTGCACTGGGTGTCCGGCTTCCCCGTCTCGCTCCCCTGGTGGTCCTTCGCGCTCGGCATCGGCTTCTCGGCCAGCGTCGGGATCTTCTTTGGCCTCTTCCCCGCCGTCAAAGCCTCCCGGCTCGATCCGATCGAAGCGCTGCGGTACGAATAGGTCTCAGCTTTCAGCTTTCCCCAACTTTCAGACGCAAAAGCTCTTCACCGCCGAGTTCGCAGAGTCCGCAGAGCCAAAAAACGCGTTCTCTGCGTGCCCTGCGTGCCCTGCGGTGGAAGGCTTTTGGCCGTGGTCGAAGTTGAGTATGATTTGCTTCTTGCTCGGGATCTGGGATTCCTGCCCGCTGCTGAGCACTCCCGGCTCTCGACGCTATTGGAAGAGGTCAGACGAATGCTAAGCGGCCTGATGGCCAGTTTAGAGTCCTAATCGTTTCGAGCTGGCAGCTGGAAGCGGGAAGCTGGCAGCTTCGGAGGCCACCTCCCATGAAGGTCTACGACGCCCAGAGCTTGAGAAATGTCGCGCTGGTCGGCCATAGCGGCGCCGGCAAGACGCAGCTGCTCTCCACGCTGCTGTTCGATGCCGGCGCTGTCAACCGCCTCGGCCGCGTCGACGAAGGCACCACCGTCACCGACTACGACGAAGAAGAGATCGCCCGCAAGCACACCCTCTCCGCCAGCCTCGCCTACGTCGAGTGGAATCGCACCAAGATCAACTTCATCGACACGCCCGGCATGGCCAACTTCCTCAGCGACGCGCGGGCGGCGCTGCGCGTCTCCGACGCCGCGCTCGTCGTCGTCGATGCGGTCTCGGGCGTGCAGGTGTCGACCGAGAAAGTGTGGAGCGTGGCCGCCGAAATGGAGACGCCGCGGATCGTCGTGCTCAACCGCCTCGACCGCGAGCGCGCCAGCCTGAGCCGGGCGCTCGACTCGCTGCGCGGCGTCTTCGGCCGCACGGTGATTCCGATTCAGATTCCGATTGGCGAAGAAAAGGATTTTCGCGGCGTCGTCGATCTCGTGGCGATGAAGAGCTGGACGTTCGCGACCGACGGCAGCGGCAAGCCGTCGGAGGGCGCGATTCCCGGCGACCTCGAGTCGGCGGCGCAGACCGCCCGCGACGCGCTGATCGAGATGGTCGCTGAAGCCGACGATGCGCTGATGGAGAAGTTCTTCGAGTCGGGAACGTTGACCCAGGACGAGCTCGTCGAAGGCCTGAAGCGCGGCGTCGGCGCGGGCCGCATCTTCCCGTTGGTCTGCGCCTCGGCTGCCGCGAATATCGCGATGCAGCCGCTCCTCGACGCGATCATCAGCTACGTGCCGTCGCCGGCCGATCGGCCGTTCACGGCAACGGCCAAGGCATCGGACGAGGCCGTCATGGTCAAGGCCGCTGACAGTGCGCCGACCGCAGTCTTCGTGTGGAAGACCATCGCCGATCCGTTCGCCGGCCGGATCACGATGTTCCGCGTCGTCTCCGGCACCGTCAAGTCGGATTCGACGGTGCAGAATCTCTCGAGAGAGTCCGCCGAGCGTTTCGGCCACCTCACGCTCCTCCAGGGGAAGACCCCGGCCAACGTGCCGGAGGTCCGAGCCGGAGATCTCGGCGCCGTTGCCAAGCTCAAAGAGACACTGACGAGCGATCTGCTCGGCGACAAGGGCGTCGCTTTCAGGGTGCAGTCGATCAAGTTCCCCGAGCCGGTGATCTCGTACGCGATCGAACCGAAGACCCGCGGCGACGAGGAAAAGATCAGCACGGCGCTCCACCGGCTGCAGGAGGAAGACCCGAGCATCAGCTACAACCGCGACGCGCAGACCAAGCAGCTGCTGCTCGCGGGCCAGGGACAGTCGCACATCGAAGTCACCGTCGCCAAGCTGAAGCGCCGCTTCGGCGTCGAGGTCAACCTGAAGATCCCGCGGATTCCGTATCGAGAGACGATCACCGCCTCGACCGAAGCGCACGGCCGCCACAAGAAGCAGACCGGCGGCCACGGGCAATTCGGCGATTGCAAGGTCAGGTTCGACCCGCTGCCGCGCGGCAGCGACTTCGAGTTCGTCGACGACATCTTCGGCGGCTCGATCCCGAGGCAGTTCGTCCCGGCGGTCGAGAAGGGCCTCCAGGACGCGCGGCTGCGTGGGTTCCTCGCCGGCTACCCGATGGTCGATTTCCGGGCCACCGTCTTCGACGGCTCGTACCACCAGGTCGACTCGAACGAGCTGTCGTTCAAGATGGCGGCGTGGCTCGCGTTCAAGGATGGCATGACACGGGCGCGCCCGACGCTGCTCGAGCCGGTCATGGACGTGGAAGTCTACGCGCCCAGCGACTACGCGGGCGACCTGATGGGGGATCTCAACAGCCGGAGGGGCCGGATCGGCGGCATGGATACGCGCGGCGTGTCGACCGTGATCCGCGCCAAGGTCCCGATGGCCGAGATGCTGACCTACGAGCAGCACCTCACCTCAGCGACCGGCGGGCGCGGCTCCTACCACATGGAGTTCTCGCACTACGACGAGGTGCCGTCGCACCTGCACGGCAAGATCATCTCGGCTGCCAAGGCCGAGCGAGGGCAGGAGGCGGTGGAAGAAGCGTGAGGCAGTCTCGGCTTCAGGGCTCAGGGCTCAGGCAAAACCTTCGAGCTCATGCGGTCGACTGGTTTGAGCCTGGAGCCTGAGCCTGAGAGCCTGAGGCCTGAGCCGTCTTAACTCCCGCCCGCCTTGCGCGGCGCGGCGGTTGTCTTGGCCTTGCCGCGCGTGTCGGACTTGGCGGATTTGGTTTTCGTGCGGCCAGGCTTGGCCTTCTTGGGCTCAGCCTCGTCTTCACCCTCGCCGCCCTCGGCCTTCTTGCCGCGCAGCCGTTGGGCCGCCGCGCGGAGACGGCCACCCATGCCGCCCGACTTCTTCGCCGCTGGCGTCTCGGTCTTTTTCTCGTCGGCGTTGGGGTCGTACTCGCTGCCGACGAGCTCGATCTGCGCGACCTCGGCGCTATCGCCGCGGCGATGACCCGAGCCGGAGAATCCGCGTGTATCCGCCGGGCCGCGCCTCGAAGCGGGGCGCGATCGTGTCAAACAGCTTGCTCACGATCTCGCGATCCTGGATATCGCGAAGGACGAGTCGTCGCGCGTGCAGCGTCCGCCCGTTCGCCTCGCCTGCGGCCAGGCCGCGCTTGGCGATGGTGATGATTC
The DNA here is from genome assembly GCA_963797625.1 of uncultured Acidobacteriota bacterium. Classification (GTDB taxonomy): domain Bacteria; phylum Acidobacteriota; class Vicinamibacteria; order Vicinamibacterales; family 2-12-FULL-66-21; genus DATBJJ01. Next base: position 60,416 of record CAWCQI010000015.1, read on the forward strand.
GCTCGACGAACGGCCGGAGCTCCTTGGCTTTCGGCACGGTCGTCTCGATGTGCTCGAACTTGAGGAGCGCCGACGCCTGGTTCCGCAACATGGAGATGCGGTGCTCGGTAACCCGCCCCAACTTGCGGTGACTGACTCTGTGACGCATGATGCTGATCCTTGAGTCGACATCGGCAGTCGGCAGTCACAGGCTCAGGGCTCAGTCGCAGCAGACCTTCGACTGACGGCGGTGACCGAAGACTCTGCCTGACGACTTGAGCCCGTCGAGCCGACTCGACTGCCTATTCCTGTGACTGTGCCGTCGGCTGGTCGAGCCGCATGCCCAGGCTGAGTCCCATCCCCGAGAGAATCTCTTTGATCTCGTTGAGAGACTTCCGGCCGAAGTTCTTCGTCTTGAGCATCTCGCCTTCGGTCTTCTGCACGAGCTCGCGAATCGTCCGGATATTCGCGTTCTTCAGGCAGTTGTAGGACCGCACCGAGAGCTCGAGCTCCTCGACGCTCTTGTCGAGGTTCTCGTTGAGCGGACGGACACCGGTCTCCGACGACAGGTCCTGCTGCAGGTCGCCGGCATCTTCGAGGTTGATGAAGATGTTCAGGTGGTCGCGAATCAGTTTGGCGGAGAGCGACACGGCGTCGCGCGGCGTCACCAATCCGTTCGTCCACACATCGACCGTCAGCTTGTCGTAGTCGGTCGCCTGGCCGATGCGCGCCGCTTCGACGAGATAGTTCACCTTCTTGATCGGCGAGTGCACCGAGTCAATCGGGATCCAGCCGATCCCGAGATCCTCGTCGAAGTTCTTGTCGGCGGCCACATAGCCGCGACCGCGCTTGATGCGCATCTCCATGTGCAGCTTGCCGCCATCGGCGACGGTGGCAATGTGGGCGTCCGGCTCGAGGATTTCGATGTCGGCATCGCCCTCGATGTCGCGGGCCTTGACCTCGCCAGACTTGTCGACGCGCAGGTAGAGCGTCTTGGTCGTGTCGACGTGCATCTTGAGCGGAATCTGCTTGAGGTTCAGGATGATGTCGGTCGCATCCTCGACCACGCCCGGGATCGGAGAGAACTCGTGCAGCACGCCGTCAATCTTGACGGCCGTGACGGCCGCGCCGTCAATCGACGACAGCAGCACCCGGCGCATCGCGTTCCCGATCGTCGTGCCGAAGCCGCGCTCGAACGGCTGCGCGTAGAACCGTCCAAACCTGTCGGTGAGCGTCTCGCGTTCGAACTCGAGCCGCTTGGGCCGCTGAAAACCTTTCCAGAGCATGTCGCTTGCTTCCTTTCAATCGGACGCCCGTAGTTGAGCACCCGCCGGACCTGCGTTGAACCCCCTGCCTCCCACCGCAGATCCGGGAAGGCTGCGGGCAAGGGGCGTCTGCTGTCAGCTCAGCTTCAGCTGATCAGCTGAAGGGCTTTCGAGATTCATCAATCGCTCGACTGAGATCGGGATGCTCTTAGCTGACAGCTGGCAGCTAAGAGCTGAGAGCTACTTCGAATACAACTCGACGATCAGCTGTTCCTGCACCGGCAGGTTGATCTGCTCGCGAGTCGGGAGCGAGGCGATCCGGCCGGTCAGGTCGCCGGGATTGAACGACAGCCACTCGGGGATCCCGCGGCCCTTCACCTCTTCCATCGCGTGCTGAATCGCCGCGTTCTGCGCGCTCGTCGCCCGCACCGTCACGAGGTCGCCGGCCTTGAGCGAGTACGACGGCACATCGACCTTCCGGCCGTTCACGGTGAAGTGGCCGTGGCGAACGAGCTGCCGGGCCTGCGCCCGCGACGTGGCGAGGCCAAGGCGGTAGATCACGTTGTCGAGGCGCCGCTCGAGCAGCTGCAGCAGCGTCTCGCCGGTGATACCGCGCGTCCGGTCGGCCATCTCGAAATAGCGCCGGAACTGGTTCTCGAGCACGCCGTAGATGCGCTTGACCTTCTGCTTCTCGCGCAGCTGCAGGCCGTAGCCGACGAGCTTCGCCTTGCGCAGCTTGCCGTGCTGCCCCGGCGGCAGATTGCGCTTTTCGATCGCGCACTTCTCCGTGTAGCAGCGCTCTCCCTTCAGGAAGAGCTTCATGCCTTCGCGCCGGCAGAGCCGGCAGACCGGACCGATGTAACGTGCCATTCTGTGTATTCCTCTTAGCTATCAGCTATCAGCTGTCAGCTGTCAGTAAACGTTCTAACTCTCATTCCCGCGATCGCTAACCCGAACCTTCAGGCTGAGAGCTGAAAGCTGACGGCTGACAGCTGACCTACACTCGTCTCCGCTTCGGAGGCCGGCAGCCGTTGTGCGGGATCGGCGTGACGTCGCGGATCGACTTGACGTCGATGCCAATCGTCTGGAGCGCGCGAATCGCCGACTCGCGGCCCGCGCCGGGGCCCTTCACCTTGACTTCGACGCTGCGCATGCCGAATGCCTTGGCGGCGTTTCCGGCCGAGATCGCCGCCTGGGTCGCCGCAAACGGCGTGCCCTTGCGTGAGCCCTTGAAGCCGATCCCGCCAGCGCTCGACCACGCGACCACGTTCCCCTCGGGATCGGTGATCGTCACGATCGTGTTGTTGAACGAGGCCTGGATGTGCGCGTAGCCGTGGTGCACGATCCGCTTCTCGCCGCGCTTCTTGAACGTCTTCTTCTTGGTCGGCTTGCCGGCAGCTTTCTTGCCGCCTTCAGGTGGCGCCGACGCGTCGATCGGGTCGTTCTTTGCCATAATTTTCAGCTCTCAGCTTTCAGCTTCCAGCTTCCCAGCCAATCGCACTCTCAGCGATCCTGCTGGGAGCTGGCGGCTGAGAGCTGATAGCTATACCGTCTTCTTCTTCGCCACCGCGCCTTTGCGGGGCCCCTTGCGCGTGCGCGCGTTGGTGCGCGTCCGCTGGCCGCGGACCGGCAGGTTGCGCCGGTGCCGCATGCCGCGCCAGCTGCCAATTTCCATCAGCCGCTTGATGTTCATCGAGACCTCCTTGCGAAGGTCTCCTTCGACCCGGCCCTGCTCCTCGATCACCCGGCTGATCTTCCGGACGTCTTCTTCGGACAGATCCTTGACGCGAATGTCGGAGCTGACGCCGGCTTCCGTCAGGATGTCGTTCGAGCGCTTCCGCCCGATGCCGTAAATGTAGGTCAGCCCGATCTCGACCCGCTTGGTGCGCGGAAGGTCGATGCCTGCGATACGTGCCATTAGTTGAATCCTCGTAGCTTCAGCTCGCAGCTGTCAGCTGTCAGCACGTCTAGCGTGCTCGAGCTGGTAGCTGAAGCTGATAGCTGATAGCTATCCTTGCCTCTGCTTGTGCTTCTGATTCGAGCAGATCACCCGCACCACGCCGCGGCGGCGGACGACCTTGCACTTGTCACACATCCGTTTGACCGACGCTCTGACTTTCATTTTTCTCGGCTTCGTCCCAGCCCCTTACACGCTCGCTCGCAGGCTCCCAGCTCTGCTCAACTCGTCTCTCCGCTATGGTTGCTGGAAGCTCAGCACTGAGAGCTGACAGCTGCCTCACAGCTTCTCGACAATCCGGCCCCGCGTCAGGTCGCGCGGCGACAATTCCAACCGCACGCGATCGCCGACGAGCACCCGGATGAAATTCCGGCCCGGCCCCTTTGCCGCGTGCGCGACGACCTCACGCTGCCGGTCGATCGCGATCCGGTAAAGCCCGTGCGGCAGCGTTTCGAGCACCGTACCTTCCACGCTGACCGGCATTGACCGAGGGTCCTTGCTCGCGTCTCTGGACGCGCGTCGTCAGCCCTGGAGGCGGATACCGCCTCCGTTCAAGCTAGAGGCGGACACCGCTTCCGTTGCTTCCAGCTGTCGCGCCGGTTCGTTCGGTCAACACCAACGGGCCATCCTTGGTCACCGCGACCGTGTGCTCGAAGTGCGCCGACAAACTGCCGTCGCGCGTCACCGCGGTCCACCCGTCGCGCAACACCTTCACTGCCGGCCGGCCCATGTTCACCATCGGCTCAATCGCGAGCACCATGCCTTCGGCCAGCCGCGGCCCACGACCAGGCTCGCCGTAGTTGGCGATCTGGGGCTCCTCGTGCAGCTGCGCCCCGATGCCGTGCCCGACAAACTCGCGCACGACCGAGAAGCCCGCCGCCTCGACGTGCTCCTGAATGGCGTGGCCGATATCGGAAACCCGCCCGCCCAGGCGCACCTGGGAGATCCCCTTCTGCAGAGCTTCCTGCGTCACCCGCAACAACCGCTGCACGTCGTCGGACACCTGCCCGACGGGAACGGTGACCGCCGAGTCGCCGTAGAAGCCGTCGAGCTTCACGCCCATGTCGAGCGAGATGATGTCGCCCCCGACCAGCGCTCGATTGGCCGGGATGCCGTGCACGACCTCGTCGTTGATCGACGCGCAGAGAGTCGCCGGATAGCCACGATAGCCCTTGAACGCCGGCTCGGCCCCAGCCGCCAGCACCAGCCGCTCGGCCGCCGCGTCAAGGTCCGCCGTGGTCACGCCCGGCTCGACCATGCCGGCGAGTTCCGCAAGCACTTCGGCCACCAGGCCGTTGGCCCGGCGCATCTGCTCGATCTCACGCGGCGACTTGCAGACGATCACTGCGCTACGCCTCCAGCAGTTGCGGCCGCAATCGCGGCATCCACAGCAGCCGTGACCACGTCGGCCGGCTGGTTTCCGTCAATCGCGCGGAACGTCCCGCGCACCGAGTAATAGTCAACGAGCGGCTGGCTCTGCCGCTGGTAGACCTTGAGGCGCTCCCGCACGATCTCGTCGTCATCGTCGACGCGAGCCACCAGCGGTCCGCCGCACTTCTCACAGGCGCTCGTCCAGTGCACCGCCGCGTTCGAACCGCACCGGCCGCAAATCCGCCGCGTCGCCAGGCGCCGGACCAGCACATCCTCTGGAACGACGACATCGAGCACCACCAGCGGACCGCGTCCGTTCACCATCCGGTCGAGCGCCGAGGCCTGCTCGACGGTCCGCGGAAAGCCATCCAGCACGAAACCATGGCGCGCGTCGTCCCGATCGAGCCGTTCCTGCACGATCCCGATCATCACGTCGTCGCTGACCAGCCGGCCAGCGTCCATCGTCGCCTTCGCCACACTCCCGAGCGGCGTGCCCTCCTGCACCGCTTCGCGCAGGATGTCGCCCGTTGAGATTCTCGGCAGCCGGCGTTTTTGCGCGAGGCGCTCCGCCTGCGTGCCTTTTCCGGCACCAGGCGGGCCGAGCATCACGACGTTCAGACCCGAGGCTGCGCCGTGCTGCAGCCGCACCTACTGCCCTCGTCTCCCGCGGATCCGTGTCTTCTTCATGAACCCATCGTAGTGGCGCATGATGAGCTGCGACTCGACCTGGTTCACCGTGTCCATGGCGACGCCGACGATGATCAGGAGCGAGGTTCCGCCGAAGAAGAACTGCACGCCGAGGCCGTCGGTGATCCAGCGCGGCGTGTAGGTATCGAGCGTCGCCCCGATGAACGGAATCGGCGCGACCTTGAACCCGTTGATCAGGAACTCCGGCAGCAGCGCGACGAGCGCGAGGTAAATCGCGCCGACGAGCGTGATTCGCGTCAGGATCGTGTCGATGTGCTCGGCCGTGCGCTTGCCGGGCCGGATGCCCGGGATGAACCCGCCGTACTTCCGCATGTTCTCGGCGACGTCATCGGGATTGAAGATGATCGCCGTGTAGAAGTAGCAGAAGAAGATGATGCCGGTCACGTACAGAAGGTTGTAGAGCGGCATGCCCCAGGCGAGCTGATCGCTCAGGCTCCGCATCCAGCTGCCCTCGGCGAACATCGACGCCAGCGTCGCCGGGAACGCAAGAATCGACGACGCGAAGATGACCGGGATGACGCCACCCGTATTCACCTTGAGCGGGATGTGCGTGCTCGACCCGCCATACATCCGCCGTCCGACCACTCGTTTGGCGTACTGCACCGTGACGCGGCGATGGCCGCGCTCGACGAACACGATCGCGCCGATGACGCAGACCATCAGCACCAGCAGGAAGAGCAGCCGGATCGGCCCCATCTGGCCGGTGCGAAGCTGATCCAACGTGATGATCACGGCGTGCGGCAGGCCGACGACGATGCCGGCGAAGATGATGAGCGACATGCCGTTGCCGATGCCGCGCTCGGTGATCTGCTCGCCCAGCCACATCACGAACGCCGAGCCGGTCGTCAGGGTCAGCACGGTCATCAGGCGGAAGCCCCAGCCCGGGCTGTAGACGAGCGGCAGCCCGCCCGCGACCTCGGTGGTCCGCTCGAGGAAGAAGGCGATGCCGAGCGCCTGCACGACACTGAGGACAATCGTCCCGTAGCGCGTGTACTGCGTGATCTTCCGGCGGCCGAGCTCGCCTTCCTTCGACAGCCGCTCGAGATACGGCCAGACGACGGTCAGCAGCTGCAGGATGATCGACGCGCTGATGTACGGCATGATGCCGAGCGCGAAGATCGTCATCTGCGACAGGTTCTGACCCGAGAACATGTCGTACAAGCCGAACATCGTGCTCTTGGCCTGTTCGGCGAGGAGCGCCAGCGCCTCAGGGTTGATCCCTGGCGTCGGGACGTGGCCGCCGACGCGATACACCGCCAGCAACCCAAGCGTGAACAGCACGCGGTTGCGCAGCTCCGGAACAGCGAAGATGTTCTTCAGACTGTCTTGCAGCATATAAGTGGTCCGCTGAGGCCAACGCCCCTGCGATGTCCGCTACGCCAGTACTTCGGCCTTCCCGCCTGCGGCAGCGATCTTCTCCGCAGCCTTGCCACTGAACTTGTGCGCCCTCACCGTGAGGGCCTTCGCGATATCGCCACGCGCCAGCACCTTGATCGGACCCTTCCGGCCGACCACGCCGCTCTCGCGGAGCAGTTCCGGCGTCACCTCGACACCGACGTCGAAGCGGTCCTGCAGCGTGTCGAGGTTGACGACCTCATACGCCTCGCGGAACAGGTTGTGGAAACCGCGCTTGGGCACGCGCCGATGCAGCGGCATCTGGCCGCCCTCGAAGCCGCGCTTGCGCTTGAACCCCGAGCGCGACTTCGCACCTTTGTGGCCGCGGCCGGCAGTCTTCCCGTTTCCGGAACCCTGACCTCGACCGATGCGCTTTTTCGAATGCGTCGAGCCCTTGGGCTTGCGCAGGTTACTCAGATCCATGACTCGTGTCCTCGGCCTTCACACGTGCTATGCAACTTCGATGAGGTGGCGCACCTTGAGGATCATGCCCCGCGTCTCCGGCGTATCGGCCAGCGTGACTGAGTGCCTGATCCGCCGCAGCCCCATGCCCATCACCACGCGCGCCTGATCCCGGTTGAAACCGATAGGGCTCTTGACCAGGGTGATCTTCAGCTGCCGCTGTCCGGACGGTGCGGACGCCTTCTTGGTCCTAGGCATTGACGGCCTCTTCCTCTTCTTCCTTGCCGCGGAGCTTGCGGATGGCTGCCGGATCCTTCAAACCTGCGAGCCCGGCAAACGTCGCCCTGACCACGTTGTGGGAATTCGCGGACCCGAGCGACTTGGTCAGCACGTTCTGAATCCCCGCCGACTCGACGACCGCGCGGACGGCGCCGCCAGCGATGATGCCGGTCCCATCGGGCGCGGGCTTGAGCAGCACCTGGCCGGCGCCGAATCGTCCGACAATCGGATGCGGCACGGTCGTACCATTCAAGGGCACGCGAATCAGCGACTTCTTGGCCGCTTCGATCCCCTTCTTGATCGCGGAGGGCACTTCCTTGGCCTTGCCGACGCCAAAACCCACCACGCCATGGCCGTCGCCGACGACGACGAGCGCGCTGAAGCTCAGGTTCTTGCCGCCCTTGACGACTTTGGTGACGCGGCTGATGTTGACCACCGTGTCCTTGAGTTCGAGCTGCGACGCGTCGATTCTCTCTCTGGTTTCAATCATAGCTATCAGCTTTCAGCTTTCAGCTCTCAGCATTCCGCTCCCGACCCTCAGCATCACGCTGAGAGCTGAGAGCTGAGAGCTGACAGCTTCCCTAGAACTCCAGCCCCGCCTCGCGTGCCGCCTCGGCAACGGCGCGAATGCGCCCGTGATACAGGAACCCGCCGCGGTCGAAGACGACGCGCTTGATACCCTTGGCGATCAGCCGCTCGGCGATCGTCTTCCCGAGCAACTGCGCGCCGGCTTTGTTGCCGGCCCTTGCCGGGCCACCCAGCTGCGGTTTCAGCGCCGGCTCGGTCGTCGCCACCGACGCGATCGTCGTGCCGGTGAAGTCGTCGATGACCTGCGCGTAGGTGTGCGAGACACTGCGAAACACCCGCAGCCGCGGCCGTTCGGAGGTGCCGGCGATGCGCTGGCGCTGCCTGAGCGCGATCCGCCGGCGTCGATCCTTCTTGGTGTTGATCTTCATAGTCGTTGGCTCAGGGCTCAGGGCTCAGGGCTCAAGGTTTTCTCAGGAACGCTTTTGCCTGAGCCTTGAGCCATGAGCCTTGAGCCTTTACTTCGCTCCCGTCTTGCCGGCCTTCTTCTTCAGCACTTCGCCCGTGTAGCGAACGCCCTTCTGCTTGTACGGATCGGGCTTGCGGAGCCGCCGGATGTTGGCAGCCACCTGCCCGACCGCCTGGCGGTCGACGCCGGTCACGGTGATGTGCGTCTGCTTGTCGATCGCGATGTCGATCCCGCCGGGAATCTCGAACACGACCGGATGCGAATAGCCCAACGCAAAGACGACCTGCTTGCCCTTGACCTCGGCGCGGTATCCGACGCCGACGATGTCGAGGTCCTTGCGGAAGCCTTCGGTCACGCCCTTGACGGCGTTGGCGACCAGGCTGCGCGCGAGGCCGTGGAACTTGCCCAGCTGCGGGTCGTCTCGAAGCGTCTTGGCGCTCAGCTGCTCGCCCTCGAGCTCGAAGCCGATGCCCGGCGGCAGCGCCTGCCGCAGCGTGCCCTTCGGGCCCTTGATTTCGACGACGCCCGGCTGGACGTCAATCTTGACGCCCTTGGGGACCGCGATTGGTTTCTTGCCGATACGTGACATGGTCGTTAGCTTTCAGCTTTCAGCTGCCAGCTTCCTCAGCTAAGTCACGGGCGAACTCTCAGCGTTCGCTTCAGCTGAAAGCTGACAGCTGGTAGCTGAGGGCTGGCTACCATACGTTACAGAGCACTTCGCCGCCGACGCCGACCTTGACGGCTTCGCGGCCGGTCATGACGCCGCGCGAGGTCGTCAGGATGCTGGTGCCGAGACCCGCGAGCACATCCGGCACGTCATCGCGGCCGAAATAGACGCGACGTCCCGGGCGGCTGACGCGCTCGAGCCCGGTGATCACCCGTTCGCCGCGCGGCCCGTACTTCAGGAAGACCCGCAGCTGGGCCTGGACGCGCTCGCCAGGCTGGGCGTCGAGCACCTTGAAGCCCTGGATGTAGCCTTCGCTCTCGAGGATCCGCGCGATCTCCACCTTGAGCCTCGACGAAGGCATCTCGACGCGGGCCTGCCGGGCAAGCGTCGCGTTGCGAATCCGCGTCAGCATGTCTGAAATTGGATCGGTCATATTTCTGAACTCTGTCAGTCGTCAGTCTTCGGTCGTTCGTCGTCAGTCGCAGTCGCCAGTCTGAGTCGTCAGTCGTCAGTCCGCGTCGTCAGTCCGTCGTTCTGTCTTAGTCGCCGTCGACTGCGACTGTCGACTGTGATTGCCGACTGTGACTGACGACCGACGACTGCAGACTGCCGACTGTGTTACCAACTGCTCTTGGTCACCCCTGCAATGTCGCCCTCGAGCGCCAGCTTGCGGAAGCAGAGCCGGCAGAGCGCAAACTTCCGCAGGTAGGCCCGGGGGCGGCCGCAGCGCTGGCAGCGGTTCCGCAGCCGGACCTTGAACTTCGGCGTCTTGAGTTCCTTGGCGATCTTTGCAGTCGTGGCCATGTTTGCCTTTGTCTTCTCTCTCTAGCGACCTACGGGCTCTGCGTTGCGGAACGGCATTCCGAGGAGCTGCAGCAGCTTGCGCGACTCCTCGTCGGTCCTTGCCGTCGTCACGACCGAGATGTTCATCCCGCGGGCCTTGTCGACCTTCATGTAGTCGATTTCGGGGAACAGCAGCTGGTCCTTCAGCCCGAGCGTGAAGTTGCCGCGCCCGTCGAACCCCTTGGGCGACACGCCCCGGAAATCGCGGACGCGCGGCAGCGCGACCGAGACCAGGCGATCGAGAAACTCCCACATCCGCTCGCCGCGCAGCGTGACCATCGCGCCGATCGGCATCCCCTTGCGCAGCTTGAACTGCGCAATCGACTTCTTCGATCGCGTCACGACCGGCTTCTGGCCGGTGATGCGCGCGATCTCGTCGGCGCCGGTGTCGGCAATCTTCGCGTTCTGCGTCGCCTCACCGAGTCCCATGTTGACGACCACCTTCTTGATCTTGGGGATCGCCATCACGTTCTTGTAGCCGAACTCCTTGGTGAGGGCGGCCGCGACTTCCTTCTCGTATCGCTCTCTCAGGCGGCTCATTTGTCTACCACTCCCTCGCACTTGCGGCAGATGCGGACCTTGCGGCCGTCGCCGAGAATCTTGCGGCCGAGCCGAGTGGGCTTGCCGCACTCGGGGCACACCACCTGGACGTTCGACGCGTGCAGTGAAGCTTCGCGCTCGATGACCCCACCCTTGATCTGGCGCTGCGGATTCGGCTTGGTGTGCCGCTTGATGAAATTCACGCCCTCGACAATCAGCCGGTTCTTCGCCGGGTCGACCTTGAGGACGCGTCCGCGCTTGCCTCGGTCCTTCCCGGTGATGACGACGACATTGTCGTTGCGGCGAATCGGGCTCTGTAATCTCGACATACCTTTTAGCTTTCAGCTCTCAGCTTTCAGCTCTCAGCGGTCCGCATCAGCACTCTCCAACTGATGGCTGACAGCTGATAGCTGACGGCTTTCCTAGAGCACCTCTGGCGCCAGCGAAATGATCTTCATGAACTTCCGCTCGCGCAGCTCGCGCGCCACGGGTCCAAACACGCGGGTGCCGACCGGCTCGTTCTGATCGTTGACCAGCACGGCGGCGTTGCGGTCGAAGCGGATGTAGCTGCCGTCCTTCCGGCGCTGCTCCTTGCGCGTCCGCACGATGACCGCCTTGACGACCTGGCCCTTCTTGACGGTCGAGTCGGGCGTCGCTTCCTTCACCGACGCGGTGACGATGTCACCGAGCCTGGCGTAGCGCCCGGTCGATCCGCCGATCGGGTTGATGACGGCGATCTTGCGCGCGCCGGAGTTGTCGGCCACGTCAAGAATCGATCGCATCTGGATCATGGCTAGACCTCCTTGGCTTTCTCGACCACGCGCGTGACGACCCAGCGCTTCCGGCGGCTCAACGGGCGCGACTCGACAATCGCCACCCGGTCGCCGATCTTCGCGTCGTTCGCCTCGTTGTGCGCGAGGAACTTCGACGTCCGCTTGCTGGTCTTCCCATACAGCTCGTGTCGAATCTGACGCTCAACCGCCACGACAACGCTCTTGTCCATCTTGTCGCTGACGATGACGCCGGTGATTTCCTTGCTCGCCATCTACCGACTCTCCTTCTCGCGCAGCACGGTCTTCACACGCGCCAGGTCGCGGCGAAGGGCTTTCAGCTTGTGTCCGGCCTCGAGCTGCCCCATCGATTTCTGAATCCGCAGCCGGAAGAGCTGATCGTCCCAGTCCTTCACGCGCTGCTGCAGCTCGTCGACGCCGAGGTCACGTATCTCGGCTACCTTCATGACGCTTTCTCCTGCGCAAACCGGGTCGCAAACCGGGTCTTGATCGGCAGCTTGGCCGCGGCCAGCTGCAGCGCGCGGCGCGCGTCGACCTCGTTCACGCCTTCCATTTCGAACATGATCCGCCCGGGCCGGACGACGCAGACCCACTGCTCCGGGGCGCCCTTGCCCTTACCCATTCGGGTTTCCTGCGGCTTCTTCGTGATCGGCTTGTCGGGGAACACGCGCACCCAGATCTTGCCGCCGCGCTTGATGAACCGTGTCATCGCGACGCGCGCCGCCTCGATCTGCCGATCGGTCAGCCAGCACGGCTCCAGCGCCTTCAGCCCGTAGTCGCCGAACGACACGTCGGACCCGCGCCACGCCTTGCCGCGCATGCGGCCGCGCTGCTGTTTCCGATACTTGACCTTCTTCGGCATCAACATAAGTCAAAACCCTATATCGCTATCAGCTGTCAGCTTTCAGCTGTCAGCTCCACATCAGCTTCTCACTACGCCCGCTCTCACTCCCATCAGACTGAGAGCTGAGAGCTGATAGCTGAGAGCTGTTCCTAGCGCCGCTCTGCCCCGGCCGGTCGCCGCGGCGTCCGGTAATCTTCCTCGCGGCCAATCTTCGGCACCAGCCGCTCGCCCTTGTACAACCACACCTTGACGCCGATCGCGCCGTAGGTCGTGAACGCCTCGGCAAACCCATAGTCGATGTCGGCGCGCAGCGTCTGCAGCGGCAGCTGGCCGTGCAGGTACCACTCGGAGCGGGCAATCTCGGCGCCGTTGAGCCGCCCGGACACGCGCACCTTGATGCCGCGCGCGCCAAACCGGAGCGCCGACTCCACGGCTTTCCGCATCGCGCGGCGGAACGCGACGCGCTTCTCGAGCTGCATCGCCACCGACTCACCGATGAGCTGCGCGTCGAGCTCGGGCTTCTGGATTTCCTGGATGTTGATGAAGACCTCGCGATTCGTCTGCTTCTGAATCTCGGTCTTCAGCTTGTCGACCTCGGTCCCCTTCCGCCCGATGATGATGCCCGGACGCGACGTGTAGATATCGATCTTGAGCTTGTTGGCCGCCCGCTCGATCTCGATCTTCGACACGCCGGCGTGCGCGAACCGCTCCTTGAGCTTGTCACGCAGCTTCAGATCCTCGTGCAGCAGCTTCGCGTAGTCGCGATCGGCGAACCACCGCGAGCGCCACGTCTTATTGAAGCCGAGCCGGAACCCGTTCGGATGAACTTTCTGTCCCATAATGCAATCGCCTCAGGCTTTCGCCGTTTTCTTCTTCGCGCCACCGCTCGTGCCCGCCGCCTTCTTGCCGGCCGCCGGCTTGCGCGCGGTCTTCGCCGGCTTCGCCTTGGGCTTCGCTCCGCGCGGACGTTTCAGCGTTTCGCCGTCGGGCGCCCGCCACCGCGCTCGATCGGCCGCTCGGTCACCGCGACGGTCAGATGCGCCGTGCGCTTGACGACGCGGAACGCGCGGCCCATCGGGGCCGGGCGGATGCGTTTCTGCGACGGACCCTGGTTCGCGTAGCAGGCCGCCACGAACAGCCGCTCGACGTCGCCGCCGAAGCCTTCTTTCTGCTGCGCGTTGGCAATCGCCGACCGCAGCACTTTCTCGATGTCGCGCGCGACACTCTTGCGCGCAAACCTGAGCGTCGCAAGCGCCGCGTTGACGTCACGGCCGCGGATGAGGTCGAGCACGAGGCCGGCTTTCTGAGCCGACGTCCGCACGTACTTCGCCGTCGCGTGTGCCTGCACCGCCATCAGCCACCAGCCTTGGGCGCCGCGGCGGCAGCCGGCGCCGTCGCTGCCACGGATGCCGCCTTGTCCGCCTTGGTCGTGTGCCCCTTGAACGCGCGGGTCGGCGCGAACTCACCGAGCTTGTGGCCGACCATGTTCTCCGTGAGGTACACCGGGATGAACTTCTTCCCGTTGTGCACGGCGAGCGTGTGGCCGACCATCTCGGGAATCACCGTCGACCGGCGAGACCAGGTCTTGAGCACCTTCTTCTCGCCGCCGCGATTCATGATCTCCACCTTCTCGAGCAGCGGAACGTCGACGAAGGGGCCTTTCTTGAGCGATCTGGACATAGTCAAGCTCTCAGCTATCAGCTATCAGCTCTCAGCTGATACCTACTTCTTCCGCCTCTGGACGATAAACCGATCCGTCACCTTGCGATTGCGCGTCTTGTAGCCCTTGGTCGGCTGGCCCCACGGCGAGACCGGATGCCGTCCGCCGGAGGTCTTGCCTTCGCCGCCGCCGAGCGGGTGGTCGACCGGATTCATCGCCACGCCGCGCACGTGCGGCCGCTTGCCCATCCACCGGCTCCGGCCCGCCTTGCCGATCGACACGTTCTCGTGGTCGACGTTCCCGACCTGGCCGATCGTCGCGAGGCACTCGGCGTGAATCTTCCTGATCTCGCCCGACGGCATCTTGACCGACGCGTATTCGCCGTCCTTCGCGACCACCTGCACCGACGAGCCGGCGCTGCGGGCGATCTGGCCGCCCTTGCCGACCTTGAGCTCGACGTTGTGCACTTCGGTGCCGAGCGGGATGTGCTTGAGCGGCAGCGCATTGCCCGGCAAAATGTCGACGTTGTCGCCGGCGACAATCGAGTCCCCGACCTTCAGGCCGAGCGGCTGCAGGATGTAGCGCTTCTCGCCGTCGGCATACGTCAGCAGCGCAATCCGCGCGCTCCGGTTCGGGTCGTATTCGACGGTCGACACCGTGGCCGGAATGTCGCGCTTGTCGCGCTTGAAGTCGATGATCCGGTAGTTGCGCTTGTGCCCGCCGCCACGCCACCACACGTCACTTCGCCGCGGTTGTTCCGGCCGCCCGACTTCCGCAGCGGCTCGGTCAGCGGCTTGTACGACTCGCTGGTGGTCACCTCATCGAACACCTGGACGGTCTGGAACCGTCGCCCGGGAGAGGTGGGGTTGTACTTTCTGATTGGCATGATCGTTTTTCCTGATCCAGCCCGGAACTTACGCGCCCTCGAGGAACTCGGGGATCTTCTCGCCGTCCCTGAGCTTGACGTAGGCCTTCTTCCAGTCCGATCGCTGACCCATGAAGCGGCCCTGGCGCTTGAACTTGCCGTGCGCAATCGCCGTCCGGACGGCCTCGACCTTCGAGCCGAGGAGCTTCTCGACCGCGCGCTTGATGTCGACCTTGGTCGCGCCAACCGCCACTTCGAACACCACCGTTCGGTTGTCCTCGCGGAGCAGCGTGGTCTTCTCGGTGATCAGCGGGCGCCTGATGACGTTTGTGAGTTTCATAGCTTCTAGCTTTCAGCTTTCAGCTTTCAGCTCTCAGCACTATCAGCCCATCAGGCTGATAGCTGGACAGCTGATGGCTGATAGCTATCCCAGCGCTTCCTGCAGCTTCTCGAGCGCGCCCTTGGTCGCGACGACGCGCGAGGTGTCGATCACGTCGCGGGCGGTCACCTTGTTACTCGCAACGAGCGTCACGCCATCGATGTTGCGGGCCGAGATCGCGAACGCCTCCTCAGGCGTCACGTCGATGACGAGCGTCTTCCCGGTGGCGCCGAGGCGCTTGAGCATCTGCGCCGTCGTTTTCGTCTTGCGATCGCTCGCCTCGAGCCGATCGACGACGATCACCGCGCCATCGCTGAGCTTCTGCGCGAGGGCCGCGGCGAGCGCGCCGCGACGCACCTTCTTCGGCAGGTCGTAGGCGTAGCTCCGCGGCATCGGGCCGAACACGGTGCCCCCCTTGCGCCAGAGCGGGTTGCGAATCTCGCCGACCCGGGCCCGCCCGGTTCCCTTCTGCCGCCACGGCTTCTTGCCGCTGCCGCTGACGAGCGCCCGGTTCTTGGTCGCGTGCGTGCCGCGGCGCTCGGAGGCGTTCTCCTGCACCACCGCTTCCCAGATCAACCCGGCCTTGATGCGCCCGCCGAAGAGCTCGTCGCTCAACTCGACCGCGCCGACCTTTTCGTTGTTGCCGTTGACGACGTCTATCTGCATGGCTGTCAGCTTTCAGCTGTCAGCATCCAGCTCGCTTCGCTATCGCCGTCCACTCCGGCTGATAGCTGGGAGCTGATGGCTGAGAGCTACTTCTTTCCCTTTACCGCCTTCGACGGCTTCTCGACCTGCGGCTTCGGATCGGGCTTGCGCGCGATCGCCTTGCGCACGATCAGATACCCGCCCGGCGCGCCAGGCACGGCGCCCTTCAGCACGAGCAGGTTGTTCTCGGCATCGACCTGCACGACTTTCAGGTTGCGCGTCGTGACACGGTCGCCGCCCATCCGTCCGGCGGCGCGCATGCCCTTGACGACCCGCGACGGGAACGACGAGGCGCCAATCGACCCGGGCGCGCGGTGGAACATCGACCCGTGCGTCGCGGCGCCGCCGCGGAAGTTGTGGCGCTTCATGACGCCCTGGAAACCCTTGCCGCGGCTGATGCCGATGACGTCGACGCGATCGCCATTCGCGAACAGGCCCGTGACGAGCACCTGATCGCCAGCCTTCATCGCCTCGCTGCCGGCGGCCTGCGTGACTTCACGGCGGACGCGGGTCGGCGGCACGCCAGCCTTCTTGTAGTGCCCGGCCAGCGGCTTGCGCACGCGCGCAGGGCGCTCTTCGACGAGCCCGATCTGCACCGCTTCGTATCCGTCGGTCGCCTTCGACTTGGCCTGCACGACGACGCACGGGCCGGCCTTGATGACCGTGCCAGGCGTGGCCGTCCCGTCCTGGCCGAACACCTGGGTCATACCGACTTTCTTGCCAATAATCCCTGTAACCATAGCTATCAGCTTTCAGCTTTCAGCTATCGAGCAGCAACTGTCTCCGGTTTTCCGGCTGACAGCTGAGAGCTGACGGCTGAGAGCTATCTACTTGTGCTCCTTGCCGAACGCCTTAATCTCCACGTCGACGCCGGCCGGGAGATCCAGCTTCATCAGCGCGTCGACCGTCTGCGGGGTCGGCTCGAAGATGTCGATCAGCCGCTTGTGCGTCCGCAGCTCGAACTGCTCGCGCGACTTCTTGTCGACGTGCGGCGATCGCAGCACGGTCCACTTGTTCTTGTCGGTCGGCAGCGGAATCGGGCCGGCCAGGCGCGCCCCGGTCCGCCGCGCCGTATCGACGATTTCCGTCGTCGACTGATCGAGCACCCGGCTGTCGTAGGCCTTGAGGCGGATGCGGATCTTGTCGCTGAAAGCTGAAGCCATGTCTAGTGATCCTTTTTTCTAAGTCTTACCCTGCACG
>CAWCQI010000016.1:0-100743 GCA_963797625.1 uncultured Acidobacteriota bacterium
GATACTCCAGCGACCTCCAGCGAGACACCTCGCTGGAGGACCAGATTGCGGTCGCCGACGGTATGCGTCAGAGCGCAAGTGGACGTGTCCTGAAGGACCACATCTACACCGACGCTGGGATTTCGGGCGCGAGTATCCAGAATCGTCCCAGCGTGCAGCGTCTGCTCGCCGCTGCGGGCACCAGCCGAAACCGTTCGATGTGGTGCTCGTCGACGACAGCTCGCGCATCGCCCGAGACATTCCCGACGCCATTCGGGTGATGCAGCAACTGAAGTTCCTGGGGATTCGAGTCATCTACATCTCCCAAGGGATTGACTCGGCCTCCGAGCAGGCCGATGCGCTCGTCGCGGTCCATGGCCTCATCGACTCGCTCTATCTGAAAGAGCTCGCGAAGAAGGTCAAGCGCGGCCTCGCCGGGCAGATGGACAGGGGATTCTCCACCGGCGCGCGCCAGTATGGGTATCGCAAAATTCTCGTGCCTGACCCCTCGGGAAAGAAGGACGCCCACGGTCAGCCCGCACCGCTCGGAACGCGGATTGAGGTCGACCCAGACGAAGCGAAGGTCATCCGACGCATCTTCGAATGGGCCGCCGAAGGGGTCGGGCTGACCAGCATCGTCGAGCGTCTGAACGCGAAAGGTATCCCGGGAACCGGCTGGCAAGCGTTGGTCGAAGACTCCAGTTCGGCGGATTCTCAAGAACGAGCGTTACCTCGGGCGCCAGATTTGGGGCCAGCAGTCCGTCGAGCACGAACCAGGAACGGGCCGCAAGATCATGCGAGACAACCCGCGAAGCGAATGGAGAGTCGAGGAGCGGCCCGAGCTGCGGATCGTCTCAGATGAACTGTGGAAGCGTGTCCAGCAGACTCGCTCCGCAGGTCCGCAAGGCGGTTGCGCCGAAGCAGAACCTGGCCCGTGGGAAGGACGCTCGATTCCATTCGAAACACCTGTTCACGGGGTTTGCCAAGTGCCACATGTGTGGCGGCGCGATGACGAGCGTATCTGGTGGCAAGCGGTAGTCCTCGTCTCGGGTGCAATCGCTCGTGGAACCAAGGACGAGATGCGTGCCCGAATCGGTTGACGATTCGGATGAAGGTAGCGGAGCCGCAGATTCTCGCAAAGCTCCAGACCGAGCTCCAGCAGCCGCAAGGCGTTGGCGCACATCACGAAGTCACTGGAAAAGGAGATTCAGAGGGCGCTGGCCGCCCCCAAGGCTGGCGCAAACGACAACCAGCGCCAGCTGGAGCAGGAACGTAAGAAGCTCCAGAACCTCATCGCCGCGATCGAGGGTGGCGCTAGTGTGCCCTCGACGTTGCTGAAGGCAATCGCGGATCGGGAAGCCACGATCAAGCGCCTGGAAGCGGAGCTGCGGAAGGAGGAGGAGAAGCCCTCCGGCAAGCCGCTGCCAGACCTTCCATCATGGGTCCGCGAGCAGCTGAAGGACCTCGCCGGGCTGCTGAAGTCCGACCCCGCCAAGGTCAAGTCCGAGTTCCGCCGCCTGAATCTCCAACTTACCTTCCATCCAACCGAGGCCGAACCTCGGCCCCACTACATTGTCAAAGGCCAGTGCGACTTGGGCGCACTGGTCTTTTTCTATTTGCGCTCGCGGCGCCAGAGTGCGGTTCTGGGCTCATCGAGGGTGAATCGGGCACGGGCAAGGAGCTCGTCGCCCGGCAGATTCACGAGCTCAGTCGCCGGCGCAAGGGCCCCTTCGTCGCCGTCAACTGCGCCGCGATCGTCGAGACCCTGCTCGAGGCCGAGCTCTTTGGAATCGAGGAACGCACGGCGACGGGCGTGCGCGGTCGCCGCGGGAAGTTCGAGCACGCCCACGAGGGGACGCTCTTTCTCGATGAAGTGTCCGATCTGTCGCCGGCCGCACAAGCCAAGCTCCTGCGCGCCATTCAGGATCTGTCCGTCGAGCGCGTCGGCGGCTTCGGCACGCGCCGGGTCGACACGCGGATCATCGTGGCGACCAACCGCCCGCTCTCGGGGCTGGTCGAGTTGGGGCGATTCCGGTTGGACCTCTACTACCGGCTGCATGGCGTGGACGTGCAGGTGCCACCGCTTCGGGCGCGCCGCGAAGACATCACAGAGCTCGCCAGATATTTTCTGGAGCGTCACCGGTTCGTGCGGCAGCTGCAGCTCTCGACAGCTGCGGCCGATGCGTTGCTCGCGTACGACTGGCCGGGAAACGTCCGCGAGCTGGAGCGCGTGATCGAGCGTGCCGTTGCGCTCGCTGGGTCCGACTGGCTCGAGCTCGACGATCTGCCGCCGCCGCTGCTTGGCGGCTACGCCGATGTGCTCGTGCCCTCGATGCGTTCGCGCGAATCGATGCGCGCGTGGGGGAGCCGCTACGCCCGGCTCGTCTACGAACGCTGCGGCAACAACAAGCGCCAGGCGTGTCGCGAGCTCGGCATCTCGTACCACACGCTGAGGGCCTACTTGCGGTTTCGCCCGGAGCGCTGCGGACCGGCCGACACGGAAAACACGCAGACATAAGGAGGGTAGTCGGACCAGCGGAGAGTCTCGACACGTGGTGAGTGGCAAGCAGGCCGGGCGCCTCCGGCATTGGACGTGTGTGGCGAGGCAGCGCGATCGATCGATGATCGACCGCGGAGGTTGCGCGTTACACCGCTCATGTCCCGGAAACGGGCTACATCAACGGGAGAACGGTATGGCAGGACGTGTGATGTCGGCCATGGTGCTGGCGGGTGCCGTGTTGGCTGCCGCCGCACCGGCTGTGCGTGCGGCAAGCGCCGCGCCACCGGCGCAGGACAAGAAGAACCCTCCCCAGGTCGCCTACGAGATCGTGCCGGTGTCCGAGCGCCTCGAGATCGATGGGCGCAAGAACCCCGAACTGATCCCGCAGTGGGACGTCTGGCACGCGGCGTTCGAGATCATGTCGAGGGCATCGGACCTGCCGACCGAAGTCCTCAAAACCATCTCAACGGAAGAAGCGGCGTCAATCCGCGAGGCCGCCCGCGAGAACGCCAGGAACTATCAGGTCGCGCAGGAGCGCGTGCTCAAGCTGTTTCCAACACTCCAGACCGACGAAGCGAAGTTAGTTACCGAACGTACCCAGGCCATCAATCTTGAGTTTCGCTGGCAGGTGTTAGGTCTTCGCGACCGCGTGCTTGCGGGTCTCAATCCATCGGGGCGCGTGGCCCTCAGCGGCTACGTCGAATCCCTGAAGGCTGGAATGCGCGTGTTCGTGGCCAAGAAGGAACTCGCGTACTACCGGCAACCCCAGTAACCGCAGGCAATCACCAGATTCGAGGTGCGAAGATGAAGCGTTTTGTGCTCATGACGGTCGTGGTGTGTACGTTCCCATCGCTTGGATACGCCCAGTTTCCAATGCCCAGCTCGTGGTTCGCGGGGTGTGGTCAGGTGCGGGTTGGCAATGGCTCGACGCAGATCGGGCAATATGGTCTCTGGCTCGAATACGACGTGTTCACGATACGGGACCTCAATACGTGTCCAGTGACAGTAGCTGTTACGGCGCACGTGCCCGGCGTGCCTGAATCCGGCCTCACCCGTGAAGGAATTTGGTCCGCATCAGTGAGCAGGCAGATCATGGTGCCGGGACCGGGGCCATGGCAGACGCGGGGCATTCACCAATTCTCGGTCTGGCTGCCTGCGCCAATCGTGATTACCGAGTTCCCTCAACCACTCCCTTCGACCTCCTCGATCGTCTACATCGAGCCGCGCCGTGAGGACCTCGATCCTGTGTTCGAATGCGAGGTCATGCAGCAGGGCCGGTGGCTTGGCGGGATGTGCGAGCTTCCCAACTGCCCGCTCATCGTCGACACCGCGCGTGACGGGTACAAGCTCACCAGCGTGGAGAACGGCGTCCGGTTCGATTTGAATGCGGACGGTGTGCCCGAGCAGGTGGCCTGGACGCGGCGCGAGTCGGACGATGCGTTTCTGGCGCTGGACCGCAACGGCAATGGTCGAATAGACGACGGGTCGGAGCTGTTCGGCAACCATACGCCGGCGGCTCCTGAAACGCCGGAGATCACGACGCCCAACGGATTCGAGGCCCTGAAGTTCGTCGAAACGTCATCCTACGGGCGAAGCGAGCGCAACGAGGTCATCACCGCTCGCGACGCCGCCTTCTCCCAGCTCGTGCTCTGGCGAGACCTCAATCACAATGGCCTGTCGGAGCCCGACGAACTGCAGCCAGTCTCGGAATCGGGCCTGGAGGCGATCAGCACCGAATACAAGAACAGCAGGCGCGTCGACAGGCATGGCAACGAGTTCCGTCAGCGCTCACGCGTCCTCTGGAAGGACGGCCAGTACGACCACATCTACGACATCTGGTTGCAGTGGCGCGACTGATGCGCTGACTTCCGCTCGGCGCAGATTCACAGCAGGGCCAGGACAGTGCTCCTGGCCCTGCGCACGTCGTCCGCGCCGTCGACGGGGTCAGGCCGTGAATCGTGAATTGGGTCAGGCCGTGAATCTGAATTGCCCGGCCATCGACTGCCTGATAGATACGGCTGAGCCAGCGGGTGTCTTGCCACTCATCATCCACCCTCGGATCGCCTCCGTCCGTCGATGTGCGTGTAGGATCGCGCATCGACTTTGGCTGCCGAAGCGTTCTGCCATTCTCGATCGGTGTTCGATCGTCACCGATCCGGCGTTTTACTGATGAGCAGGGTGCGCAAGACTCGACACCAGGAGGCGTCTGCCATGCAGAGTGTGTTCGCGCGACATGCGATGTTGTTCGCGGCGTGTGCCGTGTTATGGGGTTGTGGCGGCCCGGCACCACAACCCCCTCCCCCTTCAACAACACCGCAGCCGCCTCCAGCTCCGTCCGACGATGCCGACCCCGCCGACGATGCCGTGGCGGCACCCAAGGTGCGGACAGCAGGGCAGCTCGCCAAGCTGATGCCGTCAAACGGCACCGGGTGCGCCCCAGGAGCCCGCTGCATTCGCGTGTCGGACACCGGTCGTCCGCGGCCAAACGGCACGTGGATCGCACAGTGCCGCGGCGAGTTCGCTGACTTCATTGTTCGGAGGACCTCGCTTCCCGCGAATTACAACGGACCGTGGTTTCAACCCAATCCGATCGAAGAGGCGCACACCGGCATTCCGTCCGGTACGCGGCCGTGGCGAAGCTTCGATCCGGACGTGGACAGTCAGCGACTGGCCTATGTGCTCGCCCTTCGAAACTACGCGTTCGCGAGCGAACCCGTGCGAAGCATCACGCCTCAACTAACGGCGGACAGCGACTACTTCGATCCGATTGGGGGAACGGTCCCCCAGAATCAGCGGTCGCAGAAGTGGTATCCAGCCCCCCGCATGATGTACGGAGAGCCCGACTCACCAGGTTCCGCCTCGCGTGAAGCTGCACGTGGCATGACGGCGGAGCGAACCGTCCTCGAGGACGAGCTCGGCGGAAACACCGAACCTCTTCGGAACTATGCCGTCGCGTACTACGATGCGCGCGGCGCGCGCACGTTCGCGCGGGTATGGGGGACGAGCACGCCTGGGCTCGACGCGGTCGATCGCGCGCAGATGCGTTTCTCCGCGGGCGGGTTCGTCTACAAGCTGCTCTTCAGCGCTGCACGGCCGACCGACTTCCCGGCCGGCCAGGATCTGCTCTCGGGCTCGCTGGCGCTCAACATTCTTCCGAATCGCGACGGTGTCCCGATCAGCGTGCGTCTGCTGCAAATCGATGTCGCGGTCAAGGACGCGCGCGCGGGCGCGACCGGCTGGTATTTCGCGACGTTTGCCTACGATCGGACCGTGGCGGGAAACTCGGTGTGGCGAAAAATGGTCCCGGTCGGCCTGATGTGGGGCAACGATCCGAACGGCCCACCGATCGTCGACTCGTGGATCAATCCAGGGGCGCCCGCGTACGCGAAGGCTCATCTCGGCGTCCAGGGACGGTTGAATGGACCCGTCGACAACCCAGTGTCAGCCTGCATGTCGTGCCACAGCACTGCACAGGCGCCCTCGCTCGCCGACATTCGACCGCCGACGAGCAGCAGTGCGTGCTTCCCCCTGCGGTCGAATTGGTTCCGCAACCTTCCCGGCACGCAGGCGTTCGGCCGCTTCGACCCGGAAGGGGGGGTGTGTGAGACCTCGACGACCGGTATCACGCTCACGGCCGCGGATTACTCACTGCAGCTCGGCGACACCGTGACTCGCTCTGTTGCCCAAAGTGCGAGCTTCAATCCATGCACGTGGGATGACGCGGCGCCACCGCCGGCCGCCCCTCCACCGCCTCCCGCCCCGGTTGCCCGTGGTCAAAAACCGCCGCGCATATTCCCGGTGAATCGTTGAACGTGCCGAAGGACGGGTTTCGGGACGCACGCATGCTGACGAGTGAGGAACTCCTCGCGATAATGCCGCGGGTGCCTGCAAAGAAGCGGGACGAAGTCGTGCCGTTTCTGCAGGCCGCGATGACCGAGTTTGCCGTCAACAAGCCAGCTCGGGCGGCGGCGTTTCTTGCCCAACTGGCGCACGAATCAGGCCAGTTGCGATTCATGGAAGAAATCTGGGGCCCGACTGAGGCACAGCGGCGCTACGAACCGCCTGGCGCGCTGGCGGAGAAGCTGGGGAACACCGAGCCGGGCGATGGCAAGCGGTTCAAGGGCCGCGGTCCTATCCAGATCACGGGGCGAGCGAACTATCGGCGCTACGGCGGGCTGCTCGGCATCGACCTCGTGTCCGATCCGGGCCGCGCGGCGTTGTCCGACCTCGGATTCAGAATTGCCGGCTTGTTCTGGGAAAGAAACGGGCTCAACGAACTTGCCGACCGGGCCGACGCCGACGCGTTTCGGTTGATTACCAAGCGCATCAACGGAGGCCTGAACGGTCAGAAGGATCGCGAGCAGTTCTACGCCGTGGCCTGCGCCGTGCTCGGGGTCGTTGCCCCGTCCCGGTCAGGTCGCGCCAGAGCGCGTCAGCAAATTCCCGACGCCGACTGGAAGCCGGTACTCGAGCGCGGACACGAAGCGATCCGCGCGCACTTCCGGTCTGAACGCATGCCCAAACGCAGGGAGGCCCGCATGCCGGCGCGTGTCGCGACGACGGTCCGCAAGCGAGACAAGGCGGAGAGCAAGACGAAGTCGTCGAAGGGCCGGCGAGCATCTGGCACGACGGCGCGTGGGGCTGCCAAGGTCGGGAAAGCGACCGACGAGTCACGCTACACCGTGGCGATTCGGTACCGCATCGACGGCCGAGTCGAGGACCTTCAGCTGACCACCGACGACCGGTCGTTCTACCCGGTCGCCCAGCGGTGGCGTTATGTGGTCGCGAACCGCCGCCGCATCACGCGCGCGACGCGCGACTCGCTGAGCAACGAGATCGCGGTGTGGATGTCGGACGTGTGCGAGCTGGAGCCGAGCTCGTTCGAGACGCGCGTCAAGTGGATGGCGCGCTCCGAAGTCGTCGAAGTGTCGGTTCCGTTCGTTCGAGAGTCGGTTGGCTGGGCCGCGCGGCTGTTCCCCTGGGAGAACGCGCTCGGGCTGCTGACACGGCCGTTTCGGGAGGAGACGGCGCCCTTCACGGTGTTTCGACACTTGTCGGCGAAGAAGACTCGACTTGCGGACAAACGGCCGGGCTCGTTGCTGATCGTCCGAAGCGGTCCCGGCGAGATCGGCAGTCGGTACGAACTGGATCGCGAATGCCAGATGGTGGCCGACGCGTTGCGCCCGGCGCTGCCGGCTGGCAGCGACACGCTGCTACGCGAACCCGATCGCCTCGCACTCCAGAGCCAGATCACCGCGCTCGCGCCGGCCATCGTCCACCTGTCGGGCGTCGATCCGTACGCGCTCGAGACACTGGGCATCCTCAAAGCCGATCCTGAAAACCCTGACGGATTCGTGCTCCGCAAGGCCGACGGCGTCTACGACATTGTCGACCCGGGCGATCTCGCGGCTATCGTCACGGCTGCGTCCGACAAGCCCCTGCTGGTGGCCCTGACCTCGTGCTTCAGCGCCTCCCGCATCGCGGCGTTGTCGGTGGCGAACGGTGCGCGGTATTCGATTGGCTTTCTCGACACGCTCACGGACGCGGATGCGATTCTGTTCTTCGGCTGTTTCTATCGTGCCTGGATGCGCGAGTGGGACATGCTGGCGGCGTTTGTCAAGGCGCGTGCCGAATGGATGGCGCAGGCCTCGCCGCAGAGTACCGGCGTCGTGCTCTGGAGCCGGCATTCGCTCCTCGAACCCGAGGCAGAGGCGACAACACGAGCCGCCGCGTCAGTCGCCTCGCCTTCGTCAGATCCTGCGCCAGCACTGGCGACGGTCGGTGACCTCAAGTTGCACGTAGCGCTCATTCCCGACCGCGCACCCGGCCGGAGCCCGCAGCACCAGCACCAGCCTGAACTACTCGCTCTTGCACAACGATCGAACGCCGTTCAAGACCTTCTTCGTTGAAAAACCTCTACCCGGGCGGCTGCCGCCACTGCAGATTGAAGTGGCGCTCGAGGTCGGCAACGAGTTCTGCCGTTGCCGTTTCTCCGAGGAGCTGCCCGAGACCGCCGCCTCGATCGAGCTCGCGCCGCGCATGCGGTTGCCGCTCGTCGCGGGCCTGCTGCGGCAATGCACGGAAAGCCTCCGGACGAACCTGTACATCAAGGTCTCGTGCGGCGATCGTCTGCTCCGTGAATCGAGCGAGCGCGTAACCGTGCTTCCTGCCGACGAATGGCGCGACGATGGGGAGGACCACCGGTGGCTACCGAGCTTCGTGCTGCCGCGCGATCCGGCGGTGTTGAAGGTGATCGACGCGGCGCAACGGTATCTGCGGACGCTCCTCGACGACTGTTCGGCCGGATTCGACGGCTATCAGCAACTGGTCCATGACGACTCGAACGCTCCCGACGTCGTCGATCCTCAGGTGCAGGCCATCTGGGCGGCGCTGCAGCACGACTTGCCGATCAACTACATCAACCCGCCGCCGTCGTATACCAGCCAGTCGCAGCGCTTGCGCAGCCCGACCGAGGTGTTCCGCGGTCACGCCGCGACGTGCATCGACCTGGCGCTGCTGTTCGCGTCGTGTCTCGAGTTTGTCGGGATCTACCCTGTCGTGTTCCTGATTTCCGGCCATGCCTTTCCCGGCTACTGGCGCAGCGATAAGGCCTGGTGGCGAATGAAGCAATTCCGGTTCGAGGAGACCGGCCGCACCGCTGAACCAGCGATCGCGCCACGCCGGGAAGTGATCACGAGCGGGCAATCGGAAGGCTGGATGTTCGACGGCGTCGACAACCTCGTTGAATTGCTGCGCTACGTTCAGGATGGGACGCTGGTGCCATTCGAGAGCACGTTTGTCGCCGCGCAGCGGGGCTTCTTTCAGTCGCTCGAAGAGGGATCGGGACGACTTCATCCCGACACCTTCGATGCCATGATCGACATCCAGTCGGCGCGAGCCGCGAGCGTCACCCCGCTGCCGCTCGTCGAGAAGCCGTAGGGGCCGGGGAGGTGAAGAGGAGCGGTGCGATGGCATTACTGACGGCCCCGACCGTTCCCGGTGGGCGCGGAAACAGTCTCGGGGAATGGCTGGACTCGTTGCCGGTCGTGGATGGTGTGCGACCGGTCGACCGGATGCCGATGGCGCATGCGCCGATGCAGCGGCCAGCGTACCGGCGTCAACGGCCGCCGGACGAGCCGGTCACGCACGTACCGCACCAGGAGATCGTGTCGCTCGTGCGCGAAAGCGGCGTGCTCCGTTGGCGCGCCGGGGCCGCGTCGGCGATGACCAGCCGGCGCCGGGGCGGTGGGCGAGCGGCGCTGCCGCCTGGTGAAGTCGTCAAGCAGTACGCGTTCGAGCGCCTCGAGCCCTCGCAGGTTTACACCGCGCTCGTTGGACTCGACAAGAAACTGACGCCCGCTGCGGCGTACGCGGGCTCGCCTGGCAACGGCCTCCGGCGGTTCCGCAACGGCCAGCTCGAACCGTTTGCCGATTCGCGGAAGGCCGCGGGGAAGAAGGTCCTGCTCGTTATCCACGGCACGTTCAGCACGGCCGAAGCCCTGATCACCAATGGCTTCCAGAAGACACCGTCAGGCGCGAAGCTTCTCGCGGATGCCGAGAGAAAATACGATCTGGTGCTCGCGTTCGATCACCCGACGCTCTCGGTCAGTCCGATGCTGAACGCCTTCGATCTCGCGGCGCTGCTCAGGCCCAGCCCGGCCAGCCTCGATATCATCTGCCACAGCCGCGGCGGGTTGGTGGCGCGCTGGTACTGCGAGGCCTACGCCGATGCCGCGCTCAAACGGCGCGTCGTCTTTGTCGGCGCGCCGCTCGCGGGCACCAGCTTTGCGGCCGCGCCTCGGCTGAAGAGCGCGCTGGATCTCCTCACCAATATCGCTGATGTGCTGCGCACCGCCAGCGACCTTGCGTCCGCCAACCCGCTGTTTCTGGCCACGAGCGGTCTACTGCGGGTCGTCGGTGCCGTGACCGGCGTGGCCGCCAAGACCCCGATGCTGGACGCGGCGATGGCGCTCGTGCCAGGCCTCGATGGCCAGTCGCGTACCGGCAACAATCAGGAACTGCTGCGCCTGCGCGCGAACACCGGGGCGAGCGACTTCACGGCGGGCCACATTCGCTATTTCGCCGTGCGCGGCAACTTCGAACCGAAAGAGATGGGCTGGAACTTTCTGCGCTTCTTCTCCAAGCCCCTCCAGCGCGTTGGCGACTGGGGCGCCGACATCATCTTCCCGGATCACAACGATCTCATCGTCGACACCGGCTCGATGGCGGAGGTGGCCGACAATCGCCTCGTGGCCGTGGCGCACGACTTTGGCACGACCGATCGGGTCCATCACACCAATTACTTCGCGCAGCCCGAGACCGCCGCCGCCGTGCGCAAGTCGTTCGGGATCGCGTGAACGTAAACTCGTAGTGTCGGCCTTAGGCGGACCATCAGGAGTCCGGCTACCCGCCTCCGCCAAAGGCTACGGCGCGTCCGCCGAAACCGCTTCGCGCGAAGGCGGAACGCCGGACACACACATTCTGAGAGGCCAATCTCCTGCTCGATTCGAACCCTCGACACCCGAAGGCCAGTTGACCCACCCACGAGCGGCATAGTACCGTTCTGGGGTTGTAGTCTCGGGCCTGCGGAGTGCCGGAGCGCTCTGACGGCTAATTGGTCCGCTCACTGCGACGGTTCGATCGACGCCAGGCCATCCTCGATTGGCGCCGTCCGACGGGTCGCCCGACTAACGAATGTCCCAGACAATCGCCGGCACGCTCAAGAAAACGCCGCTCAACGCGCGCCACCGAGCGCTTGGTGCCCGAATGGTCGAGTTCGGTGGCTGGGACATGCCGGTCGAATACTCCGGGATCGTCGACGAGCATCTGGCCGTTCGGACCCGCGCGGGCCTGTTCGACGTCAGCCACATGGGCGAGATCGAGATCGCCGGCCGCGATGCCCTCAAGGCCGTCCAGCACATCACAAGCAACGACGCGTCGCGGCTGGCCATCGGCCAGGCGCACTACTCGGCCCTGCCGACGCCTCAAGGCACGTTTGTGGACGATGTGCTGACTTACAAGCTGACCGACGAGCATTTCATGCTGGTCGTCAACGCGTCGAACATCATCAAGGACTTCAACTGGATCACGGCGCAGATCGCCGGGATCGGCGACGCGGTGGCGGTCAACACCAGCTCGCGCTACGCGCTGATGGCGCTTCAGGGGCCGGCGGCCCGAGAGGTGCTGCAGGCGCTCACCGCCGTCAACCTCGCCGACATCAAGTATTACTGGTTTACGACCGGTGAGATCGCCGGCGTGCGCGCCACCGTGTCCCGCACCGGCTACACCGGCGAGGACGGCTACGAAGTATTCGTGCCGCCGGCTTCGGCCGAGCGCGTATGGGACGCGATCCTTCTGGCGGGACGGCAGGCTGGAGTGGTGCCGGCGGGCCTTGGCGCACGCGACACTCTTCGCCTGGAAGCCGCCATGCGGCTCTACGGCAACGATATCGACGACACGACGACCGTTCTCGAAGCGGACCTCGGCTGGACGATCGGCTGGAAGAAGGACGAGTTCATCGGCCACGAAGTGCTGCGCCGGCAGAAGCAGGAAGGCGTGAGCCGCAAGCTCGTCGGGTTCGAGGTGCTCGACCGCGCGATCGCGCGGCAGGGCTACGACGTCTATGTCGCGAACGAGAAGGCCGGTGTCGTCACCAGCGGAACGCAGACGCCCTACCTCAAGAAGGCGATTGGCATGGCGTACGTGCCAAGCGCCTGCACGGCTCCGGGGACCGCTCTCGAGATTGATGTCCGCGGCCGACGGGTGCGCGCCGTGGTCGTGCCGCTGCCGTTCTACAAGCGGCCCGCACCCCAGACAACATCATAAAAACAGAAGGAGCGCGGAGCTATAGCAGCCGCGAGAGACCACGCATGTATCCCGCAGATTTCAAATACACCAAAGACCACGAGTGGGTGAAGGTTAGCGCCGGTGCCGCGCGTGTTGGCATCACGGACTACGCGCAGAAGCAGCTCGGCGATGTTGTCTACCTCGAGCTGCCCGAGGTTGGGCGTCAACTGAACAAAGGTGACGTCTTTGGCACGATTGAATCGGTCAAAGCCGTTTCCGAGCTCTACGCGCCCGTGAGCGGTGAAGTCACCGAGGTGAACCGTGCCCTCGGCGAGAAGCCGGAAGCGGTCAACGTCAACCCGCACGAGTCGTGGATGATTACGATCAGAGTGACCGGCGAACCCGACGATCTGCTCGACGCCGCGCAGTACGCCGAGTTGACGAAGTAGATCAGCGTCTCGAGCGTTGGGCTCTTGCCAACTTCGACGTTAAGTTTCGCCTTCTGCCTTCGACCTTCAATTCAGCATTCAGCACTCAGCATTCAGCATTGCCGCAATGACCCAACAGATTCCAGGCTCCTTTCAATCCAGGCACATCGGGCCAGGCCCGGCCGAGCGCGGCGCGATGCTCGAGGCGATCGGTGTGCCATCGCTCGCCGCTCTGATCGACCAGACCATTCCACCGGGGATTCGCAGCGGCGCGGCGCTCGATCTTCCTGAGGCTGAAACCGAGCACGCGTATCTGCGCCGGCTGCGTGGCATCGCGACCAAGAATACCGTGGCCCGTTCGTACATCGGGCTGGGTTACTACGGCTGCATTACGCCCAGCGTGATTCTCAGA
The DNA here is from genome assembly GCA_963797625.1 of uncultured Acidobacteriota bacterium. GTDB lineage: Bacteria > Acidobacteriota > Vicinamibacteria > Vicinamibacterales > 2-12-FULL-66-21 > DATBJJ01. Next base: position 13,106 of record CAWCQI010000016.1, read on the forward strand.
AACGTCTTCGAGAACCCCGGGTGGTATACGCCGTACACGCCGTACCAAGCGGAGATCGCACAAGGCCGGCTCGAGTCGCTGCTGAATTTCCAGACCGTCGTCCGGGATCTGACGGCGATGGATATCGCCACGGCCTCGCTCCTCGACGAAGGAACCGCCGCCGCCGAAGCGATGGCGATGTTCCATCGGCTCCAGGCGCGGAAAGCCGGAGGCAGTGAGAGCGTGTTCCTGGTCGGCCAGGGCTGCTATCCGCAAACCCTCGACGTGCTGCGCGGCCGCGCGGAGCCGCTCGACATACGCGTCGAGATCGTCGACCCGTCACACCTCTCCGTCGAAACGCTCTCGAGAGCGTTCGGGCTGTTGTTGCAGTACCCGGATGATCGCGGCGGCATCGTCGATCTCCGGCCGGTAATCGAGCGGGCGCACGCCGCTGGCGCGCTCGTCGCGGTGGCCACGGATCTCCTCGCGTTGACGCTGATGACGCCGCCGGGAGAGATGGGCGCGGATGCGGTCGTCGGCAACTCGCAGCGCTTCGGTGTGCCGCTCGGTTGCGGCGGGCCGCATGCGGCGTTCCTGGCGACGCGCGAGGCGTACGTGCGGCAGGCACCGGGACGGATCATCGGGCTGTCGATCGACGCCCGCGGCCGGCAGGCCTACCGGATGGCGCTGCAAACGCGCGAGCAGCATATCCGGCGCGAGAAGGCGACGTCGAATATCTGCACCGCGCAGGCGCTGCTCGCCAACATCGCGGCCATGTACGCGGTCTACCACGGCCCAGCCGGGCTTCGGGCCATCGCCTCGGGGATTCGCGATACGGCTGCCGCAGTCGAGCGCGCGCTCAAGTCGCTCGGGTATCGCCAGACGAACGAGGTGTACTTCGACACGCTGTGGATCGAGGGTGGCGACAGAGCCGCGGTGAGGTCGCTGGCCGAAGCCCGAGCGATCAACTTCCGCTATACGGAGTCAGCTGTCGGCATCGCGTTCGACGAGACGGTCTCGAGCGGCGACGCGCAGGACGTGGTTGACGTGTTCGCCGAGGCGGCGGGGAAGGCGTCTCCGGCGACAGTCATCGGCGCGGGCACCGCCGGACCGGTCCCACCGGCGCTGAGGCGATCGTCCGAGTACCTGACGCATCCGGTGTTCAACAGCCACCACTCCGAGACGCAGATGATGCGGTACATCCGCTCGCTCGAGCGGAAGGACGTGGGCCTCGACACATCGATGATTCCGCTCGGCTCCTGCACGATGAAGCTCAACGCCGCGTCGGAGATGATTCCGGTCTCGTGGCCCGAGTTTGCGTCCATCCATCCGTTCGCGCCCGCGTCGCAGCTCGAAGGCTACATCCAGATTTTCCGGGAGCTCGAGGCCGCGCTGTGCAAGATCACCGGGTTCGCCGCCGTGTCCCTGCAGCCGAACTCCGGCGCGCAGGGCGAGCTCGCTGGCCTGATGACGATTCGCGCCTACCACCGCGACCGAGGGGATCTTGGACGCACGGTCGTCCTCATTCCCTCGTCGGCGCATGGCACGAACCCGGCGAGCGCAGCGATGGCCGGCCTCAAGGTCGTCGTCGTGGCGTGTGACGCCGATGGCAACGTCGATCTGAACGACTTGCGCGCCCGTGCGCAGAAGTACCGCGACGAGCTCGCGGCGCTGATGGTGACCTACCCGTCGACGCACGGCGTCTTCGAGGAAGGCATTCGGGAGATTTGCGCGATCGTGCACGAGCACGGCGGCCAGGTCTACATGGACGGGGCCAACATGAACGCCCAGGTCGGGTTGACCAGCCCCGCTGCGATTGGCGCCGACGTCTGCCATCTGAACCTGCACAAGACCTTTGCGATTCCTCACGGGGGCGGCGGCCCGGGCATGGGACCCATCGCCGTCGCCAAGCACCTCGCCCCGTATCTGCCCGGGCATCCGCTGGTACCGGTCGGAGGCGAGAAGGCGATTGCCGCAGTGTCTGCGGCGCCGTGGGGCAGCGCCAGCATCCTCCTCATCTCGTACGGCTACATCAGGATGCTGGGCGCCTCAGGGATGACCGACGCGACCCGTGTCGCGATTCTCAACGCGAATTACATCAAGGCGCGGCTCGCCGGTCATTACGAGGAGCTGTACGCCAACCACAACGGCCGCGTGGCCCACGAGATGATCTTCGACCTGCGACCCTTCAAGCACGGATCAGGGCCGTCGGTCGACGAACAGGACGTCGCGAAGCGTTTGATGGATTACGGGTTCCACGCGCCGACGGTCTCGTTCCCGGTGGCCGGCACGATGATGATCGAACCGACCGAGAGCGAGTCAAAAGCGGAGCTGGACCGATTCTGCGACGCGCTGATCTCGATTCGGCGCGAAATCCAGGACGTCATCGATGGCCGGGTGGATCCGCGAGACAACGTGCTCAAGAACGCGCCGCACACGGCTGAGGAAGTGTCGTCGGATGCCTGGTCCCATCCCTACACCCGCGAGCAGGCCGCCTATCCGGCGCCGTTCGTCCGCGCCAACAAGTTCTGGCCGGCCGTCGGCCGAATCGACAACCCGTATGGCGATCGGAACCTCGTCTGCGCCTGTCCACCGATTGAAACCTACGTCGAAGCAGATGGGGTTGAGGCGGGACGTTAGGCAATGCTGAATGCTGAGTGCTGAATGCTGAAGTTAAGGGTGAAGAGGGTCGAATTCGGAATTGCCAACTTCGACATTCAGTTAAGGAACTTCTTCCTTGGTCCTTTACTTCAGCATTCAGCACTCAGCCTTCAGCATTGGTCGCGCGCTCAGTTCCCAGCGCTCTTCTTTCTAAATCCTTCCAGCAGCTTGCGCGTGACCGGCCCCGGGCGGCCGTTGCCGATCATCTGGTCGTCGATCCGGACGACCGGCGTGAGCTCGCGTGTCGACCCGGTGATGAACGCTTCCTGCGCAGAAGTGAGATCGGCAGGCGTGAGCGTGGCTTCCTCGACCCGCACGCCGACCTCGCCGCCGACCTCGAAGAGGAACGCGCGCGTCAATCCCTCGAGGAGGCCAGACGCCGAGCGCGGCGTGAGTGCGACACCGTCGCGAACCAGGAAAAAGTTCGATTGCGCGCATTCCGAGAGTTCGCCCCGGTAATTGCACATCAGCGCTTCTTCGCCGCCCTGGCGACGCGCTTCCTGCATCGCCAGCGCGTTGTTGAGCAGGTTGTTCGACTTGATGATCGGGTTCACCGAACCAGGATGATTGCGCAGGATCGATACCAGAACGATCTTGATGCCCTCGTCGAACATTCGGGCCGGCGGCTCATCGAAGGGCTTGACGATGATCACGAGCGAGGGCGCCGGTGTCGCGGTCAGGTCGTAGCTGAGATCGCCGACGCCGCGGGTCAGCAGAATGCGAATGTACGCCTCTTTGAGGGGCGGGATTGGCGGCGTGGGCGTTGACAGCCCGTCGGGCGATCGCTCGGCGACGGCGATCGTGTCGTGAATCCAGCCAAGCAGCGTGTCGTCGTCGAACGGAACATCGAGGTGCAGCGCGGCGGCTGACGCGCGGAGTCGCCGCAGATGTCGATCGTAGAGGAACGGCACGCGGTTGTAGGTGCGGAGCGTTTCGTACACGCCCTCGCCGTACACGAAACCATGGTCGTAGACGGGAATCACCGCCTCGCGGGCCGGCGTGATGATTCCGTTGACGTAGACTGCGCCCTTCACTCGCCCTCCGAAGCTCTCAGCTATCAGCCGTCAGCTATCAGATTCTTGTGGTCTGCTGGCTTCTCTGAGAGCTGAGTAGCTGACAGCTGAGAGCCAATTGACCGCAGTCTAGCACAAGCAGTACGCTCGACCGGAACGCATGCGAGTGCTCAACACCGAACAGATGCGCGAAGCCGATCGCCGCACGATCGAGGACGTCGGTATTCCGTCGATCGTGCTGATGGAGAATGCCGGGCGTCAGGCGGTCGCCGCGATGGAAGCGGCGTTCGACGATCTTGCGACCAGCCGCGTCGGGGTGGTGTGTGGCCGCGGCAACAACGGCGGCGACGGATTCGTGATCGCGCGCACTCTGGTGCAGCGCGGCATCGACACGGCCGTCTTCCTCCTCGGCAGCGTCGCCGACGTGCGCGGCGATGCGCGGACCAACCTCGAGGTATTGGGCCGGATCGGCATGACCGTCATCGAGATCACCAACGCGCAGGAGTGGGAGCTCCATTTCAGCGACCTCTCGGACTGCGAGCTGGTGGTCGACGCGATTCTCGGCACCGGCGTGCGCGGTCCGCTGACGGGACTCCTGGAAACGGTCGTTGCCGATCTCAACGGGCTTGGGATTCCGATTGTCGCGATCGATTTGCCGACCGGCGTGTCGGCAGACAGCGCGGCGCTCGATGGTCCGGCGATCGAGGCGTCGATGACGGTCACCCTTGGCGCACCGAAGATTCCCCTGATCTTCCCGCCGGCCGACACGCACGCCGGCGATCTCGTCATTGCCGACATCGGGATACCGCTGCCGCTCTTCGACGAGCTCGAAGGGCCGCATCTCGAGCTGCTGACGCGCGAGCGGATGCGCGAGATCGTGCCGACGCGCGCCGCCGACTCGCATAAGGGGGATTTCGGCCGTGTCCTGGTCATCGCCGGATCGCTCGGCCGAACCGGTGCGGCGCATCTATCAGCGGTCGGCGCGCTTCGGTCGGGCGCAGGCCTCGTCACAGTTGCGACGCCGCGCTCGTGCCTGCCGATCGTGGCGGCAATGGCGCCGGAGTACATGACCGAACCACTCGACGAAACGGCGTCGGGCACCGTTGACTTCAGCGCGATCGATCGCGTGCTCGAGATGAACGCCGACGTGATTGCCGTCGGACCAGGGTTGGGTCAGGCGCCTGGCACGGCCGCGTTCGTCCAGGCGCTGCTCGAGCGCACCGGCGTGCCGATTGTCCTCGACGCTGATGCACTGAACGCGTTCGCAGGCGAGCCCGACCGCCTGATGGGCCGCGAGGAGGTCGGTGTCGTCATCACGCCGCACCCCGGAGAGATGGCGCGCCTCCTGAACACCTCGATCGAGGCCGTCCAGCACGACCGACTCCGACACGCGCGTGAGTTTGCCGCCTCCCACCGTGTCGTCGTCGTCCTCAAGGGCCATCGCACGGTCATTGCGGCGCCTGACGGCCGGACGTTCGTCAACCTGACGGGCAACTCGGGGATGGCGACGGGCGGGACCGGTGACCTCCTGACGGGGATGATTGCCGCGTGGTTCGCGCAGTTGCTCGACGCCGAGGCCGCTTGCAAGTTGGCGGTGTACCTGCACGGTACCGCGGGCGATTTGGCCGAGGCCGACGAAGGCGACGTGGCGCTCGTTGCCGGCGACCTGGCCACACGCCTGGGCGACGCGGTGCTCGAGCTGACGGCCCGGCGGCAGGTGAAGCGCGACTCGTGAGCCGAGATGCCGTCCTGACGGCCGGGGAAGAGGAGACGGTCGCCGCCGGCGAGCGAGTTCGCCGCGACGTTGCCGCCAGGCGCGGTCGTGCTCCTCTATGGCCAGCTCGGCGCCGGCAAGACGGCGTTCGTGCGCGGCCTGGCGCGCGGGCTCGGCGCGGCCGCGGACGAAGTGTCCAGTCCCACCTTCACGATCATCCAGGAATACGTCGGCCGCACCGCGACGCTCTACCACGTCGACCTCTATCGCCTCGAGCCGGCTGAAGTCGACGACCTCGGTCTCGACGAGCTGGTCAGCGGAGACGGAGTCGTCGCGATCGAATGGGCCGATCGCTGGAGGGAGCGGCCCGATGACGCAATCGAAGTGACGATCGAAGACCGTGGAGAGGATCGGCGGTCGATCAGAATTGCGGGCCTAAGGCTCAGGGCTCAGGCTGAAGGCTCAAGGCTCAAGACTCAGGCTCGAGAGCACACTCGATCGATCTTGCTCTGAGCCTTGAGCCCTAAGCCTTGAGCCCTGAGCCTATTCCACCCGATAGTTCGGAGCTTCCTTCGTGATGATCACGTCATGGACGTGGCCTTCACGCAGACCAGCCGGGCTGACCCGGATCAGCTTCGCCTCGCGCTGCAGTGTCGGGATGTCCTTGCAGCCACAGTAGCCCATCCCGGCGCGCAGACCACCGCTCAGCTGATGGATCATCGCCGCGACGCTGCCCTTGTGGGCGACGCGGCCTTCGATGCCCTCCGGCACGAGCTTTTCGCCCGACTCGGGGTTGGCATCGAGATCGAACTCGTCCTGGAAGTAGCGGTCGCGGCTGCCGCGGCGCATCGCGCCGAGCGAACCCATCCCGCGGTATTCCTTGAAGCTCCGGCCCTGGTAGAGAATCATCTCGCCCGGGCTTTCGTCGGTTCCCGCAAACAGGCTGCCGATCATGATCGCGCTCGCGCCGACGGCCACCGCCTTGGTGATGTCGCCGGAGTACCGGATCCCGCCGTCGGCGATGACCGGCACCTTGTGTGGCGCTGCGGCCCTGGCGCAATCGGCGACCGCCGTGATCATCGGCACGCCAATGCCGGCGACGACGCGCGTGGTGCAGATGGAGCCCGCGCCGATCCCCACTTTGACGGCATCGACGCCGCGCTCGATCAAGGCTTCTGTCGCTTCGGCCGTCGCGACGTTGCCGGCAACGAGATCGACGTTCGGATAGGCGCGCCGCACTTGCTTGACCATGTCGAGGACGCCCTGCGAGTGTCCATGGGCGGTATCGATTACCAGCATGTCGACGTGCGCCGCGACGAGCGCCTCGGCTCGCTGCATGGCGTCGCGCCCGACTCCGATCGCCGCGCCGACACGCAGTCGCCCGAGGCTGTCTTTGGATGCGCTCGGGTACTTGATCAGCTTCTGGATGTCCTTGACCGTGATCAGGCCCTTCAGCATGAAACGCTCGTCAACGACGAGGAGCTTTTCGACCTTGTGGCGGTGCAGGAACTCGCGGGCCTGCTCGAGCGTGGTCCCCACCGGTACGGTGAAGAGGGGATCCCGCGTCATGATGTCGGCAATCGGTCGATCCAGGTTCGTCTCGAAGCGCAGGTCGCGATTGGTCAGGATGCCGACGAGCCGGCCTTCCTTGGCGCCGTCCTGAGTGATCGGCACGCCGGAGATCCGGTACTTCTTCATCAGTTCGAGCGCTTCGAAGATCCGGTTCTCGGGGGAGAGCGTGATCGGGTTGACGATCATCCCGCTTTCCGACCGCTTCACCCGGTCGACCTCTGACGCCTGCTCTTCCGGCGACAGGTTCTTGTGAATCACCCCGATGCCGCCCTGCTGCGCCATGGCGATGGCCAGGCGAGATTCAGTCACCGTATCCATCGCGGCACTGAGCAGCGGCACTTTGATTCGGATATTGCGCGTGACCCACGACGTGACGTCGACTTCGCTCGGAATGACCGTCGAGTGCCGCGGCACGAGCAGCACGTCGTCGAAGGTGAGGGCAGTCGAGAGGCCGATGGAGATTTGGTCGGTGCTGAGAACGTCGGTGCGTGTTTCCATTCAGATCCTCAAAAGCCAAGAAGGCAGCAAACAATCTGCTGCCTTCGCTGGTGTTCCCGGTGTGCGGCCTCTTGGCACCCTGGCCCCTTGGTCCACTGGCACCCTGTTCTTAGACCCATGGCACTTCTTGTATTTCTTCCCGCTGCCACACGGGCAGGGGTCATTCCGGCCGACTTTGGGTTCGTCGCGCCGCACCTGCTTGACGACGTCGTCGCCGCCGGTGCGGGCGGGTTTTGGTGCTTCGGCGGGCGCGCCAGCGCCGGCGCCGCCAATCGCGCCAAACGGTGACGGTGGCGGAGCCTGCTGCGCGCTCATCGTTATCTGAGGCGCACGCCTCGGGGCCGGCGCGCGGACGGGGGCGTCGGTCGAGCCCTCGCTGCCGACCGGCGTCAGCCGCCACAGATACCGGACGATTTCTTCCTCGATCCGGTCCTTCATCGCCTGGAAGAGCGCGAAGCTCTCCTTCTTGTATTCGACCAGCGGATCGCGCTGCCCGTAGCCGCGCAGACCGATGCCTTCCTTGAGGTGGTCGAGGCTGTAGAGGTGGTCCTTCCACTGCGCGTCGACGATCTGCAGCATGATGTCGCGTTCGACGCGACGCAGGATCTCGGTCGGAATCAGCGCTTCCTTGGTTTCGTATTTCTGGAGAACCGGTGTCCAGAAGGCATCGCTGATAGCGCCGGCACTCAGCCCCTCGAGCGGGATGCCGTTGAGCGTGTCGGCGTCGAGACCGTAGATCTCGGCGACGGCAGCGGTCAGGGCGCCGTCGTCGCGCTCTTCGGCCTCGATCTCCTCGCCCGCGTAGCGTTCGACCGTGCTGTCGAGGAGCTCCTCGGCCAGCGTGATCAGGTACTCGCGGCTGTCGACCGCCTCGTCTTCGGTCAGGTGAATCTTGCCCTCGAGCAGCTCGCGGCGCAGCGCATAGACGCTCTCGCGCTGCTTGTTCATGACGTCGTCGTACTCGAGGAGGTGCTTGCGGACGGAGAAGTTCTGCGCCTCGACCTGCTTCTGCGCGCGGGCGATGGCGTTGGTCACCATCTTGTGCTCGATCGGCACGCCTTCTTCCATGCCGAGCCGCTGCATCAGGCCCGAGATGCGGTCGGATCCGAAGATGCGCATCAGATCGTCTTCGAGCGACAGGTAGAAGCGCGACGATCCGGGGTCGCCCTGGCGGCCGGCGCGGCCGCGCAGCTGGTTGTCGATGCGGCGGGCCTCGTGCCGCTCGGTGGCGACGATGTGAAGCCCTCCGAGGTTGACGACCTCGTCGTGCTCGCGATCCGTCTGCGACTTGAACGACTGGAAAATGTGCTCGTAGGCCTGCCGCGGCACACGATAGAAGTTGCCCAGGTGATAGAAGTAGACGAACTCCTCGTCGTCGACGAACTTCGCCTGGTCCTTGGGCAGCTTCTCGGCAATCTGGTCGGCCAGCGTCTGCTGGCGTGCCATGAACTCGGCGTTTCCGCCAAGCAGGATGTCCGTGCCGCGGCCCGCCATGTTGGTCGCGATCGTGACCGTCCCGCGCCTGCCGGCCTGCGCGACAATCTCGGCCTCCTGCTCGTGGTATTTGGCGTTCAAGACGACGTGCTTGATGCCGCGCAGCTTCAGCAGTTTCGACAGCCGCTCCGACTTTTCGATCGACACCGTGCCGACGAGCGCTGGGCGGCCCAGCTGCTGCTGTTCGATGATGTCGCCGACGATCGCCTCGTATTTTTCTTTTTCGGTGCGGTAGACGGTGTCGGGTTCTTCGATGCGCCTGAGCTCGCGGTTGGTCGGGATGACCATCACTTCGAGCTTGTAGATCTTGTGGAACTCTTCGGCTTCGGTGTCGGCCGTGCCGGTCATCCCCGACAGCTTGCCGTACTTGCGGAAGTAATTCTGGAAGGTCACCGTCGCGAGCGTCTGGTTCTCGCGCTCGATCTTGACCTTCTCCTTGGCCTCGACCGCCTGATGAAGACCATCGCTCCAGCGGCGGCCAGGCATCAACCGTCCGGTGAACTCGTCGACGATCACGACGCCGTTGTCCTTGATCATGTACTCGACGTCGAGCTTGAAGAGCGTGTGCGCCCGGAGTGCCTGCGTCACGTGATGGAGCAGCGGCATGTTCGTCGGGTCGTACAGCCCGCCCGAACCCGGCACGAGTCGGTGGCTGAGCATCCGCTCGGCCTTGGCCATTCCGGTTTCGGTCAGCGTGACGGTCTTGTGCTTCTCGTCGACGATATAGTCGCCGGTCTTTTCGAGCTCGTCGCAATCCTCGGCCTTGACGTTCCCCTGCGTGACGGCGCCGGGCGTCAGCTTCGGGATGATGCGGTCGACCTCGTAATAGAGATCGGTCGATTCCTCGGCTGGCCCCGAGATGATCAGTGGCGTTCGCGCTTCGTCGATGAGGATGCTGTCGACCTCGTCGACGATGGCGTAGTGGTGACCGCGCTGCACGTAGTGCGCGAGGTCGAACTTCATGTTGTCGCGGAGGTAGTCGAAACCGAACTCGTTGTTCGTGCCGTAGGTGATATCGCAGGCGTACGCGACCTGGCGTTCCTGATCGTTGAGGTCGTGCTGGATGACGCCAACCGACATCCCAAGGAACCGGTAGATGCGGCCCATCCATTCCGAGTCGCGACGCGCGAGGTAGTCGTTGACCGTGACGACATGGACGCCCTTGCCCTCGAGCGCATTGAGGTAGGCCGGAAGGGTCGCGACGAGCGTCTTGCCCTCGCCGGTCTTCATCTCGGCGATCTTGCCGCGATGGAGGACGATGCCGCCGATCAGCTGCACGTCGAAGTGCCGCATGTTCAGCACGCGGCGGCCGGCCTCGCGGACGACGGCAAAGGCTTCCGGAATCAGATCGTCAAGCGTGGTGCCGCCACCGTCGCCGCCGAGCCGCTGCCGGAATTCGGCGGTCTTCGCGCGCAGCGCGTCATCGGACAGGCGCTGGATCTCGGGTTCCTTGGAGTTGATTTCGGCGACGAACGGCCGAATCCGTTTCAGCTCGCGATCGTTCGCGGTGCCGATGACTTTCGCGAGGAGGGTGTCGACAATCATGCGGGGGACGATCCCCTGATGGGTCGGCTCACCCTCGCCTGCACTGTGAGGGCCGCAACACTCAGGGTATCAACTGATTGTACGGGACGCTGCCCTTGGGGTCAACTTCGGGACGCGTCACAACGTCTCAGTTTTTGAGGGGGGCGGGGAAGTGCGCGCCGTGTCGAACCGCGGATCGCACAGATCACACGGACCGGAACCGCGGATAACACAGATCACACAGACCGGAGCAACGCAATCGGGCAGCCGCGCTATCTCGCGGCGAGCAGACGCATGGGATTCGTGAGCTTGCCGTTGACCCAGATCTCATAGTGCAAGTGAGAGCTGGTCGAGCGGCCGGTCGACCCGACAAAGCCGATGCACGTCACCGCGGTTGACCTGTTGACCGTTCATCACGCCGAAGCGGGACAGGTGACCGAACTTGGTGACGATGCCGTAGCCGTGCTCGACGACGACCATGTTGCCGTAGCTGCCGTTCCATCCAGCCATCGACACCGTGCCGCTGGCCGGTGCGAGAACCTCTTCGCCGTGGCTGGCCGAAATATCCAGGCCGGGGTGAAAATCGCTGCCGCCGGTGAATGGATCGCGGCGATTGCCGAAGGCCGATGTCAGCCATCCAGCGACCGGCCAAATCGACGGCGTGGCGTCGGCGAGCGAGCGCCGCCGTTCGACCCCGGTGCGCACCGCGTCGAGCCGGTTTTCGATGGCGCCGAGGACATCGCGCATCACGGTGAAGGCGGCATCGCCGGGGGTGAGGGCAGTGCCGAGCACGGCGCCCGCGACGGCTCCGCCTCCCATCGCCCGGGATCTGACGGCAGCGGGCAATCGCTCCATCGCGCGACTCGACGCTGGGTCAACTGCGGCGGTGGCGCCGATCTCGTCGACGGCTGCCTGAAGCGAGGAGATCTGCTCGTAAAGCTGGCCGGTGGCTTCGCGATAGTTCTGGTTTTCGACCGTCAACCTGGCGTTGGTCGTGGTGAGGTCGTCGAGCGTGGCCAGCGCGCTCCAGCGGGCCCCGAGTCCAATCAAGATCGGCAGTGCGAGCGAGATGGCGATAGTAGCGACCGTCGGCCCCAGTGGGAGGGTGAACCGGCGCATGACCCCGCTCGTGCGATCGGCAATGACAATGGAATACCGCCTGGATGCCACAGCTCTCCTCGGCCGCCTTCCCCCCGGCGCGGCCCAAAACTTGGTTTTGTAGAACGGGAAACTTTACCATGCACCCCGCGCGACGGGGAAGTGACAAAAAACGTGGCTCAGTCCCCCCGATACTGCAGGGCTTCAGCCAGGTGCTCGGGCTCGATTTGCTCGGTTTCCGCGAGATCGGCAATCGTGCGCGAGACGCGCAGCACGCGATCGTAGCCTCTGGCGCTCAACGACAGCCGGGTGAGCGCGCGGCCGAGAAGCGCTCTGGCCTCGGGATGCAGGCGTGAGCTCGCCCGAAGCGCCCGGCCCTGGAGCCTGGCATTCAGCCGGCCATCGCGCGTCAACTGGCGCTCGCGAGCTGCCGCGACACGACTCCGCATCAACTGGGACGATTCGCCGGGCTCTGCGTCCTGCAAGTCTCGCGGCGGTACGCCGGCCACCCGCACAGTGAGATCCAGGCGATCGCGAAGCGGGCCCGACAAGCGGGACGCGTAGCGTTCCACCTGCGGCGGCGAGCACCGGCAGGCGCGCGCCGCATCGTCGAGGAAGCCGCACGGGCATGGGTTCATGGCGCCAATCAACATGAACCGGGCCGGGAAAACGGCCGTCCGCGCCGCCCGGGCGATGCGAACCGAACCTTCCTCGACGGGCTGCCGCAGGACCTCGAGAACGTGGCGGCTGAACTCGGGCATCTCGTCGAGAAAGAGCACGCCGTGGTGAGCGAGGCTGATCTCACCTGGGCGCGGCTGCTGGCCGCCGCCGACGAGCGCGACATCCGAGATCGTGTGGTGCGGCGCGCGGAACGGCCGCTCGGCCAGCAGTCGCGTACCTGTCGTCAGGAGTCCCGCGACCGAGTGGATCGACGTCGCCTCGAGCGCCTCCTCGAACGTCAACGGCGGCAGGATCGTTGCGACTCGACGCGCCATCATCGTTTTGCCCGCGCCGGGCGGGCCGACCATGAGAACGTTGTGTCCGCCCGGCGGCGGCGATCTCGAGCGCGCGGCGCGCCAGCGCCTGGCCGTGGACGTCCGCGAAATCGCCGTCGAACGTCGCGTTCGCTGCGGCCGACGGCGGCGGGAGGAGGGGTGGCGGGCAGAACCCCATCGGGTCGTTCAGCGCGCCGACGGCTTCGGCGAGCGACCGCACCGGATAGAGCTCGAGACCGCTGACGACTGCGGCTTCGCTGCTGTTGGCGTGCGGCAGGAGGAGCGCGTTACAGCCATGACGACGCGCCGCAGCGGCAATCGGCAGCACACCGCGCGCCGGCTGAATGCCGCCGTCGAGCGACAGCTCGCCAAGGAGCAGGATGTCGACGATATCCCGCCGGGCAATCTGGCCGCCGGCCGCGAGGACTCCCAAGGCGATTGGGAGATCGAACGACGAGCCCGCTTTTCGGATGTCGGCTGGCGCCAGGTTCACCGTGACACGGTGAGGCGGAAACTCGAAGCCGGAGTTGCGGATGGCGCTCCGCACGCGATCGCGGCTTTCCCGCACGCTGGCGTCCGGCAGGCCCACCATCTGAAACGTGGGCAGTCCAAACGAGACGTCAACCTCCACCTGCACCAGACAGGCGTCGATTCCAAACACCGCGGCTGTCCGCACGCAGGCAAGCACGGGTGACCCTGGTCACGCCGGATGCAAACACCGAAGCACTGTCAGAATTGGGCTGAAAACTCGCGAAGAGGTCGCGCCGTACGCAGTTGCTGCAGCGTCGGCTGGCAGGGAAGTGGTGAGATTTGCGCGATCAAGAACAGGAGCCAGCACTGCGGCGCGGGCACGCGCCGCGCGGGCCGCCGCTTGATCGCCGCGGAGCTCGAGCAGCCGCGCCAACGCTCGGTAGGCCCGCGCGTCTCCAGGATCTAGCGCAATGGCCTGACGAAACGCGGTCTCGGCTTCGGCGCGCGTTCCGTCCAGCTCGCTCAGCGCCAGGCCCAGCTCGACGTGCGCCTCCGCGGACGTCGGGCTGAGGGCCACCGCCTCGCGGCCCTGCGCGACCGCGCGTGCGAGATCGCCGCGAGCGCGCAGTGCTGCCGAAGAGTCGAGCAAAACGAGCATGCGCCCGAAGTCAGCCTTCTCGCCGTTGAGGCGCTGCACTTCGGCTTGCTGTTGCAACGCCGCGTCCTTCTGATCTCCTTGACGAGCGCCTGGGCCAGCGTCACGCGCGCTTCAGTGAGCGACGGATTGAGGCGGATCGCTTCGCGCAGCTCCGCGACGGCGGCGGCGGTGTCGCCCATCCTCAGCAGCACGGCGCCGAGCAGGTAACGGCCCTGCGGATCCTCAGGCATCTCGGTAGCGGCGCGCCGCAGCTCGGTCGCAGCAGCGGCCGTGTCGTCCTTCTGGCGCAAGACCAGGCCGAGCGAGCGCTGCGCGAGCGCGTGGTCGGGGTTCTTGGCGAGCGCTGCGCGGAACTGCGCGTCGGCAGCGTCGAGATCGCCGTGCAATCGGAGCGCGAGCCCGAGGGTGTACGGTATTCGGGATTGTCTGGGTCGAGCCGTGTGGCCCTTCGCAAATGATCGAGTGCCGTCGCGAAACGCTGCTGCTCGGCCAGCAGCTGGCCGAGCACGAAGTGGAACTGCGCTCGCTCGGGATTCCGCTCGACCGCCGGCGTGAGTGTGCTGATCGCCTCGTCCAGGTCGTCCTTCTGCCGCCGCGCGGTGGGACGCTGGTATCGATTCCAGAGCGTGACGGCGAGCTGATAACGCCCCTCGGCGTCATTCGGATTCGACGCGACGAGCTCGCGCAGCCGGACGAGCGCGCCATCCAGATCGCCGGCGGCAGCGCAAGCGGCCGCGGCGTCGGCGCCGGAGGGCGGAAGGCGGCGGGCGGGGACGCAGACGTCACGCCGCTGTCACGCACGCATCCGGAACATCATGCGCTTGAGGTTGGTGTCCGGATCGTCCCCGCGCTCTTGCGCGTTCAGTCGGCTGACGCGTTCGAGAAGCTCGTGGGCGCGATCCGTCTGCCCGCCGCGCCGATAGGCCTGCGCAAGGACGTAAGCCGGCGCTGCATTCTGCGGCTCGAGCGACACTGCCCGCTCGAGGTGGTCAATCGCCTCCGCGACGTCGCCGCGCTTGAGTAGCAGCTTACCCAGCTCCGACTGCGCTTGCGCCAGCGCCGGTTGTAACCGAACGGCCGTCTGGAACGCCTCGAGCGCCTCGCTACCCGCTGCCTCGTCGGGCGCCGCGCCTGATTGCAGCACGCGATTCAAGCGCATAGAAGAGCACTGCTTGGGGTTTGTCGGGTTGTCGCATCTGTCGCGTCCTCGTGCGAAGAGCGTCGACGGCTTGTTGCGTCTGTCCGCGCTGCATCGAGACGATCGCCAGCGCGACGTGCGGCGCTGGGTCGACAGGCGATACGCGACTGGCCCGCGAGAATTCGTTGGCCTGTTCGCTCGCCCTTTCATGGCGAGCACGACGCCGCGCTGAAGGTAGAGCATCGAGGCGTCGGGCCTGTGCTTCAGTCGATGTCGACAATCTCCAGCGCGAGGTCGTAGTTCTCGTGCTCGAGGCAGAGCATCGCCAGGTCGATGTAGTGTTCCGCGACCATCGGGTCGAGCTGCGTGGCTTCCGAAGCGCGTCGTAGGCCTCCTTGACGCGTGTGGTATTCGTGTACGCGCGCGCGACGAGACTGTAGAGCTGAGCGCGCTTCAGTCCCGCGCCAGGAGCTCGACCGCGACGAGATCGCGGCCTCACTGTCGCTTGCATCGATCAGCATGAGCGTCTGGTTGTACCGGCCACGTAGGCGTCGGCGTAGCTGTTCTGTCGCGCCTCGCTGAAAATCCGCGCCGCTTCTGACGTGCGCGCCGTATCGGCCGAGCGCCACTCCTGCGTCGAACGAGATCCTGGGCTCGTTGGGCGGGAGCCGATGAGGACTGCGACGGCGTCAGGCGTCCGCCGCTGCTCGAGCAGACAGGTGGCGTAGTGCAGCATGACGGGTGGCTGCTGCATGACCCGCGTGAGGCTCTTCTGTAGTGTGGCAGCGCCAATCGATAGTCTTTGCCCTGGAAAAGGATCTCGCCGACGTGCTGATGCGCGATTCATCGTCGGGCGACTGGCGCAGGACGGCCTCGAAGTGGCGAAGGGCCGCGTCCGTCCGGCTGCTCCGGAACTCGTTGACCGCTAGGTTCCTGAGAGCGGGCGCGAAGCGGGGATCGATCGCGAGCGCGGCGCGGAATCGGACGTTGGCGGCCTCGGGTTGCCCGCTCCGGTCAGCGCAATCCGAGCAGGTTGAGAGCCCTGAGATCACCCGGGTTACGAACGACCAGCCGCTCGAGCGTGGGGATGGCCGCGGCAAATCCTGGCGCTGGACCTGGGCAATCGCACAGTCGTACGGCGTCGACGCGCAATCAGCAGGCGACTGAAGTGTCGCGACGAGCGGGGACGTAGGGACACCAGAGCAGCGCTGCGAGCAAGGCGGTGCGCATCGACGAAGACGATACAGCGACCAGCTGTCAGCTGTCAGCCCTCAGCTGGACTGCTAAGGTCCGGTCTACCCGGGCCAGAATCGAAATTCAGGACGGACAGCTGATTGCTGATCAGAAACGAGAATCGCGTCGCAAACTGGACGATGCGGCCGGGCTGAGCCGAAGTCGACCGGCCAAACGTCGCATTGATCATGTTGTTGTCAGGGTTGTTCAGATTGAGCGTGTTGAAGAGATTGAACGTCTCGAGACGGAGCTGTAGATTGCCGTCCCCGCCGATCACCCATGGTGTTCGGATCATCTTGGCCAACATCAGGTCGACGTTGAAATAGCGGGGGCGACGGAAGCTGTTGCGTCCGAGCGTACCCGGAAGGCCGGGGGTCGGGATTGGAAACTCCGATGCGGTGAAGATGCCGGTCAGGAAGTCATCATTCGTGAGGCCGCTCTTCGAGCTCCCGAACGCCGGCACGTTCGGGCGGTCGTTGCCCGTGAAATTGTCCGCGTTGAAATCGCAGCCGCTGTTGCCGATGATGTTGCCCGAGGCATCGCGGACGGCGATGAACCCGCGATTGATGCAGACCACTGAGAACGGCGTGCCGGTTTGCCTGAGCAGCGTCGAGCGATCCGCCAGCCGCCTCCAAGCGCCCGCGCCAGGCCCGACGCCGGGCTCGGCAGTATCCAGTTGGCCGACATCACGAACTTCTGTCGCACGTCGAAGTCGGCCGGTCCTTTGTCCTGATCGGGCGGGCCGTAGGCATCGGGGCGCCCGGCCGCCGAAAACGAGCTGGAATAGTCGGTCGCCTTGCCGAACGTATAGACGCCCCGACTTTGAGCCCCGTGCGATTGACCTTGATGGCCACCGTGCCGCCATGGAACGTACTCTGGTCCGTGGACTCGGTGTAGTTGATGTTCGAAAAGCCCGCCAGGATGGGGTCGAATCGCCCGTCCAGCATGTCGCCGTTGAAGCGGTTGATGTCGAATTTGCGGTAGGCGTTCTGGCCATGCGAGCCGAGGTAGTCGGCTTCGACGGTAATCTCCCGCCCGACGGCCCGCTGCACGCCCACGAACCAGTTGTCGAGATACATGTTCTTGAAATCGGGATCGACGACGTGCACCAGGCCTCGACCGGTGATGAGGCCGCCAGCCTGATTGAGTCCGCCCGTCAAGCCCGTCGGACGTGGAAAATCGTACGGCATCGAGGTATTCCGGCGAAGGCCGAAGACTGGCCGCACCGTCGCATCGCTGGCCAGAGCGGTCGCGATTGCGAAGCCGGGGAGATTGAGATGTTCGGAGTCCCAGATCTGGTTCGACATGCGATCGTAGGAGCGACCGAGCCCGCCACGGACCGACATCCTGCCGTCGTTGGCGGGATCCCACGCGAAGCTCACGCGCGGCGCGAGCGTGTGCTGACCACCGTTCCACAAACCGTCCTCGAGATAGTAGTGCCGCTCGACGACCTGTGCGCCCTGCAGCCGGCGTGCGAAGGTCGCCCGCCGCTTGTCATCACGATGTTGTCCATGTCACCCGACGTGTCGTAGATGTTCAGGAATGCCTCGTAGCGCAGCCCGAAGTTCAGGCTGAGGTTTGATCGCACCTTCCAGTCGTCCTGGACGAACGTCGAGACCGACTGGGTGCGGTGGTAGCCGGGTCAGCACCGGCACGCCGCCGCCGGTGCGCGGGTTCGATCCTGACCTGCGCCTGTTGGCGCGGGTTGTCGTTGGCGAAGTCGAAGACGTTGTTGAAATCGTAGGTCGGGCGATTGTAGGTGCGCGACGAATCGTTGTCGGCGTGCTCGCGCGTGTACGCGCCGCCGATCTTCAGGTTGTGTGAGCCGCGGGTCCACGTCACCACGTCCCGCCACTCGAAGCTGTTCTGGACGAACTCGTTCGGCCCGAAGCCCTGTTGGTATCCGGTCAAGCCGCCGATCGTGATGCCTGGCACTTCCGGATGCGGGTTGGTGAGCTCTGCCGCAGGGACGCACCCACGAGAACGACGCCTCATTGAGCAGCGTCGGCGACAGAATCTTGGTGTAGTTCGTGTTGACGTGTGTGCTGCTCGTCGGCGATGGCGCGGTGAACGCCGGATACACGCTCGGCTCGCCGAAGCCGACTTTGTCCGTGGTCGTGCGGTTGACCGAACCGTAGAGCCGATCGCGCCCGCCGTTGAAGGTGTGATCGATTCGCGCCGACCACTGCAGACCGTTCGCGTGGAGACGATTCGTTCCAGGTGCCGACCCCGATCACTGGAAAGTCGCAGGGAATCGAACCGATCGGAGAAGTAATCGGCGTCGAACCGGAGCAGGATGCGTTGAGGAGCTGCCCGGCCGTGCGCAGGTTGCGGTCCGGCGTGAAGGAGGCCGGAAACGAGTTGGCGACGAACGTCGACACGTTGTTCGGCCGGTTCTGCTGCATGAACCGCGCGAAGTGCGGGGGTGATGACCGTCGTATCCCGGCTGATCGCGACGTTGGAGCGGAGAACGTCACCCGAAGCGAAGAAGAACGTGCGGTTCTTACGAGCGGCCCGCCGACTCCCCAGGAGAACTCCTTGCGGCTGAAGTCCGGCGAGTCGTCGTCCGCTCGAATTGGTTTTTGGCCTGGAGGTCGTTGTTCGTGTAGAAGAGCTGCCGGCGCCGTGCAGGTTGTTGGTTCCGCTCTTGGTGACGATGTTGACGAGCACTGAGCCGTTCCGGCCATACTCGGCCGAGAAGTTGTTGACCGAGACGCGAACTTCCTGGACGCTCTCCGTGTTCGGGTTGATGTTGACGACGCCGCTGCGCTGACTCGAGCTGACCGTCGACGAGTCGATCAGGAAATTGTTGGACTCGGTGCGCGCGCCGTTCGCGTTCATGTTCACACCGAACTCGTTGCTGTAGAGGTCCGCGCTGGATTGCGCATAGGCCTGCGTGCCGCCCGTCGCCCGGCCGAGCACGCCCGGAGTGAGCACGACCAGACTGAAAAAGTTGCGGCCGACGAGAGGGAGGTCCTTGATTTGACTCTCCTCGATGAGTCCCGACACGCGGCCCTGCGAGGTTTCAATCAGCGCCGCGGTCGCCTGCACCGTCACCTCCTCGGCCGCCGCGCCGACGGCCATCTGAAGGTTGACGGTTCGTGTCTCGGCGACTTGCAGCTGGATCTGATCCTGGATGACGGTCCTGAATCCTTGCAGGGTGACGCGGACGGAATAGAGACCGTTGCCGAGCGACGAGAACCGATAATATCCAGCCTCGTTCGTGGAGACGTTCTGCACCGCGCCGGTCTCCTTGTTGGTCAGCGTCACTGCGGCGGCCGGCACCACGCCCCCGCTCGAATCGCTGACGGTGCCTTCGATGGCGCTGGCAAATTGGGCGTCGGCGCGCGGGACGCCGACGAGGAGGATCGCCAGGAGGAGAGCAGCTCTGCCCGCACTTGGTCGTTGGGTCTTCATTGTTGGAGATTCTCCGAGGGAAGGCGCGTGAGCCATGACTGACATGTCAGTTGTCGAAGATGGTATATCGTATATGACCAGGAATTTGTCAAGCCCTTTCCGATCGGTCGTCGACAGTAACGGCGCAGCTTAACCTGTGATGAAACGGGGACTTCTCTCCAACTCGTCTCAACGGCGAGCCTGCCTTATCGGTGCGATTGCGATCGGTTCCTGGACCATGCCCGGGGCGGTATCGTTCCAGGGAATGGCCAGCCCGACCCGTCCGGCGCGGCCCGTCGCTCGCGTCGAGACGGACCTTCCGACCATCACAGTTGCGTTTAAGCGACGTTGCCGAGTCGGCCGGCCTGAACGGCGTCGTCGTGTCGGGTAGCGAAGACCGCAAGAGGTACATCCTCGAGACGACGGGCAACGGGCGTGGCGATCTTCGACTTCGACAACGACGGCCGGCTCGACATCTTCATGCCGAACGGCACGACCTTCGATCGGCGGACGGGAGCGCTCGAGCGAGCCGCCGACCGGCCACCTCTACCGCAATCTCGGCGGACTGCGATTCGAAGACGTCACCGAAGCGGGCCGGTCTCGGGCGGACCGGCTGGGGCCAGGGCGTCTGCGTCGGCGACTACGACAACGACGGCAATCGCGATCTGTTCGTGACCTACTACGGCCAGAGCGTCCTGTACCGAACCGGGGCGACGGCACGTTCGCGGACGTGACGGAGGCGGCCGGGCTCCGAGTCGCCGACGGCCGCGCTGGGACACCGGCTGCTCGTTCTTCGACTACGACCTCGACGGCCGCCTGGATCTCGTCGTCACGAGCTACCTCGAATTCGATCGCGCGAAGATCCCGGAGCCGGGCAGCGGGCGGCTACTGCCAGTGGAAAGGCATCCCGGTCATGTGCGGCCCGCGCGGTCTGCCGTTCGCGCGCAACCGGCTGTTTCACAACGACGGCAAGGGTCGGTTCACGGACGTGTCGGCGACCGAGCGGCGTCGGCGGGCACGAAGGGCTGCTACGGCTTCACCGTCGTCGCGTCGGACTTCGACGACGATCGGTTACCCCGACCTGTACGTCGCCTGCGACTCGACGCCGAGCCTGCTGTACCGCAACCAGGAAGGACGGCACGTTCGAGGAGGTCGGGCTGCTGTCGGGCGTCGCCCTGAACGAGGACGGCCAGGAGCAGGGCGGATGGGCGTGGCCGTCGCCGACTACGACGAGGACGGCCACATGCGACATCGTCAAGACCAACTTCAGCGACGACGTGCCGAACCTCTATCACAACAACGGCGACGGCACGTTCGAGGATCGCGTGTCTGCAGTCCGGGCTCGGCGGCTACATGCGAGTACGTCGGCTGGGGTGTGCACCTCGCTCGATGTCGATCACGATGGGCGACGGGACCTCCTGATGATCAACGGTCACGTCTACCCCGAGGTCGGATCAGACGCCGGAGATCCGGTACCGGCAGCCGCGCTTGCTCTACTGGAACGTCGGCGACGGCAGGTTCAAGGATCTCTCGGCGCAGGCAGGCGCGGGAATCTCGCGAGCCGCTGCTCGTCGCGCGGCTCCGCGGCCGGCGACCTCGACGACGACGGCTCGCTCGAGGTCGTGGTGAGCAACATGGGCGCGCGTCCGAGCCTGCTGAAGAACTACGGGACCGCGACAAGCACTGGCTGCTCGTCGCGGCTGCGTGGGCGTCACGGCGAACCGGGATGCAATCGGCGCGCGCATCGTCGTGCACGACGGCAGGCCGGCGCGTGTCGGGCGAGGTCCAGAGCGGGTCCAGCTACATTTCGCAGAACGACGCTCGCCTGCATGTCGGCTTGTCGACCAACGAGTCCTACGAGCGCATCGAGGTCATTTGGCCCGGTGGGATGCGGGAGCTGTTCCCTGCGGGAAAAGCCGATCGGGTGGTCACGCTGACGCAGGGAACAGGATCGCGACCTCCCGGTGGATCCACGAAGATCGGGCCCTCGCCCCCGCGGCCGGAATCGCGCCGGTGACGAGTCGGGCTGACCAGCCTCCGCTGAAGCTGCGGCCCCAAAGAAACGAGGGAGAAGACTTAGTTACCGGAAACGACTTTCAGTCGCGTGCCTGGCTTGATCCGGTTGGATGTCAGGCGGTTCAGGCTCTTGATGCTGGCAACCGTGGTGTCAAACAGCTGCGCTATCTGGTAGAGCGTGTCGCCGCGCTTCACTCGGTAGGTCGTCACGGCCTTCGCCGAACGATCGGCCACTCGAGCCACGGGCTGCGACGACGCTCGGGCCGGCTCCGCGACGTCGCGAATCGGCGCCGGCTCCGAGATCGCGCGCGACGCGACTTCTGAGGGCGCAGACGGGCGGCTGTTGGTCGCAAGTAACGACGCCGGCGCGCGCGGCACGACGAGCGTCTGACCGGCCCTGATCTTCGATCGTGTCGACAGTTGGTTGGCTTCCGCGAGGTCGACCCGACTGACCTTGAGCTTCCGTGAAATAGTGGCGATCGTCTCGCCTTTCTTCACGGTGTACCACGTCAGCGCCACGAGCTCGTTTGGCGAAGCCGCCGCCAGCCGCGTCTTGAAGAGGCTTGCCGTCCCCTCAGGCACCTTCAGCTCGTACTCGGCCTTGATCGGAGTGGTCCAGCGCCGGAGCTCCGGGTTGAGCGCCTGAATCTCGTCGATGCTCCTGCCCGTCCACTCGGCGGCTCGGCGCAGGTCGATGGCTCGCGGCACGAGCACTTTTTCGTAGGCGATCGGCTCCTCGGCGGTGATGTCGAAGCCGGTACTGCGACGGGTTTTTCGAGACGATGATGGCGGCGAGGATGAGGGGCACGTACTCTCGCGTCTCGCGCGGGAGATAGCGCGAGCTGCTCGACAGCGACCAGAAGTCATCCTGTCCCGAACGCTTCATCGCGCGCTGCACCCGGCCGAGGCCGCCGTTGTACGCGGCAAGCACCAGGTGCCAGTCGCCGTCGAACATGTTGTGCAGCACTTTCAAGTAGCGCGCGGCGGCCACGGTGGCCTTCTCCGGATCCGATCGTTCGTCGACGTACCAATCCGTCTTCAATCCCTGTTCGGTCGCGGTGGCCCTCATGAACTGCCACGGACCCTTCGCGCTGGCTTTCGAGAGCGCGTTGGTCTTGAAGCCGCTCTCGATCACGGGAATGTACGCCAGATCAAGCGGCAATCCCTCCGTTCGAAACACCTCCTGAATCATCGGGAGGTATCGGGTTCCGCGCGTCAGGCTTTCCTGGATGTAGTCCCGCAGCCGGCCCTGGAAAAGTTCGACGTACGCCAGCACGCGGTCGTTCTGTGGGATCGGCACGTCGTGCTCGGTCGTGGCAAGGTCCGCCTTGACCGCCTTTTCCGTCTCGGCCCCGGGCGCGGGCTTGGGAAAAGTCGCAATCTTCAGGAGCTCGTCGATCGATGCGGGTTCGGATCGCTTCTCGGAGAACCCGTCGCCCTGCGCGAGTGCCGTGACTTCGTAGGCGTTTATCCGATCGACCAGCCGGTCGAAGTGCTCGCGAAGACGGGCGTCGGTCCGCGCTCCGTACGGCGACTCGAGCAGCATTTCGATGGCGCGGTCGAATTCGACTCTCGCGCGATCGAGGTGGCCCAGTTTGAGCTCTCGTTCGCCCGCCAGAAACCGTTGTTGAGAGCCGTCAATCAGGACCGAAATCGGGTCCGGCGGCGGTGGCGGCGGTGGAACGGGATGAACTGGGGTGGCGGCGGGCGGCGGCGCCGGGACCTGGGGCTTCGGATTGCTCGATCCGCAGCCGGTGGTGAAGGTCGCGACAAAAACCAGCCCGGCGGCTGCCACCGTCGGCAGCCATGCACGATTGACCATGCGTGGCGCTCTCCGGAAACCCTACGTCTTGCTGGGACTAGAAGGATACCATTGCCCAGCAGGACCGGTCAACCCTAACCCCAATCTGGTCAATAGGAAGCGCGAAAATACTAGGGAATTAGCGGGGCCAGTCCGCCGCGACGAAGAGGTGGTGCGCCTCGCCAAAGTCCCTCGCAGCGGGCGTCACGATGGTCCGTTCGCCGATGACCAGCTTGCGACCCTGGCGTAACGCCTGACGCACGTCGTCCTCGCAAACAAAATCCAGGGGCTTGGAGACCGGCTGGCTGGCAGAAACGGGTGCGTCAATCCGTCCGGCCGGAGCCGGCGGCGGTGGAGCGTTTTCGCCTTTCACCGGGGCCGACGGGCTAACGCCGGGCGCCGTGTAGCCTCTCGAGGCGAGGAATTCGTCGATCCGCCTGGCCAACGGACCCGCGGCGATGCCCGCCGGAAGCGCGGGCGCTACCGGCGCCTTGGGCAACCGGGGCGCCTCTGCCGGCGGCGTGGACGATGCCGAACGGGTGGCCGAGACCGGCGTGACTTCATAGGCCAGCCGCTTGATGTTCAGCAAGTGTCGCGGCGAGATGTTGTCCGACGTGATGTTGCCGCCGAAGCCGCCGCAGCCGAGCGTCATCGCGGGCTCGAGTCCGGTCGACAGCCCGATCGATCCGTGCGTCGTCGGCGTGTTGACGACGATGCGGAACGCCGGTTTCTTGAGACCAAACTGCAGGATGACCTCGTCATTTCGCGAGTGGATGGACATGGTGTGGCCCATCCCGCCGTAGCGGAGGATTTGCTTGCAGCGTTCGCAGCCTTCGCGCCAATCAGCAACCACGTAAAACGACAGGACAGGGCACAGCTTCTCGATCGACAGGGGATAGTCGCGTCCAACGCCCGCCAGTTCGGCGATGAGCACGCGGGTCGTCGGCGAAACGGTGATCCCGGCTTGCTGGGCGATGTAGGTGGCAGGACGTCCGACGAGCGCGGGATTGGGAAGGCGCTGCGGGCTGACGAGCACGCGTCCAACCGCCTCGATCTCCGCCGCGCTCAGAAAGTGCGCGCCGTTGGCGACAAACTGGCGCTTGACCTCTTCGACGAGCGGGGCATCGACGACGACAGAGTTCTCGGACGAGCAGAGCACGCCGTTGTCGAACGTCTTGCCCGTCACGATGTCGCGAACGGCCTTGACGACATCCGCCGATCGCTCGATGTAGGCGGGCGCATTGCCCGGACCGACGCCGTAGGCTGGCTTGCCGGCGCTGTACGCCGCGCGGACGAGCCCCATGCCGCCAGTCGCCAGGATGACGGCCGTCTCGCGCGCTTTCATCAGTTCCTGCGTGCCTTCGATCGTCACCGTCGACATCCAGCTGATTGCCCCGTCAGGCGCGCCCGCCTTTCGCGCGGCCTCGTTCATCACTTCCGCAACGCGCGAGATGCAGCGCACAGCGGCGGGGTGCGGGCTGATGACGATCGAGCAGCGCGCCTTCAGGGAGATCAGGATTTTGTAGATCGCGGTTGACGTCGGATTCGTCGAGGGCACGATCGCCGCGACGACGCCGAACGGCTCCGCGATCTCGATGACCTTTCGATCTTCGAGTCTCTGGACGACGCCGACAGTCTTCATCGGGCGGATGAAGCGATGGACCTTGTCCGACGCAAAGAGATTCTTCTGGACTTTATCGGCGACGACGCCGTAGCCGGTTTCCTCGTGCGCCAGCCGGGCGAGGGGCTCGGCCTGTGACGTCGCGGCCTGCGCCATCGCGTCGACGATTGCGTCAATCTGTTCCTGGGAGAACTCGGCGAGGAGTCCCGCGGCTTCCTTGGCTCGACGCGCAAGCGTGCGCGCTTCATGAATCGAGGCGAGGTCGCGATCGGTCTGGGCCGTGGTCTGCGCCATGCGGGACCCGAAGAGGACGAAGAAGGCGAACTACGACGCCTTGGCGTCCTTTACCTTTGGCAGGATCTTTTCGACTTCGACGTGCGGCCGCGGAATCACGTGCACCGACACGAGCTCGCCCACGCGTCGCGCCGCTGCCGCGCCAGCGTCGGTCGCCGCCTTGACGGCGCCGACGTCGCCTCGAACCAGGACCGTCACGTATCCGGCGCCGATATATTCCTTGCCGACCAGAACGACGTTGGCCGCCTTGACCATCGCGTCGGCCGCTTCGATCGAGCCGATGAGACCCTTGGTTTCGACCATTCCTAGCGCTTCTGACATTGGTGTCCTATTCCACCGAACCCCGAACGAAATCCGAACCGCTGCGCAGGCTAACATATTGCGGTACCTCGAACAACTGCAGTACCATCACGTCTCGATTGATTTGTGGAATCGTTGTTTATGCACAGTCGTCTGAGCGTTGTCGTCTGCGCCGTCGTCGCTTTGGCCGCCGCCACGGGCTGTAGCCGTCAACAGGAAAGCGCTCCCTGCGTGGCCACGCCCTCGGTCACCCTCGAACGCGATCGCGCCGCGATTGGCAGCCCACTGAAAGTGACCTACAAGTTCGATGTGGCGCAGAACGCCGCCATTCCTCAGGACTATGTCGTGTTCGTCCACGTGCTCGACGATCAGGGCGAGCGACTCTGGGGTGACGACCATCCACCGGTCCCACCGACATCGAAGTGGCAGTCGGGGCAGAAAGTGGAGTACACGCGGACGGTGTTCATTCCGAACTACCCGTACATTGGTCCGGCGCATGTCCGGATCGGCTTGTATTCGCCGTCAGCCAGTCAGCGGCTTCCGTTGTGCGCAAGCGACGTCGCCCGCCGTGAATACGAAGTCGCGAAGTTTCAGCTGCTCCCGCAATCTGAAAATATCTTCCTCATTTACAAGGACGGGTGGCACCCAGCCGAGGTGTCGTCGGACGACCCGACCAACGAATGGCAGTGGACCAAGAAGGCAGCCACCATCTCTTTCAGGAATCCAAAGAAGGATTCGACCTTTTACCTGCAGTACGACGCTCGCATCGACAAGTTCGGCGCGCCGCAGCAGGTGGTCGTTCGTTCTGGTGATCAGACAATCGGGACCTTTGCCGCCGATTCCAAGGAGCCCAAGCTCGTCGTGCTGCCAATCAGCGCCGCCCAGCTGGGCAGCGGAGACATGGCCGAGTTGACGCTCGACGTCGATCAGACCTTCGCACCCGGTGGCGGCGACGTCAGGGATCTTGGCATCCGGGTCTTCCACGCGTTCATCGAGCCCAAGTAGCTTCAATTCAGGCCGGGCCACCGGTCCGCCGTGAACGAGCAATTCACGGTCGAATCGTGCCAAACTGTAGTGATTCTGGACACAGCCGCGCGCGCAGTGGTAGGATCACGCCTTCCGATGACAAAGCGATTTCTCACAGCGGCGGCGGTCCTGCTTGTGCTCGCCGCCGGGGTCGTAGGACGCTCGCGCCGAAATCGTGTTCCTGACGTCCGGACGGTCGGTTTCGGTCAAGGGGCACCGCCTCGACGGCGATCGCATCATCCTCTCGCTCCGCACCGGCGGCGAAGTGGCCTGCGACCGCACGCTTGTCGACAAGATCGTGCCCGATGAAGTGCCGTACCCGAGCCCGCGCCGATCACCGTCCCCGAAAAGAACGAAGAGGATCAGGCGCCAGCCGGCGGAGGGCTTTTGCCGGCGACCCCTTACAGCGAAATCATCTCGGCGCTGTCGCAGGCCCACGGCGTGGATCCGCTGCTCGTCAGCGCTCTCATCCAGGTCGAGTCGAACTATCAGGCTCGGGCTCGATCGCGCAAGGGCGCGATGGGGCTGATGCAGCTGATGCCGTCGACGGCGCGCAACTACAAGGTCAGGAACCCGTTCGATCCTCGGGCGAACATCGAAGCCGGAATCAAGCACCTGAAGTCGCTCATCGATCGGTTTGGCGTCGAGTTGGGCCTGGCGGCGTACAACGCAGGGGAGGGGGCCGTGACGAAGTTCAACGGTATTCCGCCTTACCGCGAGACGCGCAACTACGTAGCCCGCATCCTCTCGCTCGCCAGCGGCCGGTAGCCGGCCGAAACCCTGATAGTTTTCCCGGCCGACCGGCTGGTTCCCCTGTCTAATCCGAGGGGAGGCGTCCCCTCGGGCGCCTTCGCGCTGGTATATAATCCGCCGAGGCGATCGGCCGATAATGTCCACACTGACAAGAGCTTGCGTCCGAGACGTCGGTCGGGTCCCAGCCCGGTCCCATAGTTTCGTGGGTGGATGAGTAGGCATGGAATTCCGCTGCAGGCTCGGCACCCCAGGCGGGGAAATCATCGAAGGCGTCTACGTCGCCGACAGCGAAGACCGGCTGCGCCGTGAATTCGAGGAGAAAGGTCTGTACGTCCTGGCGATTCAGCGCGCCGGACGGATGGCGCTTGGATCGCTAGCTCTTCCGACGCGATCTCGAATCAAGACCCGCGAGTTCCTGGTCTTCAATCAGGAACTGGCCACGCTGCTCAAAGCCGGCATGCCGCTGGTGCAATCGCTCGACATCCTCCGCAAGCGCGTCAGCAACGTCTTCTTCAAATCGGTCCTGAACGACGTCTACGACCGTGTGCGCGCGGGCAGCTCGCTCTCAGAATCGTTCGAAGCTCACGGGTCGCTCTTTCCCGGCGTCTACACCGCGTCGCTTCTCGCCGGCGAGAAGAGCGGCAATCTCGAGCAGGTCATCCGCCGTTACGTGGCCTACGTAAAGGTAGTGGAGGGCGTCCGTCGCAAGGTGATCTCGGCGCTCATCTACCCGGCCGTCCTCCTCACGCTGTCGCTGATTGTCGTCGGGATTCTGGTGCTGCGGGTCGTGCCGCAATTTGGTGGCTACTACGAGCAGTTCGGTAGCGAGCTGCCGCTCTCGACGCGCGATGATTGTGGCGATCTCGACCTACGCGACCACCTATCTGGGCGCGGTCGTGCTGGCAGCGGCGGCGATCGCCGCAGCCGTATGGCTGTGGCTCCAGCGGCCAGGTCATCGCGAACGGGTCGACCGCTGGATGCTCAGTGTGCCGCTGCTCGGAGGGGTCGCGAGAAAGTTTGCGACCTCGCAGGCGTCGCGGACACTGGCGACGCTGCTTGGCGGCGGTATTCCCCTGGTGAATGCGATCGACGTCGCGGCGCGCTCGATCAAGAACCGGTACATGGCGCGGGAACTGCAGACGGCCGCACAGCAGGTGCGCGAGGGCCGGGCGCTCGCGGCGGCGATGACCGATAGCGGGGCATTTCCTGACGTCGCGCTGAAGATGGTCGACGTCGGTGAGCAGACGGGCGCGTTGCAGGAAATGCTCAACAGCCTGTCGGATTTCTACGACGAGGAAATCGAGACGAATCTCGACCGTTTCGTCACGTTGGTAGAGCCTATTCTCCTGATCATCATGGGCATCGTCATCGCCGGGCTGCTGCTGGCGCTCTACATGCCGCTGTTCAACTTGTCGAACGCGTTGCGGTGATGCGAGGCCTTTCCAGAATCCGCGAGTCTGTATGAACGGCAAAACTGCGACGACTGCGAACAGCCCCGCGACCGGACCCCGATCTCTATGTCGGCGTGCCTGAGGCGAGCGCCGCGGAGCGGGCGGCGGAAACTGCGCTTGCCGAGCGGCTGGCCGAGCGCTACCGGCTCGAGTTCGTCGACCTGGCTCACTACAACCTCGACCACGATCTCTTCCGGACCATTCCCGCCGACCTGATGCTGCGGTATGGCTTCGTGCCGTCGCATCGCGACGGCAACACGCTCGTGATCGTGGTGTCGGATCCCACCGACCTGCCGATGATCGACGAGTTGGCGGTGCTGCTGGCCACGCCGATCCGGGTCACGGTGGGCACGCCGTCGGCGATTCAGTCGATCCTCAAGAAGAGCGAAAGCTCGACGCGCGTGCTGGAAGAGGCGACCGAGAGCTTCCAGCTGCAACTGCTCCGCGAGGACGAAGCAGGCGACGAGCAACTGACCGTCGACAAGCTGACGGCAGACTCCAGTCCGGTCATCCGCCTCGTCGACACGACGATCTATACCGCCATTCAGCGCCGGGCGAGCGACATCCACATCGAGACCGGCGACGATGCGGTGCACGTGAAATACCGGATCGACGGCGTGCTGCAGGCCGCGATGCGGCCGATCGATCGACGTTTTCACAGCACGATCATCTCGCGCGTGAAGGTCATGGCGGAGCTCGACATCGCCGAGAAGCGCGTCCCTCAGGACGGCCGCTTCAAGCTGCGTCTGCCGGGCAAGACCATCGACTTCCGCGTGTCGATCATGCCGAGCGTTCACGGCGAGGACGCAGTCATCCGTATCCTCGACAAGGAGTCGATCAGCGAGCAGTTCCACGAACTGCGTCTCGACATCCTCGGGTTCCCTGAATTGGAGCTGAAGCGCTTCCGGAAGTACATCGCCGAACCGTATGGCATGGTGCTCGTCACCGGCCCGACCGGCAGCGGCAAGACGACGACGCTCTACGCGGCCCTCTCTGAGATCAAGACGATCGAAGACAAGATCGTGACGATCGAGGATCCGGTCGAGTACCAGCTCCGCGGGATCACGCAGATTCCGATCAACGAGAAGAAGGGCCTGACGTTCGCGCGCGGCCTGCGCTCGATTCTGCGCCACGATCCCGACAAGATCATGGTCGGCGAAATCCGCGACCCCGAGACGGCGCAGATTGCCATCCAGTCGGCGTTGACCGGCCACCTGGTGTTTACGACGGTCCACGCCAACAACGTGCTCGACGTGCTCGGCCGGTTCCTCAACATGGGCGTCGAGGCGTATCAGTTCGTGTCGGCGCTCAACTGCGTGCTCGCGCAGCGGCTGGTGCGAAACATCTGCACACACTGCAAGCGGCCGGCGAAGGTGACGCGGGCGCTGCTCGAGGAGTCGGCGCTCGATCCGGCCCTCGAGCACAGCGGCGTGTTCTACGAGGGGGCCGGCTGCATCGAGTGCGGCGGCACCGGCTTCAAGGGGCGGACGGCGATCTGCGAGCTGCTCGACCTGTCGGACCACATCCGCGAGATGATTCTCGACCGGCGGCCGACGTCGGAAATCAAGAAGGCCGCGCGGGATGAAGGGATGCGGTTTCTCCGCGAGTCGGCGGTGGAGCGAGTGCTCAACGGCACGACCACGCTGCGCGAAATCAACAAGGTCACCTTCGTCGAATGAGCACCGATCCCGTCGTTCGCACGCGCACGAACCCTGGCGCCCGGTGGCTGGCGAGTCCGCCCCCGTCGGTGTCGGTGGAAATTGCGCAGAGCCACGTCACGGTCCTGGCGCTGTCTGAATCCGGCAGCGAGCGCGTGATTTCCGGCTACGCCGTCGAACCGCTGCCGGCCGGCGTCGTGACGGCGGCGCTGAACGCTCCGAACGTCCACGACCACGCGGCGCTCGTTGCCACGCTCAAGACCGCGCTCCAGAAAGTCGCCGCGCGCGCCCGCCGCGTCGCGCTGGTCGTTCCCGACACGTCAGCGAAGGTGTCGCTGATCAGATTCGAGAAAGTGCCGGCACGGGCGCAAGATCTCGACCAGCTGATTCACTGGCAGGTCCGCAAGACGGCGCCCTTTCGTGTCGAGGACGCCCAGGTCTCCTGGATCCCGGGGATCGCCATCGACGGCGGCGGTCGCGAGTTCGTCGTCTCGATGGCGCGCCGTGACGTCATTCAGAGTCTGGAGAATGCGTGCGCGGCCGCGGGCGTGCATGCGGGCCTGGTCGATATCGCCAGCTTCAGCCTGATCAACGCGCAGCTGGCCGCGACCGGCACATCTGGCGGGGACTGGTTGCTGGTCCATGTCGGCGCCGACTACGTGACGCTCGCCGTCGTGCGCGGCGGCGACCTCGTCTTCTATCGCAATCGGGCGTTGGGCGCCGAGAGCGACCTCACCGACCTCGTCCACCAGACGGCGATGTACCACGAGGATCGGCTCGGCGGTGGCGGGTTCTCGCGAGTCGTGCTGGCCGGCGCGTCGATGGCCGGCGCCGATCAGGCGGAGCGGCTCCGTCGCGGCATCGAGCAGCGCGTCGGTGGACGGGTCGAACTCGTGGACGTGAGAGCCGCCGCGACGATGAGAGATCGCATCGGCGCGAGCGCGAGCCTTCTCGACGCGCTCGCCGCGCCGGTCGGCGTCTTGCTCCGCGAGCGCCCAGTGGCGCCGTCTTCCGCTGGGCAGGTGGCGTAATGCTGCGGACCAACCTGTCGACGCGTCCGTTCTACAACGAGCGCGCCGTGCACGTCGCGCTCGGCCTCGCGGCGCTCGTCGTGCTCGCGCTGACCGTCGTCAACCTGGTCGAAGTCGTACGCCTCTCACGGCAGAACACCGGGCTCGCCGCGCGCATCCGCGACGATCGGTCGGCGGCCGACGACCTCAGCCGAAGAGCCCGCCAGATCCGCCAGGGCATCGACCAGAACGAGTTGAAGGTGGTCGTCGCAGCCGCGCAGGAAGCCAATGCGCTGATCGACGGGCGGACGTTTTCCTGGACGGCGCTTTTCAATCAGCTCGAATCAACGCTGCCGCCAGAGGTCATGCTTGCGTCGGTCAGGCCGAAGATCGACGACGGCGCGACGACGATCACGATGATCGTCCTCGGGCGGCGCACCTCCGACCTCGACGAGTTCATGGAAAAACTCGAGGCCACGGGCGCGTTCGAGAATGTGCTGCCGCTCCAGCAGAACCTCAACGACGACGGCCTGACGCAGGTGACGATTGAGGCGCTATATGTTCCCGAGGCGCCGCCGGCCGCCACGACGGCACCGGCCCCGCCCGCGAAGGCGGCCGCGGCTGGCGCGGGAGGCGCCCGATGACGATCTTCCGTCGGGTGCTGGCGGAGAAGCGCGGGCTCATCTATCCGCTGATCGGCGCGGTCCTTCTCAACGCCGCCGTCTTCATTGCCGTGGTCTATCCGCTGTCGCTCAAGGTTGCCAACGGCGAGCGCGACGCGCAGGCCGCCTCGCGCGCGCGGGCAACCGCGCAGGCGGAGTTCGATCGGGCGCGCGCCACGGTCAGCGGCAAAGCCTCGGCCGACGCCGAGTTGAAGAAGTTTTACAGCGCGGTGCTGCCACCCGACCAGAGCGCGGCGCGGCGAATCATCTATGGGAAGATCGACAAGCTCGCGTCCACGGCCAGCGTCAAGCCCGGACAGGAGACGTTCGCGCCGTCGCAGGAGCGGGGAAGCCAGCTCGGCAAGTTGACCGCGACCGTCGTGCTGATGGGCGAATATCGCAACATCCGTCGGTTCATCCACGATCTGGAAACAGCGCCGGAGTTTCTGATTCTCGAGAACGTCGCGCTGTCGCAAACCTCGGAGCGCGACCGTGGTTTGACCGTCGTCGTCAAGGTCGCCACGTACTTCCGGATCGGAAACGATGGAAACTGAGACGCCGGCCGGCGGGCGACGCGCGCGCGGTTGGCTGCTCGGCGTGCTGGGTGTGGCGCTCGTGGCGCTCGTGGCGTACCAGATGTGGCCGGACAACTCGGCCGCGCTGCCGGTCCCGGCGTCCAATCGGAGGGCGCCTGCGGGCAGAGCCAGCGCCGCCGCACGCGAGGAACTGGATCCGGCCGAGCTGAAGGTCAGGCTGGAGGCGCTGGAGGCGAAGCGGCCCGACTTCGACGCGGGCGATCGGAACCCGTTCCGGTTTCAGCCGCCGCCGGCGCCGCCGCCACCGAAGCTGCCGCCGGTTCAGGAGCCGGTCGTGCCAGTCGGACCACCGTCGCCGCCACCGCCGCCGCCGATTCCGCCGATTACGCTGAAGTTCATGGGCACGGTGGAGCGGCCCGGGTTACTGCTGGCGGCGTTGACCGATTGCAAGGGATTCTCGTACGCGGCACGGGAAGGTGAAATCGTCGATGGCCGGTACCGGCTGGTCAAGGTCGGTCTCGAGTCGGTGATTCTGGAATATTCCAACGGCACGGGCCGAACCACCGTCCGAAAGAGTGGAGACTGCCCGAAGTAGGAGCTAGAAGCTGGAAGCTAGGAGCTAGACGCTCAGAGCTGGAAGCCGGAAGCCGGAAGCTGAATGATTGGAGCCAAGTTCGTGAGACGAAGGCTTATCGCATTGCTGGTCGTGACGGTGCTGGTGGCGGGGTGCTCGGCGGGTCGCGCCTTCCGCAAAGGGCGCGACGCGGCGCGCGCCGGCGACTGGGACACGGCGGTTCAGCATTTTACCGAGGCGCTGCAGGCGAATCCCGACAGCGCGGAGTACAAGATCGAGCTCGAGCGGGCGATGCAGAACGCGTCGCGCGATCACATCAGCAAGGCGCGTGATCTCGAAGCGAAGGATCAGCTCGACGCGGCGCTGCTCGAATACAAGAAGGCCGTCGAGATGGACGCGTCGAATCGACTGGCGGCGACCCGGGCAGCCGAACTCGAGCGGATCATCCGCGACCGGATCGAGAAATCCCGTCCGCGCCCCGCGATCGAGAAGCTTCGGCAACAGGCGCGGGCGCAGGGCGCGCCCGTGCTCAACCCCGCGGATCGCACGCCCCTCAAGCTCAGTTTCAACAACTCGAGCGTCCGCGACATCCTCAACTTCATCGGCACGACGACCGGCATCAACATCCAGTTCGACGCGCAATATCAGGACCGGGCGTACACGGTCAATCTGACCGACGTCACGCTCGAAGAAGCGCTCCAGCAGATCATGTCGGTCAACGGCCTGTTCTACAAGGTGCTCAACCCGACCACGATCGTCGTGGCGATGGACAACCAGGCCGGCCACCTGAAGTACGACGAGCTGGTGATGCAGGTGTTCTACCTGTCGCACGCGGATACACAGGAAGTCTCGCAGGCGCTCAACCAGATGATGCGCATCCAGGCGCAGGTGGCGCCGGCGATTTACCCGAACAAGACCTCGAACACCATCGCCGTGCGCGCGACGGCGCCAATCGTGGCCGTGGCAGAACGGCTGATCCGGTCGCTCGACAAGCCGCGCGCCGAGGTCATCATCGAAGTGCAGATTCTGGAGGTCAATCGTAATCGGGCCAAGTCATACGGCATCAACCTCAGCGAGTACACGCTCGGGCTGACGTTCTCGCCGGAAGTGGCGCCGCCCAACACGCCGGGCTCGAACCCGCCAACCCCGCCGCCGCCCTTCAACCTGAATACGATTTCGCAGGGCATCAGTACGTCGGACTTCTATCTGACCGTACCCACGGCCGTACTCAGGTTCCTCGAGACGGACTCCCGGACCAAGCAGCTCGCCAAGCCGCAGCTGCGTGGCGCCGAGGGCCAGGAACTGACCCTCAACCTCGGCGACCAGATTCCCGTGGTCTCGACCGTGTTCGGCGCGGCCGCAGCCGGTGGCTTCGCCAACATCCCGCAGTCGTCATTCACGTATCGGGACGTCGGCGTCAACATCACGATGACCCCTCGCGTCACTTACGAAGGGGAGATCATTCTCGACCTCACGGTCGAGAGCAGCAACCTTGGCCCCAACATCAGCGTTGCGGGACAGGATGTGCCCTCATTCGGATCGCGCCGCGTGAAGACGCGGCTGCGGCTGCGCGAAGGCGAGTCGAATCTGCTCGCCGGCCTCTTGAAGGACGACCAGCGGAAGATTCTGACAGGCTTTACGGGGCTGATCCGTGTGCCAGGTCTGCGGTCGCTCTTTGGTTCGACGAGCGACATCATCGAGCAGACCGACATCGTGATGCTGCTGACGCCGCATATCGTCCGGACGCACGAGTTGACGGTCGACGACCTGGCGCCGATCTACATCGGCACGCAGCAGAATGTCGGGTTGAGCGGACCGCCGCCGCTGATTCAGCCGCCGGCCGCCGACGATGCCGGCAGCCGCGCAGATGCCTGCGCCACCGGCGCCGATCACGACACCGGTGCCACAGTTCCTGCCGCCGCCATCGGGCACACCGGTGCCAGCCACGGGCGTGCCCACCGCCAACACCGGCCGCGCCACCGACGACGCCCGTCACGCCCCCAGCAGGCGTGTCGCCGGCGCCGGCTGGTGTGCCGCCGGTGACGACGCTGCCGCCTGCTGCCGCGCCGGTCACACCTGCGACCGTGCCTCCGCGCGATCCGACTGCGGCGCCGCCAGCGACGCCGCCCATCCCGGCAGCCTCGATTGCGCAGATCACCATCACGGCGCCACAGGAGTTCCGGACTGCCGGGGGGCCGTACACCGTCCCGCTCGCCGTCTCGAACGCGTCGCGGTTGTCGATGATCACGTTGACGGTGACGTTCAACCCCGCCGTGCTGCGCGTCAGGAACGTCCAGGAAGGGACGTTCATGCGGCAGGGCGGCGTGACGGCGAATTTCACGCCGCGAATCGACGTCGCGACCGGACGCGTGGACATTGCCGTGGCGCGCAGCGGCGATCAGGCAGGTGCGTCCGGGTCAGGACTGCTGGCCGCGCTCCTCTTCGACGCCGTCGGCCCTGGCAATTCGCTGATTCAAGTGAGCGGCGTCGCCAGCAACCCCGAGGGCGGCGCGCTGCCACTTCAGTTCTCGCCGGTATCGGTGACGGTGAGGTGAGGCCGTGAGACGTCGAGCGTTTCGGGAGGCGAGCGGGTTTACCTTCATCGAGCTGCTCATCGTCTCGACGATCCTGATCATCCTCGCCTCGGCGGTGATGCCGCTCGCCAAGGTCACGAACCAGCGGCAGAAAGAAGCCGAGCTGCGGCGCTCGTTGCGCGAGATGCGGACCGCGATCGACAAGTTCAAGGACGCGGTCGATATGGGCCTCATCCCCGCGACCGAAATCCGCACCGGCAGCGAGGGATATCCTCCGAGCCTCGAGACGCTCGTCGAGGGCGTGACGGTCGCCAACGACGCTTCGGGCCGGAAGCTCAAGTTTCTTCGGCGGATTCCGATCGACCCCCTGACGAACTCGACCGAGTGGGGTTTGCGCGCGTATCAGGATCGTCCCGATGCCATGTCGTGGGGTGGCCAGAACGTTTACGACGTCCACACGAAGTCAACGGGCACTGCGCTCGACGGCACGAAATATCGGGACTGGTAGCCGTCTTGGTGTAGCGTCCGGCTTTAGCCGGACTTGATGGTCTGCCTGAAGGCGGACACACGCGTTAAGGACAGATGAAGGAAAGCGCCATGTCGAAAGCCTCCGACTCAGCGGGCTTCACGCTCATCGAGCTCCTGATCGTGCTTGCCCTGATTTCCATCCTGGCGGCGATGGGAGTGGTGCAGTACAAGAACGGCGTGGTGCACACGCAGGAAAGCGTGCTGCGCACGGACCTCTTTCGCATGCGGGACGCCATCGACCAGTACTATGCCGACAAGAACAAGTATCCCGCCTCGCTCGACACGCTCGTGAGCGACGGATACATGCGGAAGATCCCTGAAGATCCGATCACGCATTCGGCGGATACCTGGCAAACCGTCGCGGCTGAGCCCGACCCGAGCAATCCGGCGGCGGAGCCAGGGATCTACGACGTCAAAAGCGGCGCCCCGGGCACGGCCCTGGACGGATCAACGTATGCCGACTGGTAAGGTGACTGATTTCGTGCAGGCGACAGCGCCGCTAGCGGCCGGGTCCGCGGCCTCGAGGGGTTACGCCGCGGCCAGCCGCTGGAGGCTGCGGTCGGCGGCTGGAATCCGCCGCGCGCGCCACCACCGCCAGGGCCACCGCCCTGACCGGCACCGCCGCCCTGGCCGAAGCCACGCCGGCCCGTGTTGCCACGCTGAGGAAAGCCGCCTGGCCCCATTGGGTTGTTGGGGTCGCCTCCACGGCCGTCGGGGGAGTTTGCCATCGGCATCGCACCGCCCGGACGCGGCGCGACGTTGAACGTGAACAGCCACTGGTCGTATCGCGTCGCGCCCCGGTACGAACGGATCGACGTCTCCTCGCTCTTGCTGCGAACGCCCGAAATGCCGCTTGCCACAGCGCCCGCGCCGGTTGGTTGCAGTGGCGTGTTACTTCGGCCGGATGGCTGAGTGGGGTTCGGCGGCGTGAGGCCGCGTTGACCAGCGCCGGGTTGCGCGGGGCCGGGTTGAGGCTGGCCGCCTGGTATGCCGGGCTGCTGGGAGCCGAAGCTAAGCGGCACGAACTCGCCGTCCTTCGTCATCGGGTCCTTGTATTTCTTGCGCAGGAACCGGTTCTCGACCAGAAAGTCGATGCTTGGTGGAAGCGCGTTCGGGACGTTCTGGTTCTTGAACTTGAAAAGGGCTATGGCTCTCGCGTACTGCTCGCCGCGAAACACGAGCTCGGCTTCCTTTTCGCGCTGCGCCTCGTGGCGCCAGACCGGCATCAGGATCGTCAGCAGGATTCCCATGATCGCGAGCGTGACCAAGAGGGCCGCCATCGCGTATCCGCGCTCGTCGCCTTGACCGCGTAAACCCATGCAATTACTATCCTTAGTGGCTTCTATGCTAGCACAACCCAGATTCGCGAGGGGTCGACGTCGTCGCCCTGCCGCTTGCCGCCGCGCTCATGTTCACTTCGGCGTGTGACAAGGTCCCGCTCCTCGCGCCGGGCGGGACCGTCATCTCGATCTTTGCCACGGCGAACACCGTGCCCGTGAACGGCGAGATCGAGATCGTGGCCACGGCGATCGAAAACGGCACGACTTCGACGCCGACAACGCCGACGACCCCAACCACGCCGGGAACCCCGACCACGCCAACGACGCCCACGACGCCGACCTCGACGTCGACCTCCGGCGCTGGAACACCGGTGCAGAACGGAACGGTCATCACCTTTACGACGACGCTCGGGCGGATTGAGCCGGTTGACGCGCGCACCAACAACGGCCAGGTCCGCGTGCGGTTCATTTCTTCGGGCCAGAGTGGCGTTGCGACGATCACGGCGTTCTCCGGAGGCGCGTCAGCCAAGCTCGAGAATCTCCGCGTCGGTACAGCCGCGGCCGAGCGCGTGCTGCTGAGCGCGACGCCAGCGGTGCTACCGCCGTCGGGTGGCACGACCGAAATCGCCGCGCGGGTTGAAGACACCACCGGCGCCGGGCTGCCAGGCGTTCCGGTCACGTTTACAGCAGATCAAGGGTCTCTCGGTGCCGGGACCGTCCTGACCGATTCGAACGGCGTCGCCAAGACGAGTCTCCAGGCGACGCGCACGACAATCGTCACTGCGAATGTTGCGGGCAAGACCGCGACCGTCACGGTCAATCTCAACGCGCGGACCGGCGTGAGCATCACCGGGCCGACGACACCGATTTCTGCCGGAACACCTGTGACCTTCACCATCGGGGTCGGAGCGGCACCGGCAATTATTCGAGACGTCACGGTCGACTTTGGCGACGGCGCGCGAAGCTCGCTCGGATCGCTCAGCGCGTCGACGCCGGTCCAGCACGTCTACCTGGCGGAGGGCACCTATAGGGCGTCCGCGACCGCAACCGACTCGAGCGGCTTCACCGAAACCGTCGCGACGTTTGTCACGATCCTGCCGCAGCAGCCGCCGAGCGTAATCATCCAGGCCGCACCGACCAACCCGGTGCCTGGACAGACGGTTATCTTCACGGCGGTCGTGTCAGGCGCGACCTCCACGATTCTCCGCTACGAGTGGCTCTTCGAGGGCGGAACGCCCGCATCGGCTACGACGACCGGCAACCGCCAGACCGCCACGTTCACTGGCACCGGCACGAGAGTCATTCAGGTGAGGGTCATCCAGTCGCAGGGTCCGTCGGGTGATGGCACGACGGTCATCACTCTGCAGTCCGGTGGCGGCGGCGGAGGAGTCCGCTAAGTCACCGGTCCACTGTGGGGTCAGATCTCGATTTTCTCCCTCCCTGCCGGGGAGAAAATCGAGATCTGACCCCGGTTTGTTTGCGCTTACAACTCGGCGATGATCGCGTCGTGGAGCTGCGGCCGCAGCCGCCGGATCGCCTCGTTCGCCCGAGAGGGGTGCACGCGGTTGGTCAGGAACACGACGTAGAGGTCGCGTTCCCAGTCGATCCACAGCGACGTGCCGGTGAAGCCGGTATGACCGATCGACGTCGGGGAAAAGTGCGAGCCGCAGGACGAGGTGGGTAGCATCGTGTCCCACCCCAGCGCTCGTGAGCTGCCAGGCACGTCGGTCCGTGTGATGAACAGGCGCATCGTCTCCGGGCTGGCGAGGATCGGCTCGCCGCCGATCGTCCGCAGCGTCGCTCGAGCGAATGCGCCCACCGCCGCCGACGTACCGAACAGTCCCGCATGTCCGGCCGCGCCGCCAAGCGCCCAGGTGTTCTCGTCGTGCACTTCGCCAACCAGCACGCGTCCCCGCCACTCGTCGAGCTCGGTCGGGGCCGTGCGGCTCCGCCAACTGCGCGGCGGGTTGAACCGAAGCGGCTCCGCCGTGAAGAAGGATGCCAGCCGGTGAAACTGCGTCGCGAGCCGTCGCGACGGATCGAGCGCCGCTCGGAGCACCATTGAACGCCGGCCCTGATGGCTGCGCGTCTTCGAGGATGAACCCGAGCAGCATGAACCCGAGATCGCTGTAGATAGATTGTGACCGCGGCGGATACTCGAGCGGCAATGAGCAGATGGCGTGCTCGAACTCGGCGCGTCCAGTGTAGTCGCGGAAGAATGGCAAGTAGGCGGTCAGGCCTGACGCATGCGCCAGCAGGTCACGGATCGTGACGTCAGCGCGGTCCGCGCCCCTTCCAGTCGCGGAGCCACTGGCTGACAGGATCGTCCAGGCGCAACCGGGCATCGTCGACGGCGCGCATCACCAGCGTCGTCGTTGCGATCACCTTGGTGAGCGACGCCAGGTCAAAGATGGTTTCGCGATCGACCGGCTGAGACGCGTTGTCGTAGGTCAGCCGTCCGGTGGCGTCGCGCCAGATCGCCTCGTCGGCGCGCCCGACTTCCACGGCTGCGGCTGGGAACGCGCCCGCGCCGATTGCCTCGCGCAGCAGCGCCGCAGCCGCCGGGAAACGTTCAGGCATACGGCTTCGAGGTCAGGGGGGCCGAGACCGGGTCCTGAATGAACGAGTGATGCGGCGAGGGCCACGAGGGAAGTCACCGACGAGCCGATGAACGCGTACCACGTCCAAGCGGTCGCGCCAGTCGCACCAGACCCACGCCAGCACGGCGACGCCGGCGATCATCCCGGTCATCATCGCTCGCGTGCCGACTCGCACGGTCAGGACACCGACCAGAAACGCGCCGAGGACCGGGCCAGCCGCGAGCGACAATACCGCGAGGCCGGTGTCGAGCACCGATCGAATCCACTGCGCGCCGATGGCGACAGCGATCTGCGCCACGCCCCAGAAGATCGTCGCCGCCTTCGACACCCGCATCTGCGTCGCCTGGTCGGCGTCTGGCCGCACATACTTCAGATAGAAGTCGTTGACGGTCGTCGCGGCGAGCGCGTTGATTGACGGCGACAGCGCAGCCGCCACAATCGCGGCGACGATGAAGCCTGCGGCGCCGTGGGAGAGCGATGTGACGACGAAGAGCGGAAGCACCTCGTCGTTGGTCGCGAGCGGACGGGGGAGCGGCGTTTGCTGATAAAACGTGTAGAGCGCGATACCGATGATCAGGAAGAGCGTGAACTGTGCAAAGACGATGAACCCACTCAGGATGAGCCCGGTTGCCGCGCTCTTCGCGGATTTCGCGGAGAGCAGCCGCTGCACCAGGTACTGATCGGTGCCGTGCGTCGCGAGCGTCAGGGCGATGCCGCCGAACAGACCTGCCCACAGCGTATAGACGCGCCGCGGATCGAGCGTCAAATCCAGGACGCGAAACTTGGCGGCCGCCTCGCCGGCGGCAACGACAGCCGGCCATCCGCCGTCAATCTGTTGCAGCAGTGACGCCAGCACGACCAGGGCGCCAGCCACGTAGATGAACATCTGCACGACATCAGTCCAGATGACCGCCGAGACGCCGCCTCGCGTGGTGTAGACGATCATCGCCACGCCGATGATCACTATCGCCAGCGTGACCGGCACCTGCGTGACGACGGTGATGACGAGGGCCGTGGCGAAGAGACGAACGCCGTCAGCGAGCGTTCGGGTTATGACAAAGATTACGGCTGCAACGTTCTTGACGCCCGGGCCAAAACGCCGCTGGAGCAGTTCATACGACGTGAACAGGTCGCCACGGAAGTAGGCGGGGATGAACAGCAGGCTGACGAGCAGGCGCCCGATGACGTAGCCGATCGCGAGCTGGAGGAACGTCATGTTGCCGGCAAATGCCTGCGCGGGCACGCCGATGAAACTGAGCGTGCTCGTCTCGGTCGCGACGATCGTGAAGCAGATGGCCCACCACGGTACGGACCGGTCGTTCAGAAAGTAGTTCCGGGTGGTTTTCTGAAACCGGGCGAACCACGAACCG
Source organism: uncultured Acidobacteriota bacterium (assembly GCA_963797625.1). Classification (GTDB taxonomy): domain Bacteria; phylum Acidobacteriota; class Vicinamibacteria; order Vicinamibacterales; family 2-12-FULL-66-21; genus DATBJJ01. Next base: position 54,564 of record CAWCQI010000016.1, read on the forward strand.
AAGATGGTGATGGCGACCAGATACCCGGCGATGACCGTGTAGTCGAGCCAGGTCAGCGTCATGGGCCGTCGGCGGCCGTCACCGAGTGCCGGTCGACGCGGCTGCGGGCTTGGCGAACACCGATCGGCCGACGACCGCAATATGGTCGGGCGATGACTGTCGCGGGTCGATCAGGCTGTCGTAGGAGAAGAGGGCGACGCCGGCCGTCCCGAGGCGGCGCGCGGTTTCGATGTTCTCGATCGTCTGAGCCGGGCGGAGGCGGTAAGCGCCAATACCCGCCCAGACCGCGCGACCACCTTTCACGTCGCGAGCCGCGGCAATCTGTTCGGCAAACTTCGCCGGTTCGGGCGAATAGGCCATTGGGCAGACCGCGTCGACGAGGCCGGCCTGCAGCCAGCCGGCCCAGTCCTGCAGCCGATGGTCGCGAGCGTCCTGAATGTCCGGCGCCGTCGCCACCGTGACGAGCGCGCCGGGACGGGCTGCCTTGACGGTTGTCCCGAGGCGACTGACGAGCGTCGTCATGCGTGAGATCCGAAACGCCTTCCATTCCTCGGGGAATGTGTCCGGATAGGCGAGTGGGTCTTCGGCCTCCCTGCTGTCGACTTCGCGACGGACCGCCGCCGTCAACTCGGGCCGAAGCACCTCGCGAAACGCGCGGATCGCGCCGCGGCTGTAGTCGAAGCGATCGTTGGGATAGCGCGCGTAGTCGAGATGGATGCCGTCGATCGCGTATCGCGTGGCCAGATCGCGGATAACGGCGTTGACGTGATCCGCAGCCGCCGGGAGGAGAGGCGAGGTATAGAGACCTTCGAGCCCGGCGGGCTGGGCGCGCGTCCACCGCGCCAGCTTGCCGACATAGGCCGGACTGATTTCGGGTACTTTCGAGAGCTCCTGCACGAGGTCGCGCGGCACCATCAACCACTCGGGATGTCGATGCACGACGTGCGTTGGCGCAATCGGCAGCTCCGCGGCGCTCGACACGAAATTGACGTTGACCCAGGCGTGAACGCGAAGTCCGGCCGCATGACCCTCGGCAAGGACGCTCGCCAGTGGATCGAAGCTCGCCGGCCGGCGCTGGAGATCGGCCGCGCGCGGCTCGAGGCTGCTGGTGAAATATGCGTCGCCTCGTCCCCTGACCTGAACGAGCAGCGTGTTGAATCCATTCTCGCGCGCGGTCCGCACCAGCGCCGAGATCGACTCGGGCGATCCGAGCGACGTGCGAAGGACCCAGAACGCGCGCGTTTCGGCGGGAGCAGTTTCGCCAGAAGGGGAAGAAGAAGCGTGAGGCAGAGTCGGAGCAAGTGTCAGGACGACCAGCGCCGCGGCGACCCTAAGCCCCCAGCGGAGCGTGGTGCGAACTCGCACAAGACCCATAAACGTCCTGAATCTAACAGTTTGCCGCTAATGCTGTCAATGGATTTATCGTCATTTGACTGCGCCGCGGTGCCGCACCGTTCGTGCGTACGATGATCCGACGCGCTGATGACCGGGGAAAATGTACTGATAAGCTGACGCGTTCACGAGCACTTTGCGGCGCTCGTCGTTACCCGACCGTCGTGACCATGTTGCATGTTCTCGGCATCGATGCGGGCGGCACGAAGACGGTGTGCCAGCTCGCGGACGAACACGGCGCCCTCATCGCGGAGTCGCGCGCGGGCGGCGCCAATCTTCAGGCCGCAGGCGAGCTGCACGTCGAGAAGGTCATCCACGACGTCATGGCCGAGGCGATCGGCGGTCGCGGGATTGTGCCTGCGGCGATCTGTCTCGGGATTGCCGGCGTCGATCGGCCGGAAGATTCGATCGTCGTGAGCGGCATCATGCGGCGCATCGGCGCGCACTCGCGCACGGTCGTGGTCAACGATGCGCTCGTGGCGCTCGAGGCCGGTGTTCCCGGGGAACCGGGAGTCGTGATCATTTCGGGCACCGGGTCGATTTCGTACGGCCGGAACGCTCGGAACGAGGGCGCGCGTTCTGGCGGCTGGGGACATGTCCTGGGCGACGAGGGGAGCGGGTTCTGGATCGGCCGCGCCGCCATTCGCGCGGTCCTGCGTGAAGCCGATCAGCGCGGGCCCCGGACGACGCTGACGCCACTTCTCCTGGAGCACTTCCGCGTTCCTGCCGCCCAGAATCTGATCCATGAGGTCTACCAGAGCAACCTGCAGCCGGCAGCGATCGGTTCGCTCGCCCGCTGCGTGCAGACCGCCTTCAGCGAAGGCGACGAGGCCTCGTCGGGAATCTTGCGCGGCGCAGCCGACGAGCTCGAGTCGTCGGGCGTCAGTGTCGCGAAGCGCCTTGGCCTCGGCGACGAGCCCTTTCCCTTCATTCTGGCCGGTGGGATCTTTCGCGCGGTCCCCTGGCTGCGCGACGAAATGCAGCGGCGGCTTCCGCTCGCCGTGCCGGGCAGCACCGCGCGGCTGCTCGATCGCGAGCCGGCGGCGGGCGCCGTGTCGTTCGCGATTCAGGAAGCGAAGGGCGGCGCACGGATCCCGAGGTATCAATCTGCGTGATGAGAACCCCCGGTCCCCCGCGCATTTCGACCTTCCCCGATGAACGCGCCGTCGCCCAAGCCCTGGCCGACCGTGTTGCCACCGAGCTGGCAGAGCGGCCGGCCCTGGTGCTCGGGCTCCCGACGGGCCGAACGCCAATCCGCTTCTACCAGGAGCTGTCGGCGCGAGTCGAGCAGGGCAGGGTCGATCTGTCTCGCGCCACCACGTTCAACCTCGATGAATTCGTCGGGATTCCGTCGACGCACCCGGGCAGCTTTCGCAGCTTCATGAACACGCACCTCTTCGGTCGCGTCAACCTCGCCGCCGAACGCATTCACTTCCTGGACGGCTCGGCCCCGGACACGGTGGAGGAGTGCGACCGCTACGAGCGCGCGATCGCTCGGGCCGGGGGAATCGACGTGCAGATTCTCGGCGTCGGCACCAACGGCCACATTGGCTTCAACGAGCCGGCGCCCGCGCTTCAGGCCTGGACCCATCGCGTGACGCTCGAGCCCGACACACGGCGGGACAACGCGGGGCTGTTCGGTGGCGATCCGGCAGCCGTACCGGCCGAGGCGTTGTCGATGGGGATCGCGACAATTCTTCACGCGCGGCGGATATTGCTAATAGCGACAGGCGAAGGGAAGGCGTCGATTGTCGCGCAGCTGCTGCGCGGGCCGGTGACGACGGACGTGCCGGGGTCGTTCCTGCAGGTCCACTCCGACGTCGAGTTCCTGCTCGACGAGGCGGCAGCGGCCGGCCTCAGGGAGTCTTGATCGGGGTTCGCGGTCTCGGCGCCGCATCCTCGCCGATCGCCACACGCACCGAGTCCTCTGCCTTCTTCAACCGTCGAAGCGCCTGCGGCAGGGTCAGCGTCGTCTTCTGCATCACGATCGCGGCCTTGACGTTCCACTTGGCCCGCTTGAGGAGCGCATCGGCTTCTTCATAGGTCAGCCCGGTGACCGTGACCAGGATGCGGCGGGCCCGATCCTTGAGCTTCTCGGATCCGGTCTGCACGTCGACCATGAGATTGCCGTAGGTCTTGCCGAGCTTGATCATCGAGATCGTCGTCAGCATGTTGAGGACCATCTTCGTGGCGGTTCCAGCCTTCAGCCGCGTCGAGCCGGCGATGATCTCTGGGCCGACGGCCGGCGCAATCTGCAGATCGACGAAGTTCTGCAGCTCGGAGCCCGGCCAGCAGGTGACGAAGATGATCTTGCCGCCCGCTTTGCGCGCGCGCGTCAGGCCACCGCGGACAAACGGCGTCATGCCGCTGGCCGAGACGCCGATGACCACATCTCTGGGCGTCAAACGCAGCCGGCTGATGCTCCGCGCGCCTTCTTCGTAGTTGTCCTCGACGCCTTCCTTGGCGCGAAACATCGCTTCCTGCCCACCGGCCATGATCGCTTGCACGGTCTTGGCGGTCGTGCCAAACGTCGGGGGTATTTCCGATGCTTCGACGACGCCGAGTCGCCCGCTCGTGCCGGCGCCGATGAAGATGACCCGCCCGCCCTTGCGCAACGCGTGCGTGATGATCTCGACGCCATGCGCGATCCGTTCTCGTTCTTTCTGGACTGCGGCGATGACTTTCCGGTCCTCGTTGATCACCATGTCGACGATCTCGGAGACCGGGGCCTTGTCAATCGCGAGGGTGACCGGGTTGATGGCTTCGGTCGGAAGGGATTCCCACTTGGACTGTGTTGGCATCTGACGTCCGTCGGCGCCCGCACCGGCGGGCAAGTCGCGTACCTTACTCCGCAGACCAGAGAGTGTCAAACCATGTCGAGGTTCGTGGTTCAGGGTTCGACGTTCCGGTTCATGGTTCAGGTTCATGGTTCGGATACGAGACCAATCGCCGAACTGCACTTGAACCCTGGATGCCGAACGTTGAACCCTAGAACCACGAACCTTGAACCATGAACCTAGAACCACGAACGATCGAACCAATAAGGGCGTAGTACACTCGTCTTCACTCACCGTTATGCCCGATCGGACCCTTCGTCTCACCGACGCTCAGGCTGCGGTCACCCTCGAGCGCGTGGCCGAGGTTGCCGGGCGGCTCGAGCGAGAGCTGGCGAAAGCAATCATCGGGCAGCAGCGCGTGGTTCGGGAGATCCTGATCGCGTTTGTCGCCGGCGGTCACTGCCTGCTTCGTGGCGTGCCTGGCCTCGCCAAGACGTTGCTCATCAAGAAGCTGGCCGAGGCTGTCGACCTGCGATTCAACCGGATTCAGTTCACGCCCGACCTGATGCCATCCGACATCCTGGGCGCCGAAGTGATCGAAGAGGATCGCGCGACCGGGAAGCGGGTCATCCGATTCATCAAGGGGCCGATCTTCGCGAACATCATCCTCGCCGACGAGATCAACCGCACGCCGCCGAAGACGCAGGCGGCCCTGCTCGAGGCGATGCAGGAATACCAGGTGACTGTCAACGGCGTCCGGTTCGACCTCGACCGGCCGTTGTTCGTGCTCGCGACCCAGAACCCGATCGAGCAGGAAGGCACCTACTCGCTGCCTGAAGCGCAGCTCGATCGGTTCATGTTCAACGTGGTCATCGAGTATCCGTCGGCCGAGGAGGAGCGGAAGATTCTTACGGCGACCACCGGGCTGGCCGAGCCGCAGATTGCGGTGGTCGCGAGCGGCGAGGAGATCGAGCGGCTGCACTCGCTCGTCCGCGAAGTGCCCGCCGCGGAGAACATCGTTGACTATGCGACACGGCTGGTGCGCGCGACGCGCCCGGCCGGGCTGGCAACCGACGCCGCGCCGGAGTTCGTTCGGTCGTGGGTGCGTTGGGGCGCGGGCCCTCGTGCCGGGCAGGCGCTGCTCCTCGGCGCGAAGGCGCTCGCCCTCCTCGAGGGCCGGAGCGTCGTCTCGTTCGAGGATATTCGCAACGTCGCGCTGCCGGTGCTGCGGCACCGGATCCTCGTCAACTTTCAGGCCGAGGCCGACGGCGTCGACTCGGATCAGATCATCGCGCGCTTGCTCGACGCTGTGCGCCAGTAGTCCATCGAGCGACGGCGCCGCGGACAATTCGTTAGCCGTGCCTCACCCAACCGCTCTCGATCCCGTGCTGCTGACGGCGCTCGGCGACCTCGAGCTCGTGGCCCGCGTCACGGTGGACGGGATGCTCTCCGGCCTGCACGACAGCCCGTTCCACGGTTACAGCGCGGAGTTCAGCCAGTACCGCCACTACCGGCCCGGCGACGATCTGAAGTACGTCGACTGGAAGCTGTTCGCCCGCACCGATCGCATCTACACGAAGCAATACCGCGAGACCACCAACCTGGTCGCGCAGCTCGTGGTCGATGCGAGTCAGTCGATGGCATTTCGCGGCCGGACCGGTGTTGCCAAGATTGAAATCGCGCGGATAGCCGCCGCCGCGCTCGCTTTCCTTATCGCCGGCCAGGGCGATGCGATCGGGCTCGTTACTTATGACACGAACGTCCGGCACTACGTGCCGAGCCGTATCGGTCAATCTCACCTGCGGACTGTGCTCGCGACCCTGGCCGGCATGCAGCCATCGGGCACGACGTCGGCTGCCCAATCTGTGCGGCGGTCGGTCGATTTGCTGACGCGTCGCGGCCTGCTCATCCTGATCTCCGACCTCTATGACGAGGAGGAGGGTGTCGAGGCCGAGCTGCGCCGCGCCGTCAGGATGGGGCATGAAGTGGCGCTCTTCCACGTGCTGACGCGCGATGAGCTCGAATTCCCGTTCGGCGCGGACGTCGAACTGGAGGACCTGGAGTCAGGTAGGAAAGTGCTGACCGGATCGGCCGCCGCGGCCGACTATCGACACGCATTCGCAGAGTTTCTCGAGCGCTGGCACGCGCGGTGCGCCCGCGATCGGATCGACTACACGCGCGTCGTGACCGATCAGCCGCTCGACGCCGCGCTGAGGAGCTACCTGCTTCGCCGCCGTGGGGGCGGCGCACGATGATCGGCTGGCAGAACCCCGCCGCCTTGTGGGCGCTTCCGCTTGCGGCGGTGCCGGTCATCATTCACCTCCTGCGAACGCACCACGCCCGGCGCGTTGCGTTCCCCAGTATCCGGTTCGTGCCGTCCTCACGAACGGCGGCCGTGCGGATGCGGTTGCCGAGCGATGTTCTGCTGATGCTGCTGCGGGTCGGAATCGTCGCGCTCGCCATCGGCGCGGCGGCCGGGCCGATCCTCCTGACCGACGCGCGCATCCAGGCGTGGGATGCGAGAACGGCCCGCGCCGTCGTGGTCGACGTCAGTGACAGCATGCGGGCGCCCGACGGCAGTGGCCAGGCGCCCGAGCGGGTGGCTGCGGAGGCTGCCCAGGCTGAATTGGACTCGGCCGCGTCGAGCCGGCGGTTCGAGGTGCGACGCCGGAATGAAATGGATGAGGCTCTGACTCGCGCCTCCCGGTGGCTGGAGGCGAGTCCGCCAGCGCGACGGGAGATCGTCGTGATCTCCGATTTTCATCATGGCGTCTGGCAACCTGCCGACGCGGCTTCGGTCCCCGACGGTGTTGGCTTGCGGCTGATTCCTGTCGGTCGTCCGGTCGGAGGGGAGGTCTTCGAAGGTGCGCGACTCTTTGGCGGCGGCGATGTCGCGGCCCGCAGCCAGGCCATCGAAGTCACGAAAGATGCGACCGCCGTTGCTGTCGAACGACGTCCCGAGAGCGGAACCGCCGGGCTGCGAGTGATGGCGCCCAAGGGCGCAGAGGCGAGCGTCGAACGTCTCTTGCAAGCCGTTGCGGCGGCCGGCGCACCGGCGGGGTCAGCCGACGAACCGATCGCAATACGGTTCTCCAACGCGGGACCGCCTCCGTCTGGACTGACGATCGTTCGGCCAGGATGGATGCTGCGTACGGTGTTACGCCTCCGGGAGGATGCGACGTTCCCCCTGTCGCCTCCGAGTCCTGAGGGTGACGCGAGATCGTCCGATGCGCTGGACGACCGTCGCGTGGTCAGCCGACGGCGCGCCACTCGTACGGGCTGCCGCGTCTGGTCGCGAACTTCTTCTCGAAATCGCCGCGCCTCCCGACAGCCTTCTGGCCGCGGCCACCGTGCGAGCGGCACTGACCGCGCGGATTGACGTCGACGTGTACGCCGAGCGCGAGGTTGCGCGGCTCGACGAGGCACGGCTGACGGCGTTCGCGCGACCCTCGGCGGGAGTAACGCGGGACGCGTGGCGCTCCGCCGAATCGACCGACGCGCGATGGTTCTGGCTCCTCGCCCTCGTGCTGCTCGCGGTCGAACAATGGCTTCGCGACCGGGCACGTCGCTCGGATCAGGAGGTCGCGCGTGCCGCGTAACCGACCCGATCAGACGGCCGGCCTCGCCGAGGCGCTGTCCGCAATCAGCCGGCGGTTGTGGATTTCAGCGATTCTCCGCGCGAGCGCGCTCGCACTGCCGCTCGGCGCCGTGGCGTGGATGGTCCTGACGAGAGCCGGACTGACGGCGGCGACCGCCGCTCTGCTCGTCGTCGTCGTGACGATGGGCATCACCGCCGCTTGGCTCACTCGCATCGGCTCGCGCTGGACCGCGAGAGCGGCAGCCGGAGCGTTGGAAGACGCGCATCCCTCGAGCCGCAATGTCGTCATCACGGCGGAGGAACTGCTTCGCCATCCCGAACGCGCCACACCGGCGGTTCGCGCGCGGGTGCTCCATGAAGGCGCGGAAATCGCCCGCGGCGTCGCCGCACCTCGCGTCGTGTCGCTCGGGCGCCCTGCAGCTTTCGCCGCGGCCGGGTTCGGGTTGCGTCGTCGCCCTCGTCGTGGGCGTCCCGCAGCGCGGTGCACGAGCGGGGATGCAGGCCGTCGAGGAAGCATTGAAGCAAGCGGCCGCCGGCTCGAGCGGCGCATCGATGATCTCGGCCACCATCACGCCGCCTCCCTATACCCGCGAACCTCCGCGGACGATTGGAAACCCCGATCGCATCGAGGCGCTTCAGGGCAGCCGCCTCAGTCTGGAAGTGCAGGGCGGCCCCTGGCGCATTCGCTTCGCGGCCGATCCATTGGAGGCCCGTGAGTCCGGCAAGAGCCACGGCCGTCGATCTGACGTTAGTGCGGAGCGGCTACCTGGCCATCGAACCGATCGATCGCGACGCGAGCAAGACTCGTCGGCTTCTGCCAGTGCTGGTGACCCCCGATCGCGCTCCCGCTATCCGCGTGGAGGCCCCCGGCAAGGATCTCCTGCTCCCTGACGCTTCGCCGGTCATCGGTGTTTCCGCGAGCGCGGTGGACGACTACGGGCTTCAGTCGCTCGAGCTCCGCTACACGAAAGTGTCGGGGTCCGGGGAGCAGTTCGAGTTCAACGAAGGCTCGTTGCCGCTGACGATTGCACGCGAGAGCAGTCGCAACTGGAAGGCCCGGACCGACCTCGCGCTGTCCCGGCTCGGGCTTGCCCCTGGTGACACGATGATCTATCGCTTCGTCGGACGCGATGAACGGGCAGGCGACGTCGGGCTGGCGTCGTCGGACACCTTCTTCATCGAGGTGGCCGGACCAGGGCAGGTGGCACTGGCGGGATTTGAATTGCCGCCCGATCGCGAGCGCTACGCGCTCAGCCAGCAGATGATCGTGCTCAAGCTCGAGCGGCTCCGGGCGCGCGAACAGACGATCGACCGCGCGACGCTCGAGCAGGAAGTGGGGAACATCGCCGCCGAGCAGCGAGCCGTCCGAGCGAACTTCGTGTTTCTGATGGGTGGCGAAATCGAAGACGAGGAAGCGGAGGCCGAACACTCCCACGAAATCCAGGAGGGCCGTCTCGAGAATACGGCTAGACGCGAGATTGCCGACGCGATCCAGCACATGGGAAAGGTCGAGGCTGGTCTTGCGGCGGTGAACACGGCGGCGGCGCTGCCACCGGCACGGTCGGCGGTCGAGGCGCTTCAGCGCGCGTTCGGCAGGAATCGCTACATCCTGCGCACACTGCCGGTCCGCAGCCGCGTCGATCCTTCCAGACGCCTGACCGGTGAGATTTCGACGGCGTCGGACTGGCGGCGCGAGCTACTTCCACCTGTTCCCGAGGCCAGCGTCATCGCCGCAAGGGGGCTGCTCGCCCGGCTGCTGGAGCTCGCACCGTCGCTGAAGGCCGGGTCGACATCGCCGCTGTCGCTAACGACCCTCGCTGAAGAGGCGCTTGCCATCGATCCCGCTTCCGCGGACTGGCAGGCAGTGTCAAAAGGCTTGCTTCAACTTCGAGAGGCTGGCGGAACTGAGCTCGAACGATCGGCCACGCTGAACCAGGTCGTGGCGCGTGTCGCTGCGATCGCCGACCGGGCGTCCCTGACCATGCGACCTCTGGATCGGAATCCGTCCTTGAAGAGCGCGTGGGCGGAGGCCGGGCGATGACGTCGACCACGCTGTTGAGGAGCGCGGCTGTCGCAACCGGCCTGGTCGGGTTGATGGATCCGTCATGGACAGCGCGCCGCCCCGCACCCGTGCCGGTCGAGGTGAAGGCACCCGCCGATCTGCAGCGCGCTGCCGGCGACGTGCGACGCAACCTGGAGAGCCAACTAGGAGATCGCATCACGTTCGACTCGGATGCCCAACCGGCGGCAGTAGTGCTGGTGGGGCGCACCGAGTCGATGACGTCGCTCGATCGTGACGGCGTCTCGATTTCGACGGTGTCCCTTGGATCACCCGCTCCTAACGTGCGAGTCATCGCGGCGGAGGATCCCGATCCGGTTCGAGTTGGCTGGACAGCAACGGTCGGGGCGGTTGTCGAAGGGGTGGGTATGGCTGGCAAGGCCTCTCGAATCGTGCTCGAGCAGCGCGGTGTGGAGATCGCTCGCGAGGAACATCGGTGGAAAGAGAATGCCGAGCGGTTCGACGCCAGGCTTCACTACGCGCCCCCGTCGAGCGGAACGTCGACCGTCACGCTCCGAGTGCTTCCGTTCGAGGGAGAAGCGGTGGTCACGGACAATGCGGTCGATCTGCGTCTCGCGGTGAGCGAGCGGCGGCTGAACGTGCTCGTGCACGAGCCCAGGCCCTCCTGGAACGCGGCGTTCGTGCGTCGGTCGCTGGAGCAGGACCCCAGCTTCGAAGTGTCGACGATCGTTCAGGCATCCAAGGGCCTCGCGGTCCGGGCCGGAAGCCCGCCGGCCGCGTTGACGGCTGCGGCGTTGAGCCCGTTCGACGTCGTGCTCATCGGGGCACCAGAAGAGCTGCGGCAATCGGAGCTCGAAGCCCTTCGGACGTTCGCCCGGATCAGGGGCGGGGCCATTGTGTTCCTTCCCGACCGCCGTCCTGCCGGGCGATATCTCGAGCTCATTCCGTCAGCCAAATTCGACGAAGTCCTCGTTGACAGCGCCATCGCCATCCAGTCGATCGCGGGCGCACCACTGCGTGCATCCGAAATCGCCGTGTACCGGGCAAGCCTGCCAGGCGCATCGGTGCTGGCTTCGATTGAGCTTTCCATTGATCGGGGCAAGAGGCCCGTCGTCCTCGAGTGGCCCGTTGGCGCAGGTCGCATCGTCTTCTCGGGAGCGATGGACGCGTGGCGCTTTCGCGCTGCGCCAGACGACGGGTTCGGGCGGTTCTGGCGGTCCCGGATCGCCGAGGCGGCAAGCCGCAGCGCCGGCGCGGCTCGAGGCGTCCATCATGCCAGGAGTTCCTCGTCCTGGTCAGGACGTGACGATTCGCGCGCGCATCCGACCAACTGAGCTGGAGCGCTCGACAGATGGAACCCGGACGCCTGCCGTGCGCGCGCGCCTCGTCGGCGCCGATAGTCGAGACGAGCCTATCCGCCTGTGGCCGACGGCCGAGGTTGGTGTTTTCGAAGGCCGCTTCGAAGCGCCGCCCCCGGGAACCTACGATCTGCAGGTCACCACCGCGACCGGCGCCAGCGCCGACGAGGTCGTGACCGTTGTCGCGGATAGTCGCGACGGGGTGAACCCAGGCGAGAGCGAACGACGCGCTTCGACTGATTGCGGCGTCGACCGGAGGAGTGGCGGTCGAGGCTTCCGACTTGACCCCTCTCGAGCGCCACTTGCGCGGCCTGACGAAGCGGGGAGGTCGAACGGCCGATTCGTCCGGCGCGGTCGATGGCGACGCTCTTACTCTTCGTCGGGTTGCTCGCGGCGGAGTGGACAATTCGAAGGCGGCGGGGGCGTGTGTAGGTTTCAGGGATCCGCGAATCCGCTCGATGCCGCTGATCGCCTGGGACTCTGACGAGGAGCTGTATTGATCGACACCTACATCACCTACCTCCGCGACGTGAGGCGCGTGTCACCGAATACCGTGGAGAGCTACGCGCGCGACCTCGCGGCGCTGGCAGGTTTTGCCGAGGCGCGGGAAACACCCGTCGAAGAGCTCGATCGTCGAGCGCTCGAAGCGTTCGTCCGAAGCCTGATGACTCAGGGCTTATCACCGCGCTCGGTCGCGCGCTCGGTCGCGTGCGTGCGAGGTTTCTATCGATTCCTCTCACTCGAGCGAAAGCTCGACGAGAGTCCGGCCGCTGACTTGAAAGCGCCGCGCGCATGGCCGGCGTTGCCGAAGTTTCTCGACCTCGACGAAGTTGACCGCCTGCTCGCGCAGCCAGACGTCTCGACGCCCCGCGGCCTGCGCGACAAGGCGCTCATCGAAGTGCTCTACGCGAGCGGGATGCGAGTATCGGAGCTCGTCGGCGTCAAGCCAGGCGAGCTCAGGCTGGACGAGGGGTACCTGACCTGTCTCGGCAAGGGCGACAAGGAGCGCATCGTCCCGCTCGGCGATCAGGCCGTCGACTGGCTCCGCCGCTATATCAGCGATGGGCGTTCGCGCCTGACGACGACAGCGTTCGACGCCGTGGCTGTTCGTCAACGGGCGTGGTGGACCGCTGTCTCGTGTTGGCGTCTGGAAATTACTCAAGACCTACGGGCTGAAGGCCGGGATCACCCGCGAGATCAGCCCGCACGTGCTTCGACATTCGTTCGCTACCCATCTCCTCGAGCGCGGCGCAGACCTCCGAGCCATCCAGGTGATGCTGGGGCATGCGGATCTGTCGACGACGCAGATATACACGCATGTGCTCGAAGCGCGGCTTCGGGCGGTGTACGACAAGTACCATCCGAGGCACTGAAATAGAAGCCATCTCAGTAATGGCGCGAACGAGCGTAGCGAGTGAGCCACGCGATCGGAGCGCGCCGTCGCCAGCGGCGCGCGAGAGCGCGTGTCGGGGAGTCCGAGGGGCGAAGCCCTCGGAAAGACCGGTTCCGAACTCCCGGGCGTGGGACTCGTCAAATACCATAATGGCCGCCGCGCAGGCAGCCACCATCCAACGGGAGAAGCAGATGGAACGCACCTGGCGAGAGAAGATCGAAGGCACCACGGACCAGATCCTGGCGCAGATCAAGCGTCTCATCGACGAGGGGAACATCCGTAGGGTGCTCGTGAAGCAGCAAGGCAAGGTGATTGCCGAATTTCCGCTGACCGTCGGCGTCGTCGGAACTGTCCTCGCTCCCGTAGCCGCAGCGATTGGCGCGCTCACCGCCGTTCTTGCGGACTGCTCGATCGAGGTGGAGAAGACCAGCCCGCCCAGCTCTTCTGAGAAGAAGGAACCGCCAGCCGCCGAGCTGTCGAACGACGCGCCGCCCGAGGGAAGACATGCGGCCGCTTCTAGTCCAGAGGGACCGCCCCTAACGACATGCGGCCAGCCGTCTAAGGCCTGCTCGCTCTTCCCCCGAGGCCGGGTCCGTCGCTCCAGGTCCTTGCTCCTGCTTTGGGAAATCTGGTAAATTGGGAAGATTTCTAAATTCCCGACCACCAGACAAGCAGGAGCTCCAACAGAAATGAGCCGAAACGGCCGTTACCTCTTCACCTCGGAGTCCGTCACCGAGGGACATCCCGACAAGATCGCGGATCAGATTTCCGACTCCGTCCTGGACACGATTCTGGCCCAGGATCCGACCGCGCGCGTCGCGTGCGAGACGCTCGTGACGACGGGCCTGGCGATTATCGCCGGCGAGATCACGACGAACTGCACGTTCGACTTCCAGAAGGTCGTGCGGGACACCATTACCGACGTCGGCTACACCAAGTCTGAATACGGCTACGACGCCGATACGTGCGCCGTGCTGTCGTCGATCCACGGTCAGTCACCCGACATCGCTCGCGGTGTCGATCCTGGTGGCGCGGGCGACCAGGGGCTGATGTTCGGCTACGCGTGCACGGAAACCGACGAGCTGATGCCGCTGCCGATCATGCTCGCGCACAAGCTGGTCAAGGGCTTGTCGTGCGCGCGGCGTGACGGCTTGCTCGAGTACCTGCGTCCCGATGGCAAGTCGCAGGTCTCGGTCGAATACGACAAGGGCCGGCCGGTCCGCGTGGACACGGTGGTCGTGTCGACCCAGCATAGCGATCTCGTGTCGAACGACACGCTTCGCGCCGACATCACGCAGAAGATCGTGAAGAGCGTGATCCCCGGTGAAATGATGGACAGCAACACCCGGGTGCTGATCAACCCGACAGGCCGCTTCGTGGTCGGCGGTCCCCACGGTGATGCCGGCGTAACCGGCCGAAAGATCATCGTCGACACCTACGGTGGCGCCGCGCCCCACGGCGGCGGAGCATTCTCAGGTAAGGACCCCACGAAGGTGGACCGCTCGGCCTGCTACATGGCGCGCTACGTTGCGAAGAACGTCGTCGCGGCAGGTCTCGCGGACAAGTGCCTCGTGCAGTTGGCTTACGCGATTGGCGTGGCCGAGCCGGTGTCTGTCCTGGTCGATACTTCCGGCACCGGGAAGGTGGACGACGAGCGGTTGAGCGAGATCGTCCGCGGGCACTTCAAGCTGACGCCGAAGGGCATCATCGAGACGCTCAACCTGCGCCGCCCGATCTACAAGAAGACGGCTGCCTTCGGACACTTCGGCCGGACCGAGCCGGAGTTCACGTGGGAGCGGACCGACAAGGCCGACGCGATGCGCAAGGATGCGGGCGTGTGAACCTTCGTCAATGATACGAAAGACGGCGAAACTGACGGCGGCCATCGTGGCCGCCGTTTTTCTTTGGCTCGTCGTAACCCAGCCGCCCCGTTTCGCAACTGCGTCGGGCGTCGTGGCCGATGCGATCCGGGCGAGAACTGTTGCCGGCGCGTTTCACGTGCACAGCACGCGATCCGACGGGGCAGGGGACAGGAGCACGATTGCGCGGGCGGCGGCGCGCGCGGGGCTCAAGTTCGTGATCCTGACCGACCACGGGGACGCTACTCGGACTCCTGACCCGCCCGCCTACGTCGAAGGCGTCCTGTGCATCGACGCGGTCGAGATCAGCACCAACGGCGGGCATCTCATCGCGCTCGACATGCCCGCTGCGCCGTATCCGTTGGGCGGCGAAGCCGCGGCCGTCGTGGAGGATGTGACGCGCCTCGGTGGGATGCCCGTCGTCGCGCACCCGGATTCGCCTAAAGGAGAACTCGCCTGGAAGGATTGGGCCCTGCCAATTGGAGGGATGGAGTGGCTGAACCTCGATAGCGGGTGGCGCGACGAGACGAGGACCCGGCTCGCGCGAGTGGCCGTGGACTCGTTCTTTCGGCCCGGCCCAGCGCTCGCGTCGTTGCTCAACCGCAACTCGACGGCGCTCGCGCGCTGGGATCAGATCACAGCGACGCGCGCGGTGGTCGGTCTCTCCGGCCACGACGCGCATGGCGGATTGAGTCGAGGTTCGGAGGAGGGGAGTGCATGGAACGTTCCCCGGTTCCTGTCGCCAGGGCTGGCGTCATATGACGCGAGCTTTGCGACTTTTGCGCTGCGCGCCGTGCTCGACGAGAGCCTGACAGGAGACCCGGCTCTCGATGCGCGCCGGTTGCTCGACGCGGTTCGCGCCGGGCGCGTCTTCACCGCCATCGATGCCGTCGCCGGGCCCGCCTGGGTCGACTATCACGCGACGCGCGGTGAGGTGCGCCGGAACATGGGGGAGACGTTGACGTTCGAGGACGAGACCACGCTGGTCTTCCGGTCGACTCTTCCGTCTGAGGCACGGGCCGTGTTGCTGCGTGACGGCGTCGAAACAGCCGAATCCGCAACGGGGGAGTTGACGTTCCGGGCTGCCGGTCCGGGCGCCTACCGTGTCGAAGTTCGATCGCCCCTGTGGGAAGTGCCGTGGATCGTCACGAACCCAATCTATCTGAGAGGGTCGGGTGAGACGCGGACTGGCATGACGCCGCTGGTAACGTCAGCCGGGCTGGAGGCCCTCGCGCTCGTTGACACGGGCAGCGTCGAACGCGACCCGGCGTCGACAGCGACATTGACGATGGCGGCGGGGGTGCGGTGGCTTGAGTTCGCGCTTCGAAGCGGGGATCGAGCGAGCCAGTATGCCGCGCTCGCTGTGTCCCTGCCCAAGGGCCTGCCGCGCTTCGACCGCATCGTCTTCAGCGGGCGCTCTGCCGCGCCGATGCGAGTTTCGGTGCAACTCCGGGTCGAGCAGGCCGGCGGGGCCCGCTGGATCCGCTCGGTCTACCTGACGCCCGAACCTCGCCAGATCGTCGTTCCGATCGACCAACTCTTGCCGGCGGACGCCCAGGCCGCCCAGGTTCCGCAGCCTCCTCCGTTTCCCGCGGCTTCGTCCGTCCTGTTCGTCGTCGATCTGACCAACGCCGCTCCCGGCACTCGGGGGCGATTCGGAATCTCTGACCTTCGACTCGCGAGTTCGGATCAGGCTCGATAAATCGCCGAGGCCGTCAATGTCGCCCAGGCTTCGTCGCACGGAACACTAGGATACCAGTGCACTAGTTATCTAGTGTGCTAGTATACGCGTATGCTAGCGCTTCAAATCGACCCCCAGGATCCGCGTCCGGTCTACAGGCAGGTGGTCGACGAGGTTCAGCGGTCGGTTGCGGTCGGCATCCTTAAACCTGGCGATTCGCTCCCCGCGGTTCGCGGCCTCGCGCGTCACCTCAAGGTCAACGCGAACACAGTCCAGCATGCGTACCACACCCTCGAGCGGGAGGGGACCGTCTACGTCAAGCGGGGGATAGGGACGTTCATCGCGGCGGCGCCACATGATCGCGAGGTCAAGGGACGGCGTGCGAGTGTCGCGCGTCAGATTGCCGATCGGATGCTGCGCGAAGGCTACCGACAGGGGATTCTCGCGAGCGACCTGATTGCGGCGCTAGAGGAAATCGCTCCGGGGAACCCCAGATCCTCCGGGTCCTAGGTCAGGTCTTGGCGCGAAGGAACAGGTAGGCGGCGAGTCCCACGACGAGGATGTTCGGCGCCCATCCGGCAAGTACTGGCGTCAGCAGTCCCGCCTTTCCGATGGCGACGAAGGCGCTGATCAGAATCCAATACGAGAGCGCAATCACAATCCCAAGGCCGATACCGTACAGAGCGCCGTGTCTGCCGGCGCTGATCCCGAACGGCACCGCAAGCAGCGACATGACCAGCGTCACGAACGGGAACGCCAGCTTGCGATGGAGTTCGACTTTCAGAGGGGTCGTGTTGTATCCGCTAGGCTCGAGTTCGGCGGTGTACTGCTGCAGCTCCGCCACGCTCATCAGTTCGGCATCAGGAGGCTCGGTCGTAAAGTAGTCGGGCGACTCCATCCCCGGGAGCGGACTGCGCGCGATCGTGGTCCACTTCGGAGGATCGGTCCTGAAATCCTGACTCCACCCGTTCTCTCCGGTCCAGACGTTGTCGCGGAAGATGGCGCGGCGGACGAACGTCTCCGAGCTCAGCGCCCACTGGTCCCGGCGCGGCGCAAACATCGTCAGCCCGAACATCTCGTTCCGCTGCGGATCGAACAGTCCGTAGTGATAGATGACCTTGTCGGACCCGACGACCCAGCGCCGGTTGAGGAGGTTCAGGGTCCTTGGTTGACGGCCTCGGATCCTGGCGTCAAGCGCTTCCGCCTGACGGTTGGCGCTGGCCATCAGCCGCTGCTCGAGCCCGAACAGCACGACGCTCATCGCGAGCGAGAGGACGACGACCGAGAGGGCGGTGCGATACAGGCTGATGCCGCAGGCCTTCATCACGGTCAACTCGCTGCTGCGCGCCAGCAGGCCGTAGGTGACGAGCGCGCTCAGGAGGGCGGCGATGGGGATCACGTAGTAAATGAACTGAGGGGTGAGCAGGATCAGGAGCTCGCCGATCATGGCGGTCGTCGCCTGTCCCTTGAAGATCTTGTCGGAGCGATCGATGAACGTCGAAATGTAGAACAAGCCCAGAAGCGCAAGAAACGACAGACCCGCGACGCGCACGTAGAGCCGGCTGATATAGCGATCGATCAAGCTCGGCATCGGAGCGTTGATGCGCGGGATCCGGATCACCAGGACGACGCCGGGTCGCAGGCCACGCCTCGACGCTGTTGCGGGGCCTGGAGGGCGCTTACCCCGAGCCGAGTCGAGGGGCCCGCGCCAGAGGCGCGCAGAGGCGTTGGCTATCGAGGCGACCCACGCGGGTTGGCGCCATTTCGAAAAACGCACTCCGAAGGGAAGTCGACCCTCCGCATGCCGGGCCCGCCAGACGAGCGCCACGATGCCGAAGGGCCCAAGCAGGAGGTTCGGCACCCAGCGCGCGTACTCGGCCGGAATCCGGTGGCCCTTGGCCATCGATTCGGCGAGGAACATCGTGATGTAGTAGGCGAAGATGACGCCAATGCCGACGACAAAGCCACCGAGCTTGCCATCGCGCGAGACGCGCAGCCCGAGGGCCAGGGCGATTACAGCGAAGACCAGGCACGCCACGGGAATGGAGTACTTGGCGTGGATCGCCATGACTTCGTTGTGCGTCGACTCTTTTCGCTGGATTTTGTCGGCGATATCGATCTTCAGTTGGGCGATCGTTTTTTCCGTCAACCCGCGGGCGAGATCGGTGGGCGGAAAGACCGAATCCGGATCGAGGCGGATGATGATCTGCTTGAAGTGATCGATGCTGGACTCGCCAGGCCCGACGGTGGCGTATTTGGTGCCGTCGCTCAGGATGAGCTCGACCGTGCGCTTGGCCGGGTCGAGGACAATCCTGCCGTGCCGGGCCATGTGGACTTCGACCGCCTCGGGCTTGAGGGTGTTGGCGAGCATGACGTCGTTCCAGCCCGGCTGGCCCGGCTCGGCGTCATTCCTGGGGTACAGGACCCAGTTGGGAAAGTCCTGAAAGAACACCCGCGGCTTGACGTCGCTTTCGACCTTCTTGCTGAGCGTCGCAAAGAGGATTTCACGGTACTTCTGGTTGGCGTCCGGGATCGCCGCAATCATCACGTAAAGCGTCGCGGCCGTCGCGACGCCCGCGAGCGTCAGTACTGGTCGAAGTAACCGGTACGGACTGACCCCGCAGGCCAGCAGCGCGACGGCCTCGCGATCGGTCGACAGCCGGCCCAGGCCGATCAGCAGCCCGACCAGCAGCGCCATCGGAATCGTCAGGCCCAGGGCCTGTGGGCTCAGAAGCAGGATGATCCGGCCGACCGTCGGCCACGGAACACCTTTCGCGAGGAGCCGCTCGAGCTCCTGCATGACGGGCGGCAGTTCCAGGACGAACGTGAAGATCAGCAGCGACAGGACGAACGGCGGAACGACTTCGCGGATGACGTAGCGGTCAATCGTCCTGAGCATCAGAGGAACTCGGTTGACAGCATAACAGGGTCAACGCGCCTCGGGGCTCGCAGTTCGCGGCCCGCATCTCGCGGGCAGTTGGTAGGGCGAAGGACCGCGCCGGCGGTCCACAATTCATGCACAGGGCTCATTTACAGGCTATTTCTCAAGGGTCTGATAATGAGTGTTATGTTAACTTTCGGCTCAGGGCTCAGGGCTCAGGGCTCAGGCTCGGCTCAGGGCTCAGGGCTCAGGGCTTGCTCGGCTCGCTAGCTGCTCGCACGTCCGCGGCTCCGGTCGTTCGCGGGGTTCGCAGCTCGAGCGAGTTGGCCGCGCGCAGATGCAACCGCGCAACAGCGAGCCGCCGAGCCGCGGCGCTACTGGCTCCGCAGTTCAGCGATGATGTTCTCGAGTGCTGTGATGACTTCGTCGCGATCGACGCGGGACTTGTTGAACTTCAAAGACAGCTTGAAGGCTTTGGTTGGGGCTCTGTAGCTGAACACGTACGACTTTGGCCGCCCAGGTTTGGGTTTGGCGGTTTCTTTTCGCACCGCCTCGCGGGTCGCGCCGCCATCCCGGGTGATTCGCTCCACCAATTCGACCATTTTCTGGGGATCTCCAAGCCTAACTATCTGTAAAAGCAATGACTTGGAGTGAATGTCGGCCAGCCGACAAAGGTTTTTGACCTCTTCGGGCATTCCATTGATAGAAAGGGACTCCGTAATCGACGTCCTCGACTTCCCCAGGCGCCTCGCCATGTCTTCGTGGGTGTAGTCGCACTTGCTTGCGAGCGAGTACAACGCCTCGGCTTCTTCGAATGCGGTCAGGTCCTTTCGCTGCAGGTTTTCAACCAGCGCGACCTCGATAATCTCGACGTCGTCGACCTCCCGAATCACGATTGGAATCTCGCGCAGGCCCACCTGGATGGCGGCCTGATACCGGCGCTCGCCGGCGATGATCTGGAAACGCGGACCACGCTGGCGGACGATGACAGGCTCGATGATGCCTTTCTCGGCGATCGAGGCCATCAGCTCGGAAAGGTCGCCCATCACCTGGCGAGGCTGATTGGGATTCGGGTCGATTTGGTCGATCGCCACCATGCGCCCGATGGGGCTGCCAGCCGAGCTGGTCAGCGCCTCGACGTAATGCTCATCGTGGCGCATGCGGATCGTTTCTGGCAGTCCTCGCTTAGGCACGGTCCATGACCTCCTCGCACAGGCGGTAGTACTCGGCGGCGCCGGTCGACTCGGGTGCGAACGTAAAGATGGATTCCTTGTAGGCCGGGCTCTCCTCGAGCCGGACGCTCTTCGTAATGACGGTGTTGAAGACTTTGCTTCCAAACACCTTGTCAATCTGCGTTCGGATGTCACGCGCCAGCGCCGTGCGCTTGTCGTGCATCGTGATGACGACTCCCAGAATCCTGAGCCCGGGATTCGCCCGCGCCCTGACTTTCTCGATCGTTTCCAGGAGGTCGTCCGTGCCCTCGAGGGCGAAATACGACGACTGAATCGGAATCAGCAGGTGCGACGCGGCCACCAGCGCGTTGACGGTCAACAGCCCGAGCGTGGGCGGACAGTCAATGACGATGTTGGGATACTGCTCGCGGATCGGCTCGAGGCGATCCTTCAACCGGAAGTGCGCGTCCAACTCCCCCACGAGCTTCGACTCGAGTTTGGCGAGCGCGATCCGCGACGGCGCGACGAACAAGTTCGGCAGCGTCGAGGGCAGAATCACGTCCGCGAACCCGACGTTGGGCTCGGAAATCGCGTCGTAGACGCTCCGGGAAACCCCGGTGACGTCCAGGTACGACATCGAACTGTTGGCCTGCGGGTCGAGATCGATGAGGAGTGTGGGCTTACCCCTCAGGGCAAGCGCGGCAGCCAGGTTGATGGCGGTGGTTGTCTTCCCCACTCCGCCTTTTTGGTTGGCGATGGCAACGATCATCGGACGTGCGACGCAACTGAATGTACGGACAAGAGTTGTCCGACATTGTAGGGACCATGTGCGGGGGTGTCAACAAAACGATACAGCCGTGCTCGAAACTGCAGGAAATCGCACCCGATTCCAAGGGGTGGCGGGTGCCCGTCTCGCCCCTACTACATCTTGTAGCGACCCATGGTTTCCGGGTCGAGGCTCTCGAGCCACTTCTGCAGGCGCTCGGAGTTCTCCTTGTCGGGGACGAAGTCCACGGTTTTCGCGTGGTCGATGACGCGGTCCTCGACAAAGATGGGCGCCTGGGCCCGCAGCGCGAGTGCGATGGCATCGCTTGGGCGGGCGTCGACGGCGACGGGTTCGCCGTTCACGGTCAGGTAGATGAGCGCGTAGAACGTGTTTTCACGAAGGTCCGACACGACGATCTTCTGGATGTCGGCCTTGAGGTCGCAGATGACGTTTTTCAGCAGGTCGTGCGTCATCGGCCGCGGCGTCGTGACGTTCTCCATCTGCAGCGCGATGGCGTTGGCTTCGAAGACGCCGACCCAGATCGGCAGGACCCGCTGACCATCCTTGTCGCGCAGGATGATGATCGGCATGTTGGTGATGGGATCCACCATCAGGCCCTTGATGGTCATCTCGATCTGCATGTTGTCCCCCGGTTAACCCCTGTTACTTAAGACGCCGGCCGGAGCGCTTCGGCGCGCAGGCTGTTCGGGTTCGCGTCGGTGACGCGCACCGTCACCAGGCGCCCGATCCAGTCCGGCTCCCCCGCGAAATTCACCACCGTGTTGCCGCTCGTGCGGCCCGACAGCTCCCAGTCGCGGCGACGGCTCCGCGACTCGACGAGGACCTGCTCGTCGCGTCCGATCGCCTGACGATACAGCTCGCCCTGAATCTCCCGCTGAAGCGCCTGGAGCGCGACGATGCGCCGCGTCTTCTCGTCGTCCGGCACGTCGTCGGGCAGCCGCTTCTCGGCGAGCGTGTTCGGCCGCGGCGAGTACTTGAACGAGAACATGCTGTGATACCGCACCGCCGCCGTCAGCGACAGCGTGTCGTTGAAATCGGCCTCTGTCTCTCCCGGGAATCCAACGATCGTATCGGTCGAGAGGGCGATGTCCGGCATGGCGGCGCGAAGCGACGCCACGAGCTCGAGGTACGCCTCGCGCGTGTGGCGTCTGCGCATCGCGGCGAGGATTCGCGTCGAGCCGGACTGCACGGGAAGATGCAGGTGCCGGCAGACCTTGGGAAGCGCGCGCATGGCTTCGATCAGTCGCGGCGTCACATGCCGTGGATGTGGGCTGGCAAACCGGATGCGTTCGAGTCCCGCGATGTCGTTGAGGCGTTCGAGGAGCGCCGCGAAGTCGCAGGTGGGATCGTCGGGTGCCTGGTAGTGGTTGACGATCTGCCCGAGGAGCTGAATTTCGAGGGCGCCCTCGCCCACTGCCTGTTGCGCCTCGGCAACGATCGCCGCAGCCGGACGCATCCGCTCGTGACCGCGCGTGTACGGCACGACGCAGAACGCGCAGAACTCGTTGCACCCTTCGATGATCGTCACGTACGCCTTGAATCGTTCCGAGCGCCGCGCGACACCCAGAGGAAACGAGACGTCGTCGAGCGGATCGATATCGACGATCGTTCGGGTTCCCGCGCCGGCAGCCGCCGCCTGCTCGACGAGCATCGGCAGGCGCTTGAGATTCTGTGTTCCGATGATGACGTCGACGGCCGAGGAGCGCGCCAGGATCTGTCGTCCTTCTTGCTGTGCGACGCAGCCGGCAACAGCGACGACTGGGCGAGCGCCGCGCTCGATTCCCGCTTGCCGAATCTCACCGAGCCGAGTGAAAAGCTTTTCTTCGGCGCGCTCTCGCACGCTGCACGTGTTGATGACGATCACGTCGGCGTCGCCGTCGTCGGCGGTCGATTCGTAGCCGGCCTGCTCGAGGAGGCCGGCCATCCTCTCCGAATCGTGGACGTTCATCTGGCAGCCGTGCGTCTCGATCAGGTATTTCATGCAAGAATCCGCTGAAATCCGCGCCCTTTCGCCTTTTGCTGTTTATTCGCCTTTCGCCCCGGCGTTCCGGGTTGCGAGCATTTCGCGCGCGCTCGCCAGAACGGCGGCCGACACATCGTTGCCGCCAATCATGCGGGCGAGCTCCTCCTGCCGCGCTCCGGCCGCCAGTCGATCGACTCGCGTGACGGTCCTGCCCTGGCGGACCGACTTCGCAATCGACAGATGCGTCCCCCCGTAGGCGGCAATCTGGGGGAGGTGTGTGATGCACAGCACCTGAAATCGCTTGGCCAGGTTCTGCAGCCTCACCCCGACGACGTCCGCGACTGCCCCACCGATTCCGGTGTCGACCTCGTCGAAGATCAGCGTCTTTCCCAGCGCGTCGCTCGATCCGAGCGTCTTCAGCGCGAGCATGATCCGCGACAACTCGCCGCCCGACGCGATCCGGGCCAGCGGCTTCAGATCCTCCCCCGGATTCGGCGAGATGTAAAACTCAGCGTGTTCGAGTCCCCGCTCGGTCCACTCGGCCTCGGCGCGGGCGGTCGTAAAACGCACCTCGCAGCGCGTGCGCGCCATCGCGAGATCGCCGAGCGATTTCTCCAACGTCCGGCTGAAAACAGGCGCGGCCGATTCACGCCGCGCCGACAACCGCGCGCCGCACTCGACATACGCTTCGCGCGCGACACTGAGCGACCGGTCGAGCTCGGCCAATCGTTCGGACCCATGCGCCAGTACGTCGATCTCCCGCTTCAGATCCTCGCTCCGCGCCAGGACCTGCGCAAGGGTGAGGCCGTGCTTTTTCTTGAGACGTTCCAGGGATGCGAGCCGATCCTCGACCTCCTGCAACCGCGCCGGCGCGGCATCGATGTCGGCGACGTACGAGCGGAGAAAGTAGGCGAGGTCTTCGAGCGCCGGCTTGATTGATTCGCGCGCGGTCAGGTGCGGCGCGAACCGCTCGTCGATGGCCGCGAGCTCGCCGACTTTGCGCCAGACCGCGCCGAGCGCGGAGAGCGCCGCGCCGTCACCCTCGTAGAGCGTCTGATAGGCCTCGTTGCAGAGCCGCTGCAGCTTGTCCGCGTTGGCCAGCACCTGCCGCGTCGCGGCGAGCTCGTCGTCTTCACCCGGCTTGGGGTTGACGCGTTCGATTTCGGCCAGCTGAAACGCGACGAACTCGGATCGCGCCGCGCTCTCACGCTGGCTGGCCAGCAGGCGATCGCGTTCACCGCTGATCGCCTGCCAGGTCGAATACGCGGCCGCGACGTCTGCGCGTTCATGCTCGAGCCCTGCGTACGCGTCGAGCACGTCGAGGTGAGTCGCCGGGTCGAGCAGCACCTGATGTTCGTGCTGACCATGGAGATCGACGAGCGCGCCCGACAGCTCGCGGAGCGCGACGTTGGTGACGAGCGCGCCGTCGACGAACGCACGGCTCCTGCCCTGCGCCGAGACCTCACGCTTGACGATGATTTCTCGACCGTCTGGTGCATCAAAGATCGCTTCAACCGACGCTGATTCTTCACCCGTGCGCACGAGTTCGGCCGAGGCGCGCCCGCCAACGAGCAGGCCGACGGCGCCTACGAGGATCGACTTGCCGGCGCCGGTTTCCCCCGTGAGGACGGTCAGGCCCGGCCCGAATTCGAGCTCAATCCGATCGATGACCGCGAGGTGGCGAATGGAGAGAAAGCGCAGCATCGGAGTGTGACGCGAAGTTCCATCTTATCAGATGTTTGACAGCCTACAGGTGGCGTGTTACTCTGGCGAAGCTTGCGCTGTCCCAGCGGCGCATGATGAAAGGTTCTTAGTCGCGGAGGGCTGTTTGCACATGCCAGTCTCCGCCGTTGCGCTTCTGGCGCAAGCGGCGCAGCCGGATGCTGGGTCCGGTGGGTTGAGTTCGAGTACCGACATCGTCCGGTTGATTCTTGACAGCTCGTGGCTGTCGCTGGGCGTCCTTTTAATCCTGCTCACGTTCTCCGCGATTAGCTGGGGAATCACGCTGTACAAGATCGCCGTCTATCGCCGCGCGGCGGGACAGACCGCGAGCTTCCTCGATGTCTTCCGCAAGAGCAGCAAGTTCTCCGAAGTGCAGGCGGTGTGCCCGTCGCTCAAGGACAGCCCTCTCGTCGGACTTTTTCAGGCCGGCTACTCCGAGCTGAACTCGCAACTGCGCCAACCGCCAGCCGACTCGACAAAACCGGCGGCGGCCGCCGGACGTCCAACGCTCAGGAGCCTCGACGCCGTCGACCGCGCGCTGCTGCGCGCGACGACGGTCGAGCTCGCAAAGCTCGAACGTCACGTGCCGTTCCTCGCGACGGTCGCGAGCATCACGCCGTTCATCGGACTGTTCGGCACCGTTTGGGGGATCATGGGTTCCTTCCACAATATTGGCGCGGCGGGTTCTTCGAGTCTCGGCGTGGTGGCGCCGGGGATCGCCGAAGCGTTGATCGCGACGGCGGCCGGCCTTTTCGCTGCCATTCCAGCGGTTTATTTCTACAATCTCTTTACGCAGCGCGTGAAGGAGTTCGCTGGCGCGATGGAGGACTTCTCGCTCGAGTTCCTGAACATCTGCGAGCGGAATTTCACCTGATGCCGAAGATTCAACAGCACGGCGCGGGAACCTCCGGACGCGGACGGCGCGGTCGCGGCGCGCACGTCGCGACGTCGCTCTCCGAGATTAACGTCGTACCGCTCGTCGACGTGATGCTGGTGCTGCTCATCATCTTCATGGTGACGGCACCGATGCTGCAGCAGGGACTCGAGGTGAACCTGCCCAAGGCAACCCGAGCGAAACCCGTCAACGCGCAGCCTGTCTACGTGAGCGTGCCCGCCGACTTCAGTCGAACGCGTGTCGTCCAGGTGGACAAGAAGGAAGTCAGAATCGACATCATGCACGAGCTGGTGCGGCAGGCCCTGCTCATGCGCGACGACAAGTCGGTCTACATCCGCGCCGACGGCGGCGCGAGCGTGCAGGATCTGATGACGGTGACCGACAAGTTGCGCGAGGCGGGCGTCGACAAGGTCGGACTGATGTCGCAGCCTGCGTCAAAGCGCTGATCCATGCAGGAAGCCGTCAGCAGCATTCTGATCGGACGCAGCCGCGAGGCCGACGGCCTCAATCGGATGATGGTCGTCTCGCTCGTGATCCACGGGGTGCTGATGACGGCGCTCGTGCTTGCTCCCGCGTGACTGGTTGCGCGTCCAGCCAGAGGAGCAGGCGACGCCGATGATGATCTCGCTCGGGCCGTCAGGGACTGCCGACACCGGCGGCATGACCGCCATCACGAGCCGGCCAGTGCAAGAAGAGACACCCGAGGCCAAGCCGATGCCCGCGCCGCCTGCGGCGAAGACGCCAGAGATGGCGGAGCCGGCGCCGGAGGTGAAGCCCAAGCCGTTGCCGAAGCCGGTCGAGAAGCCGATCGAGAAGTCGTCGACGCGCAAGCCATCGACCGGCGCGGAAGTAAAGAGCGGTGCGGCGCGAGTCGAGACGCCGAACGCCGCGACAGTTCCGTTTGGGGGACTGGCCGAGCGCTCCGGCGCCAGCAGTACCGGTGGGGCGCGGCTCGATGTCGCCAACTTCTGCTGTCCTGAATATGTCGAGACGATGAGCCAGCGCATCAGATCAAATTGGGACAAGCGGCAGGGCGCAGCCGGGCAGACGGTGGTGAAGTTCACGATTCGGCGGGACGGCATGCTGACCAATGTCGAGGTCGAGAAGACCAGCGGCAACCCTCTGCTCGATCTGGAATCGCGCCGCGCGGTCCTCAATACACGACAGCTGCCTCCCCTTCCGGCTCCGTTCGACAAACCGACGCTGACGGTGTATCTGACATTCGACTACGTGCGCTGATGAAATCCATGAAACTTCTAACGCCTCTCTTCGTCGCGAGCACCGTCTTGATGCTCTCCGCCCAGAACCCGCCACAGCCACCGCCAACTGCACCGCCGCAGGGGCAGCAGCCAAGCGCGATCGGCGTGCTCATCTCAGGCCGGGACGATGGCGCGCCGCCGAAGATGGCGGTGCCCGAGTTCATCCCGCTCGGCAAGGAGCCCGAAGTCATCGCCGCCGCCAAGACGATCGCCGACGTCCTCTGGGACGACCTCGCGTACGAGAAAGAGTTCTACATGCTGCCGCGCGACATCCTTCGCACCGTGCCCACCCCGGCATCGGTCGAGGCAGTGTCGATGGATCGGTGGAAGGAACTCGGTGCCGAAGGACTGGTCGTTGGCACGGTGCGCAAGACCGCCGATGGCATCGTCGTCGAAGCGCGACTGCTGCGCGTGGTCAACGGCGCGATGGCGCTTGGCAAGCAGTACACCGGTTCGGCACGGTCGCTGGCCGACGGGGGCCGCGTCTACGCGCACGGCATCGCTGACGAGATCCACAAGCAGCAGCGCAATCTTCGTGGCGTCGCGCGTACCAAGCTTGCGTTCTCGTCGGATCGGGACGGCGCGCGCATGAAGGGGCCGGTCGCCGAACGCGACGTCTCGAACATTTACATGGCCGACTACGACGGCGCGAACCAGACGAGGCTGACGGCCACGCGCTCGCTCGACATCGCTCCGGCGTGGTCGCCCGACGGCGATTCGCTCGCCTACACGTCGTACAGAAGCGGCTATCCCGACATCATCCTGCAGTCGATTCGCTCGCTTCGTCCGCCCACGTATCCGGCGAAAGGCTCGCTCGAGAATCACAATTTCCTGCCGGCGTGGTCGCCCGATGGCACCAAGCTGGCCTTCATGTCGAACCGCGACGGCAATCCGGAGATCTACGTCGTCAACCGCGACGGCAGCAACCTCCGCCGGGTCACGAACCACCCGAGCGCGGACGTGACGCCGACGTGGTCGCCGACCGGCACGCAACTGGCGTTCACCTCGGATCGTAGCGGCCGTCCGCAGGTTTATATCGTGAACCTGGACGGCACCGGCCTCGACAGGATCAGCGGCGAGTCGTACTGCGATCGCGCGACGTGGTCCCCTGCCCCGCTGAACGAGATCGCCTACGCGTCGCAGGCCGGCGGCGGATACGAGATCAGGATCTTCAGCTTCGGCACGCGCGAGTCGCGCGCGATCACCGACGGCATTGGCAGCAACGAGAGCCCGGCGTTCGCGCCCAATGGCCGCCACCTCGCCTTCATGTCGGACCGTACGGGACGCCCGCAGATCTACACGATCGCGCGCGACGGAACCGATCTGCAGCAGATTACGAAGCAGCCGGGCGGCAATCGGTATCCGAATTGGTCGCAGTAACAGAGCAGTTCAGGGTTCATTCGAGGTTCACGAGGTTCAAGGGTTCATGAGGTTCACGGACGCCGAGCGAGAGTATTAAGTGAGGTCAAGCATGCAGATTGGACGAGTCGCGACGTCGGTGGTCATCCTGACCCTGGCGGTCACCTTCGGCGCGTGTGCGAAATCGAAGCCGCCGGTCGCGCGGCCATTTCCACCGCCGCCCGCTGATCCCGCGACCCCCGCTGGGTTGCCGCCGAAGCCACCCGAACCGGTCGCCGAGCCGGTTGGCGTGCCACCCGAGCCGCGGATTGAAGATCCACTCAAGGTGAGCGACATCGACAAGATCAACCAGAATTCACCGTTCACGCCGGTGTTCTTCGCCTACGACAGCTCGGAGATCGATGCCGATGGGCAGAAGGCGCTGATGGCCAACGCGGAAATCCTGAAGAAGTATCCGGACTGGGTGATCACGATTGAGGGGCATTCCGACGAGCGCGGCACGGCGGAGTACAACCTGGCGCTCGGCAACCGGCGCGCGACCGCCGCCAAGACCTACCTCATCTCGCTCGGGATCCCGGCCGATCGGCTGAGAACGGTGAGCTACGGCAAGGAGTTTCCGTTCGATCCGACGCACACCGAGTCTGGCTGGTCCAAGAACCGCCGCGCCCACTTCGTGCTGACCAGCAAGTAATCGGACCTTGCCTGCGACGCGGGTCCGATCAGAAAATCGAGGTCTGATCCCGAACCAAAGGATTGCGACATGAGAAAGACACGTGTGGTGGCGGCAGCGGTTCTGGCCGTCGTGCTCATTGCCTTCATTGGCGCCCGGCCGGCGAGCGCCGATGCGGACAAGGAGCACAAGCTGCTCATGGCGGAGATTCGGATGCTGCAGGAGGAACAACAGCAGCTCCGCGCCGCCCTCCTCGGCCTCGGCGACACCCTCAAGGCGTTGAACGTTCGGCTGGATGCCGACGCCGGCAGGCTGCAGAAGTCGTTGGCGGACCAGAAGCTGATCGTCGAAGGCGTTGCCGAAACCACGCGGATACTGCGCGAGAAGGCCGACGAGACGAACGTTCGCCTCTCGTCGATGACTCAGGAATTGCAGGCCCTCCGCCAGACGGTGGCGTCGCATGCCGCCGCCTGTGCCATCGGTGGGGCTGGTACCGAGCGGAGAGCCACCAACGGGCGACCCGGCGGCCGCGGCGCCGAGTGCGGCGGCTCCCGCAGCCACCACCCCGCCGCCAAACGTTTCGCCGACGCAGATGTGGGATCGGGTGTACGCGGTCTACACGGCCGGGCAGTTCGATCTGGCGGTCGAGGGTTTCCAGTCGTTCATCCGGACGTTTCCGACGTCGCCGCAGGCCGACGACGCGCAGTTGTACATCGGCCATTCGCTCTTCAGCGCCGGCAAATACGCTGATGCGGTGACGGCGCTACAGAAGGTGATCTCGAACTATCCGCAGTCCGACAGCGTGCCGACGGCGTACTACAAGCTTGGCTCGGCGTACGAAGCGATGAAGCAGTTCGACGCCGCCCGAAAAGCGTACGAAACCGTCGTCAAGAACTACAACAAGGCATTCGAGGCGACGCTCGCGCAACAGGCGCTTGTCAGAGTCCAGGACAAGAAACACTGATGCGGGTCTGCAGCGCCGCGGATCGAACGACGGGACGCGGATCACGCGGATCGCTCGAATGGTTTCGCCCCCAGTTGAGATCCGCGGAATCCGCGTCCGTGGCAAATCTGCGTCGAGTAACAGCGATCTAGAACGGGATATCGTCGTCGGTCAGTTCGGTCGCGGGCTCGCCCATGGGTTCGTCCATTCCTGCCGGGCCGGCCGTGCGCTGTTGCTGGCGTCCGGCTCCCCCGCCGCCTCCCCCGAGCAGCACCACACGATCGCCCCGGACCTCGGTCGTGTAGCGCTTGTTGCCGTCCTTGTCGTCCCACTGCCGCGTCTGCAGCTTCCCTTCCACGTAGATCTGCTTGCCTTTGGTCAGGTATTCCGAGAGGGACTCGGCGGTTTTGCCCCAGAGAACGACGCGGTGCCATTCGGTCTTCTCCTGGCGCTGCCCGCCTTTGTCGTTCCAGATCTCGGTTGTCGCCATGTTGAGCGTGGCAACCGGCGCGCCGCCGGGCGTGTACCGGAGCTCGGCGTCGCGCCCGAGATTTCCCACGAGGATGACTTTATTTACGCTTCCCATGCCAGGAGTCCTTTCAAGAGTCCAGCCATTCTGAACTCGGTGTTTTCGGGCGTCAATCGGGATTTTGCAGTCGGGATGCGCGCAGAACGTGCCGACGCGCTGTCTACGCGAGTACGCGTTTTCTGCAGTTAGGTCTGGCGGCCGTAGCGGTCCTCGAGCCGCACGACGTCGTGCAATTCGGGCGTCGAGACCTCGAAGATGTCGCAGTCGTCGATGGCGGTCATGCGGTGCACGGTCCGCGGCGTGATGTGCACGGACTCGCCGACCTTCATCTCTCGCTTGACGAGGGCCTGCCCCTCGGCGCCTGCCTCGCCGGCCGGGCCAATCTCGA
Source organism: uncultured Acidobacteriota bacterium (assembly GCA_963797625.1). Taxonomy (GTDB): domain Bacteria; phylum Acidobacteriota; class Vicinamibacteria; order Vicinamibacterales; family 2-12-FULL-66-21; genus DATBJJ01. Next base: position 85,210 of record CAWCQI010000016.1, read on the forward strand.
ACAGCAGCCGGCCGGACCAGAGAAAGATCGTCTCGTCCTTCTGATTGTGGTACTGCAGGCTGAGCGCGTGGCCGGCGTTGACGTGAATCAGCTTGCCCACGTAGCGCCCCGTCTTCGCCCAGTGCAGTTCGTAGCCCCACGGCTTCTCGACTCGCGTCACATTATCAGCCAAAACGTCCTCCCAAGATCTACGACCGCTTCGACTCGGCCGGCTCGGTTAACTCACTCAAACCTTTTTCGACTTCCGTAGCAGTCCGCGCTCGGAGGGCGCGGCCGGCGGCCACGCGCGCGTCGCAGGCGCGCAGCCCCCGAAGCACGCGCTTGGCGAGCGGAATGGCGGTTGGGGTCATGCTGAATTCGCGCAGCCCAAGTCCGACCAGCAACGCCAGCACCACCGGATCGGCCGCCATTTCGCCGCAGACGGCCACGGGAATCCGCGCGTGCCGGCCGGCGCGGACGACCAGGCGAATCGCGCGGATGATCGCGGGATGCAGCGGCTCGTACAGGCGCGAGACGCGATCGTCGGTGCGATCGACGGCAAGGGTGTATTGGATCAGGTCGTTGGTCCCGATGCTGAAGAAATCGGCCTCGAGCGCCAGCAGGTCGGCGGTCAGCGCCGCTGAGGGCAGCTCGATCATCACGCCAATCGGCACGTCCGGCACGCGGTCGCCTCGCGCCCGCAATCCGTCAGCGGCCTGCTTGACGGCGGCGCGCGCGGCGCGCAATTCTTCGAGGCTCGACACGAACGGGAACATCACCCGGAGCGGGCCGTGCGACGCGGCGCGAAGCAGGGCGCGGAGCTGCGCCTGAAAAATCTCGTCGATCGCCAGGCTCAACCGGACGCCGCGCATGCCGAGCGGCGAGCGCGTTCCCTCGATGGCGGCGTGCTCGATGCGCAGCTGCGGCTCGCTGACGTCGAAGGTCCGGATGGTGACGCGCTGTCCGGCGGCGCACTCGATCAGCCGGCGGTAGGCGCGATACTGCGCTTCTTCGGTCAACGCCGCCTGCCCCGCTCCAGCCAGCAGGAACTCCGACCGGAAGAGCCCGATCCCGACCGCGCCTCGTTCGCTGGCGCGCGCCGCATCGTCGGGCGCCTCGATGTTCGCCTCGAGCCGGATCTCCACGCCGTCTTCGGTGACGGCCGGCAGGTCGCGGTATTCGTCGAGCGTCTGCTCGTGGGCCTGGCGCCGCCGCAGCCTCGCCTCGACTTGCTCGAGCGTTTCGGCGTCGGGGTCGACGAGCACTTCTCCGGTGGTGCCGTCGACGGCGACGACCGAGCCGGGCGCGACGAGGACGCTGGCATTGTGCAGTCCGGCGACGGCCGGCACGCGCAGCGAGCGCGCCAGGATCGCCGTGTGGTTCGTCCAGCTGCCGGCGTCGGTCACGAGCGCCGCCAGCCGCTGCCAATCGAGCTGCGCGATGATCGACGGCGTGACGTCGTGGGCGACGAGGACCAACGGTCCTTCGAGATCCCGGAACAGGTCGGTCGGATCTCCGGCCTCGCGGAGGTTCATCGTCAGCCGGCCGACGACATCGGCGACGTCGCCCTTGCGCTCGCGAAGATAGGGATCGTGGGCCTGGTCGAAGAACGTCGAAATGTGCTCGAGCGCGCGCTGCAGCGCCGATTCGGCGTTCAGCCGTTCGCTTCGAATCGTCTCGACCGCGCGACCGACGAGCATCGCGTCGTCGAGCATGAGCAGCTGCGCGTCGAACAAATACGCGTGTTCGGCGCCGGCCGTCGTCGCGATGCGCGTCTTGATCTGTTGAATCTGTTCGCGAGCCCGCGCCCTGGCGGTGTCGAGACGTTCGAGCTCGCGGTCGACCAGCCACGCCGGTACCCGGAAGCGGAGATCCCGGGTGCCGCGCTTGAGCACCAGTGCCTTGCCGACGCCGATGCCGGGCGAGACGCCGAGACCGGTCATGCGCATGGCGCCACCTCGTCGAATCCGCGCGCCACGAGCGCGCACAGAGCCGCCAGCGCCTGTTCTTCGTCGACGCCGTTGGCCGAGATCGTGATCAGGCAGCCTTGTGCCGCTGCGAGCAGCAGCAGGCCCATGATGCTCTTACCATCCATTTCACGTTCTCCACGGGCCACGCGGATCCGCGCGCTGAACCCGCTCGCCGTATGCACGAACTTGGCCGCCGCCCGGGCGTGCAGGCCGAGCGGGTTGACAATCGTGACCGCGCACGACGTCATGCCTTGTCCCCGCGGAGCAGATCGGACGCGACCCAGATCGCATTGCGGCCGTCTTCGCGCATCTCGCGCGCGAGCGTCAGCAGATCACTCTGCTTGGGCGTCCGTGCCAGCTTGATCAACATCGGCAGGTTGACGCCCGTAATCGTCTCGACCTGCGGGCTCACGAATGTCACGGCGAGGTTGGCCGGCGTCCCGCCGAACATGTCGGTGAGCACCAGCACGCCCGCCGGGTCCTCGGCGGTTCCGCCCGCCGAGCTCTGCACTCGCGCGATCGCGCGGCCGATTTCTCCCTTGGCATGCTCGACGTCGTCGTGCCACCCGATCGAGACGGCCGTGAAATGCGGCAGGTCGCCGACGATCATCTCGGCGGAATTGACCAGTTCAGTCGCCAGTTGACCGTGCGTGACGACGACGACGCCGATCTTCATGAGCGCACCTGCTTCTGTCATCAGTCGATCGCGATGTCCCGGTGGGCGACGCGCAGCCGGATGGCACCGAGGCCGCTCAACCCTTTTTTCAAGGCTTCCGCCATGGCGACCGACCGGTGCCGTCCGCCGGTACAGCCGATGCCGATGGTCAGATAGGACTTTCCTTCTGCCGCGTACTGCGGGATCAGGAACTTCAGAAGATTCAACGTGTGTTTCAGGAAGTCGGCGGTCGCCTCCGACCGGTCCAGGAAGCGGCGTACTTCCCGATCGCGGCCGGTGTGCGGGCGCAGCGACGGAACGAAATGCGGGTTCGGCAGAAACCGGACGTCGAACATCAGGTCGGCGTCAACGGGAATGCCGTGTTTGAACCCGAAGCTCAGGATCGTGACCACCAGCCTCGTGCCGGGCGCGCGGCCGCTCGCCACGCCGGTAAAGACGTGCCGCAACTCGTGAACGTTCATCGACGACGTGTCCACCACGTGGTCGGCCATTCGCCGCATCGCCTTCATCGCCTGGCGTTCCTCGCGGATGCCCTCAATCGCGGACCGATCGGGCGCCAGCGGATGCGGACGGCGCGTCTCGCTGAATCGTCGCACCAGCGTCGGCTCTGCAGCTTCGAGGAAGATGAGGACCGGGCTCAGGCCCTTCATGTTCTTCAGCCGCCGGTAAATACTCGGAAAATCCTTGAGCAGCCTGCCTTCGCGGACGTCGACGACCACTGCCGCGCGCGAGATCTCGCTGCCGGCCCGAAGCGTCAGCTCCGCCAGCATCGGTAGCAGCGCGACCGGGAGGTTATCGACGCAGAAATACCCGAGGTCCTCGAGGGCGCGAATCGCCTGCGACTTTCCGGAACCCGACAGTCCGGTCAGCACGACGAACCTCGAGCTGACGGCGGTGCGGGCCGCGCGCCGTGCGGCGTGCCGCTTCTCTTTCACTGAAGAGCGTCTCCTGCTGAAACAAACGCCAAAGCCGTCTCTCCCGGCCAACTCCGTGATCGGCTCTCACGCGATGGTCCAACGCTACACGGTCCAACTTCTCACCAGCTCGCTGACTGTCCAAAAGCTCAGTGCGCTCAGGCGTACTTCGTGAGCTCTTGCATAGCTGCCCTACAGATCCTCTCCATATTCGAGCTCCGGCTCGCCTGGCGTGGCCAGGTTCTCGAGCTGCTCATTCAGGCGCTCGGTCAGCCGCCGAGCGGCGTGGTGCCCGCGCGATCGAAGCAGCTGGTTGCGGGCCGCGACTTCGACGAGGATCGCGACGTTGCGGCCAGGAGCGACCGGCATCCGAATCATCGGGATGCGCGTGCCGAGGAGCTCGTAGTAGCTTTCGTCGAGGCCCAGCCGGTCGTACTCGCGGCCATGCTCCCAGCGCTCGAGCTGGACGACCAGCTCGACCCGCTTCGACGTCCGCGTCGATGCGACGCCGAACAAGTCCTGCACGTTGATCAACCCGAGCCCGCGGATTTCCATGTGGTGCCGCGTCAGCTCCGGGCAGCTCCCGAGGACGAACGACTGAGCGCGGCTGCGGAGCTCCACGGCATCGTCGGCGACGAGGCGATGGCCGCGAACGACGAGATCGAGGGCGCACTCGCTCTTGCCGATGCCGCTTTCGCCGATGACCAGCACGCCGAGCCCGAGGATGTCCATCAGGACGCCGTGAATGATGCCTCGCGCCGCGAGGTAGGTGTCGAGCACCGCCGACAACCGCGCCATGGCCTCCGGCGTGGCGGCGCGCGTGCGCAGCAGCGGGACGCGGGCGCGGTCGGATTCGATCGGTAACTCAGGCGGTGGCGTGAACCCGTCGGTGACGAGGAGACACGGGAGGTCGTGGCTGAGGACGCGGCGCAGCACCGCCGTCCTCTCCGAACTCCCGAGGGCTTCGAGATAACGGACTTCACTCTCGCCAAAAACCAGGACGCGGCCTCCCCGCAGATAGGCGTCGAAGCCCGACAACGCCAGCCCGGTCTTTTGTGTGTGAGGAACCGTGATGTGACGGCCGAGGCCATCGCCGCCGGCGAGCAATTCGAGATCGAGCTGGCGGGAATCGGCCAGATCGCGCAGCACAGTGGCGACGGTCACGCCCGGCGGGTTGGATGCGGTCACCGCGGCCTCTCCTGCGCGGTGCCGGCGGCGGCTGTCACGGTCAGTCCGGCTCAATCAATCCGTAGTTACCGTCGCTGCGACGGTAGAGAATGCTCACTGCGTCGCTGTCGGCGTTGCGAAAGACGACGAACGCGTCGGCGCTGGATTCGACCCGCAACGCCGCGTCCTCGACCGACATCGGCTTCACGGCGTAGCGCGTCGCGCGCACGATCCGCGGGCCCCGGCCCATGTCCGGAGACGGCGCAGCGACGACGGCGCGGGTGCCTGCGCCGCGGCGTTTTCGCTCGCGCCACTTCCCTTTCAGCTTCTGCGCCTGCTGCTCGATCTTGGCGGCCGCTTCCCGCACCGACACCGGCCAGCCGGTGCCCTCACCCAGGCCGCGCAGCATGTGATCGCCGCGCGCGTGAATGATGATCTCGGTGCGGTGGCGGTACTTTTCCTTGGTCAGGATGACCTGCGCCGAGATGGCGCTGTCGTTGAGCAGTCGATCGAGCTTGGCCAGCCGGCGAGTGATGAGCTGACGAAGCCCAGTCGTGATATCGACGTGGCGGCCGGTGACATCAAGGCGCATCGAGTCAGCTCGGTCAGCTCTTCAGCCGTCAGCCGGCAGTCTGGGAGCTGAGAGCTGGGCGGAGTGCTAGAAAAGCACTTTCCGCTGGTTCGACGTCGGGATCTTGAGCTCCTCGCGGTACTTGGCGATCGTTCGCCGTGCCAGCATCAGCCCTTCCTTCTGCAGGATGCTGACGATCTTCGAATCGCTCAACGGCTTGCGCGGGTCCTCGTTTTCGATGATCTTCCTGATCCGCTGCTTGATCGTGACCGACGAGACGCTCTCGCCGAACGAGCTGCTGATCCCGCTGTGGAAGAAGTACTTCATCTCGAACACGCCTTGCGGCGTGTGCATGTATTTGTTGTTGACGACGCGGCTGACCGTCGATTCGTGCATCCCGATGTCGTTGGCGACATCGCGGAGCACCAGCGGCCTCAGGGTACTCGATGCCGTGATCGAGGAATTCGCGCTGGAAATTGATGATGCTCGTGGCGACCTTGTGGATGGTTTTCTGTCGCTGGTCGACCGACTTGATCAGCCAGAGCGCCGAGCGGAACTTGTCCTTGACGTAGGCCCGCGTCTCGTCGTTCGATTCCTGGCCGCTCTTGTCGAGCAGCCGGCGATAGACGGGACTGATCCGCAGCTGCGGCAGCCCTTCCTCGTTTAGCGCCGCCACGTATTGATCCTCGACTTTGACGATGTAGACGTCGGGGATGACGTACTGCGACTGCGTCGGGTTGTAGCGGCTGCCTGGCTTCGGATCGAGGTTGCGGATGATCTCGATGTGCGGCCGGAGATCGTCGATGCTCATCCCGAGCTTGCGGGCAATCTCGGGAACCTGATGATTCTGGAGCAGGCGCAGGTGCTCGGTGACGATCTTCTCGGCCGGCGTGCCATCGAGGCCGATATGACGAATCTGCAGGCCCAGGCACTCCTGGAGGTCGCGGGCGGCGACGCCAATCGGATCGAAGGTCTGGATGTGTTGAAGCGCGCGCTCGACGTCGGTGACCAGCCACTCGCCCATCGCGGCCACTTCCTCGACCGATGCGACGAGGTAGCCGTCGTCGTCGAGGTTGCCGATGATGGCCCGGCCGATCTCGCGGAGACGGTCGTCGCTCGTCTGCAGCGACAGCTGCCAGAGCAGATGATCGGAGAGCGATCCGGTGGTCGACAGCGTGTTCTCGATCGGCGGCAGCTCCTTGACCTCCGAAGGAGTGCGCGAGCGGTAGCCGTCGTCGAGGTAGTCGCCGAAGAAGTACTCGTAGTCGGCGTCGTCCCAGGAGTCGGATTTTTCAGCGGCCGGCTTGTCCGCTTCGGGCTTTTCGGCCTGCTGCTGTTCAGCCGGCTGCAGCTCTTCGGTCGGCACCTCCTCGAGCAGGGGGTTCTCGACCATCTCCTGGTTCAGCAGGTCGGAGAGCTCGAGCGTCGACATCGGCAGCAGTTTGATCGCCTGCTGCAGTGAGGGCGTCAGAATGAGCTTCTGAACGAGCTTGGTGTGTAGCCTCTGCTGGATCGCCATGAACGCTAACGGTTCTCTCTCCCCAATCTTAGTCCAATCGGAAGTCGGTGCCGAGGTAAATCCGTTTCACGTCGTCATCCGCCGCCAGACTGTCGGGAGTGCCGCTCCGAAAAATCACGCCGTCGTGAACGATGTACGCCCGATCGGTGATTTTCAACGTCTCGCGGACGTTGTGGTCGGTGATGAGGACGCCAATCCCGCGCGACTTGAGATGAAAGATGATCTGCTGGATGTCGGTCACGGCGATAGGGTCAATGCCCGCGAACGGCTCGTCGAGCAGCATGAACTGCGGGGAGATGACCAGGGCCCGGGTGATTTCGACACGGCGCCGTTCGCCGCCAGAGAGCGTGTACGCGGGTGATTTCGCGAGCGGCGTCAGGCCCAGCTCCGACAGAAGTTCCCGCAGGCGGGTCCGGCGATCGGTGCCATTTTTTCCCAGGGTTTCGAGGATGGCGAGGATGTTCTGCTCGACCGTCAGCCCTCGGAAGATCGACGCCTCCTGCGGCAGATAGCCGATGCCCTTGCGGGCCCGGACATACATCGGATCGTCGGTGACATCGGTCCCATCGAGGAGCACGCGTCCCGAGTCGGGCGCCGTCAGGCCGACGACCATCGAGAACGTGGTCGTCTTGCCGGCGCCATTTGGGCCGAGCAGGCCCACGACCTCGCCCGACGCAATCTCGAGGCTGACGCCCTTCACGACGGTGCGTCCGCCGTAAGACTTCGTCAGTTCACGGGTCCGCAGCGTCGCCATTCAGTGACGGAGTTGGGCGGGACACGCCGGAAGGGGCTTGGTTTCGGTGGCGACTCCAGCCATGGCCTCGACGCTGGTGCTGTCGACCGAGCGGCGGTAGGTGACCGTGTTGCCACGCGTTTCCTTGCAGGTCCCGTCCTTGTCTTTGGTGACCGAGACGACCGGTTCTCCGGTGAGGACATACTTGTCCTCATCCGCCGTGTAGACGAGATGCCGCGACGTCGCGTAGAGCGTTTCGAGCGTCACTGCCACGTTGCCATCGACTTCAGCCCGTTCGACTTCGTTGCCGCTCTCCTTGAGGAAGAGATCGATGCGGTTGCCGCTCATGTCGCCCTGCACGCTCGTCAAACGGGCCGGTGTGGCGCCGGTCGCCGTGTAAGTCGCCAACCGCTTCGCGTCATCATAGACGAGGATATCGGCGCTGCCCCGGGTTTCCGTCAACTTGCGGACCTTGGTCTTCGGATCTTCGTCCTCGAGCATCATCGTCGAGCGCACATTTCCCTTGGCGGTCAGGTTGCCGGTGCTATCGTTCATCACGATGGTTTCGCCGGCGATTCTCGACTTGTCCTGCCACAACAGCGCGCTGCCGTTGTAGGTGGCCTCCGCGACGCCATCGTAGTCCAGGCGGTTGGAAGTCACGTTCACCTGCTGATCCTGCTTCAAGATTCCCGGGACGTGCGTCTGACTCGGCGGAGCGGCGCTGCTGCGGCCGCCCGGCGCCGGCCCGGCCGCTGCTTTCTGCGGCTTGATGGTGCTGCGCACGTCGGTATCTGCCGTCAGTTTCTGTGTCGAGGGAGTCAGGTGAATGTTGCGCGCCTGCACGGTGAGCTGTCGATTGTTCAGGAGCGGTCCGATGCCCGCGTCGCCGTCCGACGGCGAGAGATCGAGCATGTCGCGGTCGATGGCATAGAGCGCTCGTGGGGCCTGGGCGGTGAGCTCACCATCGACGAACCGCACCTTGCCGCGGAAGTCGGCGCGTTCGAGCGGGCCGAGACCCGGCTTGGTGTCGACAATCAGGCGCGCGGATTCCGCGTGTCTGTCGAGCGCGGCCGTCTTGCCAGCGGCCGGACGGCTTTCGGTGAAATCAACGCCGCCTTCGAAGACTGCGTTCTGCAGTCCCTGCCCGGCGGCTCCCGCGGCTCGCAGCGACGCGGAACGGATCCGGCGAGCGGGGATGTCGCCTTCTGCCGGCAGATCGACCTGCACGTTCTCGAGCGCGGTCAGGTTGGTGACCGTGGCTCCGTCGGGCGACATCGTGCTGTCGATCGTCGCGGCGGCGATTCGGCGCGCCGGCGCGCCGGCGCCACCCGGGAGCTCGACGACGGCCCCTTCCATGAGTTTGGAGGACTGGAGCGTGCGGCCGTCGGGCGCATTCCTCATGTCGATGTGCCGGGCACTCATGACCTGCGCGCCGGCGCCGGTTCCAGTAATTCGGCTGTGCTCGCGCAGTTCCATCAGCTGGATCTTCTCGCCCTTCTCGTCGAGATACGCGGTGATCACGTCAGCTTCCGCGGTGCGCGCGTCCGTCGTGATGCGCGCCGTCCCCTCGAGCTTGATGAAGTTGTCGGCGCGGGCCAGCCCAGCCTTCGACGCGGAGGCGTCGACCGTGCCGCCGCCTGTCGCATCAGGTGCGACGTTAATGCGGGCGTCGGCCAGCAACCAGAGCACGTCCCGATTGCGGTCATAGGTGGCGCCGACACCTGAGCCCTTCATCCGCGCTCGGGTGAAGGTGACTGGACCAGGGATGGTCAGGATGCCCAGCTTGCCGTCGTAGCTCGCGTCCGCCGAGACGACCTCGAGCCCGTTGTCGGTCGTGAGCTTGACGTTGCCCGTGAGCTTCGCGACCGTGAGGTCGGCGGGCTTGTCCGGCGGCGAGACGAGCTCCCCTTCGTTGGCGGTCACGACAAAGGTTCGCCCGTCGCGGTCCGGCATCGTCAGCGTGACGCCGACGAACTTCGACCGGCCGTCCTTGTAGGTCAGGGCCTTGTCGTACTTGAGGTTGAAGTCGAGTTTTCCGAGTTTGAAGGCTTTATGTTCGCCGGCGCCGCTCTCGAGGATGGCCCCCGGATCGGACCTGACGATGTCTTCGCCGCCGGTGGGCGCGGTCGGGCGCCGCCGCATCGCGAGGAAGACGACTATCGCGAAGCCGACGACGAAGACGACGATCGCCAACCTCGCGATTTTCTGCCAGCGCATAAGAGGGCTCAGGGCTCAAGGCTCAGGGCTCAGGCAAAACCTTCGACCGCATATTCCAAGATCTGGCCTGAGCCTTGAGCCCTGAGCCTTTCTATTGTACGTCTCCGAGCGCCTTGATGTCGGCGACGTTGAGCTCGAGGTAGGTCTCGCCCTGGTATTCGTTGCGTTCCAGCGAGAACGCGAGGTTGACGCCGGCACGGTGCCGATCGAGGAACTCGGCCTGTTCGGCGGCCCGCCAGGCGATTGCGCGGAAACGGCGCCCCTCCTGGTTGAACGTCATCGACAGGTGACGTTCCTTGATCGAGCGGGGGCCTTCGACAATCTCCACGGGGCTGGCGTGAAAGATCGGCCGCGGATTGCCCATGCCGAACGGGCCCAGCGCGTCGAGGCCGCGGACGAGATCCGGGGTAATCGCCTTGAGGCTGAGGGGCGCGTCGATGCGCAGGCGCGGCCTCAGTTGATCGGGTTCGAGCACGTCGTCGGCGTAGGCGTTGATCCGTGACCGGAACTCCGGGACGCGAGCCGCCTCCATCGTCAGGCCGGCCGCCTGCTTGTGGCCACCGAAGCGGACGAATACGTCGGCGCAGTGCTCGAGCGCTGCGAGCATGTTGAAGTCCGGGATGCTACGGCACGATCCGTGGGCGACGTCCCCGTCGACCGAGAGGTACGATCGCGGGCTTGTGGTAGGCGTCGACGAGCTTCGACGCCGCGATGCCGATGACGCCGCGATGCCACCCTTCCCCGCCGACGACCAGCACGTTGTGTGCGCCGACGGCCGGGTCCGTTTCAATGGCCTTCCTCGCCTGGCTGACGAGCTCGGCTTCTTCCTGCTGCCGGCGCAGGTTCTCGTCGTTCAGCTGTTGCGCGAGCCCGCGCGCCTCGTCGGCCATCCCCTCATCGGTCGCGAGCAGGAGCCTGGTGGCGATATCAGGACTGCTCATGCGACCGGCGGCGTTCACGCGCGGCGCGACGATAAAGGCGATCTGATAGCTGTCGATTGTCTTGCCGGTCAGCCCGGATGCCTCGAGGAGCGATCTCAAGCCGATGGTGTGCGGGCCGCGCGTCAGCGATTCCAGGCCCAGCCGCGCGATGACGCGGTTTTCGCCGACGAGCGGCACGACGTCCGCAAGCGTGCCGAGCGAGGCAATCTTGACGAAACCCGGCAGCCACCGGCTCTTGCCGGCGCGGGTGCAGAGCGCCTGCACGAGCTTCAGCGCCACACCGACGCCCGCCAGGTGCTTGTCGGGATACGTGCAGTCGTGGCGTTTGGGATTGATCACCGCGACCGCGTCAGGCAGCGTGCCCTCGGGCTCGTGGTGGTCGGTGATGATCAGATCGATGCCGAGTTCCCGCGCCCGGCGCGCCGCCTCCGTCCCACGGATCCCGCAGTCGACCGACACGATGACGTCGACCTGGTCGGCGTGGAGCCGATCGATCGCGGCCGGCTGGAGCCCGTAGCCGTCCCGCAGACGCTCCGGGATGAAATGGACGACTTTCCCGCCGAGCATCTCGAGTGCGCGCCGGAGGATGACCGTCGACGTAATGCCATCGACGTCGTAGTCGCCGTGAACTGCAATCCGCTCACCGTTCGCCAGCGCCCGCTCGAGACGGGTGACGGCTCGCTCCATGTCGGCGAGGAGAAACGGATCGTGAAAATGGTCGAGTGACGGGTTCAGGAACCGCTCCGCGCGCTCCGGATCGCCAAGCCCGCGAAGACACAGAAGACGCGCGACCGTCCCATGGATGTTCAGCGCCGCCGCGAGGGCCGACGCGTCGGCGTCATCGCACGGCAGATGCTGCCAGAGGAGTGACTTCATCGGCTCACGACGCAGGTCCGCCCGTCGGGATAGCGGCGTCGACAAACGCCTGGCCCTCGCGTCCCATGCGCCGGAATTTGTCGTAGCGAGCGGCCAGGAGCTCGTCGACGCTGAGCGGTGACAACTCGGCGAGCGCCTGTGCGAGCGCCTGGTCGACGAGGGCGGTGGCGGCGTCGTAATCGTTGTGGGCGCCGCCGGCCGGTTCGGGCACCACGGCGTCGATCAGTCCAAGCGCCAGTAGATCGGATGACGTAATTTTGAGCGCTGCCGCGGCCTCGACCTTGCGATTCGCGTCGCGCCAGAGAATCGCCGCGCACCCCTCAGGCGGAATGACGCTGTACACCGAGTACTCCTGCATCAGCACGCGGTCGCCGATGGCAATGCCCAGGGCGCCGCCGCTCCCGCCCTCGCCGCACACGATGACGACAATCGGGACCTCCAGCATGACCATTTCGCGGAGGTTGAAGGCGATCGCCTCGGCGACGCCGCGTTCTTCCGATTCGACGCCCGGGTAGGCGGCGGGTGTATCGATGAAGACGATGATCGGGCGGCGGAATTTCTGCGCCAGGAGCATCACGCGAAGCGCCTTGCGGTAGCCCTCCGGCCTCGCGTAGCCGAAGTTGCGAAAGATCTTCTGCTTGGTGTCGCGGCCCTTCTGATGCCCGACGATCGCGACCGGCTGCCCCTGATAGTCGGCCATGCCGCAGACGATGGCGTGGTCGTCGGCAAAGCGCCGGTCGCCGTGCAGTTCGTCGAAGCCGGTGAACAGGCGTTCGACGTAGTCGAGCGTATTGGGCCGGGCGGAATGGCGGGCGACGAGCACCCGCTGCCAGGGCGTCAGGCTCTTGTAGATCTCGCCGCGAATCTCGTCGGCCCGCGCCCGCAGCGCCTCGATCGACTTCTCGCGCTCCGGCGTCCGCGGCAGCATGCTGAGTGCTTCGATCTCCTTCAGCAGCACGCCGATCGGTTCTTCGAATTCGAGTAAATCTGGAGGCATTCGTCTCCTTCGGCTACCTCGACCTTACTTCAATTCCACCGAACCGGTACCGCAGAGTTGTTCCACTTCGGCGACGAGCCGCTCTGAGGGCTTGACGCGCTGGGTCACCTCAGCGCGGACCCGGAGCGGTCGATCGGGGCCGCGCACGTCCATGACGTCCAGCTCGATCGAGACGCGCCGGTCGCCGCGATGACGGGACAGCAGCTCGGCGAGCGCCTCGAACGTCGGCCGGCCGTGTTTCGGCGCCTTCAGATGGATCGCCACTTCGCGCGTCGTCCGCTCCATCAGCGCCGCGATCGGCAGAAGCTCAGTGGCCACCAGGCGCGCGGACTCGTCGTCTTTTTCGAGCTTGCCGCGGACGAGCAGCATCGCGTCGACCTCGATCAGGCTGCCGTGCTTGCCGAACGTTTCCGGAAACACGACGACTTCGACGCTGCCATCGACGTCGTCCAGCATGAACACCGCCATCCGATCGCCCTTGCGGGTCTTGAGCGGACGCAGGCCCGAGACAATCCCCGCCATCCAGATGTCCGCTTCGGATCCGGCCACCTCGGCAACTCGCCTCGCGCCAAACAGCGTCAAGTCGCGCGCGAAGCGCTCGAGCGGGTGGCCGCTCATGTAGAAGCCGAGTGCTTCCTTCTCGCCGGCAAGTTGCTGGCTCTCGGTCCACGCGGGCACATCGGGGAGCGGGACCGCGTCGAGGGCGGCGCCGGCGTCTGCGTCTTCGAAAGCCGCGGCACCGCCAAACAGCTGCGACTGTCCCTTTTCCCGATCGCGCTGATGACGGCCGCCATGCTCGAGCGCGCGATCGACGGCGGCAAAGAGCCTGGCGCGGCGAATCGACGGTGGCTCGTTGCCGGCGACGAGGGAGTCGAGCGCTCCAGCCTTGACGAGGCTCTCGAGGACGCGCTTGTTGACCAGGCGAAGATCGACGTCCTCGCACAACGTGTAGAGGGAGTCGATCCGGCCGCGCTCCTTGCGGACGGCGAGCATCGACAGCACGGCGCCCTCCCCCACGTTCTTGACGGCGCCGAGGCCGAATCGCACGCCGTCGGGGACGACCGAGAACGCCAGCTCGCTCGAGTTGATGTCCGGCGGGAGGATCGGAACACCGAGCTCACGGCACTCGCCAAGGTACATCGCGAGTTTCTCGGTGTTGGCGGCCTCGATGGTCAGGAGCGCCGCGATGAAATGCCGCGGGTAGTTGGCCTTCAACCAGGCGGTCTGATACGCGAGGAGCGCGTAGGTCGTCGAGTGGGACTTGTTGAACCCGTAGCCGGCGAAGAACTCCATCAGGTCGAAGATCTTCGCCGCTTTTTTCTCGTTGATGCCGTTGGCGCGCGCGCCCTCCATGAAGGCGGCGCGCTGCTTGGCCATGACCTTCGGATCCTTCTTGCCCATCGCCTTGCGCAGGACGTCGGACTGACCCATCGAAAAGCCGGCCAGCACGGCGGCGATCCGCATGACCTGTTCCTGGTAGGCGATGACCCCGTAGGTGTCCGACAGAATCGGCGCGAGCTGCGGGAGCTCGTACTTCACTTCGGTGCGGCCTTGCTTGCGGGCGACGAAATCGTCGACCATCCCGCTCTTGAGCGGCCCGGGCCGGTAGAGCGCGTTCAGCGCGATCAGGTCGTCGAGCCGCTCGGGCTTGGCCTTGCGCAGCAGCTCGCGCATGCCCGAGCTCTCGAACTGGAAGACCCCGTAGGTCTGGCCGTCGCTGAAGAGCTCGTAGGTCTTCCGATCGTCGAGCGAGATCGCGTCGATGTCGACTTCGATGTTCTCGGTCCGCTTGATTTCGTCGAGGGCGTCGCGGATGAGCGTGAGCGTGCTCAGACCGAGGAAGTCCATCTTCAGGAGGCCGACGCGCTCGACCTCCTTCATCGCCCATTGCGTGACGATTTCGTCCTTCTGACTCTTGTAGAGCGGAACGAACTCGGTCAGCGGCTTCGGCGCGATCACGACGCCGGCGGCGTGCACCGAGGCGTGGCGAGTCATGCCCTCCAGCCGTCGCGCCACGCCGAGCAGCTCCCGGACCCGCTCGTCCTTCTGTTCCATCTCCTTGAGGACGGGATTCTGCTCGAGGGCCTTCTCGAGCGTCATGTCCAGGGCGGCAGGCACGGCCTTGGCGACCTTGTCGGCGTCGGCGTAGGGAATGTCCATGACGCGCGCGACATCGCGGACCACTGCGCGCGCCTTCATCGTCCCGAAGGTGATGATTTGCGCGACGTTCTCGCGGCCGTATTTGCGGGTCACGTAGTCGATCACTTCGCCGCGGCGCCGTTCGCAGAAATCGATGTCGATGTCGGGCAGCGAGACGCGCTCGGGATTGAGAAAGCGCTCGAAGATGAGGTCGTACTCGATCGGATCGACGTCGGTGATTCGCAGGCAGTAGGCGACAAAGCTGCCGGCCGCGGACCCTCGGCCCGGCCCGACCGGGATCGCGTGCTCGCGCGCGTAGCGAATGAAGTCCCAGACAATCAGGAAGTACCCCGGGTACTTCATCTGCTTGATCATCTCGACTTCATAGGTGAGCCGCCGCTCGTACTCGTCGACCGTGTGCCGGAGGAGGCCCCGTGACTGCAGATCGAGCAACCGCGGCAGGCGGTACTCGAAACCTTCGCGGACCACGCGCTCGAAGTATTCGTCGAGCGTGACGCCCGGTGGCACCTCGAAGTTGGGCAGGTGGTTGACCGTCTCCGACAGATCGACGTGACACCGCTCGGCGATTCGAACGGTGTTGGCCATCGCCTCGGGAAAGTCGCCGAACACGGCCGCCATCTCCTGGGCGGTCTTCAAGTAGAACTGGTCGCCGTGGTAGCGCAGCCGGTCGGTGTCGGTGACCGTCTTGCCAGTGCCGATGCACAGCAGGACATCGTGCGGCCGGTGATCGGAATTCTGCAGGTAGTGGACGTCGTTGGTGCAGACGAGCGGCAGGTTGAGATCTCGCGCGATCGGTGCGAGGCCGGTGTTCACC
>CAWCQI010000017.1:0-91532 GCA_963797625.1 uncultured Acidobacteriota bacterium
GCCTGCGCTGCGAGTTAGTGGCGACGCATGGCCACTTCGCGGCACGGGTTCGGCTTACGATCGGATGAGTGGAAGGGACTGGGCATTTCACGCTGGTTGTCGGTAAAACCCTCATCGTCCTATTAGCTCCAACGCTGGCAACGCGATAGACCGCCGGTCAATTCCCAGCACAAGGCAGTCCGCTCGCACTGCCCTGACTGACCGAGGAGAACGGGTTTTTCGAAGCCAGGGGTGCTGCGCATGTCTTACGCTGATGGCGTTTGTGAAGACGCCTTGACGGCTACGACAACGGCCAACAGAACAGGAAAGTCGCGCCGAGCAGAGGCCTGCTGCTTGTCGGAAGCGTTCTCAGACACGCTCTTCAGCCCTGCCGGTGGGGCTCGGTCCGCGTCGAGCCCCACGTGCGAATCGCGTTGAACGTCAACTGGACCGAGCCGACGCGGATAAGGTCACCGTCAACCAGCCGCATGGGAGAGTCGAGACGCCGATCGGCAACGAACGTTCCGTTCTTGCTGCCGAGATCTTCGACCGTCGCCTCATCTCCGGTGATCCTGATCAGCGCGTGGCGCCGGGAGACACCAGGGGAATCGAGGAAGAGCTCGAGATCGGGATCGCGTCCCAGCACGTGTTCGCCTTCGCCGAGCCCTGCGCGGCCGTTCGCCCACAAAAGGCGGAATCGGACGGCGGCCCTGCTGGCTGGTCGTGTTGTCCGCCGGCGTTTCGGCGGCGGGCACTTGAAACGCATAGCCGAACCGGTGGACTGTGCGCACGAAGCGTGGATGCGTCGGATCATCTCCGAGGGACTGTCGAATCTCGGCGATGAGATTCACCAGGTTCTTCTCGACCACGAAGGTGTCGGGCCAGAGGCGCTCCTGAAGGGCGATCTTCGAGAGCGCCTTGGGTCGATTCGTGACAAGGATCTCCAGCAGCTGGTACGCCTTCGGCGCGAGCGGGACGGCGTCGCGTCCTCGAAGCAACTCCCGCGAGTCCAGATCCAGCACGAAGTCCCCGAAGGACACGCGGCTCACTTCAAGCCCTCGACGATGAACAGTTCCGAGAGGACGCGGACATAATCGTGACAGTAGGCCTTGCCGTCGGGCGTGACGAGGATCCTGAAAATAGCTGTCCACGCCGACGGGATCCGCAGGTTGAATCGTCTTCCACGCCTCGCGACGGCCAGTCGAGATATCGACACGGTCCACGACGGGCGGCCATGCGGCGCCTCTCCACACATAGAGAAGCCGTCCGTCGGAGCTCCACTGCAGAGCGATATCATCGGACGCCATGATGGGAAGTGGAACCGGCGCGCCCCCGTCAACGGGATAAAGAAAACCCTTTGCCGCTGTACCACCGATCACGAAGCGACCATCCGGCGTGGCAAGTCCGACGGTTCCCGATGTTTTCCGGGGAGATCGCCCGGACCAATCCGCTCTGGACATCCTGAACATAGATGCGCGGGCCGTGATCCTTCTCCCGCCCTCCGAACACAATCCGGCGTCCATCCGGGAGAAAGTTCGCCTCGCTCCGCTCGACGAGGGGTCCGGGCGGTAAGGTTCTTGGCGATCCCGTACCGGTCGGCAGGAGGAACCAGTGCGTCCGAGTACCTGACCGGCGCAGCCAGCACCCACTTGCCATCAGGTGACAGATCCTCTGGAAAGCCGTCGCCAAGGCGAACGGCATCCGAACCGTCGGTCCTTCGGAGATAGATCGACCTGCTGCACCTCCGCCTCGCAGCATTTCGGCCATGAGCACCGTTCGTCCATCCGCCGAAAGTGCTTCTGGCGCCGGACCATCGAGCCACCCGAGATCTCGCGGTTGAGTTTCACCCGGCGGCAGGCACGAGCATCCCATCCGAATGACATTGCTCGAGAGCAACACACGGCCGTCAGAGAAGACATCGTGTATCGACAGGAAACCCGATACAGAAGGAAAGATCACGCGTTCTCTCCCGTCTGTGGACACCGCTCGCAGGGCCGAAGTCGTAAGGTCCTCGCGCCGAAATGCGGTGAACCACACCTCGTCGCCCGAAGGCGACCAGGCGAGGCTCGTCAACTCTCCCCATCCCGATGACAACGTCGTCTTTCGACCGGAGCGGTCGAGGAGGGCGATCGCCGCCGCCACCTGTCTTCCCTCCGCATCCCGCCCTGGCGCTTCGACGAGGGCCAGTCGCTGGCCATCTGGCGCGATGCGTACGTGTCTGAACCGGTGCTGACCATAGATCTTGGTCCCGAGAGGGAACTCCACCTGCCCGCGTCGCACAACCGCGAGATCACTTCCTCCAGGCGTCCAATCTGCCGCGAAGACGTCGTCGAGGAGCTCCCGAGGGCCACCTCCAGTGATGGAAACGCGGAGAAGCGTACCGGCTCCCGAATTCAGCAATCTCAACGCACCATGGGGCCCACGAAGAAATGCGAGCTCGCCGCTCGACGAGACGCCAAGCAGCTTCGCATCGGGAACGTCCAGGCGCCGGGATTCGACGCTGTCGCGGCGGGTCATGAAAAGCCCGGACGGATCGACGCCCCACTCTGCGCTATAGACGATCGTGTCTCCGTCGGGAGTGAATCGGGCGGCCGTGAGTGTTCCCGCACGGAAAGTCACTGGAATGAATCGAGGAGTGGGAGCCGATGTCGCACCGCCACGCCGGCCGCTGCCGACCGCCCAGACGGCCGCTGCACTCAGCGCTGCCGCCGACCGCGACGGCCGCGATCGCCGTCACGCGACGACGGCGGCCCCGGCTCACCGTTGGGCCAGTCGCCGGATGCTGAGCCGTGCTGTCATTCGCGCTCCAACGCAGTGCCGACGCGAGATCGTTCGCGCTCTGCCACCGCTGGTCGGGATCTTTCGACAGGCATTTCTTCACCACACGGTCGAGACTGGCCGGCGTCGTCGGGATCAGCGACGAGATTGGCGGCGGTTCGTGCGTCAGAATCGCAGCCGTCAAACTCGCAGCGACTTGTGCCTTGGAACGGCGCACGGCCCGTGGTCATTTCGTACAGGACAACACCGAGCGCGAAGGTGTCGGTGCGGGCGTCGGCGGGGCGGCCCTCGACCTGTTCGGGCGCCATGTACGGCAGCGTGCCGAGCACGGTCCCTTGGCCGGTCAGGTGCACGCTCTTGGTCGGCTTCCGGGCGGTCTCCTCGTACTCGCCATCTCTCAGCTTGGCGAGGCCGAAGTCCAGGAGCTTGACTCCACCAGCCGTCAGCATCACGTTGCTGGGCTTCAGATCGCGATGAACGACGTGCTTGCTGTGTGCTTCGTCGAGCGCTTCGGCAATCTGGGTCGCGATGGCAAGGGCCGCGTCGATTGGAATGGGACCGCGGCACAAGCGCTCGGCGAGCGTTTCGCCTTCGAGGAGCTCCATGACCAGGAATGGCACGCCCTCTTCCTGGCCGACGTCGTAAACGGTGCAGATGTTGGGATGGCTGACGCGAGCGATGGCCCGCGCTTCCCGCTGGAACCGTTCGAGCTCCTCCGGCGTGGCGCCTCGCGACGAGGTCGAGTACTTTGACCGCCACCGAGCGGTCGAGTCGAGGGTCACGGGCACGATAGACCTCACCCATCCCTCCAGCACCGAGGCTGGCCAGAATCTCGTAAGGGCCGATTCGCGTGCCCGCGGCGAGGGGCATCGGTAAGAAATCTCCCGGGGAACGGGCCTATTCTAACCGAGATCGCTTGTGCCATCGGTCTCTGCGGTCAGCCGCGATCGAGTCAGGCATCGCGCGCGGAACCTGCCGAATCCCTGCCGGACGCCTGCCACTTCCTCACGCGCGAACCATACCATTCGGATCCGATCTGCCAGGGCGGGTCGCTTTCTCTGAGGAGGTTCGTCATGAGTTCCCCAGCAACGTGGACCAGCGCAAGTTGCATCGTGGTTCTTGCCGGCCTCGCTTTCGTCGCGGTCAGCGCCAACGGAGATCCGCCGAACACGGGCATGGCCGACCCGGTCGCCCTCGTGAGCGCCTTCGACCGGTTTGCGGCCGGCGGCGCGCCAGCGAATGTCGTGATCCTGTCGCTCTCCAATCTTCGCGGCGTGAGCAGCGAGGCGGTGAACGCCGGCGGACGGGTCGCGGTCGATCTCGCGACAGGCACGGTGACGTCCACCGTCCAATTACTTCCGCCTGACGAGCACGTTCGACCTCTGGTTGATCGACAACCAGCCGGATCCCGGTCACACCACGCTCGCGGAGCACGGGGACGCCTTGATGAAGGTCGGCACGTACGCCGTGGTATCGGGGGGGCACACGACTCTCGGTGTCCCTGGGACCGACGGCCTTCACCAGCTTCTTCCCGGATCGGGCGTTCGTGGTCAGGTCGGGCGAAGTCCGGTGGACGGGTTCGTGCTGACGGGTCCCAGCACGTTCTTCGCGCGGCTCCGGCACCGTCAGGTCCGCTTCGTCGATGACGCGACCGCGGCGCTCGGGTTCGATCCCACGGCCGCGGCCACGCGAGTGGCCGATGTTCGCGAGGGTCATCGCGCAGGGCCGCCAGCTCTTTCTGAACGAGACGTTCGACGGCAACGGACGAACCTGCGGGACGTGTCACGTCGAGACCAACAATTTCACCGTCGATCCGGAGCTCATTGCGACGCTGCCTCCGAACGATCCGCTCTTCGTGGCCGAGACCAATCCGGCGCTGGCGGCGCTCGAGAATTCGGACCTGCTGCGCCGGTTCGGGTTGATCCTCGTCAACGCCGACGGATTCGATCCATCGAGAGGGTTCGTCTTCCGCGGCACGCAGAACGTGCAGGCGCTCGCGAACTCGATGACGCCGCAGGATCCGAGCTTTGGCATCGACTTCAGCACCAACGGGCGAAATCCCAATCCGCCCGAGCGCCTCGGCTGGGGCAACGATGGCCCGCCGCTCCGCGACTTCGCGCTCGTGGCCATCGCGCAGCATGCCCCGACGACGCTGAGCCGCACACCAGGTGTCGACTTCCGGGTGCCGACGGATGAGGAATTGGATGCGCTGGTGGCGTATCAGCTCGCCCTCGGCCGCCAGGAGGACTTCGACCTCCCGACGCTGGAGCTGAAGAGCGCGCTGGCCAGCAACGGCAAGACGCTGTTCCTGGACAGCGGGAACCTGTTCGAGCCGAGCCTGGCCACAAGAACTGCAACGGCTGCCACTTCAACGGCGGCGGCACAGCCGGCATGTCGTTCAACCCGGCAGACGCCGGGATTCCCGCGATGTCGACGGCAGTCCACGAGGGTTCAACATCGGTGCCTGCACCAACGTGAACGAGACGCCGCTGGCGCTGGCGCTGGGTCTGCCGCGTGACGGCGGCTTCGGGCAGATCCCGACGGTGTTCGGATCGTTCGGCAACACGGACGATCTTCCTCCGCCCTTCGGACATCTCGAATTCGAGGAGTTCAACAGCCCGCCCGTCGTGGAGTCGGCGGACACCGGCCCGTTCTTCCACAACCACACCGTCAAGGATCTGGAGTCGGCGGTGGCGTTCTATGGAACGCCGGCGTTTAAGAACAGCCTGGCTGCGAACGTCGCCATACCGGTGAACATCAGCGCGGACCCCAACGATCCCGAGGTGCAGGCGATCGCCGCGTTCCTGCGCGTGCTGAACGCGCTGGAGAACATCCGATCCTCGATCAATGTGGCGGAACGCGGACGGACGATGACCAGCGTCGCCGACCTGCGCGAGCTGGCCCGCCTGTCGCTCGCAGAAACCGTCGATGCGATGGAGGTTCTGTCCGAAGGTGCGCTGGCGACGACACAGTCGAGCCTGCCATTCGGTCCGCCCGGGTCAAATTGCTCGCCGCCAGGGTGGCGCTCGAGGTGGCGCAGCACCTGCCGGTTCGGCGGGCGATCGACAACCTGCTGGATGTGGCCGTCCAACAGCTGCGTGCGGCGCGGTCGGCCCTGGCCAATCCGGCCACCCTGCCGCCGTCGTTCCGCAATTGAGCGCGTCGCTCTCGTCCACGACACGGTGGCGTGGGGCGCGATCGCCGTGTAACCGGCGGCGATCACGCGCAGCACCTGCGCCATCTGAGTGTTCGACTACATCGAGGTGTTGTAGAAGCAGCGGCGCGCCATTTGACGCTCGGCCAGAGCCGCGATCCTCCGACGACTCGCTTGACAATCTGCATTTAGGGCCGTCGCGTTTCAGCCGCGCCATGTGCTGATGGCGAACCATCCCCGAGTCCGAAGTTGATCCTGTGGTGCCTGAAAGCCGTAACTGATCGGAGGACATTCCGCGGTCTTACACAATTCCCGCGACGATGCGTTGGCGGCCGTCCGTAAACCCACTGAATCTACTCGTCATCGCGGAACCGCTAGAAATCGCACCGACGTTGCGATAATGTGTCTACTGACCGCTCGCAAACCGTTGATTCTAAAGCGGAGAGATGTCCGAGTGGTTGAAGGAGCACGCTTGGAAAGCGTGTTCTGCGCGCTCAATCCTGCGCGATTAGCGTGCCAGGCCCCATCCTCCCCCGCTCCCGCCACCTCCCTCTCGCCCCAACCGAGGGGAGCCTCACAAGAAACCTCAATAAAACTGGGGTGCGGCTGTGGACCTGATGCTCCCTCGTCGAGCACGGTGAAGTCCGACGCGCTCAGTCCGCTCGCGCCGAGTGTGCCGACGACGGCCTACGACACGCCGAACGTGAAGACCGTCGTCGACTTGTACTCCTGGCCAGGGCGAAGCACGGTCGACGGAAAGTGTGGCTTGTTGGGTGAATCGGGAAAATGCTGCGTCTCGAGGCAGAACCCGCTGCGCGCGCCATACACGCGGCCGCCTTTGCCGGACATCGACCCGTCGAGCTTGTTGCTCGAGTAGAACTGCACCCCGGGCTCGGTCGTCGCCACCTCCATGGTCCGGCCGGTCGCAGGCTCGACGACCCGCGCGGCGGGCGCGAGGCCGCCACCATTTCGTGAGAGCACGAAGTTGTGGTCGTAGCCGCCACTCATCTTGAGTTGCGGATAGTCGGAGTCGATGCGCTCGCCAATCGCCGTCTCGCGGCGGAAATCGAGCGGCGTGCCTTCGACAGGCGCCAGCTCTCCTGTGGGAATCTGCGTCGCGTCGACGGGAGTGTAGCGGTCGGCGTGCAGCGTCAGCCGGTGCCCCAGAATGTCTCCGGACCCGACGCCCGCCAGATTGAAATAACTGTGCTGCGTCATGTTGACGATCGTCGGCTGGTCGGTCGTCGCCGAGTAGTCGACGATGAGCTCGTTGCCGTCCGTCAGCGTGTACGCCACACGCGCGGCGAGCGTCCCAGGGTAACCTTCGTGGCCGTCGGGGCTGGTGTGGGTAAACACGACCGACGGTCCGCGCGAGTCACTTGTGACCTCGGCGTCCCAGACAACCTTGTCGAATCCTTTCATCCCGCCGTGCAGATGATTGGGACCGTTGTTCAGCGTGAGCTGGTAGGCATTCCCGTCGATCGAGACGTGCCCGCCGGCGATGCGGTTACCGTAGCGCCCGACCACGGCCCCGAAGAATCGCGACTTGGTGAAATAGTCTTCCAGGTTGTCGTGACCGATGACGACATCGCCCAGCCGCCCTTGCCGATCGGGAACTCTGATTGATACGAGGATGAGCCCGTAGGTGATCGCCTGGACTTCCATCCCATGGGCGTTGGTCAGCGTGAAGAGCCTGACCGGCGTCCCGTCGGGCATCGAACCAAACATCCGTTCCGTCACACTCGCGGCAACTGGCACTGGCACACTCCCCGATGCGACCGAGTCGGTCGTCCCTACCAGGTTAGCTTAACAAGAGACACACCCTGCCGTGGCAGGGCGAACGTTACTGACGATCTTGCCCTGGGTCGCAGCGGCCGATCGGGGGGGCCACGGGCCCTGCAGCTCACCCGCTTTTTCGAGCGCAGCCAGCTGCTGCTTTGACGGCGCCTGCGGCGACCCCATCTTTTTCCAGACCTCGTAGGTGTTGCTCCGCTCGCGATCCACGCGGTAATGGGTCACGAGTGCGCTCGCCGCAGGCACACCAGCAATGGTCAACGTCACCATGGCTGGCGGCGCGGCGAGGTCGTCGTCGTGATAGTTCCACACGAGCACCGCGATCGCTCGCTCCTGGCGGCTGGCGAGCGCCGTGATGTCGGCGCGCTCGCGGACGCCGACGTCCCGCACCGTCTCGAGCGGGACGGCACCGGTGCTTTCCACCGCGACGCGATCGCCGCCCATCTGCCCGAGCATCCTGAAGACGTTCAGCACCGGTTTGGGAAGGCCGTTGGTCGAGAGGTCGCGGAAGCCGTCGAAATACGGCTGATCCTCGAACTCGAACGCCCATGTCACCGAGCCGAGGAGGTTCACCTTGTGCAGGTCCGCGAGCTCATAGGTGCGGGCGATCTGCTCGGCGGTGTAACTCGAATACATCGTGCCGTTGCGATAGGCGTTGTGCGGATCGGTCCGGACCGGGCACGCCGCGCAACCCTCAGGATCGGACTCGCCGATGACAATCGGGATGTCCTTGAGCTCGGGATAGGAGGCGACGATCGCAAATCCATTCGCGATGGCGCGGAGCTGGTTGCTGACAGACATCCGGACCCAGGCGGCGTCGTTTTCTTTGATGACCCGCGGCGCGCCCTTCGCATGAAACGTGACGTAGTCGAGCGGCGACCCGATCTTTCCGGTCGCGTGGTTGGTGCCGCGAAGACAATGCTCGATGAAGTCGCGCAGGAACTTCTGCGTGCGCGCCCCGTTGGGCCCGGTGACCTCCGGCCCGCCGATGCGCGCGGTCGGCAACGCGCGCTTGAGGCCGTCGGCCGCGTAGTCGTAGAGCTTGAAGTACTCCTCGGGCGTGCTCTGCCAATAGCCGATGTCCGGTTCATTCCAGACTTCCCACACCCAGCTGTCGACCTCGGCTTTGCCGTACTTCTCCACTGAATGACGGGCCCACTGATAGACGAGCTCGCTCCACTTCGCGTAGTCGCGGGGCGGGTGCGCCCAGCCGGTATAAATGCGATTGTAGGGAGCGCCCGGCTGCCAGTCGTGACGGTACGGCTGCGGCTTGACCGACAGTGCCTCGGGCATGAACCCGATCTGCATCATGGGCTTCATGCCTCGCTTCAGGTACGTATCGACGATGCGGTCCACGATCGTCCAGTCGTAGATCGGCTTGCCGTTCGCGTCCTCGGTGTACGCGTTGGTCGATCCCCATTTCAGGCCGGGCGTACCGTCGCCGGACGTCAGCAGGTTGTGGGTCCGCACGAACACCGGCACAGGGCTGAGCTTCTGCAGCTCGGTCAGCAGCTTCTGTCCGTCTTTCATGTAGGTATAGTTCGGCTCGTCGTAGCCGAACCAGGCCCAGATGGGTTTCATCGGGCCGATCCGTTTGTCGGCGTCGACGTTGATGACCACGTTTTCGACCGTCGACGGTTGCGTGAGGACAGCCGTCACGCCAAGCGTGGACACCACGAGGGCGATAATGCCAGCAGCGGTTCTCCAGGCAACCGCTCGAAGTCCCGGGCCCGGCCTCTGTGCTCTCATGGGTGCCTACGATAGGCCAACTGGTGAGGTTTTGTCGCGTCCGGCGATGCAGCGCTTTCTTTCGGCATAGAATCTCCCCCGATGACCAAGATCAGATGGGGTGTCCTCGGCTGCGCGAAAATCGCGACGGAGAAGGTCATCCCCGCGATGCAGCGCGGCCAGTGGTCGGAGGTGACGGCGATAGCCTCGAGGGATCTCGAGAAGGCCAGACGAGCAGCGGAACGGCTGGGAATCCCGAAAGCCTACGGTTCGTACGACGATCTCCTCGCCGACGCGGACATCGACGCCATCTACAATCCGCTGCCGAATCACCTGCACGTGCCATGGAGCGTAAAGGCGGCCGAGCACAAGAAGCACGTGCTCTGCGAAAAACCCGTTGCGCTCACGGCGGACGAGGCACGAGAGCTCCTCGAGGTGCGCAATCGCACGGGCATGAAAATTCAGGAAGCATTCATGATCCGCACGCACCCTCAGTGGCTGGCGGTCAAGGACCTGCGTTTCAAGCGGTCGGATTGGAGAGCTGCGATCCATGCTGGGAGCGTTCAGCTACACGAATCGCGATCCCGCCAACATCCGAAATCGGCCGGAGTTCGGCGGCGGCGCCCTGACGGACATCGGCTGCTATCTCGTCAACACGTCGCGCTTCATCTTCGGCCGCGAGCCGCTGCGCGTCACCGGAGCCCTCGAGCGCGACCCCGACATGCGCACCGATCGGCTGACATCAATCCTGCTCGACTTTGGCACGGGACACGCCGCTGGCACGTGCAGCACTCAGATGGTGCCCTATCAGAACCTGCAAATTCTTGGCACGACGGGCCGCATCGAGCTGCCGATTCCCTTCAACGCCCCACCCGACCGGCCCAACCGCATCATCGTCGACACCGGTGCCGATCTCTTTGGCGGTGGCCGGTCGAGCATCGAAGTTGACATCTGCAACCAGTACACAATCCAGGGCGATCTTTTCTCGAAGGCCATTCTCGACGGCAGCGACGTGCCCTGTCCGCTCGAAGACGCCGTGAAGAACATGGCGTGTATCGATGCCATTTTCAGATCGTCGGCGAGCGGACGGTGGGAGGTACCGCAGTAACGTGTCTATTTATCTCGGTCTCGACTCCAGCACTCAGAGCGTGACGGCAACCGCGATCGAAATCGACGACCATCAGCCGTCCCACCGCGCGATCCTGTTCGAGCGATCGTTCCGCTACGACGAGACGCTTCCCCACTATGGGACCGAACACGGTGTGCTGCGTTCTGCGGATCCGCGCACCGTGCATGCGCCGCCGCTGATGTGGTCGGAAGGGCTCGACCGAATCATCTCCGACCTGGTGCGCGACGCCGGCATCGACTGGAGCCACCTGCGGGCGATATCGGGCTCCGCGCAGCAGCACGGCAGCGTGTACGTGAACGAAACGGCGCGACAGCGCCTGGGATCGCTCGACGCAGCCCGACCACTCGCGGACCAGCTGGGCGACGTGTTCTCACGCCGCACGTCGCCGATCTGGATGGATTCGAGCACGACGAGCCAGTGCCAGGCGATCGAACGAGCGATCGGCGGGCCGCGCGTGCTCGCGCGCCTCACGGGCTCGCGCGCGTTCGAGCGGTTCACCGGGCCACAGATCCGGAAGTTTGCCGAAGACGACCCGGCTGCCTACGCCGCAACCGATCGCGTCCATCTCGTCAGTTCGTGGCTCGCCTCCCTGCTCACAGGCGCGACTGCGGCGATCGATCCAGGCGACGGCTCGGGCATGAACCTGATGGACCTGGCGACGAAAGCGTGGTCTCCGGACGCGCTCGCCGCGACCGCGCCGAACCTCGCCGCAAAGCTGCCGCGCATCGCTGAATCCTGGACGATCCTCGGCACGCTCTCGCCGTACTGGCAGCGCAGGCACGGTCTGCCGGCCGCGCGTGTCGCGGCGTGGTCCGGCGACAATCCGTGCAGCCTGGTCGGGACCGGCCTCGTCCGCGAAGGTGTCGTCGCGATCTCGCTCGGCACGAGCGACACGATTTTCGGCATCATGCCCTCGCCTCGCCCAAGCGACGACGGGACCGGGCACGTGTTCGCGTCGCCGACTGGCGCCTACATGGGCATGACGGTCTTCAAGAATGGCTCGCTGGCGCGCGAACGGGTCAGGGATGCGTACGGAATGGACTGGCCGGCGTTCTCGGCGGCGCTCGCCCGGACGCCGGCGGGCAACCGCGGTGGAATCATGCTGCCCTGGTTCGATCCGGAAATCACGCCGCTCGTCCTCGAGCCTGGCGTCCGCCGGCACTCACTCGATCCGAACGATGGAGACGCCAACGTCCGCGCCGTCGTCGAAGCGCAGATGATGTCGCTCGCGCTTCACAGCCGGTGGATGGACGTGAAGATCTCGACGATCTATGCGACCGGGGGCGCGTCAGCGAACCGCGACGTGCTGCAGGTCATGTCCGACGTCTTCGATGCCGAGGTGCTCCAGCTCGAGACTGGCAACTCCGCCGCGCTCGGCGCGGCGCTGCGGGCGTTCCAAGCCGATCGCCTCGCCGACGGGCGGCCACTCCCGTGGGAGGAAGTCATCGCGGGGTTCGTCGTGCCGCGGCTGGAGTCACGCCTGACGCCCCAGCCAGCGAACGTGGCGGCCTACAAGCGGTTGATGGACGTCTACGCCGTGAGGGAACGGGAAGCACTGGCGGGTGCCTAAACCGGCGAAACGCCTCGGCTGAATCCTACTGCTTCGGGCTCACGGGTGGCGCGAAGCCTCTCACCGCAGGGCGCGCGAGCGCGCAGAGCCATTGAGTCTCATGGCAGCGCGCGAGCATCCGCGGCTGCTCTGCGACGTGAGGAGCTTGCCACAGTGGACGATGCAGCGTGGGCGACAGTCACCGCTAGCGCACCCCGAGCAGCAAATCGATCAGCAGCTGATCCAGGCGCTCGTAGGCGAGGCCTTTGGCGGCGATCGCGGCGCGGTCGAAGGTGCGCTTCTTGAGCGCGTCGGCCGCGGCCCGGCTGTAGCTCGGCGCGGGCGCCTCGCCGTGCGTCTCCCGCAGGCTCGCGAGCAGCCCCTGAATCTCCTTGTCCTCGCGGAAGCGCTTCGCCTTGTCCTTCAGAATCAAGTAGGTCCGCATGCAGCCGGCGGCAAAATCCCAGACACCTTCCTGATCCTCGCTGCGGTAGGCGTGCGCGTCGAAGTGGCGCGGACCGTCGTAGCCGGAGTCTTCGAGCAGCTTGACGACGAAGAAATTGGCCTTGATCGATTCGGACGCGAACCGCAGATCCTGGTCGTAGCGGCTGAATTTCTGATCGTTGAGATCGATGTGAAAGAGCTTGCCCGCCTCGAGCGCCTGCGCAATCGCGTGGTAGAAGTTCAGCCCGACCATGTGCTCGTGCGCGACTTCCGGGTTGACCCCGACCATCTCGGGATACTGCAGCGTCGGGATGAAGGCGAGATACGCGGCCGTCGTCGGAAAATACAAATCGCCGCGCGGCTCGTTCGGTTTGGCTTCGAGCGCGAACCGGAAGTTGTAGCGCTGGTCACGCGAGTACTCGCAGAGGAAGTTCAACGCCTCACGGAAGCGCTTAATCGCCTCGACGGGATCCTTGGCGGCGTCAACTTCCGCGCCTTCGCGCCCGCCCCAGAACACGTAGGTCGTCGCGCCGACTTCAGCGCCCAGGTCCATCGCCTGCATCGTCTTCTGCAGCGCGTAGGCGCGAACGCGCGGATCGTGAGAGGTGAACGCGCCGTCGCGGAAGACCGGATCGGTGAAGAGGTTGGTCGTCGCCATCGGCACGCACATGCCGAAATCCTTGAGCGCCTTCTTGAAATCGCCGACGATGCGGTTTCGCTCGGCGAGCGTCGCATCGATCGGCACCAGATCGTTGTCGTGAAAATTGACGCCCCACGCGCCGAGCTTGCTCAGCCGCTCGACGGATACCACCGGGTCGACCGGCGGGCGAACGAACTCGCCAAACGGATCACGGCCGCGGTTGCCGATCGTCCAGAGGCCGAAGGTGAACTTGTCAGAGGCGTCGGGGGTGTAGAGATCGTTTGCCATGCGCGAATGATTGTATCCGTTTCTAGCGGTTCAAGGTTCAGGGTTCAGAGGTTCAGGAGGTTCAGGGTTCAAGGTTCAGGGTTCAGGAATGTTGATCGGGTAGGATTGCAATCGTTTCGCTTAGAACCCTGAGCCTGACTGAAGAACCTTCTGAACCTCCTGAACCCATTGAACCTCATGAACCTAAAAATATCGCAGACGCCACTTCGTTCAAACATCGGCCCTGGCCGCCACCGCCGCTTACGCGGTTCCGGAGGCCGCCCAGCGTGGCGCGCAAGGCGACGCGGGGGCGGTGCCCGACGCCATTCGCGCGCTCAAACCTTTCCCGGGAAAGGCCGTTCCGATTTCGGATCAGGAACGCCTGGCACGCATCGACAAGGCCCGGCGCCTGATGGCCGAACACGATATCGGCGCAATCGTGCTCGAGACGGGCACGAGCATGACCTACTTCGCCAACGTGCGTTGGGGGCTCAGCGAGCGGCCGTTTCTCCTCGTCATTCCTCAGAAGGGCGAGCTGGCGTACGTCTGCCCCGGCTTCGAGGAAGCGCGTGCGAGAGAGCTCACGACCTTCACCAAGGACGTCCGCGTCTGGCAGGAAGATGAGGACTGGGGCGCGACCGTTCTCGGCATCCTGAAAGATCGCGGCGTATCGACCGCGAAGATTGGCGTCGAAGAGCGCGTCCGGTTCTTCATCGCCGACGGTATCGCCCAGGCGGCGCCGGCATCGAAGGTCGTCCTCGCGACACCGGTCACCGCCGGCTGCCGGATGTTCAAGACGCCGACTGAGATCGCGCTGATGCAGCGCGCCAACGACATCACCATCGAAGCCTTCCGCGCCGCATTGACGACGCTTCGCGAAGGGATGACGCAGATCGAGCTCGGCCGCAACATTCGCGCTGCTTTCGACGCGCTGGGCGGACCGGGAGGATCGGCCCTGATCGGGTTCGGCAAGTACTCGGCCTTCCCGCACGGGAGCATCACGCCCCAGGCGATCCGCGAGGGCGACATCGTGCTCGTCGACGGCGGATGCAGCATCGAGGGCTATCAGTCCGACATCACGCGGACGACGGTCTTCGGAAAGCCGACCGAGCGGCAGACTGAAGTCTGGAACCTGGAGAAGCGCGCTCAAACCGCGGCATTCAAGGCTGCGCAGGTCGGCGCGACCTGCGAATCAGTTGATGCCGCCGCGCGCAAGGTGATTACCGACGCGGGCTTCGGTCCAGACTACAAGGTGCCGGGCCTTCCCCATCGAACCGGCCACGGCATCGGCATGGACGGTCACGAGTGGACCAACTTCGTGCGCGGCAACAAGACGCGGCTCGCGCCCGGGATGTGTTTCAGCGACGAGCCGATGGTGGCTATCTACGGCGAGTTCGGGATCCGCCTCGAAGATTGCCTCTACATCACCGAGCAGGGGCCGAAGTTCTTCACGCCGCAGTCGGTGGCGATTGATCAAGCCGTTCGGGTAGCTGCTCAGCTTCCGGCTATCCAGCTTTCAGCTAAGAGCATTCAGATCCTAGCCGCGCGTGTTAGGATCTGAATAGTTCTTGGCTGGAGAGCTGGAAGCTGAGCAGCTGGATGCTATTTCCCCTCTTCCAGCTTTTTGAACTGCGCGATATACGCGTCGACGTTGTCCGCTCGGACGACGTCGACGCCCGAGTCGATGATCGTCTGGGTCGGCATCCGCCCCGCCTTGATGCCAGCGAGCATCTTCACAGGCTCCTCGCCCCAGCCGAAATACTTCTGTCCGATCAGAATCTGCACCTTCCCTTCCTTGAGCAGCTCCGGCGCCGGTTGAATCGTGTCGAACGAGATGACGAACGTGCCCTTCGGCACCGGCGTCAACGCGTTGCGGTTGAACACCGGCCAGCCGCCGACGGAAATCCACGCGCCAAGATCGGGATAGCGATTGGAGCCCGTCGCAATGAGCTCGGCCGCTTTGACCGAATCCTCCTTGACGTCGAATGTCTCGATGACGCGGATACCGGGGTGCTTGGACAACACTTCCAACACGCCATCGAGTCGCCGCTGCAGGTTCGTGGCGCCGGCAGTCGTCATCAGTGCGACGGTGCCCTTGCCGTTCAGGAGCTTGACGGCTTCCTCGCCCATGATTCGGCCGCCGGCCTTGTCGTCGACGCCGTAGAACGCGATGCGCTTCGAGCTGGGCGCGTCGGCGTCCCAGGTAACCACTGGAATGCCCGCGTCCATGGCGCGATTGATGGTCTCGGTGAGAAAATCGCCGTTCAGGCAGGAAATCGCGATCCCATCGACGCGCTGCGTGATGAACGACTCGAGAATCTCTTTCTGCTTGAGCTGGTCGCCGGTTTCCGGCCCGCGCCAGATGACCTCGACGTTCCCCAGTTGCTGCGCAGCGCGCTCCGCGCCTTTTCTGGCGTAGTCGAACACGGGCAGGTCGAGAGCCTTGGGAATGACGGCAAACCGGAACTTGCGCGGCGCGTCGGCGGGTGGCGTCCCGCTGCCACCGCAGGCGACGATCGCCACGGCCAGCGCGGCTACAAGGACCACTTCGAGTCTTTTCATTTTCAGGCTCCCCGTTTCACCAGTATCTGATCCATCACAACGATGACAATCACCACGACGCCGACGATCATCCGATCATAGAACGTCGCGCCTGGAATCTGTGCCAGCGCGTTGCGGAGCACGCCGAAGATCAGCGCCCCCAGCACGGCGCCGACGACCGAGCCACGCCCACCCGACAGGCTGGCGCCGCCGACGACTGCCGAGGCGATGATGTCGAGCTCGTAGCCCATGGCGAGATCCGCTTTCCCCTGTCCCTGAACGAGCGCCAGGACGACGCCGGAGACGGCGGCGAGCGTCGCCGAGATCAGGTAGACCGACGTCTTGATGCGCGCGAGCGAGATGCCGGAGAAGAGCGCCGCCGTTTCGTTGCCGCCGACCGCGTAGACCGCTCGCCCCCACTGCAGGCGGTGCATTGCCAGCTGAAAGAGGAGCGCCAGCACGATCATGACGGCCGGAGGCCACCACTCGAGAGGGATGCCGAGAGGTCGCCAGCCGTGCGCAACCACGCTGGAGACGTCGAAATAGCGCCCCTCGGTCAGGATGAAGCCTGCCCCGCGGACGATGCCCATGGCTCCGAGCGTGGCGATAAAAGGTGGGAGCTGCACGGCAATCACGAGAACCGAGATCAGCAACCCCGACACCACACCGACGAGCAGGCCCGCGACAATGCTCGGTGCCAGGCTCCAGTGAGCCTCGACGAGCAGCCCGCCGGTGACAACGCTCGCCAGCGCGATGACCGCTCCCGGAGAGAGGTCGATGCCACCTGAAATGATGACAATCGCCGCGCCAATCGCCGCGATGCCATAGATCGACGAGTACTTGAGCACCAGGAGTGCGTTCGATCCGTTGAGGAACGGATGGTACCCGCTCCCCGAGTCCGGCCAGAGATACCAGCCGAAGAAGGCGATCTCAATTGCGAGGATCGCGAGCGTGCTCGCCTCCCGCACGCGCCACAAGCGCCGCAGCGGAATCACGATGCGCGCCCTACGGACGCGATCGGAATTACGGGACGCGGATCAGCGGATGGCATGATTCACGGGCGCGGTCGCCAGCTGCATGACCGATTCCTCGTCGGCTCGGGCCGCGTCAATCTCGCCCTGCACGCGTCCTTCGCGCATCACCAGGATCCGGTGCGCGAGCGCGAGAATCTCGGGCAGATCGCTCGACACCACCAGGCAGGCGGCGCCCTGATCCGCTTTCTTCCTCACGATGTCGTGGATTTCATCCTTGGCGCCGACGTCGACGCCCTTGGTCGGCTCGTCGAGCAGGAACACCCGTGGATTGATGCCGAGCCAGCGCGCCAGCACGACCTTCTGCTGATTGCCACCGCTGAGACGATCGGGCGTCGCCTCGATCCCGGGCGCCTTGATGCGCCAGTCCCTGATGAGACCGGTGCTGAACACGCGCTCGTCGGGCCCCCGCACCAGAACCGCTCGGTCGGCGGCCGCGCGCGCCAGCACGAGATTGTGCCGCAGCACCAGGTTGAACAGGAGTCCCTGTCGCTGCCGGTCTTCCGGCACGAGCGCCACGCCCGCGCGGATGGCGTCGAGCACGCGCCCGCCTGAAAGGCGCGACTCGCCGATGAACACCTCACCACTGTCGGCGGCGTGCAATCCAAAAATCGTTTCCAGCAACTCCGAGCGACCCGAGCCCACGAGCCCAAAGACACCGAGGATCTCGCCGCGGTGGACGTCGAAGGTCACCCCGTTGACGGCTGGCGCGCGCGACAATCCGCGAACGCGCAGCACCGGCTCGGTGTTGGCCGCCACGGCGTGTGCCGTCCGCGCGGGCAGATCCCGACCGACCATGGCGCGGACGATGGACTGTGGCGTGGCAGTTCGGGGTTCGGCGTTCGACGTTCGGGGTTCTGGGTTCGGGGTTCCTGGTTCGGGGTTCGCGGCTCGCGGCTCGCGGCTGGCTGCTCGCGCTTCGTGATCGAATGTGCCCGCGAACTGCCCGTCCCGAAGAACTGTCATCCGGTCGCAGAGGCGAAAGACTTCGGGCAGCCGGTGCGAGACGTACAGGATCGTCACGCCCTTGCCTCGCAGATCGTCCAGCACGCGAAACAGGTGGTCGGCTTCGGCGGACGTCAGCGCGGTCGTTGGCTCGTCGAGCACGAGCACGCGACAATCGAACGCGAGCGCGCGCGCGACCTGGACGAGCTGGCCGTGCGCCGCCGACAGGTGCTCCATCGGCGCCTCGGGCGCGAGCGCCAGGTGCAGCCGCGCCAGAAGATCGCGCGTCCGAAGCCGCATGTCTCGTTCGAGCAGCACCCCGCCACGGCCGGTGAGCTCGCGCCCGGCGAAGATGTTGCCGGCGACGGTGAGATTCGGAAACGTCACCATCTCCTGATAGACCATCCCGACGCCGTGCGCGAGCGCGTCACGAGGCCCAGACAGAGCCAGCCGGCGGCCATCCAGCCTGATCTCGCCCTTGTCAGGTGTGACGATGCCCGCCAGAATCTTGAGGAGGGTGGACTTGCCGGCGCCGTTCTCGCCCATCAGGGCGTGCGTTTCGCCGGACCGGACCGCAAAGCTCACTCCACTGAGCGCACGCACCGCCCCGAACGACTTGTGGATGTCGACGAATTCGAGGTCAGCCACAAGCTATCCTCTCGCCGCCAGGGGCGAGGCCACCGCGTCCGGCGCGTAGCGCCGAAGGATCCCCATCCCGATGGCCGCCCGGCGCACGCGCTCGCGCGACAGGGCCAGGATCGTGCCTTCGAGATGCCGGCCGGCCGGGTAGAGCGGCGGCGAATTGCGCACGCCGTACTTCAGGTAGATCGGCGCCGCCACGCGCACCATCTCTGGAATTTCGTAATAGCGGACGCCGCCGCCGAAGTCGTCGGGGCTCTCGATGTAGAAATCGATCGGCACATCCACCGCCTGACGAACGGCGGCAATCTGCGGAAGCGTGAGGTCAACGGGCAGGTTGAGCGACGTGGCGCCAAGGTCTTCGAAGAGCCGCGCCGCCGCGGGATTGGGCGCGGCGAGCGTGACCGACGTCTTGAGCACGAAATCAGCCGGCAGGTCGCCCGACTTCTTCATGCGGCCAAGGATCATCAACTGGCCGAGATCGGCAACGAGAATCGAATTGATGCCGAGCGCGACGCCATGAAGCACGTCGTCGATGCCGAACGCGAGCTGATCCGCGCCGCGCAGCGAGGATCCGACGACGCGGCCGGCTGTGCTGGCCGCCTGGACGCCGATGTCCCAGTTCGCGCGGGGCCCGACAAACAGACACACTTCAACGCCGTGCTGCCTGCCGAGCCCGACCATCTCCCGGATCTCGTCGTCGGTCTGGAGCATGATGCCGCTGCCCTGGCTGACGCGGTGAACCGTGACGCCCTCCGCCGCGGCGCTCTGCAGCACCGCTTCCATTGCCTTCGGACCCTCGGTCGACGGAATCTCGATGCGATACTGGCCCCCGTCGGCGAATCGCTTCGCGGACGTCGGCAGATCGTATGCGTCGCGGCCAGGCAACCCGGCGCGGGTCAGGAGCTCGCTCGCTTTGCTCATCGCGGACGCATGATACTTTATTGGTCCCGAGGCCCCGAAACCATGCGCATCCTTCTGGCGACAGCGACGATAGCCATGGCCATCGGGGCGTCGCTGT
This sequence comes from uncultured Acidobacteriota bacterium, assembly GCA_963797625.1. Classification (GTDB taxonomy): domain Bacteria; phylum Acidobacteriota; class Vicinamibacteria; order Vicinamibacterales; family 2-12-FULL-66-21; genus DATBJJ01. The sequence continues at coordinate 19,640 of CAWCQI010000017.1, forward strand.
CCGTCTCCCCGCTCGCCCAGGCGCCACGCGCCGCTCGCGCCGGCGTCACGCGGACTGCCAGCGCGGCGCACGTCAACGGCAAACCGATCGAGATCTTCACGCTCACCAACGCGGCGGGCGTTGAAGTGAAGGCGATCACCTACGGCGGCATCATCACGTCGTGGCGCGTGCCCGATCGCAGCGGCCAGATCGCCGACATCGTGCTCGGCTACGACGATCCGGCCGGCTACCTCAAGAACAACTCGCCGTATCTAGGCGCGATCATCGGACGGTATGGCAACCGGATCGGGAAAGCGCAATTCGTGCTCGACGGGCGCACCTACGCTCTGGCTGCGAACAATGGCGTCAACCATCTGCACGGCGGCAGGATCGGCTTCGACAAGGTGTTGTGGGACGGTCAGACGGTGCGCGGCGGCGGTGGCGTGGGCGTCGCGTTCAGCCGAACGAGCGTCGACGGCGAGGAAGGCTATCCGGGAAACCTGAAAGTGCGCGTCACCTACACGCTGACCGACAAGAACGAGCTCGTCGTCGCCTACGAGGCGACGACCGACAAGCCGACGATCGTCAACCTGACGCAGCACACCTACTTCAATCTCGCCGGCCAGGGGAGCGGGGACATCCTCGGTCACGAGCTCCGCATCAACGCGGATCGGTTCACGCCGGTCGATGCCGGGCTCATCCCGACGGGTGAACTGGCCCCGGTGGACAAGACGCCGCTCGACTTCCGCAAACCGACGATGATCGGGCTGCGCATCGGCAGCGATCACCCCCAGATGCAGTACGGTGGCGGCTACGATCACAACTGGGTGTTGGCCCGATCGGGCCCGGGCCTTTCGCTCGCGGCCGACGTCTACGAGTCGAGGAGCGGACGCACGCTGCAGGTCAGAACGACCGAGCCCGGCCTGCAGTTCTACAGCGGCAATTTCCTCGATGGGACGATCACCGGCAAAGACGGCCGCGTCTACCTTCGGCGCTACGGCTTCTGTCTCGAGACGCAGCACTTCCCAGACTCCCCCAACAAGCCGACGTTCCCGTCGACCACGCTGCGGCCAGGCGCGACCTACCGCTCGCGGACGGTATTCACGACGGGGGCGAGATAGCTCTCAGCTTCTCAGCTTTCAGCTTTCAGCAAGAGCCTTCTCAGCCCAGACCGCACGATCGGCGATACGGTGCTTTAGCTGAAAGCTGAGAGCTGACAGCTGAGAGCTGACCGGCACGCAATTCGCAGTCTCGGGCCGCCGTCATGATCAGGCTGGAGCAGGTGCGCGGAGAGATGCTCGAACGCTTCGAGCGCGTGGATCGGCGATTCGCCCAGAATGAGCAGCGTTTGGGCCGGATCGAACAGCGCCTCGCCGAATTGGGCGATCGGATCGAGGCGCTGCGGGCGGAGCTGCTGGCGCAACTCGAGTTGCAGTCGTGGGAGACGTCAGGCGTCGCGGGGTACGACCCAGCCAGCGACTACGTGTTCGAGCTCACGCCCGAGTCCCCCGACTCCACTGAGCAATGAGTAGGTTGAGGGATTGCAGTTCTAGGGCGGCGGCGCACCGCCTTCAGCGCAGCTCTTCACGGGGCCGCCGGGGCTACGACCGATCGGCGTGCGCCTCGTGGACGCCCAGCCGCCAGGTCTGCCCGTGTGCTTCGAGATCCCAGTTGAAGAAGTCGGTCGCAATCCGCAGGGCGGCGAGCGGTTCCCAGGCCAAGCCCAGCAACTGCCCGTTGCACGGACCCGACTGATGGCCCGGCGCCTCTGGCCACCGCGGCTCCGCGCCAGCGAACTTGCACACCACCGACAGCCCGGCCCACTGCTCGGTCGCCAGACGGTAGACCCGGTATTCGCAGCCGGGTTCCCAGAGCGATCCGAGCTTGAAGATCAGGCATTCCGGCGCAGCGTCGCAGGCTCGCTGGACCGCTTCCTGCTGTTCACGGCTGAGGGGAGCCCATCCCGGGGGCAGCACCGGCGTCCGGTGCGGTTCGGGATACGCAACGATGACTCCCGCATGTTCGATTAGTCGCACGCGCCTCGCAGGGCGCACGCCCACAGAGTTTGTTGATGTTTCCATGTGCCTCGAGGGCCTCCGTCCTCGACGCTTGGTCGGCTACCCGACCGACCCAGGGTCAATTCACGAGATTCGACGGTTGTGCAGCCAGACAGGGGACGGCGTCGGTGCCGTTGGCTCTATCGAGCGCAGCCTCGTAGAGCCGGATCCAGATATCTGTCGACTTCAGCAGATCCTGATACTGCTGGTGAAGCCGATGATTCTCATCGGCGAGCCGAGCGTTCTCACGAGTCAAGGTCAGGATTCGCGCCTGGTCGTCCTGGCGCGACCGCGCATTCGAGATTCGCCTCATTTCCAGCCAGTTGAGCGTCATTGCCGTATCCATTTCCGTTCCCCCGTCGAAGACCGCTCCCCGTATGTCTGTAGTAACGGTGGTTTCGGGAGAAACGAACATGACACTTTCGCTGGTTCAAGGTTCAGGGTTCAGGGTTCAGGGTTCAGGACTCCGGTTTGCTCGTTCTGACATTTAAGTCATTCAAAATCAATATGTTAACGGCAAGGCTCCCCACCGGTTCAAAGCTGAACCGTGAACCTTGAACCTGAACTTGAACCTGAACCCTGAACCTTGAACCGTGAACCCGCTAGAGTCTGTGGTTTTTCCGGACGTTTCGGATTCGGCCCCTTGGGGAGGGCTGCCCAGGTGGCGCCCCGTGGGGGCCGGCCGACGCCGGCCGCATATAAGACGGATTCGGTGATGCCGTCGATACCGAGGTCCTGTTCGATGAGCGAGTCGGCCAACCCCATGATGCAGTAGGGCGCAAGGCCGCGCCACGTGGCGGTCAGGCAGAAGGTCTGGCAGGCGTGGCCGGCTTCCACGAGGGCCGCTCGGTAAGCCCGCGAGTAGGGATACCGCCACAGAATCCGCTCGAAAACGGCTGTAAAGAACACCATCGCTGACGCGTTGGCGAAATAGCCGCTGGTGGGCATGTACGCGCGCAGCCGCTGAATCGGGACCGGGCCCCGGAGCCGTTCGAGGCTATGACGGTCGCTGGCGTAGTGGTAGATGCCGGCCTTCAGCCCCTGGACCTTCCGCGCGACGACGTAACACTCGATCGCGTGCCGGGCCCCGCCTGACGGGAATGTCTTGAGTGGGGCGAGATGTCCGTCGGCCTGCACCCAGTGCTGGACGCCGGCCGTGAGGCCAAGGATCGTCGCCAGCTCATCCAGTCGAACCGGGGTAGACGAATACCGTCGCCAGGTACGCCGAGCCAGCAGGACTCGAGGAAACTCCCCGACCGCGTCGGGCCGTGGCAAGTCGATCTGCTCGACGCCCGCATAGCGCTTGACCGCTGCTGGTCTCGACTGCCGGATGCGCGCCTGACGGCGATAGCGCGCAGCCTTTTGTGGCGAGCTGAACACGACGTCGCGCGTGGCCATGTGGAAGAAGCCCGGCCTCAGGATTCCATGGACCCAGGCGGTCCATCGCTTGAACCCGTCGATCCGCACTCATGTCCGACCGCTCGAGAAGAGAGAGCGACACGAGTTTCTCGACCAGAGCTGAGATATGGGGGAGGGGCCGGAGGACAGCCCGCCTGCGATGTCGTCGATGCTCCGCCAGTCGTTACAGAAATCCAGGAGTTCGCAAACGAGGTGGCCGGCGGCGACCGTGTGGTTCGTAGCGTAGTTGCAGATCCGCAGCGAGCCGTTGCGCCAGTAGGCAACGAGGTGCGGCGACCGGCGGAACGTGGCCGCGGGTCGCCGCACGCGACGACCAGAGCTCACGACGTGGGGATGATCATCGACGGTGAGCACTCAACCGAAAGGGTCTCGGATAGTTGCTGCAGACTGCGAAGGGCGTTCGCCACCGCGGGAGATTGATCCTTTGCTTTCCCCAACCGGTCAATGTGCGCGCGAATCTGCATCTTCAACGGACGGAAGTCGACTTCCTTGGATGCTCTCGAGACCCGTGCGCGGCTTGCGTCGCCGCGGCCCGGCAGCAGGCTTTTTAGCACTCTTCTTTTTCTTACCTTTCGACGACGACGGTCGGGAAGCCTTGCGTTTCTTAGCCACTACAGCGCTCCTTCTGAAAAGAATTCAGCGAGTCTAGGTCACAGTCTTCTCACGGTCAAGGAGCCGTCGGAAGACCGATGCTGCGAAGCATCGCGCGGAAGCGTGGATCGGTCCGGAGCGCATCGACGCGAGGGTCGACACCGAGCCAAACAAGGGAGGGATCGCGTTCGTCGAGCGCTTGAGCGAACAAATCGAGCGCTTCCTTATTGTTGCCAAACGCCAGCTGGACATACGCCAGGTCCCGTGCCGTGACCCTGAGCGCACGACTCGCCCCTTCATTCTGCAACTTTCTGAAATTGGCGATCGCTTCGGGCCGCTGCCCACTAAGCGCCTGGAGCCGGATGATCGCAATCCGGAGCGGCGCCAGCCCTCCTCCGGAGAGCTGCGCCGCGCGCTCGGTCGCCTCCAGGGCCTGCGTGAAATCGCCGCGTGCTTCGGCGATCCGTCCTTCGATCAGCGGCCCTCCGGCGTTGCTGGGCTCGATTGCGACTGCCTCCTGAAGGGCACGCTCAGCGGCCGGGAAATCATGCTTGTAATACAGAACCAGGGCATATCTGCGCGCCGCGGCACCCGATTGCGGATCCAGTCGTTTCGCGATCTCCGATTGGGCGACCGCCTCATCGAGGCGACCGAGCGCGGCCAGGAATTCTGCATAGAACGTGCGCGCATAAATCGAGCTCGGATTCAGATCGAGACTCCGGCGGAACTCCCGGTCCGCCCCTGACCAGTCCCAGTCGTAGCGGAAGTAGATGTGCGCCAATGTCGCGTGCGCCTCGGCAAGGCCCGCATCGAGCTCGAGCGCGCGTCGGACTTCTGCAAGGGCTTGCGCTCGCGCTTGACTATCAGGTATCGCACCATTCACACCGAGACCGACGTAGGCGCGGGCAGCGGCGGCGTGAGCCGCCGCATGTTGCGGATCCTGCTGAAGCGCGCGTTCGAAGGCCTTGAGCGCCTGATCGGCGCTGCCAGCACCATATTGGTCGAGATGGGACCGGCCGAGAAGATAGGCTTCCTCGGCAGCGGGGTTGGTTTGGCGTTGCGCGCCACTCAAGCGTGAAGCCTCTGTTGGCGTCACACGTCGCTCGTACGGCTTCGGCGATTGAGCGTGCGATCTCGGTTTGGAGTGCCAGCGTCTCGCCACGAGGCCGGTCAAAGGCCCGCGTCCAGACGACGGTCTGCGCGCCGGCTTCGATAAGGTTCACGCGAACCCGAACACCGTCTGGCGAGCCCGTGCCCCCGGTCCCAGGCGTCAGCGTCGTCTCGAGCCAGCCGTCCACGCCGAGCGTCCTGCCAATCTCTCGCGGCGGGAGGTTCTTGAGCGTGCTAACCGAGAGTCCACTCTTGACGCTGAGCGCGCTAATCTGTCCGAGCGTCGCGATCAGCTCATCGGTGAGTCCTGCGGCGAAATACGGCGGCAGCGTCGATGCACTGGCGTCCGACATGGGTAACACGGCTATCGTTCGTATGGACGCCAGCGCCGTGCCGCGATTCGACCCGGTCGTGCGCGTCCAGACGATCAAGGCGACGATCGCCAGCAGCAACGCTGCCACAACGGAGGCAAACGCAACCCCGAAACGCCGCCGCGTCGTCCGAACGGGCCCGGGCGCGGTGGCCGGTGATAGCGCCGCCCCGAGCGAGTCGCGCAGACGCGGACTCGAAGTCGCCGACACTGTGATATCGGCGGGTCGGGTCGCTGTCGAGCGCGCGCTCGACGGTCGCGACAAACGCTTCCGGCAAGTCCGGTCGCAGGTCGCGCAAAGACTGACGCTGGCGCTGCGCGTGCGCCCGGGCCAGCTCCTCCATCGATGCGGCGACCACAGGAAACTTGCCCGTGACCAGGTAGAAGAGCAGAACGCCGAGGCTGTAGAGGTCGCTCTGGACCGAGGCGCGCTGACCGCGGAAGATCTCCGGCGCCAGGTACAGCGGCGTCCCGACCAGGCGGTTGGTGCCGGACAGCTCCTCGCCCGTGCCGAAATCCATGAGCACCAGGCGGCCACCGCTCTCGCGCATGACGTTCTGGGCCTTGATGTCGCGGTGCAGGAGGCCGGCGCCGTGCACCGCCGCCAGCGCCGCGCAGAGATCCAGGCCGATGAGCGCCGCTTCCCGCGCCCCGAACGGGCCGCGGGCCTGGAGCACCTCCTCGAGCGACTGGCCGCGCACCAGTTCCATCCAGAGGCCGACGCGGTTGTCGTGATGCTCGGCGCCGTACACCTGCACGACGTGCGCGTGCCGGATCCGCGCGAGGCGCCGCGCCTCCTCGAGGATCCGTCCGTGCGCCTCGGCATGATCCCCTTCGTCGTGGAGCAGCTTCAGCGCCACTTCACGCTGGAGCGCTGTGTCCCACGCGCGGTAGACCTCGCATGAGGTGCCATGACCGATGCGGTCGAGCAACGACAGCCGGCCCCATTCTCCGACGGCCGGGCCGGGGGCGCGCGATCGGTCGGCGACCGTCGCCGATCGGATCTGGCTGTCGTCGGCTTCTATCGGGGGAATGCTGCGGTGGAGGCTGGCGATGCTCTCGACGAGGCGGAGGTGGCGGACGAGACGGCGACTGTCCGCGTCGGCACGCGATTCGGCGCTGACCCAGTCGACCGGCGCGCCATCGGCCACCGACGCGGCGGCGTCCACGAGTGCGCGATCGTCAGCTCTCAACGTCCATCTCCTCAGCCAGCCGGACCAGCGCGCGCGTCACGGCCATCCGGGCCGCGTCGGCACTCGCTTTCCCATGCGCCGCGGCAATCTGCGCGTAGCTTTGCTGCAGCTCCACCCGCGCGATGATCACTTCGCGCTCTTCGGGCCGCAGCCGTTGAAGCGCCGCCTCATATCGCTCCACGGCCTCGCGGCCGATCGCTTCATCGAGCGGGGACGCCGACGCGTCCGCATGCTCCGCGTCGTCCTCTATTCCTGCCGGAGTTGGATACCGCGTCACCCTCCGGACCTCGTCACGGACCCGGTTGATAAGCGCCTGGCGTAAGTAGGCCTGAAGCGCGCCATCGTGCCGCGGCTCGAAGTCCTTGATGTGCCGCAGCGTTTGAGTCAGCGTCTCCTGGACCAGATCTTCAGTGTCCCGGAGATCACGGGTCCATCGCGGCAAACGCCCGCGCGCCCAGCGCCGCAACGGGCCCTGATGCCGCCGAATCAAGTCGTCGAGCGCCTGGGCGTCGCCCCCACGCGCCAGACGCAACAGGTCCGCTGTCGATGCCAGATCGGCAGACTTCTGCCTCGGCTCATTCATGCGAGCCGGCGCCATGCGGCATGAAAACAGCTGCCGTCATGGCCCAGATGATAATCCGAACGGTCGTGCCGAATTGGCCTTCAGATAGACACAACGACGCCAGATCGGGAACCGAACAATTACTGCTCAGCTCTGGTCTTAACCGAGGGGCTTCGCCCCTCGGACTCCCCTACTGGCTCGCTCGCGGGGGCCCCGACGCCCCGCTCCGCTCGCCAGGCTCACTCGCTGCCGCTCGCTCGCATTGTTCTTGAGATAGCTTCTAGACTCTCTGGGGTAGGGAATGGCGGCTGGGCTCGCGGCGGCTGCTGGCGTGGCTCAGACTGGTGGATATGCCACGAACCTATCCGTGTTGTCCGTGTAATCCGTGGCTCTAGTCGAGGTTCTCCGTGTAATCCGCGGCTCTAGTCGAGCGCGACTTTCCTCAGCAGCGCCAAATCCGTCAGCATTCGGCCGGCGCCAAGGACAACCGAGGTGAGCGGGTTCTCGGCCACGAGGACCGGGAGCCCGGTCTCGTCGCGAAGCCGCTTGTCGAGGTTACGGAGCAGCGCGCCGCCACCGGTCAGCACCACGCCGCGGTCGAAGATGTCAGCCGAGAGTTCCGGTGGCACCCGCTCGAGCGCGTCGCGCACGGCCTGCACAATCAGCCGGATCGGCTCGGACAACGCTTCACGGATATCGCCGTCAGAAATCTTGAGCGTCCGCGGAACGCCTTCCACCAGGTGCCGGCCCTTTACCTCCATCGACAGCGGGCTATCCAGGGCGGCAGCGGATCCCAACTCGAACTTGATCTGCTCGGCCGTGCGCTCGCCGATGAGCAGGTTGTGCGCCTTCCGCATGTAGGAAATGATCGCCTCGTCGAGCGCATTGCCGGCCACGCGGAGCGATCGGCCGTAGACGGTCCCGGCGAGCGAGATGACCGCGATGTCGGTCGTGCCGCCGCCAATGTCGATAATCATGTTGCCGGCCGCTTCGGTGACTGGCAGGCCCGATCCAATGGCTGCGGCCATCGGCTCGTCCACCAGGTGGACCTCGCTGGCCTTGACGCGATACCCGCTGTCCTTCACGGCCCGGCGCTCGACCTGCGTGATTTCCGGCGGCACGCCAATCACGAGTCGCGGGCGGCGCATCGGGCTCTTGCCCTGCACCTTCCGCACGAAGTACATCAGCATCTTCTCCGCGGCATCGAAATCGGCGATGACGCCGTCCTTCATCGGACGAACCGGCTTGATGTTGGTTGGCGTCCGGCCCAGCATCTCGTGCGCCTCGGTCCCGACCGCCTCGATTGACCCCTTGGCGACGTTGAACGCGACGATGGACGGTTCGTTGAGGACGATGCCGCGCCCGCGCGCGAAGATACAAGTATTTGCGGTACCGAGGTCGATGGCGACGTCGGTCGCGAAGGCCGAGAACAGGCTCATGTCCGAAGGCTCCGGGGTCGAACGAGACGGCAGGGCGGTGCTTTCGCAGCCGCCCTGCCCTCGTCTGGAGGAGAGGTGCCGTTGCTGCATCCTCCCCACGCATATCTCGTTCCGCACACGCGCGACGCCAGGACCGCGCATTGGCGTGAAGAATTGCGAAATCGGCGCGAGGATGGTGGCGAAGCGCCGGAAGCAGGCTTACAAAGATGAAAGGAAATTACGGTTGTGGCAGTTGAGCTACTTTAGCGCGAGCTTTTTGACCTCGAGCTGCCCGTCAACCTGGGCGCCAGCCGGGCTGAGGTAGTACACGGAACCGCCCGAGAGCGTGGCTGAGGTAGGTCCAGCCACCGCGACGTTGGCATCGAGGACGTCGACGCTCCTCACCCGCCGCCCAAGGTCGTCCAGTCTCAGGCGGACCAAGCGAAACGGCCCCTCCGGGGCGCCCTGAATCGCAACGAGCGATCCCCTGTACCAGCGAATCCATCTGAGGCCTCCGAGGGCCATGTCGGTCATGTTCGACGCCAGTTCGACGACCGTCGTGGCCCGAGTGGTCAGGTCGAGTCGAAGAATGCCGCGGTCGTAGGCGGCGTATGCAACCCCGTCGGCCGCGGGCGCAAGGCTCGTGCAGTCGGGCGCAGCCAGTCGCGCAGCCAGTTCGAGCGTCCGGCCCTTCTTGGCGACGCGGTAGACACGCCGTCCTTCCCCATCGAGGGCGAGGATACTTTGAGGTGTTACGGCAACGTCGGTGAAGCGCGCCGGGCCTTCATCGGGTGAAAGCGGAATCGACGCCAGGACGCGGCCCGAGATCAGTTGAAGCTTGTGCACCGTCGACGATCGCGACCGGCTGGACGCGCTGACGACCCACAGGTCGCCCTCGGTCGCGTCAATTTCGAACGCCGAAACATCGTCAAAGCCCGCGTCGACGCCGGCGAGGCTCGCCATGTGACCGGACCGCTCCCCGACCACCAGCAGCCGCCGGTCATTTTTGTCCGCGACGATGAATCGTCCGGAGACGGCGTCGTAAGCGAGCCCAACTGCGGTGAGACCTGAAGCAGCAAAAATCAAGCGCCCTGGAGTGCGTGCCGCCCGGGAGTCGACCCTGGCTGGTTCAGCAGCCGCAGCCGTTTCGTTCTTTCGGGCCTCGGGCTTGCGAACGTCACTTGCGGTCGACTCAGGTTTCACGGTCGGCGCCGGGTCGGAGGTAACGCTCGGAGGTTTCGTCTCGGCAATTCGAGTCGGCGCGGGCGTTCCGCTGACTTTGGCCTCGAACTCGGCCCAGGCTGGCAGCGCGCGCACGCGTTCGAAGTCGTTGCTGGTAGCCGCATCTGTGGCGACACCCATGGACGCCAGCCGTTGCAGCATGACGAGCGCATCGTGTGGCCTCCCGCTGAGGCTCTGGGCGCGCGCCAGCAGAATCATCAGGGACGGATCGTTCTTGGGGCCGAGCGACATCGTGCGCCAGGCCAAGTCGTGGAAGGCGTTGTAGTCCTCTCGCTTCGCGGCGTCGAGGGCCAGCTGCCGGCATTCCTGCCAATCGCGACAGTCCTGCGCGAGCGGCGGCACCTCCGTCCACGCGATAGTCGACACGGCGAGAACCAGCAGAGAAAAGAAGGTCATCATCAGGGGATTTGCTCGATGGCCGCGGATGGCCATTCTGATAGAGCTATCGGATGGTCCGCGTCGCCGGACTAGCGCCACGGATCACACGGAAAAACACGGATCGGGTTCATGAGAAGCGTATCTCACAAACGGCCCGTGTTGTCCGTGGAATCCGTGGCGCTTCAGTGTCTGGCTCCGTGGCTCTAGAAGTGCCGTGCGTCCGTGTATCCGTGGCTCTAGAAGATCCGTGTTGTCCGTGCATCCGTGGCTCGAAGACCGTGGCCGTGATCGCGGTCTGGAAGTGCCGTGTGTCCGTGATCCGCGGTCTGGAAGTCCGTGGTCCGGATCCGTGGCTCTAGAAGAGCCTCCCGATAATGGTCAGCAGGTCGACCGCATCGACACTCGACCCGCCAATTCCGTCACCGACGACGCGACCACCCGTCAGGCTGTTGCCGAGTGCCTCGCCGGCAATGGGTCGTGGCATTTCACGGGTACCACGGTCTTTTCCAGGTGCATCGACGATCTGCCTGAGCTCGCCGAAGTCGAGCCACACGTGCGCGCAGGCTTCACAACTGTCGATCACGACGTTGCCCGGGCCGAAGTAGGGGTGAGTGACCATCGCGCCCTTACACACCGGGCAGCGGAGCTTGCGCTCGAGCTCCTGACGATTGAGGGGAACGGGCGGAGCCGGGGTGCCGGTGGCCCAGGCGCGGCGCTTTTCGACGACGGCCGCAAAGCCGGTCCGCGCGATCAGCACACCTCGACAATTCCGGCAGTACCGAATCGGATGTGCCTCGTCGACCACTGCCGACGCCAGGACCTTTTGGCAGACGGCGCACTCGAGCGCCTCGGGAGTCTCTCCGACAATACGAATGCCTTCGTCCGCCTTCGTCTCGGGAAAATGAAACGAGCCGCAGTAGCGGCAGAAGAAATAGCCGCGGGAGGCAAAGAGCTCCATCGCGCCGCCGCAGTTATTGCAATTCATCGTGGATGATTCTGCAGCGATTCTATAACGGCCACGGCTCCGCATCGACGGCGACTTGCTATGATGGCTGCATCTTCCACTCTGACGCCGACCCCGATGCCTCAGAGCTCGCGCTTTTGCGCTCGTCGCTGATTGTGGCCGCCACCGCCGCCTGCGGGCTTTACCCGTCCTCCTGTCGCTGGAGTTTTGGACGCTGAGTCGGTCGGCTAGATCACTCCCCGCTCCGCCCGATGTCGCGGCGCCTCCCGCGGGGTCGCTCAAAACGACCTCTGGGCTGTCGACGCTGGTGCTGCAGCCTGGCACTGGTACCCGTCACCCGCGATCCACGGATCGCGTCACCGTCCACTATTCCGGCTGGACGACGGACGGAAAGATGTTCGACAGCTCAGTCGCGAGCGGCGAGCCCGCATCGTTCGCCGTCAACGAGGTGATCGCCGGCTGGACCGAAGGGTTGCAGATGATGGTCGAGGGCGAGAAGCGCCGGTTCTGGATCCCGGAGTCGCTCGCTTACAAGGGACAGTCCGGGTCGCCGCAGGGGATGCTGGTCTTCGACGTCGAGCTCATCAAGATCCAGTAACAGTACAGAGCCGTAGGTTCAACAGGAGATCAGAGGATCAGGAGGTTTTGCAAGACAACAAATCTCCTGATCTCCTGATCTCCTGTTTGTTCTGACAGCGATTCCGAGGCGACCAGCACGAGCCAGCGTCTCAGGCGTCTCGCAGCGCGACCATCGGATCGACGCGCGTCGCGCGGCGGGCGGGGATGTAGCACGCCGCCGCGGCCACGGCGAACAGCGCGAGCGTGACGCCGGCAAAAATGGCGGGATCGTGCCTCCCCACGCCAAACAGCATCGTCTGCATGAATCGCGACTGCGATCGCCGAACCGACGAGGCCGATGACGATTCCGACGCCGGCGGTCAGCAGGCCTTGCTTCAGCACGAGCGTCAGGATTGACTTCCGGTCCGCGCCGAGCGCCTGACGAATCCCGAACTCACGGCCGCGCTGCGCCACGCTGAACGCGAGCACGCCGTAGATCCCGATCGCCGACAGGACGAGCGCGACCGATCCAAATAGTGCGAGCAGCACGGCCGGGGCACGCCGCAGTTCGAGCGATCGTGACACCCATTGATCCATGGTGCGGACGTCAGCCAGCGGTTGTTCGGGATCGATCGCTCTGACCGCCGCCCTCACCTGGCTGACGAGCGTCTGCGGATCGAGACCGGTCTTGAGGACCAGCGCCATCGCTCCCGGAGGCTGCTGCGTGGCCGGGCGATACACGCGCTCCTTGGTGACTGGCTGCCCGAGGTCGATGCTGTTGATGGTGCCGGCGACGCCAACAATCGTCATCGGCGGGCTGTCGGGGCCGCCGCGCCTGATCTGCTGGCCGAGCGCGCTGCGCTTCGCAAAGTACTTGTTGGCGAGGAACTGATCGACGACGACGACCGGCGGGCTGTCGGCCGTGTCGCCATCGTTGAAGAATCGACCCTCGATCAAGGGAATCCGCATCGCCGCGAAATAGTCGGCGCCGACCACTTCCTGGCGGCCGTGCGGCGCGGCCTCCGACGGTCCGGGCGTGTAGCCGACGATCGAATAGGACCCCGACGACACGTTGCCGTTGAACGGAACGTTGGTGGTCAACCCAGCGGACGTGACCCCCGGCAATCCGCGCGCCGCCTCGGTCAACCGGATCCAGAAGGCACGGCGCGCAGCCGCATCGGGATAGCGCGCCATGGGCAGCGAGATCTGCGCGGTCAGGACGTTGTCGGTGCCGAAACCCGGGTCGACGTTCTGCAACCGCAGGAAACTCTTGAGGAGCAGTCCAGCGGCGACGAGCAGCACGAGCGCGAACGCCGTTTCAGCGACGACCAGCAGAGAACGCGTGAGGCCCGTGCTCCGTCCGGCCGAGCCGCGAGTGCTGTCGTCCTTGAGGAGCGACCACGTGTTGCCGCGAAACACGACGAGCGCGGGCACGAGTCCGAATACCAGGCCGGTGACGATCGCCAGCGCCATCGTGAAGGCCAGCACCGCCGGCTGAAGCGAGACCGTCGTCATTCCTGGCACCTGCTGTGACCCGAGCGCGACGAGCGCGCGGACACCGGCAAGGCCAAGCAACAGGCCGCCGAGCCCGCCGAAGATCGCGAGCACGAGACCTTCAGTCAGCATCTGCCGGATCAACCTGCCGCTGCCCCGCCCCGAGCGTCGTCCGGATGGCGAGCTCCCGGTAGCGGCCAGTCGCCCGCATCAAGAGGAGGTTCGCCACATTCGCGCAGGCGATGAGCAGCACCAGCAGAACGAAAATCTGTAGAAAGTACAGGGGTGTGCGGAGGTCGCCGACAAGCTGATCGCGGATCGGCACGGCGTAGCCGCCGAACCCGCTCGTCCGCGAAAACGCCTGTCGCTGCGGCAGGCGATCGAGCACTCGATCGACGATCGTCTTCATCTGCGCGTTGGCTTGCTCGATCGTTGCGCCCGGCGCAAGCCGCGCGATCATCTGGCTGAACTCGTTGCCGCGGCCCTGATCGGACATCTGCTGCGGCGTGAACGAGAACGGGACGAGCACCGAAATGTCACGCGACGGCAGCTCGAAGTCCGACGGCAGCACGCCGACGACCTGGTAGGCTTCGCCGCCCAACCGGATTGAACGCCCGACGATCGCGCGGTCGGCGGCAAACCGCGAGTTCCAGATGTTGTAGGTCAGGATGGCGAACTTGTCGGCGCCGGGTTGCGCTTCTCCTTCCGCGAACCCTCGACCGAGGAACGGCTGGCGCCGCAGCGTGCTGAAAAACGAGGGCGTTACCGCCAGGCCGCGCACCTGAACGGGCTCGCCCTCGGCTGCCAGGCTCAGGCCGCGCATCGTGAACAAGGTGGCGTCCTCGATGGCAGACGCCTGGGTTTTGCGATCGATGTAGTCGGGAATCGAGACGCTCGCCTGGGGCAGGCCCATCAGCGGGTAGGTGTTCCAGATGAACACGAGCCGCTCGGCCTCGGGGTACGGCAACGGCCTCAATAGATACTGATAGAGCAGGCTGAAAATCGCGGTGTTGGCCCCGATGCCGAGCGTCAGCGTGGCCACGGCAACGAGCGCGAAGATCGGCTGCTTCCGGAGCGATCGCAGAGCGTAGCGGATGTCCTGCATGGCTGGTTTGACGGTTTGCGGCGGTGAATGGTTTCTCCGTCCCTTCTCTCTTTCCCCGGAGGCCCGTTCGAAAGAATACTTGAACCTATGGGAAGGTTGCTGCTCATCGGCCGGGAGCCGGCACTCGCCGGGGCGCTCGGCGCCAGTCATCACCTCAAGGGCCACGACGTCGAGACGTGCGCAGGACCGTTCGAGGCGACCCGTCTCCTCCGCCGGCGCGCGTTCGACGTCGTCATGACCGATCCCGCAAGCGACGCCTCCGAAGACCTGGCGCTCCTCAACGAGCTCCGTGAGCTGAGGCCGGGAATCAGGACGATCGTGCTCGCGCCGGCGCTCTCGAGCGCCGACGTCATCAAGGCGCTTCGACAGCACGTCTACGCGTGCTTCACCCGACCGATTGACTACGAGGAAGTGGCGGACATGGCGCGCGCCGCGATCGAGGACGTGAACTGGCGCGACGGCATCGAGGTCACGTCCGGCCTCCCCTACTGGATCACGCTGAAGGTGTCGTGCCGGCTCATGACCGCCGACCGGCTGACGCGCTTCATGACCGAATACAGCGCCGGCGTTCCAGTCGACCGCGATCTGCTAATGACCGCGTTCCGAGAGATGCTCCTCAACGCGATGGAGCATGGCGCCGGCTTCGACCCTGAAAAAGTGATCGAAGTCACCGCAGCCCAGACCGCGCGCGCCATCGTCTTTCATTTCCGCGATCCCGGCAACGGCTTCGACCGCGACGACCTCAAGCACGCCGCCGCAACGCCGCACCCTGACGACGTCATGAAGACCGCTGTCGAACGGGCTGAGGACGGCCTCCGCCCCGGCGGCTTCGGGATGCTGATCGTGCGGCAAATCGTCGACGAGCTGGTCTACAACGAGCGGGGCAACGAGGTGTTGCTGATCAAGCACCTGAAGTAGCTATCAGCTGCCAGCTATCAGCTATCAGCTAAACCTCGAGCATTCAGAATCGAGCGGCTCGATAGATCTGAATGGTCTTAGCTGAGCAGCTGAGAGCTGAAAGCTGGCAGCTGCTATCGTGGCCCCAGCCGCAGCACCGCCTGGTCGGTCGCTACGTAGAGGGTGCCATCGCTGGTGACCGACACCGCACGGATGGGACTGTCCAGATCCTGCAACAGCCGCTCGCTCGACACGATCCTCGCGGGATCGCTCGGATCGAGCCGGAGGCGGAGCAGGTGGCGGCCTTCTTCGGCAGCGACGAAGAGGTCCCCCTCGAATGCCGGCAGGAGCGTGCCGCGATAGAAGGCGAGCGCGGCCGCGCCGGTCCCACCGGGCAGCGGTATCCGTCGCGACGAAGCGCTCGAGGCGGCATCCACGACGCGCAGCTCCTCGAGGTCACGCCGCTTGACGTCTGCGACCCACAGCGCGCCGGTCGACGGATGCCAGTCCAATCCACGCGGCGATTGAAAGTCTGTCGCGAACACGGGGCCCGTGCGCTGATCCTCAGGTGTCGTGCCGTCGGTGTTGAGACGCAGCACTTTACCGCTGTACGACGCCAGCGCCGCCGTGCGGCCGGTGCGGGTCGAAGCGTCGAACGCGACATACAGGCGACCATCAGGACCTGTACCGAGCGCGGCCGACGGGCGCGGCCCGGCGGGGATTCCGTCGAGAAGAACTACGCGCTCGCCGAGCCGATCGCCGACCTCACGGAAGCGGACCAGGCGAAACTGTCGTGATCCCTCGCGCGCAAGGACGGTGTAGACGGCATAGAGCAGATGCGTGCGCTCGAATTGCGCGTCGAGCGCGAGCGCCAGCAGCCCGCCTTCGGACGTGTCGGTAACGAGCACTTCCTCGATAACGATGGCGGGCTCCGGATCGAGTGCCTCACCGCGCAGGATGCGGATGCGGCCTCCGCGTTCGGAAACGAAGACGCGCCCATCTGGCGCGCTCGCGAACGCGGTCGGCGCGTCCGGTTGCTCCGGCAGCACGCTCAGGCGGAGCTCGGCACCGTCGGTCGTGGTCAGCAGCCTGGTCGAGGTGGCGTTGGCCATTGGCGGCGGCGCATCGGCGGTTGCCCCGGTCACCGTCACGTGGAGCGCAGCCGACCGGTCGCTTTCAATCACCACGCCGCTTGTCGACCACAAATGACACGAGCTCAATCGAGTGGGCCCCGGCATTCATCGGCGGCATCGGGCTGCTGCAGGAAAACGCGCCGCCCGATGCGCCACACGTTGCGGCGAGCTCGACTCGATTGTTGTCAACGTACGCCGCGTAGCGAAAGCTCGCCAGCTCCGTGGCGTCGGCAGCGGACTGAGTCCAGCCGAGCCGTTCCCGTCCGGTGATGCGTTCGCCGCCGCCCGCGGGGCCGGAGGTCGAGGGCGGCGGCGTGCTGCTGCCACACGCAGGAATCGCCGCCAGAGCCGTCACGACGGCCGCCGCAGTCCAGCTAGGCCGCTTCATGCAGTCCTCATACGGGGATCCACATGATAAGCCACTTGCGCGGCGTCGCCTACAATGCCACCGGATGACCTATCGCAACGCCGTCTTCGGCGCGTGTGCGCTCGGCGTGTGCGCGCTTGCGATCATGACGATCTGGGCGCAGAGCCGGCTGCGCGTGCGCGTCTACGCCTCAGGATTGTCGTCGCCGGTCGCGTTCGTCCAGGATCCGCTCGCGCGCGATGTGCAGTTCGTCGTCGAACAAGCAGGACGGATTCGCGTGGTGCGCGGTGGCACCGTGCTGGGCACTGACTTCCTGGATCTCCGCGCGGCCGTTCTCGCCGGTGGCGAACGCGGTCTGCTCGGACTGGCGTTCGCTCCCAACGCGGCGAGCGGACGGTTCTTCGTCAACTTCACCGACCGATCCGGCGATACGGTCGTCGCCCGATTCGAACGATCGTCAGATCCACTCGTCGCTAACCCAGCATCGCGATTCGATCTGCGGTTTGGTGGCCCGGGCGGCGCTGCGGCGATCGCGCAGCCGTTTGCGAATCACAACGGCGGGCACCTGGCGTTCGGACCGGACGGCTACCTGTACATCGGGCTCGGCGACGGTGGTTCCGGGGATGATCCGGAACATCGCGCGCAGAATCCGCAGGAACTGCTCGGCAAGATGCTTCGCATCGACGTCAACGTGCCCGACACGCACGCGACCGGCTATCAGGTGCCGCCCACCAATCCGTTTGTCGGTGGCCGGCCGATTGCGGCGCGGCCGGAAATCTGGGCGTTTGGCCTGCGTAATCCATGGCGCTACAGCTTCGATGATCCCGCGCGCGGCGGCACTGGCGCGCTCGTCATCGGCGACGTCGGCCAGAACGCGTTCGAAGAGATCGACTACGAGCCGGCCAATCGTGGCGGCCGTAACTACGGCTGGCGGAATCGCGAGGGCGCCCACGACAACGTCACGTCGCGCCCGCCGGCCTTTCTCCCGCTCGTCGATCCAATCCACGAGTACGGCCGCGCCCTGGGGCAATCCGTGACCGGCGGGTACGTCTACCGCGGCCGGGCGCTCGGTTCGGCCTACTCCGGGCGTTACTTTTTTGCCGACTACGTGCAGGGCCGCGTCTGGTCGCTGGCGCTGGCGATCGACGGCCAGGGAGAAGCGCGCGTGTCGGGCGTGATGGAGCATACGGCGGAACTCGGCGGCCAGAGTCAGATCGGGACTGTCAGCTCGTTCGGTGTGGACGCCGACGGCGAGCTGTATATCGTCAGCCTCTCGCGCGGGGCCGTGCTGAGCGTCGCCGGCCTCGGACCTCCCACGCCGACGGATTTGAGGGTGATTCGTTAGCTCGCTCTCAGCTTCCAAAGCCTCTCACCGCTGAGTGCGCAGAGCACGCAGAGACAACCTAGGATACCTCGCGCGCTCGGCGTTCTCCGCGGTGCAAGGCTCTTGAGCAATCCCATGAGAAGCTCGGATCAGCTGACGGCTGGACATAGACTGATAAGGATTCCCGCCTGTGAAGCGCGCCGCGTTCTGGATTTTGCTTGCCCTGACCTCTCTCGCCGCCACCGCGGCGGCGTATCACTACTTCCCGCAGGCGTTCTCGATCGTGGCCCTCGACATCACGATGACGCGCGAGCGCGCGCTCACCGATGCGGCTGCGATTGCGGCGCGCGACCGTTTGGGCCCGTCGGACTATCGGCAGGCGGCCTCGTTCGCGCTCGACAGCGAGGCGCAAACCTTCGTCGAGCTCGAGGGCGGAGGCAAGACGGCGTTCACCAACATGCTGCGCGAGCGGTTGTACAGCGCCTACACCTGGCGAGTACGGCACTTCAGAGAGGGAGAAACCAACGAAACGCTCATTCGTTTCACGCCCGACGGCCGGCCCGACGGATTCGTCGAAAAGCTCGACGAGAACGCGCCCGGCGCCGCGATCGAGGCTGCCGACGCGCGCCGACGTGCCGAATCCGACGCGCAAGCGCGCTGGAACGTGGACCTCGCGCCGTTCAGTCTCGCGGAGCAGGGACAGGAGCGACGGCCCGGCGGACGCGTCGATCACACGCTGACCTACGAGCGATCGTCGCCGGTCCTCGGCGAGGGCCGGTATCGCCTCCGGCTGGTGCTGTCCGGCGACCGGCTGACGGAAGTCACGCGCTTCGTGCAGATCCCCGAGGCGTTCACCCGCCGCTACGAGAGCATGCGCTCGGCCAACGGCGCGATCGGGATTGGCTCGGTCGTCGGGATGGTCCTCCTCTACGTGGTTGGCGGCATCGGCGTCGGTCTCTTCTTCATGCTGCGCGCCCGCTACGTCCTGTGGCGGCAAGCCGCCGTCTGGGGCCTCATCGTCGGCGCCATGCAGGCACTGGCGACGCTCAACGAATGGCCGCTGATGTGGATGACCTACGACACCGCGGTGCCTCGCTCGACGTTTGTCGCCGGACAGGTGGCGACGCTCGCCGCGACGCTCGTCGGTTTCTCGGCGTTCATGGCGCTGTCGTTCATCGCGGCCGAAACGCTTGGCCGGAAGGCGTTCGGCCACCATCCGCAATTCTGGCGTGTCTGGTCGAAGGGCCCTGGGAGCTCAATCGAAATCCTGGGACGAACAGTCGCCGGTTACCTCCTCGTGTCAGTGTTCTTCGCCTACGACGTCGGACTGTATCTGGTCGCCACGCGCCTCTTCGGATGGTGGACGCCGTCCGAAGCGCTCCTCCACCCCGACGTGCTGGCCACCTACGTGCCCTGGCTCTCGGCCATCGCCAATTCGCTCCAGGCCGGGTTCTGGGAAGAATGCCTGTTTCGCGCCGTGCCGCTCGCCGGCGCAGCGCTCATCGGCGACCGATTTGGAAAGCGCGGGTTGTTTCTCGCCATCGCATTCGTCGTCCAAGCCGCAATCTTCGGTGCGGGACACGCGCCGTATCCCACGCAACCGTCATACGCGCGGCCCGTCGAGCTCATCCTTCCATCGATCGGGTTCGGCTTGCTCTACGTCTATTTCGGCCTCTTGCCCGGGATCGTGCTCCACTTCGCATTCGACGTCGTCTGGTTCGCGCTGCCGATTTTCCTGTCCGAGGCGCCGGGCATCTGGGTCCAGAAACTGATGGTCGTCGTGATGACGTTCGTCCCGCTGGGGATCGTCCTGTGGCGGCGACTGCAATCCGGCGCGTGGACCGCGCTGTCGCCGGGCGACCGCAACCAAGCCTGGACGCCACCTGCGGCACCGGAACCAGAACCTGCCGCGCCGGCGATCGTTCAGTCCGGTCTGAGTCCCCGGATGCGGAGCGCGTGGCTGGCGATCGGCGCGCTCAGCATCGTGGCGTGCATCTGGGGCGCGCTTGGGCGAGAACGGATCGACATGTTCGTGCTCAGTCGAACCGCCGCGGCAGACATCGCGCGCTCCGCGCTCGCCGCTCGCGGCGTGACGCTCGGGCCGCAGTGGCGCGTGCTGCCGGTGCCCGACGACGGAAGCGGCGGCCCACACGAGTTCGTCTCCGAGACGGCCGGCGAAGAGAGACGGCGTCAGCTGCTCGGCAGGTACTTGCCGGAACCGAGATGGAACGTCCGCATCGCGACATTCGAGGGCGACGTGGCAGAACGCGCCGAAGAGTGGCGGGTCTTCGTAACGAAGGCCGGCCAGATCCTTCGCACCGAGCACACGCTCCCGGAAGCGCGGCCTGGCGCAACGCTCGACGAGAACGCCGCTCGCGAGCGCGCCGTCGCGATCGTGGCGCGGGACTTCGGCCTCGACATCGCGGGCGGGACGTTGCGAGAGGTGTCAGCGCGTCCAGCCAAACGCAAGGCGCGAACCGACTGGACGTTCACCTTCGTCGATGCCTCTCTGCCACCGTTGCCGCAAGGCGAGCCCAGAATCGCGGTGGAGATTGCCGGCGACGAGGTGACCGCCGTGCGCCGGTTCGTCTTCGTTCCCGAGCAATGGGAACGTCAGCAGCGCGCGACAAGTACCCGCAACCTGATCGTTCGGATCATCGTCGGCGTTGTCTTTGGCGGGTTACTCGTCTCGGCGGCCGTCGCAGGAGTGGTGGCCTGGAGCCGCCGGCGCTACACGCCAAGGCTGTTCCTGGCAGCGACCGGAATCATGTTTGCCGTGACGCTCGCCGCGGCGGCCAATAGCTGGCCATCGTCCCAGGCGCTTTTCGTCACCGAGATTCCGCTGCCGATTCAGCTCCTCGGCGCAATCGGCATCGGGCTCGTCGCACTCATCATCAACTCGGCGCTGGCGGGATTGGCGCTCGGCGCTCAACCGGCCCGACTGGAAGGGAGCGGGACGCTTCCGCCGCGAGACGCGTTGCTGCTGGGGTGCGCGGTCGGCGCATTCGCCGCGGCGCTCCTGGCGCTGGCCGGATCGCTCCGGACGCCGGCGTGGGCTGTTGCCGCCAGCATCGCGCCCCTCGGGACATTCGTGCCCGCGATGGCGGTGGCCTTCGAACCGCTCGCCGGCTTCCTGACGCGTGTCGCTGTGATGCTCAGCCTCCTCACGGGCATTCACCACGCGACGCTCGGCTGGACGCGGCGACGCGCGCTCTCCGGGGCAGTCGTCGTCTTGGTGGGGTTTCTCGGCGCTGGCGCGCCCGCCGGATCGCAGCTCGCCGGCTGGGCAGCAGGCCGGAGCCGTGCTCGGCATCGGCCTGCTCGTCGCCTATGCGACGGTCCTTCGCACCGATCTCACGATGGTCCCGATGGCGCTCGGCGTGATGATGGCGATTGGCGCACTCGGCCGAGGGATGCAGCGGCCGTTTCCCGGAGCGCTGCCAGGTGCGCTCGTCGCCGCCGTGCTCACGGCTCTTCTCGCGTGGTGGTGTTTTCTGGCGCTCCGCCGCTGGCGTCAACGCTTCGAGGCGTTGAGCCGTCGATGTGATCGAGTCGTAGTGTCCGGCTTTAGCCGGACCCGATCGTCCGCCTCGCAAAGGCGGACACTACGAATTCATGGAGACAGCTTCAGTGCGCGGCCTGGCGCTCCTTCGGATCGATGGCCATCAACTCGGGGTGCGCCTCGACGTGGGTCTGGACGAGCGCGACGGCTTTGGCCACGGCGTCGGGATCGCCGCCCCGATAGACGTCGTTGGCGGTGACGAGCTGCGTTTGACTCGACGGCGTCGAGTCGATGCTGTCATAAATCGCCACCACCGGACACGCTGGCACGCACGCGCCGCAGTCGATGCACTCGTCGGGGTGAATGAAGAGCATCGGCGCCGCCGCAAACTCGGGCTCGTCCTTGCGCGGATGAATGCAGTCGACCGGGCAGACATCAACGCAGGCAGTGTCCTTGGTACCGATACACGGGTCGGTAATCACGAACGGCATAACGGCAGTCTAGCACTCTCAGCGCCGGCAGGCCTCGCCGTCGATTGCCTCGGCCGAGTGCTCGGCAGGTTGAGTAGAATGGCCTCATGCGACCATCAACCAGCGCCAATTTCCGCCGACTACTCCGATGACACACTCCACTCGACGCGTTTTTGTTCTGGCGATTGTCGCGTTCCTGGCGATGATGACGACCGGCGCGCGCACGCAAGTGGCGACCGCACCCACACCTCCGTCCGATGCGGTCATTGTCGAGCGCGTGGACGAGTACATGCGGGCGGAGATGCGTGCCAATGGCTTCAGCGGCACAATCCTGCTGTCGCGCAAAGGCAAGCCGATCGTTGCCAGGGGCTACGGCGCGGCGAACGCCGAATGGAGTATCCCCAATACCCCTCGCACGAAGTTCCGTCTCGGCTCGATCACGAAGCAGTTCACCTCGATGGCGGTCCTGCAGCTGCAGGAACAGGGCAAGCTGAAGGTGCAGGATCCGATCTGTCAGTACGTGACGCCGTGTCCCGACGCGTGGAAGCCGGTCACCATCCATCACCTGCTGACGCATACGTCGGGGATTCCGAGTTATACAAATTCACCGTCGTACATGACCACGATGATGGTCCCCAAGACCGTCGATCAAATGGTCGCAGGGTTCCGCGATCTTCCGCTCGAATTCGAACCGGGCTCTCAGTTCAAGTACAACAACTCGGGTTACTTTCTGCTCGGCGTGCTGCTCGAGAAAGTCACCGGGCAGTCGTACGAACGGGTACTGAGCGACCAGATCTTCACGCCGCTCGGCATGGGGGACTCAGGCTACGACAGTCCCGCGCGAATCCTGCCGGGCCGCGCCTCGGGTTATTCGCGCCAGGGCTCGGAAATGACCAACGCGCCCTACCTCGACATGGTGCAGCCATTCGCCGCCGGCGCGCTGTACTCCACTGTTGAAGACTTGCTCAAGTGGGACCAGGCCCTCTATACCGATCGACTTCTGCCGGCCGCGGCTCGAAGCGCAATGTTCACGCCGTTCAAGGGCGGCTACGCCTACGGCTGGGCGGCGCCGGAGCCCTCGCCACAGACATTCGGCCGCCGGCAAGTCGGCCACGGCGGCGGCATCAACGGCTTCTCCACCATGATCATTCGGTTGATCGACGACAACATCACATCGATCGTGCTGTCGAACGTCCAGCAGGCGGCAACGGGGCGCATCGCTCGAGATCTTCTTGCGATCCTCCTCGGCGAGCCCTATCAGGCCGCGGTCGTGCGCACGGTCGCCAAGGTGGATCCGAAGATCTACGATGGCTACGTTGGCCAATACCAGCTGACGCCGACGTTCATCCTGACCGTCACGCGGGAAGGCGATCGCCTGATGACGCAATTGACGGGACAGCCGAAGGTCGAGGTCTTTCCCGAGTCGGAGACGAAATTCTTTCTCAAAGTCGTCGACGCGCAGATCACGTTCGTCAGGGACGACGGCGGGACCGTGACCCACGTGATCCTTCATCAGGGTGGCAAGGATCAGAAAGCCACCAAGACCCAGTAGCGTCAGGTCGCGGCCTTGTCGAGCCGCGCCGCGAGCCGCGCGAACTCCGGCGTCGGCCCTCGCCACTCGAGCTCGTCAACCGACTCGAAGAGCGCGATGTCGGACCGAAGCGTCGCCAGGTCGCGAAACAGCATCGCCTGCTCGCGATCGCGGACCAGCGTGGCCGCAAGCGTGGCCGCGTTTGCCGCATTCACCTTCCACGTCCGCCAATCTTCAGGAATCGCCTCGAGGTGACCGAACTTGGCGAGGACGGCGGCCGACGACTTCGGCCCCCAGCCCTTCAGTCCTGGATAGCCGTCGGCCGCGTCGCCGACGAGCGCCAGGTAGTCTGGGATCGATGCCGGCGCCACGCCGAACTTGCTGACGACTCCTGCCTCGTCGCGCGTCAGATTCCGCCGGCGATCGAGTTGCACGACGCGGGTCCCCCTGACCGACTGCCCCAGATCCTTGTCGGGAGTGCAGATGACCACGCGCTCGACGCGAGCGTCCCGTTCCGCCAGCGCGGCGCCCGAGGCCAGCGCGTCATCCGCCTCGAACTCGACCATCGGCCAGACGACGACGCCGAGCGAGCGGAGGGCGTCCTCGAGGGGATGAAACTGCGCGAGGAGCTCTGGCTCGATGCCCGCGCTCGTCTTGTAGCCTCGCCAGAGCCGGTTGCGAAAGGATTCGATGACGTGGTCGGTGGCCACCGCAAGATGAGTCACGCCGCTGTTGATCAGGCCGAGCACTGAGCCGACGACGCCGCGGAGCGCCGCGACTTCCACGCCGCCCTCGCGCACGGACGGCAGCGCATAGTAGTAACGGAACAGTTCGTAGGTGCCGTCTATCAGGTAGACCTTCATATCCCCACCGACAATGACAGAGCCTATCGCAGAACGACCACCGCCGGGGACTTGGTGGCTCGACGCGCGCCTGTTAGGATTGCGGAAGCGACTCAGGAGGTGAGATGGCGGAAGGTGATTTCCTGGACGACCGCAGGCGCGCTTCGGAAGAAGACTACTTCCGCAAGAAGGATCGCGAGCTCGTCGAGAAGATGCGAAAGGCGGCAGCCGCGGATCGCGCCCAGGGCGAGTTGAGCGCGAAGACCGGGCTGCACGACCCCGCGATGATCGCGGAACTCGACGCGCTCGGCTTCACGCCCGAGACGATCAGCGTCCTCCCGCTCGTCCCGATCGTCCAGATGGCGTGGGCCGAAGGCGGCATCACGCCGGCCGAGCGCACGCTCCTCGTCAAGCTCGCGCGCGAGCGGGGGATTGCAGAGGGAAGCGCCGCGGATCGGCAACTCTCCGACTGGATGGCTCGTCAGCCGTCGGCCGATGTGTTCGCTCGTGCCACTCGCCTCATTCGAGCGATGCTCGACACCGGATCGGCGGAGGCCGGCACGATGAGCGCCGACGATCTCATCAAGTACAGCGAGAGCATCGCCGCCGCCTCGGGCGGCATTCTCGGAATCGGCAAAGTCTCGTCGGAGGAACGCGAGACGCTCGCCAAGATCGTGGCGGCGCTAAAAGCTCGCTAAAGAAGGGGCCAGAGTGCGCTTACCTTGCCTTGACCCGCGCGATGTATTCGCGCGCGGCGGCGCGGTCGCCGTCGATCCCGGGCGCGCCCCACACGCCCCGCCCTGCTCCGGCGGGAGCGTCCGTGCTCAGAACGAGTCGCCACGCCTGCCGCTCCGGACGATAGAATAGGCTCCACTGCCAGCCGGCATACGCGGACAGACTCGCACGAACATCCGTCCAGCCGGTGTGCATACCCGGTGTCAACAGGACTTCGGCGAGCTGCTCGTAGATCCGATCGTCGCTGACGCCGACACGGAACCGCAACGGCTGGGGAGACATCCCGTTCATCCCGCCATCGATCGCGACGCGAGCGGTGAACGTGCTGCGGCGCGGCACGGGGAGCACGAACACGAGGCGGCTCGGCGCGATCGTCCGGATGGCGGGCTCCGACCGTCCAGCGATGGAGACGTCGGCAACCTCGAACGCCGCAGGCGACGGCCGGGCCTCGGCGTCGCGGAAATCGCGGACCAGATTGACAATGCGAATCGGCGAGGGATCGGCCGGGGCGCACGCCGCGACGACGCAACCGAGGGCGGCCACTGCGGCGGCGAGCGATCGACGGATGCTTCCAGTGGAATCAGCAGCGAGATGGGAACCGAGATGAGCCGGCGCCGATGACGGCCACGCGTTCTCGCAGCCAGCGAGTCTGCACCGCCGTCGCGCTCGCAGCCGTCGTGCTCCTGCTGGCATCCGTCGCGCGATTGTACCATCCGCCCTACGGCTTCACGGAGATGATCGGGTTCGCCAGCCCCGGCACGGGCGAGCTTCCAGTCCTGCAGGCGCTCCCCCACTACCGGCATCCGCCGTGGGGCAGCTACGACGGGCAGTTCTATGCGCAGCTGGCGCTCGAGCCGCTGCTGCGCGATCCGGCGATCGATCGCGCGCTCGATCTGCCGCCGTATCGGGCGCGCCGGATCCTCTTCAGCTGGACCGCGTGGGCCATCGGCCTGGGACGTCCGCAGTGGATCCTGCACGCGTATGCGCTCCAGAACGTCTTCTTCTGGCTCGTGCTGGCGGTCGTCATGACGCGATGGCTGCGGCCCGACACGCCGCGTGGACTGGCGTTGTGGATCGCCTGCCTCTTCTCGCACGGACTGCTGACGTCGGTGCGCTCGGCACTGCTCGATGGTCCGAGCATGCTGCTCGTCGCGCTCGCCATCGCCGCGTCCGAACGCGGGCGGCTCTTTACGTCGGCGGCGATTGCCGGCGTCGCCGGGCTCGGGCGCGAGACCAATCTTCTCTCGGTGGCCGGCCTCCCGCGGCCCGGCCATCCATGGCGATGGCTGAAGCTTGGATTCGCGGTGGCGCTTGCGGCGCTGCCGCTCCTCCTCTGGCAGGATTACCTGCGCTCGATCTATCGATCGACGAGCGCGGTCGGACACGACCAGCTCGACCGCCCCGTCATGGTGTACCTCCAGGTGCTCCAGCAGACCCTCGACAGAGCCCTCGGAGCCGACGCGTCGCTTCTCGCGGTGCTCAAGCTTGGAGTGATCCTCTGCCTGACCGTGCAGACGGCCTACCTCCTTTACCGCCGGGAGTACACATCCGCCTGGTGGCGCGTCGCTCTGGCCTACGCGCTGCTGATGTTCACCGTGCACAAAGTCGTCTGGGACGGATTCCCGGGCGCGGTGACGCGCGTGACGCTGCCGCTCGCCTTTGGCTTCAACGTCCTCCTTGCGCGGGAGGTCGGATGGCGCTTCTGGCCCTGGTTCGTCCTCGGCAACCTGCACTTGCTCCCGGCGGCGATGTTGTTGCCGTTTCACGAAGGGTGAAGCGTGCTAGCATCACGCTCGACCGGGATCGACTGCAAAGGAGCATGAAGATGGCGCAATACAACATCACGCCCGACACGACGTTCAGCACTCCGTACGCCGCCGACGAGCGGGTCACCATGTTCCTGCGCAGCGTGTACGGCTGGATGTGCGCCGGGCTCGGCATCACCGCGCTCGTCGCGTTCTACGTCGCCCAATCGCCGTCGCTTGTCCGGACCATTGCTGGCAACCCGGTCTTCTACTGGGGACTGATGATTGCTCAGCTTGGCCTGGTGTTTTTCCTGTCTGCCCGCGTCGACAAGATCGCCGCCGGCACCGCCTCGCTGCTCTTCGTGCTCTACTCCGCGCTGACCGGGGTCACGTTCGCGTTCATCCTGCTCGCCTTTACCGGCGCGTCGATCGCGACGACGTTCATGATCTCGGCCGGAATGTTCGGCGCGCTGGCCCTCTACGGGACGACGACGAGCCGGAGCCTGGCTGGATGGGGGCAGTTCCTCTTCATGGGCCTCATCGGCGTCGTGCTGGCGTCGTTTGTCGGGATCTTCTGGCAGAACAGCGGCTTCCAGTTCGTGCTCGGATTCATCGGCGTCATCGTGTTCACGGGGCTCACCGCCTACGACGCGCAGCGCCTGAAGGAGATGGCGCTCGCGCTGCCCACCGGCCAGATCGGCTCCTACGCCATCGTCGGCGCGCTTACCCTGTATCTGGATTTCATCAACCTGTTCCTGATGTTGTTGCGATTCACGGGAAGCCGCCGGGAGTAATGTCCCTCGACAAGCTCAACGCGGCTCTGGTCGCTGACGTCGCCGCGCTCACGGCAGAAGGCCGGGCGAAGGCTCCCGAACGCGTCATCGTCGGTTACGTTCCGCCCTCAGGGACTCGAGGTCCGCGCTACCGGCTGCAAGGCAGCGACCGCGACTTCCTTCGGATGAACAGCAACAGTTACCTGTCGCTGTCGAATCATCCGGATGTCCTGTCTGCCGCCGATACGGCGTCGCATGCGTTTGGCGCGGGCCCTGGCGCGGTGCGGTTCATCGACGGCACATTCTCGGCGCACGCTCAGCTCGAAGCCAGGATCGCGCGCTTCGTCGGCCGGCCGGCCGCGCGCATTTTCAACTCGGCCTATACCACCGTCCTCGGCCTGGCGATCACTCTTGCCGGGCCCGAGACGTTCTGGATCGGCGACGCGCTCAACCACAATTGCATCATCCGCGCGATGCGGATCGCGAACGTGCCGTCGGCACAACGCGCGATCTACAAGCACAACGATCTGGCGGATCTCGCGGCCCACCTCGAACGCGTCCCGGACGGGACCGGCCGGGTGGTCGTCATCTTTGACGGCATCTTCAGCATGCGCGGCGACAACGCTCCAGTCGATGCGATCGCGTCGCTCGTCGCCAGGCACGAGCATCGCTTCCGTGATGGCGTCATCACGATCATGGACGACTCGCACGGCGTCGCAGCCTATGGAGCGACCGGGCGGGGCACCGAAGAGCATTGTGGTGCGCGCGTCGACATCTTCGTCGGAACGTTCGGCAAGGCGTTCGGCGTGAATGGCGGCTTCGTTGCGGGTAGCGTCGAGCTCGTCGAAGCCGTGCGGCAGAAGGCCGACACCTATATCTACACCAACCCGCTCGGCGCGGCCGACGCGGCCGCCGCCGTGGCGGCCATCGATGTCGCTGACGGCAGCGAAGGCCGCGCGCGCCTGGCAAACCTACGGGCGCGCACCGCGCAGTTTCGCGGCGGGCTCGAATCACTCGGGTTCGAGTCCATCCCCGGCCCCCATCCGGTAGTGCCGTTGGTCGTGCGCGACACCGCCCGGGTGCGATCGATGGTCGCAGGGCTCTTCGAACGCGGGATCCTCGCCGTCGGCCTGACGTTTCCGGTCGTCCCGAAGGGCGATGAAACGATCCGCTTCCAAATCAACGCCGCGCACACCGAGGGTGACATCAGCGAGTTGTTGAGCGCATTGAAGGAGCTGAAGGGATAGCATGCGTACCATTCGAATCGCCACGCTTTGTGCGGCGCTCGTCGCAACGGCATCAGGGACCGGAATGACTGCCGGCGCTCCCCCTGCGCAGGACCCACGCGCCTGGATTGCGGTGAGCAATCGTCACGCGCAGGTCCTGCTCGACGTCCTCGCGCGCTTCGCGCCCGAGAGCGCGGGCCAGTTCGGCGTCACTGGCCTCGACGAAGCGGTCTCGAACCTGAGCACCGAGAACCGCGACAAGGGCCGCGCCGCCACGGCGGCGGCGCTGGCAACGCTGCAGGCCGCGCGCAAGACGGAGCAGGATCCGCTTGTCCGCCAGGACCTCGACATCCTCATCAAGTCGGCGCAGACCAATCTCCGCGGCGGGCAACTCTTTCAGGAGCGGATGCTGCCGTACACCGACGTGACGGCGTTGGTCTTCGGCGGCCTCCGGTCGCTGCTCGACGCGCAGGTCGCAGCCGAGCGCCGGCCGGCGGCAGTCGTCAGACTTCGCAAATACGCGGGGCTCGTCGATGGTTATGAGCCTGTGACCGCGCAAGCCATGCGCGTGACCCGCGAGCGGCTGGCGGACGCCAAACTGCTCCCGCCGGCGAAGTCACAGGTGGAGCGTGACCTGGCAAACGGTCCGATCATCCTGCAGGGCCTCGAAAAGCTGTTCGAGCTCTACAAGCTCGAAGGCTGGCGCGAGCCGTACGCGACGCTAAAGCAACAGCTGACGGCCTATCAGGACTTCGTGCGGACGGAGATTCTGCCAAAGGCGCGGACGGATTTCCGCCTGCCCGCCGATCTCTACGCGTTTTCGCTCGAGCAAGTGGGCGTCGGATTGCAGAGCGAACCGCTCGCGAAGATGGCGCGCCAGGCATATGCCGAAATCCAGGGCGAGATGCAGCGGCTGGCGCCGACGATCGCGAAAGCCCGCGGCTTGCAGACGGCCGACTATCGCGACGTCATCCGCGCTCTGAAGAAGGAGCAACTCGTCGGCGACGCGATCCTCCCCCACTACCGCAAGCGCCTCGAGGAGATCGAGTCGATCATCAGGCGCGAACAGCTCGTCACGCTCCCGGAGCGCGAGGCCCGGATCCGCATTGCCACTGACGCCGAAGCCGCGCAGAACCCGGCCCCGAACATGCGTCCTCCCCGGCTCCTCGGCAACACCGGGGAAATGGGAGAGTTCATCCTGCCCTTGAACATTCCGGCGGCACCCGGGAGCAAGGCGCCACTGACCTACGATGACTTCACGTTCCAGGCCGCGTCATGGACCCTGACGGCGCATGAGGCACGGCCCGGGCACGAGATGCAGTTTGCGAAGATGATCGAGGCCGGCGTCTCGACGGCGCGCGCGCTCTTCGCCTTCAACAGCGTCAACGTCGAAGGCTGGGGACTCTATGCCGAATGGATGATGCTGCCCTACATGACGCCCGAAGGTCAGCTGATCTCGCTGCAGTTCCGGCTGGTGCGGGCGGCGCGCGCATTTCTCGATCCGGAACTGCACATGGGCCGCGTGACGCCGGATGAAGCTCGGCGCGTCCTCCTCGACGACGTGGTCCTCTCGCAGGCGATGACCGAGCAGGAAGTCGAACGCTACATGTTCCGCGCGCCGGGGCAGGCCACGCTCGTACTTCTACGGCTACACCCGGCTTCGCGAGCTCAGGCCAGAAGTCGAACGCGCGATGGGCAGCAAGTTCAGCGCGCGTGAATTCCACGACTTCGTCCTCGCGCAGGGGCTGCTGCCGCCGGAGCTGTTGAAAGAAGCCGTCCTGGCGCGCTTCGTCAAGCGCTAGGAACCGCGGCTCGCCTTCTCGTCAGTGTCCGGCTTCAGCCGGACTCTTAGGTCCGCCTAAGGCGGACACTACGAGCTGTGAACCTAGCTCCGGTACAGACTCGACCACACCGGCAGGAGATCCGAGAACGTACTGTCGATCCAGGTAAGCAGCTTGCGGCCGTCGGCGAGAATCTCCGCGTCCTGGGACCGGTCGAGGAAGAGCCAGCGGCCGAAGAAAATCCAGCCGACCGTCGCGGGGTGCTGGCAGCCGATGAGCCACGCGAGGGCATCAGCCGGCAGGAGGTTGGACGCGGGCGGGGAATCGCCGTACTGGATGAACCCGGCGTGCATCGACATCCACTGAGTGAGAAACCCGCGCCACGCGCCGGACAGGAGTTGCTGAAACTGCGCGAAGTTTGCTAGCGCGCGTTCCTGATCGTTCTCGGAACCCTCAGGCGCCAGCCTGAATCCGATGCCAGCGCACAATGCGTCCCGCCCCCACGGCGTCGATGAAAGAAGTCCGATCGTGAGTTGCGGTTCCCAGCGCGCTCCCTGGTGAAATACGCGAAGGTATCCGGGGCCACCCGCGTGCACGGTGTGCCGCCTGAACAGCCGCGCCCCACTCTGACCGGCGCGATTGCGCGCCTGGACGGCCTTGGCCGCAAACGTCCGCTCGTTGAGCGCGATCAGCCAGGGCTCGATCCGCGATCCGAGCGACTCGACCGCCGCCTCCGGCGACAGCTGGCCGAGCGCGGCAAATTCGGCGCGGCCGATCCCGGGGATCGCCGCCCCGGTGGACCTGGTTCCGCGCGAGGCCGAACGAGCAGCCGGTGCTGTCGCGCGCGTGCGCGGCGTCTTGACGACGGGCGTGGACGCAACGCGACGTTTGGTGACTTCGAGCTGCAGGCTGCGCGCGATGGTGTTCTGCGGATTCAGCTGGAGCGCCGCGTCGAGCGTCGCCGTCGCCTCGTCGAGCTGTCCGCCTTCCATGTAGCACCGCGACAAGCGGGTCAACGCGCCTTCGTTGGTCGGCGCCATCTTCGCCAGCTCGAGATTGGTCGACAGCGCCTGCGCGCCGAAGTCGCCGGATTTGGCGTACTCGATCGCCCGCTGCTGCAACTCCTGAATGGACGGCATACGTAGAGGGTATCAGGTCGATCTCATAAACCAAACCCAGCCGAACCCGCCGCGTTGCAGCGACAAAAACTTTCACCGCGGAGTGCGCCGTCGCAGCAAGCTGCGTCTGTGAGCGCGTTTCTTGGGCAGGCGGCCCCTAGGGCCGATCGAACCAATGAATCACCAGGCTGACGCCGGCAAACGCCATCAGAATCGAGACGACGAGCGCCACCAACGTCCACGTCAGGACCCGGCGCAAGCCAGTGTCGCCGATGACCTTCGGTGGCTCGGGGCCGTCGATCACTCTCGACCCGGGGCCGCGGTCGGCGCCGACGAGGGCAGCAGGTACTTTTCGAGCCAGGCGCGCACTTCACGATAGAAGACGCGGCTGTTCTCGCCCTTGAGGATCCAGTGGTTCTCGTCGGGCCAGATGAGCAGGCGTGTCGGCACATTCATCCGCTGAAGCGCCGAGTACATCGTCAACGTGTTGCCCTCCGGGACGCGGAAGTCGTTCAAGCCGACTGAAAGGAGCGTCGGCGTCTTGAAGCTGCCGGCCTTCGCGAGCGGACTCTGCGCAATCCATTTCGACGGGTTCTCCCAGTAGGGCCCGCCCATCATCAGCTCGCGGTGATAGATGCCGTCGCTGATGCCCCACTGCATCTCGAGCGTGGCGAGGCCCGCGTGGCTGACCAGGCACCGATAACGCGTCGTCGTGCCTGCCAGCCAGTTGGTCAGGTGGCCACCGTAGCTGGCGCCGCCGGCGGCCTGACGGCTGCTGTCGATGAACGCGTACTGCTTGATCGCTGCGTCGGCTGCGTCGTTGATGTCGTCGGCAGGACCGGCCAGCGGATCGCCCTGGATGTCGAGCGTGAACTTCTCGCCATAGCCCGTCGATCCGCGGTAGTCGGTCAAGAGCACGACGAAGCCGGGCTGAGACAGGAGGTGGTAGTTCCAGCGGTACGTGATCGAGTCGCGCCACATGTTGGCGTGGCCACCGTGGATCAAAACGAAGAGCGGATACTTCTTCGACTCGTCGAAATTCGGCGGCAGGGCGACAAAACTGTGGATGCGGCGACCGTCACGGCCCGTGAACCAGAACTCGCGCAACGGCTGCCAGTCGATCGACTCCGCTGACTTGGTCGTGAACGAAGTCAGGAAGGTGCGGTTGCCGGTCGTCGGATCGAGGCGGACGATCTCGGCCGGACGAATCGCGCTTTCCCAGTTCGCGAACGCGACCGCCGACGACCCGCGCACGGGGGTCTGCAGATTCGTGTACACGCCTTGCGGAGCGTCCACGGCCACCTTCGCCGCGCCGCCCGCCGCCGGGACCGCGTAGACGCGCTCGTGGCCGGAATCTTCGGCGGTGAAGTAAACCGTCTGACTGTCGGCGGCAAACGACCAGCTCCCGAGTGACCGGTCGAACCCTTTGGTGACAATCGACACCGCCGCCGGCGACGACCCGCTGAGAGGCCAAGTGGAACATCCCAGCCGAGTGAGCTGGTAGATCACCGGTTTGGCTTCGGACACCGAATAGCAGAGCGCCTTGCCATCGGGACGGAACGCAGGCGCGCCGAAGTCCCAACCGTCCGGCGTCAGCCGCTTCGGCTCTCCCCCACTTGCTGGCACCTGCCAGAGATGGGTGACGACGGCGGCTCTCGCTGCCACGCCTTCATCCTCGGCCGCCATGAAAACGACCGACTGGCCGTCGGGCGACCAGACTCCACCAAGCGCGGTGCCGCCAAAGCCCGGCCGAGCCGCGGCCTTCGACGCACCGAAGAGGCTGCGCGCTTTGCGGTCGCCGGCGACGTCGACGACCCACAGCTGGCTCTTCGACTCCTCGATCCAGTGATCGAAGTCGCGGATTGGGAACGAATCGTAGATGCGAACCTTCGACTTGATGTTCTTCCGTTCCTGAACCACCTTCCGGTTCGACTCCTCGTCGGTCGCGCCCGGCCACAGCGCCGCCTGAAAGAGAATCTTCTGGCCGTCGGGACTCCATCGCGGCACGCTCGCCGCTGTCGGCGCTGCCGTCACGCGCTGCGCTTCACCGCCCCGCACGACGTCGAGCACGTAGATTTGATTGACCTCATCATCATCACGCTTCGCGGCAAACGCGATGCGCGTGCTGTCGGGGCTCCATGCGGGTCCGCTCTCGGTCCCCTTGGTCGACGTCAGGCGGCGCGGCCCCGCGCTGCCGTCCGCGGGAACGATCCACAGATCGGACACATCCTTCAGAGGGTCATACGACGGCTCCGACACGCTGAAGACGACCCACTTGCCATCGGCGGACGGCACGGGCGCGCCGACGCGCTGGAACGACCAGAGGAGCTCGTGAGAAAGAGTGGTCGGCGCCTGACGGGCTTGCGCGCAGGCGGTCGCGGCGGCGAGCAGGCACAGCAAGCAGAACGGGGCCAGTCGAGGAGTTTCATGCGACCATTCTAGATGAAGTCGTGTTGGCACTGCCCGCCTCCCAATTCAGCGCTTCGTCGTCCAGAAAATATGGTTTCCGCACGCGCCTTTTCCAATCGCGACATGCTTGGGCGGCACAGGCGTGTAATCGCGCGGAAGTTCCACGGTCAATGTGTAGTCACCCGGGGGCACCACCTCGAAGCGATACGTCCCCTTCAGGTCAGTCCGCGTCGTGAGTTCACGGTTCGAGCCGCGAAGAACCAGGCGAACGTTGGAAATGGCAGATCCCGATTTCACGCCCGTGCCGGGATCGATATCGACAAAGGCAAAGCCCGACAGCGTCCCCTCGCCAGGATGCGCCAAGGCGTCCCGGATGTACTTGAGCGGCCCTTCGGACTGGTCCAGCAGGCCGGTGCCGCCGCAAAGCGATACCTTCCACGCGCCGTCAGCATCCTTCGTCGCGTGACGAGATATCGACTGCCCTGCTTGAAACCGAAGTCGCACGAGCCGCCGACTCCGTACGAGTACGTTGTCACTTCACCCAGGACACGCGCGCCGCGCAGCCATTCCTCGACGACAAGACGAGTGACCTGGTTTCCGCGAGTCTTCTCGACGACGCTCTGCGCGCGTCCGATGAAGACCGTGTCGGCCATCCAGAACGTGTGACACGGACTGAGTGGGGCGCACGAGCACGCGTCGGCAGGATGGGGAAAGAGCAATGTCGCCAGCAGGCCCAGGACCACGCGTTTGACCATTGCCGCACCTCAAGCGATTGATCCGCTCCAGAGACCATTCCTGATGGTCCGATCGCCCCTGACCTGAGCTTCGTTGGGACGGACTGCAAGTAGTCTACCGAACTCGAGAAGGCGGCCCGAGACCCTACGCGGTTCGCGTAAAATTCTTGGAAAAACCGCTGGAAACACGCCGTAACAGCCCCGTCATATGATCGCCCTGTCAGGCTCAGCTGCGGGCTTCCAGCACCCACGCGTGAAGCTGGCAGCCGAGCAACAGACCAACATGAGGATGATCATGCGAGCCCTGATTGCCTCTCTCATCGCCGTCCTGGCCCTGTCGATCGTTCCCGAGGCGGCGGCCAAGACCTACACCGCCGAGCGCTTCGACTCCAGAATCCGAATCCTTCCGAACGGCGCAATCGAAGTCGTCGAGACCGTGGTGTTCCGTTTCGAGGGTGAATTCAAGTACGTCTACCGCGAACTCTCGCGGCGACGTACCGACGACATCGAGATCGTCAGCGCCGAAATGGACGGCCGCACGCTTCCGTTCGGCAACGAATCGGGCCAGGTCGAGGTGCGGCGACGTTCAAAAGTCCGCGTCGAGTGGAAGTTCGCGCCGCGCGCCGACTCGAGCCACACGTTCGTCCTCACCTACATCGTGCGCGGAGTCGTTCAGCGCGACGGCGGACGGGATGTCCTCGAGTGGGTCGCGCTCCCGACCGAGCATGATTACCGCATCGGCGAAAGCCAGGTCAGCCTCGAGCTGCCGGTCGCACCGTTGTCGCGGCCAATCGTCGACTCGAAGCGCGTGGCCGAACTGACGTTCGAGCCCGGCGGTCAGCAGCTGCAGGTGTTCGCGCGTGGGATTGGCAAGAACGGCTGGGTCAAGACGCGGCTCGAGTTCGGCGAAGGCGCAATCATCGCCGCCGCGCCCGCGTGGCAGCAGCGTCAGCTCGGCGCCCGCGCGCTCGCGCCTCGCTGGCTGACGGCGGCAGGCATCATCCTCGTCGCCGGGCTGTTGTTCATGTTTGCGCTTCGCCAAAGCTACGACAGCCCCTGGGGCACCGCGCACGCCGGACCGGTCGATGCGCCGCCAGACACGCTGCGGCCCGCGATGGCCGGCGCCGTCGCTGCGAACGGCGGGACCACGCTTCAGCACGCGATGGCCACGATCTTCGCGCTCGCCGATCGCGGCGTCGTCACCATCACCGAGGAGCCACGCAAGTGGGGCCAGCGGCATTTCACGCTGCACCGGCGCCGTGCCACTCATCCGCTGGCGCCTGAAGAAGACGCCGCCTTGAACCTCGCGTTCCGACACAAGGGCGCTGAGGAGGACGCCGTCGCGTTGACGAAAGCCAGGACTCGCCTGGCAGGGCGGCTTGGCGACTTCAAGCGCGCGGTCAAACAGGAGCTCCGCGCGCTCGGCCTCGTCGACGACGAGCGCATGCGTTTGCGCGCGCGCTACCTGGGATTTTCGATTGCGTTCCTGATTCTGGCCGGTCTGCTCGTCGTGCCGGCGGCGTTTCTCGTCTCTCGATACGAGGGCTGGCCGTTTCTGATTGCGGGCGCGGTCGGACTGGTGTCGGTGATCGGTTTCATCTTCTACGGTTCGCTGACGCCACTCTCGAACGAAGGCGTGCGACGAGCCGAACGCTGGCGGGCGTACCAGAAGCACCTCAAGGATGTCGCGCGAGAGCGGGTGCACCTGACGACAGACTCGCCGTCCCGGCTGCTGCCATTCGCGGTCGCGCTCGGCCTCGCCAGCGCGTGGTCGAAGTACATGAAGAATCACCCAACCGGCAGTCCCACCCTGGTTCCGCGCGCTCGCGGTCTCGGGCGATGACGGCGGTTTCTGTGCGTTTGTCGCCGCGGGCGGAGCTGGTGCGGACGGCGGAGCCGGAGGCGGTGGCGCGGGCGGCGCCGCAGGCGGCGGGGGGTCGGGGGCGGGGTAGCTCTCAGCTCGTCAGCTCTCAGCTGTCAGCTGTCAGCTAACCTGTTGAAACAGAACGCCTGATTAAGTTGTCCTGTTTTTTGGCTGATAGCTGAGAGCTGATAGCTGAGAGCTTCCGTCTCACCCGTTTCTCAGTGCCACCGGGCCGGTCCCCTCGTCAACTCCAATCGGCGGTCGACAATCGGGCTACGCGCGGCGGGCACTCTGCGCGAGGTGCTCCAGCATCTGCCGTCGATGCGCCAGTTCCCGCGACGTCAGCGCGGCCGGCGCCGCCGACTCAAACGGCAGCGAGCGCTGGGCCCAGGCCTCGCGGCGGGCGCGGGTCCGTTCAACGCCAGCGCGAAAACACTGAAAGCAGATGGCGTGGCGCGCGCAGATGTGGTCGGTCGTTCTCGTTCGCATGATGATTGTCCTCGACGTCGTGCGCGGTATTCCTACGGCAGATCCAGCAGCCGCCTGGCCTTCATCTGAGCCTGACGCCGGCGGTGCTCGAGCACCTTGTATTTGTCCGGACCCCGCAACGCGCCGGGCCGACCGGCGAGCTTCAGCGACGCCTTGAGCGGCCGGGCCGGCGGAAAGGCCGGAGGAAACGTGGACGTCGTGATTTCACTGAAATCGAGCTGTCGGGCCTCGGACCCACGAAAACGGGGCATCGTCTGTCTCCTTTATTGGTTCGCTTGGGGCCCCACCCCCAAGAAGGCGGAACTTGGGGCCTCGCTCGGGCCGCAGGCGCTCGTGTCGACCCCGCCTGCAATGAAACCAAGTCTAGAAGAAGGGTGTGACAGGGTAGGTCACGGCTGCCGCGGGAGCACTTTGTTATAGTCCTCAGCCGATGCTTCCCGAGCGCCGTCACGAGGTTTCGCGGCTCGAGGCGTTCAGCGACGCGGCGTTCGCGTTTGCGTTGACGCTGCTGGTTGTCTCGCTCGACGTCCCGCAAAGCTACGACCAGCTGATGCAGATCATGAGGGGCTTCCCGTCGTTTGCCTGCTGCTTTGCGCTGCTCGTCTGGATCTGGTACGAGCACAACCTTTTCTTCCGCCGCTACGGCCTCCACGATTCCTGGACGGTGTTCGTCAACGGGATGCTGCTGTTCGTGACGCTCTTTTACGTCTATCCGTTGAAATTCATGTTCGACTCGATGTTCGCGCAGTTCATGCCCGCGGCGTACCCGCACCTGCAGCGGATGAGCCTGGTGGAGCTCTCGCGGGCGTCGGCGATCTATGGATTGGGGTTTCTGGTCCTTTTCAGCCTGTTTGCCCTGCTCTACCGACACGCGTACAAGCGGCGCGTGGCACTCGGCCTGACGCCGCTCGAGGTGTTCGACGTCAAGATGTATGCGGGGCATCACGTCGTGAGCGCCACGGTCGGATTGGTGGCGCTGTTGGTCGCCGTCGCCGGCCCGCTGGCTCTGGCCCCGATCTCGCCCAGCTGTTTTGCGCTCATGGGCCCCGGCCACTGGTGGTTCGGCTCTCGGGTGGACAAGCGCCGGCGCGCGCTGCTGGCCGCCGACTGACGAGCTGACGACGACTGGCGACTGACGACCGACGACTGTCGACTGTGTTATGCCAAGGAACGCTGAAGTCATCCGGCAGTGGACGATCCTGCGAGACCTCGAATCGTCCCGGCGCTTGACGATCGACGATTTGGCAGGACGCACAGGCGTCACCACCAGGACCATCCGTCGCGACCTCGAGGCGCTCCAGGAGGCCGGGTTTCCTCTCTTCGACGAAGTCCACGAGGGCAAGCGCTACTGGACGCTCGAGCAACGTCCCTTCCGCCGGCTCGACGAGACGGGCTTCAACCTCGCCGAGTTGAGCGCGCTCTACTTCACGCGAACGCTTGCCGAATGTCTCGCGGCGACGCCGTTCCAACAGGATGTTCGCAACGCGTTCGACAAGCTGGCGGCGGCGCTCACGCCAGGCATGCGGCAGTTCCTCGACCGGCTGCCGCTCGCGATTCAGGCCAAGGCCGATCCGGGCGTCCGCGAAGCGCGACGTCCCGACGATCGGGCGAGTTCGAAGCCCGATCCGCGCGTGGCACAGCTGCTCGACGCCACGCTCCACCATCGTCGCATCGAGATGCGCTACCACTCGTTTTCGAGCAACCGCGAGAAGGCGTACGCAGTCGAGCCGCAGCGGCTGGTCTTCGCTCAGGGCGCCCTCTACCTTCTCGCGTTCGTTCCCGAGTACGGCGAACTGCGCACATTCTCGGTCGATCGCATTCTCGGACTGTCGCTGACTGAGGATCGCTTCGAGCCCAAGGATCTCGCCGAGGACGCGTTCGCGCATTCGCTCGGCGTGCATCAGGGCACACCGGAAGCGATCGAGATCGCATTCGAGCCACAAATGAGCCGGCACATCCGGGGCCGGATCTGGCATCCCTCCCAACAGATCGAGGAGCGTCCGGATGGCGGGCTGCTGCTTCGCCTCACCGTCTCGAACGACTGGGCGCTCCGGAGCTGGATCCTGGGGTTTGGGGCGCTCGCGCGCGTGGTCGCTCCCCCTCACCTCGCCGCGCAGATTCTCGAAGAGGTCGAGCGCACTCGGGTCAGGTATCGCCCGCAGGCCTGACGTCAGCGCGACAACGCGACAGCTGTTTGTTACGAATGGTGGGACGAGGCGCAGGCCGGATCCACAATCAATCCTGCGGTCGCCGTGTTCCGTTTCAGGGCAGTCCGGTTTCCGCCGCACCCACGCACACGCCGTTTCCCTCCCGTATCTGGCGAAGACGGACGCGGCCCCGGTCTTGCCCCGGATCGTCGCGGAGACGGCGCCGCCTCCAAAGGCCTCAGGAGAAACACGGTGATCTGGTTCTACGCGAAACAGGGACGCCACCTTCGGTGCGAAGTTCGACAGCTGGTCGACGGTGACCGGTTCGATCTCGTCATCACGGACGCCGACGGAACCGAACGCGTCGAGCACTTCGACGACTCGGCGTCGGTCACTCGCCGCTCGCTGCAGCTCGAAGCCGAATGGCTCAACGAAGGGTGGGATGGGCCGTTTGGGAGGGAATACTGATCTGGTTCACGGTTCAGGGTTCAAGGTTCAAACCTGAACCTTGAACCTGAACCCTGAACCGGTTTAGATCGCTCCGAGCAGCGTGAGTGCAAATCCGGCCTCTCGGTCGACCCACTGATCCCGCGCCGCGAACCCTGCTTCCGCCCCCATCTCCACGATACCGTCTGGCTCGTACTTGTATGAGCTCTCGGTCCAGATTCGCTCGCCGCATTTGAACGTGACGGTCGTGCCAGTGGCGCTGATGCGAACGCGCTGATTGGCTCGGCTGACGAGGTGCATCTCGATCCGGCGCTCCTCGCCGTTCCACACCGCCTGATGATCGAACGCTGCGAGGTCGAACTCGCCGCCGAGTTCGTGGTTGATCCGCTCGAGGAGGTTCTTGTTGAAGGCGGCGGTCACGCCGAGCGGATCGTCGTAGGCGAGCAGCAGGTCGCGCTCCGGTTTGACGAGGTCGGCGCCGAGCAGGAGAAGGTCGCCCTGGGCGAGCGTTGCGCGAATGCGATCGAGGAACTGCGCGGCCGCTGGCGGATCGAAGTTGCCGATGTTCGAGCCGAGCAGCAGGACCAGGATCGTGCTGTCGGGGTGTCGCGCGGCGACCGCCGTCGCGCAACCCCTCCTCGTAGGTCGACCAGTGCCCCACCACCGAGACGTGTCGCAGTCGGTTCAGCCGCTGTTCACTTTGCTCGAGCGCTTGCGAAGAAATGTCGATCAGGTGGACGTGCGCGCTGGCGCCGCGGCGCTCGAGCGCTTCGGCGAGGAGCACGATCTTCTCGCCGCTGCCGCATCCGAGCTCGACGATCGTGCCCTGGCCATCGCCGAGCGCCGCCACGACCGACGCGGCGTGCCGTGCGAGCAGATCGGTCTCGGATCGCGTGATCCGGTACCACGGCAGACGGCAGATCGCCTCGAACAGGCTCGACCCGAGCGCGTCGTACAGATACTTCGACTGCAGCTGCTTGGGCGCGAGCGCGAGGTCCCGCTCGACATCGGCAGCGAATTCGGCGACGAATGAACGACGGGTGGTAGTGGGCATAAGTTGAAGCTCTCAGCTATCAGCTATCAGCTATCAGCTATCAGCTATCCGTTCGGTTATTGCTGACAGCTGTGAGCTGACAGCTGTGAGCTGTTTGTTAGCTGAGCGCTGTCCTGAACTTTGCGTAGACGAATGGATAGTTCGGCCTGAACCAGTTGCGAAAGCTGCGGCGGACAAGCTCGCGCGCCGTCGCTGGCGACGCGCCCTTGATGACGTAGTGCTGACCGTCGAAAAAGTCGGCGGAGTACTCGGGGTAGGAGGCCATCGGCTCGAACCCGGGGAAGGGCCCGAAGACCGACGACGTCCACTCCCACCCGTTGCCGACCAGGTCCTGCACACCCCAGGCGCTGGCGCCAAGCGGTCGAGCTCCCACCGGGACGGGTTCCCACGAGGCGAAGTCGAAGTTGCCGCGCGTCGCGTCGGCTGCCGCGTCACCCCACGGGAAATCGCGCTCGGCACTTTTGGAATCATCCGCAGTCGCGACGGCGTCCCGAACGCCGCGCGGTGATACTCAGCCTCGGTCGGCAGTCTTCGTTCGCGCCAACGGGCGAAGGCCGACGCCTCCTCGCCGCTCACATACACCGGCCACTCCGACGGCAGCGCGATGTTTTCGAACATCCCGCGCCAGTCCCACCGGCTGCCGTCGCGAACCCAGAAGGCGGGGTGCGTGACCCCTTCGTGCTCGCGCCACTGCCACCCGGCGTCGGACCAGAACTCGCGTTTTCGATACCCGCCGGCGTCCATGAACTCGAGGAAATCCGCGTTGGTGACACTGTGCACGTCAATCTCGAAAGCGCCCACCTCGACGCGATGCTCGTCGAACTCGTTGTCCCAACCGAACGGGATCTCAGCATGCGCACCAAGCGTCGCGACACCGGACGCGATCCTGACGGTGGAGCGCGTCGTCGGCTCGACCGCACGTTCGTAGTGGAGAGAGGCTGGGGCGCGCTTCTGCTCGTGCGGCAGACGATGCCACATGTAGAGCAACGTTTCCTGATGCATCGCCTCGTGCTCGAGCGCGGTGAAGATGGCCTCGCCACGGCGCATCGCGCGATGTTCGCCGCCGCTCAGATCGAACACCGCCTGGCCGAGGGCCTCGACGATGGCCTCGTCTGCGCGCCGGCCAAACGCCAGCACCTCATCGCGGGACGGCCAGGCGGTCTCCGCTCCTGTACGCGGCACCGCCAGCTCGACGCTGTCGGGATCGATGCCACGCTCGAACAACCGTTCCATCCGGGCGTCGACGCCTGGTAGACCGAGCCCGCGCTTCAGCAAGGCAATCACGCTGAAGGCCGGCAGGTGGCCCTCATAGAAGACGATGGGATTGCGCAGCGCGATCGGCCGAGAGAAATAGGCCGCAGGATCGATGAGATCGAAGAGGCGGCGCGAGCGTTCCCGATTGCGTTGATACCAGTCGATGAGTAACTGGCGATCGAC
Source organism: uncultured Acidobacteriota bacterium (assembly GCA_963797625.1). Classification (GTDB taxonomy): domain Bacteria; phylum Acidobacteriota; class Vicinamibacteria; order Vicinamibacterales; family 2-12-FULL-66-21; genus DATBJJ01. The sequence goes on from CAWCQI010000017.1 coordinate 62,105, forward strand.
TCGGGGTGGGTTCTGGACGGCCGGGGCAATGGAGGACACTCGCTTCCCCTTTCACGCTCTGGTGCTTCCTGAACTTCGACGCTCGGATGGGCGGCGCGGGTTCAGAAGCTGCTCCGAACGGAAGAACCCCTACGGCGGTTATCTACCGGCAGACTATCGCCAGACTCGCACAAAAAGCCAGCCCGACGCGGTGTCGGGCTGGCAGAGATGCAACAAAGTGCGATCGGATGGCTACTGACCCTGGCAGGTCGCCGCGATCATCTTGATGTTGCTGACGTTCAGCGAGGGCGCAGCAGCGGCCGCTGGACGCGCCGCAGGATCCGCCGCCTTGTCGGCCTTGGCGGCGATCGTGCCGGTCACTTCCACGGTGTGGCCAACGTGGTCGCTCAGTTTCGAGCCGATCAGCTTGAGCGAGCTTGCCGACACCGGCGGCGCGGCTGGCGTCGCTGCCCGCCGTGCCCACAGCAGCCTTGTCGTCTTTCCACTTCAGATCGGACAGCATGAACGAATCGGGCGTGTCGCCCGCCTTCAGGCAGCCGGTGACCGTCGCCGTCTTCGGGGCGTCCTTCGTGTCCTGCGGCGGCTGGCCCGCTGCTGGCGGCTGGCCCGCTGCTGGCGTCTGGGCCGACACGGCGACCGCAAACAGCGCGGCCGCGAATGTTCCAGTAATGACCTTCTTCATCGTAAAAGCCTCCTTGGCGATCTCGTGCGTGAGCCTTACTCGTCCATTGGCAAATCGCCAACGGAGCCCGCTCCCACGTTCGCATTGAGACTGTGCAGGAGGCGAGCCAGTCGAGCGCATACCTCGCGATCGCTCACAAGTGCCGTGATTACGGGGCCCGCTCCCGCCGAGCTGCGTTGGCGGCATCGAGTCGCGGCCGAGTTTTGATTGCATACAAAAGTGGAAGGTTTACCCACTGGGGCGGCCCAACAGGGATTCCGAGATGGGCTACAATCGAGGTCCAGCGCGAAAGTGGCGGAACTGGCAGACGCGCCGGACTTAGGATCCGGTAGCCGAAAGGCTTTGGGGGTTCGACTCCCCCCTTTCGCAATCCTGCGCTCCCGTGCAGTGAGGCGCCTGCCCGCACTAGCGCGCGCAGGGACGGGAGCTTCGGAGTGCAGGCACGAGCAGGAGTCGCACACGAGTGATGCAGCACGAAGCACAGCACCCGAGGCGAGGAGCGGAGCGGGGCGCCGGAGCCCTGCGAGCGACGAGCTCTGCAGTCCCGCCATCAAACAATGAAAACCGAATTCATAGACGTCAGCGATACGCGGAAGAACCTCGTCGTCGAAATCCCGAGCACCGTGGTCGACGCCGAAATCGACAAAGTGGCGCGCGACTACAGCCGCGCCGCGAGGATTCCCGGGTTTCGGCCGGGCAAGGTCCCGCCAAAAGTCGTGCGCCAGCGGTTCCGCGACCAGATTCTGCACGACGTGGCACACGGACTGATTCCCCGCGCCGTGGATGAGGCGCTGCGCGAGCGCGGCGTCGAACCGGTGAACACTCCCGACATTCGCGACGTGGTCGTCGAGGAAGGTCAGCCGTTGAAGTTCACGGCGAGCTTCGAGACGGTGCCAGCCATCGACCCGGGCGACTACTCCAGCCTGACGCTGCGTCGCAAGGAAGCCGTCGTCGACGAGGCGGCCGTCGATCAGGCGCTCGCGCGCCTCCAGGAACGGGCCGCCCGATACGAGCCGGTCGAGGGCCGCGGCATCCTCCTGGGCGACTCGGTTGTCCTCGACCTCAAGCGCACCGCGGCGGCGGCAGAGGACACCGACACGGCGGCGGCCGGCGAAACGCACACGGATCGCCACGAGAACGTGACGGTCGACATCGGCGCCACCGCCAATCCGCCCGGCTTCGACGAGGCGCTCACCGGCCTCGAGGCCGGGAGCTCGAAGACGTTCGACGTGCAGTACCCGGCCGACTACGCGGTCCAGGAGCTCGCGGGCACGACCGTCACCTACGACGTGACGGTCAAGGCGCTGCGCACGCGCGTCGTGCCGGCGCTCGACGACGAAATGGCGAAGGACCTCGGTGCGTTCGACTCGCTCGACGCGCTCCGCGAGCAGGTTCGGGCTGACCTCGAACATGAAGCCAGGCACGATGTCGAGCGCGAGACCCGCGCCGACTTGCTGCGACAGCTCGCCGCGCGCGTCACGTTCGACGTGCCGAGCTCGCTCGTCGATCGCGAGATCGACCGCCGGGTCGAAGAGTTCGTGCGCCGGCTCGTCGAACAGCAGATCGATCCGACCCGCGCCAACATCAACTGGGAAGAATTCCGCGAGCGGCAGCGCGAGGCGGCTGAAGAAGCGGTTCGCAGCGCGCTCGTGCTCGACGAAATCGCCAGGCGCGATGGACTCTCCGCGACCGACGCCGAGCTCGAAGCCGAGATCGAGCGCTACGCGGAACGAGCCGGCCGCACGGTCGAAGCGGTCCGGGCCCGGCTCGAAAAGGAGGGCGGACTTGCCCGCCTCTATACAGGACTGCGTCGCGAAAAGACGATGGAATTCCTGCTGTCAAAAGCGACGGTGCTCAACGCGTGAGCGAACGCTCGCAAGAGCGTGCAGATCAGCTGGCGATGTGCTCGAATTCGCCGGAGATCCTCTAGTATTGGCTAGAGAAATGAAACTCACCGCCCGATATAGTAGTTCGGGCCAGGGCATGGTAGAATCAATCAAAAGCACAAGCACGCAACCTGCCTGGCCGAGCACGACTTCCCCAGCACAATCCGCTCTCTTGGTGGTCTACTTCTAAATGGCCGAACGCATGCAACTGATTCCGATGGTGGTCGAACAGACCAACCGCGGCGAACGCGCCTACGACATCTTTTCGCGACTGCTCAAGGACAGCATCATTTTCATTGGCACACCGATCGACGACGGCGTCGCGAATCTGGTGATCGCCCAGATGCTGTTCCTCGAGGCCGAGGACCCCGACCGCGACATCATCCTCTACATCAACAGTCCCGGCGGCGTCGTTACGGCCGGGATGGCCATCTACGACACGATGCAGTTCGTCAAGCCGGACGTGGCGACGACCTGTATCGGGCAGGCAGCGTCGGTGGCGGCGGTCCTGCTGGCGGCGGGCGCGAAGGGCAAGCGTTACTCGCTGCCCGAACTCCCGCATCCTGATCCATCAGCCCTGGGTCCAGGGCCTTGGCGGGCAAACGACCGATATCGATATTCATGCCCGGGAGCTGCTCCGCACGCGCGAACGGCTCAACCAGATCCTGGCCGACCACACGGGACAGTCCTTGAAGCGCATCCAGGACGACACGGAGCGGGATTACATCATGGACCCCGACCAGGGGAAGGAATACGGTATTATTGATGATGTCATCCGGAAGAGGGCCTAACGGGCCCCGGATGGCGGCTTGGCGCTGAGAGCTGGCGGCTGACAGCTGAGAGCTAAACCCAACCCATGGTAAAAAAAGCCGGTGACGGCGAAATCCTCCGCTGCTCGTTTTGCAACAAGGACCAGAACGACGTCCGCAAGCTGATTGCGGGCCCGACGGTCTTCATCTGCGACGAATGCGTCGAGGTCTGTAACGACATCATCGCCGACGACAACCGGTTCGAGGCGCGCGGCGGCGCGCGCACCTCCCTGCCGGTCCCGCAGGAGATCAAGAAGTTCCTCGACGAGTACGTCATCGGTCAGGAACAGACCAAGAAGAAGCTCGCGGTCGCCGTCTACAACCACTACAAGCGAATCGAGATTCAGAAGCAGGCGCGCAGCCGGAACGAGATCGAGCTCACCAAGTCGAACATCCTGCTGATCGGTCCGACCGGCACGGGCAAGACGCTGCTCGCTCAGACGCTCGCCAAGCTGCTCTCCGTGCCGTTCACGATCGTCGACGCGACGACCCTGACCGAAGCGGGCTACGTCGGCGAGGACGTCGAGAACATCATTCTCAAGCTGCTGCAGGCTGCGGGCGGCGACATCGAGAAGTGCCAGCAGGGGATCATCTACATCGACGAGGTCGACAAGATCTGCCGCAAGGACGAGAATCCGTCGATCACCCGCGACGTCTCGGGCGAAGGCGTGCAGCAGGCGCTGTTGAAGATTCTCGAAGGCACCGTCGCGAACGTGCCGCCGCAAGGCGGCCGCAAGCATCCCCACCAGGAGTTTTTCCAGGTCGACACGACCAACATCCTGTTCATCTGCGGCGGGGCGTTTGTCGGCCTCGACAAGCAGATCGAGCGGCGCACCGGCAAGAAGACGCTCGGCTTCAAGGCCGACGTCAAGTCGGCGACGAACCGCGACATTGGCACGACGCTCGAAATGGTCGAGCCCGAGGACATGATCAAGTACGGACTCATCCCTGAGTTCGTCGGCCGCCTCCCCGTGCTCGGCACCTTGCACGAGCTCGACAAGGCGGCCCTCGTTCAGATCCTCACGCAGCCGCGCAACGCGATTACCCGTCAGTACCAGAAGCTGTTCGAGTACGAGAACGTCAAGCTCCGCTTCACTGACGACTCGCTCGAGGCGATCGCGGAAAACGCCCTGCAGCGAAAGATCGGCGCACGCGGCCTCAGGATGATCATCGAAGACATGATGATGGACCTGATGTACACGCTCCCCGGCCAGAAGAAGGTCCGCGAATGCGTCATCACGCGGGAAGTCGTGCAGAGCAAGGAAAAGCCGATTACACTGATCGAAAAGGCCGGTTAGCTCATCAGCTATCAGCCGCCAGCTTCCAGCCGGTTGCGGCTTCGAAAGCACGCGAGATCTGACAGCTGACAGCTGGCAGCTGACAGCCCACACCCATGGAACTCTACGAAACTCTTCCCATCGTGCCGCTCCGCGACGTCGTCGTGTTTCCGCACATGATGATGCCGTTCGTCATCGGACGGCCGTCGTCGACGCGCGCGCTCGAACATGCCCTGGTCAAGGACAAGCGCATCTTCCTGGCCGCGCAGCACGACGCCGCGGTCGATGACCCGCAGCCAGCCGACATCTTCACGATGGGCTGCGTCGCCAACATCGTCCAGAGCCTGAAGCTGCCCGACGGCAACATCAAGGTGCTCGTCGAGGGGATCGAGCGCGCCCGCGCGGTCGAGTGGAAGGAAGACAAGGGGTTCTACCGCGTCGTCGTCAAGGTGATCCCCAAACACAAGGAAACCGGCAACGACGCCGAGACCACGATGAGCCGGGTCGTGTCGCTGTTCGAGCAGTATGTGAAGCTCTCGAACAACCTCCACTACGACGCGATGATTGCCGCCGTCCGCGTCGACGATCCCGGCAAGCTGGCCGACACGATCGCCGCGCACCTGCTCGTCGGCGTCGATGAAAAGCAGAACCTGCTCGAAATCATCTCCCCCGTTGAGCGCCTCAACCGCATCGCCGGCATCCTCGAAGCCGAGGTGGACAAGCTCCAGGTCGATCGCCGCATCCAGTCTCGCGTCAAGAAGCAGATGGAGAAGGCGCAGAAGGAGTACTACCTCAACGAGAAGATGAAGGCGATCCAGAAGGAGCTCGGCCGCAAGGACGAGAAGGGCAACGAGATCGACGAGCTCAAGAAAGAAGATCGAACAGGCCAAGATGCCTGAAGAGGTCGCCGAGAAGGCCGTGCAGGAATTGAAGCGGCTGGAAGCGATGCCGCCGATGTCGGCCGAAGCGACCGTCTCGCGCAATTACCTCGACTGGCTGATTGCGGTCCCGTGGCACAAGAAGACCAAGGAGAGCCGCGATCTCAAGCGCGCCGAAGCGATCCTCAACGAGGACCACTATGGGCTCGAAAAGATCAAGGACCGGATCCTCGAGTTCCTCGCGGTCCGCGCCCTGATCAAGAAGCCGAAGGCGACGATTCTGACGTTCTCGGGCCCCCCTGGAGTCGGCAAGACGTCGCTCGCCAAGTCGATCGCGCGCGCGATGAACCGCAAGTTCGTGCGACTGTCGCTCGGCGGCGTGCGCGACGAGGCCGAGATTCGCGGCCACCGGCGCACCTACATCGGCGCCTTCCCCGGCCAGATCATCCAGATGATGAAGAAGGCCGGCTCGCAGAACCCGGTGTTCCTGCTCGACGAAGTCGACAAGATGTCGATGGACTTCCGCGGCGACCCGTCGGCGGCGCTGCTCGAGGTGCTCGATCCGGAACAGAACAACACGTTCCTCGACCACTACCTCGACGTCGAGTACGACCTGTCGAACGTGATGTTCATCTGCACGGCCAACGTGCTCCACACGATTCCGCAGGCGCTGCGCGACCGTATGGAAGTGCTGCAACTCGCCGGCTACACCGAGCAGGAGAAGGTCGAGATCGCGCGCGTGTTCCTGTCGCACAAGGCGATCGAGGGCGCGGGCCTGACGGCCGCCAACCTGACGTTCCTCGAACGAGGCGTTCCAGACGATTATCCAGCGCTACACGCGTGAAGCCGGCGTGCGCAGCCTCGAGCGTGAAATCTCGTCGATTTGCCGCAAGGTGGCGCGCAAGGTCGTCGTCGAAGGCAAGTCCTTCAGCGAAGAAATCAGCGCCGCCAAGGTGACCGAATACCTGGGCGTGCCGCGCTTCCGGCCGACGCTGATGGAGGAGCACAACGAGATTGGCGTCGCCACGGGCCTCGCCTGGACCGAGGTCGGGGGCGAGATTCTCGTGACCGAAGCGACGCTGATGCCCGGCAAGGGCCACCTGCGGTTGACCGGCAAACTCGGCGACGTCATGCAGGAGTCGGCGCACGCGGCGATGAGCTACGTGCGGTCGAAGTCGGAGGAGTTCGGCATCCCCAAGGACTTCAACCGCAAGACCGACGTGCACGTGCACGTGCCCGAAGGGGCGATCCCGAAGGACGGTCCGTCGGCGGGAATCACGCTCGCGACGGCGCTCGTCTCGGCGATCGCCAGGGTCCCGACCCGCAAGGAGTTCGCCATGACCGGCGAGATCACGCTGCGCGGCAAGGTCTTGCCGATCGGCGGCGTGAAGGAGAAAGTGCTGGCCGCCCACCGCGCCGGCCTGAAGAACATCATTCTTCCGAAGGACAACGAGAAGGATCTCGCGGACATCCCGAAGAACGTTCTCGACGCGCTCGACATCTACATGGTGGAGACAATGGACGAGGTGCTCAAGCTGGCGCTCGAGTCACCGCTCCCCGTCATCGCCGCCACCACGCCAGCCGTCGCGGAAGTCGAGCCCGCCATTTCGGACGACACGATTACGCACTGATGGCCGGCTCAGGTCTCAAGGCTCAAGGCTCAGGCGCGAGCGTGAGAGCCACCCGTGGTCCAGGGTCAGAAAGCTTGAGCCCTGAGCCATGAGCCCTGAGCCTTCGTGAAAGTTCTGAACGCCGATTTCGTCACCAGTGCGGCCAGAGCGGACGGGATTCCGCGCGACGAGGTCGCGCGGGTGGCGCTCGCGGGCCGTTCCAATGTCGGCAAGTCGAGCCTGATCAACGCGCTGTGCCGGTCGAAGATCGCCCGGACGAGCGCCGCGCCGGGCAAGACCCGCCTGGTCAACTTCTATCGCATCACGATGGAGGGCGGGCCGGGTGGACCAGGACGGTGGCCGGTCTATCTCGTGGACCTGCCAGGCTATGGGTACGCGCGCGGCGGCGAGGACGCGGCACGGGAACTGGCTGAGATCGCGGAAAGCTACTTCAGCGAGCGCCCGCGGCCCGAGCGAGGCGCGACCAGCGGAGCCGCGCACCGCGCTGCTGCTCGTCGACTCCAGGCATCCCGGCCTGCGCGCCGATCTCGACGCCGCCGCGTGGTTGAACCGCCTGGGCGTCACGTATCACGTCGTCGCGACGAAAATCGACAAGCTGGCGCGCAGCGAGCGCGCGAAGAACCTGAAGACACTCGAAACAACGTTTGCAACAGCCGTCGTGCCGGTCTCGGCAACGAGCGGCGAAGGATTGGATGAATTGTGGAGAACGATAGCAAGACTCGCCAGGAGCGCAGAGTGACCGAAAACCCCGGCGAACCCCGGACCCCGGCCGCCACGGCGCCAGAGCCGAAGGCCGCCGCGACAGCGACCGCTCGAAGCGCCAGTCGTCGAGCTCGGCACGCTGAAGGACATGGGCGTCACCGAGCTCACCAAGATTGCCAAGCAGCTCGACGTGCCCGGCGCCGGCGGCATGCGCAAGCAGGAACTGATCTTCGAAATCCTGCGCTCGCGCGCCGAGAAGAGCGGCCTGCTCTTCTCCGAAGGTGTTCTCGAGACCCTGCCCGACGGATTCGGCTTCCTGCGCGCCCCCGATTACAACTACCTGCCCGGCCCCGACGACATCTACGTCTCCCCGTCGCAGATTCGCAAGTTCGATCTGCATACCGGCGACACGGTCTCCGGGCAGATTCGGCCGCCGAAGGACGGCGAGCGATATTTCGCGCTGATCAAGGTCGAAGCGATCAACTTCGAGCCGCCCGACCGGGTCCGCGAAAAAATCTTCTTCGAGAACCTGACACCGCTCTACCCGCAGGAACGCATCCGTCTCGAGGCGGCGTCGGACAATCTCTCGGCGCGGGTGATGGACCTGATGGTGCCGATCGGCAAAGGCCAGCGCGGCTTGATTGTCGCGCCGCCGCGAACCGGCAAAACCATGCTGCTGCAGAACATCGCCAACAGCATCACGACAAACCACCCCGAGGTCTATCTCATCGTGCTGCTCATCGACGAGCGGCCCGAAGAAGTCACCGACATGCAGCGGTCGGTGAAGGGTGAGGTCATTTCCTCGACGTTCGATGAGCCCGCGACTCGCCACGTGCAGGTCGCCGAGATGGTCATCGAGAAGGCCAAGCGCCTCGTCGAACACAAGAAGGACGTCGTCATCCTCCTCGATTCGGTCACGCGCCTCGCGCGCGCCTACAACACGATCGTGCCGGCGTCGGGCAAGGTGCTCTCGGGCGGCGTGGACAGTAACGCCTTGCAGCGCCCGAAGCGGTTCTTCGGCGCGGCGCGCAACATCGAATCCGGCGGCTCGCTCACGATCATCGCCACCGCACTCATCGACACGGGATCGCGGATGGACGAAGTCATCTTCGAGGAGTTCAAGGGCACAGGTAACCTGGAGATCCACCTCGATCGCAAGCTCACCGATCGCCGTGTCTTCCCCTCCATCGACATCCAGAAGAGCGGCACGCGGAAGGAAGAGCTGCTCATCCCGAAGGAAGACCTCAATCGGGTGTGGGTGCTCCGCAAGGTGCTGACGCCGCTCTCGCCAACCGAGGCGATGGAGCTGCTCCTGTCGAAGATGGCCAAGACGAAGTAGCAACGCCGAATTCCTCGGCGCGATGGCCAACGGCAAGTAACCCGCCGCGGTCAGGGGCGGCGGATCTCGACCTGGGTGACCAACCGGTCGCCCGGCTGGATTTTTCCCGCCGTCACCTCCGTCCAGCGTTCGTCCGCCACGCCGGTCACCACGGCGATCGCCACGAACTTCCCTGCCTCGTACTTCCAGACGTAGCCGCGGCCGGCGGCATCGGTCGCGCGATCCGCCTCTGGCACGTCGCGCAGCGACTGCCCGCTCGCTTTCAGCACGTCGGCATTGGGCCGGAACGACAGCGCGGCGTTGGGCACGCGCAGCGCATCGGCACGGCGGCCGGTCGGCAGCATGACGATGGCGCTGCTGCCCGGCACGATCTCGCCGTCTGAGTTGTCGACGTCGATGACCGCCGTGTAAGAAACGACGGCGCCGGCCGGCGCGGAAACATTAGTGTTCGCCGCTCCAGGCGGCGCCGTCGCCGCTCCAGGCTGCGTCGCCGTCGACCGCTCCAGGCTGCGTCGCCGTCGCCGTGCCGGCCGATCCCGTTGAAGTGTTGCCTTGTGAGGCGGTGCCGCTCGTCGCGGCCGTTCCTCGGCCGGCTGCCGTCGTGCCGGACGTCGCGGTTGCGCCCGCAGTGCCCGTCGCACCGCTGCTGCTGCTCGCCTGCGTGACCACGGGACTCAACCGGACTTCAGAGATGGCGCCCCTGAACTCGCGCGGCCCGATCGATTCGATCTTGAACGTCACCGGCGCGCCGCGTCGTACTTCGCCAGCCTCGGACTCTCCCACTTCCGCGAGTAACTGCATCTTCCGCAGATCGGCGATCCGGAACAGCACCGGCGAGTTGAAGGACGCGGCAATCGTCTGTCCGATTTCGACGTTGCGGCTGACGACGATGCCGTCGATTGGCGCTCGAATCGTCGTGCGCGAGCGGTTGACCTCGGCTTCGGCGACACCGGCCTTCGCTGCGCGCGTCGCCGCGACAGCGGCCTTGAGCTCCGCCTCGACCTGGCGCACGGCGAACTGCGCTGCGTCGAGCTCTGCCTGTGTAATCAACCCCTGCGTTTCGAGCTCGACCGCCCGGCCAGCCTTCGTCCGTAGGTCTTCGAGCTCGACGCGGCGGCGCCCGGATTCGGCCTCGGATCGAATCAGTTCCGCACGCGCCTCCGCGAGCCGTGTGTCGTACGGCGCTGGATCGATCTGTGCGACGATCTGTCCGGTCTTGACGCGATCGTTGAAGTCGGCACTCAACGACTGGATTGTGCCGGAGACCTGTGAGCCGACATTCACGGCGGCTTTCGGCTCCAGCACTCCGCTCGAGAGCACTTCCCGCGAGATCGGCCCGCGCGTCACATCGGCGACTGAGACGCTCAGCAGCGGGCGCCGCGTCGCGTAGCCGCCAATGATGGCGATTGTCAGCGTGCCGACGAGCGCCAGCCCGAGCAACAAAGTTCGGCGACTCATGCTGGGTGTGGGATTCACGATGGGTGCCAAGATGCGAATCGATGGAACGCGACGAAGCTCATCCACCAAGCACTTGACGCCGCGCCTGCCCTCGCAATCTGATAGTGCAATGCGCTGCGCAGTTTTCGTCTTCGTCTGTCTGGCCGTCGCAACTTTCGACTCGCGTCCAGCCGCTCAGGGCGCCCAGCCCCCCGCACAGGGCGCCCAGACCCGCCCGCCGGCCGCCGCCCGAGTCACCATCGCCGTGTTCGTCACCAGCATGGATGGGAAGCCGCTCCCCGAGGTCTTGGTCAGGGCATCCGGCCCTGTCGATCGTGAAGGATCGACGGATCCAAGCGGCACGGTCACGTTCGCGAACGTCACAGCAGGTGCTTATCGGCTTCGGTTCGAGCACGACCAATTCGTGACCCTCGAGCGCGACGTCGCGGTCGTGGGCAAGCCTCTCAAGACCTCGGTCGCGCTGAATCCGGCGCCACCGCCGCCGCCCCCACCGAAGGTTGAGACCTCCACCCCAAGCCCCAACTGCTACGGCCGCCCCGACCGGCTCGTATCCGCCGATGTCGGTGGATATCACGGACTTCTTCGAGAAGAACTTCATCGGCAACGCACCGATCAAGCGCTCGCCGATCGGCTGCACAAACAGCTCGACGTCGACGCTGGTGCAGCTCCGTGACCCATTGGCGGATCATGCCCACACCGACGCCGACGAGTTGATTTACGTCGTCGCCGGAGAAGGCACGCACAAAGTTGCGGGTCAGGAACGCCAGCTTTCGGGCGGCGTCTTCGCGATCGTGCCCCGCGGCAACTCGCACAGCATCGTTCGGCGCGGCCGTCAGCCGCTCGTGATCATTTCGACGCTCAGCGGACCACCGTGCCAGAAGGAACAGTAGTTTTGGCTCAGGGCTCAGGGCTCAGGGCTCAAGGCAAGATCTTCAAATAAGTGGTCGAAGGTTTGCCTGAGCCTTGAGCCTTGAGCCTTGAGCCTTGCAACGAAGTATCATTCCCCGATGCGCTATCGGACGTTTGGCAGGACAGGCTGGCAGGTCTCTGAAGTCGGCTACGGCATGTGGGGTATGGCCGGGTGGACCGGCAGCGACGACGAGCAGTCGTTCGAGTCGCTCGACCGGGCGATCGAGCTCGGCTGCAACTTCTTCGACACCGCGTGGGCCTACGGCGATGGCCACAGCGAGCAGCTTCTTGGCGCAACCCTCAAACGCCATCCCGGCAAGCGCCTCTACATCGCCACCAAAATACCGCCGAAGAATCGGAAGTGGCCGGCGAAACCGTCGTACACGCTCGACGAAGTCTTTCCGCCCGATTACATCCGCGACTACACCGAAAAGAGCCTGCGGAACATTGGCGTCTCGACGCTGGATCTCCAGCAGCTGCACGTGTGGACCGACGAGTGGGCGACTGACGATCGCTGGCAGCGCGCGCTGCGCGCGCTCAAAGACGAAGGCCTCGTCCGCTCGCTCGGCATCAGCGTGAACCGCTGGCAGCCGGCCAACGTGCTGCGGGCGCTCGACAGCGGGCTCATCGATGCCGTCCAGGTCGTTTACAACGTCTTCGATCAAAACCCCGAGGACGCACTGTTCCCGTACTGCCAGAAGAATCAGATAGCGATCATCGCGCGGGTGCCGTTCGACGAAGGCAGTCTGACCGACACCCTGACGGCTGATTCAACGTGGCCCGCCGGAGACTTCCGGAATCTCTATTTCAACCCCGATAACCTGCAGGCGACGCTGCCGCGCGTTGCCCGGCTCCGCGAGGTCGTCCCTTCAGGCATGACGATGCCTCAGCTGGCGTTACGGCACATCCTGACGCACCCCGCTGTCTCGACGGTGATCCCGGGAATGCGCCAGGTCAGGAACGTCGAGCAGAACCTCGGAGTCAGCGACGGACAGCCGCTTGCCGCACCGCTTATGGCCGAGCTCAAGAAGCATCGGTGGGAGCGCAGCGTCGATTTTGAGTAGCAGTAAGTAACTGATAATAAATGCTTTAGCAAAATTCTAGCGACTGCGGTGGGGCGGGTTTGGTATAATGTCTTTTTCCCGGAGCCCCGAAGGAGCCAGCAGTGAAGGAAGGGATTCACCCGAAGTATCACGAGGTCGTCGCCCGCTGCGCGTGCGGTGCGACCTGGAGCACCCGCTCGACCAAGCAGGAACTCCACTTGGAGATCTGCAACAACTGCCACCCGTTCTTTACCGGACGGCAGAAGCTAATCGACACCGAAGGCCGGGTCGAGCGCTTCACCAAGCGGTTCGGCGCCCAGACCTCCGAGAGCCGCAAAGCGGCCGCGAAGGCCAAGAAGCAGCCGGCGACCGCCAAGGCGTAGTTCGGTCAAACGCTCAGCTCCACAGGAGCTGGGCGTTTGCTTTTTCGAGCTTCCGATCTTCCTTTTCGAGCTTCCGGTCTTCCTTTTCGAGCTTCCGCTCTTCTTCTCTCTCGAGCTTACGCTCTAGGCGAGCCAGCCGGTGCCTGTAGCCTTCGGCGCGGCGGTCGTCTCTCCCCTCTTCAGTGCGTTCTTTCAGGGCAAACATCGCGAGGTCTCGCGCCGTCTCCAGGTCTCGATCGCGATGTTCGAGATGAATGGCGAGCGCCTCGACGGCGTACTGCCTGAGTGCCGCCACCGTCGGATGGCGACGCGCCGATCGTGGCTCGGTCAGCGCGACGAGCTCCTGCCAGATCGCGACGGCTTCGGTGAACCGTCGTTCGCGCCGGCAGCGGAGCCCGAGCCGATACAGACTCTCGCTTCTCACCTCTAAGTTCTCGGTCGCTGCCGCGCGCGACTCGGTCGACGCCGCGCGCCGATAGCAGGCCTCGGCGCGGTCGAAGAGCCCGGCTCGCTCGTAGATGCGGCCGACGGCCAACGCCTGCGAGCCATCCGGGCATCCGTCCGCACCTTCGGCGACCAGTCGCACCGCCCGGGCCGTGACCGCTGCCAGCGACACGAGATCCAGCCGGTTATGCTCGAGGACCGGCTCGAGCGGGCGCGGATCGCCGCTCCTCATGAAGTGGAAGAAGCGGGACGGGATCTCGAATCCTGGCACGTCGCCGACACGACGAACGTCGAACAGCGTCCGCTCGAGCGTCGACAGCCGGCAGCCGCCCTCCATGGGATCGACGGCCCGTGGCTTCCACAACCGGCGAGCCGTGTGCAACGCATCGAAATGCGGCACGCCCTCGAGCGGCATCTCCATGCGATGAAAGAGCCAGCGCGTCTCCATCACCGGCAGATCGAACGTCTTCCCGTTGTAGCTGACGATCAAATCGGCGTCGTCGAAGAACTCGGCCACAGCGGTGAGGAGCGCGCGCTCGGCCGAGTAGCTGGTCAACAGGAACTGACGAACCTGGAAGGCGCCAAGGTCAAAGAACCCGCAGCCGACCAGAAACGCGACCGTGCCGGCGCCGCCGCTCAGACCCGTCGTTTCGAGATCGACGAACACCGTGCGCCGCGCGCTGCCGGGCGCCGGCCAGCTGCGGATCCAGCAGTCCCAGGCTGCCTGCATCACCAATCTCGCATTCCGCAATTCGCACATCGCCATGCCAGCGATCGGATTCGTACCGGCGATCGATGACCAGACACTCGCCAAAAGCGTTCCTGGCCGCGCGACCACCGAGCATCTCACCGACGCGGTCGATCGTCGTGCCTGCTTCGTAGCCACCGACGTCGGGCTCGTAGGTCAGCTCTCTGACAGGCTTCGCGCCGGCCGGCTGAACGATCGCGCGAAGGCGTGATTTGAGATCCACGTCAGACGCCGTCCTCAATCGCCGCGTGGTCGGTCTCCGGCAGCGCGAGCAGCAAGCCGTCGAGAATCCGCGATGCCACTGCCTTCGCGTGGGGTCCGGTATTGCCCTCGGGACCGACGCAGGACGGACAGCCTGACTCGCACGGACAGCCCACGATCAACTCCCGCGTGCGCTCGAGCAGCACAAGATGCATGTCGTAGAGCGGTCGGCTGAATCCGATCCCGCCCGGGTAGTTGTCGTAGATGAAGATGTTCGGCTCGGCGGCGAGCGCAGCCGGCACGCCGCCCGTACCTCCGGTTCGCGTCGATCGCTCGAGCGTCCCGCCGTCAACCGACAGCCCGATATCGTGCCGATCGCACATCAGCAGGAGCTGCGCGATGTTCCGCATCGCGAAGGCCAGGCCGACGACTCCGTCGCGACGGTCGTCGCCGCCAAACGGCAAGCCGGCCATGATGGCCGACGGAATCGTCAGCCAGTACGACGACGTGTGCATCTGCTGCTCGGGGAGATCGAGCTCGCCCGAGCCGACATTCTCGTTCGTGTAGAACTTGATCTTCTTGAAACCCACTACGCGGGAGACAACGTGGACTTCGCCGTGGGAGCGCCCGCGGCCCGACAGGCGTGGTCCGGCTGAAGCCGGACACTACGAGCTGTCTGCGGCCATCCGACTGTTGTAGCTGAGATCGTGCGGCTTCAGCCGGACCTATCACGACGCGAACGTCTCCAGAATCGTGACCTTCGTATAGGTGATGGCGTCGGTGTAGTAGTCGCACTCGACCGCGCGGACGAAGGCTTTGCGGCCGTCGAAATCCAGACGCTCGACTTGATAGAGCTGGCCTTCGACGATGTAGATGGCTTTCTGGTGAAGAGTGGCAGGCCCGCTCGTGAAGTCGGTTTCGCCGATGACGCGTTCGCCATCCGTGGCGTCGATGACGACGAAGTTGTCGGACGACACCGATCGGAGGCTGACGGCGTCGGCCGGATAGGACTCGCTCGTCCAGTTCCACTGCTCGTCAGCATGGTGCACGAACCCCTCTTCGGCGAGCACGGCGAGGATCTCCTGGACGTTTTCGTTCCCGAAGCTCCTCCTCGTCGCCAAATGGCAGCTCGAAGGCGGCGCACTTGACGTGATCGAGCAGGATGTGGAGGTTGTCGGGGTTGATCAGGGCATGCTCGGGCGTGGCATCGAAGAAGTACGACGGATTGCGGATGATGAACTGATCGAGTGGCGCGCTCGAAGCGACAAACACTGCCGCCGACCGCGTCGTGCGGCGGCCAGCGCGGCCAGCGCGCTGCCACGTGGCGGCAATCGTTCCCGGGTAGCCGGCCATCACCGAGACGTCGAGCGCGCCGATGTCGATGCCGAGCTCGAGAGCGTTGGTCGAGACAACGGCGCGGACCTGGCCTTCGCGCAGTCCCCGCTCGATCTCCCGGCGGCGATTGGGAAGATAGCCGCCCCGATAGCCTCGGATCACGTCGGCTGCGCCAGGCGGACCATGAAAGGCATCCTTGAGATACGTCGTCAGCAGCTCGACCGACAAGCGGCTCTGCGCGAACACGATCAGCTGGAGCTGGTACTTCAGGAACTCGAGCGCCACTCGCCGCGTTTCCGCCAGATACGATCGTCGAATGCCGAGCTCGGCGTTGACGACCGGCGGGTTCACGAACAGGAAGAACTTCTCTCCGCGCGGCGCGCCGCTCTCGTCGACGAGCTCGAACGGCTTGCCGGTCAGCCCTTCGGCAAGCTCGCGCGGGTTCGCGATCGTCGCCGACGAGCAGATGAAGACGGGGTCCGATCCGTAGTGGCGGCACACGCGCTGCAAACGCCGCAGGATGTTCGAGAGGTGACTGCCGAACACGCCGCGATACGCATGCAGCTCGTCGATGACGACGAAGCGCAGGTTCTCGAAGAGCTTCGCCCAGCGGGGATGGTGCGGCAGGATCCCCGCGTGGAGCATGTCGGGGTTGCTGAGCACCACGTGGGCCTTGCCGCGAATCGCGCGGCGCGCGTCCGACGGCGTATCGCCGTCGTAAGTGAAGACGCCAATCTCGAGATCCGAGTCACGGCCGACCAATTCGGACAAAGCGTGCAGCTCGGCGAGCTGATCCTGCGCGAGGGCCTTGGTCGGAAAGAGGTACAGCGCGCGCGTCGACTGATCCTGGAGGATGGCATTGAGGACGGGCGCGTTGTAGCAGAGCGTCTTTCCAGACGCGGTCGGCGTGATCGTGACGACGTTGCGCCCGCCGAGCACATGCGCGAACGCCTGGGCCTGATGCGTATACAGCTGGCTGATCCCGCGCGCGGCGAGCGAGCCCCTGAGTCGGTCGTCGGTGCCGTCAGGATAGGGCGCAAACGACGCGGGCGTGGCAGGCAGCCGCCGCACCGCCGTCACGATCGGATCCGCCTCTGCTCCGCCGGGTCTGGGGGAATAGGTCAGCCGGCTGACCGCTTCCTGCAGCGAGCGGTCCTTGTCGCCGGAAATGGCCGGCAGGGTCTGTGAAGCCATAGCGGAAACCGATGCAGCCAAAGGAATTGCGGGTCCGATGGTAGCAGTCAATCGCCTGGCGATCAAGAAGCGAAAGAGCTGGAGCCGAGCGAGGCTCAGAGACGGGTCGCGCTTGGAGCGCCTGCCACTCCGCTGCTGTCCTCGCGATCTTCGCCACGATCCCGCTCAATCCGATGACTCCAATCAGGTTCGGGAACACTTGCAGCACGTTCATCAGATCGCCCCACGCCCAGACGAGTTCGACGCGCGAGATCGCGCCGAACGGAATCAGCAGGCAGAAGATCCACCGATAGGGAATCGTCACTTTCCGGCCGAGGATGTACTCGAAGAACTGCTCGCCGTAGTAGGCCCAGCCGATGAGCGTCGTGTAGCCGAAGAGAAACGTGCAGAAGGCCACGATCCACCCGCCGACGACGGGCATGACGGAGTTGAAGCCAGCGGCGACAGCGGCCGTGCTGGTCAGGCCGGACTGCCAGGCACCGGTCAAGAGGATCGTCATCGCCGAGATGCTCGACGTCACGAACGAGACGATGAAGGTTTCCATGACGGCATTCAGCCCCTGCTGCGCCGGCTGCGTGCTTTGCGCGGTGCCGTAGGCCACCGCCGCGGTGCCATATCCGGCCTCATTCGCGTAGATGCCGCGCGCGATCCCGTAGCGCATCGCGACGAACATCCCAAACCCGAACGCGGATTGCATCGTCAACGCTTCGCGCACGACCATGGACATCACGCCGGGGATGCGCCCGGCATTCATCAGGATGACGACGAGACCGCCGACGAGGTAGAGCGCGACCTTGAGTGGCGACAGCTTCTCTGCGGCCCTGCCGATCGACTTGATTCCGCCGATGATGACGAGCCACGTCAGCACGGCAATCGCGATGCCTGAGACGATTCGCGGAATCCCCAACACCGAGTCCAGCACGAGCGCCATTGAGTTCGGCTGCGAGAACGGCGTCGTCGTCAGCGCCGCGATGGCGGCGACGAATGCGAAGAGCCAGGCGAGGAAGGGCGAACGCAGGCCATCCCTGAGGTAGTACATCGGCCCCGATAAGACCTGATCGCCGCGCGCTTCGCGAAAGGTCATGCCGAGCACGGCCTCGGCAAACTTGATTGCCGTCGCCACGAAGCCGTAGACCCAAATCCAGAACAGCGCGCCGGGTCCGCCCGACACGATCGCGGTCGCGACGCCGGCGATGTTGCCCGTGCCAATCGATGCACCGAGCGCGGTCATGAACGCTTGAAAGGGCGTCAACACTCCGTCGCGCCCACTGCCCCGCCGCACGAACGCGACGCGGCAGGCCTCGCCGAACCGCCGCACCTGCACGAAACCCGTCCGGATCGTCAGGAACAGTCCCGCACCAAGCAGCACGAGAACGACCCACGGCATGAACAGGCCGTCGGCCGCGGATTCAATCAGGTTGGCGAGTGGCTCAAACATAGCTCTCAGCTCTCAGCTCTCAGCTTTCAGCTAAAACCATCCAGATCCTAATCGATCGGCTGGGTGCTCAATGCTCTTAACTGAAAGCTGATAGCTGAAGCTGATAGCTGAGCTGTGAGCTGTCAGATATTCGACCGCCCCTGACTCCCATCGACCGGGATGCACGCGCCGCTGATCCAACTGCTGCGCGGTGAGGCGAGAAACGCGACGGCCGCTCCGACTTCGTCGGGACGCCCAAAGCGACCGAATGGAAGTTCGCGTCGGATGAACTCGGCGATCCCCTCAGGATCGGCCTGCTGACGACGGTGCCAGGAGCCACCGGGGAAGAGAATCGAGCCAGGCGCGACGCTGTTGACGCGGATGTTGAGCGGCGCGAGCTGCTGCGCGAGCGACTTGGCGAGGCTGATCTCGGCAGCCTTGACCGCGTTGTACGTCATCCGCCCGCCAGCCTCCCGGCCGTAGATGGACGCAATCATCACGATTGCGCCACCGCCGCGCTGCCGCATGTGAGGCACGGCCAGACGCGAGGCCCGAATCGCCGGAAACAGCGTCTCGTCAAACGCCGCCTGCCACTCGGCGTCGGACGTATCGAGCAAGTCCTTTCCTCCGGCACGGCCGACATTGTTGACGAGCACATCGAGGCCGCCGAACGTGTCGACCGCCCGCTCGATTACGCGTTCGACGCCGTCGTTGGTCGACACATCCGCCTGAACGGTCGTGACCAGGTTGGGCCGCTTCGCCGCGGCCTCGACTTCGAGCGCGGCTTCGGCCAGACGCTCCTCGCCGCGCGCGCACAGGCACACCCGGCAGCCTTCGGCCACGAGCGCCCGGGCACTGGCCAGCCCGAGGCCTCGGCTCGAGCCTGTGACAATCGCTACTTTGTCGGTGAGTCCAAGATCCATGTGTTGGAAGGCGACGGAGAAAACGGAGCTATTTACCACAGAGTCAGGGCTCAAGGCTCAGGGCTCAGGCTCAGGCTCTGAAAACCTTCGAGATCTGCTTGAGCCTAGCCTTGAGCCCTCTATTCGATCCGCCCGCCCGTCAAATCGTTGAGCCGCCAGTCGAATTCCTGGTAGGCCACCTTGAACTTGTTCTCGTCGACGAACTCTTTCTCGAGCGGCAGCAGGTTGGGCGTGATGAAGGCAATCAGTGCCCGCTCGATCGGTGATCGCGTGGCAAAGCGCGCGTCGGCCTTGTCGCCATACGCCGCAACAAACTCGGCTTCGTGCCAGCTCAGGATCGGAGTCGGCGAGACCATCCCGGCCGTGCGATCCACTTTGAACAGTCGCTGCCTGGTGACGAACTCCTGCTGAATCGCCTCGAGTTGCTCGGGAAGGCGCGCCGCCGTATACGCCTCGCTGCGAAGCCGGCCGCTGCCGACGGCGCCACGGCCGAGCGCAAGCGACAGCCGCGGTTCCTTGAACTCGGCGAGGACGGTCTTTTCGATCTCGTCCAGCGTGACGCTGCGACCCGCGGCGCGATGTTTCGTTTGATCGAACGCGCCAGGAATCTGCCTGATACTCGACGCCGGGTAGGCGCTGCTGGTGCCGCGGATTGGATAGCGGCTGACGACCGTCTGGAGGACGAAGGTGTTGTAGGCGTTGACCCAGAACGCCATCTTCGCCTCACGCGACCACCCATCGTAGGTCGCCGTCGGGACGTTCAGGGACGCCGCGTAGCGATCGAGCGCGCCACGCGTCGACTGCAGCGCGCGGTAGTAGACCAGACCGTCGCGGACGTTGACCTCGAGGATCTGATCGAGCGGGCGGTGCAGTGGATCGCTGCCAGGCGCTGGAGGCGGTTGCTGCTCGCCCCGCGCGGTCGCCAACCCCAGGCACAAAGCCAGCCCAACCATTGCCCCAACGAGAGAACGAACGCGTCGGTCCATCCGGTAATCGTATGCCACGCAGGCGGACATCATCAAAAGGCGCGCGACAGGAACCGCGTCAGCGCGCCTGAAAAGTCTTCCGGCACTTCGAGGTTCGAGAGGTGGCCGGCGCGAGGCAGCGCGGCCAGCTCGGTAGCGGGAATGGTCCGCGCGAGGAGCTCCGCGTCGGCCGGCGGGGTCACGGTATCCTCCTCGCCGACGATCACGAGCGCGGGACACCTGATGCGCCCGAGGTCGGGTGTCGAATCCGGGCGACCCATGAGCGCATGCACCGCGGCGGCAATCGCCTCGGGCTTGTTCGCCTCCATCAACTGACGCACGCAGGTCATCACCTGCGGATTCTCCCGGCGCGTCGTTTCGCCGACCACCTTGGTCATCATCGAGTCCGCCACGGCGCTGACGCCGCCCGCGCGCAAGGTTTCGAGCAGAGCGCGCCGCGCGGCAAGGCCAGCCTCGGTATCCGCCTGGGCCTTCGTATCGGCCAGGACCACGCCGGCGAAACGATCGGGCGCGCGCCGGAAGAGAGCGAAGGTCACGTAGCCGCCCATCGACAGGCCACCGATCACCGCGGTCTCGATCGCCGCAGCATCCATGAGTCCAAGCACGTCGCTCGCGTAATCATCCATCGTCAATGGTTGGTCTTCGGCGGCAGCGGGACCGAATCCGCGAAGATCGGGCGCGACGAATCGCCAGCCGTCCGGCACGCGATCGAGCTGTCGCCGCCACATGTCCGCGCTCAGCGGGAACGCATGGATGAGGACGAGCGGCCGGCCCTTGCCGGATTCGAGGTAACGCATCGCCCGGCCACCCACGGTCGCGTGGTGTTCCTGAATCATGGTGGAAATCATAGTGTCAAACGCGTGGGACGAACCGACAAAGACTGGCGAGGTCGACGTCGACGATAATATCTTCTCGCTCTGGAGGAGGATTGGATGCGGACCTCGACATGCGTCGCTACCTGCGCGCTACTCTCACTGCTGCTGACGCCCGCCTGGTCGGCGGGCCAGACGCTCGACGACATCGTCAGCAAGCACATCGCGGCGCGCGGCGGCCGGGAGAAGCTCGCGGCGATTCAGACCGTGAAGATGACGCGAACGGTGGCAAGCGGCATCGGAACCACACTGCGAGTCGTCATTTTCAAGAAACGCCCCAACCTCCTCCGCGTCGAGCAGGGACCGGCTCAACCCGGGGCGCCTGTGACGCCTCGCGGCATCAGCGCAAACGCAGTCTGGGACACGGTGCAGGGCAAGGCCGTGCCCCGCGAGGCGCAGCTGGCCGCGGAATCACGGGATGTCGATGGTGACTTCGACGGGCTGCTCGTCGATTGGCGGGAGAAGGGACATACGGTCGCGCTCGGCGGGACGCGAAGCGCTACCCGGCGGCGATACCTACAAGCTGACCGTGACGCTCAAGAGCGGTCTCGCCAGGACCATTTACCTCGATGCCAAGACCTACCTGGATCGTCGCCACACGGGAGTGCTCAACCTGCCAAACGGCCGCCGGTTCGACATCACGATCGACTTCGACAACTGGCGCGACGTCGAGGGCGTGAAGTTTCCCTTCGATATCACTGAGGAGCGGACCGGGAAGGAACCGGTCGTCACGCTCGTCACCTACACGGACAAGATCGAGATCAACGTCCCGATGGACGACTCGCTGTTCTCGCCGGCGGTGAAATAGGAGACAGAAGACAGGAGACAGCACAGCACAGTCGTCGAACGTCAGCCTGCGCGCACTCGTTCGACAGCTTGAAGAATCGACGCGGCTGAGCGGTCGATGTCGTCTTCGCTCGTCCGCCAGTTCGAGACCGAGATGCGCATGGCTGGCTCACCGGCCCACATCGTGCCCCCGCACCAGCACACGCCGGCGGCCTGGACCGCGGCAATCACCTGATTTGTGATGTTCTCGCCCGACGGTGACGAGAATCGCGCCAGGACTTGATTGAGCACGACCTCGTTGAGGACCTGCACGCCGGGCTTATTCCGATAGCCGATCGGACATGCGGACGGCGTGTCGGCAGCAGCGATCGACGAGGGCGGCAAGACCGGAGCGGCCCAGCATCCGCAGAACGGCATAAATCGGAACCGCTCGGGCGCGCCGGGATGCCTCGGGCACCCAGTCCGTCCCATCGCGCTCGGCGCCCTCCCCTGGCGTCAAGTAGGCGGCGGTTTGACTCATCGCGGCGCGATGGGCCGCCGGATGGCGAACGATGACGATGCCGCTGTCGTACGGAACGTTCAGCCACTTGTGTCCGTCGGTCGTCCACGAATCGGCATCGGCAAGGCCGGCGACCAGCCGGCGATACGCCGGCGAAGCGGCCGCCCACAGGCCAAAGGCTCCATCGATGTGAAGCCATGCGCCGTTCTCGCGGGTGAGCTCGCCGATCTCGACCAGCGGGTCGCATGCGCCGGTGTTGACGTTTCCGACCTGCGCGCAGACAATCGTTGGTCCTGATGTTGCCGACAGCGCCCATTCGAGTGCGTCGGTTCGCATCCGCCCCTGCTCGTCGGTGGCCACGCGCATGATCGTCCGGCTGCCGACGCCAATCATCCGGCACGCGGCGTTGATAGATGAGTGCGCCTCCGCGCCGGCGATGACGGTCAGCGGCGGGGCTCCCTGGAGGCCGAGCGCTTCGACGTCCCAACGGGCACGACGAAGCACTTCGTGCCGCGCCGCTGCGAGCGCAGTGATGTTGGCGGTATGCGCGCCAGTCACGAAGCCAACGCTCGACTGTTCGGGCAGGCCCAGTAGCATCCAGAATCCACGTCGCCGTGCAGACTTCGAGCGCCGACATGGCGGGCGACATGATGTGCAGCGCGGCGTTCTGGTCCCACGCCGAAACGAGCCAATCGGCGGCGACCGCCACCGGATAGCTGCCACCCGTCACGAACCCGAAATAGCGTGGCCCGGCGTTGGCGGTCAGGCCCGGCTCGAGCCGCGCGCTCAGGTCGCCGACGATGGCGAGAGGGTCCTGTGAGGCTTCCGGGAGCGGACCGCCGAGTGCTTCCAGCACTCGCTCGAACGAGGCCCCGGGAGCGACCGGCCGCTCGGGCAGGGAGTTCAGGAACGCCATGGCCCGCTCATGAGCGAGCGTCAGCAGGTCGTATGGCATCAGCCATGGGATACGTGCGACGACGTTATCGGCCTCATCAGACTGTGGGGTCAGACCGGGGTCAGACCGGGGTCAGACCAAGGTCGACCAGGGTCTGACCCCGGTCGAGATCCAGTACTGATCCGACATATTTAGATGTCTTGACAAATAATATTGTCGGATCTATCGTTCCCACATGGTGCGCCAAACCGCCGGCGTTGAAGTCATCCAGCGACCCGAAACCGCCGCCGCTGCCCTGCGAGGCACTCGACGAACACTCCTCGCCGCTCTGGCCAGACCCAACTCCGCCGCCGGTCTCGCCCGCACCCTTGGCATACCGCGCCAGCGGCTCAACTATCACCTGAAGGCGCTCGAACAGTGCGGGCTGCTCGAGTGCATCGAGGAGCGCCGCAAGGGGAACTGCACCGAGAGGATTCTCCGCGCCACGGCCCGGTCCTTCGTCATCAGCCCCGACGCTCTCGGAACGCTCGGCCCGACGCCAGAATCGGCGCGCGATCGCTTCAGCGCGTCGTACGTGGTCGCAGTCGCGGCTCGCACGATCAGCGAAGTCTCATCGCTCGACATCCGCGCGCGCGCCGAGGACCGGCGCATCTCGACGCTCACCATCGACTCCGAGATCCGTTTCGCGTCTCCAGAGTCCCGGGCGGCCTTTGCCGCCGAACTGACCGATCGCATCGCCGAACTCGTCGCGAAATATCACGACGACCAGTCGCCCCGTGGCCGCAGGTTTCGCCTGGTCACGATCGGGCATCCGCACCCTGACCTTCCCCCGCCAGATGGTGCGGCCTCTACCCCTCGCCAGCTTCCGACGTCTCGTCACCAGAGTAAGGAGTCACGCATGGCTACACCACCCGCGACGACGGACACAAAGCGCCGCAGCTTTTCGATGTCGATCGACATCGACGCGACACCGGAGGAAGTCTGGCGCGCACTCACCGACGCCGGAGAGCTGATGCGATGGTTTCCGCTGCAGGCGCGCGTCACGCCCGGAAAGGGCGGCTCCGTGTTCTGGGGATGGGACGAGCACTGGGCGTGGGAATCACAGATTGACGCGTGGGAGCCAGAGCGTCGTCTGAGGCTTGTCGAGAACCGGCCGGCCTTCGACGTGAACGGCGAACCGCTTCCGGGTCCGCCGGAGCAGCTGGCGATGGAATTCACGCTCGACACTCACGCCGGGAAAACGACCCTCCGCATCGTCCACTCCGGGTTCGGCGACGGGGGCAGCTGGGACGACGAGCTCGAATCGGTGAGCGCGGGCTGGCAGTTCGAGCTGCGCGGGCTCAAGCATTATCTCGAGCACCACAAAGGTCATGACCGTCACCATGCGGCGACTCACGCCGTCACCGCACTCACCATCGACGAGGTGTGGAAGCGACTCCTCAGCCCAGCCGCCTTCGCCGTGACAGATGGCGCGCTCGTCGAGGGCGGACGCGTTGTCATCCGCGCGGCGACTGGCGATCAACTGGCGGGAACCGTCGCGTGGCACAACCCCGGCCACGATCTCTTCGTCACGGTCGACGACTTCGATCAGGGCGTTTTCCGCCTCAGCACCTGGCGCGCCAGCGGCCAGACCGGGGTTCAGATCTGGCTCGTCAGCTACACGCCGAAAGATGCAGCGCGAGTGCGCGACTTCGGCGTCAGGACGAAGGCGCTCGTCGAGCGCCTCTTTCGTTGAACTCGTTCACGCGGGATCAGCGAGCATCCGGAATCTCGTCGAGCGATCGAAAGACAGGGAGACCGCGCGTCCGAAACGTTGCAACCTCCTCGTCGGCGCCGGTCGACGCACCACCGATCCGCAGGATCGCATCGCATCGCTCCGTCAGGCTCAACGACAACGCTGACATGATCGATCCGTAGGACTCCTGGCCGGCGCTCTCGATCACCGGCAGCGCCAGGTTGACGCCGATGATCGGGACGTGCCCCTTCTGCCAGCACTGCATGGGCAACGTGGTTAAGGGCCTGAAGGTTTCTCGCCCAGACGTCCGGGTCGGAGGAACCGGACCGATACGGACCCGCCACCATGATCCATAGCCGCTTCCGATCGGCCGGGTTCGGCGTCGAAGTCACGGCACTTCTATTGGACGATCGTGTGAACGACCGTGTGGACGTCCGTGGTGATACAAGTGCGCCTGCCGCGCCGCCTCGAGTGCACCCGACTTCGGAAACACGTTGCCGGTCAACTCCTTGTACACCTGTTGCACCTGTGAGCTGAATCCGTCGATGGATTTGGCCTTCGCATCGATATATGTCGAGTGCTGCTTGAGGAGGGTGTCGCGAATCGCAGACACGTCGGCCTGTACCTGTGCGGGCGTCAGTGCCTTTCTCTTCGACACTTCGGCTCGGAGCGCAACGAAGTAGAGTCGCTGTGCGTCGAGCACGCCGCCATCGCCTGCAGGCCCGTGCCCTGGCGCGATGACAGTTGCGCCAAGCTTCTGCGCGTTTCCGAGTGTCTCGATCCAGGCGCCGCTATCGCCGTCACCCATGTAGTTGAACGGACCGTTCACGGCGGCGTCGCCGGTGAAGAGGATCCGCTCCTTGGGGAGCCACGCGAAGCCATCGCCGTGTGTATGCCCGACGCCGAAGTAGCGCAGCTCGACGCGGTGGGTGCCGTCATCGAAGATCATCACGTCGCGGTAGAGCAGCGTCGGCGGCTTCAGCCGGGTCGAATTCATATCCTCGCGCTGCTTCGCCTCTTCCTCCCAACGTCCGGGAGCTCCGCCGAAGAACCCCGTCTCGTACTTCCGCATCTCGGTGATGACGTTCTCGTGGGCGACCGGCACTGCGCCGTTATCGACCCAGACCTGGTTGCCATACGCGTGATCGCCGTGGTGGTGCGTGTCGAAGGCGAACCGGATCGGCTTGGTCGTCTGCGCGCGAATCTTGGGGATGATCTCCTGCGCACCCGAGGGGAAGTTGGCGTCGAGCACAAGCACGTAGTCGTCGAAGATCACCCAGCCGTTGTTGCAGTGACCCTTCCCGCTCAGATCACCCTCGTGGAAGTACACACCTGGCGCGAGCTCCTTGACGGTACCGACTTGACCGGCGACCTCGCGCTGCTGCAGGAGGCCGATCAACACGCAGGTCGACAGGACATACACGGCCAGGCGCTTCATGATCGTTTCTCCAGAGTCAAGAGTAGGGTTTCGCGCGCCGTTATATCAGCGATTCGGCCCGCGATCAAAGCAGCGGCCGCACTACCGTTACCTCGCCGCGTACTTGTCAGCGCCGAGAAAATGAAGAGAGACGTAGGGCTCGACGCCGACGACCCAGCTGTCGTGCGGTTCCGGCGGAATGTAGAACACGTCGCCGGGCCGCAGTTCGACGACGCGTCCGTTGTCGAACGCCGCGGTGGCCACGCCAGAGACCACGAGTCCAAGGTGCTCAACGGAGCAGCGCGAGGCTCCAACTTGTGGGCCGACGTGGGCTGACCACTTCCACCCGGGTTGATACGTTGCCCGGCCGATCGTCATCCCTCCGAGGTGGATCACCTCGAAGCGGCCGAGCGTCATCTCGCGGATCTCGTCGGGAGATTCGAACCGCTTGAGGATCACACCGACGTCCATGCTCGTTCCTTCCTGTTCCGCTGACTCACTCACACCTGTCCCGGACTCCGGAGCAAAGCGCTTGCTCATGGGCACGAACTCGATCACGGTCCCTCCGGGCAGCGTGTGCTGAATGGCGCGCTCCGCGACATATCCGCAGCGTCTGTAGAGGCGCTCGCCTGGCAGAGTGGCCATGAGCTCAGCCGATCTGAAGCCGTTCGCCCGGGCTTCAGCCTCACAGAGTTCGAGCATTCTCCGACCCAATCCCTGTCGCGCCCAGTCAGGGTGAACGAAAAACGCGCGAATCCGCGCCCCATCGCGGGCTGGATCCAACAACTCCGGCTGGCGATCGACCCTGCCATCCGATCCAAAGAGCGTCTTCCTCGAACTCCACCCTCCGCACGCCACGAGACTGCTGCCCGCCTCGGCAACAAAGTAGGTTCCATCCCGGACCAGTTGCGAGTCGACGCCCAGAGCGGTTCCCAGCGCCGCCTCGATCTGTTCCTCGGAATAGTCGCCGCGACCGAGCTCGCGGGTCGCGATCCCGATCAGCGATTCAATCGCAGGGACGTCGTCGAGCGACGCGCGCCGAAAGCGAGCGACGACTTCTCGCCCCGTGGAGTCATGAAGCGTAAACTGCGCGATCGATCTCCGGAGCATGTCTCAACCTGTGTCGCGCCGCTCGTCAGGCGACCTCGTCGAACTCCTCTCGATACCTGGCCACACCTGATACTCCGGTCATCGCGTTCGCGTCCAGAATCAGGACCATGAACGCCGCATCAGGTATGCCGTCCCACTGGCTCACGAGGCCGCACGTTGACGCGGGCTCGAACCCGAACCGCGGGTAGTACTCCGGATGTCCCACGACGACAACGAAAGGACAGCCGCGCTGGCGGAGCATGTCCAGTCCGCGCCGCACGAGTTCGGAGCCTATGCCCTGGCGCTGGTGATCTGGAGCGACCGCCATCGGCGCCAATCCCATCCCGGCCACTCGCCTCGCCCCGCTCTCGGCCACCACCGGAGTGAAGAGGATGTGACCAACCACGCCATCGTCGACAGCGACCAGCGACAAAGCGTCTGCGCACGCCAGGCGCAGCTTGTCGACGAGATCGGCTTCCGCCGGTTGTTCGAACGCCAGCTCGTTGACACGTCGAACCTCGGCAACGTCTTCAGGTTTTTCCTGGCGAATCGTGACCACGGCTGCCCCTTCTACGCGAACGCCCGATCGACTCCACGACGGTCAGACAGCAAAGCGATCGAAGTAGTGCACATATCGCATCGACGTACGGATCGCCTTCATCAACCCGGCTGCGCGCGTCGGCCCAGCCGTCGCTAGCGCTGAGTCACAGCCTCGACGGTCCAATCACCGGTCCCGTTATAGTCGCGAATCTCCACCGGGTTACGGCTTACGCCGATCAACCACGAAACAGAAACCCAGAATGCCACACACCCCCAGTGCCACGCCCATCCAAAGTAGGATTGGCGACCACGTCCGGATGAAGTGGTGTCCCTCGGTGGCATCGGCGCGGCTCTCGTACGATGGCGCGGCGCCGCGGCGCTGCTCAGCATGCGCGCGCTGATCGGCGGGCCAGCGATGGCCGGTGCGTGAGATATACGACGGCGTGTCGAGGACCGGCGCGTAGTACTTTTCGAGGATGAGGTTCTCTGACCAGGCCGCCGACATGTCACCCGCTTCCCAGCGCCGATTCCGTTCCTGCACGTGCAGGAGCCCTTCGCTCATGTATTGATCTTCCCGGCTCCGGCTGCGCGGCCGCTCGATCGGCGGGTGGTCCTTCCAGAGCGCGAGCCGGTCCTGGCCGATGCTGAGCAGGGTCGCCGCATCGTAGCGCGAGCGGAACCTTCCTGCCTCCGGGTCGCTCGTTTCGACGCCGAGGTGCACCGAATGGACGAAGAGCGCGAAGAGCACGGCGACCACGCTCGCGACCACGCCGATCCGGCGCAGCGACCCTGGGCGGAGCTCGAACGCAGCCGCGTCGGGAGGGTCGACGCCGACGCTGAACAGCAGTCCACAGACAATCGCGGTCACGTTGAGGAACACGTCCCGCATGTCGCCGACCCGGCCCGGTATGAACCACTGTAGCCACTCTTCGAGCGTGCCGACGGCGATGCCCGCCAGGAGCGGCAACACGAACATCGACGCGTCCCCGCGGGGGCGCCAGACGCGATAGAAGAGCAGCGTGATGAGTCCGTACTCGACGAAGTGAACACGCTCGACGGCGTCGACTTCCGGAATCCCCTGCGCGTTCCAGAGCGAGTAGACCGTGCCGAGGGCCAGGGCGGCGACAATCGCGCCGTAGCGCAGCATCCGGCGATCGCGGATCCTTACGACCGCGACGACGAGGGCCGCGCCAATCGTCAGCGCCACCGCTGTCGCAACGACCGTCGCGTACCGGCCAGGGAACGTGGCCCGGATCCAGTCCCGGATGTCCCGGATGAAGGGCGACGAGAGGATGACGCCGATGGAGACGACGACAGCCAGAATCAGCCGGAGGGCGGGCACGGGGAGGT
>CAWCQI010000018.1:0-69231 GCA_963797625.1 uncultured Acidobacteriota bacterium
CCTGACCGTTCCGTCTTCTTGCAGAAGTCGTCACGAACGCCGCCCGCGAAGGGCGCGCGTCGGCGTGCTGGGAGACTTCACGCCGGCGAACGCCGCGACGTCGCCGCTCGGCGCGCCAGCGAGCGCTCGACTACCTGGCCGTCGGCGGCATCGACCTCGCCGGGCACATGCGCGGGAGCGTCGCGAGTTGCGCCGGCGCAGCTCGTGGCTGATTCGGTGTGCGTCAGCGCGGTCGTCGCCAACACCACCATCACCGGCAGCAGCCCGGCAAAGACGGTCAGACAGCTCGACGGTCCACCGTCGAGCACGACCACCAGTTCGACTTCGTGGGACCCATCCTCAACCTGTTCGGTGGAACGCTCGGGACGACCCGGTTGAGGGCGGTCAGCACCATGCGGATGGAAGCGAATTAACACGATCAGAGGAGAGCTGCAATGAACCGCCGGAATCGCAACGTGCTGGTACTCGTGATTGCGATCGTCCTGGCGCTCGGCGCGAGCTATGCCGTGTATCGCGCCGTGCAGAACATGCCTGTCAGGGAGGTGGAAGTCGCGACCATGCAGGTCGCCGTCGCCGCCGAGAACCTGCCGATGGGGACGCGGCTCGAAAAGGAGCAGATCAAGCTGGTCGGCTGGCCGGCCTCGAGCCCCATCCAGGGCAGCTGCTCGTCGGTTGACGCGGTGGTCGGCCGCGGGCTGATCCAGCCGGTCGCCGCCAACGAGCCGTTGACCGAAACCAAGCTCGCCAAGCTCGAGGCCGGCGCCGGGCTGCCGCCGTCCATTCCGGCCGGCATGCGCGCGATGTCGGTCAAGGTCAACGACGTGATCGGCGTCGCCGGATTCACCGTGCCCGGCACCCGCGTCGACGTGCTCGTCACGCTGAGTGAGCGGTGAGCAGGGCATGTCGCGAGCGGTCGTCAGCAACGTCCAGGTGCTCACCGCGGGGACACGGTTCGACCAGGAACAGGCGAAGGACGGCAAGCCGATTCCGACGACGGTCGTCACGCTGCTGCTGACGCCGGAGGATGCGGAGCGCATTGCGCTGGCGCAGCGAAGCCGGTTCGCTCATGCTGGTGCTGCGCAATCCGCTGGACGTCGATGCCGACCGAAACGCGCGGCGTCCGCATGGCCAGCCTGATGGGCGCGCCCGATCCGCCGCCGGTCGTCAGGACCGTTCGCGGACAGCCGAGTCGTTGCCCCGAGCCGGCGCCGCGCCGACCCGTGGAACCGAAGATCTACAGCGTGGAGGCGATCAGGGCCGCCAAGCGCACCGAAGAGGTGATCCGCTAATGAAGATTGCGTGTGGCAAGCGCTCGACAGCGACGTGCGCTGCGTCCTTGCTCGTCCTGCTGACCGCTGACGGCTGGACTGATCGGACTGGCCCAGGCACCGGCACCGGCGCCGGCCGCAGGTCGATCCAGGAAGGCCGGCTGCCGCCGCGGTGTCATCCTGACGGCGGGCCGATCGACGGTGCTGCCGACCGACTTCAACATCACCCGGATCGCGATCACCAATCCGGCGGTGGCGGATGCCGTCGTGGTGGCGCCGCGCGAGATCCTGATCGACGGCAAGACGCCGGGCACGATCAGCCTGATCGTCTGGGGCGACGCGCAGCGCGCGCAGTACGATCTCGTCGTCGAGCAGCCGGTCGCCGTCGCTGCAGCAGCAGCTGCAGGCGCTGTTTCCCGGTGAAGACATCCAGGTCAGCGTCAACGAGAACGCGACGATTCTCTCCGGCAACGTCTCGAGCACGAACGTCATGCTGCGCGCGGCCGAGATCGCCACGGCGTCCGCGCACCAAGCGGTCGGTCATCAACATGCTGCAGGTGCCGGGCGGCAGCGAGAGCCAGCAGGTGCTGCTGCAGGTGCGCTTCGCCGAGGTCAATCGGCGGGTGCTGCAGGAGCTGGGCGTGTCGCTGTTCGCCTCCGGACCGGGAGCGGTTCTGGCGGCCGCGCGACGACCCAGCAGTTCTCGGCGCCGGACATTCGAGCGACGCGACGAGATGTGCGCAACCGGCGAGCTGATGTTCAGCGACTTCCTGAATCTGTTCTTCTTCGACCGTCGAGACGGCATCGGCGGCGTGATCAAGGCGCTTCGAGAGCCGCGGCGCGTTTCAGAGCCTCGCGGAGCCGAACCTGATTGCCTACAACGGCCAGGAAGCGAGCTTCCTCGCCGGCGGCGAATTTCCGGTGCCGGTCGTGCAGGGCGCGACCGGGCAGCGTCACGGTCAGTTCAAGGAATTCGGCATCCGGCTGACGTTCAAGCCGACGATCGCCGGCGACGTGATCCGGTTGAAGGTCGCGCCCGAAGTGAGCGCGCTCGACTTCGCCAACGGCGTCAGCCTCGGCGGCTTCCGGATTCCGGCGCTGACGACCCGGCGCGCGCAGACCGACGTCGAGCTGCGCGACGGCCAGTCGTTCGCGATCGCCGGGCTGCTCGACAATATCTCGCAGGAGGATGGGGCGGCGATTCCGATCCTGAGCAAGATTCCGATCATCGGCTACTCTGTTCAAGAGCAAGGCCGAGCGCGCCGAGCAGACGGAGCTGATGGTGCTGATCACGCCGCGGCTCGTCCGGCCGCTGGATCCCGACGAAGTGCCGCCGCTGCCGACCCGGTTCAGGCCGTTCTTGCCGGAGGGCGGCGTCGGCAGGATGGACGACGCCGGGCTCGTGGATGCGCCCGACGCCGAAGCGCCGGCGATGCCGCCGGACGAAGAAGCCGCGGCGGTAATGACGACGTCGAGCGAGAAGCGGAAGGACCATGTCACGACAGCGCCAGACGATCAGGACGCGAGCGCGGCGCCATCATCATCCACGTGGCGATTGCGCTGATGGCGTTGCTGGCGTTCACGTCGTTCGTCATCGACTACGGCGTGATGTGGGTCAGCCGGCGACAGGCGCAGAACGTCGCCGATTCCGCCGCGCTCGCCGGCGCGCTGGCGATCGATCTTCGATGGCGGCATCGACCACGGTCGTCAACCAGGCGGCGCAGCACTTCGCCGCGAACAATCCGATCTGGGGCCAGGGGAACTCGGCCGCGAACGTCGACGTCGCTTTGTCGGGTCCCGACGATCCAGCATTCCGCCGTGCGGCACCGAGAAAGGCTGCGTGCGCGTGGACGTCTACCGCAACATGCCCGACCGCGCGAACGTGCCGATCCGCGGCAATCGCGCTGCCGACGTACTTCGCGCAGCTCGTGGGCATCGACGCCCAGGGCGTCCGCGCGACCGCGACGGCGGAGACGGCGGCCGGCAATCAGATCAAGTGCATGCTGCCGTTTGCCGTGGCCGACCGGTGGGCGGACGCGACCGACGAGAACGTCGACACCACCACCTACACGAACGACGGGGACATCTCGCGGAGATCCGATCGAGGCTGGTCGCCGAACGATCTGTACCAGGACCCCCTCGACGTCCCGCCCGGACTGGACACCTACGTCCCGCCTATCCGGGACCACGCAGGTCTGGGCCCGGACATCACACCGGCTGGACGGTGAACGGCGACTACGGCCGCCAGCTGATGCTCAAGGACGGCGAGGTGGGTCAGTTCTCCGCGGGCTGGGCGAACAAGGTCGACCTGCCGGGCAGCGTGGGCGCGACGACTACCGCGACGACATCAAGAACTGCAACGAGACACCCGTCGGCATCGCACAGCCGGGCGAGACGTGCGCCGGATATCCGAACAGCGGCACGACGATCGCGGAAGCGGCGGCCGGTTGCCTCGGCGTCAGCACCGGTCTGTCGTCGGGGCCGACCGAGCAGGGCATCGACGGCGGCGGCCCTGGCGGCCTAGCCGTCGTCGAGCAGGATCCCAACGCCGTGTGGAACCCGAGCGTGACGGCGGACCCGACGGGCTGCCGGTGCCGTGGTCGACCGCAAGCGAATCACGACACTCAACATGTCGAGCGACGCGCATCCGGCCGATCGCCATCTTCGACATCGCGCACTACATGCTGAACCCCGCGTGTGTCAACCAGGCCGGCACCGGCTGCGTCGTCAGGGTGGCGAACATCGTCGGCTTCTTCGTCGAAGGCATGTGCGACGACGTCAGGACCGCGGGCGGCTCGACCCGGGCATGGACTGCGCGCCGAATCCCGAAGGGCAAAAAGAAGTCGTCGGACGGATCGTGACGCTGCCGGCGACGTACGTTGCGGGCGCCGGCGACGTGGCCGAGGACGCGGCGTTTCTGAAGATTGTCCGGCTGGTTCGGTAGGAGGTTTCTGTTGTCAGTGAATCTTCTTCTCGTCGGCTCGACCGATCGTCAGCTCGAGGAGGCGCTGCGGGCGTGCGGGATGACCGCGCCCGGTGCTCGCCGGCTCCGAGCTGGCGTCGCTGGCGCAGCCGGCGGCGAAGCAGCCCGACGTCTCGTGATCGATCTTCGGGATCAGACGCATCTTCCCGCCGCGCTGCCGCTGCTCAAGCGGCAGCACCCGACGACCGGCGTGGTCATCGTCGCGTCGCGGCTCGATCCCGCGCTGCTGCTCGAAGCGATGCGCTCGGGCGTCAACGAGTTCGTCTGCGAGCCGATCGACGCGGCCGATCTCGAGGCGGCGATCACGCGGCTGATCGCGCAGCGCCCCGTGACCGCCGCGTCAGGCCAGATGTTCGCGTTCGTCGGCGCGAAGGGCGGCGTCGGCACGACGACGGTCGCGGTGAACGTGGCGACGGCGCTGGCGAAGCTGCCGGGAAACGGAAGAGCACGCTGCTCATCGATCTGCACGTCGCCAACGGCGATGCGGCGGTGTTCCTGGGTGCGGAGCCGCGCTTCTCGATCGTCGATGCGCTGGAGAACACGCACCGGCTCGACGAGGTCGTTCTTTCGCGGCCTGATCGCCAAGACGAAGTCCGGCGTCGACCTGCTGGCGTCGTCGGACCGCGTGATGGTGGCGCCCGCTCGACGTCCGGCGGATTCGGACGCTGCTCGAGTTCGCCGCGCGGCACTACCGGTACATCGTCCTGGACGTGCCGCGCTCGGACGCGGCGATGCTGGACGCGCTCGAAGGCGTGACGCGGATCGTGGTCGTCGCGAACCAGGAACTGGCGACCGTCCGCAGCGCGAGCCGCATGGCCGCCGCGCTGCGGCAGCGGTACGGCAAGGACAAGCTGACGCGTGGTCGTCAGCCGCGCCGATCGGCTGGCCGAGATCGGCCACGAGGATGTCGAGCGGGCGGTGGGCTCGCCGGTGCGGCACAGTTTCCCGAGCGACTACCGCCGCGCCCTGCAGGCGCTGAACAAGGGCCGGCCGGTGACGCTCGAGAACCACAACGAGCTGTCCGGCTCATTCGTGAAGTTCGCCGAGTCGCTGGCCGGCGTCGAAAAGGCGCGCGTCGAGCGAAGCGCCGGCACGCTTCGGCCTGTTCGGCAGCCGGCGAGGCGTCCACCAGGAGTCCAAGTACATGACGACGTTTTTATCCGAGACGCCACTGTCCGCACGCGGCCGATATCCGGAACCCGCAGTATCAGGAGCTGAAGGGGCGGGTTCACCAGGAGCTGCTCGGGCGCCTGAATCTCGAGCGGCTGACGCGGGTCAAGCGTGAGGATGCCGAGCCGGAGATTCGCAGCCTGATCCTCGGCCTGCTCGAGCGCGAGAGCCAGACGACGCCGCTCAGCCTGTTCGAGCGGGACGCGCTGATCACCGACGTGCTGCACGAGATCTTCGGCCTCGGCCCGCTGGAGGCGCTGCTGACGGATCCCGACATCTCGGACATCCTGGTCAACCGGCACAACCAGGTCTACATCGAGCGCGAAGGGCGGCTCGAAGAGACGGACATCGTCTTCCAGAACGACGCGCACCTGTTCCGCATCATCGAGCGCATCGTCAGCATGGTCGGCCGGCGCATCGACGAGTCGAGCCCGATGGTCGACGCGCGCCTGCAGGACGGCTCGCGCGTCAACGCGATCATTCCGCCGCTCGCGCTCGACGGTCCGGTGCTGTCGATTCGCCGTTTCCGCACCGATCGCATCGGCGCGCAGGACCTGGTCGGGCGCGAGTCCCTGACGCAGCCGATGCTCGATTTCCTCAAGGGCGCCGTCGCCGCCCGGCTGAACATCATCGTCTCGGGCGGCACCGGCGCCGGCAAGACGACGCTGCTGAACGCGCTGTCGAGCTTCATCTCGGAGCAAGGAGCGCATCGTCACGATCGAGGACGCGGCCGAGCTGACGCTGCGGCAGCGCCACGTCGTCCGGCTCGAGACGCGGCCGCCCAACATCGAAGGGCAGGGCGCCGTGCGGCAGCGGCAGCTGGTCGTCAACGCCCTGCGTATGCGGCCCGATCGCATCATCGTCGGCGAGGTCCGCGGCGAAGAAGCGCTGGACATGCTGCAGGCGATGAACACCGGCCACGACGGCAGCTTGACGACGATCCACGCCAACAGCCCGCGCGACGCGCTGTATCGTCTCGACACGATGGTCGCGATGGCGAACCTGAACATTCCGGACCGCGCCGTCCGGCAGCAGATCGCGTCGGCGGTCAACGTGATCGTGCAGATCTCGCGCATGGCCGACGGCACGCGCAAGGTCACGGCGATCTCGGAGATCACCGGCATGGAGCAGGACGTCATCACGATGCAGGACATCTTCCTGTTCGAGCGGACCGGCCTGAACCGCGGAAGGCAAGGTGACGGGCCGGTTCCGCGCCACCGGCGTCCGGCCGAAGTGCGCCGAGCGGCTGGCGACGATGGGCATCCATCTGCCGATCGACATGTTCGAGCACGTGCAGGCGGTCGCCTGAGGAGCAGTCATGGAGTTTGTAGCTGGCACGTTCGTTCTGGTCCTCGGCATCGTCGGCGGGCTGTACTGGCTGCTTCGTCGAGCGTCCGCAGGCGCAGGACGAACAGGCCGTTCGACGGCGCGTGCGCAGGAGGGCCGGGCCCGAGCAAGCTGACCAAGGCGCTGCTGAAGGAGCGCGAGCGGCTGAGCGACATGGGCTTGCTCGACCCGCTGCTGGCGCGATCCGGGCAGCTCGTCGAGCCGATGCAGCGCACGATCGCGCAGTCGGGCCTGAAGGTCACCGTCGGCGTCGTGATCCTGTCCTGCCTGTGCGCCGCGGCGGTCGACGTTCGCCTTCGTCAGCGTCTACCTGAACCTGCCGCTGCTCGCGGTTCTCTTCGCGGCGCTGGCCGGCTACCTGCCCTACGGGTACGTCCGCTGGGTCCGGAACCGGCGCATGCTCAAGTTCGAGGAGCAGTTCCCGGAGGCGATCGATCTGCTCGCGCGCGCGCTCGCGCGGGCCATGCGCTGACGACCGGGCTGCTCATGGTGGCGGACGAAATGCCGGAGCCGATCGGTCCGGAGTTCAGGCTGCTGTACGACCAGCAGAATTTCGGGCTGCCGCTGCCGCAGGCGCTGAAGAAGTTCGCGGAGCGCATCCCGTCGCTCGATGCACGGTTCTTCGTCACCGCCGTCCTGACGCAGCGCGAAGCGGGCGGCAACCTGTCGGAGGTGCTGGACAACCTGGCGTCGATCATCCGCGATCGGTTCAGGGTCAAGCGGCAGGTGCGCGTCATCTCGGCGCACGGCCGAATCACCGGCTGGATCCTGTCGGCGCTGCCGACGAGCCTGGCGCTGTTCTTCGCGTTCACCAACCCGGAGAAGTACCGCGAGTTCTACACGGATCCGCTCGGCATGCAGATGATCGTCGTTCGCGCTGGTGCTGCAGATCATCGGCGTGTTCATCATCAGCCGAATCGTCAAGATCGAGTACTGAGGCCTTATGTCCCCTGAATATCGCTATTGTATCGTCGCCGTCTTCGCCTCGGTCGCGCTCGCCGTCGTGGGCCATCGGGTCGATGGTCGCTGAACTGGGGCACGGCCGAGCAGCGCGAGATCCGCAAGCTGTCGCAGGGCCGAGGCGAGGCTGCTGGCGCGAGCTGCAGCTGACCGACGTCCGAGCCCCTGGGTCAAGCGATTCCAGCAGGTCGTGCCGAAGTCGCCAAAGGACATGTCGGCGCTGCGGCGCCGGCTGACCGCGGCCGGCTATCGCGACACCGTCGACCGCGCGTTCTCTACTGCGCCGCCGAGATCGCTGCTGCCGTTCATGTTCGGCGGCGCTGGCGCTGCTGTAGTTCGGCTTCTCGCGGTGGTATCTGCGCTCTGTTCGCGGCGGCTCTTGGGCTTCGTCGCCCCGAGCCTCTGGCTCGGCCGCCAGACGGCGCTGCGCCAGAAGCAGATTCGCAACGGCCTGCCCGACGCGCTCGACCTGATGATCGTCTGCATCGAGGCGGGCTCGGGCATCGACCAGGCGATCATGAAGACCAGCGACGAGCTCGACATCTCCCATCCGGCGCTGGCCGAGGAAATGCGGCTGGTCACCACCGAGATGCGCGCCGGCAAGCCGCGGCTCGAGGCGTTCAAGAACTTCGCGTCGCGAACGAAGGTCGACGACGTCCGGTCGCTCGTCGCGATGCTGATTCAGACCGACCGGTTCGGCACCAGCGTGGCGCAGGCGCTGCGGACGCACGCCGAGGTGTCGCGGACCAAGCGGCGGCAGAGCGCGGAGGAGCGGGCGGCGAAGATCGGCGTCAAGCTGGTGTTTCCGCTCGTGTTCTGCCTGTTCCCGGCGCTGTACGTCGCGATTCTCGGTCCGGCGGTCGTCGACTACCTCACGGAGTTCAAGCCGGGCATCGTGCAGCGGTCGATCTGGCAGCCGAGGCGGTAAACATCGACAACGAGGAGTAGTGGATGGATACCAACACGATTCTGATCGGCGTCGCGGCTGTCGCCTGATCCTGTATCTCTTGCGCCGCCGCAGCCGGCTGAGCCGCGACGACGATTAGTGAGCGTGCTCTTCGAGAGGAGGAGATTGCAGCGATCTTGTCGATCGTCTGGTGTGCGGTCGTGCGTCGCGAGCTCGGTCAGCTGCGCGGCGCAGAGCGAGGCGGACTCGCGCGAACGTTCGTCAAGCCGGGCGAGCCGACCGTGAGCTACGACGACCCGATCGCGGCGCCTGCTCACGCAGGATGTGCAGGACTACTACGCGGAAGCTGCGGGCGCTGCAGACCAAGGCCACGGCGAAGACGTCGCTGCTGCCGACGATCGAAACGAGCGATCCGGAGCTGGCCAGCGCGCTGCTCCGCCTGGCGCTGATCGAGACCGCCGAGAACCACCGGATGGTCGCCGCGGCGTATCGCAAGGCCGGCGTGACCGATTACGCGTACCGGCATTATCAGCGCGCGCTCAGGCTCGAGCCGTGCGACAGCCTGCGCGTACGAGGGGCTGGCGCAGATCTGGCGCGACTGGGGATGCCGGAGTCGGCTCTGGGCGACGCCTATCGCGCCATCATTGCCGGCCTGAGTCGGCCAGCGCGCACAACACGCTCGGCACGGTGTTTCAGCGCTCGGGCAGACGGAGAACGCGCGATGGGCGTTCGAGCGCGCGCTCGAGCTGGACCCGCGCGCGGCCTTCGCGCTGAACAACCTCTGTTACCTCTCGCTGCGAGGAAGGAAACGGCCGGGCCGCGCAGCAGACGTGCGAACGGGCGCTGGCCGTGGATCCGACGCATGACGACGGCGCGCACGAATCTGGCGCTTGCCTATGTGATGCAGGGCGACATCGCGGGCGCCGAGGAGCGGTTGCTCGAGATCCCGATCCGCCACCGGGCAGTTCAACGTCGGCATGCTGCGAATGTCGATGGGTCGATACGCGGAGCGGCACGAGGCGTTCGACGTGGTCGTGACCGAGCGGCCTCAGTCGCGCGAGGCCGCCAGCGCGCCGTGCAGGCGCGCGCCCAAATCGTTGCAGCAGAGGGAGCCATAGATGCTGATTGCCGAAAACGCGGAAACGGTCGCCGCTGCACGACGCCAGGGCGCCGAAGACGCTGAAAGAGGCGGGCCTCGGCCGCGATCTCGTCACGCAGCTCGTGCTGAAGACGCTGCATCTGTCGGGCGAGCTGACCGGCACCGAGCTGGCGCGCCGGATCGGTCTGCCGTTCTTCGCGTTCGAGCCGGTGCTCGCCGACATCAAGCAGCAGCACCACTGCGAAGTGTCGGGCGGCGCGCTCGGGAGCCCCTCCTATCGTGTACCGCATCACCGACGCGGGCCGCGCCCGGGCGATGCTCTTCATGGAGCACAACCACTACGTCGGCCGCGCGCCGGTGCCGCTCAGTCAGTACCGCGAGTACATGTATAGCTTTCAGCGCTCGACGCGCCGCCACGTCGATCGCGACAGCGTCCGCAAGGCATTCTCGCACCTCGTCATCAGCGATCGGGTTCGCGATCAGCTCGGCCCCGCGATCAACGCCGGCCACTCGATGTTCGTCTATGGCCCTCCGGGCAACGGCAAGACCGTCATCTCGCAGGCGATTCACAACCTGCTGGAGGGATCGCTGTACATCCCGCACGCGCTCGAAGTCGAGGGCAGCATCATCCGCTTCTTCGATCCCGTCAATCACGAGCCGCTGCCCGAGACGGGCAACTGGACGGCCTGGATCTCAGCGACGACTACGATCGCCGCTGGGTCCGCTGCCGCCGTCCGATGGTCATGGTGGGCGGCGAGCTGTCGCTGGACCAGCTCGAGCTGAGCTACAGCCCGACGATGGGGTTCTACCGGGCGCCCGTGCAGGCGGTCGCCAACGGCGGCGTGCTGGTCATCGACGATTTCGGCCGGCAGACGTGCTCGCCGCGCGAGCTGCTGAACCGCTGGATCGTGCCGCTCGAAAGCCGCGTCGACTTCCTGACGCTGCAGACGGGGCAGAAGTTCGATTTGCCGTTCATGACGCTGATGGTCTTTGCGACCAACATCAAGCCGCAGGATCTCGTCGACGAAGCGTTCCTGCGCCGCATTCACTACAAGATTTTCGCCGAGAGCCCGACCAGGGCCGAGTTCATGCAGATCTTCGAGAACTGCTGCCGCGAGAAGGGACTCGAGTATCGGCCGGACGTGATCGAACGCCTGCTCGTCGACTACTACCGGCCGCGGCAGATTCAGCTGCGTGGCTGCCAGCCGCGCGATCTGATCAACCAGGCGATTTCGCTGGCCGAGTACCTCGGACAGCCAGCCGGAGCTGACGACGGAGGTCCTGGAGGCGGCGTGTGCGAGCTACTTCGTCGACGATCGGGAAGCTGCAGCCGTCGTACGCGTAAGCACGATGTCCGCGGCCATGTCGTCTCCTGGTTGCGCTGTGCGCTCTCGCTGGCGGCAGTCGTGTCTGCGGCGGTCGAGCCGGCGCGTCGCTCGCGCAGGATGAGACGCTTCTCGGTTCGCATCACGTCGCCGCTCGGCCGCACCGGGCTTCCAGGCACGATCCGCATCGTCGCCCAGGTCTATCACCGGGCCGAGCGCACCGCCCGGGCAGGTCCGGTTCTACGTCGACGATCAGCTGCTGCGATCGGTGGATCAGGGCCCGCCGTACGCGGTCGAGTGGGTGGACGACAACCCATTCGAGCGTCGCGAGATCGCCGTCGAAGCTGTCGACAGCTCAGGAAACGCCGCCCGCGACAAGGTCGTGCTCGAGCCGTTCGAGGTGATCGAGGCGGCGGAAGTCGCGAGCGTGCTGCTGGAGACCTCGGTCCAGGACCAGAAGGGCCGTTTCGTCAAGAACGTCGACGTCTCGGCCTTCACCGTCATCGAAGACGGCGAGCCGCAGACGCTCGACCTCGTCCGGCAGGAGGCGGTCGGCGCGACGTTCGCGCTGCTCGTCGACAGCAGCGAGAGCATGTCGCGGCGAATGGATTTCGTGCAGCGCACGGCCACGACGCTGTCCAGCTACATGGGTGCCACTGGACCGGATGATCATCGCGCCCTTCTCCCGGGAAGTCGGCGCCGATGACCGGACCGACCAACGATCGCGCCACGATCGCCGAAAGCATTCAGGCGATCACGCCCGAGCGGCGGCACCGCCATCCTGGACTCGCTCGCGAGCGCCTCGACAGATTCTCGCCGACGCGGAAGGGCGGCGCGCGATCGTCCTGATCACCGACGGATACGACGAGCACAGCGCGACGTCGTTCGACGAGGCGCTCGCGGCCGTGAAGTCGGCCGGCGCGACGCTGTACGTCGTGGGCATCGGCGGCGTGGCCGGGATCTCGATCAAGGGTGAACGGCTGCTGCGCCGGCTGGCGGTCGAAACCGGCGGCCGGTTCTTCTTCCCGGCGCGCGACGAGCAGCTCGCCGAAGTCGACACGTGCTCACCGAGGATGTGCAGAACCGGTACCTGCTCACCTACACGCCGCAGAACCAGAAGATCGACGGCTCCTGGCGCGCGATCACGGTGAAGACCAACAATCCTGACCACGTCATTCGGACGCGGACCGGGTATTTCGCGCCCAAGCCGCCGCCGATCAGGCCCGCCATCGAATTCACGGCGATTGAACCGTCCGGCCGGTATCTCAACCTGACCGCTGAAGATCTGGAAGTCGTCGAAAACGGCGTGCCGCAGCAGGTCGAGACGTTTCAGGAGGCCGTGCAGCCCGTCTCGATCGTGCTCGCGCTCGATGCGAGCGGCAGCATGGTCAAGAAGGAAGCCGACGTCGTGGCGAGCGCTCGGGAGTTCATCTCGGCGCTGCGCCCGCAGGATCAACTGGCGTTGATGCTCTTCGCCGATCGTCCGATGTTCGCGCACGACTTCTCGAAGAATCACCAGTATTTCATCAACGCGCTCAAGGACTACAAGGCGAGCGGCGGGACGGCGCTCTACGACGCCCTGTCGGAATCGCTCGCGCGCCTCAAACGGGTCGAAGGGCGCCGCGTGGTCGTCGTGATGACCGACGGCAGGGACGAGGACAATCCAGGCACGGGACCGGGCAGCGTCAGCAGGCTCGAGGACGTCGACAAAGTACGTGCAGGAGACCGGCGCGCTGGTCTTCGGGATTGGCCTGGGCGCCAAAGTCGACCAGGGGCCGCTGCAGAAAATCGCCGACCTTTCCGGCGGCCGGGCGTTCTTTCCGACCGACGTGAGCGAACTGCCCGCCGAGTACCGCCGCGTCGTCGACGATCTGCGCCGGCGGTACGTCGTCGGATACACGTCGTCGAATATTCAGCGGGACGGCAGCTGGCGTGAGGTGACGATCCAGGTGAAGTCCGAGCCGGACGCGGTCATCAAGAGCGTGGGCGGGTATTTCGCTCCGTCACGTTGAGGGTTGTTGGACGCTGAATGGTCAGCGACCAGGAGAGCCAATCATGAGGACATCTGGCGGCGGTCGTGAAGGGTGGATGACCGCCATTCCCATCGCGATCATGCTGTTGTATCTGGCGATCTTCGCGGGGGGCCCCAAAGCACTGCTGAAGGCCACTGAGCGGCAATTGCGGACGACCGTGGAGTGGACGTCCCGAAACATCTGGTGAGGCATTGTGATGCGCAGACCTTCCCAGGCGCCCCTCGACATGTGGTTGATCGGCCTCGTGGTTTTCGCCTGCACGTGGACCGTCGCGGCGAAGCACTACAGGGGACGGATGCTGGAACTGGCGCGATACGGGATGGAGAGCGAACAGAGACCCAGCCACTCTCGGCCCGATACGGTCCGGGGCGCTATTCGGAGAATTTCGAAGAATGGATCGTACGGGACTACTGTCAGGATCGCCGGGCGGCGTGTTCCTGGACGTCGGCGCTCAACCATTACCGGACCGCCGAGCAACACCTATTATCTGGAGTCGTCGTCTCGGTGGTCGGGAATTGCCGTCGACGCGCTCGAGGAGTTCAAGGCCGACTACCAGCGGCATCGCCCCCGGACGCAGTTCGTCGCTGCCTTCGTATCCGATAAGGCAGGCGACATGGCGACGTTCTTCGTTCCGGATGCCAACAAGCTCGTCGCGTCCGCGAGCGAGGAATTTACCGGGAGATGAGGCACGCCGGGGACGGCGCGTGCGGTGCCGACCACAACTCTGAACGCCATCCTCGAACAGGCTGGCGCCGATCGCCTGGATTTCGTCTCCATGGACATCGAGCTGTCCGAGCCCAAGGCGCTCGCCGGGTTCGACATCAAGCGGTACAAGCCTTCACTGGTCTGCGTCGAGTCGCATCCGGAAGTGCGGCAGCAGATCATCGATTACTTTGTACAGCACGGCTACACGATCGTGGCGAAGTACCTCCGTGCCGACGCCACCAACCTGTACTTCACGCCGATGTCGACGGATTCAGGGGAAGCAGCCGCCGAGGGACTGCGTGGGGGCCGGCAGGCGCGGAAGATCCCCGCGTGACGCCACGAAGGAAGCGCCGGTGTCGGCATCGAGCCGATAGCCGTTGTCGACCAGCCACTGCTTCGCCACGCCGCGGCTCGATCGCATCCAGACATACTCGGGCGCGAGCTCGCTGACGACTGCCGTTCCGTTCGCATCGCCCCGTTCAAACGCGCGGTGCCAGTCGATGATGGCATTCGAGTCACACGGTTTCGCGGCGGCCGTCGATCGAAACCTTCAGGCGCGGGCCGAAATGCCAAATCGCGTATCCCCCCAGTCGAATGTCGTCAGCAGCCGGCCGTTCGCTCCGAGCAGATAGGCCGCGCCCTCGGCGTCAGGACTCCAGTCCCCGGCGATGGTCAGGCAGTTGAACGGCCTGGCGGCGGGCGCCGCCGCCGCGGCGAGCGCGACGATCGCCGGAATCCCGAAGAGCAGTGCGGGAGCCCGTCCAGCGACGGCCAAACGCCCGTGGTGTCCCCACGCCCGCCGTATGTAAGGCGCGAGGAGCGTGAATGACGCGGGCGCCACCAGCCCGGCGACCCGTTCCACTCGGAGAGCTCCAAGATCAGCAGACCCAACGCTGCCCAGACTTCAGGCCGTGGACGCGTGGTGCTCCGCCAGCTGAGCGCGCCAGCGACCAGACCCGTTGCGACGAGCGGTGTCCACAGAATCAGCGGGGATGCGAGGCCGAGCGGCGCCCATTCGGTGACGTCCGGCCGCGAGGATCGCACGGTGGCGGCCAGAAAGCGCCACAGCCCGATGCCGTACGGGTTTGCCAGCGTGCCGGCGATCGAGACCACCGCGAATGCGACCCACCGCTCAACATGGCGTCGTTCGGTCACGATACGCACGCCTGTATAGATCGCCAGGACGGCCGCTCCGGTGATCCAGCCGCCATGAAGGTTCGCCCAAAAGCCGAACAGGAGCGCGCCAGCGACCGAACGCGACCAGGTCGGCGCGTTCTGCCGATCGAGCAGGGTCAAGAGCAGCACCAGGCCCAGCAACGTCCACAGATGGGGGCGGACGGTGAGTGTCGTCGGCAGCATGCAGACGACAACAACTCCCAGAACCGTGGCGGTGACGGCCGGCGTGCAGCCGCGCAGCCGACGCGCCACGAAGAACAGTGCGACCGAGACGATGACCACCTTGAGCGCGATCAACCCGGAGTGACCCGCGGCGGTGTAAGCTGCCGCCATCACCGCCTCGCTCAGCCACTCGTGGTTGATCCACGGACGATC
Source organism: uncultured Acidobacteriota bacterium (assembly GCA_963797625.1). GTDB lineage: Bacteria > Acidobacteriota > Vicinamibacteria > Vicinamibacterales > 2-12-FULL-66-21 > DATBJJ01. Next base: position 15,349 of record CAWCQI010000018.1, read on the forward strand.
CGCGTGAACGAGTAAGGATCGACGGGCGGAAAGCGATGCGTCCGCAGCCAGTCCAGCCCGAAACGAACGTGTCCCCAAAGATCCGGGTCGGCGCGCGTCGCTGTGAGCGCGATCGTCGCAAAGGCCGCCCAGGCCGCCCAGATGACCGGTCCCAGATCGAAGGAGGTCGCTCCCTCTTGCCTCCCGACAGGGCCTTGTTCGAGATCGGGATTCGACGCGGGCTGAGCGCGTGTCAGGGCTGCGTCTCCAGGCGAAAATCGGATCCTCGAGCCGCTGCGACGAGCGACGTGATGCCGGTAAGCCCGTGGGCGGCCGAGAATGCCCACAGGGGAGCGGTGACGTATCCCCAGTAATAGTTGAACGGCTGCCCCACGAAGGCGAACAGCAAACAGTAGCTCAGCAGCGGCAGCGCGACCTGTCGCGGCGTGCGGGCGGCGACGATGGCTGCGAGCGCGAGCGCCAGGTAGATCGCGGCCGCCGCCTGAGGTGCTCGCGCGAGCACGCCGTTGACTTTACCGTCGTCAAGGTGAAAGCCAGGCCGTTCCACCGGAGCCAGTCGGCGCCCTGCGCGAGATCTCCCGGAAGCTGATGCGCCCAGACATTCGTCGCGTGCATCCAGAAATATCCGGCATACGCCAGACCGCCGAGGACCCAGACCCAGCTTTCATCGCGGCGCCGAGCGTGAAGCGCGACGAGGCCGCAGACCAAAGCGTAGGGTGCGGCCAGTTCCCGGACGAACACCGCAGCGACGCCAAAAGTGGCGGCAGGAATCCAGCGTTGTCTGTAGTAGGCAATCAGCGACAGCGCAACGAGCGCACCCGCCCACACTTCCGCCACGCCGACGGAAAGCGGAATAAATCCGGACCCGACCGCACCGAGCTGCGCCGTCGTTCCAAAAACGAGCACGGGCTTCGATTCTTGATGGAGCGCCAGCGGCGTCAGTATCAGCGCCGCCAGCACGAAAACAACGAGGAGTCCTCTGGCCACCGGGACCGAAAGCCTGGCGACCACGACTGGATGAACGGGCGTCCGCCAGTTGAAGATGCGCGTTGCTGGATAGTGCCGATCGCGAAGCTCTTTGCCAGTCGCAACGTAGTAGCTGTCGCCGTTGCGAACCCGCTCGATCGTCGCCAGGTGCAGCATCGCTCCCCCGCGCCCCGAGACGGCGTTCGTCTTGGTGACGGTGAGGAAAAAGGCGAGAGACCGAGAAAAATGACCAGCACGAGGCCGCTGAGGACGAGTCGAGCGGATGTAGCCGACATCAGGCTCCCTACGATGTTAGCGCGTCCGGCTACACGCCGACATTTGTCATCTCACAGCGCGACCGATCCTCGTCGCGCGGACGTGCAAACGTGTGGATCGATGTGCAGTCGCGATCATCGCCGGCGTCCTGCCGGACTGGTCCGTCGATCGCATGCTGATCGGGAAGCCGTGGGAGTCCTTCGAGTGCAAATCTGTGCAGAGAGACCCCATTTCCGAGCTGAACCGACGTGCGCGCGTTGTAGAGTGAGTTCAAAGACATATGGCTGATGCTTTAACGCTGTCACAGATACTGGGCCGCGGTGTGTCGCTCGAGTGGCACGAAGGAGTCGCCATCGTTCGCGGCGTGATGGAGTGGTTGACCACACGCAACCAGACGAGCGTGGCTCCGGACCTCGATCAGATTCAGATTCTGTCGTCCGGACGAATCGAGGTCACTCGCGGATCGAAAGTCGACGAACCCGTCCGGCGCCTGGGGCAGTTGCTTCACGCCATGATCGGAAATTCCGATCCACCAGTCAAGCTCCGGCTGGTCATCTCGGAAGCCATGGCGCCAAGTCCCGTATTCGGGTCGTTACGAGAGTCAATCAGGCGCTCGAGTAACTTCGAGCGTCCGGACCGCACCGCTGTCCTCCAGGCCCTGTTCGCACGGGCGTCTGCATTGCCGGCGTCAGACGGAGCTCCGGCGCCCACGCTGAACACTGTCGCGCCGCTGTCCCCGTCGCCTGTGCCGACGGCCACGAAGCCTCGACCGAAGCGCCGAGTCGTACCGCTTGCGGCCGCAGCTGCCGTGACGGCTGCTGCAATTGCCTGGGTAGAGTACGGGAGAACGACCGGGGTCGTGAGCCCCGGTGACGTTTCTGCCGTCGCGCAGCATGTCGCCGACGGTGTGGGTTCGACGCTGATGTCGGGCCTGTCCGCGATCACGCAGCGAGTCGGGCATGGGGCGGCTCGTGTCGGAGGGTGCTGAAGCCGCTTCGATCGAGACGCCGGCCGCCGCCGCTGAAGCGCCGACGCCGACCCGAGCGAACACCGCACCCAGCGCTTCGACGCAGTCGGCCCGTCCCGCTCCGTTACCGACTGTCGAGCCTGCTTCCGCGCGATCGTCGAGGAGTCCGGGAAGAGGCGCCCCGGCGGTCGTGCCGTCGCAGACCCCGGCTGCACCAGTGCCGCCCGCTCCGAGAGGCGAGCCTGTCCAGGTCCTGGCGTTCGACCTCGATCCCAAGGTTCGCGCCGACTCCATCGCCCCAGCCCCCATCGAGCGGTCGGTGGTTCCGGTCACTGTCGCTCCACAGGTCGTGTCAGCACCGAGCGAGGATGCGGCCGTCTACTCGAGCGAGTCGGCGGGAGTCGAGCCGCCAATTGCCGTTCGCCCCCAGCTGCCGACCGAGTTGCCGCCTAATGTGAGCCGCGACACGCTCATCGAAATCGAGCTGGTCGTTTCCGAAGCAGGAAGCGTGGATTCGGTGCGGCTCCTTGGAGAAGCGCGAAACATGTACGACGGCATGTGGCTCAGCGCCATCAAAGCGTGGCAGTTTCGACCCGCCGTGAAGGGCGGAGACGCGGTCAAGTACCGCAAGACCGTGTGGATCGCGGCACGCCGCTGACGAGGATTCACCTAACTGCTACCACCTAGGCCGGAGACTGTCGCCCAAAACTCTTCCTGCGCAGGCAGTTTTCGCTCAACCCATCCACCAAAGCCCGGAAAATCAGGCAACTCGCGCGGTACGCTGGTTGCTAGATCTCATGTGTTTCCAGGTCTATGGGAGGCCAACCTCCGGCCGATCGGCCGCCGCGAATCCCTTACAAGACTAGTCGTGTATCCGCCGTGCACCCCGCAACTGACGAGGCGACCGAGGCCCGGCTGTTGACGGCTCGTTGTCGCGACGTCCTCTCGGACCCGTCCACGTCCGGTGCGGCACGGTTCGAAAATGACGTGATGGCAGGCTACGCCTCGCTCGCAGCGACGGGCCGTGCCGCGTTCTTCGACAGTCTGGCCCGGGAATTTTCACCGGACCCGCACGCGCTTCGGCGCGCGGCCGAGGACTACCTCAGATGCCCCGATGACGTCGCCCAAATGGGGCTGAAGCGCGCCAGCGAGTCCGGTCTACGGGAGCTCTTCCTCCGACTGAGCAGCTCACGGGGAGGAACCGCGTTCCTGGTTCGCATGCGGGAACACCTGCTCCAGGGGCTTCGCGACCATCCGACCTGGGGAGTAGTCGAGGACGATCTCGCGCACGTGATGCGAGCCGTCTTCAACAGGTCGCTGCTCGGGTTTCAGCAAATCGACTGGGACACGCCTGCGCCGATTCTCGAGAAGCTGATGCGATACGAGGCCGTCCATGCCATCCACGACTGGCGGGAAATGCGCCGCCGCCTGGAAGCGGACCGCCGTTGCTACGCCCTCTTCCACCCGGCCTGGCCTGACGAACCGCTGGTTTTCACCGAGGTGGCGCTGACGGTCGGCATCAGCGACCAGGTGGCTCCGATCCTGGATCCGGACTCTCCCGTGCTCGATCCAGACTGGCTGCACCGCCGCAATCCTCTACTCGATTTCGAGCTGCCAGCCAGGACTGCGGGGGTTTGCGCTCGGGAACGATCTGATCGGACGGGTGGCCGAGAACCTGCCGATTCAGTTGCCGCGGCTCAGAACCATCGCGACGCTGTCGCCCGTCTCCGGATTTCGCAGGTGGCTCTCGGAACTGTCGAGATCCCTCGAGAACCCATCCTGTGTCGCCGAAGTGCAGACGCTTGCGACCAGGTCCGACTGGCGCTCAGATCCGGCTGGTGCTGCCAGGCTCGAACCCCGCCTCCTAGCGCTATGCGCTCACTACCTGCTGCACGCCAGGAGCGGCGGCGAACCCGCCGATCCGGTCGCCCGCTTTCATCTCGCGAACGGGGCCCGGTTGCGACGGCTCAACTGGCGAAGCGACATGTCTGCCGCTGGCCTGGAGCGATCGTTCGGCCTGACGGCGAACTACGTGTATTACCCGACGAACCTCTTACGCAACCGCCAGACGTACCGCGACGAGGGGCACGTCAACGCAACGCGCCAGCTCGAGCGGCTTGCCCGCGAGGGCGCCGACCTCTGCGGGCCCCACCGTCCGAAAGATCTGCCAATTTCGGCGTGATCTGTCGATCGCCCACGCATGGTGCGCGGACGCGGCGTGGCCGCCATCAAGGCGACCAGTCTGTCAGCCGCAACGGCCCGTCCCTTCCTCACGCGCCGGCTGTATCGCCAGCGTAGAATGGACCCCTTGTTTGATTGGTTGTGAACCGGTCGCCATCAGAAAGGGGACGCGGCTATGAGACGTTGCCAACCTTCATATCTGTTCATCGGCATCCTGGTTTTCGTCGCGTGCGCTGCAATTGTGATTCAAGAGCTCGTGGGGGACCTTCGCGTTCAGGCTCAAACGCAGCAAGCGATTCCGACCGATCCGCTGCAGCTGCCCAATCACCGGTACGACCTGCCGGCGACGCTGCTGACCGCCGCGCAGCTCGAGGCGCACAAGGCGAAGATGCTTGCCGACAAGATAGACGATGTTCCGATGAACATGGTCAAGGCGGGCGGCGGCAGCGACAGGCATCAGGTCGGGATCAGCATCGTGACCCGGGCGAAAGGGCAGTCGAATCCCAATTTCGCGGTGCACGACGACGTGGCGGAGGTCTATCACGTGCTCGAAGGGAAGGGACGAATGCTGCTTGGTGGAAAGATCCTGGACTGGCAGCGTCGGCCGACGAGTCCGGGCAACGGGAAGGGCAGCGCGGGCACGAAAGCCGAGGGCGCGAGGGAAATTCAGATCGCCAAGGGCGACGTCCTGATCATCCCGGCAGGCACGCCGCACCGCTGGCTCATGGCAGACGAATTTACTGCCTATACGGTGGTTCGCATCGATCCCGACGGGGTGACTCCGCTGCTGGACTACAAATAGGCAGTCGGTCGACGCCTCAGGGCGTGTAGCCGTTCGCCCTGGACAGCGGCTGGCCGTCATCGCCGGTGACCATCTCAGGGTTCTGATTGTTCTGCTGGCAGATGTACTCGAATACCTCGTCGCCCTCGGCCCAGCGCAGCATGATGCCGCCGCTCCACGGCTTCGTGTAGGCCCCAGGATCGTCGACCGTTACCTCGTACTTGAGCGTGTTGAAGTCGACGCGCGTGAAGCGCTCGATCTGGCGGTAGTCCTCGGTGTGCATCAGGCCGAGCGTGTCGAGCCAATGCTTCTCGTTGAAGCCGACCGTGTCCACGACCAGCGTGTCGCCTTCCCAGCGCCCGGTCGAGTGCCCGTAATAGCTCGGCTCGAGATCCTTCGGGTGCTCTCGGCCGTCCATGTAGACGACACGGAACGAGTGCGGCCCCCCGATCTCGAAGATGATGACCTGCTTCACCTCGGGCAGATCGACGATCTCGAACCCGTACGCCGTCTGGATTTGCCGGGGGCCGGCCGATGGCTTGCAGCGCGCGTGCGGTGCGTCACGGTCGGTGTTCATGCGGCGGTACGCGAAGAGCTCTGCTGCCCACGGCTGGAACGGGATCTGGCTGACCTTGATATCCGTCGGGAGGAGCTCCTTCACATCGTCCTCGACCGCGAACTCCCGCCTCGTGCGGATCCAATGGCCCTTTTCCCCCGGGATGGTTCCGAGGTTGGGATGACCCTCGGCTGTGCGCGGAAGCGGCCTGGCCACCTTCTGTCGGTTAGCGGTCCGATTGGACGCGGGGCCGAGGAACTCGTCGTTGTTCTGGGCCAAGACGGGCCCTGTCAGGATCGGCCACAAGGCCATGAGGCCCACTGTGACGACGAGGGGGCGCGGAACCATTTCTACCTCCGAACCGCTGTTCGACGGGACTTTACGTGCTTTCCGGTACCCTGTCCATACTAGATCAGTTTTTGACGCCCCGCGGCGGTGTTCTCCCGGGCAGTCCACCGCGCCCGTCAGACGTGCGGAATCACCCGCGGACCGTTGCCACCGACAGCCGAGCTCGAGCAACCGCCGCTACATTTCGACCTGCACGCCCAGCTCCACGACCCGCTCGGGGGGAAGGCGGAAGAACGCCGTCGCCCGGACGGCATTCCGCGTCATCAGGACGAACAGCTTCTCGCGCCAGACGCCATGCCCGGCCGCTCTGTGACGATGATCGTTTCGCGGCCGAGGAAGTAGGTGACATCGTCGGGATCCATCTCGAGGCCCTGCCCGCAGGCGACGGCCAGTGCCTCCGGAACGTTCGGGTCTTCCATGAACCCATACTGACCACGACATAGAACACGCCCGCGCCGAGCGATCGGACGTCGGTCCGCCGCTCGGGGGGCACGTGCGGGACGGCTCGGTGGCCACCAGTCAGGACGACGACGTGCTCGTGCAGCACCTTGTTGTGGCGCAGGTTGTGCGCGAGCGCCGGCGGCGTGCCCTGCGGCTGCGCGGTCATGAAGACCGCCGTGCCCGGGACGCGCACGGGCGGGTGCGCGCTGACGCGCTCCATGAACTCCTCGAGCGGAACGGCCCGCTCGGTGAGGCGCTCGGCCAGAATGCCGCCGCCCGGTCTTCCACGTGGTCATCAGCGTGAAAGATCGCGGCGCCGATGACCAGCGGCAGCCAGCCGCCCTGCATGATCTTCAGCACGTTCGCGCCGAGGAACGCGAGGTCGATCGACAGGAAGATCCCCGTGACGACGCAGCGCGACGGCAGCGGCCACTTCCAGCGCTCGGTGGCGACCACGTGCAGCAGCAACGCGGTGATCACCATCGTCATCGTCACGGCGATGCCGTACGCGGCGGCGAGCGCGCTCGACGAGCCGAAGCCGATGACGATGAGGATCGTGCTGACATCAGCGCCCAGTTGACCTGCGGGACGTACACCTGGCCGATCTCGAGCGACGAGGTGTGGTCGATGTCGAGGCGGGGGCAGTAGCCGAGCTGAATCGCCTGGCGCGTCAGCGAGAACGCGCCGGAGATGAGCGCCTGCGACGCGATGATCGCGGCGGCCGTGGCGAGGCCGACGAGCGGCAGCAGCGCCCACGCCGGCGCCAGCAGGAAGAACGGCTGCTCGGCGGCCGTCGGGTCGAGCAGCAGCAGCGCGCCCTGGCCGAAGTAGTTGAGCAGCAGCGCCGGCAGCACCAGCGCGAACCAGGCGATGCCGGATCGGCCGCTTGCCGAAGTGTCCCATGTCGGCGTACAGCGCTTCGCCGCCGGTGACGACCAGGAACACGGCGCCGAGCACGGCGAAGCCGTGCAGGCCGTTGCTCGCGGAAGAACGCGACCGCGTGCCGCGGGTCGATCGCCGTCAGCACGACCGGCTCGCTGACGATCCAGACGATGCCGAGCACGCGCGATGGTGACGAACCAGACCACCATGATGGGGCCGAACAGGCTGCCGACGCGGTGCGTGCCGTACTGCTGGATGGCGAAGAGCGCCGATCAGGATGACGCACCGTGACCGGCACCACGTACGGGCTCGAACAGCGGCGTGGCGACGTTCAGCCCTTCGATCGGCGCCGAGCACCGTGATGGCCGGCGTGATCATGCCGTCGCCGTAGAGCAGCGCCGCGCCGAAGATGCCCGAGCAGAACGAGCACCGGCACGCCGCCGAGGCCGGTCGCCGTGCCGCTCGCGGGCATGCAGCGCCGTCAGCGCGAGGATGCCGCCCTCGCCCTGGTTGTCGGCCCGCATGACGATCGCGATGTACTTGACCGAGATGACGATCAGCAGCGAATAGATGATCAGCGACAGCACGCCGAGGACGTTCTCGTGGGTGGGCGGCGACGGAGTGCGATGCCGAAGAAGCACTCGCGCAGCGCGTACAGCGGGCTGGTGCCGATGTCGCCGTAGACGACGCCGAGGGCGGTCAGCGTGAGGATGAAACGGTTATGACGGGTTGCGGGGGCGAGAGCCAAGGACCCGGAAAGTATAGCTGCGCCGGCGACCGGTTATCATGGCCTGTGGCCGGGCCGTCCCGTCCGGGTCAGCAATTGACCGCGATTGGCCCAGTCGTCACCTGAGTGAGGAGGCCGGCCGATGGCACGTCCCGACAGCTCTGAGGCGACAGCGTTCTACTTCACGTACATCAACCAGGTTGACGGCGACGAGGTGTGCGATGTCCTGCGCAGTCAGCGGGAAGCGTTCGCTCATTTGCGGAAAGAGGTCTCAGAGGACGATCCCTCCATCGGTACGCCCCGGACAAGTGGAGCATCCGCCAGGTGGCCGGTCACATCGTCGACGTCGAGCGACTGTTCGTATTCCGCGCTTTCTGGTTCGCCCGTGGGTTGGATCAGCCGTTGCCGGGCTTCGATGAGCGGATCGCGGCGGTGGCTGCGGCCGCCGACGACCGGTCCTGGGCGAGCCACCTGGACGAGTTTCAATCGATCAGAGCGGCGACACTCGACTTCTTTCAGAGCCTTCCCTCTGACGGCTGGGGCCGGCGGGGGATGGCGAACGGCAACCCGATCACCGTCAACGCGCTGGCGTACGCCACCGCCGGGCACGTGGCGCATCATCTGCGCATTCTGCGAGAGCGGTATTCGTAGCGGGCGGCCGGGGTCTCACCCAGTTTTAACGGCCAGCGCGACATCGGCACCACTCAGGAACGGAAGTTCATGCGGATACCAAGCGCGACGCCGTCGATGACCCCTCCAACGTGGGGGCTGACGTGGAAGTCGTCTCCGGGCGAGATCGACAGGATGACTTGAAATCGTCCTTTGCCTCACCCCGCCTGAGCAGGTCGACCTGCAGCGCATAGGTGTCGAACGCGTTGGTTCCCAGTTCGTGTTGCGTCTTAGAAAGACGGCCGAAGCCCCGCCTCGCCAGAGTAGCCAGTTGGTCTCCACATAGAGGGGGCGCACCGGGCTCCCGGCGCGTCCGTCGAATCGAAAGCTTGATCGGGACGACGGCGACGAGAATCTGCGGTGTCATCGGCACCGCCGATAGGGTCGCTGACGCCTTGATGTACACGACGTTGTATTCCGACCCATCCTCCACCGGTCGGGATATCGCGGCCCTGCTGCTTCAGCTGTTCCTGCTTGTCATCGAGGTCCCGCGTCAGGTGCGAGCTCAGGTGGCGAAACCCCGTTGACACTTTAACCGGGGCAAACGAGCGCACGTATCCGAGCCCGCGGATGTACGGTCGCGGCGACGCCGACCTTGCTTCCCAGGTTTTCGGTGCCTATCGTCTGCATGATGGCCGCGACGTCGATGCCGTGCCCCTGCCTTCGAAAGGCCGTCGCCACCAGACCCATGTAGGCGTCCCAGGAATAGAACGGCGAGAACGCGTTGGCAGGCGGGAACTGCACTTTTGAAATGCCGCCTGAAGCATCGTTTCGGGAATGGTACGTCCGTTTGCCATTTCGTCGCTCTTGTTGATGGCGGCAGGTGATGATCGCGCTGTCGCTGAGCACCGTCAGGACGAGAACGGTCGAGCGAGCGAGAGTCGACACCTGGCGAGCTTAGGACTGCAAACCACGGCGGCGCAATATATCTTGCGTAACAAGATATATTGCGATACCATTAATGACATGGCCAGGGAATCCACGCGGACGACCGACGGGCATCGAGCGGGAGCTGAAGCGGGGCTCGCTCGAGCTCATCGTCCTGCACCTGCTCGAGCCGGGAGAGGCCTACGGCTACGAGATCGTCACCAAGCTGACCACTCAGACCAACGGCGCGCTCGGCGTCACCGACGGGACGTTGTATCCGGTGCTGTATCGCCTGGAGCGCGCCGGGTTCGTCGCCGTGCGCTGGGAGACGCCCGAACGCGGCGTGCCGCGGAAGTACTACCGGCTGACCGACTCCGGCCGCGACGAGCTCGCGCGCCTCAAGCACGAATGGAATGCCTTCGTCGAGCGCGATGGCGAAGCTGCTCGCAAACGAGGAGGAGAAATGACCGGCGATCTCTACGTCCAATCCGTGATCGACCACGTGCCGCAGGGCTGCCGCTCCGGGATCAGATCGCGATGGAGCTGCGGGGTCACATCGCCGAGCGGATCGCACACGGACAGCCGCTCGAGGAGGTGCTGCGGCAACTCGGCGATCCGCTGACGCTTGCCGAATCGTATCTCGCCGCGGTCCCGCTTCAGAGCCGCGCGATCTCCTGCCCCGACTCGCGGCGAAGGTGATCGATGTCGCCGCTGTCGCTGACCGCCACGGCCGTCGCGGCTGCGCTGGCGTTTGGGCTGTGCTGCCGGCGAAGCTGGCGTACTTCGTGCCGGTGGTGTGTCTCGGGTTCGCGTGTCATCGGTTTCGTGGCCTACACGGTGACCGCCGAATATCGTCACGGCCGGACGATCGGAAAGCGGCTGATGGGCATTCAGGTCGTCCGCGAATCTGGCGCGCGCATCAGCCTCGGTCAGGCGCTGCTGCGACAGCTTCCGTTCTTCGGCCAGTTCTTCTTCATCGACGCGCTGTTCGCGCTCTTCACCGAACGGCGTCAGCGGGCGTTCGAGCTGCTCACGAAGACGCGCGCCGTGGCGCTCCTGTTGTCGGCCTGGCCGCGGCGCTCGCTTCCACGCTCGCCAGCTAAGGCACTTCACATCAGTGATTTACGCGATAGCTGACGGTGGTCTGCCGTTGCTCGTCTAACGCTGATAGAATTCTAAACACTGTTCACACAACCGAATCAATGGGAATCAAAGAACGCCACGAACGCGACCGCGAAGCGGTCAAGCGCGCCATTCTCGACGCCGCCCGCGACCTCTTCGTCAGCGAGGGCTACGAGAACGTCTCCATCCGCAAGATCGCCGAGCGCATCGAATACAGTCCCGCGGCGATCTACAGCTACTTTCCGTCGAAGGACGAGATCTTCATCGCGCTCGCCGAAGAGGGCGTTCGGCTCTTCGGCGACTGCAACACCGGGCCGCTTGACGGCCTTCCCGCCATCGAGCGGCTCCGCAGCATGGTCCTGCGGCTCTATCGGTTCAGCATCGAGCACCCGCAGTACTTCGCACTGATGTTCGTGGACAGGACGGTCCCGCGGATCTGCCGCGAGTACGAACGGTTCGCGTTTGCCCGCGAGATGCGACAGGAACTGATCGCAGAACTCGAACATGCGGCCGATGAAGGCGTATTCCCGAAGACCATTCCGGCGGCTAGCGGCTTTTCGGATTCTGACCATGGGCGTCCTGGGAGTCGCGGTCATGCGTCTCTCGGGCCGGCTCACCGCGGAAAACGCGGACGCCCTGGTGAACGACGTGTTGAATGTCACGCTTGGCCGGGCTCAAGACGGGCGTCGCGTTGGAGTCCGGATTCGGGGCGATGGCGGGAAACGCAGCGGACGAGGCGACGGAAAATCACGAGGGGGATCGGGAGCATGCGCACATTCAGGATTAAGACCATCGCCAAACTCGGCGTGATCGTTTGCGCGACGGCGTTCACGTCGGCCTGCGGCGGCGGCGATGCGCGGGCCAATGCGGCTGCGTCACCGGTCGTCCGACGAGGTCGCTGCCATTCCGGTCGCCGCCGCCGCGGCAATCAAGCGGGAGGTGCCGATCGTCGTGCGCGCGACCGGCACGTTCACGCCGGACGAATCGTCTGACGTGGCGGCACAGGTCTCCGGGACAGGTCGTCAAGACGCTCGTCAACGTGGGCGACACGGTCAACGCCGATCAGCCGCTGGTGCTACTCGACGACCGCGATGCGCGCCTCAGGCTGGATCAGGCGCGCGCGTCGCTCGAACGAGCGGAGGCAGACGCGCGTGAATGCGAAGACCGACGCCAGCCGGAGCGGCGAGCTCTTTGAGAAAGGCTTCACCCGCGAAGCGACTTCGAGCGGCTGGCCACCCAGGATACGGGCGCCGGCGCCGCCGTGGCGCAGGCCCGCGCCCAGGTCGCGAGCGCCCAGAAGGCGGTCGACGACACCGTCGTCCGCGCGCCGTTTTCCGGCCACGTCACGGCTCCGGCCCGTCGCCGCCGGCGAATACGTGACGCCCGCGTCGAAGATCGCCACCATCGTCCGCATTCAGCCCATCAAGCTCGAACTGCTGGTCAAGGAAGCCGATGCGGTCAAGGTGCGGCGCGGGCTGTCGGTGCAGGCCGAGGTCTCGGGATATCCGGGCGTCGTCTTCGTCGGCTCTGTGTCTGCGTTGAACGTCGCGATCGATCCGAATTCGCGCGCGATGACGGTCGAGGCCACGTTTCCGAATCCCGATGCCCGGGTGACGCCGGGGATGTTCGGCAGCGCGCAGATCCGGCTGTCGGCGACCGAGAGCGGCCGTGTTTGCGCCGGCCGAGGCCGTGCTCAAGATCGCCGACGCCGACGCGATGTACGTGGTCGAGGAGAACACGGCCCATCTGCGCGTCGTTCAGCTCGGCGAAGCCCAGAACGGGATGGTTCGCGTCGATGCCGGCCTTCAGGAAGGGGCCATGGTGGCCACCAACAACCTGGACAAGCTGTCCGATGGTGCCGCCGTGCGTCTGACCGATGCGGCCGGAGCGGTGGCGCGCAACGTCGGACGCGCGCGTTAGGAGGTCCGGATCATGCACAAGCTCGCAGAAATCTGCGTCCGGCGTCCGGTGTTCGCCACGATGCTCGTCCTCTCGCTGACGGTCGTCGGCGGCGTTCTCGTTCTTCGGCCTGGGCGTCGATCTGTTGCCCAACATCGACCTCCCGACGGTGACGGTCATCGGTCGCGAATCCGGGCTCGTCTCCCGAGCAGATCGAAACCGAGATCACGAAGAAGATCGAGGGCGCGTCAACACGATCAGCGGCATCGACGAGCTGCGCTCGACGTCGGTCGAAGGGCCGCTCGCAGGTGACGGTCACGTTCCTCCTCGAAAAGAACGGCGACGTCGCGGCGCAGGAAGTGCGCGACAAGGTCAACCTCGTGATTCCCGACGTTGCCCGAAACCGCGCTCGCGCCGGTCATCCAGAAGTTCGATCCCGACGCGGCGCCGGTCCTGCAGCTCGTGGTCGTCGAGTCCGCGCCCGCTCCGCGAGGTCACGCGGCTGGCCGACAAGCAGATCAAGCAGCCGCTCGAGAGCGTCAGCGGCGTCGGTCAGATCCAGATCGTCGGCGGCGCCAGCGCGCAAATTCAGGTTCGCCTCGATCCGGACAGGATGCTGCGCCTACGGCGTCACGGTGACCGACGTGGCCGCCGCGCTGCGCCAGCAGAACCTGGAGTGCCTGGCGGGCGGATGAACCAGGGCGCGCAGGAGCTCACCGTGCGCACCATGGGCAAGATCACCGACGCGCAGGCGTTCAATGCGATCCCCGTCGCCAATCGCGGGCTCGTACGTCGTTCGAATCAGCGACATCGGCGAGGCGGTGGACGCCCAGGAAGAGCTGCGCAGCGCGTCGTTCCTGAACGGGCAGCCGGCGGTGACGCTGGTGGTGTCCAAGCAGTCCGGCCAGAACACCGTGGCGGTGGCGCAGGCGGTGAAGGCGCGCTTGGCGCAGATCTCGTCCGCGCTCCCGCCGGACATCAAGGCCGAGCGTGCTCAACGATCAGTCGGTCTTCATCGAGGCGGCCGTCCGCTCGCTCGAGGAGCACCTGATCGCTCGGCAGCCTCCTCGCGGCGATCGTCATCTTCTTCTTCCTCGCCAACATCCGCACGACGCTCATCGCGGCCATCGCGATTCCGATCTCGATCATCGCGACTTTCGCCCTGATGAGGGCGATGGACTACACGCTCAACCAGATCACGATGCTGGCCCTGACGTTGATGGTCGGCATCGTGATCGACGACGCGATCATCGTGCTGGAGAACATCTATCGCTTCATCGAAGAGAAGGGCATGCCGCCGTTCGAGGCGGCGATCGAGGGCACGCAGGAGATCGGTCTCGCGGTCATGGCGACGACGCTGTCGCTCATGGCGGTGTTCGTGCCGGTCGGCTTCATGGGCGGCATCGTCGGCCGCTTCATGTCGTCGTTCGGGTTGACGGCGGCGTTCGCGGTCGGCGTCTCGCTGATCGTGTCGTTCACGCTTGACGCCGATGCTCAGTTCGCGGTTGATCAAGATTCAGCCCGGCAACCGGGGCGGCCACTCGCAGCTCCAAGGAATCGGCGGTGTTCCGTCCGATCGATCGAGCCTACATGGCGATGCTGCGCTGGTCGATGGCGCACCGCGGTGTCATCGTCATGGTCAGCGTGCTGGTCATCGCCAGCATCGTTCCGCTGTTCATGACGGTCGGCGAAGAACTTCGTGCCGGCCGACGACCGGTCGGAGTTTCAGGTCGGCGTGAAGACCGCCGGAGGGCTCGGGTCTGGCGGCGACGGTGACGGTGCTCGAGCGGATGGCCGCCGACATTCGCCGGTTCCCCGAAGTCAGCGACACGCTGGTCACCGTCGGTGGGGGCGGAGGCGGCGGAGGGTTCGGCGGGCGGAGGCGGCCGCCGGGGGCGTCAATGCCGGATCGATCTACGTCAAGCTCGTGCCGCCCGAGCGCGCGAGCGGCGTCGCAGGAAGACGTGATGGTGCGGGCGCGCGGCGCTGCTGCGGCAGTATCCCGGAAATCTGCGGACCAGCGTCGGGGCCGCTGGCGGCGGCGGCGGCGGCGGGCATCCAGTATTTCATCTCCGGCCCGGATCTCGACAAGCTCGGCCAGTACTCGGAAGCCTTGCTGGAGCAGGATGAAGAGCCTTCCCGAGCTGGCCGATGCGGACACGTCTCTGGTCATCGGCAAGCCGGAATTCCGGGTGGAGATCGATCGGCAGCGCGCCGCGGACCTCGGCGTTCGCGTGCAGGACATCGCGCAGGCGCTTGAACATCCTGGTCGGCGGCCAGAACGTCTCCACGTTCGACGTCGGCGACGATCAGTACGACGTCATCGCTTCGCGCGAGCGAACCGTTCCGCAGCGAGCCTCGAAGGGCTGAAGCGGATGACCGTGCTCTCCACCCGGCGCGGGAGCGGTCGACGCTCGGCGACATCGTCCGACATCACTGCCGTCCACCGGGCCGTCGAGCATTCAGCGCCTGAATCGGCAGCGCCAGGTCACGCTTGACCGCGAACCTCGCTCCCGGCGCGTCGCAGAGCGCCGTGATCGCGCAGCTTGAGCTGGCGGCTGACGAGCCTGCAGCTGCCGGCCGGCTACTCGGCGGGACCGGCCGGCGGATCGAGGGAGCTGGGCCGGGCCGCGATGTACTTCCTGATTGCCATCTCGCTGTCGTTCATCTTCATGTACATCGTGCTGGCCGCGCAGTTCGAGTCGTTCATCCATCCGATCACGATTCTGCTGACGTTGCCGCTGGCCGTTCCGTTCGGCATCCTCTCGCTGCTGGTCGCCGGCCAGACGGTGAATATTTTCTCGGGGCTGGGGCTGTTGCTGCTGTTCGGGATCGTCAAGAAGAACGCGATCCTGCAGATCGACCACACCAACGGTCTTCGTGACGCGCGGCCTGCTCGAGAGACGCGGCCATCCTGCAGGCCAATCGCGATCGGCTGCGGCCGATTCTGATGACGACCGTCGCGCTCGTCGCCGGCATGCTGCCGCTCGTCGTGTCGAGCGACGTCGGGGCGGCGACGAATCGCTCAATCGGCGTCCTCGTCGTCGGCGGACAGTCGCTGTGTCTGCTGCTGACGCTGCTGACCGTGCCGGTGTTCTACTCGCTGTTCGACGATGTGAAAGGCCTGCGGCTCCTGAGCCGCGTCCGCCTCCCGTGGCTGGCCGTGGCCGGACCTGCACGGTCGGTCGACGACCCGGGCGCGCGCACCACCTGATCGACTGAGTTCTCAAACTGCGGGCCGTTGAGCTAACATCGAGCCGCGGGAGCCGTGAGGCCGTCGGTGCCTTCCAGGAGACGACATGATCGGAGCAAAGCTCATTGAGCTCATCGAGATCCACGCCGGGCCGCTCGCCAAAGAGGTCACCAAGGACCTGATGACCAATGCGAGGACGCCGGGATTCCGCACCGTCCCCCCGGACGACCTCGAGCAGCGCGTCTTCCAGTTGTTTCATCACCTGGGTGACTGGATTGGCGCCCCCAAGCACGATCGGGTGCAGGCGGAGTTCGCCGAGTGGGGCCGCGAGCGGTTCGGCCAGGGCATCCTGCTCAGCGAGATCATCTACGCCATCATCGTGCTCAAACGGCATCTACGTCGGTACATCGCCGATAACGGACTGGTCGACGCGGCGTTCCCCCGCATCGAAGGCGATTACGTGCTCCCGCTGCATCTGCAGAGCCTGCAGGAGCTCAACGTCCTGGTCGGCGCGTTTTTCGACGAAGCGCTGTACCACTTGGCCCGAGGCTACGAAGCCGAGTCGAAGCAGGTCGCAGCCAGGTAACAGCGCTCTACCGGCTCGCCGGAGTCGCGCCATTCCCGTCGGGCACGAGCATCCGAATCATCCCATCCTGTCTCGAGGTCACGAACAGCTCGCCGTCGCGGCTGCGGCCGAGGAAGAGATCGGCACGCGTCATCGTGGCGCCCATCGCTTTCTCAATCAGCTCGCGAAACGTGACGTACGTGCGGTTGCCGCTCCGGTCCCGGGTGTAGAGCTGAATTTCCTCGACGGGCGCCACCGTCCGGGGAATGCCGTCGTCGGCCTTTTTCAGAGCCGCGAGGTCGGCCGCAAACAGACGGCCGCGCACGATGTCGCCGAAGACGAACTTGCCGCGGAGCGCCGCAATGCGGCCGTAATAGGCGAATCCGGAGGTGACGGCCTGGCCTTCGCCGTGATCGTAGATGGCCACCGGGTACGTGAATTCGTCCTTCTTCTGGCCGTCGAGGATCTCGGCGGGCAACGGAAACAGCTGGTCGAGCGTGCCGCCCTGGCGTGCGATCCCGTTCTCGAACAGACCTTCGCGCCGCATCCAGCCATAGTTCCCGCCTTCGTGGACGATGTTGATCTCTTCGATGTTGCTCATCCCGATGTCCGAGGCGAACATCGTCCCATCCATGGGGTCCCAGGACAGCCTGTGGGCATTTCTGAAGCCATAGGCGTAGATCTCGCCGAGCGTGCGGGCGGATCGCCGTCGGCAGCGAACTTGTTGATTCCCGGAACGGTGTAGTCGCCGAGACCCTTCATGCCCTTCGACGTGGAAGGACTGCGCGGATCGAGGCGCAGGATGGCGGTGACAATCGAGTCGAGACGCTGGGTCTGGGACGGGTTGTTCGCGCGTGGCCCGCCGCCGTTGCTGAACGCGAGGTCGCTGACGCTGACGTAGAGGAGGCCGTAGTCGGGTGCGCCCGGTTTCGATGTCGGGTTGAACTCCACGTGGCCGATCGGGTGAAAGAGGAAGTCGACCACGTGGCCCACGCGCAGCAGCTCGCGCCTGGTGCCCTCGAACGTGCTCGCGGCGGGGTTCGTGGCGTGCCATTCCGTGATCACGTTGTGAAATGTCACCTCCGCGGCCGTGAAGCCGGGCGGGATGAAGTCGGGCGTCCTTGGGATTGCCCATGGCCCGTTCCGCATGCACCGAATAGAGCAGACCGTTCTTGGCGAAATCGGGATGGAACTCGAACCCGATGAACCCGCTGGCCAGCCGGTTGTAGACGCTGAGCGGGAACACCGCTCCAACGTTGGCGTAGACCGTCGGCTGATTGTTCCGGTCGAGCTCGTAGAGGAAGCCGCGCGAGTCGTTCGCGAAGCGCCGTCCATCCGGGAGATCGCGGACGTAGCTCACGCGTGCCCAGCCCGCTGGCACGACGTCCTGATCGGGGGACGAAGACCTCGCGTGTCCGGCAGGCGCACGACGTCGCGGATCTCGACCATGAGGCCGCGCTTCTCGATGGGCGCCGGTATCGGATCGCCGGCTTGCGCGTACATCACACCTGCGGTCCCGAGCGCCAGGAGCCACGCCTCAACAGCTGGAATCGATCTGCGCATATCTCCTCCCAATCACGACTCCTACCTTAAACTGGCTCGTCCGCGAAGCCAAGATGGTCGGCGCCGTCCCGGCCCACGCACTCTTTTCAGCGGGCCTCGCGGCCGACATCCACAGAGAGACCCGTCGCTTACGTTAAGATGATGGGCATTCTTTGACTACGTCTATTCTGGCCGTCCTCGCTTTTCTTCTGGTGCTGCCCTACGCTTTCCCCCCGGTCTACCAGTTTCCGGCGGAAAAGCCGTTCTCGGGGCCCCGTCTCTACAACCCGTACGCGTCGGCCCATGGCCCCTGGCGCCGCGCCAACCTGCACGCGCACGGACGGGCATGGATGGGCTTGGCCAACGGCCGCCAGTCCGACGCGGAAGTCGTGGCCGCATACCGGGGCCTCGGTTACGATTTGGCCGGCCTTTCCAATTACCAGAAGCTGAAGGAGCCGGCTGACGGCGCCCTGTCGATTTACGAGCACGGGTTCAATCTCGGAAAGCATCACCAGCTCGTCTTCGGCGCACGTCGCGTCGACTGGTTCGATCTGCCGGTCTGGCAGGGAATCCACCAGAAACAGTACGTCATCGATCGCCTCAGACGGGCCGCCGACATCGTCGGCATCGCCCATCCGTCCACTCTCCGAGGCTACAGCTATCCGCCTGCGGATCTGCGACGTCTGACCGGCTACAAGCTGCTCGAAATCCTCAATGGACCGTTCACGGCGGAGTCGGAATGGGACGCCGTCCTCTCGGCAGGTCGCCCGGTGTGGGCGATGGGCAATGACGATACGCACGACCTCACGGTCGCTGGGCGCTTCGGGACCGCCTGGAACATGGTGGCGTCGTCTTCGCTCGAGGCCGACGATTTCACGCACGCCCTCGCCGTCGGCCGCAGCTATGCGGTGCTCAGGACCTCGGACCTCGACGAGCCCGAGCCGATGTTGTCCGGGGTCGACGTCTGGGGCGACGTGATCAACGTGAGGTGGACGGGTCCGCCGGCACACGTCTCGTTCATCGGCCAGAACGGCGCACTGAAAGCCACTGTCGAGGGAGCAGGTTCGGCGTCGTACACGGTTGCGGCCGACGACACGTACATCCGCGCCGTGGTGCGGACGTCACATCGGACGCTCTACTTGAATCCCGTCATCAGGTTCGACGGCACGGCGCTGCCTGCTCCCTCTGCGATCGTCGACGAGGTCCGCACCTGGGTGATGCGCTCCGCCATTCTCATCGGATGTGCGCTCGTGGTTTCCGCTGTATCTCGATCGCGCGCTCGCCATCAGGCTGGGGGGCGGCGTTTTTCCCTGAAACGTGGAACAGCATTCTTCCTCCTCGTGGACGCGCTGTTCAGCGTTCAGGCGCAGGCGCAAAGCCTCCCGGCCGCTGCCAGCGACGCGCTGGTCGCCTGGCCGGATCTTGCAGTGACGGTCGAGGCCGAGTTTGCCGCGGAGCTGCCGACTGGAGACAGCATCTTCTCGTTGATGGAGACCACACAAGGCGAGGTGATCAGCGACCGGGTATCGGGTGGCGGGATCGACTTTGCCGCGGCGCCCCGGTTGAGTGCGTTCGGCAGCTCATGGACCCAGACCCGCTTCCGCCTTGGAGACGTCGACATCACCGATCCCTCAACGGGCGGCCAGCCGCTCTTTCTGCCCGAGCTTGCAGTGTGGCAGCGTATCTCGATCGCAACCGGCGTCGTGCCCCCGGAGACGGCGACGCCGGGAATGGTCGTGACACTCGAGCCGCGTCGCCCTGCGGATCGCTGGAGCTTCGGGGGCTCCGGCTCAACATCCTTCGGCGACATCTGGACCGCGAAACAGGAAGGGTCGGTGCCGCCGGCTGCCCGACCGACCGGCTGGAACCGTGGCTCCGCTCGCGCCAGCGGTCCGATCGCGGCCGGTCGAGCGGGGCTCGTCGCGGCAGGAGCGTGGACGAGTACATCGCAGACCAACCGCGAAGCTCCCGATCAGCGTGAATCGAGCCTGGGATCGGCCTTCGCCCATCTCGTGGTGTCGCAGTCGGCGGCAAACGAAGTCCGGGCGTTCGTTGCCGTTCAGCGCGCGCTGTTTGCTCCCGCCGACACGGCCATGTTCGTCGATCCGTCGACGCGCATCCGCGACGGGGCCGTTCACGTGCAGTCGACCTGGTCGCACACGGCGCAGGTGGGGCAGGAGTGGCGACTGTTCGGCGCCTTCACGCGGAGGCAGCGCGAACCTCAGTCGCTGCTGCAATCCTTCGTCACGATCGACCGGCTGTTGGGCGGGCCCGTTCACGAGCGGGTGCTCGATGCGCGGCAGCGGATCGATCGGCTGATTTCGGGCGGTGCGAGGACCGAACGCCGCATCGGCCGCGGCGAGCTGCAGGCCGGTGTCAGCGTCGACAACGCCCGGTCGTCTGGCGATCCGGGCTTTGCCGGAACCATCGGCGAGCTCGTCGACGGCTTGCAGAGCCGTCTCTGGCGCTATTCGACATCCGGCCTTGTCTCCGACCGGAGTTCCACGACGGTGTCAGCTTTTGTCGCCGACCGTCTTCCGTTTGCGACACGCGGAACCCTCGACCTCGGGCTTCGCTACGAGCGGATTGATGCCGGCGCCTCCGGAGCGGCCCAAGACATCGGCTGGTCCAGCTGGCTGCCGACTGTGTCTGCTCGCTGGGAGCTGTCCAGTCAAGATGAGATTTCGCTCTTTGCCGGCGCCACACGATCCGCGCACCTGGTGCCTCTCGACTTTCTCGCTCTGGGCGATCCGGCGGCCCCGACCATCGAGGTGCTCCGCTGGGAATCCGATCCGTCAGTGCTCGTGAAAACGGGTGTGAGTCGAATCGATCCGGCCATCGAGCGTCCGTACTCGAATGAGTTCATCTTCGGCGTCGACGCGCGTCCTCGCGCCGGGTTACGACTGCAATTCGCCGGCTTCACGAAATGGGAGCGACGGTTGCTCGGGATCGTCAATCAGGCCGTCGACGCGCCGTTGTACTCGACCGTCGACGTTCCCGATCCGGGTTATGACGTGGTTGGCAGCGCCGACGATCAGGTTCTGGGCGTCGCAGATCTGATTCCCTCCGAGACTCCGTATCAGATCGAGGGCGTGCTCACCAACCTACCCGATGGCACGTCGCGACGGCTGGGGCTGAGAGCCGGTGTGGAAATCCGAAGTCGCCGGATGTCGCTGTTGCTCACCGGAATAGCCCACCTGGCCGAGAGCCTTGCGGCGAACAGGAACTTCGGGAGCTCGGAAAACGTTCCGGGCATTGCCGGCGACGTGGCCTTCGACCCCAATTCGGCGATCCACGCGCGCGGTCGGCTCTTCGGCGATCGCGCGTATACCGTCAAGATTGCCAGCGTCTACCAGTTGCCGTGGGAGACGACGCTCGGCGTCATCGCCAGGTATCAGGACGGGCAGCCGTTCGCGCGGCTCGTGCTCGTCCCGGATCTCAACCAGGGACCTGACATCGTTCGCGCGTTTCCGAATGGCACGGCGCGGTTTACCTTTACAGGGACTCTCGACCTGCGGGTGC
Source organism: uncultured Acidobacteriota bacterium (assembly GCA_963797625.1). GTDB lineage: Bacteria > Acidobacteriota > Vicinamibacteria > Vicinamibacterales > 2-12-FULL-66-21 > DATBJJ01. The sequence goes on from CAWCQI010000018.1 coordinate 36,853, forward strand.
AGAAGACGCTGCATCCGAAGGCCGCCATCTTTCTGGATGCCTACAACGTCGTCAATCTCGCCGAGGAAGTCGAAGAAAGAGTCGTGTCGGGCGCGGCGTATCGGACGCCGACGGCGGCCCAGCCGCCGCGCACGGTCCACGTCGGCGCGAGCGTCAGCTTTTAGCCCCTAGCCCCTAGGCGAGCGGAAGCCCGAGGATCGCCATCTGGGCGATCGCGGCCACCTGTCGGCACACCCATCCATTGATGCCTGGCATGCGTGCCGAGTCGGGCAAGAGAAGTGCCACCACTCGTCACGCGGTAATGTCCTCAGGTGCAAAGAAATCGCGTCGTGATGAGCGAGAGCGGCACGCCGATCGGTTCGAGTCTTGGCAGCGGACTCGACGAATGTGTCAGCGCATGTCCGTGGTCGTCTTCCCGAGCGTCAGGGTCTCGACGCGAAGATCCGCGGGACTATGTCTGCTGGGCACAGCTCGGAAAGTCAGCGTCGTCCCGGCCTCGACATCCTCCTGGGCCACTCCTCTGAAATCCATGCGAATCGGCAGGCCGAGGAGAACGTCGTACGACCGTTCCGCTGACGTCGACTTTCGCCGTTGCGAGCTTGTCTCTCTCCCACGTCAGATCTTTCACGACGCCCGTGTAGGTCTGCGACTTGGTCAGATCGAAAGAGGTCCACTCCCACCGCGCGGGCACGACGCTCGGCAGCATGATTGGGCTGGCCGACCCACGGCGTGATCGCGCCATCGAGCAGCGACTGCATGTTGTTCTCCATGCAGGCGTACTCCATGAGCTCGACGTTCGGCGAGTAGACGAATACCCGTTCGTTCCTGATCGGCCGCGTGTACGTCTTCGGATCTTCGAGCACCCAGTTGAACAGAATCCGGCCCATGTCGGGCCGTTCGAACGTCATGGTCAGGTGCGCTTGATCGCTCGTCGGATGGCCGATGGTGCCGAGCGTGGCGTAGCCATTGAGGTTGACGACGTCGATGACGAGCTTGTCGCCTTCCCAACGACCGCGCGAATCGCCAAACCAGCTGGGCGGCCAGTCCTTGCGATGCGGCAGCCCCTCGGTGTTGACCAGCTGGAACATCGTGCTCTGTTCGAACAGGAACGTGATGTATTCGTTGTTCTGAACGATCTGCATCGGGTGCGGGTGGAAGGACCGGATCCACCCGAACGGCATGCAGCTGCCGGCGAAGTCGCCGTTCTTCACCGGGTTGTAGTTGTCCCACTGCTTCTGTCCCCACGGCGTGAACGGGCAGGGGATTCGGCTCGCCCTTGGTGCTCGTGCCGTTCGGGTTCGTAAAGCTCTCGGTCATGTCCCGCGCAGCGGGACGCGTCCAGTTGCCGCTGAAGTCGGGCTTGCCGTTCGGGAGCCGCGGCGCCGGCGCCTTCATGTCCACCTTGGTCACTTTGGCGGTCTGCGCTGGGGCCGACACCTGGAACAAGACGACGGTGCTCAAAGCGAGCGCGAGCGTCAGAATCACAGCGGCTTTCATGGCGCGTCCTTTCGTGAGGTTCTATTACTCTAATCCAGCCGGGGCTCATTCGCAGCGAAGGGCGTCAATCCGCTTGATGTCGTTCCCGCCTTCGGATCACGGCCGGTCTCGTATGTAGTGTCCGGCTTCAGCGGGACCGACGCCTGCATAGCCTTGTGAAACGCTTACGCTCAGGGCGGGCCCGAGCGAGCGAGCAGAGCATTGCGCGTAGCGTTGAGAGTGGCGCGGAGCGTTTCGCGAGGGATGCGCGACACGAGGGGACCGACGAGCCAGCGGAACGCGAATGGGATGTTGCGCGTCAGGGCCACTGTCTCGGATTGGAGGTACACGCCACCATCTCGCTCCTCGAAGCGCCAGTAGATATACAACCGCCACAAATAGCCGCTGTCGTTGCCGACCGGCCTCTCGCGCTCTGCCGGCATGCCGGCGTTGTCGACCTGGGCGATGCGCGTCGAGCGGCTTCGCGTGTGCGCACGGCGCTCGCTCAGCTGGGAGGTACCGAACGTCGCTTTCGGTGTTCAGCACGACGGTGACGAGCGTCTTCTTGTGGTATCGCAGATGCACCTTGAAGTCGTCGCCGTTGCGGGCGACGAGCTTCGATCGCTCGATGTCGGGGCGGTAGATGTTCTGGTAGTTGTCGTAGTTCTGACTGAGCTTCAGCACTTCCGACAGGGTCACACCAGGAATGAAGGCCGTCGCGACCCAGTGGTGGATCATCCCGCCAGGGAAGTCGATTTCCCGCCCCGCGTCGCGCGTTTGCATCGGCTCGACGATGGTTTCGGCGCGCCGGAGCTGCGCGTGCAGTGCTTGACGACGCTCGTCGGGCTGCGCGTCCACCCACAAGAACCCTCGGTCCTGGCGCGTCTCGCCGTCGATTCGCGCTTCCGTCAGGCGGGCATAGCGGTCGAACGCCTCGACCGTTTCCTTACTGAGCTCGGTGCCTCGTGCGGAGGCGGCCGGAAGGCACAGCAGACAGGCAGCCAACCCCACCGCGCGCAGCGCTCTCATGCGCGTCGCAGCCATATTCACATAGATGCCACGGCGCGTCCCGACTGGCAACAGGGAATGTGGCGCCAGGCCAGGTCGACGCCGCTACGACGGCTGCTTGGGCGTATCAAACGTCGCCTTGAACCGTGACGCCTGAACCTTTGGTTCCCCGCCTTGCGCGGCCACGCTGACTGGCCGCGGTGCCGACGTCGTTCCCGGTGCGGGTCGGTTGGCTTCAGGAACCGTGATCGGCTCGAGCTGGCCCACAATCGCGGCGCGCTGGTCCTCGAACCACGGTGGGAGGTGAAGCTTCGTCCCGAGCTCCTCCGGCGCTTCGTCCTGATAGAAGCCGCCGGGGACGTTGGCCGTGCACTCGACGAGGATCCCGCCAGGGGACCGGACGTACATCGAGTGAAAGTAGAACCGATCCTTGATCTCCGAAGCATCGGTGTAGCCGAGCTCCTCGTAGATCGGCCTTCTGCTTCACGAGCGCGTCGTCGGTCTCGACATTGAACGCGATGTGATGAGCCGTCCCGGCGCCGAATCCCCAGCTCCCGGGGCTGCGGTCCGGCTCGACATGCAGGTCGACGACGCGGCCGGGGCCGCTACCCGGAACCTCGAAGCGATGGTAAGGACCGTCCACGCCGACCTTCCTGAAGCCCAGGGCGTCGACGAAGAACGATTCCTGTTCGACGCACGTCGCGGACCGAGAGCACGGCGCCGAAGAAGCCGCGCGTCGCGACGTCGCGGCTGACTTCCTTGCGTCGTCCACGGGATTTCGCTGATCGCTCGCGTCTCTCGATCATCTCGAACAGCAGGCCGGCCGGGTGGCGCACGCGGATGTACTTGGTGCCGAACCGCTCCTGAATGCCGCTATGCTCCGACTTGTGAGCGTCGACGTGCTCCTTCCAGAACGCCGTGGCCCCCTGGGGAACCGTGTAGCTGGTGCACGACAGCTGTCCCGAGCCGGCCCGGCCCGGCTTGCGGGCGTACGGGAAGGTCGTCGCGATCGAACCCACGTCGGCGTCGCCGTTCCCGTAATACAGGTGGTAGATCGGGATGCTCCCGTCCATCAGCACGGTCTGCTTTATGAGCCGCTGCCCGAGCACCTGCGTAAAGAAGTCGACGTCTTCCTGTGCCCGCCCGGGACACAGCGTGATGTGATGAACACCGAGGATGAGGCTCTGCATGGGACCTCCAGTCGCGCAGCCTGCTTGCGGGTAACCCTATTACTAACACTGAACGCGAATGTAAAGGAGATGTTTCGGTTACCGGTGTCGCGGTGAGCCGTCAGGGCCAGAATTTCCGGCTCGCGACCGCCGCCCCCTGGGCCAGCGCGCCGAGCTTGGCCCAGACGACGTCGGGATCCACACCGCCCGATCCCACGTGAATGCTGAAGCCGCAGTCGACGCCGGCCATGACGTTGTCGCGGCCGACGCGCTTCGCATACCGCTCGATGCGCTGCGCGACCAGTTCCGGATGCTCGATGTAGTTGGACTGCGGTTCGATGACGCCCGGTATCAGCACTTTGCCATCGGGCACCTTCACGGTCTCGAACACCACCCACTCGTGCCCGTGACGCGGGTTTGCTGCTTCGAACTGTATGGCATGCGGTTTCGCCTTCCACACGACGTCGACGATGTCCTGAAGCGGCACGTCGAAGTGGTGCGGGCCCGGGTAGTTGCCCCAGCACAGGTGCATCCGGACCTGATCCGCCCGGATGTTCACCAGCGCCCGGTTCAGCGCCTCGATGTTCAACTCCATCCTCTCGCGAAAGCCGGCGAGGTCCAGGTCCCTGAACTGCGTGTGGCGTCCCATCGCCAGGTCGGGACAGTCAATCTGGAGCATGACGCCGGAAGCGACGATCGCCTCGTACTCGTGACGCATCGCATCAGCGATCGCAAACACGTAGTCTTCGGGCGTCCGGTAGTGCTCATTGCTGAAAAAGAAGGCGGTCACGCCCGGCGACGCCGCGGTCAGGAACCCGCGCGTTCCACTGTGGGCCTTGAGTGCCGTCTTCAGCCGCTCGGCGTCCTTGCGCGGTGCTTCCATGTCGCGGACGCTGATGGCGCCGTTGCAGGCGGGCGACTTGCGGTGCTTGCGCCCGGGGTCGGCGGCTACACGCGCCTTCGTCTGAGGCAACGCCTCGATGTCCTCAAAAACGTACGTGGTGGTTGCGGTGCCGCCGAAGCCATTCAGTCGATCTTTGATGTAGGTCGCATAACTGGGCTTGCCCCATTCACCGTCGTTGACGATGTCGATCCCTGCCTTCGTCTGTCGCGCGACCGCCTCGTCCACCGCCCGGGCCACACGGTCCTCCAACGCGGCTCGGTCCACGGGAATGCCGTCCTCCCGCGCCCACATCAGGTCCCGCAAATCGTCGGGCCGCGGGAGGCTGCCGACGTGGGTGGTGAGGAAGCGGCCATGGCTCGCCATCGAGTCTCCTTCGTTCAGTTCGTACGGCGGAAAACGCGGATTGTCGGCAAGAAGATTACTCGATCGAGCGAAGGAGGGGGCGAATGGCCTCGACCGGCGGACGCGGAAAGTCTCGTGGCCGCCGCTGCATGGCCTGTTGCGGCTTCTCCGTCCGCCGAGATTCCCCATTGGTCAAGGCCGGGACTAAGATGGAAGGACAGAAACGCATCAAGGCCAGGGTCGTGCAGCTGGAACAGGGAATCTGCAGGAGGAGTGATCTTATGCGCCTGACAATCCGACGTGTGTCGGCAGCGGCAACGGTGGCAGCGGTGATTCTGGTCGTGGCTCCCCGCCTGCTCTCACAGGCACGAGAGCTCCCTGGCGGATATCGCTGGTCAACCGCCGCGCCGTTTCCCGAACCGCAGGAAGAGCTCTACGCGCTCACCGTGAACGGAAAGGTGTACATCGTTGGAGGATTCGGCAAGACGGGCGATCCGCAGGGGCTCATGTACCAGTACGACCCCGCAGCAGACCGGTGGACCAAGAAGAAATCGATGCCCAAGCCGGTGCATCACCAGGCGCAGGCCGCCTTCCAGAACAGGATCTACACGTTCGGCGGCTGCACGATGCAGCTCGCCGGCCCGGCAGCCGTGGACAACTCGTGGGAATACGATCCCGCCGCCGATGCGTGGAAGGCGCTGGCGCCCCTCCCCGTCAAGATGTGCGCAGCAGAGGCCGAAGAGTTGAATGGCAAGATTCACGTGGTCGGCGGGCTGACGACCTTCGACAACGGCACCGGCACGCGCGTCACCGGCATGAACCAGGTGTACGACCCGAAGACCAACACGTGGGAGCAACGGACGCCGATGCCAACGGCCCGGAACCATCACTACTCCGCGGTCGTCAACGGCAAGATCTACATGATTGGCGGTCGGCTCGGTGCGGGCGGCGTCGGGGCCGCCAGCCCCAGCGATCTGAACGAGGAATACGACCCGGCGACGAATGTCTGGACGCTCAAGGCCCCGATGCCTACGCCCCGGAGCGGCGGCGGCGCCGTGGTTTACAACGGCAGGATCATCGCCGCCGGCGGGCGAACTGACGACGAGTAAGTTCTCGGGGACCTTCCGTGCCGTGGAGGCATACGATCCGGCGACCGACACATGGTCGATTCTGCCGTCCATGCCTCAGGCGAAGCACGGTGGGGGCGTCGCTCTCGTCGGCAATCGCATATATCTCGCGAGTGGGTCGTTAGTCCCGGGAAGGGGCTTCGGCCCCGACTGGGTGGCCGCTACCGGAGGACACGACGTGCTGGAACTGCCGCCGACGTTTCGGAGCTTCCGAGTAACCCGGCGGCGACACGACTCGAGGGCGCGAGTATGCGTCAGGGCGAACGCTGACGGATCGCGGAGGCGTTCAGGGCGGGCCGGGCGGCAGGTTGTCGTCCGGTCTCACTTCCGCAGTCCATCCGCCAGTCGATCGGCCAGGGTTGTGAGTACCTCCACCCGCGCGAAGTTCTTGTCATTGCCCGGGATGAGCGTCCAGGGGGCGTTCTGCGTGCTGGTGCGGGCAACCATGTCGTTGACGGCGACCGTGTAGTCCGCCCATCGGGCACGGTTCCTCCAGTCCTCCTTGGTGATCTTCCACTTCTTGTAGCTCGTCCGGCTGCGATCGCGAAACCGTCTGAGCTGCTCGTCTTTGCTGACGTGCATCCAGAATTTCACGATCACGATGCCGTGGCTGACGAGCTGCTCCTCGAAGTGGTTGATCTCACCGTAGGCGCGCATGCACTCCGCTTCGGTCGCCAACCCCTCGACCCGCTCGACGAGGACGCGCCCGTACCAGCTTCGATCGAAGATCGTCATCCGCCCGGCGCGCGACAGGTGACGCCAGAAGCGCCACAAGTAGTGATGGGCGCGTTCCTCGTCGGTCGGCGCGGCAACGGGAATCACGTCGTAGTCCCGCGCATCGAGCGCCGCGGTCACACGTCTGATCGCGCCACCCTTGCCGGAAGCGTCCCATCCTTCGAACACGGCGATGGTGGAAGCCCCTGGCGGCGCGCTCGTCGTTGGAGCCGATTGAGTCGACCCTGTTGCTCGGCAAGCCTGCGTCTTGAAGCGTTTGTCGCTCAGTTGCTGGCTCAGATTGAGATTCTCGAGAACGTTGAACCGGCGCTGCACCCGCTCGATCGCGCCGATTGGACGGTGGTTTTTCCTGGTTGAGACGCGAGGCTGCGGCTGGCTGGCCCGGTCACGCTCGAGGCCACGTCGAATCGCGTCGCGCAGCGCGGTTCCGACGACGATGGCCCGATATTCTTCGTCCTCGCCCTCTACGATGTGCCAGGGGGCCTGGTCGGTGCTGGTGCGTCCGATGGCGCGGTCGGCAGCGGAGACGAATTTCCCAAACATGCGCCAGTGCTTCCATTGCTCCTTCGTGACGCGCCAGCGCTGAAGCGGATCCTTCTCGAACGACTTCAACCGTTTTTTCTGCGCGGCCTTGCTGAGATGCATCCAGAACTTCAGAATCACGGCGCCGTCGTCAGCCAGGGCCTGCTCGAACGCGCTCACCTGGTCCAGGAGGTGGTCGAACTCCGCTTTCGTGATGCGCCCGGCGACCCGATTGCGAATGGGCGAGGAATACCACGCGCTCAGGAACAGCGCGATGCGGCCTCGCTGAGGGAGATCGCGCCAGTAGCGCCACAGTCGCGGGCGCTCCAGCTCGTCGCTCGACGGATCGGTGTAACCTCGTGTGACGATCCAGCGCGGATCCATCCACTCGTTCAAAAGGTTCACCGTCTCGCCTTTGCCGGCGGTATCGACGCCGGCAAACAGCACGATCACGGGGAACGGCGCCTTACGGAGCTGCTGCTGCGCGTCGAGCAGCTCGAATCGCAGTCGCGGGACCTGCGCCTTGTATTCGCGCTTCGAGAGCTTTCGTCCGACTTCGGCAGCTTCAAACATGCGTCACCCTGGTCAGTCTGCCGGACCGGCGGCCGGCCGCGGCCGCCTTGAATGGGCGTTGTCGGGACGGCCTGGGCGAAGTGTATCGTGCGCGGTGACTTCGGCCTCGCCGACGCCCATCACCGTGTCATGTGACCGGCCGGTTTGAAGAAACAGCACACCCAGCGTGGGTCGTGGCTATTCAGGCGACAGACGCGCCTGACGATCTCGTCATGGGATGCGCCGGCATCTGGCGAGACCTGCTCGACGCGAAAGACCGGCAGTGGCGGGATGTCATTTCTTCTTGCGGAACGTATCGTCGACCTGCTTCTTGATGTCGCCGAAGTTCTTGCCAAGAAACTTCTCCTCGTCTTCGGTGAGGAGCCGGAACGGCACGCGCACCACGCTCTGCGCGAACTTCACGTTCAGCCAGTACTGGCCATACTTCGTCCCGCCGGGCACGTGGAAATAGAGCTGACCCATGGCCGCGCGGTCGCTGCTGACTTCGGCCTGATCCCATGGCATCGCGCGGGAGCCGAGGTCCGAGAAGAACCCGAGACGGTTCACGCCGTGCGTCCAGGGCGGGAAGTAATTGATCGAATCGCGCTGGACTTTCAGCCGGTTCTGCAGCGGCCTGCACTTTCGATTCGTTCTTCCGGTACTCTTCGATTGACGGCAGAGGCAGCGTTCCGTCGGGCGTGTCGAGCGACACAGCGTCGCGCGTGAGCGTGTAATCCGGCACCCGCTCCATCAGCGTCATGCCGACGTCGAGCATGATCCAGTCCTGGCCGACCGTCCGATTGGCGATCTGGTAGCCGAGGATCACATAACCTTCGTTGTTGTACGCGACGCGGACGAACTTGCCCTCGAGCGTCATGACCTGCGGTACACCGGGCTGGGGTATCTGCACGCCCGTCTGCTGCTGGCCATGCGCACCGCCCGTCGTGACCAGGCACGCCACACTCACTGCGACGACTGCCTTCGACACCGAACGTTGTGTTGTCATATGCCTCCGCGGACAGCCCCATTGGCAGTCTAACGCAGTTCAACACGGGAATGGGCATCAGTCGGGCGACCGTGCCCTAGCGCGGCTTCACCGTCCGCCGGGACTCCACCGACGCGATGATGCGCGCAAAGCGCGGGTCGTCGCGGAGACCGGCCAGCCGTGGGTTCCTGCGGAACCATCCGGCGCGTTCGTCGCCGTTGCGTACGGTCCGCTCGAGCCACTCGAGGGCCCTGGAGGCGTCGCCGAGGACGGCATAGAACTCGGCCACGCCGAGCGTTGTGGGAAATGCCGCCGCCGCGAACTTCAGCGTCTCCTCATCCATCGCCGCCATCGCTTCCTCGTGGCTCCCTTCGACCGCCAGCAGAAGGGCCCACGCCTGGCGCCACAGGTAGTTATCGGCAAAGAGGGGGCGCCTCGACTCGAGCAGCGTCCGCGCCTTTTCCACTTCCGAGCCATCCAGATAGAAAGAGGTCATCCACGAAATGGCGCTGATGTTGCTCGGCGCCTGCTCGAGAACTTTCTCCATCTCTCGGATCGCGCCCGGAAGGTCTCCCTCCTCACGAAGAGTCGCCGCGAGAAACATGCGCGCCGCACCGAACAGCGGCTCATGCTCCAGTGCCCCGCGGAATTCTTCCATCGCCGACACCGCGTCTCCGGACAGCCAGATCGCGATCCCGCGCCACAGACGATTGTTGACGTTCGAAGGGTCCTGCTCGAGGGCCCGATCCAATCGGTCCCACGGAATCAGCTCCTTGCGACCCTGCGCGAGATACACGGTGGCGAACGCCGCAGGAAGGCTGACGAGGTTGGGTTCGAGCTGGGAGGCCTCCCGCAGTTCCTCCTCCGCCCTGTACAGCAGGCTCGTGTCGTTCGAATACCCGTTCAGAAGCAGGATGGCGTAATTGGCCGCATGAAAGCGAAGTGCTTCCGCAAAGCGGGGGTCCAGCTGCAGGGCCCGCTCGAGCGTCTGCTGCGCCCGCGCGAGGTCGTTCTGAACGCGCTGGAACTGCATGGCGAGCTCGAACGCTTCGTTCGCTTCCTGGCTGGCCGATGCCGGCCCGCCGGTGCTCAAGCGGCGGACCGTCTCTGACGATTGTGGTTGCCGCAGGAAGAGTCCGATCGCCAGCCCCACAATCACGAGCGCGGCTGCAGCCCGGGTCACGCGCGCCATCTGCGCACGGCCCGGAGCGCGCGTACCTGCCGGCGCAGCGAGCGCGGTCTCGACCTCGATGCGTGCGTCAACGATGTCATCCAGGCGCTCGGCGGGATCCTTTTCGAGACAGCGACGCAGGAGTTGGCGGATGTTCGCCGGTGTCGATCTCGGGAGGAGGTTCCAGTCGGGGTCGCGCTCGAGGATGGCTGCAAGCGTCTCGCTGACGGTGTCGCGTCCGAACGCGGGACGGCCCGCGAGCATCTCGTAGAGGACGCAGCCGAAGGCCCAGATGTCGGTGTGGTGATTCACAGGCACGCCCCGCGCCTGTTCCGGGCTCATGTAGGCTGCCGTACCGAGGATCAGTCCCTGTTCGGTTCCGGCGATCGTGGCGGTCGCCACCTGCGACACCTCCGGAGCGCCGGCCATGTGGCCAACGGGTTTTGCCAGGCCGAAGTCGAGCACCTTCACGGTTCCATCGCGCCGGATCTGGATGTTCGCCGGTTTCAGATCGCGATGAACGATCCCCTGCTGATGTGCCGCCTCGAGCGCGCCGGCGATCTGCAGCGTGATCGTCAGAGCTTCGTTGAGAGGCAAAGCTATTTCCGAAGCCTGAAGTCCAGAGCCGGCAGCCAGCCGTTGCGCCAGGGTCTCGCCTTCGACGAGCTCCATGACAATCGCCATCACCCCTTCGGCACGCTCGAGGCCGTAGATGGCGCCGATGTTCGGGTGGTTGAGCGACGCGAGGATCTGAGCTTCGCGTTGGAACCGGGAGAGCCGCTCGGCGTCGGAAGCGACAGCCTCTGGAAGGACTTTGATAGCGACTTGCCGCCTGAGGTTCGTATCTGTCGCCCGGTAGACCTCTCCCATGCCACCGGCGCCGAGCGCGCCGACGATCTCATACGGACCGAGGCGATGTCCGGCGGCCAGTGCCATGCGGTGGGATCGGTTTCTGATTCTACCGGGGACCGGCGCCGCTGATGAAGAAAAGGAGCGTTGGCACGGCCCTCTCCACGGCGAACGCGAGGCGATGCGGGAACGTCATGCGCCTTCCAAAACATTTGTGACGGCGAACGCGACGCGGTTCCACCGCTCGCGATCGGGACTGCTTCGGTCAGGCGCGACCGAAAAGAGACGCGCCGACTCAGCAGTATCTCCGGTGCCAATGTTTGTGAAGCGTGCGGAAGAGCGGTTGATATAATCGCCGCTCTCGGTCGGGTCTCGGTCGGGCCAATGGTGAAGCAGCGTCGCGGCGGACAACCTGCAAGCGACAGCGGGTCGAGCGGGCCGCACGACGTTGCCGCGCTCGAAACCATGACCGCGGCGTGGCGCGAAGCCAGCGACGCGCTCCGCGACAGCGAACAGCGATACCGGGAGCTGGTCGAATACAGCCTCGGCCTGATCTGCACGCACGACCTGACCGGCACCATCCTCTCCATCAATCCCGCCGCGGCCAGCTCGCTCGGCTATCGGCCGGAAGACGGTATCGGCCAGAACCTGCGCGAGTTTCTCTCGCGCGGACACGCGGGACCTGTTCGACGAGTACCTGCGCCGCATCCAGGAGCATGGGCACGACGCGGGCTTGATGAGCGTCGGTGCGTCGCACGGGCACCAAGATTGGCTGTACCGCAACGTGTTGTCGCATCGGTCCGGGCGGACGCCGTACGTGCTCGGACACGCGATCGACGTCACCGACCGCGTCGCGGCAGAACGAACGCTGCGCCAGAGCGAACAGGCGCTGCGAGCGCGCAGAGCGAGCTCGAGGCGCGGGTCAAGGAGCGCACCGCCGCGCTGGAGCAGGCCAACGAGCGGCTGCGCGTCGAAATTGCGCGAGCGGGAAGCGGCCGAGCGGTCGCGCGAGCGAGCCCTGATCGAACAACGCGACACGCTGGCGTTCCTGGCGAACTTTTCGGACCGGCTGGCTCCGCTCGTCACCTTCGAAGAGCTCGCTCGACGTCGTGCGGCGACTTGCCGGTGCCCTTCCTCGCCGACTGGACGATGGTCCATGTCGTCAACGACGACGGCTCGATTCGGTTCGTGCCCGGGGCACGCATGCCGACGCGACGCTGCAGCCGCTGCTGGCCGCGGTCGCATCTGCCACCGACGCGCTCGACTCGCCGGCTCTCACCTCGCGCAGGTCATCGCGACAGGAGAGTGGCGATCCTCATTGACGCGCCGAAGACCTCGCGTCCCGGCCGATCGGGCCGGCGACCTCGTCGGCGAGCGCGCTCGAGCGGCTCGGTGCGGGACGGCGGCGATGCTCCCGCTGGTCGTCGACGGCAGGGTGAAGGCGCGTGTTGTCGCTCCTGTCGACACGACCGAGCATCGATTCACGGCGTCGGACTCGCTGGTCTCGAGGACGTCGCGCGGCGGATTCGTCTGGCGCTCGACCGGATCCAGCTCTATCGAGAGGCGCAGGAGGCCAATCGTCTCAAGGACGAATTTCTGGGCACGCTGTCGCACGAACTGCGCACGCCGCTCAACGCGATCTTCGGGTGGGCGCGGATTCTGCGGACCCGGAATCTCGACGAACAGCACTGCGCACGCCGTCGAGGTCATCCAGCGCAACGCCGAAGCGCAGGTCCGCCTGATTGAGGAGGTGCTGGACGTCTCACGAATCATCACCGGCAAGATGACGCTGGCGATGGAGACCGTCGACGTCGGCGCGATCGTCCGCGCCACGATCGACATTGTCCGTCCCGCGATGCACGCCAAACGGATTCGCTTGGAGGAGCGCATCGGCGAGACGCCGCCGGTCCTCGGCGACGCCCATCGGCTTCAGCAGGTGTTCTGGAACGTGCTGTCGAACGCGCTGAAGTTCACCGGCAGCGACGGCGCCATCACGGTGAGCGCTGCGCAGCATGCCGGGATCGGTCGAGTTCGAGATCGCTCGATACGGGAGTGGGCATTCGTCGCGAGGTCCTGCCGTTCGTGTTCGATCGGTTTCGTCAGGCCGATTCGTCGACGACGCGAACCCACGGCGGGCTTGGGGCTCGGCCTGGCGATCGTGCAGCACATCGTCGAACTGCACGGCGGCACGGTCCGGGCGGCGAGTGCCGGCGAAGGCACGGGTGCGACGTTCACGATTCAGCTGCCGACCGCCGATCGGAGTCGAATGCGAAGGTCCGAGCGCGGATCGACGCAAGGCGCTGACGCGGCGAGATCGGTGCGACTCAGGCTCGCGGCCGCACCATTCTCGTCGTCGAAGATCATGAGGATGCGCGCGAGCTGATCTCGGCGGTGCTCGAAGGTGCGGGCGCCCGTGTCATGACGGCGTCATCGACGGCGGAAGCCATCGAACGCGTGACAGCGACGTCCGGCCCGACGTGCTCGTGGCCGATCTGGGTCTGCCCGGCGAAGACGGATACGCGCTGTTGGCTCGAATCCGGGCACTGACACCCGGACGTGCCCGCCATCGCGCTGACCGCCTATGCGCGGTCGACCGATCGCGAGCGGGCGCTCGCGCACGGTTTTCAGCATCACGTGATCAAGCCGATGGACCCGAAGGAGCTCGTGGAGCATATCGCGTCCGTGCTCTGACCCCTCGCCCACGATTCCTCGCCCGGGTCCATCGAGCATCCACCGGACACCACTCCGGACCGTCCACCGACTTTCAGAACAACCAGGCGCCGCGGGCCATGAACGCGGCCACAAACACGATCGCCACGACGAGCCCCGTCTCGACCGTGTTGATCAGGCGATAGGCCTCGATTGAGAATCGTGGCATCGAGACGCGCCGCCTGCGTGCCGCTCGCACGCGGACGAACGTGATCATCGGCATCACCTCGAGCGCAAAGATCGCTCCGAACAATGCGAGCTTGATCCAGAAAAAGCCGTTGCCCCAATAGAAGCCGGGTTCCTTTCCTCCGAAGAATACGCGCCCGACGCCGGTGGTGATCCAGAGGGCCGCGGCGATGCCCCACGCGTTGTCGGCGGCAAGCAGTCGCTGCCAGCCCACGTCGTCGAGCGGGCGACCGAGGGCGCGGCCGCGCATGACGACGGCCCCCAACCCGAGGGCCAGTGTCAGGAGGTGAATGGCGGAAAGCAGTGAGGCGACGATCACGAGGCTTCCGCTAGGTCAGCGCCAGATACTCGTGCGCGAGCCGCACCACCATCGATCCCTCGCCGACGGCCGACGCCACGCGGTTCATCGCGCCGGCGCGGACGTCGCCCGCCGCGAACACGCCGGGCACGCTGGTTTCGAGCGGCAGCGGCTCGCGCTGCTCCTTCCAGACGCGTGCGTAGGCCTCGGCCGCCATCAGGTCGCGGCCCGGTGAGGACGAATCCCTTGGCGTCGCGCAGCACGTCGGGCGGCAGCCAGTCGCTGCGCGGCCGCGTGCCGATGAACACGAACACCGCATCGGCTTCTTCGACCTGGCACGCGCCGTCGTCGAGCGACCTGAGGGCAACCCGCTCGACGTGGCCGTCGCCCTCGACCCGCGCGATCTCCGTCCGAGGCCGCAGCCGGATGTTCGGACGTCTTCTCGATCTGATCGATCAGGTACTGCGACATGGTGTCGCGCAGACTCTCGCGGCGCACGACGATCTGCACCTCCTTCGCGTACCGCGCCAGGTGCATCGCGCCCTGGCCCGCCGAGTTCCCGCCGCCGACGACGAGCACGCGCCGGCCGCGGAACGCCGGCGCTTCCGTGGTCGCGGCGCCGTAGTAGACGCCCAGCGCCCGTGTGCTCGGCGACGCCGGGCGCCGGATGCTCGCGATAGATCATGCCGGTGGCGGCCAGCATGGTTCGCGTGACGAGCTCGCGGCCGTCGGCGAGCGTGAGGCGCTTGTACCCGCCGTCGATCGAGACGCCGGTCACTTCGAGCGGCGCGAGGAACTCGGCGCCGAGCCGCTGCGCCTGCGTCAAGGCGCGGCGCGTCAGCTCGCTGCCGCTGACGCCGGCCGGAAACCCGAGGTAGTTCTCGATGCGCGAGCTCGTCCCCGCCTGTCCGCCTGGGGCGTGCCGATCGAGCAGCAGCGTTCGCAGTCCCTCCGACGCGCCGTACACCGCCGCCGCGAGGCCGGCGGGACCGGCGCCGACGATCACGAGGTCGTAGACGTCGAACGCCGCCGACAGCGAGCGTCCGAGGCGCTCGGCGACCTGGCGCGGCTCCGGGTTCGCGCAGCACGGCTCCGTCTTCGAAGAACAGCGCCGGCAGCTCGTCGGCGTCGACGCCCGGCCGCGTCGAGCAGCGCGCGCGCATCCGGGTCGCGCGCGACGTCGAGCCAGCGATAGGGGATGAGGTTGCTCGCCAGGAAGTCCTTGATCGCGTGCGATCGCGGCGACCACTGGTGTCCGACCAGCCGCAGGCCCTTCGCCTCGGGCAGAGACTCGGCCTGCCAGGCGTCGAGGAGATCGTCGACCACCGGGAAGAGCCGCTCCTCGGGCGGATCCCAGGGCTTCGACAGGTAGTGATCGAGATGCGCCTCGTTGATGGCCTTGATCGCCGCCTCGATGTCGGAGTAGGCCGTCAGCAGGACGCGCCGCGCCAGCGGGTACACCTCGCGCGATCTGGCGAGCACTTCGTTGCCCAGCATGCCCGGCATGCGCTGATCGCTGATCACCATCGCCAGCGAATCGCCGCGGCTCTTCAGCTCGCGGGCGGTCGCCAGCGCCTCCTGCCCCGATCCGGCGCTCATGACGGTGTAGTGCTCCCGGTACCGGGAGCGAAGGTCGCGGCGCACGGCGGCGAGCACCTGCGGATCGTCGTCGACGACGAGGAGGACAGGCTTGTTCACGACTTCTCTCCCGCATCGCCGATATCGGCGATCGGCAGCACGACCCGAAACTCCGTCCGGCCCGGCTGCGACTCGACGGTGATTTCGCCGTCGTTGTGATGGACGAGCCGGCGGACGATATCGAGGCCCAGGCCCGTTCCCTGACCGGCCGGCTTGGTGGTGAAGAACGGGTCGAAGATGCGTTCGCGGACCTGCTCGGGGATGCCGGGTCCGTTGTCGACGATCCGCACCACCACGCGCTGTTGCTCGCGCGTCGCCATCACCTCGACACGGCCCGACTCGGGGATGGCGTCGAGCGCGTTGTCGATCAGATTCGCCCAAATCTGGTTGAGCTCGCCGGCGAAGCCGCGGACGTGCGGGAGATCGGCGTCCGCTTCGACGACCACGGCGGCCGATTTGTCTCGCGCCTTCGACCTGAGCACCGCGACCGTGTTGTCCAGGCCGCCAATCAGATCCACCGGTTCGGCGACCGACGCCTGGTCCATGTGCGTGAAGCCTTTGATCGCCGTGACCAGGCCCGAGATGCGCATCGCGGCGTCCTGAATCTCCGATGCGAGGCTCGCGAACCGCACATCCGGCGGCGGCCCACCGCAGCGCGGCGTTGAGCGCCGGTCCGTCGACGGCGCCGGCGAGACGGTCGAGCGCTTCGAAGGTCACGGCGGTTTCGGCGAGCGCCTCGGCGCTGGCCGGGTCGAGCGCCGTGATCCGCGAGCCAGTCGGCGATGGCTTCCTCGCGTTCGGCCTGCTCGATGGGCGACCGCACGCCGGCCCCGCGCGTCGCCAGACACGACGCTCGAACGGCGTCGACCGCCGCCAGCTGCGCGTCGGTCAGCTGGCAGGCGCCCAACGCCCGCGTCGCCGGCTCGGCGTCCTCGAGCCGGTCCTCGAGCAGCGCCGCGCTGCGCTCGATCGCGGACGCCGGGTTGTTCAGCTCGTGAGCCAGTCCCGCGGACAGCTTCCCGAGCGACACCATCTTCTCGTCGTGCAGCTCGCTCGACGTGAAGACCCGGGCGCGATCGAGCATCGTGTGGACGAGGATCGCGGTGATCTCATGGCACTGTGCGGATCATCTCGTCGAAGTGGTCGCGGTGCACGGCAAGGATCGTCACTGGGTCCTGGGCGACGGTGTCGCCCGGCGGGGTGACCAACCGGGAATAGGGCAGGAGACCGGTCACGTCGCCCTCGCGCCATTCCATGATCTTGTGCGGGCCGGCGCCGCGATCGACTGAAATGGCGATGCGCCCGGAGAGCACGACGAACAGCCCCTCCGGGCTGGTGCCCTTCGCGGTCAGCACGTCGCCGGCGTTCAGCTGCCGGAGCGGTCCCGTGCGAGACGAGCCACGCCAGCTCCTCTCGGGGCGCTGCGCCGAGGGTCTTGTGTGTCGCCAGCCGATCGAGGAGGTCCCCTGCCGTCAACGAGCGTGCACCCCTTGCGGCCTGAATCTGTACATCGGCAGAGCGCGGACAGCCAATGCCGCGCCGGCGATTCGCCGCAGCGAGTCGTCACGACTCGCCGCGGCACCAGATCTACTTGAGCGGTATGAACGCGAGCCCGTTGTTGGCGTTCATCGGGATCACCAGCTGGTTCGCGCCCGCGTCGTAGCACATCGAGGCGGGGTTCGGGATGTTCTGGGCGATGAGCTCGGCCGTGCCTCCGGGACGGATCCTGCGAGACGCCGCCGTTGACCACGCTGCTGACGTACTTGGTGCCGTCCGGCATGATGACGAGGCCGTCGTTGCCGGCCTGCGCCGCTTTTTCCGTCTTCAGCAGCTTGCCGTCCGGCGAGAACGTCAGCACGTCTTCGTTGCCGATATTGATGACCACGATGTTGCCCTGCGGATCGAAGGCGATCCCGTTTGGCTGACGCAGCGGAGCGCCCTGGACGAAGATCGAGGCGGTGCCGTTCGGCGCGATCTTCCAGACCTGCCAGCTCGTCGGGTCGGGATTCTGTCCGCCGGTGCCGGTCTGCGTCCCGTAGATCGTGCCGTCGTCGGCCACCTCGATGTCGTTGAAGCCGGTGGATTTCTCGACCTTGATTTCGCCGGCCGGGGCGCCGGTCTTCATGTCGAAGCGACGAATCACCGACACGGCCGTGTCTGTGGGAGTCGTCCCGCCGTCACGGTCCGCCATGTACAGCATGCCGTTGGCGATGTCGCTGCCCAGAGGCTCGTTCAAGACGAGCGGCGGCGTGAGGCTGGCCCGCTGCCGCCGGGGCTCTGAATGCCGATCCAGCGGGCCGTGTGAACGGATCCGTCGTGGTTGATGAACGATACCCACGCGTTGTTGGTTTGCACGTTCTGGGCGACGCCGCGGTTGGGCACGACGATGAGGTTGCGAACCGGGTCGTAGGAACAACTCTCCGCGGAGTAGATGGCTCCGTACACCTTCACGTTGGACGACATCGCGGTCAGCGCTCCGTCAGGAGCGGGGTTGATCGGAAGGCCCAGCGCGTTTCCGACGAAATAAGGCTGCGGCTTCGGCGGTGGCTGCTGGGCCGTCAACCAGCCCGCGGAAATCACGATCGCCAACGCTGCGGCACAGAGCCGCGCAGTCATTCGTGTCATATCTCTTCTCCCCATGATTGTGGTACTGCCTTCCGCCTCGGCGGGTGCCCACGCACGCCGCATTGTGGCACATGGGCGTCGTCACGAACCAATTCAGGCGCGTGGCTGGTTCAAGACCAGGGGAACGGCCGCCGTGAAACAGGGGAGATAATCGGAGTTTCATGATTGGGCTGATCGTGCTGGTCGTTTTGGGAGCCGTCGTGTGGAAGCTGTGGGCGCCTGGCCTGGCATTCGTGCCTGGCTTTGGCTCGCTGCTCGAGCGGCCCGCCGGCGAAAGCGGGCTGTGGCCCTTTCTCAAGGGCGTCGAGAGGATGGGCGGTCAATACCAGGGTCGGCCGGTCGTGCTGATCCTGCACCACAAGCGGGGCCGAAACACGCTCGGCTATCTGACGGTGGCAATGCAACTGATAGACGTCCGCGAGGCCGACAAATTTTCCGGGGCGCCCAGGGAGTGGCTGCGTGAGCCAGCGGCGCGCGAAGCGTGGGACCAGCTCGAACTGCGGCACGAGCTGAAGCTCTCATTTGGCGACGGCTGGCTGAAGGCGATGTGGCAGCCGAGCGGCTTCGTTCTCTTTCCCGGTCGGTTTGATCCGGAGCGGTGGGCCAGCATGCTCCGATCCATGCACACGGTGGTCACGTCGCTCGAACGTGAAGCAGCCGCTGTTCGCGCGCGGTGAGCCTTCAGAACCACCGTGACGGCGGCGTGGCCTCGTCGATATGTTTCGCCGCATCGACATAAGCTTGCGCTCGCGCGGGATCGGCCATTCCCGAGATGTGCGCCGGATCGATGCGAGGGAGAGCGCCGGAAGTCGCTTCGTTTCCGGTCGGATCGGCCGCGGCGAACGTCCTCCGCGCGCGGCCGCTGAACAGGAGCAACGGTGTCCAGATCGCCAGGAGTCCCCAAGCTGCT
The DNA here is from genome assembly GCA_963797625.1 of uncultured Acidobacteriota bacterium. Taxonomy (GTDB): domain Bacteria; phylum Acidobacteriota; class Vicinamibacteria; order Vicinamibacterales; family 2-12-FULL-66-21; genus DATBJJ01. The sequence goes on from CAWCQI010000018.1 coordinate 56,059, forward strand.
GTCAGCGTTCGACTCGCGCCCCCTGTGACCGCTCGGTAGCGCTGCAGCTCCTGTGCGGCCCTCATCTGTTCGGTGCCTCCCGCATCTGGTGTCTCGCGGATGAGTTGCTCGATGGACGGCGCGAGACGCTCGACGGTTAACGTGCCGAGCGTGCTCGCTCCAACCAGCCCGCCCTGAATCAGCACGCAAAGAACCAGCACTCTCGGCACGCGCGTGCTGCGCACCAGGAGCAGCAGGAGCAGCAAGGACAGATCCAACCGTATGAGTGGCGGCAGCGATCGCATCGAGGGTCGGGAGGGCAAGCGCGGCGAACACGGGCATGAGGACCACCCCCGAGAGGCCGTTGCTTTGTTGAAGGCCTTCCCACAGGTTCAACTGATCGGCCAGCGCGATGACGTCGCGCCAGAACGCCGCCAGCGGCTGGAGCTGGCTGAGAATCAGGAGCGGCACGCCAATCAACGTCAGCGGAAAGAAAATTATCCAGCCATCCAGGCCCGATCCTGCCGACGCTTGCGAGGACGGGCCGTCGGGGAACCACCTGGTCCGTGCACGCACCAGATACAGTGCCGTCCCGCCACAGAAAACGAAGACCATCGCCACCTGGAGGGACGCGACGCCGACGGGTCTGAGCGCTTCGATGCCCAGAGCCCGGGAGGCCGTTGCTGCCACGATCAGCGCGGCGGCGGCCATCGTCATGCAGGTTGCCGCCGACCTGAGCAGGGCAACCGCCATTCGGTCGACGATCGAGCGTGCAACCCGCATCTCAAGAAATATCGGCTCAGGGGCGCTGGCGGTTCATCCGGAGGATGCGCCGGCTGGGCAGCCTTGGAGCAGCGTTGCCGCGGGCTGCCTGCTCTGCATTATGATCTCTGGGTGAGTTGAGGCCCGCGCAAGCTTTCCTCATACTGTTCATATGCCGCGCACGCTCTTCGAGAAAATCTGGGATGCCCACGTCGTCGCTCAGGACCCGGGCGCGCCGGCGGTCCTCTACGTCGACCTCCACCTGGTTCACGAGGTCACCTCGCCGCAGGCGTTCGCCGGCCTGCGCCAGCGCGGGCTCAAGGTGCGCCGTCCGGATCGGACGGTGGCGACCATGGATCACAGCATCCCGACCACCGACCGCACGCTGCCGATCCTCGACGAGATGGCGGCCAGGCAGATGCAGCAGCTCGAAGACAACTGCCGGACGTTCGGCATTCCGTTGCACGGGATTGCGGTCTCCGCATCGCGGCATCGTGCACGTCATCGGGCCGGAGCTCGGGCTGACCCAGCCGGGCATGACGATCGTGTGCGGCGACAGCCACACCTCGACCCACGGCGCGTTCGGCGCGCTCGCGTTCGGCATCGGCACGAGCGAGGTCGAGCACGTGCTGGCCACGCAGTGCCTGCTGCAGCGCAAGGCCAAGACGCTGCGAAGTGCGCGTGGAGGGCCGCGCTTGGCCGCGGCGTGACGGCGAAGGACATCATCCTCGCCCTGATCGCCGAAGATCGGCGTCGGCGGCGGCACCGGCCACGTGTTCGAGTACACCGGCGCGGCGATCCGCGCGCTCGACATGGAAGAGCGCATGACCATCTGCAACATGTCGATCGAGGGCGGCGCGCGCGCGGGCATGATCGCGCCCGACGACACGACGTTCGAGTACCTGGCCGGCCGCGAGTTCGCGCCGAAGGGCGCGGCCTGGGACGAGGCCGTCGCGCGCTGGCGGCAGCTGCCGACCGACGAGGGCGCGAGCTACGACAAGTCGGTGACGCTCGACGCGACGGACGCTCGAGCCGATGATCACCTACGGCACCAACCCCGGCATGGGCATGCCGATCACCGGCCGCATGCCGGATCCCGGCGACGATCGCCGACGGCAACCAGAGGGCCGCGCTCGAAAAGGCGCTCACGTACATGGATCTCGAGCCCGGCAAGCCGCTGCTCGGCCACAAGGTCGACGTGGTGTTCATCGGCAGCTGCACCAACTCGCGCATCTCCGATCTGCGGCTGGCGGCGGGCCTGCTCAAGGGGCGCCAGGTCGCGCCGGGCGTGCGCGATGCTGGTGGTGCCGGGCTCGCAGGAGGTCAAGCAGCAGGCCGAGGCCGAAGGGCTCGACGACGTCTTCAGCGACGCCGGCGCCGAGTGGCGCGAGGCCGGCTGCTCGATGTGCATCGCCATGAACGGCGATCAGCTCGAGCCGGGCCAGTACGCGGTCAGCACCAGCAACCGCAACTTCGAGGGCCGCCAGGGCAAGGGCGGGCGCACGTTCCTCGCCTCGCCGCTCACCGCGGCGGCCGCGGCGATCACCGGTAGGATCACCGACGTCCGCACGATGTTGTCGTGACGGCGTTCGTGCCAGACCGGAACATGGCTCAATTCACGAACTTCACGTCGCACGCGGTCGCGCTCCCCGTCGAACGACATCGACACCGACCAGATCATCCCGGCGCGCTTCCTCAAGGTGACCGACAAGGCCGGGCTCGGCGCCGCGCTGTTCGCCGACTGGCGCTACAACGCCGACGGATCGCCGAAGCCCGACTTCGTGCTGAACACGCCGCGAGGCCCAGGGCGCGCAGATCCTGCTGGCGGGCGACAACTTCGGCTGCGGCTCGTCGCGCGAGCACGCGCCGTGGGCGCTGATCGGTTACGGCTTCCGCGCCGTCATCGCACGTCGTTCGCCGACATCTTCCGGAGCAACGCGCTGAAGAACGGGCTGCTGCCGATCGTGCGTCGACGACGGCGACGCACGCGGAGCTGATCGACTGGCGTCGCGCGCGCATCCGCGCGCCGAGCTGACGCGTCGATCTGGAGCCGCAGACGCTGACGCTGCCCGACCGGCCGAGCGGTCTCGTTTCCGATCGATCCGTTCTCGAAGACGCTGCCTGCTCAACGGCACTCGACGAGCTCGGCTACCTCCTGTCGTTCGAGCGCGAGATCGCAGCCTTCGAGAACGCCGAGCGCACGCGATCGGCCTGAGCCAGTCGGCATGATCCAGATCTACGACACCACGCTGCGCGACGGCACCCAGCGCGAGGGCATCTCGCTCTCGGCGACGACAAGCTGCGCATCGCGCAGCGGCTCGACGAGCTCGGCGTCGCCTTCATCGAGGGCGGCTGGCCGGGCTCGAACCCGAAGGACGCCGAGTTCTTCGAGCGCGCGCGCGACGTGCCGTGGCAGACACGCGCTGATCGCCGCGTTCGGCTCGACCTGCCGGGCGCAGGGCGGCCCGGAGGACGACGCCAACATCCAGGCGCTGCTCGACGCCGGCACGCCGGTGTGCACCATCGTCGGCAAGACGCTGGACCCTGCACGTCACCGAGGTGCTGCGCACGACGCTCGACGAGAACCTGCGCATGATCGAGGAGAGCGTCGCGTACCTGCGCGGCGCAGGGCCGGCGCGTGATCTACGACGCCGAGCACTTCTTCGACGGCTACAAGGCCGATCCCGGCTACGCGCTCGAGACGCTGCGCGCGGCCGTGCGCGGCGGCGCCGAGACGGTGGTCGCTGTGCGACACCAACGGCGGCACGATGCCGTGGGAGATCGACGAGGATCGTCCGCGAGGTGCAGGCGCGAGCTGCGGCATCCGCTCGGCATCCACACGCACAACGACGGCGAGTGCGCGCGTGGCCAACACGCTGGCGGCGGTGCGCGCCGGCGCCGTGCAGGTGCAGGGCACGATCAACGGCTACGGCGAGCGCTGCGGCAACGCCAACCTGTGCTCGATCATCCCCGACCTCGAGCTCAAGCTCGGCCTGCGCTGCCTGCCCGACGGGCAGCTGGCCGAGCTGTCCGAGGTCGCGCACTTCGTCGCCGAGGTCGCCAACCTCGCTCCCGACGAGCACCTGGCCTACGTCGGCAAGTCGCGCGTTCGCCCACAAGGGCGGCGTCCACGTGGCCGCCATGCGGCGCAACGCCGCAGAGCTACCAGCACATCGATCCCGAGCTGGTCGGCAACGAGATGCGCGTCGTGGTGAGCGAGCTGTCGGCCGCGGCAACCTGCTGAGCAAGGCCGCGGAGTACGGCCTCGACGTCGAGCGCGGCGACGAGCGTGGCGACGTGCTCGAGCGAGATCAAGGCGCTCGAGGCGCAGGGCTTCGTCGTTCGAGGCCGCCGAGGCGTCGGTCGCGCTGATGCTGCGGCGGCCAGAAGCCGAGCTACGGCGCGCCGTTCGAGCTCGATCGACTACACGGTGAACGTCGAGCACGCGCAGGGGCGCGGCATCTTCGCCGAAGCCACGGTCAAGGTGCGCGTCGGATCGACGAGGTGCTCCACACCGCGGCCGAGGGCAACGGCCCGGTCAACGCGCTCGACGCGGCGCTGCGCAAGGCGCTCACGCCGCACTATCCCGCGATGGCCGCATTCCAGCTCGCCGACTACAAGGTCCGCATCCTCGACGGCAGCGACGGCACCGAGCGCGACCACCCGCGTGCTGATCGACACGCCGCAACGGCGACCGAGCGCTGGACGCACGGTCGGCGCCAGCGCCGAACATCATCGAGGCCAGCTGGCGCGCGCTGGCGGACGCGCATCGAGTACGGCCTGACGGATCGGCATCGCATGACCGATCCGCACTGTACGCGCACGAGGAGACCAGCATGAAAGCGCAAATCGTGCTGCTGCCGGGCGACGGCATCGGCCCCGAGGTGGTCGCGGAGGCGCGGCGGGTCCTCGAAGCCGTCGCGCAGCGCTACGGCCACACGTTCGACGTTCGAGGAGCAGCCTGATCGGCGGCTGTCGCATCGACCGGCACGGCACCGCGCTGCCCGACGAGACGCTGGCGGCCTGCCAGGCGCCGACGCGGTGCTGCTCGGCGCCGTCGGCGGGCCGAAGTGGGACGATCCCGACGCGCAAGGTCCGGCCCGAGCAGGGCCTGCTCGCGCTCCGCAAGGGGCTCGGGCTGTTCGCCAACCTGCGCCCGGTCAAGGTCCACCCGGCGCTGGTCGACGCCTCGCCGCTCAAGGCCGAGCGGCTCGACGGGCGTCGACCTGCTGGTCGTCCGCGAGCTGACCGGCGGCCTGTACTTCGGCCGCCGAAGACGCGCGAGGAGCTGCCCGGCGGCCACGTCAAGGTCGATCGACACGCTCGAGTACACGACGACGAGATCCGCCGCGTGGTCTGAGCTGGCGTTCCGCCTCGCCCGCGGCCGGCGCCAGCAAGGTCACCTCGGTCGACAAGGCCAACGTGCTCGAGTCCTCGCGCCTGTGGCGGCAGATCGCCGTCGAGGTCGGCGCGGCCAACCCGGACATCGCGCTCGAGCACATGCTGGTCGACTCGGCGCGATGCGGCTCGTCGCCAACCCCGCGCGCTTCGACGTCGTCGTCACCGAGAACATGTTCGGCGACATCCTGACCGACGAGGCGGCGGTGCTGGCCGGCTCGCTGGGCATGCTGCCGTCCGCGTCGCTCGGCGAGGGCGGCCCCGGCCTCTACGAGCCGATCCACGGCTCGGCGCCGGACATCGCCGGCAAGGGCATCGCCAACCCGGTCGGCACGATCCTGTCCGTCGGCGCTGCTGCTGCGCCACTCGCTCGAGCTGGAGCAGGAAGCGGCGGCGATCGAGCGGGCCGTCGATCGAGCGATCACCGACGGCTGCCGAACGCGCGACCTCGGCGGGACGCTGACGACCACGGCGATGACGGACGAGATTATCAGGCGACTCAGTTAGGGCGATGGCCGCGGGTTCACGTGTGCCCAGATGCCGCGATGGTCCGAGGTACTGGATGCGATCCACGCCCCACGCGAGCGATTCGAACTCCTTCAGATAGATCCAGTCCACCTTCATGGGAACGACGGGAAAACTCAGTGTCGCCGGCGTGTCCGTGAACGGTGTGTCGAACCCCTGTGAAGCCAGCCACATGCGGACGTCGTCGGCTTGCCGCTGTACGTAGAAGAGCGGCAGCATTGCCAGGACCCAGCGCGCGTCCATCGTGTTGAAGTCGCCGCCGACGATCCGCGCGCCGTCGGAGACGCCGAGAAGGTCCACGGCTGGCGTCAGTTGTGCGATGCGGCTTTCGCTGTTGATGCGAGTGTCGAGGTGGACATTCACCATGCGTACCGGTCCGCTCGGCGCCGCGATCGTCGCGGCGAGAGCGACCCTGCACCGCGATCTGAAGGGCAGGCGATGGTACGGGAGGGGATGGACGCTCACATCCTCCAGTGCGTACCGGCTGACAATCGCCAGCCCCTCCGTTGTCCCGTCCTCGTGGAGATTCGCCGGCGCGTAAGCGAAGCTAAATCCGAGACGACTGCCGAGCGCAGCACTCAGGATCTTGCCATCGACATCGTCATCATCATCGCCCACCTCCTGGAGCAACAGGACGTCGATGGACCGTTGGTCGTCCAGTCCTCCAGAACTTCGGCGGTCCGCACGTCTGCCGCCATGTTCAGGCTGGCAACCGTGAAGGTCTCGTCGTCGGTCGGCTGAAGGGCGGTGGCGGCAGCGGCGCCCTCCGCTATCGGCCCCGGCGCGCAGCGAGTGGACGGCCGCGTCGCGTCCGCCTGCGGCGTCAGAAGAGTGATGGCGGCAACAAACAACAGCGTTGGATATGGTCCAGGTACGCGCGGGTTCACCGAAGCCAGTTTACTGACATCCGCCCGGCCTTGTCTGGACCACAAGGCGCTCGAGAATCCGACGGACCCACTACCTCGACACGCAAAACGCCCGGCGCTTCGCCCGCCTGGCTGGCGGATCGACCGCCGACAGCTTGAGATCGCCGAGCTGCTGTTGAACGAACCGTGCAGTCTCGGCTGCCGCGTCGGCGACGCGACGCTGGAGCCTGACGTCAGGCTGCCAGAGGCGTGTCAGGATTTTCTGCGACTCCGGGTCGTATTCCCAGACACCGACCAGATGGCTGCCTGACAGGATGGTGTGGTGGTGCAACGTGGAGAGCGAACTGAGGCGCGCTCGCTTGAGGGCGGCGTCGAGCACAGGCACATCAGGCGTCCGCGCAAGAATGGCGGGAGGCCGTCGCGTCAGCACGAGCGGGTCACGGTAGGGGAGCAGCAAGACGCGATCGCTGGCTGCAACGTCGAATGCCTGCCACGCGGCCAGATCCTCTGAGAGCATCCACGCTTCGTCCGTCCATCCCGGCACAGAGATAGTCGAGGCTCCGAGTGCCTGAAGCGCATTTCGCGCGGCGCCTTTCGTCAGCCCGCGCCAGTAGGTGAGCTCCTCGAGCGTCGCGGGGCCGTGACACTCGAGGAAACGCCGTGTCGCCTTGGCGACGACCGAGGCAGCGTCGCCTTCCGCATCGAGAATCGGGCCAATCGTCAGGATGCCGAAGCTCGTAGACATATGCGCCCGAATCGAGGCGGCCGTCAACCGAGAGACGGCGCACCGTGCCACGGAGCGCAAGGTGCAGCAGTGCGCCGACCAGCAGTTCGCCGGCATCGGGGTGAGTGATGCGGCTGCGAAGGTCAGCGCTCGACTGCGGTCCCTCGTCGAGCGCCCTGCAGATTTGTGCGGCCACGCCCTTCGTCGCCGCCTCGGTCATCCCGGAGTACCGATAGTAGGCGGCGACGTGTGCCTCAGACGACGTGAGGTGGAGCCGAAGCGCGACAGCGGCATCATCGTGGGGCACGAGGACCCACGGCCGCGCGTGCGCACCAGGGATCTCCAGCACCTCGAGGCCGTCGAGCACGGCGCGATCGACGGCCTCACGCGACACGCCGGGCATGCGCGCCCGAATCGAGAGGTAGACCCCGGCGGATCCGGCTGTGACCATCCAGCCCGACTGGCGGACGCAGGCTTCGATGGTCTTGGGCGACGACCTGGTGCTCAGGCCCTGCCGGTTCAGCCACCAGGCTCTCAGCCGTTCCTGCAGAGTCGACTCTCTTCGCATCGCGAAGATTGTGGCTCGATTACGTGTACATCGGCCGGCTGTCGTTGAGCGCGAGCCATCCTCGAACGATCCGGTAGATGAACCAGAGCCCCACCAGACCGATCGGCAGCCACGCGATCAGGATGCCGATGCCAAGCGTCACGACGATGAACAGCAGGCAGAGCGAAATCCACAGCAGCCCGAACCAGAACGTCCGGATCTGCCATCGAAAGTGCGACTCGAGCCAGGTGCCGCGCGCCTCGCTCCGTTTCACGTAGTTGAGGATGACGGCGATGATCGACGGCCACCCGGTGAGGAACGCGCCGACGACGGTCGCGGCGCCGAGGATGCCGGTGAGCAGGCTGAACGCGTGCAGCGCGTAGATGACCTGCGTCCAGGTCACGAGCGGTGTTGTTGACGGCTCCATGCTGCCTCCCAGTCTGTCTTCGAACGCCCGGCCCACTCGTCGTTCCAGCCGAGGGACCCGGTTCGGTTGTCCAGGTCTTCCCGCAAGGCGTCTATTCGATTCGTCCCGGCAGATCGTCCGCGCGCTGGCTTGCTCGAAACTGAATGATGCGGAAATCGGCGAGACCCCGCTCGACGAACGGATCTTCGCAGACGATGGCTTCGATCTCCGCTCGGCTGTTGCAGCGGCCACTATGATCCCACCATGTCGCGGGAGTTTTCTTCCCGAGATCAGGAACGTGCCGGCAGCGTAGTATTTCCTCAAGAACCTGACATGTGCGGCCATGTTCGCGTCGATGTCATGGAGCGTGGCCTTATAGGTAAGTTCGATGACGAACATGGCTCGAAAGAGCCTACTGGGGCGCTTTGACCTGGGAGCCGTCTGCAACTTTGATCTGGAACGCGTCGAACACCGGGGCGTATTTCGCCTTGATCGTGTATGTGCCAGCCTCGAGTGCCTGTTGATTGGAACCGCATTGATACGTGACCAGCTGCGCCCCGCGAAAGATGTCCCAGCAGTCACCGCCGGGCCAGTTGAAAATGAAGATTCCCCCCTTCTCGATCCGAGTCGAAGCGCCATTCTTGATGTCGACCTGGAACGGAGTAAACACCGGCGCGTATTTCGCCTTGATGGTGTAAGCGCCGGCCTCGAGTGCCTGTTCGTTGGCACCGCATTGGTGCGTCACCAGCTGCGCTCCGCGAAAGATGTCCCAGCAGTCACCGCCGGGCCATTTGAAAACGAACGACTCCCCCTTTTTCGATTCGAGTCGCAGCGCCACTCTTGATGTTGACTTGGAACGGAGTAAACACCGGCGCGTATTTCCCCTTGATGGTGTAAGTGCCGGCCCCGAGTGCCTGTTTATTGGCACCGCATTGATACGTGACGAGCTGCTCCCCTCGAAAAATGTCCCAGCAGTCACCGCCGGGCCAGTTGAACTCGAGGCCACTCGCGGCGAAACCACCATCGGAAGCAGCAGGCGCCGTCTGGGGTTCTGATGTTGAGACACGCCAGCGGAAGGGGCTCCGATGCGGTGGATGGCTCCGGCGCGCAATTGTCCCGGTCGCCGATCGCTGAGGATTGAAGTACACGAGCAGCCCGACACCTCCGATGATTACGGCTATGGCGGCTGCCCAGAGCAGCCAGGCCCGCGGGATTGCCGATCCTGGCCAGGCGCCTCCCGCTCGGTCGATGGCGGCATTGAAGCATCTTGGCTGCTGTTCCTGCAGACCCAGCCGCTTGACCATCTCCGCGACGTCAGATTCCCACGTGCTGTGACCGAGCTCGAAACCGTTTCGATAAGGCAGGTCCCGGAGGTCATCCGGTAGTCGCTCAGACGCGGGCATCCGGGCTCCCTGAACCAGGACTGGAATCACCGGGATGTTGCGTTTGAGCGCGGCCGCTATTTCCTGGCGCACAAAGTCTGTCGGATTCTCGAGGCGGCGATTGCCGGAAGGATCCGCGGCATCCAACCAATCCGGCCCAATGAGCGCAACCATGACGTCGCAGGACCCCAGACGCTCTTGAAGGATCGTACGGAAATCGCGTCCCAAGGCGATGCTGTCCACATCCATGAACACCGAGTCTTTCCCGAGGAGCCTGGCGAGCTCCAGAAACAGGGCTCTGGCCTGCCCCTCAGAATCCCCTCGTCGGTAGTTCAAGAACACGGCGCCCATGAAGCCTCCCGTCAAGCAGACGCGACGCCGCTGACATCGCCTTACGAAGCTGCGCTCTGAGAAATGCTACATCCATGCACAGATGGCGACAACCTGCGGATCGGACCGACGAATCTCTTCGAGGAAACCGGCAGCATCCCTCGAAACGCTGTAAGCTGCAGTCGCCAGAATGGCTCGGATCGATCGGCTTGAGCCGATAGGTCCCAATCAAAATAGGCCCCCATTCAACGCCGTAGCGCCGCGTCTTTCAGGTCGGTATCGGACACGATGTTGTCCCGCTCGAAGACCGAGCGGGTCTTGTGCCCCGTCGTCTTCATCGCGCCGCCTTGCGGGATGCTTGCTTCTAATACTTTCTGACGCCCATGGCCCTATCCGCCGGACTACGCCTCGGCCCGTCCAGATCCACTCTGCCATCGGCGCCGGGGGGATGGGAGAGGTGTACCGGGCGCGACACCAGGCTGGAGCGCGACGTCGCGATCAAGGTCCTCCCGAGGCGTTCGCCTCCGACCCCGATCGGCTTACCCGGTTCCAGCGGGAAGCCGAAGTCCTGGCGTCGCTCAACCATCCCAACATCGCGGCGATCTATGGCCTCGAGGAAGCCGACTGCGTCGCGTGCGCTCGTCCTGGAGCTCGTCGAAGGCGAGACGCTGGCGGATCGCATCGCCAGGGCCGGTGCCGCTCGATGAGGCGCTGCCGATCGCGCGGCAGATCGCCGACGCGCTCGAGGCGGCGCACGAGCAGGGCATCGTCCATCGCGATCTCAAGCCGGCCAACATCAAGGTCGCCCGGACGGCACGGTCAAAGTGCTCGACTTCGGGCTGGCGAAGGCGTTCGAGCCGCCGCGGTCGGCGCCGGTGTCGGCACTCGCCGACCTCACCATCGCGGGACGATGCAGGGCGTCATTCTCGGCACGGCCGCGTACATGAGCCCCGAGCAGGCGCGCGGGCAGGCGGTGGACAAGCGGACGGACATCTGGGCCTTCGGCTGCGTGCTGTACGAGATGCTGACCGGCCGCCGGGCGTTTGAGGGCAGCAGCGCGACTGACATCATCGCGTCGATCATCAAGACCGAATCCCAGATTGGAAGCGGCTGCCGAGCGCCGTGTCTGCAGGAACCCGATTGCTTCTGCGTCAGTGCTTGCAGAAGGACCCCAAGGGGCGTATTGCATGAAATCGCCGACGCGCGGTTCGAAGTCGACGAAATCCTCGCGGACGCACCGGCTCCCTCTGCCGATGTGGCAGCAACGATCGTGAGAGGTAAGCGGTTGCCAGCGGCGCTGGCAGCCATCATCGCCGTGATCGCCGGGGTTTCAGCGCTGGCGATGTGGTATGGCGCCGCGACGCGGACGGACGATCAACGCGCGTTCGAATTCCAGGTGAGTCCGCCTGACGGAGTCGTGTTCAGCATCAGCACGATTACAGGTGCTATTGCTGTACCCTATCCGGCCACTCTCCCCCGACGGTCGTTACCTGGCATTTGTCGGGATCTCCGACGATCGGACGCAGCGTCTCTGGGTCCGCGCGCTGGACTCCGACGCTGGCCAGCCGGTGCCCGGCACTGAGAGTGCAGCTTTGCCGTTCTGGTCGCCCGATAGCCGCTCCATCGGATTCTTTGCCGGACGAAAATTGAAGACGGTCCCGATTTCGGGTGGCCCTCCTCAGACCCTGTGCGACGTCATCGACGACAATGGTGTGACGGGATCGTGGAATCGAGACAACGTCATCATCTTCAGTGCTGGTAACAGCAACGCCGGCATTTCGCGAGTGCCCGCATCTGGAGGGCAACCCGTCACGATCACCACACTCGATGCCTCTCGCGAGGAAAAGCGCATTCATGTCCGCACTTTCTTCCGGACGGCCGCCATTTCCTCTATTTCGCTCAAAGTGTCGGTCAGGCTTCCGAGGACGATGCGGTCTACATTGGTTCGCTGGACGCCGAAGCACCCAAACGCATTCTCAACGGTGCAACGGAGGCGTACTACGCGGCGCCCGGCTACGTGCTGTTCATGCGTGATCGGAATCTGATGGCGCAACCCTTCAACGCCGATCGCCTGGAGTTGTCGGGGGACGCATTTCCCATCGCTGACCAGATTGCCGGCAATCCTGGGAATGGCAAGATTGCACTTTCCGTTTCCGATGTCGGCATCATCACCTATCGAACCGGTGTCTCGTTTGTCGAGCGGCGCGTCACATGGTTCGACCGGGCCGGTAATCGCGACGGCACTGTCGGTCCCTCGGGTGATTACCGCTGGTTGAACCTGTCGAACGATGGCCGGCACTTGGCGGTGACACGCGCCTCGGAGGAAAACCTCGACGTCTGGCTGTTGGATTTAGCCCGCGGCGTACCAACACGATTCACGTTCGACCCTGCAGCAGAGACCGCGGCAGTATGGTCCCCGGACGGCAGTAAAGTCGTGTTCAGGTCCTTCACGTAGTGGAGAAACGCAGTTGTATCAAAAACTGGCCAGTGGAATTGGCAGCGAGGACCCGTTCCCGAACATCACGGGTTTCGCGATTCCAGAAGACTGGTCGTCCGATGGACGGTTCATCGTTTATCGAACGGGGGGGGTAGCAGGGGGAGTGGGAGGACCTGTGGGTGCTTCCTTTGTCGGACGAGCAGAAACCGTTCGGGTTCCTGACGACGCCTTTCTCTGAGAGCCAGGCCCAGCTTTCCCCCGACGGGCGTTGGCTGGCGTATCGATCCAACGAGTCGGGAAGATTCGAGGTCTACGCTCAGAGCTTTCCGAAGCCCGCCGGCAAGTGGCAGATATCCACCGACGGCGGCATCAGCCTCGCTGGCGCTGGCGACGGCAAAGAGCTCTATTACGTAGCGAACAGCAACAGACTCATGGCCGTGCCGATTAACGCGGGTGCGGGTCTAGAGGTCGGATCCGCCTCGCCGCTATTTGACGCCCCATTTTTTCTACGCTCAACGCAACTGTCAAGCCATGCGGTACGAATGTGACCGCCGATGGCCAGCGTTTCATCGTTGCCGCCCCCCTTACCGAAGCCCGCAACACGCCGCTGACGGTGGTCGTCAACTGGACGGCCCGCCTGAAGCGATAATGAGCCTTTCGACTGGGCTCCGTCTCGGACCCTACGAAATCCTGTCGCCGCTGGAGGCCGGCGGCATGGGTGAGGTGCATACGGCCCCGATACACGCCTCGATTCGAAGTGTGCCGTAAGAAACGACGTGAACGCGGCTAGCGCTTTTCTCCCCCGGTAACCAAAAAC
>CAWCQI010000019.1:0-358142 GCA_963797625.1 uncultured Acidobacteriota bacterium
TGGGTCGAGCGCAAGAAAGCGCCGGGCATGTCGGTCGTGGTGACCGCGGGAGACAGGAGCCTGCCGCTCTGTTCGTATCCGGAATACCCGCATTTCAAGAGTGGCGGGCCGGCAGCCGCCCAGTCCTACGGTTGCGAGCGTCCGTAGATCTAGGAGCGCTCCTCGCCGGACTCTACCGGAAGTTCTCGATGAGCATCAGGTCTTCGGTGAATGATTCCACGACGCCGAACAGCAGCGTCTTGCCGTCAGGCGACACGCTGAAGCCATGCCCTGCGTGCCGATCGTGGGTCAGCACACGGCTGATTTTGCCCGTCGCAAAGCTCAGAAACTCGATCGTCGCGCCTGGACGCAAGAATGGTGTGAACCCTACGCCTCCCACGGAGCTGCCTGGAACGTATGACTCGAAGTAGATGCCATCGCGCGCGACAGCGAAATTTGCATAATAGGCCAGATTTCGAACGAGGGTGACTTCCTCACCGCCGGCGACCGGTACGCGGCTGATCGTCGCGGGGAACGTCGCCGTGCTTGTGTAATAGAGGTCGCGCCCGTCCACTGACTCCTTGGCGTACAAGCCACCGCGCTTTGTGACCTGCACCGGCTCGCCGCCTCCCGGGGCAACTTTCCAGATCTCGCTCCTGCCGCTGCGCGTGGACCCGAAGTAGATCCACCGCCCGTCACGCGACCAGCTGGGCACGTAATCGTCAGCCGCGTCGGTCGTGACTCGAACGGGTTCGCCGCCTCGTGCAGGGATGACATAGATGTCCGCTCGCCGGTCATCGGTTCGCAAGTCGAACGCGATCGACTGGCCGTCCGGCGACCACGCCGGCGTTCCGCCACGACGCCCTCCGAAAGAGGTCAGCTGCAGGGCGTTCCGTTCGTCGGCATCGGCCACCCACAGTTCCGGCGTGCCCGAGCGCAGGCTCTCGAAGACAATCCGAGACGCGTCCGGCGAGAACTGCGCGTTCATTTCCACGCGTGTCGAGCCCCTCAGGCTGACGGCAGGACCGGCCGGGCGCCCTGCACCCTGGAGCGTCAGCCGCCAGAGGTTCTCGTCCCAGGTCGTCCGCGTGAACGCCAACCGGCTCTGCTGCATCGAAACCGCAGGCTGCCGCCATTCGTCGCTGGTGGGCGACAGTCGCTGCATGGCCTTGGGGTTCTGCACCGGGATCCTCCACAACCCGACGTTCCCTGTGTTGCCTGACGACACGATCAGATTGTGTCCGTCCCTGCTCCACGCCACGCCCTGGTAAAAGACCTCTGCGGACCCCATGCGTGTGGGTTCGCCGATGGGCACAAACGTGCCCGACAGCGGCTGCAGCCACAGCTCTCCCGTTAGGCTGCCGCTGCGCCTCACGAACGCCAGCGTTCCTCCATCAGGCGACAACGACGGTAGCTCGTCGCGGGCCCCGCCTGCTGGCGGGGTCGTGAGCCGGCTCGTTTTTCCCGATGTCACGTCGACGGCCGTGATGGCAGTCGATGTCTCACCCGACGGCGCCGCTCCGACGGCCACGAAGCGGCTGTCTGGCGACCACGAGAGTAGCTGGCTGGTCTGGATTCCGGTTCGACGCAACTCGAGCACACTTCGCTCGGGACCACCTCGAGACGGGACGATGATGAGGGCTGCCCGATCGGCCAGGATGCGCACGAACGCGATCCAGCGACCGTCCGGGGACCACGCGGGACTCATATCCAGGCCCGGATCGGTCGTCAGCTGCTGCGGCGATCCGGGCCCAATCAGCTTGACGTAGATGTCCCAGTTCTCTTCGCGCTCTCCGTTCCAGCTGAACGCGACAGAGCTCCCATCGGGTGAAAATGTCGGCTGCTGCTCTCGGCCGGGGTACGTGGTCAGCGGCACGGCCGTGAAGGATGCGGCTGGGAGATCGGGTGGACGTCGTGCGGCCGCGCCACGAGAATGTGGCGATAGCGCCCGCGGTGATCAGGACGACGACCCCAGCCACAACAGGCCATAGACGGCGAGGACGGCCGATCGCCGGAGATGCCGCAACAAGGCTGCCCGAGTCGAGGTCGTCTTTCAGGTCCTGCAGGGCGACCCCGACATCGGCCATCGACTGCCAGCGGCGTTCGGGATCCTTCCGAAGGCATCGCGCGATCACGCGCTCGACCTCGTGAGGGAGGTGCTCGCGCAGCTGGCTGACAGGCTTCGGCTCCTCATGCAGGATCGCCGACAGTGTTCCGATCGTCGAGTCGCGTTGGAAAGCGCGCTGTCCGGTGACCATCTCGTAGAGCACGCACCCGAAGCTGAAGATGTCCGTGCGCGTGTCGACGGGCTTGCCTTCCGCCTGCTCGGGCGACATGTACGCGACAGTGCCCACGATGACGCCCTGTTCGGTAACCGGCGCAGTGCGGGTAGCGGTCGGCGCTCCGTCGGCAGCCCGGCCCGATGTGGACCAGCTTCGCGAGGCCGAAGTCGAGCACTTTGATCCGTCCGCGATCTGAAACGATGACGTTGGCGGGCTTCAAATCGCGATGGACGACGCCGGCGGCGTGCGCCGCCGCGACGGCATTTGCGATCTGGATGCCATAGTCGAGTGCCTCGGGTAGCGGCAGCCCATGCCGGGGAATCAGGCGATCCAGGGTTCGCCCCGGCACGAGCTCCATGGCGATGAAATCGATGCCCTCGTGGCTGGTGATGTCGTGGATTGTGACGATGCCGGGGTGATTGAGCGAAGACGCGGTCTTCGCCTCCTGCACCAAGCGACGGCGATCGAGGCCGGCTGCGCGTTCGGCGGAAAGAACCTTTATCGCAACGAGCCTGTCCAGGTGGGTGTCTTGGGCCTTGTAGACGACACCCATTCCGCCCTCGCCGAGCATCTCCAGGATCTCGAAGTGGCCGAGCGTCTGACCGATCATGGGGGCGGTCTACGCAGAGTGCGTACTTGTCCGCAGGCTAACCGGAGAGCATAGTCCTGTCGTCGGTCGAGCGGCACAAATTCACTCGCGCTTCAGCGCCCACTTGAACGCGCGCGCGAGCAGGTCTTGGAACGATCGGGTCGTTCCACGTGTCGTTGCCGTGCCCGAGCGTCGTCCCGAAGACGCGCGAGCCGCCGTAGTCGCTGACCCAGGCGAGGGGATACTCCTTCTGATCTTCGGGGCTGACTGCCGTCGCCAGTGCCTGCGAGTTGGGCCAGAACTTGTCGATCACGTAGAGCTCGTCGACCGGTGTCACCCAGTCTTCTTTGAAGCCCTTCATGATCGGGTGGTCCTTCGCCGCGACCTTGACCGAGATGTTGTGCGCCTTGGTATGGCGCTTGGTGGTGACGCCGAGAAACTCGCGCCAGGTGTCGGCCGTGGACGCCCGGTAGGTATGCATCGCGCAGTGGATCACGATCGCCGGCGGTCCGCCCCGCTGCGCTGACGTGATGCGCTGAATCAACGCCTCGTCGGTGGTGTCGGCGAAGCACTGATTGTGGACGACGATATCGAATCCCTTGGCCCAGCCGGGGTTTTCGAGCAGAGGCTGCTTCCCGGTCGTGCCGCGGCCGCCCTGAATCGCGACCGTCCAGTCGACGGGCAGCACTTTTGAGACTGAATCGACGAGCAGCTTGGACTGCAGTGCATAGTCGTGGCAGCAGCCGCCGCTGATCACCAGGGCATTGACCCGCGGCTGGCCCGCGAACTGATCGCCCCCCCGGCCACGGCCCCGCTGTCCGGCTGGAGGAGGATCCTGCGCAGAAAGCGTCAGGACGGAGACGAGCATGGACGCGACGATGACGAACTGGCTAGCCGTAGTCTTTAGTGATCGCATGGCGTGGGCGGCCCTCAAATGACGCCCTAGCATAGACCGACTTCGGGCCGGCACAACCGTGATTCCCCCGGGGCCCTATGCTGGCCTTTGCCGACGGATCGTCCACGCGGCGGCACCGAAGACGAGCAGATTCGCCGCGACGACCGGCGAGGCGCCGATGAGGACGCCGTACGCGACCCACATGAGCGCGCCCAGCATCTGGACCCTCTTGAGCATCTCCGGTGCGCCGCAGAAGTACGACCCGACGAAAACCGCTGTGGCTATCCAACCCAGATATTCGACCATCGTCAAACCTTCCATTGCTGGCCCCGACCTCGTTCAGGCGACCGCTTCTCCTGACGCGAGCGCCGATTCCCGCACCGTCACCCGATCGGTGCGCGCCTTTTCCCACTCGTGGAGCGTCAGCCCGTCGGCTTCGAAGAGCGAACGGATGTCGCTGATGCCCCAGCCGAGCACTTTCTCGAGAATCGGCACCATCACGCTCGACGCGTCATCGCTCAACAGCGTGGTTTTTGCGATCCGTGCCAGCTGGCGATTCTCGGAGACCGCAATCGTGTGCCCGTCGCGGTTGTTCACGTGCAGCATCACGTGGACGTCCGAGTTGCCATCGCCGACGTAGATCGTCCGGTCGGGGCCGATGCCCAGCTGCTCCTCGAGCTCCTCGACGACTGCCACCTTTCCGTAGCCTGCAGGCACGCGCGCGACCGATCGCACCTCTCCAGTAGCCGCCTCGTACTCGAGTTCGGTCCCGAAGATGTGGTCTGACGAGACGACGCCCGCAAGGGCCGACTGAATGACCTCGCGCGGCGCGGCCGAGATGACGAAGAACGAGAACCGATGCCCGTCGACGCCGCGCTCGAGAAAATTGACCAGCGCCGGGATGTTGCGGCGGAGCCGCACGCGGCGACCGGTCTCTTCGAGGTGTTCACGGCGCACGCCGCGAAACTCCGGATCGTGACGAATGAGGTAGGCCAGCTCGCCGCCCTGCTGCACGAGGTTGCTGCGGGCAAGCCCGCTGACTTTTTCCTCGAACCGCGAGGCGCCAATGAGCTCGCTCAGCACCGCGCCCGAATCATTGAAGCTGAGCGTCTGGTCGAAGTCTGAGGCCACCAGGAAATGCTTTGGTGCCGTTGGTCTCATGACGATTGCCCCCGTATTCTCCACTCGCAGATATATCAACTATGCCATTCAAGGGTAGCAGTCGCGGCCTGAGGAGTCAAAGGCGTGATGTGTCACAATGCAGCTATTTACGGACAATTATGTCCATTATGGCCTGTTGTTGAATTGCGTTCGACAGAAAGTTGTCATATCATTTATGATGCATGGCGAAGGGGCTCTCCTCCACACCGAAGCATCGTCAGGTCTACCAGGCACTGTCCCGTGAGATTCAGTCCGGAAAGCTCAAGCGGGGCGACAGGCTGCCGAGCGAGGCGGAGCTCGTGAGGACGTTCGGCTCATCGCGGATTACGGTCGGGCGCGCGGTCAGGGATCTTCAAGCGCAGGGGCTGGTTGAACGTCGCGTCGGGTCGGGCACCTACGTCGCCGGACCACGAGCGGCGGGCGCGCTGTCGTTCGGTCTGTTGATTCCCGATCTTGGCGACACCGACATCTTCGAGCCGGTGTGTCAGGGGATGATGGCGTCGCCGCTGGCGCGCACGCATGCGCTCCTGTGGGGCAGCCTCAGCGGAGAGGGCATGTCGAAGGAGGATCACGCCTGGCAGTTGTGCCGCCAGTACATCGAGCGCCGAGTCGACGGCGTGTTCTTCGCGCCGCTCGAGTTCACGGCTCCGGGGGACGCCACCAATCGGCGAATCGCGCAGGCGTTCGACGATGCGCGCATCCCGATGGTTCTGCTCGATCGGACCGTGACGCCGTACCCCGAGCGCGGCCACCACGACCTGGTCGGGATCGACAACCGCCGCGCGGGCTTCCTGATCACGTCACATGTTCTGCGTCTCGGGAGCAGGCGCGTCGCTTTCGTGGCCCAGCCGACCGCGGCCGCGACGGTCGAAGCGCGTGAGGCTGGCTACCGCGAGGCGCTGTATGCCGCCGCGCTGCCAATCGATCGCGCGCTCGTCCGTCGTCTCGAGCCGTCGGACGTGGAAGCCGTTCGCCAGCTGATGGAGTCGGCCCGGCCCGACGCGGTGGTGTGCGCGAACGATCGCACGGCCGGCCGGCTGATGCAGACCGTCATCAAGCTCGGGTACGGCGTGCCCAGGGATCTCAGGCTCGTCGGCATCGACGATGTGGAATTTGCCTCGCTGTTGCCGGTGCCGCTGACGACGCTCCGCCAGCCGTCGCGTCAGATTGGCGACGCGGCGCTCAGCGCCATGCTGGATCGCGTGTCACGACGCGGGCTGGTCGCGAGAGACATCCTGCTCGATGTCGAGCTCGTGGTGCGGGAATCGTGCGGAGCCCTATAGCAGAGTGCGTCGGCTGCAGCGGCGGTTAGCCAGCTCTATTCGGTTCCTCACGCGCCAGCTCCCAACGCCTTCGACATGTACACCGGTTCGCGCCCGGACGCTGCGGAACTCTCGCTTCCGATCGTAAAGCCACACCGCTGATAGAACGCCACTGCATCGGCCGCGACGTACGACACCAGCCTCACGCAGCCGGACTCCTGCGCGAACCGCTGAGCGAGCATCAGCAATACCCGTCCATGGCCGAGTCTCTGGACATCTGAACGAACCGCGACTCGGCGACAAGATCGCCGTTGTGGCATCGATGTCGATCCGAACGACGCCGACGGGATCGCCGCGGTACAGCAACAGTTTTGGATGGTGGCCCGGTGCCTTCTCATCTGGACGACTGTCGTCATAGACGCCAAATTGCTCGCGTGCCTCGAAGAGTACACGCCGACGAATATCATGGTAGGCGCGCCACTCGGCCGGATCAGTTGGTGTGACTAGCTCGTGGCCTTCCATGTAATTCGAGTCTGGCTAACAGAGGAATCGCCCGGCCGCGGATTGATCGCCAAAAGCGTTTATCGCGACTAACGCATTGCGATTGAGCCGCGGCGGGCGCGCAGCGGCCAGCGCAACACATGGATTCCGGTGCCGCCGCTGGCTCCAATCGCTGTTAGCCGGCAACGCCGGTCGGTTCTCCGAATCGGATGCGATGCCCGTCCGGTGTGCGGATGCTGAACTCCCGCAGGCCCCAGGGTTCGGTCGCAGGTTGGGACAACACCTCTGCTCCTCGCTCGGCGACTTCCGCATGAAACTGATCGACGCCCTCGACGATCAGGTACGCCACGTACGAGTGGTCCCCCAGCTCGCTTGCTGGCTTCTCGCCAGCACATTCGCCAAGCATGATCTTGAACGCATCCCGCGACAGAAAACTCCAGCCATCCGAACCGTCGCCGAAATCCCTGCGAAATCCGAGCACGTCGACATAAAACCGCGTGGATGCTTGCAAATCGCGCACGGCAAGAACGCAACGGGAATCCACGATGCGATGCATGGTGCCCTTCCTCGGTGGTACCGGTGTCCCGCTAACGACTCTTGAAGTGGACGCCGAGCGTCTTCTGCAGCCAACCGCGGCTGCTCTGCCGCCATGTCGTCTGTGGCAACTTCAACAGTGGCCGGATGGTAGCATCGGGCTGCGCTACACGATCCGTCCGTTGGTTAGCTGCGAGCGGCGTGGTTGGCTGCGGCCGGCTGCAGCCAACGGTCGAAATAGGACCAGCACAGCCCGACGAGCACGGCAGTGGTGACCAGAACCGAGTCTGACGCTCGGAAGCTCCACCAGACCACCGCCGCCCAAGCGATCCCCATTCCTCCCACCGTCCACGGCTCACCTGTGTGTGCCGGTAAATCGTCCCCATCGCTGACTCCCTCGCAGGTTGGACCGACCTGCATTACGCCGCACGTGGCGCATATCGAGACGAGGCGAGTCGTCGTGACCGGCCGCCAAGCGGCGAGCAATGGGCGACCGAAGGTCGATCGTCAGAACGGCGTGTTTCGTTCTCCATGCTCGACAGCCTGCGTTAGACGGAAGACCGATTTTAGATTACGACAAAAACGGAGAAGCTCTCGAGACATGAAGCGGCGTACTTGCAAGCCCAAAAACCGCCGCCGAAGAGAGAGAGCGACGTTGTCGGCATGGGTGGCGCGCGACTGCCGCCTCCTCTATCCTGAGAACGTGAATCGCGAGGACATCGCTCAGGCTTGCCTGGACCAAGCAGGGTGGGCTGCGAAACTCGGCTCGCCGATGTACGAAGCGCTCTTACGGCGCATGGCGGAGGACGTGCGCGCCGGCGGTCCGTGCCTCGCCGCGCTCGAGCCTCATATGCCGCGCTCGCGGATGCTCGCGCCGCTGCTGCTCCTCGCTGCCATTCACCGGATGGTCCTGGAGGGACAGTTGCCCGGAGCCGCGCGCTTCTACCCCTCCGCCGGCGGGCAAGCCGATGAGGACGCGCTCTGGCCGCATTTGCTCGAAGCCGTTCCGCACGCTGCGCCGCCGGCTTGCGTGCAGACCAATGAGGTCGAACGGTCCCGGGCCCTGCTACCGGGATTCCTGGAGGTCGTGCGGCAAACTGGCCTGCCCCTGCGGCTCCTCGAAATCGGCGCAAGCGCCGGCCTGAACCTGCGGTGGGACCACTTCCCCTTCCTGGACGTGCCTGCCGCGATTCGTGTCGCCGAGCGTCGTGGCTGCGATCTCAACCCCATCGATCCCACTCTCGAGGAGAGCCGTGGGGCATTGCTCTGCTTCGTGTGGCCCGATCAGACCGACCGTTTGCACTGCTCACCGAGGCGATCGAAATCGCCCGTCGCGTGCCGGCGCCGGTCGACCGGTGCGACGCCGTCGACTGGTTGCAAGTCCACCTTGCCGACCCGCGGCCCGGTGTTGCGACCATCGTCTACCATTCCGTCGTGATGCCGTACCTGACCGAAGAGAACCGCGAGAACCTTCGGCGCGTGATTGAAGACGCCGGCCGCCGGGCCACCGCTGACGCGCCGCTCGCGTGGCTGTCGATGGAGCCCGGTGGCGACCAGGCCGATGTCCACTTGACCCTGTGGCCAGGTGGCGAGCGCCGCCTCATCGCCCAAGCTGGATTTCACGGCGGCGACGTCAAGATTCTGTAGATTGGTCTCCGGTCACCCGTTCTACTACCTCGCCGTCAAACGGCGCCGGGATGCCTCAAAGGCTCTCGCCGTGATGCCGGCACGATATGCAGCGAGTTTCTGCCCGATCTCGATGGTCCGGCTGATCGGCGCCAGCTCGACGCCGTGAAGGGAGAATTGGCCGGCCTTGATGCGTTGGTCCATTCGCACAAACTTTGGATCCTTGGAGAACATAGTTGTGTTTGCCGCCCACGACATACGGCCATTCTGTTCAACTCCGCCGGTGCCGACGATGATGGTTGTCGTGCCGGCGCGGACGGCGTCGCGAATTTCCATCGATGTGAGTTCCTCGGCCCACAGGCTGTCCCCGGCCTCAATTGGTCGAGGTGCATCGAGTGGCAAAGGATTTTGAGCAGAGGTAGTTAACCTGCCGACGGCAAACACGACCGCCCAGAGCATGAAGGCCCCCACGAGTCGCATTTTGTTTCTCCTCGAACGCAGCAGCCGATGAAACTCTAAGCAGTCTAGCCCCCTGGCCCTCTCGCACCCTTGCACGACCCCTGAAATCACACCACCGTGTAGGACACGCTGCCGCCGGGCAGGTCGGTCATCATCGGACCCTTGAGGATGAAGGCGATCGCTGACGTGCCGTCTGGACGGTAGTCGACGGTTGTCGAGACCGTGCCGCCAGCATAGAGGTTTGCCCACCACACCCAGCACACCACGCTTCCGCCATTGTCCAGAATGATCCCATCGTCGGCGCCCGCGGCTTTGAGCGCGGCGCCGATCTCTTCGACCGTGCCCTCCTGTTGCAGCACGATGACCGCGTCCGACGACAACCCGATCGCGTTGTGGAAGTAGCGGGCCCGCGGGATCCCGACCTCGCGCCAGGCGCTGATGACGTGGTCTTTGAACCCGCGCGGGTAGTCCCGATAGATCATGTGGCGGATTTCGTCGCCCTGCATCCGATGATGGTCGAAGGCGAGGACGTGACGGATGTCGTAGAACTGGTCGGCGATGTCTTCGACGTGCGCGACCCGTCCGCCGTGGAGCACACGCTGACCGAACGTCGCCCACTCGATCTCGTCGCCGAGGTCGCGGCCATCACCAGCGTCGAGGACGCGCGCCGCGGTCCGATCGAACCGGAGGTCCTCGATCGACACGCCGCCGCTCCGCCAGGCGGTCAGGCACGTGTGGGAGGCGTAATCGACCGGGTCTTCCTGGATGTGGAAGAGTGGCGGCGTTTCGCCGCGCTGCCACGCCACATTGCCGTGATTCGTGCCGAGATTTCGATTGCTGATCGCGACGGCGCGCTTGCGAAGCGTGCCCGAATCGTCGAGGACGCCGAGCCGCCGCAAGTGCGCATCAATCGGGATGCGGCAAGCCGACAGGCCTTGGTGCTCCTCGGGTGTCACGTCCCGATGCCGGGGGATTCCGGGAAGTGTCATCAATCGGCCGCGGTCGGAAATGCTGAGGACCGCCGACTCGATCTCGCGGCGCTCGAGGCGGAGCGACAGATCGTTGCGCAAACCTTCCAGGCGGTTGATCTCAAGTCTCATCTAGTCCCCAGCCCAGTTGATCATCACTGCCAAAGCTTTTCACCGCTCAGCCCGCAGAGCCCAAAGTGGTATTCCCTCTGCGGCCTCTGCGCACTCGGCGGTAAAAGGCTTTTGGACTCCCTCACTTGAAGGTCGCCCGCTCGATTTTGCCCATCACGACGAGCACGCTGATGAGCGCGAGGAGTGGAAAGAGGCCCGCGCCGACGAAGACCGGCGTGAACGAATAGCGCGTGACGAGGAGACCGATCACGAGCTGCGCCACGAGCACCGATGAGCTGTCGCCGAAACCGGCAAGACCGTTGACGCGTCCCGCCAGTTCCTGCGGCACCACGTCACCGACGGTGCCGATATAGGTCGCGGCCACCCACTGATTGCCGAAAAGCGCCAGGCCCATCAGCGTGAGCGCCAGGTAGTCGTTGGGCACGAACGGCATCGCCATGCTGAGCGCCCCTAGGCTGAACGCACCGGTGAACGCCAGCTTTCGCCCGCGATCGACCGACCCGGTCATCTTGACGAGCCGGTCGGTCAGGAAGCCGCCGACGATGTTGCCCGTCATGCCGAAGAGGTTGGGGAGCCATCCGATCATCCCCACCATCGCGAGCGACATGTCGCGCTCGCTGCGCAAGTACAGTGGCAGCCACGCCCAATAGAAAGTCGTGATCGGACCGGAGAACACGCGCACGAGGAAGAGCGCGAGTACTTTGTTGTTGCTGATCAGCCGGCCGAGACTGATGTCGGGCGACGGTCCGCCCGCGGCAGCCTTGCCGACGGGCAGCGTCTTCGGAAAAATGGTCAGCCAGGGTACCAGCCAGAGGAGGCCGACGAGCGCGGGCACGACGAACGCTGCGGTCAGGCCCATCCGGCTGAAGATGAACGCGACGACTGGCAGCGCCAGCAGGCCACCGAGTTGCGCTCCCGCATTGAACAGGCCGCCTGCCGACGACCGGCTCGCCGCAGGAAAGAGTCCTGCGAGCGCCTTGATCCCGGCAGTGTAGTTGCCGCACTGCGCGATCCCCATCAGCACTCGCAGGAACATGAAGCCGGCGAGGCTCCCGCCGAGGGCGTGGGCGCCGCCGACGAACGACCACGCCACGAGGATGGCGGCCAGGCCGAGTCGCGCCCCGACGCGGTCCATGAACACGCCCATCGGCACCTGCCCCAACATCATTCCAACTTGAAAGGCGGACGTGACGTAGGAGTATTGCTGGGCGGTCCAACCCATGCTCTGAATCAGGTCCTTCGACAGGACCGACACCACTTGCCGATCGATCAAGTTGATCGCTATCGACGCGGAGAGGAGCCCGACGATTGTGTAGCGCGTGCTCGACGACAAGTCGAGCGGTCCTCCTGGCGTCGGGCCTTGTTGAACAGCAAGTGCCACTTCGGGGTGTCCCTCTCCTGGTTCAGGGTTCAGGGTTCAAGGTTCAAGGTTCAGGGTTCAGGGTCGCGCGCGCGTCAGCCAGTCGGAATTGTCACCCACTGCCGCGTTCGGGCCGATTGCTGCAGCGCGTCGAGCGCGCACTGCACGGCCAGCGCGTCGGAAAAATCGGGGTGGAAGCGCACGCCCCGCGACACGCACTCGAGGAACTCGGCGAGCGCCGCGATGAACGTGTGCTCGTAGCCGATGATATGGCCGGGTCGCCAGAAGTTGCCAAAAATTGGATGCTTCAGGTCGGTGACGAGCAGATCGCGCGGGCCCTGCTCGATCGACGGATTCAGGCGTCGACGAACTCGAGGTGGTTGAGCCGCTCGAGGTTGAAGCGAAGCATGCCGCCCGACCCGTGAATCTGGAACGAGTTGGCGTTCTTGCAGCCGATCCCGAAGCGCGTCGCGTCGAACGTGCCGAGGCTGCCATTGGCGAACTGCACCATCGCCACAAACGCGTCATCGACTTGCCGGTTCGGCGCGAACGTGCGCGTCGATCGCCACGCCTTCGGTCATGCCGCCATTGAGGTAGAGAGCCGTGTCGAGCAGGTGCGTGAGGAGATCGTCGGCGACGCCGGATCCGGCGAGCGCCGGATCCATCCGCCACGTGGCGGCCCGCGAGAGATCGGCGCCCCACTGCTGGCGGTAGGCCGCGTCGTAGTGATAGATCGTGCCGAGTCGCCCTTCATCAATCAACTGTCGCGCATACGCGATCGCCGGCACCCGCCGGTAGTTGAACCACACCATCGTCGGAACGTTGGCTGCGCCGCGTCGACCATGGCGCGCGCTTCATCGACGGTGAGCGAGAGCGGCTTCTCGCACATGACTATCTTGCCGGCCTGCGCCGCCGCGATGGCAACGGGACCGTGCAGGTGATTGGGCAGCGAGATGTCGACGGCGTCGATGTCCTTCCGGTCGATTGCCGTTCGCCAGTCGGTGGAGGTCTCTTCCCAGCCCCAGCGATCGGCCATGACCGCGAGGGATGACCCATCGCGTCCGCAGAGGAGCGTCCGCCGAATCTTGTAAGGGAGATCGAAGAAGTGGCCGGCCTGGCAGTAGGCGTTCGAATGCGCCTTGCCCATGAAGCCCTGACCGAGCAGCGCGACGCGGAGTTCTGGAATCATCGAGATGGCTCAGGGCTCAGGTCAGGCTCAGGGCTCAGAGCTAAAAGCCATTCAGATCCTAGTCGCAGGAGCTAGGAGCTCAAGGCTCTTGCCCGAGCCTTGAGCCCTGAGCCTTGAGTCAAGCCGACTACAACGCCCTGCTGTGGCGTGCCGTCGTGTCCCACCCGAGCGTCTTGCCCTGCTTGATCGATTCAAGCGCCAGGATGCAGGGGAGCGCGGCGTAGTAGCCAATCTCCATGTCGGAGTTCGGCTTCTCCCGAGACTTGATGCAATCGAGGAAGTTCCGCGTGTGGGCGTCGAGCGGATAGTCCTCCTCGACGCCGCCCTTGGGATTGACGTAGACCTTCAGCTCGACCGGCGGGCGATCGTCGTTTCCTCGTCCACCGCCTCGACCGCCTCGGCCCCCACCAGGTCCACCGGGCCCACCCGGCGCTCCCGGGGCAATGGCGGTGCCCCCGGCGCCAAGCGTGACCCCGCCTGCGGTTGGCGGCGGCGGCGGCCCCTGCTTGCGCTGGGTGCGCGGAACAACCGGACGAACCGCCCAGCCCATGCGATTGACCTGGAGCGACCCGCGATTGCCGATGAAGAAGACGCCCCAGCCTTCGATTTCGTCGGCACGGTAGACCTCGCCGTTGGCGAACGTCATCAGGAACTTCTCGTACTGCCACGAGATCGAGAACGTGTCCGGGACCTGTTCGGGATCCGCGTCGGGCACCGCGAGGAAGGAACCGACCGCGGCGGTCTTCATCGGAATCTGGTGATCGGCGCTCATGAACCAGTGGGCGACATCCACGTGGTGCGCGCCCCAGTCGGCGACCAGGCCGCCGCCGTACCTGGTACCACGCGCGGAAGCCGAGGCGGCTCGGCTTGAATCCCCGCTTGGGCGCCGGACCCTGCCACATGTCCCAGTCGAGACCGGGCGGAACCGGTTGCTCGGCCTCCTTGGCGCGCGCGTAGGACCCGGGCTGCACGATGTTGACGTGCGTGATGTTGCCCAGGATGCCGCTGTCGATGACCTTCTTGGCCTCGGCGAAGTGATCCCAGCTTCGCTGTTGCGTGCCGACTTGGACGACCTGCTTGCCCTTCTTATAGGCGTCGAGCATCGAGTTGAGCCGCACGATCGTATTGGCCGCCGGCTTCTCGACATAGACGTCCTTGCCCGCCGCGATCGCGTCGATGGTCTGCTGCGAGTGCCAGTGGTCGGGCGTCGCGATGAGGACCGCATCGATATCCTTGCGATCGAGGATGCGGCGATGGTCGCCGACCACGTCGAGCTTGAACGTCTGCCGCGACGGCGTTCATCCACTGATCGAGCTTGGCCTTGTTGACTTCCGCGGCGGCCAGGAACTGACAGTCGGCATGGCGGGCGAGCGAGTCGAACACGCGGCCGCCACGGTTCCCGCAGCCGATGATCGCCATCCGCACGCGGCTATTTGCGCCCTGTATGCCGAACAGCGGCTTTGTCGCCGCCACCGTCAACGCCGCGGCCGAGGCCTTCAAGAACTTGCGCCTGCTCTCCATTACCGTGTCTCCTTTAGCCTGGTGGCCCCGTTCGGCGTGGGCTCTGATAGCCTGACCGATCCGTGTTATCCGTGTGATCCGTGGCCCGTGTTGATCCGCGCAATCCGCGTCCCGTGTGCGGATCCCGTCCGGACCGTTTTCATTTGGTCGACTGGAGCGCGGCCCGCCGCCTGTCGTTGTGCGTGCGGCGCCAATCGACCCGCGGCATGAACTGTTCCTTGTCGATCCGATCGCGGTAGTGCACGGCGATGTTCACGAGCGAATCGAGCAGCGACTCCGAGAGAAAATGCGGCTGCAGCCCGAGGTCGAGCAGCTTCGAGTGCTTCGCGTTGTAGTAGTGCTCTTCTTTCTCGACCCGCGGATCCGGCAGGTGCTGAATCGTGACCTCGAGGCCCATCTTCTGCGATGCCGCCTGTACCATGTGCGCCAGCTCGAGCACCGAGAACTGCTCGGTGAATTGATTGAACACCCGGAATTCGCCGGGAGCAGCCGGCGTCAGGCATGCCAGTTCGATGCAGCGGACCGTGTCGCGGATGTCGATATAGCCGCGGGTCTGTCCGCCCTTCCCATAGACCGTGAGCGGGTGACCGACCGCCGCTTCTGCGCAGAAGCGATTGAGGACCGTGCCGAAGACCTCGTCGTAGTCGAACCGGTTGATCAAGGCCTCGTCGAGCGCGACTTCGTGGGTCGTCGTTCCATAGACGACACCCTGATTGAGGTCGGTCGCACGCAATCCCCACGTCCTGCACACGAACATGATGTTGTGGCTGTCGTGCACTTTCGAGAGGTGGTAGAACGAACCTGGCTGCTTCGGGTAGGGCAGCAGGTCGCGGCGTCCATTGTGCTCGATCGTGATGTAGCCTTCCTCGATGTCGATGTTCGGCGTGCCGTACTCGCCCATCGTCCCGAGCTTCACGAGGTGGCACTCCGGCGCGTGGTCGCGGATCGCGAACAGGAGGTTGAGCGTGCCGACGACGTTGTTGACCTGCGTGAAGACGGCGTGCTTCCGATCGATCATCGAATACGGGGCGGCGCGCTGCTCGGCGAAGTGGACGACGGCATCGGGCCGAAGCTCGCTCATCACCGATGAGATGAAGTCGTAGTCGGTGACGTCTCCGGTGAAGGCGTCGATGTCGAGGCCGGTCAGATCACGCCAGACCCGCAATCGATCGGTGAGCGTCCGAATCGGCGTCAGCGTCTGCACGCCGAGCTCGTGGTCCCATTGACGCCGCGCGAAGTTGTCGACGATTGAGACCGAGTGGCCTTTCTTCGAAAGGTACAGCGCCGTCGCCCATCCGCAGTATCCGTCGCCGCCCAAAACCGTGATTCGCATTCCCGTGGCCCCGCCTCCCCCGAAGATAAATGCAGATCGATAGCGTGTAGTCGGTTACGACGACAGCAGGGGGCGAGCTTACCTCAAGTCCGGAGGTCGGGCCAATTTTGCATGCAATTTTTCTGGAATGTCAGATCTAACTGATTAGATTGACTTTACCGGCCAAGCGCGAAGGCGACATAGGTGCCTCCGGACGCACTCCCGCGCCCCCCTTTGCCACCGCCCGCGGCGATCACGACGAACTGCCGCCCGTCCACCTGGTAGGTTGCGGGGGTCGCGTTGCCCGAGAACGGCAGCATCGACTCCCAGAGCAGCGCGCCGGTGGCTTTGTCGAAAGCCCTGAATTTCTTGTCGAAATTCGTCGCTCCGATGAACACGAGGCCACCGGCGGTGACGATGGGCCCGCCATAGTTCTCGGTGCCGGTGTTGGTCAGCCCCTTCGCGGCGAGCTCCGGGTACTCCCCGAGCGGGATGCGCCAGACGAGGTCTCCTGTATGCAGGTTTATGGCGTTCAGTGTCCCCCACGGTGGCGCGACGGCAGGATAACCGTCGGGATCGAGGAACTTTTCGGTAGCCGGTGAAGCGGTACGGTAGAAGGGGCGGCGAGGCGGTGCCACTGGCCGCCGGCGCTGCGGCGGCGTCCGTGCCCGAGCTCAGATACTCGACGACTGCAGACACCGCGGCGGGCGAGAGATAGGGGAAGCCGGGCATCCGGCCCGCGCCTTTCTCAATGACGGCGGATATCTCAGCCTTGGTCTTGCGCTGGCCGATGCCGACGAGGGACGCGATCTGCGGTGGCGCACCCTGCAGATCGTCCCGTGGCACGTCGCGCAGTTCTGCTGATAGATGCCGCGTCCCGTGGTGGCTTCGACCGCTGGCGCGAGGCCGCCGGTCCAGGCGAGGTCGTTGGCGTTGACATAGTAGAGGCCGGTCTCGGGATCGAATGCCTGGCCGCCCCACTCGGCTCCGCCGTCGAATCCCGGAAAGATCACCGTCTGCCGGCCGACCGAGAGCGGCACGAACAACCCGTCGTTGCTGAACTTGGCGAGCTCGGCCAGTGCCCACGCCCGCGCCTCGGGCGTTCGCGACGTCACCGTTTCCGCATTCAGCACCTGTCTCGAAAACGGCGCCGGTTTCAGTCGGGATCGGCTGTGTCGCGGCCGCGGCTTCGCCGGGCACATCGCTCGCGCGGAAACTTTCGGTTTTCGATCGGGAAGATCGGCCTGCCGTTCGTTCGATCGAACACGAAGACGTAGCCGTGTTTCGTCGCCTGCGCGACGGCGTCGATCCGCTTTCCATTCTGCGTGATGGTGATCAGGCTTGGCGGCGCCGGCGCGTCTCGATCCCAGATGTCGTGCCGCACGAACTGAAAATGCCAGAGGAGCTTGCCTGTATCGGCATTGAGCGCGAGGAGAGAAGTTCGCGTACAGGTTGTCGCCGACCCGATTGGCGCCGTAGAAATCGGCCGCGGCCGAGCCAGTGGGGACATAGACAATCCCGCGCGCCTCGTCGAGCGCCATGCCCGGCCAGCTGTTCGCGCCGCCGTTCTCTTTCCACGAATCCTTCGACCAGGTCTCGTACCCGGCTTCGCCCGGATGAGGAATCGTATGAAAGCTCCACTGGAGTTTGCCGGTCCGCGCGTTGTAGGCGCGGATGTCGCCGGGAGACGACGGCAGTCCTTCCGACACGCGCCCGCCGAGGATCAACAGGTCCTTGTGGACGACGCCCGGCGACGTGAGGACAACGGATTGGCGTCCGGGATCGCGCCCGAGATCGCCGTGGAGATCGATGCGGCCGCCATCGCCGAACGTCGGTATCGGCTTGCCCGTCCCCGCATCGAGCGCGTAAACGTAACGCGTGACTGCGGCATAGACTCGACGATCGCCGGCGCCGTCGGTCCAGTACATCACGCCGCGGTTAGCGCCCTGCGCCTTGATGCCCGAATCAAACGTCCACAGGTGCTCGCCTGTCGCGGCGCGGAGCGCGAAGGTTTTGTGCCTCGGCGTGACGCCGTAGAGCACGCCGTCGACGACGATCGGCTGCGTTTGCAGACCACCGGTCTCGCCGCTGTCGTAGATCCACGCCTGTTTGAGCTCTTTGACGTTGCCGCGATTGATCTGAGCGAGCGTCGAGTAGCGGATCTGCTCAGGCCCACCGCCGTAGGCCGGCCAGCCGCGGTCGCTCGGCTTGGCCGCAGGCGACTGCCTCGAGCGCGCCAGCGTCAGGCTGTCCGGCACGGGCGCTGGCGGCGACCCGGCCAGCAAGACGAACAGGACAACGGCGACGATACGTTTCATAGCGATCCCTTATCTCATGGGTTCGCGATCACCACTGAGTTGGCCGGTGGTCCCCTTGGCCCTGACTCGCCACCTCATTTCCCCCGTAGCTTCGCTACTGGCCCATCGACGCCATTCGGCAACTGATCGCTTGCGAGCTGGTCGGTGTCGCCGAGCCCTTTCTTGAGTCGATAGAGCTCGGTCTTGAGCGTCGCGGTCAGCTGTTCCTGGCCCGGTTCGCCGTACAGGTTGTGCAATTCGTCGGGATCGTTGACCAGATCGAACAGTTCCCACTGATCTTTCTTCCAGAAGTAGATCAGCTTGTGCGTCGTCGTTCGGACCCCGTAGTGCGTCCGCGTGTCGTGATCGCCCGGGTCGTGGTAGTAGCGGTAATACATCGACGTCCGCCAGTCGGCAGGCGGTCGGCCCCGGAGGATCGGCAGAAGGCTGCGGCCCTGCATATCGGCCGGCGCGGGAATTCCGGCGGCATCGAGGAACGTCGGCGCGAAGTCGACGTTCAACGCGATCGCGCGGCTCTTCGTGCCGCGCTTGATGCCAGCTGGCCAGCGGACGAGAAAGGGCATGCGCAGCGACGCTTCGTACATGAAGCGCTTGTCGAACATGCCGTGATCGCCGAGGAAGAAGCCCTGATCGCTCGTGTACACCACGATGGTGTTCTTGGCGAGGCCCTCTTTGTCGAGCGCGCCGAGAAGGCGCCCGACGTTGTCGTCGACCGACTGGACCGTTGCCAGGTAGTCCTGCATGTAGCGCTGATATTTCCATCGGGTCAGCGGCTCGCCGGTGAGCGTCACGCTCTTGCCGTCGCGAACGATCGTGACCGTGTCGGGTTTGGTCGACAGCCAGGCCGTGAGCTCGGCGCCGGCCAGGTCCGCCGGTGGCGGCAGCTTGAGATCGCGCCGCGTCAGGTCGGCCGCAACGCGCTGCCGGTTCTCGTGAATGGCATCGGTCCGCGTTGCATAGGAATCCCAGAGCGTCGGCGGTTCGGGGATCCGCCTCGACGCAAATTGCGCGGCGTGAGCCGCGTCGGGCTCCCACGGACGGTGTGGCGCCTTGTGATGGACCATCAGGAAAAACGGCTGGTTGCGCGGGCGCTTCTGCACGAAGTCGATGGCGAGGTCGGTGATGACGTCGGTCGCGTAGCGGCCGGTGTAGGTCTTTTCTCCGGTGGCGGTGTAGAGAAGCGGGTTGTTGTAGGCGCCCTGGCCGGGGAGGATCTCCCATCGATCGAAGCCGACCGGATCGCTGCCCAGGTGCCACTTGCCGATCATCCCGGTGTAGTAGCCGCCCTTCTGCAGCAGGCGCGCGACGGTCATCCGCGAGCTGTCGAAGCGATTGAACACCGTGACGCCGTTGATGTGCGAATACTGGCCGGTCAGGATCGCCGCGCGGCTCGGCGTGCAGATGGAGTTGGTCGCGAACACGTTCTCGAGCAACGCGCCTTCGCGCGCCAGCCGGTCCAGGTTCGGCGTCTGGTTCACGCGCGAGCCGTAGGCGCCAATCGCGTGCGCGGCGTGATCGTCGGTCATGATGAAGACGATGTTCGGACGGTCCGCGGCCGCGCCGGTGGCGCCGCAGAAGAGGATCCGTGCGACGACGGCAAGCATCAGTTTGATCATGATTGCGGCCTGATTGTAGTGGAGTTCCCCCTGCAGGGCTTCCGGAAGTCCGCTGGCGGGCACGCGTCTGTGAGACTGGAAGCCATCTCATACACGCGATCCGTGCTGTCCGTGTAATCCGTGAGCTCTAGTCGTCGAGAGCTCCGGTTGGCTCGCGCGGCGCCAGCTGATACCACCCCGGCGCGAGCATGATCGCGTAGCCCTCGGCAACGAGCGCCCGGTTGGCTCGTCCGGCTTCTGGCCTCGAGAGCCCCGTCACGCGGGCCAGCTCGCCGGGAAAGGTCATTCCTGCGCCGGCAAGAAACGAGCGCGCGATCTCGCGCACGGCCGCGTCGCGCCTGACGCGCCGCCGTAGCGCGTCGGGAAACCTGCTGACGCCCAAGGTCCAGATGTAAGTGAACTTCGGTTGATAGAAGACCTCGCTCGGTATCACGATCATCGCGGCCTGCAGCTCATCCAGGGCTCTCGTGAACGCCTTGCGGTCCTTCACGCCTGACCCGTCGCGCAGCTCCGACGTGCTCATCTCCCACTCTTTTCGGAGGCTGCGCGCGATGGCCTGCGCGTGCCTGGTCAACCGGCGTTTTTCCTCCGATCGGCGAAGTCCCCAGACGGCATGAAAGTACGGAATCATCCGCGGCGCGAGGAACATCGTCTTGCCGCGGGCGAGCTTGGCGTAGTAGACCTTCGCTCGCTTGACGAGCTCGTCCTTCAGCACCCAGGTCAACGACGCCTCGGGGTCTTTCTGCACGTTGCGCGGCATCACCGCGTCGCGGCGTCCGCAGACCGCTACGTAGAGTGACGGCCCTGGCCGCCGGGAATCGGTCAGGCACGCGGCGAAGCCGACTTGTTCGATGAAGCGCTCGGCGTCGAGCGCGGTTTCGACCTGGCGTGTCCCTTCGCGGCACCAGCGCTCGTCTCGGTAGTCTTCGATCTCGGCCGGGATCTCTGGCTTGCGTCTCATGAAAGCGACCGCCACGATGAGTTTCACACGTGCGCCAAAAAGCCTTTCACCGCGGAGTTCGCCGAGGACGCAGAGCGATGTGTTCTTTCTCTGCGAGCTCGGCGCACTCTGCGGTGAGAAGCTTTTGAACAGTTCTTTGAGGGCGCTTCTAATCTGGAACGGCCGCCTGGGCAGCAGCTTCAGGACGCGTTCAAGGATGGGATCGTAGGGCGAACGCCGCGCGAGCCGCTTCGGGAAGGGAAGCGGCCAAGGTCGACGCGACCAGGAGAGCCAGACACGAGCGGGAATGGCGAAGGCCGGGCAATGGCGCACCTCCATGTGGGCAGATGCGGCCAAAGGTGGGGTCCGGGGACGGCTACCTCAATGATGCGGGGATGACACGTGACGCGCGGAGAAGTGACCGACTAAGCGCTGTGTTCTTGATAGATTGCGGCGACGGATTACCGGACAAGTCTCGCTTCCGTGTCTCGCGACGCCGTCGAAGCCGTGTGCCGGAGCGGCGGGTCAGCACGCGGTGGAGGCGGAGCGACGGATGGAGTGGTCGCTACTGAAGGCGCGTGGTCCAGATGTTGCCGCTCAGCTCGCCCAGGTTGATAAAGATCCATCGCGCGTCACCGAAGTTTCGAGGCGAATGTTCCCCGTATTCGTCATCGACAACCTGGCGTTGTGGAAGTGCTCTACGTGGAAGGCCGGCCCTGTTGGCTCTTTGGTGTCCGGGCGGAGACGCTGGGCCCAGAGACAGAGAAACCCGTCACGCAGAGACGTGAAGTACATCAGGTTGCCATCTGGCGACCAGCGTGGCTTGTCGTCCCAGTGCTCGCCACGGGTGACGCCAACCCACTCGTCTGCCTTCGGTGCCGACCCGTCTCGGAACGGAACGACCCATAGCTTGGTGCGACCTTCGGCGTCGAGCGTCTCGAGAACGCTGATCCAGCGGTCGTCCGGGGAGAATTGCGCTTGCCAGAGGCTATTCGCCGAGCGCTGAAGTGCGCGCCTCTTGTCGCCCGATCGGAAGATCGAGGACGAAGACCTCGGAGGGAGTCCCGACAACGTACAGTAGTCGCATCTTGTCTCTTGACCAGTCCTGCAGGTAGACGAAGCCATCGCCACAGTCCGCACAGACTCTTTCAGCCTCCCCACCCGATGACGGCACGGCATAGATCGCCCAGTTTTTCTCGGTGTCCACATAAGCGACGCGGGAGCCGTCGGCTGTGATGACCGGACCGACGGCTCCTCGAGATGAGACGAGGAGAACCTCGCCCTATCGGCCTCGAGGTCCCTAATCCAGAGACCGCCAGTGGCCAGTCTGTCGCTTTGAAACACCAGACGGCGGCCATTTTCCGAAGCCGAAGGCGACCACTGGAGCGCGGACGTTGCCGTGACCTTTCGCGGTGGACCCACCACCTGACCGCTGTCGGCGTGGACCGGAACGCCCCACACATTGACGGTCAGGGTCAAGCTCGAGAAGACAAGCTGCGTGCCTCGCACGATGGATGCGTGCGCCTGCAGGTCGGCCGCCGTCGTCAGCCGCGTCGGCTCAGTCGTGACGATCCATGTGCGTGGCGCAACCACGACCTCCCACAGATTCCAGCTGTCGCCCCCGAGCGCCGTCGAGTAGACGATGCGGTTTCCCTCGATCCAGCTCCAAGGTCGCACTGGGAATTCGCTGTCGGTGACCAGGTTGAAACCGCTAATCTTTACCGGCGCCAGGCCGTCCGGCGCCACAATCCACCATTCAAGATCCTCATTGATCGCGCGTCTGGCAGTGACGAGGAGGTGACGACCGTCGGGAGACCAGATCGGCCACGCGACCGACACGAAGTCGGGCAGCAGGCGCGTCGACTCGCCTCCAGCTGACGGGATGAGGTAGGTGTGGCCCAAGGACGCCCGCGTTCTTTGTCCGTGCTGAACTGCCCAGGTCCTGTCGAATACGCGAGCCAGCGTCCGTCAGGCGAGAACCGTGGTCCATGCGCGCCGCCGGGGACGAGAAGTCTGGCCTCGCCATTGCTGTGAGCGGGGATGACGTAGATGCCGCCTCCCTCGCGCCCGGAATGGAATGCGATGCGGGTCCCATCGGCTGAAAAAGTGGGCTCGCGCTCGTCGGCCGCGTCGCGGGTGAGGCGCAAGGGCTCACCCCCGCTGAGGCGCTGGAGCCAGATGTCGAGATGCCCTTCGCCGCTGCGATCGGACGCATACGCGACCCACTCACCGTCTGGTGAGACCGTCGGTTCCGTGTTCAGATCCGTTCCGGTCGTCAGCTGATGACTGCCCCTGGCGATCTGTGCGCTGACGTGGTGTTCGCACCTGCGTTTTCCCGCACAGGCGTTTTCAGGAGAGCCCAGATGCCGAGCGCTATCGCACCTGCGGCGCCGACTCCGACAATCACCCACGGCCATCTCACATGCCAGCGTCCGGCCCCTCGCCCGGTGGTCGCGGCTGGCCCATCGGGCACGCTCGCCGGGGCGATGAACCGGTAGCCCCGCCGCGGCACCGTCTCGACAAAGCGTGGCGAGTCGGCGGAGTCGCCCAGCGTGTCGCGCAGCCGCTTCACCGCGGCGTTCAGTCCGTGTTCGAAGTCGACGAAGGTATCGTCGGGCCACAGGCGCTTGCGGAGCTCTTCGCGCGTGACAAGCTCGCCGGGCTGTTCGAGCAGCACCGAGAGCAATTGCAGAGGTTGTTGTTGAAGGTTGAGACGGGCGCCCGACTTTCGCAGCTCGCCTGAGCGCAGATCGAGTTCGAAGACGCCAAACCTCACAAGCCGATGCGCCGGTGCCGAGGTTTCGCCCATGGAACTGCAAACCGAGTGAACGCCGCTGACAGTTTAGTCTAGATCTCCCGCACGATCCCGGCGCGCGTCGCGTCGGTGTTCCTGACCAGGAACAATACTGCGGCAAGCGCGACGAGCGGGATCAGGCTCGCGCCGAACAGGATGGGCTCGAATGAATAGCGGTCGGCGACCCATCCCGTCAGGTAGATCGCGCCAATCGTTCCGATCCCGGCGCCGGTGCCGCCCATCCCGCTGACCGACGCGACAGAAGCCGAAGGAAAGAGATCGGCGGGCAGATTGAGGATGATCGTCGAGAACGCGGCGTAGGCGAACGTCGCGATGGCAAAACAGGTCACGATGACGACGAACGAATTGGTCCAGACCGTCGGGATCAAACACATCATCCCGGCGGCGCCGATGACCGCGATGAGCTTGCGAGCATTCCCGACTCGCCAGCCACGCGCGATCAGATAGCTCGAGAGACCGCCGCCGAAGAAGTTTCCGAGATCCGCGGCGAGGAACGGCACCCAGAAGCCCATCAGGCTTTCTTCGAGCTTGAAGCCCTTGGCCACGAGATAGATCGCGAACCAGTCGGTGATGAAGAACCAGACCGGATCGGTGAAGGTCTTCGACAGGATGTAGCCCCAGGTCTGACGCAGGCGAAGCAGCGTTCGATAGGGCAGGGCCCGCTGCGCTTGCCGTTCGCCGGCGCTCGGCGCCGTTCGATGCTCGAGGATGTACGCGCGTTCGTCCGGAGAGAGCCTGGAGTGATCTTCCGGATTCCGATAGAGCGCGCGGAATGCGATCAACCACACGAACCCGAGGAGCCCCGTCAGGAGGAACGCCGGCCTCCAGCTCCCGAACGTATGGTAGATGGTCAGGACGATCCACGGCGCCAGCGCGCCACCGATCGACGACCCGCTGTCGAAGAGGGCGACGGCCCAACCCGATTCGCGTCGCGGGAACCACTCCGACACCGCCTTGGTCGCGCCCGGCCAGTTGCCGGCTTCTCCGAGTCCCAACGCAAATCTGAAGGCGGCAAAGCTCCGGAGGCCAGTCGCCATCGAGGTTGCCATGGCGGCCACCGAATACCACAGCACCGACAGGCTCAGGCCGGCGCGGGTCCCGAGGCGGTCGATCGTCCGCCCGGCAATTGTTTGCCCAAGCGCATACGCGACCCGGAACGCGATCAGCACCATCGCGAAGTCGGTGTTCGTCCACTGATATTCGGTCTTGAGGTAGGGCGCGAGGACGCTGAGCGTCTGCCGATCGATGTAGTTGATGACGGTCGAGAGAAAGAGCAGGCCGCCGATGTACCAGCGCAGATGTTTGATCGGCCGGTTCGGCACGTGGCGTCTCAGTCCGCGATCCAGACGGTTTTGACGTTGACGAACTCGCGAATGCCGTGGACCCCGAGCTCGCGGCCGTATCCCGATCGCTTCACGCCGCCGAACGGCACCCGCGGATCGGAGACGACCATCGCGTTGACGAAGACCTGGCCAGTCTCGATCTCGCGCACGAACCGGGCCTGCTCGTCGTCGTCGTTCGTCCAGACGCTGGCGCCGAGGCCGAACGACGAATCGTTGGCGAGACGGATCGCCTCGTCTACGGACCGCACGCGAAAGACGGAGGCGACCGGGCCGAAGAGCTCGTCGCGGTACGCGGGCGATCCGGGTGGAATGTCAACGAGCACGGTCGGCGCGAAGTAATTGCCGAGCCCTGGCAGCCGCGTTCCGCCGGTCAACACGCGCGCCCCCGCAGCGATCGTCTGCTGGACTTGCGTTTCGAGATCGGTCACGAGGGCAGGCGTTGCGAGCGGTCCGACGTCGGTCGTCTCGTTCAGCGGATCGCCCACGCGAAGCGCGCTCATCGCCGCGACGAATCGGCGCAGGAATTCGTCGGCGATTGTCTCCGAGACGATGAAGCGCTTGGCGGCGATACAGGATTGCCCATTGTTGATCGTGCGGGCCTTGGCGGCGATCGCGGCAGCCTTGTCGAGATCGGCGCTCGGCATCACGATAAACGGATCGCTGCCGCCGAGCTCGAGCACGGTCTTCTTGAGCGAACGCCCGGCGCGGCTGGCCACGTCCTGGCCCGCCGTTTCGCTGCCAGTCAAGGTCACCGCGCTGATGCGCGAGTCTTCGAGCAGCGGCGCCACCTCCTCCGAGCGAATCAGGAGCGTCTGAAACACGCCGTCAGGGCATCCGGCGCGGCGGAAGATGTCCTCGATGGCCAGCGCACACTGGGGCACATTGGATGCGTGCTTGAGGAGCCCGACGTTGCCGGCCATCAGCGCCGGCGCCGCGAAGCGGAACACCTGCCAGAACGGAAAGTTCCACGGCATCACCGCCAGAACGGCGCCGAGCGGCTCGTACCTGATGTAGCTGGCCTTCGCCTCGGTGGGCACGTGCTCGTCGGCGAGAAAGCTCGCGCCATGCTCGGCGTAGTAGCGGCAGCCCCGCGCGCACTTCAGGGCTTCGTCGATACCCGCGCGCAGAGGTTTCCCCATCTCGAGCGTCATCAGACGCCCGAGCTGGTTGGACTCCGCTTCCAGTATCTCCGCCGCCCGGGTCAGAAGCTTCGCGCGCGTGTCGAACGGCGTGGCTCTCCACGATCGGAAGGCTGCAGCCGCGAGATCGAGCCTGGCCGCGACCTCGCCTGGCGCGAGTGTGTCGAACGTCGCGAGCGTCTCGCCGGTCGCCGGATTGATGCTCCGCAACGCCATCGCGGGACACTAAGGCTTTGCGCCGCTGACCGTTCCGATGGTGAAGATGCGCACTCGCTGGATTGCCCACGCGCTGGCGTTCTGCGGAGTGCCGGTCTGGGTGATTCGAACGAACTTCGCCTGGACTGGCTTGAAGGTGATGGTCGTCGTCGGATTCTGCCCCGGACCCTCTGCGATGGGCGCGCTCCACGTCGTGCCATCCATCGACACTTGAACGCTGTAGGACGCGAGCGGGCCTGCGGGGAGCGCGCCGCGACCGCGGCCGAACCCGAAGCCGAGGTTGCCGCGGCCGCCGGCGAGCGTGTCGAGGAGAACCTCGGCGACCTGTGCCGGTTGCGGCAGCTCAATCTGGAACCACATACCAGGCGCCTGCGGCGCGCCACTCTCCCAGCGCGTCGTCCCTTCACCGTTGATGCCGTTGGCTGCGGCCTCTGGATTGTGACTGGCTGTCGCTTTCCACTGCGGCCTGGTTCACGAGCGGCATCGGCGTCGTCGAGACGAGCTCGGCGAACGACCACATCTGGGTCCGTGGATTGGCCTTTCGCACCGTAGCGACGCGTTCGGCCGTGACAAACGGCGCGGCGTTGCCGAAGCTGTTGCGGACGTAACTGGCAACGTCGGCAATCCACTCGTCGGTGTTCGTGCCCATCGGCACCATGACGCCTCCGGGGTAGGTCTTGCCATCGATTTCGCCCGTCATGCCGTAGAGCAGGACCTTGGTGATGTAGTCGGGATTTCCGAGCAGGCGCGGCACGCCGGCGAGGTTGGGGGCCAGCGTCGTGCCGTCGGTGGCGCCTCCCATTGGCGCCCCCTTGCCGTCAGGCCCATGGCAGGCCGCGCACAACTCTTTGTACGCCGTTTCGCCTCGGCCAAGCATCCGTCGCTCCTCGGTGGACAGGTTCAAGCCGGTCACTGCCGCGTCCTCACTCGACGGACGCTGGCCCTGCGAAGAGGTCTGCGGCCTGAGCAGCTGGTCCCCGATCTCGGTGATGCCGCGCACCGTGCTGGCGTCCTTCGTGGCCCGAATCAGATCTGCGTACTGCGGAATTCTCCGAAGGTTGATCGTCAGCATCGCCTGAATGACGACGTCGGTCTCGGGATCCTTCAGCATCGCGCGGTAGTCGTTCGCGAATGACTTGTCGCCAGCTTTGTACAGCGACTCGCTCGCGCGGATGGCCTGGATTCGCGTCTTCGGGTCCGAGTGCTTCATCTGCTCGCGGACGAGCGCCGCGTCGAGCGCACCGAGGCCCTCGAGCGTCCACAGCGCGTGCGCTCGCGCGAGCCGGTTGTCGGAGGTTCGCGCCATCGCGGTCAGCGCCGGCACGACCGACTTGTCCTGGCGCAGCACGAGCTCTTTCTGCGCCGTATCGCGCCACCAGCCGTTGGCGTGCTCCAGATGCTTGACGAGTTGCGCGGGTGTATCGCGGTACATCTGGGGCCGCTGTCGATCCGGTGCCGTGCCTTCGTAGGTGATGCGCCAGATGCGGCCCCAGTTGTGCTGCTTGTCGAGCGCGAACTGGTCAATCTTCCGCCGCAGATAGGAATTGGGGAAGACAAACTGCGCGTCCTGGATGATCCCGGTGTACATGTCCATCAGGTAGAGCGTGCCGTCGGGAGCGTTCGTGATTGCGACCGGCCGAAACAGCGGATCGGTCGAACGCACGAATTCGGACTTCGGATATGCGTTGCGCAGTTGGGTCAGGCCGTCGGTCACGACGACCTTCGCGCGACGGACGATCCGCCCGACGGGCTCGGTGAAGAAGAGATCGCCGACCATGTCGTTCGGCAGGCGGTCGCCGCGGTAGATTTCGACACCCGATGCGGCGGTGAAGTGATTCAGCGTGCCGTCGGGCATTCGCACCCGGAGCATTCCGCCCTGCATGTCGGCGATGCCGCCCGGGGCCGGCCACGGCACCTGGAAATCCGGCTCGAAGTTGTCCTTGACGTTGAACGCGCCGTAAACGATGGGCGTCTGGAAGTTGACCGGACCGATCTCGCCGCCACCGTCGACCCACCACATCTTGCCGTCGTTGTCCTGAGCCGACCACCACTGCCCGCCGTTCGAATCGGTTTCCTCGCGCAGGATCTTGCCGTCAG
Source organism: uncultured Acidobacteriota bacterium (assembly GCA_963797625.1). GTDB lineage: Bacteria > Acidobacteriota > Vicinamibacteria > Vicinamibacterales > 2-12-FULL-66-21 > DATBJJ01. The sequence continues at coordinate 28,255 of CAWCQI010000019.1, forward strand.
GCGCGAGGCGGAGGCGGAAGGGGTTGTAGGTCATGTACAGCCAGTTGTCGAGCGCCCACGTCAGGCCACCAGGCTGCCACTCCATGTTCGTGACGCGGCCGACGCCGGGATAGAACAGTTCCTTCTTGTCCGACACTCCGTCGCCATTGGTGTCGGTGTACTTGTACATGTCGCGGTTGTCGGTCTCGAGCGCGAGGATGACGCCGTCGCCAAGCGGAAAGGCGATGCGCGGCATGACCATCTTGTCGACGAACACCGTGTGCTTGTCGAACGTGCCATCGCCGTTGGTGTCTTCGTGGCGAGAGATGCGGCTGATCGGGGCGCGCGAATTCGATCCCTCGGCATCCTGCATGTACGAACGCATCTCGAGGACGTACATGCGGCCGTTGCCGTCGAACGTCACACCGACCGGGTCTTCGATCAGCGGATCGGTGAGCACGGGCTCGATCTTGTAGCCCGGCGGCAGAAGGAAGAGCTTCTGCTGCGCCGCCGGGTCGAGTCGTGTGACGGGAGGTCGCGGGGAGAAATCGGCGCCCGCGGCGATGTCGGCCTCGATCCCAAATCGTCCGCCGCCGCCGCGGCCGGGCTGAGGCGCCGGCGCGCCCGTCGCCGGCGGCTGCGGGCTTGGCGGGGCTTGCTGTTCGCCGCGAGGCACGACGCCAACCACGAGAAGGAGGAATAGCCCGAGCGCTGCCGACCACTTCGACGTCATGTGCCCTTTGCTCCCTGGACTCCGAGATCGCGTTTGTTCGCCCGGTCAATTATATGGCGCGAATCCGGGCGGTCGGAGACGAGGTGGGCGGAGAAGAGCTGGGAGAAGACGCGGAGGAGTCACGGTTTTCACCACGGAGACACGGGGCGCACGGAGACGCGCGGAGGCTGAAAGCGACACAGCTTCTTCGATCAGTGGTTGCAGTTTCTGCGACGGTTCAGTCCCGAGCAGCGAATCTTCGGAATGTTTCTTCGGCGGTTCAATGATTGCACCTGACGTAGATGAAGTGGCTGCTCGGCGCCGGCCGAAGGCCGGCGTGGGAGGGCGAGGAAGGACGGATCACAAACACCCGTGGGATTCAGCGGGTGCTTGTGATCCGCCCTTCCTCGCCCTCCCAAACCGCGCTACGCGCGGTCCGAGCAGCCTGATGCCATCGAGGTGCAAATGCTGACCGATCCATTCGGAACCAACGACATCACCGGCGACATCATCGCCTCGGCGATCGAGGTTCATAGAGCGCTTGGCCCGGGACTGCTGGAGTCCGCGTACGTGGCGTGTCTGACGCTCGAGTTGGTCCAGCGCGGTCACACCGTTGAGCTCAAGAAGGCCGTGCCGCTCGTCTACAAGACGATCAAACTGGAGGCGTCGTACCAACTCGACATGCTCGTGAATGGTCAGATCCTCGTCGAACTGAAGTCCGTCGAAGCGCTTGTTGCCGGTCCATGAAGCGCAGATGTTGACATATCTCCGATTGACGGGCTGTCCTGTCGGTCTGTTGATCAACTTCAATGTGGAGATACTGAAGGACGGCATCCGGCGAAAGTTCAATTCGAGGCAGTAAGCGATGCCGCCGAGCGTGGGGTGCTCACACGGGCAGCTCGCCCGAGCTGCCCGCTGCGTTCGCCCTCCGTGCGTCTCCCACTCTTTGCGGCTCCGTGCCTCCGCGGTGAAAACCGCGCTCTCCGTATCCTCCGTTCTATGGCTTCCAACATCCGTCGCCTCCAGCGTCCGTCGCTCACCTCGCAATTCACAGCACTCCAATCATCCGCAGCGCCGCGATGACGACAAACGCCAGGAGAAACACGTCGAACGCCTGCTGCGGGATTCGACCGATGATCCAGCGTCCGCCGAACACGCCCGCGACGATGGCCGGGGCGAGCGCGAGGTTGAGGGCGAGCGTCTGGCCGTGGATGAGGCCGAGCGCGAGGCTGAACGGCACCTTGAACGCGTTGATGATGAAAAAGAACCACGCGCTGGTGCCGACGATCTCGAACTTCGGCAGCCCCACCGCAAGCGCATACAACGCGAAAATCGGTCCCGCGGCGTTGGCGAGCATCGTCGTGACCCCTGCGAGCAGGCCCATGCCCCACGCGAACCACCGATCGTGCGGCACGCCACCGAACCAGTGCGGGCGCTGCATCCGCGCGAGCTGCAGGACCGCCAGGCCCAGGATGATCCATCCCGTGACCGGGCGGAACATCGAGTCGTTGACGCTGCGCATCAGCCACGCGCCGAGGACGATGCCGATGCAGGCCGGCGGCAGCATCCGGCGGACGTAGTCCCAGCGCGCGTGCTGATGCAGTGCCGTGACGGCGCAGATGTCTCCGACGAGGAGCATCGGCAGGACGATCCCGGTCGAGTCCCGCGCGCCGAACAGAAACGCGAAGATCGTCACGTGCAGCAGGCCGAGTCCGGCCAGCCCGCCTTTGCTGATGCCCAGCGAGGCGGCGGCAAGAAACGCAAGGATCCATTCGACGAGAGTCAGATCAGGCATGCAGGCGCGTGTCGCTCGCGATGATAGACCATGCGGGTTTTGCACAGCGGAATCACCAGCCATCGCGCCGCGCCAGTTGTCGTAAACGATCGGCGCCGCTCGTGTATCGCACTGTGGAACCGGCGTGCGGGCCTTGCATCTGCTGGCCCCAGGGCGCGGCCGTGGCTACAATGACGCCGCATCCATCCTGACGTGGATTCTCGAGGAGTCCGGCGAATGACACGACGGCTGCGAAGGCTTACGACATGGTCGGTGGCGTTAACGAGCTGGACGGCAGTCTGGATCGCGGTTCCCGGAGCTCAGGCTCCGGCGGCCAAGAATCCCGGCAAGGCCAACTGGCTGACCGACGGCGGCGACAACCAGCGGACGGCGTGGCAGAAAAACGAGACGCTCATCTCCAAGGACAGCGTCAAGAACATGAAGCTCCTGTGGAAGCTTCAGTTCGACAGCCAGCCGCGTCAGATGCACAACCTTTTTCCGCCGCTCCTCGTGAGCGACGTCACGACCGCGCAGGGCGCGAAGGACATCGCGGTTGTAGCCGGTGTGTCCGACAACATGTACGGCGTCGACATCGCCACGGGCACGCGGCTGTGGTCGCGGAAGTTCGATAGCACGTTTGTCGAGCAGCCCGGCGGTCGTGGTGGCGGCGTGCTCTGCCCGGGTGGATTGACGGCGACGCCCGTCATCGCGCCGACCGACACGCCGGGACGCTACATCGTCTACGCGGTCTCATGGGATGGACGCCTGCGCACGCTCGACGTCGCGACCGGAACCGACGCGGCTCCTCCCGAGTTGTTTCTGCCGCCAAACGGCAAGCCGTACGGATTGAACCTCTGGAAGGGTGTCATCTACACCACCACCGCCCAGGGCTGCGGCGGCAATCCCAACGCGTTCTACGGTTACGACCTGGCCACGAAGAAAGTCGGTCAGTACTTGCCGGGCAGCGGCGGCTTGTGGCCGCGCACCGGCCCGTCGATTGGGAAGGACGGCACGGTCTACGCCGGGTCCGGCGACGGCGACTACTATCCCGAACGCCAGATCTACGGCCAGTCGATCATCGGTGTGAAGCAGAACCCCACGACCAAGGCGCTCGAGTTGAAGGACTGGTACACGCCGATCGAACGCGTTCTGGCTCCGCAAGCGCGATCTCGACATGAACGTGACCGGGCCGGTCTTCGACTATCAAGGGCAAGGAATACCTCGTCCAGTCGAGCAAGGAGTGCCGCCTGTGGCTGCTCGACACGAGCGCGCTCGGTGGCGAGGATCACCGCACGCCGGTCTATCGCACGCCGCTCATCTGCAACGAGGACGTGAACTTTCGCCGCGGCCGGCACCTGGGGTGCGCTTGCGACCTGGGAGGAGGCGAACGGCACGCGCTGGATTCTCGTGCCGTTCTGGGGCCCGAAGCATTCGCAGTTCACCGCGCCAATCGAGTACGGCGACGTCGTGCGCGGCGGCGTGGCCGCCTTCAAGATGGAAGACAAGGCCGGAAAGGTCGTCCTCACGCCAGCCTGGCTCTCGAGGGACATGGACCAGGCCGAGCCTCCCGTCGTCGTCAACGGTGTGGTGTTCGCGTACGGCAGCGGCGAGAACACCGCGCAGGCCGACGTCGACAACGGGCTGGGCTTCAACACCGCGGCCAATCGCGTGGCGAAGTCGACGCACGCGACGATCTATGCGCTCGATGCGCGCACGGGCAAGGAGCTCTGGTCGAGCGGCGATCAGATCACGTCGTTCAATCACTTCAGCGGGCTGTCGGTCGCCAACGGCCGCGTCTACATCGGCACCTACGACGGGACGTTGTATTGCTTTGGCATCGACAGCGCGGCGGCGTCGACGAGCGCCCGGTAGCCCGAGGGAGCGATCACATGAAGCCAGGCTCGAAAAGACTCATTGGCGCGGTCGTGATGGCATCCGCGTGCGGCGCCGCGATCGTCGCGCCCTGGTCAATGCGCAGGGCCGCGGCGGCGGCGAATGGACGACCAGCCAGGGCGACGCCCAGCGGTCCTCGTGGGTGAGGACCGATGTCAGGCTCACCAGGGACGCCGTGCAGAAAGGCGAGTTGAAGTTTCTCTGGAAGATGAAGCTCGACAACGACACGCGTCAACTCAACTCGCTGACGACGCCGGTGCTGATGGATCGGTTGATCTCACATCGTGGCTTCAAGGCGCTCGCGTTCATCGGTGCGAGCGGGGAGCGCGTCTACGCGGTCGACACGGATCTGGCGCGCGTGTACTGGACGACCATCATCAACTACTCGTCGATCACGCCACCAGCCAACAGCTCGTGGGCATGCCCTGGTGGGCTGACGGCGGCGATCACGCGTCCCACGGCCTTTGCTGTCTCAGCTTTCGGCGGTGGCAGGGGCGGCGGGCGCGCCGGCGGATCGGGAAGCTCGGTCGGCGAACCCGGCAAAGGGGCGCCGAGCCTGGCGCTCGTTTCTCAAGCAGGGCAAGGACGGGGCGCCGCGCCGAGCGATCCCGCCCCCGCTGGGAGGGGAGCGGCGCCGGGCGATCCCGCGCCAGCTGGCCGGGGAGCCGCGCCGGCGGCTCAGGCGGGTCGCGGTGGCGGTGGCGGCGGACTCGGTGGCGGACCGAACGACAACATCTTTGTCGTGGCGAGCGACGGCTACGCGCGGACCATCAATCCGCACAACGGGTCCGATCGCGTGCCGCCGGTGCCGTTCTTACCGGCGAATGCGAGGCCCTCGGATCTCGTCGCCGTCGACGGCGTGCTCTATACGACCACGTCGAATGGATGCGGCGCCGCTCCGAATGGCGTGTGGGCCATCGACCTTGCCGGTAATCCCAAGACGCCGGTGTCGTGGAAAACCAACGGCGGGAACGTCGCCGGCGCCGCCGGGCTGACGATGGGAACGGACGGCACGATTTTCGTCGCGGTCGGCGATGGCTCGTCGTCTGGCGCTGCTGCCGCGTCCGGGAACACCAGCTACTCGAACTCGGTCGTTTCCCTCGAGCCGAAAACGCTGAAGCTGAAGGAGTCCTTCACGCAGCCAGGCGCGGACTTCAACTCGTCGCCGCTCGTCTTCCGCTACAAGGACAAGGACCTCATGGCGGTCAGCGGGAACGACGGCCGGCTCTACCTGCTCGATGGGAGTTCGCTCAAGACGCCGCTCTACGTGACCCCGAAGTACAGCAACGCTGGCGCTCCAGGCGGGTTGGCGACGTGGGAAAGCGAAGGGACGAGATGGATTCTTGCGCCGGCGGTCGGGTCAGCCCAGCCTGGAATGAAGGTCGCCGCAAACGGTCCAGTCACCAACGGAAGCGTCGTCGCGTTCAAGCTCGTCGATGCGGGCGGCACGCTGTCGCTCGAGCCGGCCTGGGCCTCGCGCGATCTGACGTCCCCCGCCACGCCGCTCATCTTCAATGGCGTCGCCTTCGTCCTCTCGACCGGTGAGCATCGCCCGGCCAGTGCGAGCGCCGGTTCGGCGCAGCGGGCGAAAGCCTCCGTGCCTGCGGTGCTTTACGCGCTCGATCCCGCGACCGGCAAGGAACTGTGGTCGAGCGGCAAGACGATCACCTCGTTCGCCCGCGGGGGCCTTTCGGCCGCCGCCGGACAGGTGTATCTCGTCACGTTCGACAACACGCTCTATGCGTTTGGGATACCAATGGAACACTGACAGTCGGCAGTCGGCAGTCTTCAGTCGTGAGTCACAGTCGACAGTCTCAGTCGGCAGTCAGAGTCGGCAGTCGCAGTCAGTCGGCAGTCCAAGTCGGCAGTCAGATTGGCTGCTAGACTGATCTTATGAGTACGACCGTTTTCACCTTCGTCATCCTTCTTGTCTGAGCACGCCGGCATTCGCCCAGCTGCCGGATGGGGCCGGAAAAGACGCCCTGCTCAAAGTCTGCGGCTCCTGCCATCAGCCCGAGCGGTCGGCTTCAGTCCGCCTGACGCGCGAGGGATGGGAAGAAGTCATCGCCGACATGATCAAGCGCGGCGCCAAAGGCACTGATGAGGAGTTCGGGGCGGTGCTCGAGTATCTGGCGACGCATTTCCTCGGCGAGGCGCCGCGGCCGCTCAACATCAATCGCGCCACGAACATCGAGCTCGAGAGTGTCGCCGGGCTGACCCGCAAGGAAGCGGCGGCTGTTCTCGCCTATCTCGACAAAGTCGGGGTGTGCAAGTCGCTCGACGAGCTCAAGAAGGTTCCTGGACTCGACTACAAGAAGATCGATGCACGCAAGGACTTCATCGTCTGCTTCGAGGCGCCGCCCGTGCCGAAGGAACCGAAGAAGCTTCCGTAGTTCACGGCGTCGAAAGTGAAAAAGCCTCTCACCGCAGAGAGCCGCCGAGTTCGCAGAGAGCTGGGGACAAGGCTGCGGCTGGGCGCACGCCGGCCTGTGGGCCGGCGTGAGATAGCGAGAGGTCGGCGGATCACAAGCACCCGCACGATCGAAGGGTGCTTGTGATCCGCCGACCTCTCGCTATCCCACCGCGCAAGCGCGGTGCGCCCAGCACTGGAACCTCTCTCCGTGCGTCCCCGTGCGCTCCGTGTCCTCCGCGGTGAGATCTTCTCCGCGTCCTCCGTCCCTCCGTCGTGTCTCAGGGAACCGGCACCATCCACGGAAACACGTACGCCTGCAGCATCACGATGATCCCCATGATTGCCGCGAGCGCGACGCTGTGCCAGAAGACGAACCTCAGGATGGCGCCCTCCTGACCGTGCTGATTCGTCGCCGCGGTGGCGACGACGATGCTCTGGGCGTCGATCATCTTGCCCATGACGCCGCCGGTGGAGTTGGCCGTGGTGATGAGGATCGGATCGAGTCCGAGCTGCTGCGCCGTGATTTTCTGCAAGCTGCCGAAGAGGACGTTCGAGCTGGTGTCTGAGCCCGTCAGCGCCACGCCCAGCCAGCCGAGCATCGCGGCGAAGAACGGATAGAGCCAGCCGGTCTTGGTGAACGCGAGGCCAAGCGTGGCATCGGTGCCGCCATACCGCGTCACAAACCCGAGCGAGAGCATGAACGCGATGGTCAGGAGCGGCCAGCGCATCCGCGCGAGCGTGGCGCCGGCGGTGCGCGCCACGAGCTGCGGCGGAATGCGAAGGAACAGGGCCGTCGCCAATGCGGCGAGCAGAATCGCCGTTCCTGTCGCGGAGAGCCAGTTGAAATTGAAGCGCGCGGCCTCCGCCCGTTTGGCCTTGTAGGCCGCGTCGTGCATCCGGCTTCGATCGACCGCGTCCACTTCGACCGGGTGCTCGCGGTAGACCATCCGGTGCAGCCCCGGCACTTCGAAGGCTGGTGAGAGCACGGCATGGGGCGGCGGCGGGACGTGCTTCTCGCGATAGAGAGCCGCGCCGGCCGGTCCGCCGTTGAGGAACGCCTTGATCGGTCCGGCGCCCCACGCCGTCACGAACACTGACAGAAAGACCCACGGCATCCAGGCCCGGATGAGATCGGCCCGAGGGATGGCGCGCGTCTCCGAAACGGCGGGCGCCACGGTGCCAGCCGACTGCGGGAAGTCCCATGTCGTCTCCGGCTTCCACCACGTGCAGAACAGCGCGAGGCACCCGAGCGACACCAGGCCACCCATGATGTCGACGAGCTCCGGCCCGACGTAGTTGCTCCAGAGAAACTGCACGATCGCAAACGATCCGCCGCAGACGAGGACCGCCGGCCACGCGCCCATCAGGCCACGCCATCCGCTCATCGTGACGACCAGCCACGCCGGAACGAGCAGCGAGACGAACGGCAGCTGCCGGCCGGCCATCGCGCTCAGGAGATCCGGCGAAATACCCGTGACGGCACCGAGCGTGAGAATCGGCGTGCCGATCGCGCCATAGGCCACCGGCGCGGTATTCGCGATGAGCGACAGGCCAGCGGCGTACAGCGGCGTAAAGCCCAGACCCATCAGCAGCGCCGCCGTGATCGCCACTGGAGTGCCGAATCCTGCCGCGCCTTCGATGAAGGCGCCAAACGAGAACGCAATGAGCAGCGCCTGCACCCGCCGATCGGCAGAGAGACGCGCGACCGATGCTTTGACGATCTCGAACTGGCCGGTCGCGACCGTCAGGCTGTACAGGAAGACGGCGTTGAGGATGATCCAGCCGATCGGGAAGAGGCCATAGAGCGCGCCGTAGACGGCCGTCGCTGCCGCGGCCGGCACGGGCATGCCGTACACGACGACCGAAATCAGCAGGGCTGACGAGAGACCGGCGAGCGCGGCCCAATGCGCTTTCCACTCGAGGACCGCGAGCGTGCCGAGAAGGATGAGGACCGGCAACGCCGCGGCGAGCGTGCTCAGCCAGGCGTTACCAAGCGGATCGTAGACCTGTACCCACTCCATGAGCGGAGTGAGTCTATACCGGCTGCGGCCTTACCTGAACAGCTTCGGAGCGATGTCGTTGAGATAGTGCCGCCAGACGGTCCATTCGTGACGGCCTTCCGTGAGCACGAACTCGTGCTTCACGCCGATCTTGGTGAGCGCCTCCGAGAACGCCTTGTCGCCAGGACCTGTGAGGCCGTCGTCTTTGCCGACGCCGACCCAGAACAGCTTGAACTGTTTGTTGAGAGTGTCGGGTTTCTCTGCAATCTTCGGATACATCGTGGCGATTCCGCCGCCGGCCGCCGGGCTCATCATGACTGCGTAGCGGAACAACTCGGGGCGACTGAACACGATATTGATGGTGTGGCCGCCGCCCATCGACAGACCCGCGATCGCGCGATCGTCTGGACGTTTTGAGACCTTGTAGGTGGTCTCGACCATCGGCAGCACATCCTCGACGATGTCGCGTGTGACGGGTGAGAGACCGCCTTTGCCGTCGCCGCCCATCATCGCGTTGATAATCTCGCTGAGCGTTGCGCCGGCCATGGCTTTCATCACCGGATCGGGGATCTGCTGCGCAGGCCCGGTCCAGAAACTCTGGATGCTGTGGCCGAGCGGCATCACCACGACCATCGGCTTGGCTTTGCCGTCTGCGATCAGGTTGTCGAGGATGTTGTTGGCGCGGCCGATCATCGTCCAACCCGATTCGATGTCGCCGGCGCCGTGCAGCAAGAAGAGGACGGGGAAGTTGCTGCCGCGATCGTAGCCAGGCGGCGTGTAGACCCACACCGTCCTGCTGACGCCCAGTGTCTTCGACATATACGGGCGGATCCGCACCTCGCCGTGCGGCACCGACTTGACGTCGTAGAACTGCGGCCCGTCACCAGGCACCTGGACGATGCTGACCGCGCCGAAGTTGCCGTAGCCGTACTTGGTGTTGTTGTTGAGCGGATCGAGCGCGGTTACGCCATCGACGTTGAAAGCGTACGTGTAGATGTCAGGAGCGAGCGGCCCGACCGTCACGCTCCAAACGCCGTTGTCACCGCGAGTCATCGGATGCGGCTTGCCATCGAGCTCGCCGTTTGCCGTGACGGCCTTCGCATTCGGCGCGTAATACCGCAGCGTGAGGGTGCGGTCGGCGCCGACTTCAGGCGAGCTGAAGCGTGGACGCTGCTGCGCACCGAGCGCCGCCGTGGCGAGTGCATCGCATCGGCGAAACACGCGTGTATCGTGCAGCCTCATGGTCGATCAGCTCTGAACATCAGCGGTGCGACCTGGCGCAGGGCGATGCCGCCAGATCACCCATTCGTGGCGGCCCTCGGTAACGACGAATGTGTGCTTGATGTTGTTCTTGGTCAAAGCCTCGTCGAGCGCCTTGCTGCCGTTCAGCGCGAAGTCGTCCTTGCCGACGCTGAGCCAGAGCAGCTTGAGCTGCTTGTTGACGTGTCGGCGTTCTTGAAGAAGTCCGCGATACGTCTGTTCGGGATTCTGGCCGCCGCCGGCACTCATGACGACCAGATGGCTGAAGAGCTTTGTATTCGGGAAGCCGATAGCGACCGTCTGACCGCCGCCCATCGACAACCCGCCGAGCGCGCGGTTGGCCGGGTCCTTGAGCGTGCGGAACTTGGCCTCGACGAACGGGATGACGTCCTCGAGGACATCCTTGCCGAACGCGCCGCCGCCCGCGCCTCCGCGCCGGACCGCCGCCGGGCGCCCCGCCCGGCGCGGCCCCGGGGGACGGTGGTGGCGTCGCGCCAGTCACCGGCCGCTCCGGGCCCGTGCCGATGCCCATCCGCGCGTAGCCGAGCGGATTGACGATGATCATCGGCTTGGCCTTACCCTCGGCGATGAGGTTGTCCATGATGTAGTTGGCGCGCCCGGTCAGCATCCAGCTCGAGTCGATGTTGCCGGCGCCGTGCAGCAGGTAGAAAACGGGATAGCGCGTGTTGCCGCGCTCGTAGCCGGGCGGCGTATAGATCCAGAGCGTGCGCGGTACGCCGAGGCTCTTCGAGTGATACGTCTCGACGCGAACCGTGCCATGCGGCACGTCGCGCGCGTCATCGAACTCGTCGCCGGGAATCTCGAACATGCTCGCCGGCGGGAACGCGCCGAATCCAAGCTTGACCGATGGATTGGTCGGGTCCATCGTGACGATGCCGTCGATGTTGAACTGGTAGTTGTAGACGTCTGGCGCGAGCGGCCCGATCTTCACTTCCCAGATGCCGTTCTCGTTCTTCGTCATCGGGTAGGTCTTGCCATCGAGCTCGCCGATGAGCGTGACCTCTTTGGCATTCGCGGCGCGATAACGGAGCGTGACCGTCTTGTCCGGATTGACTTCGGGCGAGACTACCGGCGGCCCACCGCGTCCGCCGCCACGGCCTTGCGGCGCCGGGGGCGCCCCGGCTTGCCCCGCCGGTGGTTGACCCGCAGGAGTCTGCGCGCTCGTCACGCCCACTGCGAGCAGTGCGGCCATCAGCCAGTAGCTGGCTCGCGCATTCTGTCCTCTTTAATCAGTGCTCGTGGGGCCCTCCGCCTGCGGCTCGACTCGCTACGCTCGCTCGCCGCGGCCGCAGGCGCTGCCGATCGCGCGCCAACTCGAATCACCGCCAATTGCGGCACGGGCAATCGATACTCGACTCGCGAATCCGTGTTATCCGCGCGATCCGCGTCCCGTCAATCCGTGGTGTCCGTGCTATCCGCGTCCCGTCGATCCGTGGTTACTGAAACAACATCGGCGCGAACTCGTTCAGGTAGTCGCGCCAATTGATCCAGGTATGCCCGCCGGCCGTCTCCTTGTAGACCACGTTGAAGCCGTGTTTCTTGAAGAGCTCGACCGTGGCGTTGGTCGTCGTCAGCAGGAAATCGTCCTTGCCGGTGGCGAACCAGAACACCTTGAGTCCCTTCTTGAGCCCGGCGTTGTCGAGCGTCGCGGCGTTCTCTTTTTCCCAGTCCGCGGCCGTTGGCGCCTGTGGCGCAGCCGGGGCGGCGGCGGGCGGCGCTGCCGGGGCCGCGGCGGGCGCTGCTGCGGGCGCTGCCGCACTCGGGGCTGCGGGCGGCGCCGCGCCGCGGCGGCCTCCGCCGAGCCCTGGGAACGCGCCGAGAAGGCCCGAGCTGTAGACGCCGATGTAGCCGAAGCGATTGAGGTGTGGGATGCCGACCTGGAGCGCGTGGTTGCCCCCCATCGAGAGACCCGCGATCGCCGTGTTGTTCCTGTCGGTCAGCACGCGGTAGTTCTTCTCGACATACGGCATGACGTCGGCGGTGAAGTCCTTGACGAACTCGTCGGTCGCCGTCCGTCCGATCGCGCCCCCGGCCGCCGCGCCGCGTCGCGTGTGGCCGGCCGGCATGACGATGAGCATCGGCTTGGCTTTCTTGGCGGCAATGAGATTGTCGAGGATGAACCCGGCGCGGCCGACCGAGCTCCACGAGTCGTCGCTGTCGCCGGCGCCGTGGAGCAGATAGAAGACCGGATACTTGTCGTTGTTGCGCTCGTAGCCGGGCGGCGTGTAGATGTGCATGCGGCGAAACGTGCCGAGCGCGGTCGAGTAGTACGTCACCGCGGCAACGCTGCCGTGGGGAACGTTCTTCGTGTCGGCGAAGTCCAGGCCCGGCACCGTGACGAGACTCCAGACGTTGTTGTTCGATTCGCTGATGAACGGGCTGCGGGGATCGATCGTCGCGACCCCGTCGACGTTGAAGTTGTAGCGATAGCTCCCCGGGTCGATCGGACCGACGGTGATTTCCCACACGCCGTTCTCGCCCTTGGTCAACTGCGTCGCCTGTCCCAACCCCTGAATGTCACCGGCTGCCAGCCGGACGGCCTGGGCTTGTGGCGCGAGGATCCGGAAGGTAATGCGGCGATCGGCCAGAACCTCGGGCGAGGTCACCTGGATCTGGGGCGCGCCACCGCCGCGCCCGGCGGGCGCCTGCGCGAACGCCGGAGCCACGCCGGCGAGCAGCAGGATCACAACGATGGGCAAACGCAGTCTGCGAGTCATGGAGCGTCCTCGTCTCGTGTTTAGGGCAGTTTTTGGGTCTCACAGGCCCTGGTGGGGCCGTCACGAATCAAGAATGCATGCAGAGATACGCATCATAGTGGCTGGGCGTTTCACCTTGCAAGGCATTCGGCTGGCGTTTCGCAGTGCAAGCCTGGCTTCTGCATGCAGGACGTTCACCCGGGCGAAGGATCGGCGAAAGCGTCCTGCCGCAGGCTACTCGAGGGCCCGCTACTCACTTGATGCCAGCGGCCCAGTTGGAAATCACGTTGATCGGAGCATCCTCGGTATCGAGCACCTGGTTGACGAGGAAACGCTGGCCGTCGAGGCTCGGAACGTAGCTGTTCCTCGTCGTTGGCACATTCGCGTGCATGTCGAACAGGAATTCCGGCTCGATGTCGTGCGATGGCCCGCTCTCGGGAACTCGCACGGCGTAGAACTTACGATCGTCGCTGACGAAGAACAGTTCGCGCGAATCGGCGCGCCACATCGGCTGCCGGCCTCCAAACCGCGAAATCCGCAGTCCCGCGTTTTCCATCCGGCGGAAACGGGTCCACGTAGATCTCGTTGCTGCCGGTTGGCGCCGATGCATACGCCAGCCACTTGCCGTCTGGCGACACCTGTGGCTCGACATCGGAGGTTCGGTAGCCACGATCGCCCGCGGCGATGGCTGTCCGTTGAGTGGGAGGATGAGGATATCCATTGACGGCTGCTTGGGAAGAAATCCGTGGGACAACAAGAGAGGACCGAGCTTCGGATCGATCAGGAACTGCGCCGGTCCATTGATCAGCGCGTCGGGAATTTCTCCGGTGGCGACGTCCCGTCTACCTGCTTCACAGAAGATTCCCACGCTTCCGGCCTCTGAGCGATAGTAGACTACGTTCCATCGGCCGACCACACGGGCGCAGTCTCGATGCCGGCATCGGAGGTCAGCTGTCGTGACGATCTGAGTCTGCACGTCGAGAATCTTCAGGTTGCCGTCGCCAAGGTCGGTATACACCAGTCGCCTGCCATCCGGCGACAGCGCCGACGTCCGATATCGTCCCGGTGGTCCAACGGTGCCTCGAGGCTGACCGTTCCGATCGATCCACGTGAAGCCGACATCTGAGGAGTCCCCTTGCGAGTACCCACGTGAATGGTTCGACGCATCCATCCCTGACCGATACGCCAGGAGTGCCGGTGCTCGACGCTGAGAACTCGCCAGACCCGATCAGCGAAATCGAGTGCGCAGTGCATCGACAACCGGGAACCGGGTCTCCCAGACACCTCTGCGTCCGCGACATCGAACCGCTGGCGGAAGAGCCGCGCATCCCGGCCAAACAGAAGATACCCGGGCTCGACGTAGACCGCCTGTGTATCGCTCGGTAGCAGCCTCCCTGCTTCTGCGCTTCCGATCCGACTTCGGCGAGGTAGAATGCCGCCGCCTGGTCCACGTTCTCGTGCGCACCCAGTACAGGAAACGGCGACCGTCAGGAAGAAACGACGGCCACGACACCGGCGCCTGTCGATGCTCAGCATCCCGGTAATGAATCGGTGTCGGCTTTCCCCCTTCCGACGGCACGCTGCATGACGTTGCCGGTGGATTGCTCGTCGCAAAGATGATGCTCCCGGTCGCGCCCCATGTCCCGCCGCGCGGATTCCAGTGAACGGCGCAGAGTTCACGCCGGTCGCCGCGCGCCAGGTCGAGCTTGTAGAGCCTTCGCTTCGGCGAAGAACGCGATCGAACTGGCCATCGGGCGACCAGAAGGGCTGAGCGCCGTCCTCGGTATCCGGCAACTGTCGCGCCTCGAACGAGTCGAGCGCGCGCAACCACAACCCACCCTTGCCGGATTGATCGGCGGCATAGAAACACGAGGCGGGTGCCGTCGGGAGACAGCGCGAGCGTATGGGATCGCGCTAGACCTCCGCCGCCACCCAGAGCACCAAACGAGTGCTTGTCCGGCGGCGGAATCTGAAAGCGCAGAACCGGCTGCGCCACCGGCTCCGGCGCGCGCCCGCGCCACAACGCAAAGCCAGCAATGGCAGCGAGCGCAAGCGCGACACCGATCCACGCCATCCGCTCGAACGCCTTCAGCGAGCCGGAGCGCCCACCGCGGCAACGTGCGCGGTCGCCGCATCGGCGGGCGCCCGCTCATCGAGCTCGATGCGCACGTCCGCGACATCGTGCGTTCGAAGCCGCGGATCCTTGGTCAGGCAGCGCCGCAGCACGCGCTCGATCGCCGGCGGCGTGCCGGCTGGCAGCGCCGACCAGTCCGGTTCGCCCTTCAGGATGTTGGCCAGCGTGTAGGACACGTCTTCGCCATCGAACGCTCGCCTGCCGGTGAGCATCTCGTAAAGGACCGCGCCGAACGCCCAGATGTCGCTGCGCTTGTCGACCGCTCGTCCACGCGCCTGTTCCGGGCTCATGTAGGCGGCCGTGCCCATGATCGTGCCCATCGCGGTCGCGGCAGGACTCGTGATCGTCGGCGACAGAGGGACGACACCCGACGAGCTGTCGACGGCGATCGCCTTCGCCAGCCCGAAGTCGAGCACCTTGACGGTCCCGTCGTCTCGAACCTTGATGTTCGCCGGCTTGAGGTCGCGGTGGACGATGCCCTGCGCGTGCGCGGCTTCGAGCGCATCGGCAATCTGCCGGGCGATGGGCAATGCGTCCTCGAGAGGAATCGGACCACGCGCGATGCGATCGGCGAGCGTCGGTCCTTCGACCATCTCGAGCACGAGCGCCGGCGAATGATCGGAGGACTCGAACCCGTAGATGGCCGCGATGTTGGGGTGGTTGAGTGTCGCCAGGAGATTGGCTTCCCGCGAGAAGCGCGCCAGGCGCTCCGGGTCGCGAGCGAAGAGCGGCGGCAGAATCTTGAGCGCGACGTCGCGCGTCAGCTTGCCGTCGCGGGCGCGGTAGACTTCGCCCATCCCGCCAGCGCCGATCAGGGCGACGATCTCGTAGGTGCCGAGGCGTGCGCCGGGCGCCAGGCTCATAGAGGTCTGGAGATTATACGCAGCGCCAAACTGATGAGTTACGCCGCCGGTCGCCCCGTCAGCGTCTGGCTCCTACCGTCTTCTGACTCTCCTGACTTACACCCGCTCGAGCACCACACTGATGCCCTGACCGACGCCGATGCACATCGTGCAGAGTGCGTAGCGCCCCTTCGTCCGTGCCAGTTGATACGTGGCCGTCGTCACCAGCCTGGCCCCACTCGCGCCGAGCGGGTGGCCAATCGCGATCGCGCCGCCGTTGGGGTTGACGTGCGGCGCATCGTCGGCGACGCCGAGGTCGCGAAGGACGGCCAGCGCCTGGGCCGCGAACGCCTCGTTCAGCTCGATGACATCCATCTGACCGATCGTCAGGCCGGCGAGCGCGAGCACCTTCCGCGTGGCCGGTACTGGTCCAATGCCCATGACGCGCGGCGCCACTCCGGCGACCGCGCCGGCGACGTACCGCGCGCGTGGGGTCAGGCCGTGTTCCTTCACTGCCGCCTCCGACGCCAGCAGCACGGCGCATGCGCCGTCGTTGATTCCTGACGCGTTGCCTGCGGTCACGGTGCCATCTGGCCTCACTACCGGTTTGAGCGCGGCCAGGGCCTCGAGCGTCGTGTCGGCGCGGGGGTGTTCGTCGACGGCGACGACGGTCGATCCCTTGCGCTGCTGGATGGTGACCGGGACGATCTCTTCCGCAAGGCGTCCGCCTGCGGCCGCGGCGGCGGCGCGCTGCTGGCTGCGGCAGGCAAACGCGTCCTGGTCGGCGCGCGAGATGCGCCATTCCGCCGCAACGTTCTCGGCCGTTTCCGGCATCGCGTCGGTGCCAAATGCCTGCAGCATCTTCGGGTTGACGAACCGCCACCCAAGCGTGGTGTCTTCGAGCTTGAGCCCGCGCGCAAACGCGGCGTCGGACTTTGCGAGGACGAACGGCGCCCGCGACATGCTCTCGACGCCGCCGGCGATGACGACCGACATCTCCCCGCTGGCGATGGCGCGCGCGGCCTGCACGACCGCATCGAGGCTGGAGCCGCACAAGCGATTGACCGTCGACCCGGGCACCTCCTGAGGCAGCCCGGCGAGCAGGAGCGCCATCCGGCCGACGTTCCGGTTGTCTTCGCCCGCCTGGTTCGCGCAGCCGAGGATCACGTCGTCTATTCGCGAGACGTCGAGCTGAGGGTTCCGCACGCGAAGCTCAGCGATGGGGACGGCCGCAAGGTCGTCGGCCCGAACGCCCGCCAGGGCACCGCCGTAGCGGCCAAAGGGCGTGCGGACGGCGTCGCAGATGAAGACGGGTTTCATGATGAGGTTCAGGGTATCGCAGAGCGGGGCTCAGGGCTCAGGGCTCAAGGCTCAGGCAAGATCTTCGAGTAAGTAATCGAGGGTTTTGCTTGAGCCTTGAGCCCTGAGCCCTGAGCCGGGTGGGTTGTCTCCGACGCGAAATGTGGCGCATCATGTAGGCGGTTTCCCGGAACCGTTCCTTTCTGGAGCAACGACACCATGCCCTTTACACTGACCGTCAACGGCCGATCGAGAAGCGTGGATGTCCCGGCGGACATGCCCCTGTTGTGGGTCCTTCGCGATGTCCTCGACCTCAAGGGAACCAAGTATGGCTGCGGCGTCGCTCAATGCGGCGCATGCACGGTCCACGTCAACGGGCAGCCAACCCGTTCCTGTTCCACTCCCATCTCGAGCGTCGCCGGACGACGTATCACGACGATTGAGGGACTGTCGCCAGATGGGACGCATCCGCTGCAGCGCGCCTGGCAGGAAATCGACGTGCCGCAATGTGGGTACTGCCAGGCCGGGCAATTGATGTCGGCCGCGGCGCTCCTCGCCAAGACGCCTTCGCCAACCGACGCCGACATCGACACGGCGATGGGAGGCAACATCTGCCGGTGTGGCACCTATGTCCGGATTCGCCAGGCGATTCACCAGGCTGCGGCCGCCGGGCGCGGCCGAACCGCGGCGGGTCAGATGGAAAGGGAACAGGAGTAAACGACCATGGCCAGCACAGCCCTCAAAACGCTCGACCGCCGGTCGTTCCTTCGCGTCAGCGCGCTCAGCGGTGGCGGGATGCTCGTCGCGCTCTACGTCGACCTTCCTGGGTTTGCGCAAGGCCCCGGCACACCGCCGCCTCCGCTCGCGCCGAATGCCTTCATTCGCATCGACGCGAACGGCATCGTCACGATCACGGCCAAGAACCCCGAGGTCGGGCAAGGCGTCAAGACGATGCTCCCGATGCTGATTGCCGAGGAGCTCGACGTCGACTGGAGCGCCGTGCGTATCGAGCAGGCGGACGTCGACCAGGCGAAGTACGGCGGGCAGGTCGCCGGCGGCAGCACGGCGACGCCGAACAACTGGACTCCCATGCGACAGGTCGGTGCAGCCGCGCGTCACATGCTCATCGCGGCGGCCGCTTCGGACTGGAACGTTCCGGCGGGCGAGTGCACGACGTCGTCGGGGAAGGTGCTCCATGCGGCCTCCAACCGATCCGTCGGTTACGGCGCGGTGGCCACGAAAGCCGCGGCCCTGACGCCGCCAGACTTCTCGACGCTGACGCTCAAAACGAAAAAGGACTACAAGATCATCGGCAAGTCGACGCCTGGCGTGGACAATCCGCTGATCGTCACCGGCAAGCCGATCTTCGGTATCGACTTCACGCGGCCCGGGATGTTGCACGCCGTGTTCGAGAAGTGTCCCGTCTTCGGCGGTAAGGTCGTCAGCGCGAATCTCGACGCCATCAAGGCGATGCCCGGCGTCCGCCACGCGTTTGTCGTCGAGGGCACGACCGACCTGGCGGGGCTCATGCCCGGTGTCGCGATTGTGGCCGACAGCTGGTGGCAGGCGCGCACGGCGCGTGAAAAGCTTCAGGTCACGTGGGACGAGGGCACGACCGCCTCGCAAAGCAGCGCCGGTTTCGCCGCGCGCGCGAAGGAGCTGTCCACGCAGGCACCCGCGCGGTGGATGCGCACCGACGGCGACGTCGATGCGGCGATCGCGTCAGCGGCAAAGACGGCCGAGGGCGCTTACTACTACCCGTTCCTCTCGCACGCGCCGCTCGAGCCCCAGAACTGCTCGGCGCAGTTCACCAACGGCAAGCTCGAAATCTGGGCGCCGAGCCAGACGCCGAACAGCGGCGTGCAGCTCACCGCCAAAACGCTCGGCATCAGCAACACCGATATCGTCATGCACCTTCAGCGGATGGGCGGCGGTTTCGGGCGACGCCTCTACAACGACTGCATCGTCGAGTGCGCGTGGATCGCCAAGGTGGTCAACGGCGCGCCAGTGAAGCTCCTGTGGACGCGCGAAGACGACATGCGGCACGACTTGTACCGGCCCGCGGGATTCCATTTCTTCAAGGGCGGCGTCGATGCCTCGGGCGCGCTCGTCGCATGGCGCGATCATTTCGTGACGTTCGGCGAGGGCGATCGCATGGCCCCGAGCGCCGACATGAACGCGATGGAGTTTCCAGCGCGCTTTGTCCCCAACTTTGGTTACGGCCGGTCGCTGATGCCGCTCGGCGTGCCGACCGGCGCGATGCGCGCGCCGGGCAGCAACGGGATCGCGTTTGCGACACAGTCATTCATCGACGAGCTGGCACACGCAGCGGGGAAGGATCCGCTGCAGTTCCGCATCGACCTGTTATCGAACACGCCGATTCCGTTGCCGCCGCCACCCACGCCAGCGCCCGGTGCGCCGGCAGGACGCGGTGGCGCTCCCGGCGGCGGGTTCAACGCCGGGCGCGCCCGTGGCGTGCTCGAGCTCGTCCGCGAGAAGTCGGGTTGGGGAACCGGCACGCTGCCCAAGGGAACGGGCCGCGGCGTGGCCTTCCACTACAGCCATCAGGGCTACTTCGCCGCCGTCGTCGAAGCGCGCGTCGACTCGTCCAACCGCGTCAAGGTCACGAAAGTCTGGGTGGCCGGCGACGTCGGCAGCCAGATCATCAATCCCGGCAACGCGCTCCAGCAGGTGCAGGGGAGCGTGGTCGAAGGGTTCAGCCACGCGATGGGCTGGGAGATCACGATCGACAAGGGCCGGGCGGTCGAGAGCAACTTCCATCAGTACCAGCCGCTCCGCATGCCGCAGGTGCCGCCGGCGATCGAAGCGCACTACGTCGAGAGCACCAACTCGCCGACCGGCATCGGGGAGCCAGCGCTCCCGCCGATCCCGCCGGCGCTCTGCAACGCGATTTTTGCGGCGACCGGGACCCGCGTCCGCTCGCTGCCGCTCGCCAAGCAGGGGTTCAGCTGGGCGTAGACATCAGGCTCAGGGCTCAAGGCTCAGGGCTCAAGCAAAATCTTCGAGTACAGTGGTCGAAGGTCTTAACCCTGAGCCTTGAGCCTTGAGCCCTGAGCCTCAGCATTGTCTAGGCTCGCTTCGACAGTACGTCCTTCTCGTAGGTTTTGACCTGCCCCAGCCACGCGATGCCGCCGGGCACGTTCTTCGTCTCGCAGTAGTAATCCCAGACCGCCCCGAACGGCATCGTCTTCTGCTCTTCGAGGAGCGCGAGCCGCGAGGTGTAGTCGCCGCCGGCCTCGAGCGCGCGCAATGTCTTCACGGGCTCGAGCAGCGCCTTGAGCAGCGACTTGATCATGTTGCGCGTCCCGATCGTCCACGCCGCGACGCGGTTGATGCTCGCGTCGAAGAAATCGAGCCCGATGTGCGTCCGCTCGAGGAAGTTGCCGCGGACGAGCTCCTGGCTGAGCGCCTCGAGGTCGTCGTTGAGAAGGACGACGTGATCGCTGTCCCACCTGACGCCGCGACTGACGTGCAGCAGGATCTCCGGGAGGAACACGAACATCGCGCTGAGCTTGTCGGTGACCGTCTCGGTCGGGTGATAGTGGCCGGTGTCGAGCGTCAGGAGCTTGTTCCGCGACAGCGCGTAGCCGAAGTAGTACTCGTGAGAGCCGACGGTGAAGCTTTCACACCCGATTCCGAAGAGTTTGCCCTCGACGGAGTCGAGGTTGTGCGAGGGGCTGATTGGTTCCTTGAAGATGGTGTCCAGGGAATCGGTCAGCCGTTCGCGCGGCCCGACGCGGTCGATCGGCGAGTCCTTCATGCCGTCGGGAATCCACACGTTGGTGATGCAGGCCTTGCCGAGCGCCTTGCCCATCGCCGCGCCGATGCGCCGGCAGGCGATGCCGTGGTTGATCCAGAACGTGCGGATCGCCGGATCGGCGTGCGACAGCGTGATGTTGTCGGCCGCTTTGGGATGTGAAAAGTAGGTCGGGTTGAAGTCGAGGCCGATCCCCAGCGCCTTGGCCCAGTCGATCCAGCCGGCGAAGTGCTCCTGGCCGATCGCATCGCGGTCGACGACCTTGCCTCCGAACTCCCCGTAGGACGCGTGCAGGTTGAAGCGATGGGTTCCAGGAATGAGTGCCAGCGCCATGGTCGCGTCGGACCTCAGGTCGTCGGGCGTCCGCGCCTTGCCCGGGTAGTTGCCCGTGGCCGCCAGCCCTCCGCCGAGTCCCGTGCCAAACTTCTCGAAGCCTTCGACGTCGTCACCCTGCCAGCAGTGCAGCGAGATTGGCACTGCGGCTAGACGGCTGAGCGCTTCGTCGGTATCGACCCCCGCCTCGGCGTAGCGGTCACGGGCGACCGTGTAGGCGCCCTCGATCTTGGCAGTCATCCCCACTCCCTTCCGATGCGTGCCCGCAAATCAAGCCCACTCGTCACTTCCCGACCCGCCGGATTATAGCCACGGATCCGGCACAGCCATTCCAGATCTGGACGATCCGCGCGCGTTCCACGCCGCGAAACGCCGGTAAACTCGATCTCTGGTTCTTGTCGTATCCGGCAAACAAGGGCCACGGGTAACACGGACGACACGGACGTGTTTATGAGATGACTATCAGTCCGGCAGCGGATATTTCGTAGTCCGGAACGCGCGTTCATATGGCTCAAGGGAGATAGATGTCGTTGACCCAGGTTTGAGCATGGCTGCAGTCGCGATATGCTCGTTGGCCGGCCATGCTCAGACGAACGCTCGCGTCGCCCCAGGCGGGGCTCGTGCTCGTCATCCTGTTGCTCGGGGGCGTGCTGGCAGCGTTTGCCGGCTCGCACGTCGACGCGCGCACCGGGCTGACGGTCAACAATTTTCTCAACTCCTACACGCTGATCCAGACCGCGACTGACGCGAGCTTCTTCGCGATCATGGCGGTCGGCGCGACGATCGTCATCATCTCGGGTGGCATCGACCTCTCGGTCGGCTCCATCTACGCGCTTGCGGGTGTCGCGACGGCGATGGTCCTGCGAAGTGCCGGACCACTCGATCCGCTGCCGATGATCGCGCTCGGACTGGCGGTGTCGCTCGGAATCGGCCTGGCCTGCGGCGCCGTCAACGGCGCGCTGGTCGTCGGGCTTGGCGTGCACCCCTTCATCATCACGCTCGGGACGATGTGGATCGTCCGCGGGATTGCGTTTGTCAGCAGCAACGCGGAGAGCATCCTCCTGCCGCGCGCGTTGACGAACGTGGCAAAGGCGTCGCTCGGCCTGCGCGATGCGCTCTATCCGGTGCCGATGCTCGTGATGGTGGCAGTCGCCGTGGTCGGGGGTATCTATCTGATGCACACGGTCGGGGGCCGGCGCGTCTTTGCGGTCGGCGGAAACCCCGAGGCCAGCCGGTTTTCAGGAGTGCCGATCGGCCGCGTGAAGATCGCGGTGTTCGTGCTCTCCGGGCTGACGGCGGGGCTCGCGGCATTCATGGGCGCCAGTTTCTACGGCTCGGCGTCGTGCGCCGACGCGACCGGCTACGAGCTCTACGTCATCGCCTCGGCCGTTGTCGGCGGCGCGAGCTTGTCGGGCGGCAAGGGCAGCGCCGCCGGCGCGCTGCTGGGTGCAGTCCTGATCGTGCTCATCCGACAGTCGATCCGGACCTTGCACTTCGATCAGAACTACGAGTGGATCATCATCGGGTGCGCGATTATCATCGCGGTGGTGCTCGATCAGGCGAGCGCGCGGTTTACGGTCAGGCGGCTCGCTGCAGAAGCTAGAGAGCTCAGGAGCTCGGAGCTGGAGCTAGCGAGCTAGGAGTAGATAAATGAAAATTGGCGCCCAGCAGGTCTTCGCCCTCCCGATTGTCGCCATCATGCTCGCTGCGGCCGCGTGCGGCGGGTCGCAGCCCGCACCGCCGAGCCAGTCGACGGCCAAGCCCGGACTCAAGATCGCGATGATTGCCAAGTCCTCGACCAACCCGGTCTTTCTTTCGGCGAGGACCGGCGCCGAGGCCGCGGCAAAGGAGTTGGCCGCGAAGCACGGCGTCCCGGTCGAGATTTCCTGGCTCACGCCTCCGGCCGAGGACGGGCAGGTCCAGGCACAGCGCATCGCGCAGGCGGTCAACGAGGGCGCTCGCGCAATCCTGCTGTCGTGTTCCGACGCCGGCAAGGTCACCGGCGCGATCAACGATGCCGTCGCGCGCGGCGTGCCGGTCATGACGTTTGATAGCGACGCGCCCGAGTCGCAGCGGTTCGCCTTCTATGGCGTCGACGACATCAAGACCGGCCAGGCGGTGATGGACGAGCTCGCAAAGCAGATGGGAGAGTCGGGATCGATCGCGATCCTGGCGGGCAATCAGAACGCGCCGAATCTGCGCAACCGCGTCGAGGGCGTCAAGCAGGCCGCGTCGAAGTATCCGAAGATCAAGATCGTCGACACCTTCTACCACATCGAGACGCCGCAGGACGCCGCCGCCGAAGTCATCCGCGTGCAGAACGCGTATCCGCAGATTCAGGGCTGGGCGATGATCGGCGGCTGGCCGCTCTTCACGCAGACGCTCCTGACCGATCTGGATCCGAAGAAAGTGAAGATCGTCGCCGTCGACGGGCTGCCCGCCGAACTGGCCTACGTCGAGAAGGGTCTCGCGCCGGTGTTGCTGGCGCAGCCGACCTACCTGTGGGGTCACGTATCGGTGCAGCGCATCTTCGACAAGGTGCAGCTGAAGCAGGACGTGCCGAAGATCATCCCGATGGATCTCGTCCGCGTCACGAAGGAGAACCTGGGGACGTGGGCGCGTCAGCTCCGTGACTGGGGCTTCACCGACGTTCCTGAGGCCTATCTGGCGCTGCCACAGTAGACCGTCCCGGCTGGGAACGCACGCATGAACGATCCGATGTCGCTCGCCTCCTCGCACCCGGCGGTCGCCTCTGGCGAGCGGCTGATGTCGCTCGATGCCCTGCGAGGCTTCGACATGATGTGGATCGTCGGCGCAGACGCCCTGGGGCATGCGCTGGCGCAGTTGAACGCAGGCCCGGTGGTCGAGACGATGGCCACACAGCTCGACCACGTCGCCTGGGCCGGGTTCCGCTTCTACGACCTGATCTTCCCGCTCTTCGTTTTCATGATCGGCGTGGCGATTACCTTCTCGCTCGGCCGGCTCGTCGAACGGCAGGGCCGCTCCGCGGCCGCCGTCCTGCGGATCCTCCGCCGCACGTGCCTGCTGTATCTCCTGGGCCTCTTGTACTACGGTGGCATCGCCAAGGGCTTCGATCAGATCCGCTGGCTGGGAGTCCTGCAGCGCCTCGCCCTGTGCTACGGCTTCGCCGGGATCTGCTTCGTTTATCTCAGTCGCCGCGCGCTCGCGATCACCACGGTGGCGTTGCTGGTCGGATACTGGGCGATGTTGACGTTCATCCCGGTTCCCGGTTTTGGAGCGGGTGACTTCGCCGAGGGACACAACCTCACCAACTGGATCGACCAGCACTACCTCTCCGGATTCAAATGGGACGGCGATCACGACCCGGAGGGGATTCTATCGACGCTGCCCGCGTTCGCGTCGTGCCTGCTCGGCGTCTTCGCCGGACTGCATCTGCAGAACCAAAAATGGAGCGGCGGCCGCCGAGCGGCGCTCCTCGCCGGCGCCGGCATCGTATCGCTGGCCGTCGGCTACCTCTGGGGCCTGCAGTTTCCGATCGTGAAGAAGCTCTGGACGTCGTCTTTCGTGCTGGTCGCGGGAGGCTGGAGCGCGCTGTTGCTGGCCTTGTTCTACTACGTCATCGACGTGCGCGGGATTCGCGCCTGGGCGGTGCCCTTCACCTGGATCGGGACAAACGCCCTCGTCATCTACCTGATCAGCAACGTCGTGGACTTCGACACGCTGTCGAAACGCTTTGCCGGTGGAGGCGTAGAGTCCTGGTTCGATACCAGCCTCGGCGCGCATTCCGGCGCCGTTGTCCTCGCGCTCGTCGGCTTGACGTTGTGCTTTCTCATCTGCCGGTTCCTTCACAATCGGCAGATCTTCCTGCGGCTGTGAACCTGTCTAGGCGACACTCAGGAACGACCGTGGACCCGGCGGATGGCACTCGGCGCGAGAAGCAGGAATGCCTTCGGTGTTCTCTGGGTGATCTGCGGCGTTTACTCCTGGCGCAGAGCGACGATCGGCTGCGTGCGGCTGGCGCGCCACGCCGGCCACACGCATGCCTGCAAGCCGGCGGCGACGAGCACGATCGACGCGGCGGCAAAGGAAATTGGATCGAACGGCGACACGTTCCAAATCTGCCGGGCGAGGAGCCGCGCCCCGAACACGCTGCCAACGAGGCCGAGCCCGACCCCCATCAGGAGCAGGCTCGCGCCGGATCGCACGACCATCCGCCCGACGGAGCCCGGATCGGCGCCAAGCGCGATCCGCACGCCAATCTCCCGCGTCTGCTGCGCGACGGTGTGCGCCATCACGCCGTATACGCCAACGACTGCCAGCGCCAGCCCGAGCGCGGCGAAGACCGACAACAGGACCACGTTGAATCGGGGACCGGCGTAGATGAAATCGTTGAGGAACGACTCGACCGTCCTGATGTCGGTCACCGGCTGGTCTCGATCGACCGCGTAGACGCGTTCGACGACCGCGCGCGTGACCGCCGCCGGATCACCAGCCGTCTGCACGACCACGCGATTGGCCATGGCGGCGAGCGAGTACGGAAGGTAGATTTCCGGCTGGAGCGCGTCGGTCAAGCCGCGGTTGAGCGTGTCGTGGACGACGCCGACGATTTCGACGCGGTCGTCGGCCAAGCCGACCGGTGGCTGCGTCAACCGCGGGATGCGCACCACACGCCCGACCGCGTCGGCGCCCTGCAACCTCGTGCGCTCGAAGGCCTCGTTGACGAGCGCAATCTGCCGCCGCGCCTTGACCTCCTCCGGTGTGAACAGCCGGCCTTTGACGAGCGAGATCCCGAGCGCTTTCGTGTAGTCAGCGCTGATTTGATGCCCGATGACAGGCTGGTTGTTCGCCGTCGAGCCTGGCACCTCGACGTTCCACCCGAAGTTGCCGAAGGGATGGGTATTCGTGTTGACCGCCGCCGCGGTGACGCCGGGCACGCTTGCGATACTCGGCAACAATTCCTCGAAGAAGAGTACGCGGCGCGCCACATCCGGGTACTTGCGCTCGGGCAGCGGCACCCTGAGCGTCAGCACGCGGTCCGCCTGGAAGCCGAGCCCCACGCGGCCGACCGCGAGCACCGTTCTGATCATCAGGCTCGCGCCAACCATCAGCATGATCGACAGCGCGACGGCGCCCACCACCAGGCTCCGGCGAAGCAGGGCTTGCGCGCTGCCGCCCGTCACGCTGCGCCCGCTGCTGCGAAGCGGGTTCATCAAATCACCGACGGTGTGAAGAGCCGGCGCCAGACCGAAGATCAGGCTGGTGGCCGCCGAGACGCCCAGCGTGAATAGCAGTACCGGCAGGTTGACGGCCACCTCCGATTCATCCGGAATCGTGTTGGGTGGCACGAGCGTGAGGATCACCCGCAGCGCGCCATAGGCCAGCGCGACGCCAAGCACGCCGCCCGCCAATGCCAGCAGCGCGCTTTCGGTCAGCAGTTGGCGGACCATCCGCCAGCGGCTGCCGCCGAGCGCCGAGCGCACCGCCATCTCGCGCTGCCGCCCCGCGGCCCTCGACAGCAGCAGGTTCGACACATTCGCGCACGCGATCAACAGCAGCAAGCCGACGGCGCCAAAGAGCACCCACAAATCATCGCGAATGCTGCTCGGGAATGTTTCCTTGAACGAGAGCAGGCCGGCCCGCCACTCGGCTGGCGACTGCGACGGCATCTTCCCGACGATATCGCGAACGATTGGCAGGAGATCGGCTTCGGCCTGAGCGTCGTTCACGCCGGGCTTCAGCCGCCCCAGCAGATGCACGTTCCTGACGCCCTCGACTACCTGCCCGCGCTCGAACGTGATTGGAAGATAGACGTCGGCGCCGCGCCACATGAAGCGTTTCGGCATCACCCCGACGACCGTGCGGACCTGGTCGTTGAGGCGAAGCTGACGCCCGACAACGTTGCGGTCGCCGCCGAATTGCCGCTGCCAGAATCGGTAGCCGAGCACGACGACCGGCGCGGCGTCGGTCCGGGCGTCGTCGGGAAGATAGGTTCGGCCGACCAGCGCCGGCACACCCATCACGAGAAAGGTATTCGGCGTTCCGTAGTTCCCGCGCAGGCGCTGCGGATCGCCATCCTCCGTCCAGAGCACGTCGGAGATCGTCGACGCAATCACGCCGTCGAAAATCGTGGTGCGCTCGGCAAATTCCAGGAACTCGTCGGTGGTGTAGTAGGTGCGGAATCCCTCTTGTTTGGGATTCCAGCTCTTGACGCTCATGAGCGCGTCGACGTCCTTGTAGGGAAACGGGTCGAGCACCACGGCGTGGATGACGCTGTACATCGCCGTCGTGGCCATGATGCCGAGCGCCAGCGAGAGCACCGCGAGCGTCGTGAAGCCTGGCGTGCGCAGGAAGGACCGGACGCCGAAGCGAATGTCTTGAGGCAACTGTCGCAACCACATTGGCATGAGTCTGACTCCCTTGGACGGCCGGACCGCCTCTATGGTTGCTGATTGTAGCCACGGATCACACGGACAACACGTTCTAGCCACCGATCACACGGACAACACGGATCGGGTTTATGGGATAGATTCTAGCCTCTTCGGAGGTCGTGTTCGGTTACCGGACTCTCCTGCTTTGCCGGCACGTTTGTCCTCCGCTAAGATTCGAGGGCCATGCCTGCGGATGAGGTTCGCTTCGACGGCGTCACCAAACGTTTCCCCGGGGTCGCCGCGCTCGATCGCGTGTCGTTCGTGATCGCCGCGGGATCCTGCCATGCGCTTTGTGGCGAGAACGGCGCGGGGAAGAGCACACTCGGCAAGCTGTTGGCCGGCATTTACACCCCCGACGAAGGCCGCATCATCATCAGTGGCGAGCCGGTCCGCTTTAACAGCCCGACCGATGCGCTCAAGTCGGGCGTCGCGATGGTCCACCAGGAGCTCTCGTTCTGCGAGAACCTGTCGGTCGCCGAGAATCTCTGCCTGGGCAGCCTGCCTTCGTCGCGAGGTTTCGTTTCCAGGCGCGAGATGAAACGCCGCGCGGAAGCGATGCTGGCGCCGATCGACGCCGCGCTCGACGTGACGCGCGCGGTCGGCACGTTGACCATCGGTCAGCAGCAGATGCTGCAGATCGCGTCGGCGATCGGCCAGGGCGCCCGCCTCATCGTCTTCGATGAGCCGACGAGCAGCCTGTCGCAGCACGAAGCCGAGCGTCTGTATGCGCTCATCGGCCGGCTGCGCGAACGTGGCGTGACGTGCATCTACGTCAGCCACCGGCTCGAGGAGATCTTCCGGCTGTGCGACACGGTCACGGTCCTGCGCGATGGACGCCACGTCGCGACGCGCCCGGTCGCCGAGATGGATCGAGCGGCGCTCGTCGAGATGATGATTGGCCGCCGGCTCGAAGATTACTTCCCGACGCACGTGAAGGCGGAGCCCGGCGAGGAGCTCCTGAGGGTCGCAGGTCTCGCCAGCCCCGCCGGTTTTGCCGACGTATCGTTCTCGTTGCGCGCGGGCGAAGTGCTCGGTTTTGCCGGG
This sequence comes from uncultured Acidobacteriota bacterium, assembly GCA_963797625.1. Classification (GTDB taxonomy): domain Bacteria; phylum Acidobacteriota; class Vicinamibacteria; order Vicinamibacterales; family 2-12-FULL-66-21; genus DATBJJ01. The sequence continues at coordinate 56,843 of CAWCQI010000019.1, forward strand.
CTCGTCGGCGCCGGGCGTTCGGAAGTGGCAAGCGCTCTCTTCGGGCTGGATCGCCACTCGACTGGAAGCGTATGGGTGCGCGGCCAGCCGGCCTCATCAGTGAACGCCGCACACGCCATCGCGCTCGGCATCGGCCTCGTCCCGGAAGACCGCAAGCGGCAGGGGCTCGTGCTCTCGATGGACGTGCTCAACAACGCCACCCTGTCGATCCTGCCCACCCTCGCCCGGCTCGGCTTCATCACGCGCGGAGGCGAGCGGCAGGTCGCGCAGCCTTTCTTCGAGCGGCTGCGGGTCAAGTCACCGCGGCTCGACACGCCGGTCGCCGCGCTGTCTGGCGGCAACCAGCAGAAGATCGTCCTGACGAAGTGGCTCGCCGCGCGCTGTCCGGTTCTCATCCTCGACGAACCGACGCGTGGCGTCGACGTCGGCGCCAAAGCCGAGATTCACGCGCTCATCGACGAGCTCGCCGCGGCGGGGAGCGCCATCATCCTCATCTCGAGCGAAATGCCCGAGGTGCTCAACCTCTCGACGCGTATTCTCGTGTTTCGCTCCGGTCGCGTCGTGGGAGAGCTGTCGCGTGCCGAGGCGACGCAGGACGCGTTGATGCGGTTGATGGCGGGGGTGGCGGCGTAGAGGTCGGGCTCAGGGCTCAAGGCTCAAGGCTCAGGCAAGATCTTCGAGAGTGAACTCGAACGCTCTTGCCTGAGCCCTGAGCCCTGAGCCCTGAGCCGTGCCTCTATCTCCCCTCGAACACCGGCGCCTTCCGGCCGAGGCTCGACAATCCTTCGTAGGCGTCCCTGGTCGCAAAGATTTCTTCGAGGTGAGACAGTTCGAGCGCGAGACCCTCTTCGATTGGCAGTGTCGCGCCGCGATCGATGAGATCGGCCGAGAGCCGGAGCGCGACCGGTGCCTTTGCGCCGAGTCGCTTGACGGCTTTCGCGAGGCGCACGTCGGCGGGCGCCGGGGCCTGACCGGCGAGCAGCTCGTCGACGCCGTAGCGATCGAAGAACTCGGCGATCGGACGATAGGCGTCGGGAACCGCATTTGGACCGCGATCGGTCGCGCGGCCGCTGGCGATCGCGGCTGCGATGGCGGCATCGAGCTCTTCGTATGGCACGACCGCGTCGACGAGCCCGATGGCGAGCGCCTCTTCGGCGCTGACGGTCTGCCCGGTCAGCACCAGCCATTTCGCCAGCCCGCGGCCCACTCGACGAGTGGTCCGCTGCGTTCCGCCCAGGCCCGGATAGATACCAATGCCAGTCTCTGGAAACGCGAGGGTCGCCTTGGGCGTCGCAATGATCTGGTGACACGCGAGCGCGAGCTCGACACCGCCTCCGAGCGCAAGCCCCTGGACACGCGCGACGACAGGCTTTGGGCACGTCTCGAACGCCCGCAGCAGCGCCTGGCCGCGCCTCGTGAACTCGGCGATCGATGCGATTGAGCCGGCCTCGATGTGCCGGACGAAGAACCGGATATCGGCGCCGGCGACGAAGGCCTTGCCGCTGCCCGCGATGACGATGCCGTTGACCGAAGGGTTCTTCGACGCGGCGTGAAACGCGTCCTCGAGTTGCGACACGACGGCTTCGTTGAGCGCGTTCATCGCGTCCGGACGATTGATTGTCAGCGTCGCGATGCCATCGGCGATCTCCGAGCGGACGAGCGTAAAGCGGAACGGCGTGCTCGCGCGCGCTCGCGTGTCGATAATCGCCGGTAGCGGCATCTTCCATCTCGCGGCGAAATCCGCGGCGAGATCTCTGGCGCGACCGATTCCGTAGTGGTTCATCAGCTCGAAGGGTCCGCGTTTCCACCGCAGGCCCACCCGCGCGCCGATGTCGGTATCTTCGATCGTGCCGACGCCTTCGTCGACGAGCGCTCCCGCGACATAGCACGCCGCGGCAGACAGGCGATCCGCCACCACTCGAAACTGCCCGGAGTCGATTGCTCCGGTGATCATCCAGTGCTGCCCTGATTCCACTTGAGTGCGAAGAAGCGCAGGTGCTTCGTACATCGGCCCGAACGCCCGGCCGAGCGTCGTCGCTGCATGAAGCGCGATCGGCACGCCTGTAACATTCATCAACTCGAACGGTCCCATGCCGATGCCGAACGCCTGCTTCGCGGCTTCGTCGATCGTCGCCGTATTCGCGCCACCCTCTTCGAAGATGCGCACGGCTTCGGTCAACCAGGGCAGGAAGAAGCGGTTGACGATGAAGCCGTACGAGTCGCTCGAGGCGATCGGCGTCTTCCCCAGCGCTTCCTGAAGGCGCCAGGCGCGCCGATAGGCGATCGGATTGGTGGCCCGTCCCGCAACGACCTCGACCAGCCGGTTCTTCGCCGGATGAAAGAAATAGTGAAGCCCCAATACCCGCTCCGGCCGCGTCGTTGCGGCCGCAAGATCGGTGACGGCGTACGAAGACGTATTCGTCGCAAGAATCGTGTCGGGCCGGCAGGCCTCGTCGAGGCGGGCAAAGACGCGTTTCTTGATCTCGAGATCTTCGAAGACCGCTTCGACCACGAGATCGACCGCGGCGAGGTCCTCGAAGCGTGAGGTGCCGGAAATCCGGCCCAGAATCGCGGCGACGTCGGGCGCGGCGAAGATACCGCGCTGCACGCCATCGGTCAGAGTCTTCTCGATGATGCTCATCCCTCGCCCGACCTTCTCATCGTCCAGATCGACGAGCGTGACGGCGAAGCCTTCGGTCGCCATCTTCTGGGCGATGCCGCTGCCCATGTTTCCGGCACCGACGACGGCGAGTCGTTCGAAGGGCCGATCGGTTGCGTTCGTGTGAGAGCTCATCATGCGTATTGTGTATGATCGAGCCCGCCATGAGCCAGACGCCCGCCGCGAATCGCGTCGCCAATCTCGTGCGACTCGTCGCGACCTCGTCGCAGACCGTTGGCCCATTCTTTCACTTCGGGCTGGCCGATGAAGCCGCGCTCGGTTGTCTCGTGAGAGCCGACACGCGCGGCGAGCGCATCCGGCTGAGGGTTCGTGTGCTCGATGGCGACGCTCAGCCGCTGCCAGATGCGCTGGTCGAGGTGTGGCAGGCCGACGCCGATGGCATTTACGTTCGCCCGCAGGATCCGATGAACGTGCTCGCGCCAACGGGCTTTTGCGGATTTGGGCGTCTGCCAACTGGCGCCGACGGCGCGTGCGTGTTCGAGACGATCCTGCCGGGGGCCGTACGCGACGCGCAGGGCCGCACCGAGGCTCCGCACATCAACGTCTGCCTCTTCGCCCGAGGACTCCTCAGACAGGTCTACACACGGATCTATTTCGAGGGCGATCCGGCTCTCGAGTCGGACGCCGTGCTGGCGTTCGTTCCGCAGGAACGGCGCCAGACGCTGCTGGCGCAGCCGATTGGTGCCGGCGAGTGGACCTTCGACATCCGGCTCCAGGGTGACGGCGAAACCGTGTTCTTCGATCTGTGACAGCCTCACTGACATGTCATCACGGCTGATCGACAGTCTGGCGACGACCGACGCGCTGGCCGGGATCTTTTCGGATCGCTCGCTCGTGCAGGCGATGCTGGATTTCGAGGCCGCCCTCGCTCGGGCGGAGGCGAAGGCCGGCGTGATTCCCGCGAGCGCCGCCGCCTCGATCGCGGCCGCCGCGAGCGCCGATGGTATCGACGCCGCGGCGATTGCCCGGGATGCGCGCGCGTCGGGGACGGTTTCGATTCCGCTGGTGAAGGCGCTGACCGCGCGCGTTCACGCGGCCGACGCCGAGAGCGCCAGGTACGTGCATTTCGGCGCGACGAGTCAGGATGTCTCGGATTCGGCGATGGCCCTCGCGATTGGCCGTGCCCGCGCGATCCTCGCTGCCGACCACGCTCGTCTCGAGCGCGAGCTTCGGCAGTTGTCGGATCGCCACGCCGGCACAGTCATGTTGGGGCGGACACTCCTCCAGCCCGCGCCGCCGATCACGTTCGGTCTCAAGGTCGCGCACTGGGTCGCGGCGCTTGACGCGCGGTTGGGCGCGGATCAACGCGGCGGTCGACGAGGCCGCCATTCTGCAGTTCGGCGGGGCCTCGGGGACGCTCGCCGCGCTTGGGGATCGTGGTCCGGCAGTCTCCCGCGCGCTCGCCGACGATCTCGGCTTGCGCGCTCCCGAGGCGCCGTGGCATGCGCACCGGGATCGCCTGGCCGCGCTCGTTGCCGCCTGCGGCATTTACACCGGCACGCTCGGCAAGATCGCGCGCGACGTATCGCTGCTGATGCAGGACGAGACGTCTGAAGTGGCCGAGCCTGGCGGCGGCTCTTCGACAATGCCCAACAAACGCAATCCTGCTGGATGCGCAGTCGCGCTGGCCGCCGCGACGCGGCTGCCGGGTCTCGTGGCGGCGTTTCTGACCGGCATGGTGCAGGAGCACGAGCGCGCCGTCGGCGGCTGGCACGCCGAGTGGCCGACCATCGCAGCCGCCATTCAGACCACCGGCTCCGCGCTGGCGGCGATGGTGGAGGTCGTGGGCGGCTTGTCCGTCAACGTCGACCGAATGCGCGCCAACATCGAAAGTTCCAACGGGGCAATCTTCGCGGAACGCGTGACGATGCTTTTGATACCGAGCGTCGGCAGGGAGGCCGCGACCCGATTCGTCATCGAGGCGTTGAACGTGAGCCGCGAGAGCGGTAAGACCTTTCGCGAAGCGCTCCTCGGCATGCCCGACATCACGCGCGTGATTCCCGCGGACCAGCTGCGCACGATCGACGCTCCCGAAGGCTATCTCGGAGTCGCCGAGGCGATGCGCGTGCGACTGTTGAACCCTGAACCCTGAACCGTGAACCCTGAACCTTGAACCTTGAACCTTGAACTCCTGAACCCCTTGAACCTCCTGAACCGTGCGATGCCTTTTCTGCTCGGACGCGTCGTCTTACTACCGTTTGGATGGCGCCGACGATCGTCCGGTGCTCGTGCTGTCGCATTCGCTCGGCCTCGACCACGGCATGTGGGACGCGCAAACGGCGGACCTGCTGCCGCACTTCCGCGTCCTTCGCCCGGACACGCGCGGCCACGGCGCGTCGAGCGCGACGCCAGGCGACTACTCGATTGCCGAGCTCGGCCAGGATGTTCTGGCGATCGCCGACGCATGCGGGGTGCAGCGCTTCGCTTTCTGCGGCCTGTCGCTCGGGGGCATGATCGGACAGTGGCTGGCGGTTCACGCCCCGGACCGTGTCACGCATCTCGTCCTCGCCAACACCACGTCCCGGCTGACCGATCCGCAGCCGATGGAGGCGCGCCGCCGCGCCGTTCTCGAAGGCGGAATGGCGGCGGTCGAGGATCTGGTGATGGGCCGGTTCTTTTCGCCGGCCGTGCTCGCGTCGGGATCACGCGTCGGTTGCGACCGCGCGGCGAACGCTGTTGTCGACCAATCCCGTCGGCTACGCCGGCTGCTGCGCGGCCATACGCGACATGGACCAGACCGGACTGCTGTCCAGGATAAAGGTCCCGACGCTCGTCATCAGCGGCGATCTCGACGTTGGGATGCCGTGGGAGGGACACGCGGCCGTCCTCGTGCGATCGATTGAGGGTGCGCGGGCCGTGCGCCTGCCGGCGGCCCACATCTCGAACCTCGAGCGTCCCCGGTCGTTCACCTCCGCGCTCTTCGAGTTCCTGCTGCCGGCCGCCGCGGACATCCGCGCCGCAGGGTTCGCGGTTCGACGGGCGGTTCTTGGCGACGACTACGTCGACCGCGCGATCGCCGGCACCACTGATTTCACGCGCGCGCTTCAGGAGCTGATCACGACCTACCCGTGGGGCGCGATCTGGACGCGGCCCGGGCTGGATTACCGCACGCGCCGATTGCTGGTGCTGACCGCCACGGCTGCACTCGGCCGCCTGGAAGAATTCCGCCTGCACGTCCGCACGGGTCTGGCCCACGAGCTCGAACCCTGCGATCTCGAGGAAGTCCTGTTGCAGGTCGCCGTCTACGCCGGCGTTCCGGCCGCGAATGCCGCCTTTCACGTCGCCGCGGAGATTCTGAAAGAGGCCTCGCACTGACATCTCCGGCTCGGGGCGTGGCCATGTATCGCGTGGTTGCTGGCAAAGCTCTTCACCGCCGAGAACGCTGAGCCCGCAGAGAAAAACACGATTGTGTCGTCTCTGCGTCCTCGGCGTTCTCTGCGGTGAAAGGCTCTTGGCAGGATGAGACTGGTATACGATTGCGGTTAAATTCGATGATACAGGGAGTTGTTTCTATGCGCGCGCTGTTCGCTTCGCTTGCCGTTGTGATGCTGCTCGTGTCGGCGCCGGGTGCGCAGACACGTCCGGCGAAGGTTGCCAAGACGTTTGACTTCTACGTCATCGACGTCGAGGGTGGGGCCGCCACGCTGTTTGTGACGCCGACGGGCGAAACGGCGATGATCGACGCGGGCAACCCCGGGGCGCGAGACCTCGACCGCATCATGGCGGTGCTGACCGAGGTCGGCGTCAAAGAAATCGACTACCTCATCTCGACCCACTACCACGTCGATCACATCGGCGGCATGCAGGAGTTGGCCAAGCGCGTCCCGATCAAGCACTACGTCGACCACGGACCCAGCTCGGAGGAGCGCGAGCAGGTCGCCGGTTTCCAGGCTGCCTACGCCGAACTCTACGGCAAGGCCAAGCACACCGTCGTCAAGCCGGGCGACAAGCTGCCGATCACCGGAGTGGAGTGGCGGATCGTCACGGCTGCCGGCAAGGCCATCAAGACGCCGCTTCCCGGGGGCGGCGGTGGCAAGCCGAACGCGGCCTGCGCCGACTTCAAACCCAAGGACGCGAATCCGCTCGACGAGAATGGCCAATCGGTGGGCAGCGTGATCTCGTTCGGGAAGTTTCGCCTGATCGATCTCGGCGACCTGCTCTGGAACAGGGAGTTCGACCTGATGTGCCCGACGAACCCTATCGGGACCGTCGATCTCTATATCGTCTCGCATCACGGCACCGACCCCTCGGGATCGAAGGCCCTCGTGCACGGGTTGGAGCCGCGCGTCGCCATCTCGCAGAACGGGACTCGTAAGGGTGGGACGTTGCAGACTGCGCAGACGCTTTATTCGTCGCCTCGATTCGAGGACCACTGGCAGATGCACTGGTCCTACAACGTCGGGACCGAGTACAACCCGGCGGGCCTCTTTATCGCCAACATCGACGAGCCCTCGGTGATTGCTGCCGTGCTGACGGCGCCTCCTTCTTTGGCGGGCGGAGGCCGCGGCGGTCCAGGCGGTGCTCCTGCACCTGCCGGTCAGGCGCCGCCGGAGCACCAGCCGGCGCCGCGCCGCCGGCCCCGGCGCGCAACCGCCTCCAGGCGCTGCCGCTTTGCCGACACCTACGGAGACCGGCGCGCCTCCGGCTGGGAATCCACCCGCGCCGCCGGCGGTACCGCCAGCCAGCGCGGGTCAGCCGCCTGCCGCCGCGGGTGGTGGTCAGCCGGGCCCACCGCCGCCCGCCGCCGCACCGGGCGGCCGCCAGGGCGGCGGACGCGGTGGCCCAGGGCCGGCTCATACCGGTCCGGCGTTCATGATCAAGGTTTCCGCGCAGGCCGACGGGACTTTTACCGTCACCAACACGCGCAACGGGTTCAGCAAGACGTACCGGCCGCGGTAGCTCTCAGCCGCGGCTCGCTACTCGCGGCTCGCAGCTAACTGAGCTAGCAAGCTGGACGCGAGCAGCCAGCAGCGAGCCGCGAGCAGCGACTCGACACTTTTGACCTATGGCTCACATACCTGTTCTGGATTCGTTTCGTCTCGATGGCAAAGTCGCGCTCGTCACCGGAGGCGCTCGCGGGCTTGGTTTGACGATGGCAACGGCGCTCGCCGAGGCGGGCGCTGATGTCGCGCTGTCGGGGCGCTCCCTCGGCCCTGCTGAGGAGGCCGCTGCGGCGCTCGCCAAGGCGACGGGCCGTCGCGCCAAGGCATTCGCGGCTGACGTGACGTCAGCCGCCGACGTCGAGCGCCTGGCGGCGTCGGTCGAATCGGCGCTCGGCCCGATCGATGTCCTCATCAACAACGCCGGCGTCAACATCCGCGGGACCGTCGATCAGTTGACCGAAGCCGACTGGGACAGCGTCATCGACACCAACCTCAAGGGACCGTTTCTCTGCGCCCGGGCCATCGGCCCCGGCATGGTCAAGCGCGGCTGGGGCCGCGTCGTCAATCTCGGCTCGATCCTCGGCGCCGTGGCGCTCGGCGGCAGGGCGCCGTACGCCTCGTCAAAGGCCGGCGTGATCAATCTCACCAGGGTGCTCGCGCTCGAGTGGGCGGGGACCGGCGTGACGTCGAATGCGATCTGCCCCGGCCCCTTCGCGACGGAAATGAACCTGCCGCTCCTGAACGATCCCGTGAAGTATCAGGAGTTCGTCAAGAAGATTCCGATGGGCCGATGGGGCGAGCTCGACGAGCTCGCGGGCGCCGTCGTCTTCCTCGCATCGCCGGCATCGTCTTTCATCACCGGCGCGTCGCTGTTCGTGGATGGAGGGTGGACGGCGCAGTAGGAGTGTCGCCCGTCCGTTGTCTTTCGTGTCAACCGCGCTGATACGCGGCAATCATCGACACGCTCAGCACATCGTGCCCGTGAACGGACGTCGCAATGCCGACCGCGAGACGGCTCGATGTGGTCCTATGTCCCGTGAGCGCGGTCTTCTGGATGCCGATCGAGAGAGCGTCTCTCCCGCCGGCGGTCGCGCATCGACCAGATCTGCCCGCATGTCGAGCATCCGAGGTAGACGAAGCTGCCGGATGGCGCAATGGCGACGGCGGTCAGCCGATGACAATTTTCGCAGGGCGTCTGTGTGCGGATGATAGGCGAGTCCATAATAGGCCGCTCGTCAACCCTTAGCAGCAGTACGCGTACCAGCGGCGCTGCCACGGTCGGCACGCACCGGGTTCGAGCCCGGTCGCGGTAAGGCTACCTTTTGTCTCGGAATGCAGGGTCGTCGCCCTGGCAGCCTCGCTGCAGCGCTCGCAGAACTGATGTAATCCTCAGTGGCCGGGAACGATCACGAAGCAGAGAAGTGACATGGCTGATGGTCTGTTTCTCAGTCTGCCGCTGCACGGCCACACGAACCCATCGTTGCCGTTGGTTCGGCAGGTGGTCACGCGGGGCGACGAGATCGTTTACTACTCCACCGAACCGTTCGCCGGCAGCATCGAACGTACCGGCGCGCGTTACCGCCCCTACCGCAACGCCTTTCTTGCGGACATGTGTCAGTTACCCGACCGGCTGGATCAATTGGCATGGCTGCTGATTCTGTACGCTTCAGCGCACCGGCTGCCCTGCGCGGTGAACTGTTGGCTGGCCGAGATCGCGTTCGACGGCGCAGACGGCCACGTCGTTCTCCTTCAACAGCTCTGTCGCGGCACATGAACGTCGGCTGTTATCTGTAAACGCGCAGCGTCCGGAGAAAAGGGGCCATGCGGAGCTTGAGGCGCCTGCTGACAGGCAAGCGAAGTTCATCAAGACGCTCGACGCGATAGTGGTTCGGCTTGCCCCGCGGCCGCCACGGTTCGCGATCTCGTGCGAGCCGGCATCCCGGAACGCGCTGCAATGCAGATACGGAGCGCAAAGACTCGAAGTGCTTGCGAAGCGGTTTGCGAAGGTCGGCACGGATCGCAGAACGGGCCTGAAATCGTCGATTTCAGGCCCGTTTCAGCGCACGTGGGCACAGTCTCTTAAGGACCGCGCGGGCGCCCACGCGAGGCGTCTCTCATCGCCGCCACCTCGCGGCGTAAGATGAGGCGAGATGGGACCGCCTCAGCGGGAGCAGGTCGAAAACGGCTCCGTTCCTGAAGGGAGCTTGATAGGCCGCCGTGTTGGTCCGTATGAAGGTACTGTCGCAGATCGGCACCGGCGGGATGGGCGAGGTGTACCTGGCGCGCGATACGAAGCTCGATCGCCACGTCGCCGTGAAGCTCCTGGCTGCAAACGTCGCGGCCGATCCCATTCGCCTCCGCCGCTTCCACGACGAAGCGCGCGCCGCTTCCGCGCTCAACCATCCCAATATCCTCATCGTTCATGATTTCGGCGCGGTCGACGGCCGGCCCTACATGGTGACTGAGTTCGTCGAAGGTGAGACCGTTCGCGCGCGGCTCGAGCGTGGCCCGATGGCGATTCAGCCGGCGATCGACATCGCGCTGCAGGTTGTAAGCGCATTGGCCGCGGCGCACGGGCGCGGAATCGTGCACCGCGACATCAAGCCTGAGAATGTGATGCTGCGGCCGGACGGGTACGTGAAAGTGCTCGATTTCGGCTTGGCGAAGCTCGCGGCGGCACCGGATGCGCAAACGACCGATACACTGCTGCGAACGCTCCCCGGCATCGTGCTCGGGACGCCGCAATACATGTCCCCAGAGCAGGCCCGCGGTCTCGATCTCGACGCACGGACCGACCTGTGGAGCCTCGGTGTGATGATGTACGAAATGATCGCCGGACTCGCCCCGTTCGGCCGAGCGACTGCCGGCGACAGCATAGCGGCAATTCTCCGCGAGGATCCGTCTCCGCCTAGGCCCGCCGCCACCCCGATCCCTCGTTCGCTCGAGCGCATCGTCATGAAGACGCTCCGGAAGTCACGCGAGGAGCGATGGCAGTCGGCAAACGAACTCTACGCGGAACTTGGAAGTGTCAAGCTGGAGCTGGACCTCGAAGCGCACAAGGAGCGCACGCGGACGGGCGGATCTGCGCGCCACACCCGGGAGCGTGTGAAGCCGCGGAGGCATCGGGTCAAAGCGCTTGCCGTCCTGCCCCTGCAGAATCTGTCCGGCAACCCGAACGACGAATACTTCTCCGACGGCATGACCGAGGCGCTGATCGCCAGCCTCGCCCAACTTTCGGCACTCCGTGTGATCTCTCGCACGTCCGCGATGCGATACAAAGGTGGCGGCACGCCGCTCGCTGAAATCGCGCGCGAGCTCAGCGTTGATGTAATCGTGGAAGGATCCGTGCTGGCATTGGAGGGCCGCGTCCGCATCACCGCGCAACTCATCGAGGCGGCGAGCGACACGCTGCTATGGGCGAAGAGTTACGAGCGCGAGCTGCGGGACGTCCTGGCGCTTCAGAACGAGGTGGCGCGTTCGATCGTCGACGAGATCAGCCTGAAAGTTACGCCGCGAGAACGGGCGCGGCTGCGGCGCGCGCGCCAGGTGGATCCCGAGGCGTATCAGCTGTACCTCCGCGGCCGGTTTCACTGGCACAAGCGCAACGAAGAGAATGTCCGGCGGGCCATCGCCTATTTCACGCAGGCGTTGACCAGGGATCCTGACTACGCCGCAGCCCTTGTGGGAGTTGCCGACAGCTACCTCCTGCTCGGTTTCAGTCTCGGGCTTCTTCCGGGAGGGGAATGGGCTGCAACCGCCAGAGCGTCCGCCGAACGCGCGCTGCGGCTCGATGCGCAGCTTGCCGGGGCGCATAACACGCTCGCCATCGCGAAGCTGCAGCAGTGGGACTGGTCCGGCGCCGACGTCGAGCTCACAGCCGCGAGCGAGCTGGATCCCAACGATCCCGTGGCGCGAAACTGGCATGCGAACTGCCTGGCCGCGCTCGGGCGTTTTGACGAAGCGGTGGAAGCTGCACGTCGCGCGATCGAACTCGACCCGCTGGCCCTCGCGTGGAACATGGGCCTCGGGCACATGTATTACCTGGCGCGAAGATATGACGAGGCGATCGAGCAGGAGAGGAAAACGCTTGCCATGGATCCGGCGTTCTACATGACACACTGGATTCTCGGGCTCGCGTACGAGCAGAAGGGCCGGCTCGCGGAGTCGGTCGCCGCGCTCGAGCAGGCCGTGACTCTATCCGGCAGCACTCTGATGCAGGGGCTCCTTGGCCGCGCCTATGGAATCGCCGGGCGTCTGTCTGACGCGTCAGACGTCCTGGACGATCTCTCGCGTCGCGCGGAAAACACCTTCGTATCGCGTGACGCGCTTGCGCTCGTTCACGCAGGTCTGGGCGCGCACGATCGCGCGATCGATCTGCTCTACGAGGCATGCGACGAACCCTCATTCAATCTGATTTTTCTGAAAGTATCGCCGGTCTTCGACACGCTTCGGTCGCATTCTCGCTTTAGCGCGCTGCTTCGGCGAGCCAACCTGGAGCCGTCCACGTGATCGCGCGAGGCGGAGAGGGCGCCTCCATCGCGTATCGTGTTCGTGGCGAGGGTCCACTCTCGCTCCTGTTCATCCACGGCTGGGCGGGAAGCGGTGGCTACTGGGAAGAGCTGCTGGCGGAGCTCGACCTGGGCGGAATGCGCGCTGTGACGTACGACCTTCGCGGACACGGCGAGTCCGAGAAACGCGAAACGGCGTTTACCTATGAAGCCCTCGCGAAAGACGCACTCGCCGTCGCGGACGCCGCAGGCGCGCGCCGGTTTGTGATCGTCGGGTTTAGCATGGGCGCGAAATTCGCGCAGCACGTGACGTGCGCGCATCCCGATCGTGTGCTTGGACTGATCCTGGTCGGCGGATGCCCCGCCTGCGAGATCCCATTCCCCGAAGCGGTACGTCGGGACTGGAGCCGCCGCGCCGGCGACGCTGACCGGCTGAAGGAAGTGACGGCCGGCTACATCACGAGGCCGGTTTCAGAGGACACGATGGATCGGTGGGCCGCGGCCGCCGCGACAGTCTCCGCAGCCGTGCTCGATGAAAGCCTCAGAATCTGCACCGACGTGTCGTTTGCCGGGCGGGTCGCGTCTATCCGCGTGCCCACGCTCGTCGTCGGCGGCGTGCACGATACAATCTTCTCGCCCGACGTCCTCCGGGGCGTTCAGGCCTCAATCCCTGGCGCTCGCCTGGCCCTCGTGGACAGCAACCATGAGATTCCGATTGAAGCGCCTCGCGAGCTGGCCGGCCTTGTTTCAGCGTTCGTGGCCGGCCTGGGCCCACGGCGCCCACGATGGTGGATGACGTCCCGAGCCGTCGCGGTTCGCCCCGTTCAAGTCAGAGCATCCCGTGCATCGACTTCGGCCGATGAACTGGCTGTCGTTGTCGAATGAGGAGTGAGCATTCCCCGCGCGTGCCGGGCCATGGCCGCGCGTGAGCTGGACGCGCAGTTGCGGCTCCGGCGTGGTCCTGTCCAGTTACTGCAAAGCGACCGAACGAGAACGACCTTCGACGGTCAAGAAAACCGTCGCCTTTCGTGATTCCCCTCCGTTTTTCCAAAGACGGCACGCAAGAACGCGGCGCGTGTGCCCGAGAGTGTGCCCAGAACGGTGTGCCCATGCGCGCAGCAGGTGGCCGAACAAGAAGCCTTCTGGCCGCCTGCACTTAGCGTCAAGAAGGCGGTTTGAATGCGGGCCGTTCGCCGCCAGCGGTCGACGGTTTCCAGGCAAGTGTCTGTGTCCCGCATACTTGAACGTCCGCGGTGAGGTGGCCGAGACGCTCAAGACGGCGGTTTGCTAAACCGTCGCTGTGCGCTCAACCGGCGAATGAGAATCCAAGAAGAGCCAGCAGATCGCGCCTACCAGGTAGATCCCCGACGAGATGTAGAACGTCAGCGTCCAGTTGCCTGACGTCCACGCCAAGAGGTACCCGACCACAGTCACCGACAGCGCCCCGGCGACGCTACCCATCATGTTCATGGCGCCCGACACGGTTCCCGCGTAGCGACCGCCGATGTCCATCGTGCTCGCCCATGCCGCGGGCATGACGAAGTCGTTGAAGAACCCGGCCATCCCGAGCACGAACATCGCCTGCACCGGGTCGGCAATGCGCGTGAAGATGACGATGCACGTGGAAGCGCCAATGAATCCGGTGACGGCGATGATGCGCCGCGCGATGGAGACGCTGCCATACCGCTTGGTCAGGCGTGGAACGAAGAACGCCGAGACCAGGCAACCGGCGCCGCCGAGCAGCAACGGCAGGCCGGCGAGCAGCGCGCCCATCTTGAAGCTCGCGCCGCGCGCGTCGCGAAGGTAGGTCGGCAGCCAGTTGAGGTAGAACCACCAGCCGTACGCCAGGCACATGTACTGCCCCGTTGTCGGCATGAAAGTACTCGTAGAGCAGGACGTGATCCCGCCAGTGTTGGTCGCGCCATCAGCTCGATCGAGCGGCGAGGTGTCCTCGTTTGGCCGCGCGGCTGTGTCTCTCTGACCTCTAGCGAGGCCTCGTCCAGCGCGATCGCTCACGGTTAGTCTGGGCAGCGCCGCCGTGGCATAATCCCCCGAACGTTGAACTCTGCAGCACGCCGATGCCATCGGACCCGGGTACTCCTTCGGAATCCGCCAACACCCGTACCGACGGCTTGTCCGGTCGGGGCGGTGGCTCTGCATATCCTGTTTTTCATTGCGATGAGTTAGTCAGCGACCGGTTCAAAATCGTCCGCCTGCTCGGTCAGGGCGGAATGGGCGCCGTGTATGAAGCCGAGGACCTGGAGCTCGGTGGTCACGTTGCGCTCAAGACGGTCCGCCCCGAGACCGCGACCAACCCTCGCACGATCGAACGGTTCAAGCAGGAAATCTATCTCGCGCGGAAGGTCACGCACGCGAACGTCTGCCGCATCTTCGATCTGTTTCATCATCGACTCGGATCGACAGACGGCGAGATCATGTTCGTGACGATGGAGCTGCTGCGCGGCGAGACTTTAGCCGAACGGCTCCGGCGCGTTGGCCGCATGAGCACGCGCGATTTCGTGCCGCTCGTCACGCAGATGGCCCAGGGACTCCATGCCGCACACCAGGTCGGCATCGTCCATCGCGATTTCAAGCCGAGCAACGTCGTACTCGTTCCCGTGAAGGAGCAGTCGGACGACGTCCGCGCCGTCGTTTCCGATTTCGGGCTGGCTCACACGAGCTCGTCGGACGGCAGCCAGATGCTTGCGTTGACCGGGACCGGCGACGTTGTCGGCACTCCGGCGTACATCGCACCCGAGATCCTGGATCATCGCGGCGCCACGGCGGCGACGGACATCTACGCGCTCGGCGTGGTGATGTACGAGATGGTGACCGGCCGCCTGCCGTTTGAGGGGGACACGCCGCTCATCGCCGTCCTGGAACGTTTGCGGAGACCGGCCGAGTCGCCACGCGCGCTCGTTCCCGAACTCGACCCGAGATGGGAAGCGATCATCCTCCGCTGTCTCGAACGCGAGCCTGCCGATCGTTTCGCGAGCGCTGCGGATGTCGTGAGCGCGTTCGGCGAACCGACCACCGCGCACGTTCCCAGCTTGCGGCGCCGTCGCACCAACCGTGTCGTGATGACGGTCGCCGCGGTGGCGGTGTTGACGGCCGGGATTGGCGCCCTCGCGACTTGGGCGTCACGCGCGCCCGCGAACTCAGTCGCCGCCGATCCGGCTGCGACACCGCTCAGGGTCCGGCGCTCGGTCGCCGTGCTCGGGTTCAAGAACCTTTCACAGCGACCTGATGCGGCGTGGTTGTCCGCCGCTTTCTCGGACATGTTGACGACGGAGTTGGCTGCCGGCGAGAAACTGCGGACCGTAGCTGGCGAACAAGTCGTGCGCATGAAACTGGATCTCCAACTGGCTGACGCCGACAGCTTCGCGAAAGACACGCTCGCGCGCATCCGCCGCAATCTCGGCACCGATCTCGTGGTGCTCGGGTCGTACTTGGCGGTGGGTGAGAAAGGCAGCGAGCGCATCCGCCTTGACCTGCGGGTGCAGGACGCCGCGGCGGGAGAGACGATCGCGTCAGTGAGCGACACGGGTACCCACGATGAGCTCTTGAGTCTCGTGTCACGCATCGGCGTCGTGCTGCGTGAGCGCCTGGGCGTCGGCGAACTGTCCGGCACCGACACCGCACGCGTGAAGGCGTCTGTGCCGTCGAGTCCGGAGGTCGTCCGCCTGTACACCGAGGGGCTTGCCCGGCTCCGTCTCGCGGAGTATCTCGCGGCGCGCGATCTGTTGTTACAGGTGATCGCCGCGCAGCCGGAATTCCCGCTCGGTCATGTAGCGCTGGCGGCGGCCTGGTCGGCCCTCGGCTTCGACAGCGAGAGCGAGCGAAGCCGCGAAGCGCGCGTTCGAGCTCTCCGGGCAGCTGTCTCGTCGAAGAACGTCTCTGGATCGAAGGGCGATACCGCGAATCGACCCGCGAACGGGAGCGAGCCATCGAGATTTACCGGACGCTCTTCGAGTTCTTTCCCGACAACGTCGACTACGGTCTTCGTCTCGCGTCGGTGCAGACCACGGCCGGCCGCGCGAAAGACGCATTGGCCACGATTGAAACGCTCCGCAAGCTGCCGCCAGTGCTGCAGGACGATCCCAGAATCGAACTGGCCGAAGCACGCGCGGCCGGTGCGCTCTCTGACTCCAATCGACAACTCGCCGCCGCCGATCGGGCGGCGCAGAAAGCACTCGCGCGCGGCGCGCCGGTGCTGCTGGCGCAGGCGCGCATCGCGCAGCAGGACGCGTTTGGCGGTCTTGGCCAGCTGGACAAGCGCATGGCACCGCTCGAGGAGGCACGGAAGATCTACGCCACGGCGGGCGATCGCGCCGGCGTCGCCGACACACTGAGCCGCATGGCCGTTGTGCGCAGGCTGCAGGGAGATACGACCGCATCGCTGGCCTTGTACCAACAGGCATTTGAGGTGTTTCGGGAGATCGGCAACGAGGGCGGCATGGCCGTTGTGAAGAGCAACCAGGCCAACGCGCTGATGCGGCTCGGACGCCTGCCCGAGTCGCGAAAGTTGTTCGAAGAGGCGCTGGTCACGTTTCGCGAGGTCGATCGAAAGGATGCGGCGTCGGTGACGCTCAACAACATCGGCATCATCCTGCGACAGCAAGGCGACTTCGAGGGCGCCATGACGCGCTATGAGCAGTCGCTGGCGATCTCGCGCGAGATCGGCATGAAGGCGCAGATCGCCAACACCCTCGGCAACATGGCCAACCTCCTGTCACCGCGCGGAGACCTCGCCCGCGCCCGGAAACTGTACGAAGAGGCGCTGGCGATGTCGCGCGAAATCGGCGACAAGACGACGGTCGCGCGGACGCTCGGCAACCTGTCCGCTGGTGCTGGTGCGACAGGGCGACGTGTCGACCGCGAGAACGGTCTGCGAGGAAGCGGTTGTGCTCAGCCGCGAGGTCGGAGAGAAACGGGAAGTCGCCTATGCGCTGAAGCATTTGGGCAACACCCTGCATCACCAGGGTGAGCTCACCCGTGCGGCGGCGCAGTACGAAGAGGCGCTCACCATCGCGCGCGCGCTCGACGAAAAGGCGCTCCTGGCCGAAACCTATTCCGGCTTCGGCCATCTCCGCCTCGCGCAGGGCGACATCGCCGACGCGAAGCGCCGCTACAAGACGCACTGGCCATCAGGCAGGCGGCCGTGAAGGGGAGTATCGCCGACAGCACGCTCGATCTCGCCGCCGTCGCGATCGAAGAGGGTCGACACGGCGAAGGCGAACAACTTGCCCGGCAGGCGGTCGCCACGTATGAGACGCTCGAGGAAGCCGACAGCATTGCCGCCGCCTACGTGGTCCTCGCTCGCGCGCTTGTGGCGCAAGCAAAGTCAGCCGACGCGCAAGCGGCGATCGACCGTGCGGTGAACAGCGCTCGCGCCACGCAGGATCAGATCGTTCGTGTGGACGTCGCGACGGCGGCGGCGCGCGTGGTGGCAGCCTCGAGGAACGCTGGTGCGATCGCGAAATCAATCGAGAGCCTGAAAACGCTCGTCGCCGACGTCGCGAAAACCGGATCGATCATGCTGCGGCTCGAGGCCAGCCAGGCGCTCGGGGAATTGGAGAAGGTTGGCGGCAGCCCTAGCGCAGGTCTCGCGCGGATTGCCGCCGTGCACAAGGATGCGACGGAAAAAGGCTTTGGCTTGATTGCCCGCCACGCCGCCGCGGCGATGCGTTGAGCGGGAGGGCCTGAGTTCAGCGACTCTTAACGGTCGCGGTGAGGTAGCCGAGAGGCTGAAGGCGGCGGTTTGCTAAACGGAAATCCGCCTCTCGACCATCTTCATTTTTCCTCGTAAATCCTTCACTCTTTTCCACATCAGAGATCGAGCGAGTTGGCTGGCGTAGGCTCTTGACACGCTGTTTTGGCGCGTCTCAGGGACAATCGTGGGGACAGTTCCGGTTGAGCGCATGCCTGCGCGGACACCGCGCTGTTTTCGGCAGGGGCAGATGACGGCGCAGCCGCACGCTTCGAAGTGGGTGTCCGAAACGTGCCAGTGGCTCACGTGATTTCCGATAGCGTCGCTCACGTGAAACTTACTCCAGCCTTGACCGGACTGTTCGGCCCACCGATCACTGATACACTCGACTATGACAAGCCAGCGCAAACCGACAGGGTGGTGATGTCATGGCAAAGTCTAGCTTTTTGGCGTGCCTCGCTCTCCTAGCAATTAGCGTCCTGCCCACCCGGGCGACGGCGGAGGCTGGGGAGTATCACTGGGCGCGAGGAATTCTCAGGGCGTCTTCAGCCAGCGCGATCACTCTGCAACTGAAAGATGGTTCGTTGACGCTGCGCGTCGATCAAGCGACCGAGGTGATTTCGCCGACGCCAATTGACGCGTCGACTGGCCGAGGGTTGATTCCGAACCTGGGCTCCCTCGTGCAGGTCCATTTCTCTGAGTCACGAGGGGAGCGTGTCGCCGCCCTCGTCGTCGCTGAAGGTGCGCAATTGCCGCTCACTCCCGTGAAGCATCTAGGACAAAGCGTCCACGGTGAGACGAGGCGTTTCAAATCGCGTACGGTTGTCGTCGAGATCGATGGTCACACGCGCGACGTCGTCCTGAATGACGACACACGACTTGTCGACCGGAACGGCTCCGTTCGCGCGGTTGGAACGAAAGCCATCGCGGCAGCACTCGTCGCGGGAACGAAGGTGCTCGTCACCTGGAAGCCGTTTTGGGTCCCGGACGGATCCGGAGCCGTCACGGGCTACTACCGCGACGCCGAGACAATTCGGATGATCACGGTGTCGCCGCTCGACGAGAAAAATGCGCTGACAGTGAGGTGAAGGACGAGCGACGCCGCTCATTCGAAGAGGTTGGCGGAAGGTTGTGATAAGGGCGGAAGGTTGTGATGAGCAAGGTCGTGCTCGACGTCTCGATGTCACTGGACGGGTTCATCGCCGGTCCGAACGGCCGAGAGGCAGAGCCGCGACGGATCCCGCCGAGGAAGTCGGGTCCGCCGCGACGGTCACGAGGCACACCGATTCGCATTCAGCGAAGGGCGTCACGCTCGCGCAATTGCCCCAGACGCCTACGGACGCGCACCTCGCGGGCGGCATCGTCGCTTGACACGAGCGACCTGACACGGGTTCGTCAAGAACGCAGCGGTTCAGGAGACCGCTGCGCGCCGAGTCGACCACTCGGCTGTCCGCGAGGCCGCGCGATCACCGACGCGTGTCGTTGATCGTGAAAATCTCCGTTCCGCCTCAGCCGACCAAATCCTCGTCGGTCAGCCGCTTAGCGGGATGCTTGATACTGAAAGAAACCGCTGCCTTTTCTGCTTTGAGCGCAGGACGGACATCGCGGGCTTTCCGAGTCGGATCCGATGCCCGACAGGGACAATTTCAGGGACAAATCCGAGGAACCGTCAGTTCGCATAACCCGTGATGTCGTATATACCTAGGATTCCCGTCGCGGTGAGGTGGCCGAGAGGCTGAAGGCGGCGGTTTGCTAAACCGTCGCCGTGCGCTCGACCGGTGAATGAGAATCCAGAAACAGCCAGCAGAATGCCCCGATGAGGTAGATACCCGACGAGATGTAGAACGTCAGCGTCCAGTTGCCTGACGTCCACGCCAAGAGATACCCGACCACGGTCACCGACAGCGCCCCGGCGACGCTGCCCATCATGTTCATGGCGCCCGACACGGTTCCCGCGTAGCGTCCGCCGATGTCCATCGTGCTCGCCCATGCCGCGGGCATGACGAAGTCGTTGAAGAACCCTGCCATCCCGAGCACGAACATCGCCTGCACCGGGTCGGCAATGCGCGTGAAGATGACGATGCACGTGGAAGCGCCGATGAATCCGGTGACGGCGATGATGCGCCGCGCGATGGAGACGCTGCCATACCGCTTGGTCAGGCGTGGAACGAAGAACGCCGAGACCAGGCAACCGGCGCCGCCGAGCAGCAACGGCAGGCCGGCGAGCAGCGCGCCCATCTTGAAGCTCGCGCCGCGTGCGTCGCGAAGGTAGGTCGGCAGCCAGTTGATGTAGAACCACCAGCCGTACGCCAGGCACATGTACCTGAATTGAGAGCAGCCAGACATTCGGGTTGGAGAAGATGACGCCCCAGGGCACTCCCGTGTGCGCGATCGCCGTGTCTTTCGCCGGCGGCAGCATCGCCAGTTCGGCGGCGTTCACGGCGGGATGCTCGCTTGGGACGTCGCGGTACCAGCGATAGAAGAGGACCGCCCAGATGATCCCGATGACGCCGAAGACTTCGAACGTCCGCCGCCACCCGATTCCCGAGATGAGCATCGCCACCAGCAGCGGCGTGAAGGCACCGCTGACGCGCGTCGCGAGCCAGACGAGCGCCTGCGCGCGCTCGCGCTCTTTCACCGGCAGCCAGGTCGCCAGCACCCGCGTGATGTTGGGGAACGCGCCGGCCTCACCGGCGCCGAAGAGCGCGCGTGTCACGACGAGCGATGCGGGGTTCCAGACCCAGCCGGTCGCGGCGGTGAAGAACGACCACCAGATGACGATCCGCATGAGCACGCGGCGCGGGCCGATGCGGTCTCCCAGCGCCCCGCCAGGGATTTCAAAGAGCGCATAGGCCCACGCGAAGGCGGCCAGGGTCCAGCCCATCTGAATCGACGACAGCTTGAGCTCGTCGCGAATCAGCGGAAGGGCCACGGATATGCCGACTCGATCGATGTAGGTGATGACGGCGAGCGCCACCGCAAACGCGGTGACGATGTATCGCGCTTTCGACGGGGTCTGATCCATGAAGGGTCTGCGGCGTTCGAAGGGCTATTGTGCTGGAAGTTCCTTGACAGCAATCGTGCGCCACCGCCAGAAGCCGCCGTCGACCCAGCGCGGTGTTTTCTCGTTGCTGAAATGCATCTGGATCGCGATCATCCCGTCGGTCGCGCCGCCGGCGGCATGATTCGCCGTGTCGGTAAAATCGGTGATGAGCTGATCGTTGATCCACACCGTGATGTGGGGCACGTCGCCGACGATTCGCGCCCGAACCGAGTTCCAGGCCTCGCGCTTCCACGCTTTTTGCCACGTTTCGGCGCGGAGCTTCGCCTGCGCCGCGCGTTCTTCGTCGGTCAGCTTCGCGCCGGCCGCGGCGGCGTTCTGCACACCGGTCAGCCGCTCGCCATAGATGCCGCCCATGCCGCCACCGGGAAGGTAGTCGAGCGTCACCTGGTAGGCCTCGCCGGCTTCGCTCGAGCGAAGGAACAGTCCACTGTCGCATCCCCAGTCGGGCTTGATCTCGATGTAGACCTCGACGTTCTTGTACTTCTTGTCGGTGAGGAGGATCCCGCCCTGGCCCTTCGGGTTCTGCGTGCCGACGATGAGGCCGTGCAGCACCCTGTAGTCTGGCGTCGTACCGTGATGGTTGGTCTTGCTCACGTGCCAGCCGGTGAGGTCCTTGCCGTTGAAGATCGGCGTGAAGCCCTCCGGGATCGTCGGCCCGGGATCAGGGGCCGTCTGGGGTGCCGCGGCGGGCGCGAGCCGCGCCGCCTTGCGCCGTTTGGGCCGACAGGCGCACCAGCTGGAGGCTGACCGCTCCCACGCTGAGGAAGATCGCACTCGCGAATACGAGAATCGAGCTTTCTGCATACAGTTCTCCGGCCTTGCGACGGTGGGCGGCGACACGAGTGTCCTGATGCCTGCAAAGTTGGAGACGCGACACTAGCATGACTTTGGGCTGCATGCAAAACGCCATGTATAGTAAAGACCATGAAACTGCTTCGTGTTGGTGCACCAGGAAAAGAACGGCCGGCGATCCTCGATGCGAAGGACGTCATTCGCGATCTGTCGTCGGTTGTCACTGATATCGCGGGCGACGCGCTCCTGCCGGATTCTTTGTCAAAAATTCGGAAACTGGATTTATCGACGCTCCCATCCGTCAATGGGTCGACACGGATTGGGCCCTGCGTCGGCGGTGTCGGCAAATTCATTTGCGTTGGCCTCAACTACTCGGATCATGCCGCCGAGTCGAACATGGCAGTCCCCGCCGAGCCGATCATCTTCATGAAGGCGACGTCGTGCATTTCCGGTCCCTACGACGACGTCGAGCTGCCGAGGGGCTCGCAGAAGAGCGACTGGGAAGTCGAACTGGGCGTCGTGATTGGCAAGCCGGCCAAGTACGTGAGCTGAGGCCGACGCCATGTCGCATGTCGCCGGCTTCTGCGTCGTCAACGATTTGTCCGAGCGCGCGTATCAGCTCGAGGGCACCGGCCAGTGGGTGAAGGGCAAGAGCGCCGACACGTTCGGGCCGATTGGTCCCTGGCTCGTGACCGCCGACGAAGTCGCCGACTGTCAGAATCTCGGCCTGTGGCTCGAAGTCGACGGGCACCGCTATCAGGACGGGACGACGAAGACGATGGTCTTCGGCGTGCAGTTCCTCGTCAGCTACCTGAGCCGATTCATGAGCCTCCAGCCCGGCGACATCATCTCGACCGGCACGCCGCCAGGCGTCGGTCATGGGAAGAAGCCGCCCGTGTACCTACGTTCCGGGAACGTCATGCGCCTGGGCGTGGACGGGCTGGGCGAGCAGAAGCAGCGAGTGCTGTAGGTGGGGTCAGATCTCGATTTTCTCGTTCGCCGGTTTCTCGGTCGAAAAACAGCGAACGAGAAAATCGAGATCTGACCCCAGGACAAAAAATGCCACCGTCGGACACCATCGTTCAGGGTCTGACCTCCATCGTCGGCGCCGACGCCGTGCTGACGCGCGCCGAGGATCTCATCCCGTACAGTTTCGACGGAACGGCGGCGCTCAGGACGCGTCCATCGGCGGTCGTCTTCCCGCGGACGACCGCGCACGTGGCCGAGTGCGTTCGACTGGCGGCCGCCCTGGGGACGCCAATCGTCACGCGGGGATCGGGCACGGGGTTGAGCGGCGGCAGCGTGCCGAGCGACGGGTCCCTGGTCGTTTGTCTGACGCAGATGGACGCGATTCTCGACGTCGATCCGCGCAACCTCACGCTGCGCGCGCAGCCCGGCGCCATCACGCAACGCATCGACGAGGCGGCGGGGAAGCACGGGTTGTTCTATCCGCCAGATCCCGGCTCGCTCCGGATCAGCACGATTGGCGGCAACGTCGCCGAGAACTCCGGCGGGCTGCGTGGGCTGAAATACGGCGTGACGCGCGACTACGTGATGGGGCTCGAAGTGGTGCTCGCCGACGGGCGCATCGCGCGGCTCGGCTCCGCCTGCGTGAAAGACGTCGCCGGCTACTCGCTGAAAGATCTCTTCATCGGCTCCGAGGGCACGCTCGGCATCATCACGGAAGTGCTGCTCAAGCTCGTGCCCCGTCCGGCCGCGCGGCGGACGATGCTCGCGCTTTACGAGTCGATCGAGGATGCCGCCGAAACGGTGTCGGCGATCGTCGCCGCGCGCATCATTCCCTGCACGCTGGAGTTTCTCGATCGCATGACCGCCGGCTGCGTCGAGGACTACGCGCGCGTCGGGCTGCCCACCGACTGCGAAGCCGTCCTGTTGATGGAAACCGACGGGCATCCGTCGGCGGTCGCCGACGAGGCCGCGCGCATGGAGGCGATCGCGCGCGAGCACCGCGCCCGCGACGTCCGCACGGCGCGCGACGACGCCGAAGCGCTGCAACTGGCCTCGGCGCGGCGCAACGCCTTCGCCGCGCTCGCGCGCCGCCGCCCGACGACGATCCTCGAGGATGTCACTGTGCCGCGCAGCGAGCTGGCGACGATGGTGCGCTTCATCGCCGACACGGCGGCGGCGTTCGACCTGCAGATCGGGACGTTCGGCCACATGGGCGACGGCAATCTGCACCCGACGTTTCTGACCGACGAACGCAACGCCGAGGAGATGGATCGCGTGCATCGCGCGCTGGACGCGATCTTCAAGCGGACGATAGAGCTTGGCGGCACGATCACCGGCGAGCACGGCGTGGGGCTCGCAAAGAAGCCCTGGCTGCGGCTGCAGACCGGTGACGCCACCTTCGAGCTGATGCGAGAGGTCAAGGCAGCGCTCGATCCGAAAAGGCTGCTGAACCCGGGGAAGATCTTTGATTAGAGGCTCAAGGCTCAGGGCTCAGGGCTCAGGCGAGCTCAGGCAAATCTTCGACTCAGCGATACTCGAGATGTTCTTGCTTGAGCCTTGAGCCCTAAGCCCTGAGCCCGACTCATGTCCCTCCAGACCCTCGACTACTCGGTGCTCCAGCAGTGCATGCACTGCGGGATGTGCCTGCCGACGTGTCCGACCTACGACGCCACGAAGCGCGAGCGAAATAGTCCTCGTGGACGAATCGCGCTGATGCGGGCGATCGCGGACGACGAGTTGGAGATCACCCAGACGTTCGCCGATGAAATGAGTTATTGCCTGGGCTGCCTCGCCTGCCAGACGGCGTGTCCGGCCGGCGTGAACTACGCCGAGCTCTTCGAGACCGCGCGCAGCGACATCGAGCAGTCCGGAACAAATGATGAGCGCCGCGCGGAATTTCTGGCGAGCCCTGACTCTGGGGTTCCTTTTCAGAAATCCTCGCGCCCTGCGTGTCGTGGGTGTTCTGACACGCCTCTATCAGCGCAGCGGTCTCGAAGCCGCGGTCCGCACCTTCGGTCTCACGATGTTCCTGCCGGCGACGCTGCGGCGGCTCGAGCCGCAGACCCCGCGAATGGCCGCGGCGTTCTCGAATCGGCTGATCGAGCCGATCGAAGCGCCGCGTGGTGAGTCGCGCTACCGCGTGGCGCTTCTGACCGGTTGCATTCAGGACCTGGTGTTCCCCAACATCAACCGAGACACCGTGGATGTGCTCCTCGCCAATGGATGTACGGTTGAGACGCCGTCCCCTCAGCCGTGCTGCGGATCCCTGCACGCTCATAACGGCGAGCTGGACCTCGCCCGCGATCAGGCACGGCGGATGATCGACCTCTTTCCTCCCGATCGATTCGACGCGATTATCTCCAACGCCGGCGGGTGTGGGTCGCATTTACGGCACTACGGTCACTTGCTCGAAGCCGACCCGCGCTACCGCGATGCCGCGCGCGCGTGGGACACGAAGCTGAAGGACGTCCACGAGTGGTTGTCACAGATCAGCTGCCGGGCGCCATCGGCAGCGCCCTTTGACGAGGTGAAGACCGTCACGTACCACGACTCCTGTCATCTCGTGCACGGACAGAAGGTGTCTGGACCGCCACGCGCTTTGCTTCGTCTGTCTGCCTGGCGTGTCTTTCGTCGAGCTGACAGAATCCACGTGGTGCTGCGGGAGCGCGGGCGTCTACGCCCTGACGCAACCGGCGCAGGCCGAGGCGCTGCTTCAGAGGAAGGTTGGTCACCTGGCGTCGAGCCGTGCCAGCGTGGTTGCCACTGCCAATCCCGGCTGCCACCTTCAGATTGCGCGAGGCCTGCGCGAGGCCGGCCAGCCGATGGAGGTTGCGCATCCGGTCTCCCTCCTCGCGCGCGCTTATCGCCGTGAGGGCGCGCAGCACGGTTCTGGAGAAAGGCGCGGAGACGCATCATGAAGAGAATCGTCGTCGAGACTCCCGGTGGACCCGAACGGATGACACTCGTCGAGGTTCCGAAGCCGGCTCCAGGTCCAAACGAGGCCGTGGTGGCGGTGGCTTATAGCGGGGTCAATTTCATCGACGTGTACTATCGCACCGGCCTGTACAAGTCGGACAGCCCCATCGTGCTCGGCAGCGAGGCTGCGGGCACGGTCGAGAGCGTGGGATCGGACGTCACCGAGGTTGTTCCGGGAGACCGCGTGGCCTATGCGATGGTTCGCGGCTCTTACGCCGAGTACGCGGTCGTCCCGTCGGCCCAGCTCGTCAAGATTCCAGACGCAGTCGACTTCCGCACGGCAGCCGCAGTGATTCTTCAGGGGATGACGGCGCACTACCTGACGCACTCGACCTTTCCTCTCGAACCAGGCAACAGCTGCCTGGTGCACGCTGCGGCAGGAGGAACTGGGGGGCTCATCGTGCAGATGGCCAGACACCTCGGGCGCGCGCGTCTTCGGGACCGTCAGCACCGACGACAAGGCTCGGCAGGTGCGCGACCTCGGCGCCGATGAAGTCATCATCTACACGACGCAGGACTTCGAAGCTGAAGTGAAGCGCCTGACCGGTGGACGCGGCGTTGACGTCGTCTACGATTCGGTTGGCAAGACGACCTTCGACAAGAGCCTGACCGTCTTGCGGCCGCGCGGCACGATGGCGCTCTTCGGCCAGTCGAGCGGTCCGGTACCGCCATTCGATCCCGCCGTGCTCAACGCGCGCGGGTCGCTCTTCCTGACACGTCCGACCCTCTCGCACCACATGCTCGATCGCAAGGAGCTCGTCTGGCGCGTCGATGACGTGCTCCGTTACGTGGCGTCGGGCGCGGTCAAGGTGCGCATCTCCGGCACGTATCCGCTCGCCGAAGCCGCGAGCGCCCATCGCGATCTGGAAGGTCGAAAGACGACGGGGAAGTTGTTGTTGAAGGTTGGCTGAGTGGCCGTGCCGCTGTCGATGAATTGTCCGTAGTGTCTGAATCGGCAGCGCCTGCGGCCCGAGCGCGGCGCGGAGTCGCCGCGCGAGAGTCGGCGGAAGCGGGGCCCTGCGAGCGTTGATAAATGATGACAGAACGCTGACGCTACCCCAGTGCGACTTCGAGATCTCCCAGGTCCCCGAAATCCGCTCGGAACCTATCTCCCGGCGCGATCGGCACGGGCGTGATGCACGTGCCGGTCGTGACGAGATCACCGGCAGTGAGGCCCTGCCCGTAGGTTCGCAGCTCGTTGGCGAGCCAGGTCAGGGCGAGGCGTGGATCGCGCAGGACGTTGGCGCCGAGTCCCTTCTCGGCCGGCCGGTCGTTGAGAAACGTCTCGACGCTGTGGCTCGAGAGATCCATCAGGCGCCACTCGGCATCGGTGGCGGCGCCGACAATCAGCCAGCACGCGCACGCGACGTCGGCGATGAGCTGCGGGGCGCCGACGCGCGCGAAGTCGTCGTAGCGTGAGTCGGGAATCTCAATCGCCGGATGCAACGTTTCGACGGCGTCGAGCACTTCCTGGACGCCATACACACGCTCTCGCGCCGGCAGCGACGGCGCGCAGTCTGAATGCGAACTCGGCTTCGGCGACTCGCATCGTGTTGCCCTGGAGCGAGGCTGTTGGCGCCGGACGGTCAGTGGTGATGGTCATGACGCGGCCGCTCAGCAGCCGTCCTGCGAGAGGACCGTCGACGCCGATGTGCGTCTGACCGACGAGGCTGGTGGCGGCGATCTTCCAACCGACGACCCGTTGGCCCGAGAGTCCGGCGACGGCGTCCTGAATCGCGTAGCCGTCCGAGCGATCGGCCGGGCGGCAGTGGTGGGGAAGCTCCGGGAGGCTGGTGCCGGCGGTCCAGTGCCGCCACAAAAGCGTGGCGGCCGCACTGATGGCGGAGTGATCGAGAGTTGCCATCGGCGCGGCCGCCTTTCGTCGGGCGCTTACTTCTGACTCGGGCTGTCGTCGGCCTGCAGGTCACCGAGGGCGTACTGCATGCCGGCGAGCATGTGCTCGAGGATAGGCGTCATCGCGTAGATCTTCTCGTTGTGGCCGAAGGCTTCATAGAACACGCGGCCTTTACCGTCGCGATGAATCCAGCTCAACGCATAGTCGCCGTCGTCCCTGGGGTTCGACTCCTTCTTCTTGTCTTCGTCGCTCATCTTCGCGTAGTCGATGCTGGTGAGAACGCGAAGATTCTTGCGCGAGTAGGTCTCACGGCCGAACGTGTAGGTCTCGTCGACGACGATCAGTTGCGGCTTGCCCTTGAACATCGCCGTCAGCGGGCTGTTCGGATCATCGACCTTGACGGTGATGTCCTGGCCGTCGTTCCAGTGGAACTTGAAGAAGCCGCCAATCATCGTATTGAACTCGGGCCAGGTCCCCGTCTGGGTGTCCGGGCCGAGGTTGGTTGCCGGCGCCTGGCCATTGCCGCGAACAGGGGTCGCCGGCGCTGGCGGCGTAGGCGGCGCCGGCATCACCGCGGAGAAGCGTTCCCCAAAATCCGCCTGGGTGACGCGTCCAGTCTTGGTGGGATCGAGCTTGGCGTACCACGCATCGGCCAGGTCAATGAATTCCTCGCGGCTGATTTTCTGATCCGCGTTCTTGTCGCCCTGGGCGAGGAACTGCGCGACCACTGGCTCCGGCCTGGCCTCCGCGTCCGCCAAAGCCACCGCGGCCGGCGCCGCCGCCGGGTCCCCGACCGCCGCCTGCCGCGTCAGCACCGGGTGCGGGCCGATTCTGGTGGTAGGAGTCGGTTGCCGCGTGGACGCCCGCCAGGCCCTTCCCGCCGCGCACGAAGTCGATGAGCGCCTTCCGGCGAGCGGCCGTGGCCGCGGCGTCGTTCGGATCGTCGAGGAATGCGCCGGTCGTGCTGGCAAGAAAGATCGCATCGTACTGCTTGAGGTTCGCCTCGTTGATGTCAGCCGGGTCGTACGTGATCGTCGTAGTCCACGCGCCGGTCTTCTTGCCCATCTCCTCGATCGTCCGTCCGGCGAGCGGAATCGACGAGTGCACGAAGCCGGCGGCCTTGCCGAGGACGAGCACCTTGCGGGGTTGCTTCGGCTTGGCGGGCGCCGTGGCTGGCAGCGCAGCCAGCATGGCCGTGACGTGCGCCGGATCGGGCGTCTGGTTCTGTGCCGCGCCTCGACCGCCGCCGGCCGGCGGTGCCGGCGCTGGCAGCAGCGGCGTTCAGCCCAGCCAGGAGCTGTTCCTGTGTCAGAAAGCCTGTCTTCGCGGTGTCCCACTCAGTGAACCATTTCTCGAACGTCGACCTCATCTCGTCGCGCGTCACCGCGCCGTCCTTGTTGGCGTCGACCACGGTAAAGATGGCTGGACCGGCGTTCCCACGCCCGCCGCCGCGTCCCTGCCCCTGCACCCAACTCATGCCGCCCGCCACCAGCACGACCGTGCAGCCTGCCACGGTGAGCAGATAGCGAGTGCCAGCCAAACTCCTCGACCTCATGCGTCCTCCTCGGGCGTCGCCGGACCGGGCGCGCCGATTCCTCTACGACGGCGGTTCGTCGAACGATTACACCTTGGCTAATCTACTCGGAATCCAGGCGATTTCTGGCAGGTAATTTGGTTTATCGCGACCGGGTTCCAGGCCCATTTCTACAGGTGTCACCAATCAGGTGACCCCTGGCCAGCGGCTGAGGATCGCGCCTCCGGCCAGTAGCCCCGCCAGCGCCAGAACGCTCAGCCAGCCGCGGCGAGGGTAGACGAGCGTCACCGTGTACGAACCGTCCCGTGGCGCGCGGAAGCCGAGCTGACCATTCGCACGCTCCAGGGGGATGTCGACGCCAGTGCCTTCGACGTGTGCCGTCCAGGACGGATGATAGTTGGTTGTCACGACCACGTTGTCGCCGGCCCGGATGCCATCAAGTTCGATCCGCGCGCCCAGCGGATCGAACGACACCAGCCGCCCGGTCCCGGTCGTCGTCGCGACTGTGCGCGTGTCGGCGTCCAGGTACTCGAATTCGTGCCATGGCGCCGAGACCCATCGTTCGGCGAAGAGCTCTCTGTGGCTCCTGAAATAGTCCAGCGTCGCCTGGCTCCAGACAATGAGGTGTCGGATGCCCCATTTGCCGAGCTCGTCCTTCAATTCCTCGACGGGCACGGTTGCGATTGCCCGGCCTTTGAACGCGCCTCCGGCGAGGACCTGAATGCGATACGGCGACCATTGCCAGCCGTCCCAGAGTCCTCCGTAGATTCGTCGTCTTGTCGCAGCGGCCGAGGACCTGTTCGACGTGGGCCGCTACAGGCGGCGGCTCGGTCGTCCTCGCCGGGTCAGCGTCCATGTCGCGATGAGGCGTGTTCTCGACGAGCACCAGCGCGCCATCAAGTTGCGCGACACGATCGACGAGCGCGGGGTCCGCGTCGCGGAGCGTTCGGATGTGCGGCACGTGGAACACGAGGACTTGCAGGTAGACCGCCGCCAGCGCGATGAAGCAGAGGCCCAGCGTTTTCCGGCCGATGAATCGCGTGACAAAGACGGCGAGGATCGGTCCGAGGCACACCGCGAGAACATGAATCGGTCGGAGAAACAGGTACGCGAACTCGGGCGTGTTGAAGCGCATCAGCGCCATGACTGCGAGCGCGATCCACGCATAGAGTCCCGCGCGCGATCGAACGTGCCAGGCAATGAACGCAGTAATCGGCAGGCAGACGCCGGCAAGCCCGCTGAAGTCATTGAACCAGCGTCCTGGAAGCCAGAGGAGCTCGATATTGTAGTAGACCTTGCGGAGAAAGGGCAGCCAGAGAAACTCGTTCGCCTGATCGAGCACGACGTTGTTTGGAATGAAGTAGTCCGGGTATCTCCACGATTCCCAGTGCTGCGGCAAACCCGCGACGACGGCGACGGCGGTTGCGAGAAGCGCGCGCGCGAGCCGCGTCAGGTCGCGGTAGAAGAGCGCTTCGAGGACGAGAAAGAACGCGGCGTAGAGCAGGAACCCCGCGTGAACGTAGTTGAGGAGTACGAGTGCGGCGAGGAGAAGCGGTCCACCCCAGCGCGTGCCGCGGGCGGCCGCCCCGCTGGCAGTGAGCGCGAGCATCGTGCACGCGACGCCAGCGAGCGAATTCGTGTCGCCGCTGCGCAGCAGGAGATACGAGAAACCGGCGGTGGCGACGGCCGTCAACCCCGCCGCGATGTACGCCGTATCTGCGTCCTCGCCAGAGGGCAAAACCGCAAGCTGGCTGGCACCTTTCCGGGAAGGTGCCAGCCACCTTTTCGGTAAAGGGTCTGGCGTCGGTGCTGTGTGGCTGTCGCAAGTCGAGGAACACCAGGAGGGGGAGCGACAGGAACAACGCGAGAAGCAGCGCGTGGAACCCGACGGCC
Organism: uncultured Acidobacteriota bacterium; assembly: GCA_963797625.1. GTDB lineage: Bacteria > Acidobacteriota > Vicinamibacteria > Vicinamibacterales > 2-12-FULL-66-21 > DATBJJ01. The sequence continues at coordinate 87,707 of CAWCQI010000019.1, forward strand.
GGTCCAGCGAGTAGCACCGGTATGAATGCGAGCACCGCGTGCGACTGCGTCACGTCGGAGGACAGGTGATAGCCGCCGAGATAGTGCCATTGCCAGCCGACGAACGCCCCGCGGCGCAGCAGACCGATTCCGTCCATCGTGCTCTGAAATCGCGCCGGCCAGTTGTCGAGAAACGGGATCTCGGTCCACGTCGGCAGCGGAAACCAGATGAAGAAGAGCACGACGAGCGCGACGACCCCGCTCCAGCCGGCGATCCGCGCCGGCCATCCGAGTCGCGCGCGCGGCGCGGGCCACGGCATCAGCGCCAGCGCGGTCGTGAGGATGAGCAGCCCAACGAACAAGGGCTTCTTCGGCCCGTGAACCGAGCCGGCAATGTGCGCCCATCGCGAAGTGAACGCGTAGTTGAGCCACATCATCGCGAGCGACGCGACGAGCGCCGCGCGAGGGCCGGTCAGTCTCTCCAGCATCTTGAGCCGGCCGCCATCATAGCCCGAGGTGTTGTTTGCTATGATCGCGGGCGAGTGCGCCAACTGACGACCCATCCGACCATGGACCGGTGAGGCATGCGAATCGCCGATCTGATGAATCACACGTGGGCGTACCGCGCGTGGCAGGCGCCGTTTGCGGAAGCCAAGCTGCGCCCGCTCTTTGCGCAGAACGATTTTTCGCGCGTCCGCCGCGTCCTCGATGTCGGCTGCGGGCCGGGCACGAACGCCCACCACTTCGCTGACGTCGACTACACGGGCATCGACATCAACGACGGATACATTGCCGACGCGCGCCGCCGCCATGGCCGCGATTTCCGCGTCGCGGACGTCACGCGCCTGACGCCAGGCACGATCGAGCCTGCCGACATGGTCCTCGTCAACAGCCTGCTCCATCACCTCGACGACGAGGAGACGCACCGGACGCTGTCGTCTTTACCACAGCTCGTGACCGCGGATGGCATGGTGCACATCCTCGATCTCGTGCTGCCAGACGAGTTGTCTCCAGCGCGCGCGCTGGCGAAGCTCGATCGCGGCCGCTACCCGCGCCGTGTGGATCGACTGGCGGTCAATTTTCTCTTCGCACTTCCACGAACAGATTTTCGAGCCGTACACGTATGCCGGACTCTGGGCGATGGTCTATTTTCGCGGCAGCGTGAAGACGTGACCCGACTCTCGATTGCGATTCCGGTTTACAACGAGGAAGCCGTTGTTCCGGAGCTGCTGCAGCGCGTGCGCGCGGTCCTCGACCGCGATTCCAGGCGGCCCGCACGAGCTGCTCTTTGTCGACGATGGCAGCAGCGATCGAACGGTGCAGCTGCTCGAGGCGGCCGCCGAAGACGATCCGCGGATTCGAATCGTCGTGCTCTCCAGAAACTTCGGCCACCAGGCCGCGTTCAGCGCGGCGCTGGCACACGTCAGCGGCGACGCGATCGTCCTGATGGACGGCGATCTCCAGGACGCGCCGGAGGCGATACCCGAATTCATCGAGCGTTATCGTGAGGGGTATGAGGTCGTCTACGCGCGACGCGTGCGGCGCAAGGAGGGCGTCCTCCTGCGGACCGCGTACAGCCTGTCGTACCGGCTGATCGCGTGGTCCTCGAACATCACGCTGCCGCTCGATGCCGGTGATTTCGCGCTGCTGTCCCGGCGCGTCGTCGATACTGTCAACGCGCTGCCAGAGCGCCAGCGTTATTTGCGCGGCCTGCGGACGTGGGTCGGGTTCCGTCAGATCGGCGTCGACGTCGAGCGCCACGAGCGCTGGGCCGGGCGGCCAAAGTACACGTTGAGCAGGCTGGCGCAGCTCGCCTTCGACGGGCTGCTGGCGTTTTCGGTCGCGCCGCTTCGGGCGGCGGCGGTGGTCGGCGCGGCCGGCGTCGCCCTCTCCACGGTGTTTGCCGTGTACGCCATCTACGTCCGGATCGTGCTGGGCCACTCCCCGGAAGGGTTCACGGCACTCCTGGTCGCATTCACATTTCTCTCGGGGATCCAGTTGTTTTTCATGGGAGTGATCGGCGAGTACATCGGACGCATTTACGAAGAAACCAAGGGCCGCCCGACGTTCATCGTCGCGCGCGTGATCGAAGGCCGGCGTGGATCCGCTGGTACGCCGAGCGCTACCGTGATCTGGCGTCCCGCCACTGGTGGTGGCGAGCGCGCAATGATTCCGTGCGCGACGTCGCGACGCGTCTCCTCGGGACACGTCGCGACGCCGCGATCCTCGATATCGGCTGCGGCGACGGAGTGTTGTTCTCGTTTCTCAGCCGCTTCGGAGAGGTCGAAGGCATAGAGCCGGATGCCACCGTCGTGTCCGAGGACTCGCCGTGGCGCGGGCGCATCCAGATTCGACCCTTCGACGCGTCGTTTGCACCCGGGCGACGCTACGATCTGATCCTCATGCTCGACGTCCTCGAGCATCTCGACGATCCCCTGCGCGCGCTTCGACAGGTTCACAATCTCTTGAAAGACGACGGGCGGTTGCTGCTGACGGTGCCGGCGTTTCAGATGCTGTGGACGCATCATGACGACTTGAACCGGCATTTTCGCCGCTACACGAAGCGTGAGCTGTCGCAAATCGCGCGCGGGGCCGAGCTGCAAGTGCAGGAAGACTGGTATGCCTTCCAATGGTTGTTCTTTGCCAAGCTGGTCGAGCGCGTGCGTGAGCAGATGGTCGGTCCGTCGCCTCCGGAAGAAGTGCCAAGAGAGCGCATCAACGAAGCGTTGTATCGCGTGTGTCGGGCTGAGCGGCGCCTGACCGGCCGTTTCATGCCGTTCGGGAGCTCGCTGATGGCCGTCATCTCCCGGCGCGGCCCGAGCGTGGCGTGATGGCCAAGCCAGCTTCGGACCGCGGCGCGGCGCTTCCCGCGTTGTGTGTCGGGTCGATGTTGGTGTTTGCGCTGGTTCTTCTGGCGCTCGGCGCGGCCCGGCTGCCGTTCTGGTATGACGAGTCGCTCACCGTTCGGCTGTCGCGCCTCGGCAGCATCGCCCGAGCTGTGGAGGGCCGTGACCGCCGGGTTCGAGTTCACGCCGCCGCTCATTTACGTCGCGACGAAAGCCACGCGTCTCCTGCCAGGTCCCGAGACGCTCACCGCGAGGATTCCCGGGCTTGCAGGGTTCGCGCTCCTCAGCGTTTTCCTGTTCATCTTCCTCGAGCGACGCCTGGGCGCATGGTTCGCGTCGGCCGCGGTGGTGCTGCTTCCGCTGGCCGACTACACCGTCCGTATGCGATCGAGGCCCGCGCCTACATGCTGCTGCTGGGTGTGTCCGCGATCGCGCTGGTGTGCTGGCAATCCACCGTCGACCGTCGCTCACGACTGGCTCCTCTGGGGCTGGCTTGTTCCGTCGCAACGGCATTGCTGCTGCACGTCTGGGCGATTCTGCTCCCGCTCGCGCTGACGGCAGGCGAGGCGGTCGAGTTCCTGCGCACTCGTCGACTCCGGTGGCGTGTCATCTGGCCGCTCATCGCCGCGGCGCCGGCGCTTGGCGTGTACCCAATCCTGCTTCGCGCGTCGAAGACCGTGATCTTTGGCGGGCCGGCCTACGCGCCCACGCCTGACAAGCTCTACGCCGCCTTTAGAAGTGATGTCCCGCGGCCTCGCGTTGTCGTTGCCGTCGTCGCTGGCGACGCTCGTCGCCGGATGGTGGGCGCGCAGGGGCGCGCGTGAAAAAGCGGATACGGCGCGAGGCCTCGACCCCGCGGAGATCGCCGTTTTCGGCGCGCTGCTCGCGTCGCCAGTCGTGCCATATCTCTACGCGACTGTCAGCGCCGGCGCGTTCATGACGCGCTACGCCGTTTTCGCGCTGCCGGCGCTGGTCGCTCTCATTGGCGCGCTGCTTTTCGCTATCGGCGGAGGCCAGCGACTCGCGGGCCAGAGCGCGACGCTTGTGGCACTCCTGGGCGTCTGGCTGTACTTCCCGCCGAGGTACCGACCGCCGGCAGTCAGAGCGCGGCGCTCGAAAGTCTGACCGCATCGTCCGGATTGCTCGATGCGGACGTTCCGTTGGTACTGGTCAATCCGGTCGATGTGCTCGCGTTCGACGATCAGGCGACCGACGCCGAACGCGCGCGCGCCGTCTACGTCGCCGATTCGACGCTCGCGCTGAAATACACCGGCACGAACGGAATCGACCTCGGCTACGAGCGCGGCGAGCCGTTCTTGAACGTCGGCGTCCGCCGCGTGTCGTACGACGACCTGACGAGAGGCCGCTCTCGGTTGTATCTGCTCGGGAAATGGCAGGCGTTGTCGTGGTTACCGCAACGTCTGAGAGACGATGGGTGGACGCTCGAAGAGAGAGGCGGAACCCGTCCGGCGCCGATCTTCGAAGCGCGCCGCTAGCGGGGACACTCAAGGTTGAGTGTCCCCGAGGAGAAGCTGGCATGGACTGTGCGCGAAGGGAGCAATTGCTGCTGCGTGCGCGTACGTGACAATCTGCGAATCGGGCAGCCTGCCACTGGGAATGTGAGCGTTGAGCCCGTCTACTGCCCCCCGCGGCCCCGGCCGCCTCCGCGTCCGGTCAGCCTCGAGATTTCGTCCTCGGTCCACGGCCGCGTCCGGCTGGCAGTCATGCCGCGGATTTCCTTGACGTCGTCTGGCGCGACCGCCGACGCCGTGTGCCCCCACTCCCGGCGGATGTAGGTCAGCACGCCCGCGATCTGTTCGTCGGTGAGGCTCGCACCGAGCGGCGGCATGAGTCCGACCGATCCCTCTTTGCCCGACAGGACGATGCGTGTCGAGACGCCGGCATCCGCCGCGATGACATAACGGGAGTTGACGAGGCTCGGGGCGATCTTCTCGCGGCCCTGCCCGTCCGGCTGATGACACGCGACGCACAGGTTGTTGTAGAGCTCTTGACCCTGTGTAAAACGCTTCTGCTGCTCGGGCGTGAGGGGGGCGACTGCCGCTGCCGGCGGCGTCGGCTTACCGGGCCAGGTCACTCGTGAGGCAACGCTCTTGGCTGCGCCCGCGAGCTCGTCGGTCCCGTTTGCAAGCGCGAGAAGCGACGCTGGTTCCTGGGGTAAGGTCAGGCCCGCCGGACCGGCAGCGCCGCGGCCACCTCGCCCGCCTCCACCGCCCCCCGCCCCACGACCGCCGCCACCACCATCCAGCCCCATCTCGGTCCCGCGCAGCACCGCGACCCGCTGCCACATCGGCCGATTCGTGTCGGCGGCAATCACAAAGAGTTTCTCCGCTGACGCGGCGTCCCGGCCGCGCGCAATCGTTGCGGAGAGCGTCGCGATGGCATCATCAGCCGGATGGGCGGGTCGGGGCGTGGCGCCCGCCCCTGCCGACGCCGGCGTGGTCGCCGTTCCCTGGAGCAGCAGGCCGAGCACCTCGTTCTCGAGTCCCGCCAGGCCGCTCGTCGCCGCGTCGACTGTGATTGGGTCGGCGCCGTACTTTTCGAGCATCGACACGAGCGGTCGAACGCGCGACGCCTGCGGCAGCATCCCGAGCGAGGCGGCCACCTGCCGTCGAACCATCCAGTTCGGATCGTCGCCGAGCTTCACGACGATCGCCGACAACGGGCTGGCCGGCTCGCCGAGCCAGCGCTCCGACAGCCGTACCGCCGACGCGCGCACGTCGACCGACTTGTCGGCGAGTGCTTTCTCGACCGTCGCCGCGTCGATTTCGCCGAGGCCGTCGAGCGTCCAGAGCGCGTGGAGCCTGGTGCGGTAATCGGGGCTCGTGAGCGCGAGCTGCTTCAGCGTTGGGGCGACCGACGTCGCGCCGCGCTCGACGAGCAGCCGCTGCGCCGTATCGCGATACCAGCCGTTCGGATGCGAGAGCCGTTTGACCAGTCCCTCGGGCGTTTCCTTCGTCAACGACGGCTTGACGTCGCGCTTCGTCGATTCATGCACGACGCGCCAGATGCGACCGAGGTTGACGGGCAGCTCGAGGTTGTTCGTCTTGATGTAGTTGCGGAGGTAGTCGGTCCAGTAAGTGCCGTCCTGGATGACGCCGCGATACATGTCGATGACGAGGAGCGTGCCGTCGGGTCCCGCAAACAGGTTGACCGGGCGGAAGCGCTCGTCGGTCGAGGCCATGAACGCAGCCCTTCGGATATGCGTTCTTCGCCGACAGCCGGCCAGTGCCATCGTCGACGATTTTCAATCGGTGCACGAGGTTGCCGGCCGATTCGGTGACGAACGCGTCGCCGTAGATGTCCTTCGGCAGCCGGTCGCCCCGATAGATCGTCGGCGTGCCGGCGGAGACATAAGTCGTGAGCGTGCCGTCTGGCCGCAGCACGCCGTCGCGATACCCGCGGTTGACACCGCGAGTCGGGCGCACCGGCCACACCGTCATGTCCTTCGGGTCCATCAGGATGTCGTACAGCCCCCGCGTCCGGACGATGTTGGGGTTGCGCATGAAATAGCGCGCCGGCACGATGTCGACGAAGAGCGGCTGCTCGTTCCAGTTGCGATAGATCCGACCGCCATCGTCGGATCCCACACCCCACTGTCCGCGGCTGAGCGTCGGGATGACGTCGAACTTTCCGCCCCCCTGAGCATTGAGCTGCAGGTGATACGTGTGCTCGGAGGTATAGATGATGTTGTCGAGCCCCCAATGAAGGCTGTTGGCGTTGTGCTCGGGGTTGCCCTCGAGCCGGCCGTAGTCGTTGCGGACGAGATCCTTCGTGTCGGCCTTGAGGTCACCATCGGTGTCGCGCGCGAGCCAGAGGTTGGGCGGTTCCGCGACGAGAACACCGCGATCCAGAATCTTGATCGCGCGCGGCAGGATCAGCTTGTCGAGGAACACCGTCCGCTTGTCCATCTTGCCGTCGTCGTTCTCATCCTCGAGGACAGCGATGCGACCGAGCGGTTCTCGCGAATCTGTGCCCGACGTGTCCGGCATGAACCCGAGCATCTCGATGACCCACAGCCGGCCTTCGAGGTCGTAGTCGACCGCGATCGGATCGACCACCATCGGTTCGCTGGCGACGAGCTCGACGCGATAGCCGGGCGGGACGTGAAACGTCTTGAGCTCGGCGTCCGGTGTCAACGTCGGCGAATCATTTGACACTTTCTGAACTGGCGGCGGCCACGCGCGATTCTGCCAGCCGGAGACCGCAGCCGTGAGGGTGACGACGATGCTACCGAGAATGAGGCCGGTTCGTGCGAGTGTCATAGGGCGGAGGTTCATAAGACGATATGAGTTCTCGTATGTAGTGTCCGGCTTTAGCCGGACGCTTGATCGCCTGATCGGCTGATGCGAATACCGAGTTGTCCGCAGGTCTACTGCGGCAGCATGCGAACGATTACGCCGGCGGTTGTGTCGGACACGCGTTGCCCCGGCAGGCTCGTAGTTAGGTAGAGGTAGCCGTCTGGACCGATGATGACGTCGCGGACGCGACCGTACTCGTTGAACACGACTTCCTGACGCGTGACCGTGTCCTTGGTAATCTCGAGCCTTCTCAGTTGCTGGCCGCCCAGGCTGCTCACGAACAAGCTGTTCTTCCAGCCCGGGTAGCGGTTGCCGTCGTAGAACACGATGCCGGCCGGCGCCAATGTTGGCGTCCAGTACGCCTTGGGCGACTCCATCCCCGCCTGCTCGGATTTCGTGATCCCAGGCTGCATGCCGTACGAGACGACCGCCCAGCCGTAGTTTTTCCCCGGCTCGATCAGGTTCAGTTCATCGCCGCCCGTCGGGCCGTGCTCGGTCTCCCATAGTTTGTTGGTGAGCGGATCGAATGCGAACCCCTGAGGATTGCGATGCCCGTAACTCCAGATCGAACCGACGGCGCCGGGCTTGCCGACAAATGGATTGTCCTTGGGGATAGAACCATCGTCGTTGATGCGGTGGACCTTGCCGAGTGGCGATGACAGATCCTGGGCGCTCTCGGGCTTGCCCTTGTCGCCGATGGAGTAAAAAAGGTGACCCTGTCGATCAAAGATGAAGCGCGAGCCGTAGTGGAAGTTCGCGGGTGAATAGAGTTCCGCCGCTCCTCGGAAGAGGACCTGCTCGTCGACCCACGCGTTGTCCTTAATCTTCCCGCGGACGATCACCGTCATCGACGGCGGGCTCGGCGGTCCGCCTCGACCACCTTGTTGTGGCGCGGGAGCCGCCGCCGGATCCGGGTCGGGCGCTTTGTAACCAGGCAGCACCTCGGAAAACGACAGATAGATCCAGCCGTTGCGCGCGTAGTCGGGATGGACCTCGACGTCGAAGAGGCCTCCGTCCTGCCGTACCCAGACCGTCGGTGTCCCTGTCACGGGCGGCAGTACCTTGCCTTTATCGACGATGCGAAGCCGGCCTGGCCGCTCGGTGACGAGAAGACGGCCATCGGGCAGGAACGCCATGCCCCACGGCGTTTCCAGATCCCTGGCAACGACCTCGAGTTTGACCGTCTGCTTCTCGGTCTTGATGATCGCGCCCTCTGGATCGACTTTGGTCTCCGGTTTTCCTTTGAGCTGGCCGGCCTGATCGCGAATGTAGAAGACGAGTTGGCGAATCTGCTCCTCGGTGATCAGGTCTTTGAATGGCGCCATCGCCGTGCCCGGCCGCCCGTCGCGGATGCTCGCGGCAATGCTCACGTCGTCGCCGCCGAACTTCCAGTCCTCGTCCATCAGGCTCGTGGCGGAGCCGCCTTGCAGCGTCGGCCCGTGACACGCCGCACAGGACCTGTGCGACCAGCCCGGCAGCAGGGTTGCCGCGTCCGCCGCGTCCGCGGCCCTGGCCCTCCTGGGCCGATCCACCAGTCGGTTGAACGGGTGCCGTGCCTGGCGGAGGAGTCGCCGGCGGGGGCTGTGGCGGAGGGGGATTCTGCGTGGCTTGGACACCCGGCATCGCCGCCATGCTGAACACGAGCAGGAACGCCGCGAGACCGAGTCTGATCGACGAGGACATATCACCTCAATACGGCTGGGGGCCCGTAGGTGTTGACGGGGGAAGACTGTCTGACCCCGTTAATGCGGCACACCCTTGACGTGCTCGCGCAGCAGATCGCGGCCGAAGTCGCCGGTGAAATCGCGCCACACCGAGTGCACGTGGTTGCCGTCGTTCTGCGTATTGTCGTATTCGACCAGGAACGTCGGGCCCTGGATGCGGTAGTAGTGCTTCTTGCCGACCTCGGTTTCGCCGGCCCACGCGAACGTGACCTTCTCGACGCCGGCCTGTCGGATTTTGGCCAGCCGGTCTGCGGCGACGTCGTCGGCCATCTGCACGGTGTAGCTCTCGATGAGCTTCATCAGCAGATCTTTTTGCGCCGGCTTGAGATTGGCGGCCGTCACACCGGTAGACGGGAACGCTTCGAACGTCGGGCTGTTCTTCGTCAGGATGTCGGTCGGCGCCACCTTGTCGTAGACCGCCGTGGCGCGCTGCGCGTCGTCGAACGATGCCATCAACGCGCGCGCCGCGTCTTCCATCGAGCCGAGGATGCGCAGGCCCTTCTTCGGCCCGTCGACGCGCACTTCGGCCGGATTGGTGCCGAAGAATGCCGGCGTGTTGGCGACCGCCGTGTCGTTGGCGATCGTGAAATGCAACGAGACGTGATGGCCCTCGACCCGCCAGCCCCAGGTGCTCTTGGCTGAGGGCGCGCCGAAGATCGTGAAGAAGTAGAGCTCGGGGTCGCGGACGTTCGCGCCCTTCTTGCCATCCGAGTTCTCGATCGCATGCAGGATGGTCTCGAGCTCCATGATCGACGTGGCCGTCACGTAGCCCTTCTGGCTGAGGCCGGCTTTGAGAAGTTCATGCGCGAGCTTGCGCTGCGGCTCGCTCATCTCCTTCCACGGCACGCCCTTTCGCGGGAACATGTTGGTCGGGATGAAGTTCCAGCGGACCTTCTCCTCGGTATCGTTCGGGAAGGTCGCCTGCTGACGCTGCTCGGGCGTCAGGGCTTCCAGCCACCGGTTGGCGGCGGTCGTCATCGCCGCGGCGGAGCGGCTCGATGCCGACCGTTGCGAGCCGAGCGTGACGCCGGCCCCCCAGACCGCCAGTAACGCCACGGCGACTGTCACGCGGGGATGCTGGCCTGGCCAGGCCCGGAAACTTTCTTTGCGAGGCCTGAAAAATGAAGCGGGTCATGTCAGATAGCCTCCGGAAACTTGATGAGCGATGCACCGGGAATGCGCGTGAGGGTGCGTTCCTTGAGCGACGCTTCGAGGTTCGTGCGAGCGAGGCGCGAATGCTCCCGTGCCAGTGCCTCGGCGCGAGCACCCTCTCCGTCGATGATCGCGTTGGCGATCGCCCGGTGATGCGCCTGCGAGAGCACGATCGTCTCACGGCCCTCCTCCGTCTCCGTCTCGGCAAGGAAGAAGGCGTTGGGAGAGGCAAAGGGCAGCGTCAACACGTGTTCCATGGAGCGACTGAGCATAGCGCTCTTCGCCATCTCGAGGATGTGCGCGTGAAACTGCCCGTTGAGGTCGATGTAGGTAGCAAAAAACTCGATGTTGTTAGGCGTCTGGCGGACCAGCGCGTCGAGTGCTGCCACGCAGCGGCGCAGCTCGGCAACGTCTTCCGGGTCCTTCGGCCGTTCGGCCGCCAGGCGCGCTGCGGCGCCTTCGAGCACGCCGCGAATCTCGATCGCGTCGCGGATGTCCTCGACCGTGAACTCGCTCGCGACAAATCCGCCCGTCTTCCGCGCCTTCAGCAGGCCTTCCTGAGCCAGCCTGTCGAGCACCAGGCGCAGGGGCGTACGCGAGACGTTCAGGCGCGCCGCCAGCGGCACTTCGCGCAGCCGCTCGCCGGGCCGGAATGCACCACGAAGGATGAGCTCGCGCATCTCGAGGAGCGCGCGAAGAGTCTGGGATTCGAGGCTGACGCCGCGATGATTCAAGGGAGGCCTCTTCTGTGACTGGGAACCGTACCACGGCACCACTCTGCATGCAAGACCTCGAAATGTCGACGCAGTTGCCGCACAGTTGTGATTGAATCTTGAAGCCTGATTCGCTGACCGAGACATTTCTGCATGCACAGCCTTCCGCCTTTTCGGGCCGATCACGTCGGCAGCCTGCTCAGGACTCCCGAGGTCCTGAAAGCCCGCGACGACTACGCGCGCGGCCAGATTACCGCCCAGGCCCGGCGCGACATAGAGGATGCGGCCGTCCGCGCCGTCGTCCGGATGCAGGAAGATGTCGGCCTGCAGGGTGTCACTGATGGCGAGTACCGGCGCGCCTCGTGGCACATGGACTTCATCTATCAGATTGGCGGGATCACCAAAGCCCAGGACAACCTGAAGGTCCAGTTCCACAACGAAAAGGGCGACATCGAGTTCACGCCGGCGGCGATGCGGGTGACGGGGAAGCTCAAGCTGGAAAAGTGCATTTTCGCGGAGGATTTCACGTTCCTTCGCTCGGTCGCGCGAGCGACGCCAAAACTCACGATCCCATCACCGAGCATGGTGCACTACCGCGGCGGGCGCGCCGCGATCGATCCGGCGGTTTACCCCGACCTCGAAGAGTTCTGGCGCGATCTGGAGCAGGTCTACGCCGACCAGATCGAGGCGCTGGGAGCGCTGGGGTGTACCTATCTGCAACTCGACGACACCAGCCTTGCCTATCTCAACGATCCGTCGCAGCGAGCCTATATCACCGGGCTCGGCGGCGACGGCGAGCATCAACACGTCACCTACATTCGGCACATCAACGCGGCGCTCTCAAAAAAGCCCGCGGGGATGCGCGTGTGCACACACATGTGCCGGGGAAACTTCAAGTCGTCGTGGGTGGCGACGGGCAGCTACGAGCACGTCGCCGAAGCGCTCTTCAACCAGTTGAACGTCGATGGGTTCTTCCTCGAGTACGACGACACGCGGTCGGGAGGGTTTGAACCGCTCCGATTCGTTCCGCCCGGCAAATTCGTGGTCCTGGGCCTGGTCACGACGAAGAAGGGCGCCCTCGAACGGAAAGACGACCTCAAGCGCCGGATCGATGAAGCATCGAAGTTCGTGCCGCTCGAACAGCTGTGCCTGAGTCCGCAGTGCGGGTTCTCGTCGACCGTCGAAGGCAACGCGTTGACGATCGAGGATGAGATCGCCAAGTTGTCGCTGATTGTGGAAACGGCGCGCGAGGTCTGGGGGTGAGTTCAGCCTCAAAGCGTCCTACCGCGGAGGACGCAGAGCACGCTGAGCTGAATAGCCTCTGCGAACTCGGAGTCCTTGCGGTGAACAGGCATTTGGTTTGTCGGAGCTGGCGATCACGGAGATCGCGCTAGCGTTCAGGCCGCGGCACGTGCCGACCGACGAGCGTCAGGCAGAGAAAGACGACGGCCATTGAACCAGCCATGAGCGCGAAGAACGCGCTCGTGCCTCCGGCTCCGAGGGCCCACTCGCCGGCGTACGAGCTCATGACGCCGCCGATCCGGCCGAAGGCGACGGCGGTCCCGACGCCCGTGGCGCGCACCGTGGTTGGATACACGTGCGCGGCCAGCGCGTAGAGCGTGGTCTGCAGGGCGTTGATGCAGGCGCCGGTGACGCCCAGCATGGCAATGATCGGGACTGCGTTCGAACTGGCGGTGATGGGCATCAGGGCGAGCGTCACGGCACCACAGACCGCCCCAGCAGCGATTGAGAGCATCGTCGGCCGCGAGCCGATGCGCGCGATGATGAGGCCGCCGCAGATCGCGCCAGCGACACCGCCGAGATTGAACGCGGCGATGCCGTTGCTGGCGACTGACAGCCCAAGGCCGGCGCCGGCCAGCATCGTCGGCACCCAGTTGAACGCGGTGTAGACAGCGAGCATGCAGGCGAACATGGCGCCCCAGAGCGCTGTGGTGTCGCGGCGGAAGTCGCGAGTGAAGAGGGCGCCAACCGATGCGCGCGGCGCCGACTTTTCACCGAGATCGACGAATCGGCTGCCGGCTGTTACGGTATGGCCGATCTGGCGGAGGAGTTGTTCGAGCTCTGGCCAGCGTTCCGGGTGCCGGGCGAGAAACCTTGGAGACTCCGGCAGGAAACGAAGGAGTACGACGACGGCCAGAAGCGGCAATGCGCCGCCGAGGGCAAAGAGGGTGCGCCAGCCGAACACCGGCATGACGTATCCGGCGACGAGCGCGGCGAGCGTGCCGCCGAGCGGGACGCAGACGATGGTCAACGTGATGGCGAATGGCCGGTGCCGGCGTGGGACGTACTCGGACGCGAGCGCGGCTGCGTTGGGCATCGCCCCGCCGAGGCCGAGGCCGGCAAGGAACCGCAGGACGCCGAGGGCCCAGAGGCTATCGACGAGCGCGGCGGCGGCCGTCAGGACGCCGAAGATGAGGACGCTGCCGATGAGCGCGACGCGCCGGCCCATGCGATCGCCGACGACGCCGGCCAGCGCTCCGCCGAGCATCATGCCGACCATGCCGCTCGCGACAATCGCTCTGAAGGCGCCGCGCGGCACGGCCCAGTCACGCATCATCGCCGGGACGGCGATGCCCAGCAGCTGGTTGTCGACGCCGTCGAAGACAATCGTCAGCGCCGTCAGCAGTACGAACAGCTTCTGCCGGTTGCCCCAATGGCCTTCGTCGAGCAGCTGGCCGACATCGACGGTCTGGTGTTGTGACATAGGCGCCCCATTATGGGGTCAGGTCTTGTATTTCAACACTCGGGTGGGGCCGCAGTGGCAGCCGAATGTTGAAATACAAGACCTGACCCCGAGGGCATGGTGGGCGTGATGAGCGGCGCCAGCCCGTGGCGACACGTGCGGCTTGGCGATTTGTCGCCGACGATCGAACATCGTGGCGACGGCACGGTGATTCTCCGCGCCACGCAAACGCTCGGAGACTACCCGAGCGTCCTCACGGATCGCCTGGTGCATTGGGCGAGTCACGCGCCGGATCGGACGCTGCTTGCCTGGAGGTTGAACGGCTCCTTCGAGCGCCTCTCTTACGGCGAAGCGCTCGAGAAAGTCCGCTGTCTCGGCCAGGCGCTACTCGATCGCCAGCTGTCGGCCGACCGTCCGCTGGCGATTCTCTCGGGCAACAGCGTCGAACACCTGCTCCTGGCGCTCGCGGCGCAGCACGTGGGCGTGCCATTTGCGCCGATCTCGCCGGCCTATTCGCTCGTCTCGACCGACTTCAGCGCGCTCAAGCACGTCTTCACGCTGCTCTCACCCGGACTGGTGTTCGTCGCCGATCCGGCGCGATTCGCGCCGGCCCTCTCGGCTGCCCTCTCGCCGGATGCGAAGGACGTCGAGGTCGCGCATGGGCTCTCGAGCGCCGGCGGCAGGTCTCGCTGGCCGATGCGATCGTTCGAGGAGCTGCTCTCGACCGTGCCGACGAGCGAGGTCGATCGTCGGCACGCCGCAATCGCCCCGGACGACATCGCGAAGATTCTGTTTACGTCTGGATCGACCGGGACGCCCAAAGGCGTCATCAACACGCACCGCATGCTCTGCAGCAACCAGCAGGCGATCCTTCAGACGCTGCCATGCCTGGGCGACGAACCGCCGGTGCTCGTCGACTGGCTGCCGTGGCATCACACGTTTGGCGGCAACCACAACATCGGCATCGTGGTCTACAACGGCGGATCGCTCTATCTCGATGAAGGGCGGCCGATGGCAGGTGGCTTCGACGAAAGCGTGCGAAACCTGCGCGACGTCGCGCCGACGATCTACTTGAATGTGCCGAAGGGCTACGAGGAATTGGTCCGCGCGTTTCGCCGGGACCGGGCGCTTGCCTCGAAGTTCTTCGCTCGCGTGCAGGTTCTGTTCTATGCGGCGGCCGGCCTGTCGCAGCACGTCGCCGACGAGCTCCAGCAGATCGCCGTGGAGGCCTGTGGCGAGCGGCTCGTCCTGGTCACCGGGCTCGGCGCGACGGAGACGGCGCCAATGGCCGTCTGTCGCCCATGGGCGGACGAGCTGTCGTCAGCCGTCGGCCTCCCGGTGCCGGGCGTCGTGGCCAAGCTCGCGCCCTCTGGCGACAAGCTCGAACTGCGGGTCCGCGGACCGAACGTCATGCCCGGCTACTGGCGTCAGGAAGCGTTGACCCGCGAGGCCTTCGACGAAGAGGGCTTCTACTGCATGGGCGACGCGGTGCGTCCGGCAGATATCCGCGACTTTTCGAGAGGCCTCGTCTTCGATGGACGCATCAAAGAAGACTTCAAGCTCTCCACCGGCACGTGGGTCAGCGTCGGCCCTCTACGCGCGCGCATCCTCGCGCATTTCGCGCCATACGTTCGCGATGCGGTGATCGCCGGACACGACCGCGATCATGTCGGAATGCTGATCGTGCCTGACGTCGACGCCTGCCGGACCTTATGCCCGGATCTCCCGCAGGGGACTCACGCATCTGCCGTCCTCGCGGATGTCCGAGTCGGAGAGTGCCTGCGCGCGCTTCTCTCCAGTTTCGCGTCGGGCGCGACCGGAAGCGCCACGAGACTCGAACGGGCGATCATCCTCGTCGAGCCGCCGTCGCTCGATGCCGGCGAGATCACCGACAAGGGGTCGCTCAACCAGCGCGCAATCCTCGATCGGCGCAGCTCGCTCGTGGAGGCGCTCTACGCCAGCGTGCCGCCGCCACACGTCATCACTGTTCTCAAGGGTGAGCCTTCGCATGAACGTCGATGAACTCGTCGCGATAGACGTGCACGTGCACCTCGAGCACGACGCGCAGCCGACCGACACCGACGAGGCGGCGCGGAAATACTTTGGAAAGGGCGTGGCCGCTCAGGGCGCCCAGGCTCTGGCGGACTACTACCGTTCCCGGAAGATGGCCTGCGTCGTCTTCACCGTCGACGAGCGGTTGACCGGCCGTCCGCACGTGACGAATGACGACATTCTCGCGTTTGCGGCCGCGAATGCCGACATCGCGATTCCATTCGTCAGCGTCGATCCGACCCGTGGCGAAGCCGCCGTGGCTGAAGCCAGACGGCTTGTCGCGACCGGCGCCGTCCGCGGCCTCAAGTTGCACCCGCCGCTTCAGCAGTTCTTTCCCAACGACCGCCTGGCCTACCCGGTCTACGAAATATTCGCCGAGGCCAGGTTGCCGGTGCTCTTTCACACCGGCCACAGCGGCATCGGCACCGGCATGCCTGGGGGCGGCGGTGTTCGCTTGAAGTACGGCAACCCGATGCACGTCGATGACGTCGCCGTCGACTTTCCGGACATGCCGATCATCCTGGCGCACCCGTCGTTTCCGTGGCAGGACGAAGCGATTTCGGTCTGCATGCACAAGCCGCAGGTCTATATCGACTTGTCAGGCTGGTCGCCGAAGTACTTTTCGCCAACGCTCGTGCAGTACGCGAACACCCTGCTCAAGCACAAGGTCCTGTTCGGATCCGACTACCCGTGGATCACTCCGGATCGCTGGCTCGCGGACTTCGACAAGATTGATATTCGTGACGAGGTTCGGCCGCTCGTGCTGAAAGCCAACGCGGCGCGGCTCTTTGGACTCTAGCCTGGCCATACATGACGCCGTTGCAGCGCCAAAAGCCTTTCACCGCGGAGTGCGCCGAGGACAGCCTCTAGTAGCATGTGCCACTAGCTGCCACGGATAGCACGAAGCACTGCAGTTCTTATGAGATAGCTTCTAGACTGAGGCTATCTCACAAACCCGATCCGTGTTGTCCGTGTAATCTGTGGCTCTAGTGTCGGATTGATGGCGTAGGGCCCTATACCGTGGAGCGAGACACTCAATGAAGGACGACAAGAAGCGCGCGTTCAGATCCGCTGGATGGTTCGAGCGCACCGACAAGGACGGGTTCATCCATCGCAGCTGGATGCGCGGGTATCCTCAGGACCTCTTCGACGGCCGGCCGATCATCGGGATCTGCAACACCTGGTCGGAGCTGACACCCTGCAACGCACATTTCCGGCAGCTCGCCGACCACGTCAAGCGCGGCGTGTGGGAGATGGGCGGGTTCCCGGTCGAGTTCCCGGTGATGTCGAGCGGCGAGACGAATCTTCGTCCGACCGCCATGCTCTTCCGCAACCTGATCAGCATGGACGTCGAGGAATCGATCCGCGCCAACCCGATCGACGGCGTCGTCCTGCTCATTGGTTGCGACAAGACGACGCCCGCGCTTCTGATGGGCGCGGCGAGCGTCGATCTGCCGTCGATCGCGCTGTCGGGCGGCGCGATGCTCAACGGAAAGTTCTGCGGGCAGGACATCGGGTCTGGCACGGACGTCTGGCGGTTCAGCGAGGAGATGCGCGCCGGCCGCATGACACTCGAGAGCTTCATGGACGCGCAGACGGGCATGAGCCGCTCGACCGGCGTCTGCAATGTCATGGGCACCGCGTCGACGATGGCGGCGATGACCGAGGCGCTTGGCATGAGCCTGCCTCACAACGCCGCGATTCCCGCGCCGGATTCCCGCCGCCTGGTCATGGCCCAGCTCACCGGACGCCGCATCGTCGAAATGGTCCACGAGGATCTCAAAGTGTCCAAGGTCCTCAAGCGTGAGGCGTTCGAGAACGCGATCCGCATCAACGGCGCCGTCGGCGGATCGACCAACGCCGTGATCCATCACCTGGCGATGGCCGGACGGGTCGGTGTCAAGGTTTCCCTGGAAGATTGGGACAAGCTCGGGCGCGACGTGCCGACGCTGCTCAACCTGATGCCGTCCGGCAAGTACCTGATGGAAGACTTCTACTATGCCGGCGGGCTGCCGGCGATCGTCCGCGCGCTCGGCGAGAAGGGACTGCTCAACAAGGACGCCGTCACCGTCAACGGGAAGAGCATCTGGGAGAACTGCCAGAACGCGCCGAACTACAACGCCGACGTGATCAGGCCGTTCGACAAGCCGCTCGTCGAAAGCGGTGGAATCGCCGTCCTGACCGGCAACCTGGCGCCCGATGGCGCCGTTCTGAAGCCGTCGGCCGCGTCACCGCACCTGCTGAAGCACCGCGGTCGCGCCGTGGTGTTCGAGACCATCGAGGACTACCACGCGCGGATCGGGGATCCCAAGCTCGATGTCGACGCGTCGTGCGTCCTGGTGCTCAAGAACTGCGGACCCAAGGGTTACCCCGGTATGGCCGAAGTGGGGAACATGGGGTTGCCGCCAAAGGTCCTCGAAACCGGCGTGACGGACATGGTCCGCATCTCCGACGCGCGCATGAGCGGCACCGCCTACGGCACCGTCGTCCTCCACGTCTGCCCGGAGGCCGCTGTCGGCGGCCCACTCGCGCTCGTGCAGAACGGCGACATGATCGAGCTCGACGTGCCGGCGCGCCGGCTCACCGTCGATGTCTCAGCCGACGAGTTGGCGAAGCGGCGCGCGGCCTGGAGAGCGCCTGAGCCGTCGATGAAGGGTGGCTATCAGGGTTTGTACGTGAAGCACGTGCAGCAGGCGAACACCGGCGCCGACCTCGATTTCCTGGTCGGGTGTCGAGGGTCGACGGTGCTGAGGGAGTCGCACTGAGTCTTTCCCGAGGGGCGTTGCCCCTCGGACTCCCCGACACGCTCTCTCGCGCGCCGCTTCGCCGGCGCGCTCCGGTCGCGTGGCTCGCTCGCGGCGCTCGCTCGCACTGCTCAAACTGCCCAGGCGATTCATGAGATAGGCTCTAGCGTCGGAGTTCGCCCGAATCCCGAACTACGGCTTCCAGCCCGCCGGCGCCTTTGCCTTCGGATTGAAGATCCTCAAGTCCACCGCCTCGGCCATCGCCCGGTAACCAGCATCATTGGGATGCAGGTGATCACCCGGATCGAACTCGGGGCGCAGCCGGCGCGGATTTGCGGGATCGCGTGTCGCCTTGTCGAAGTCGACGACTGCATCGTACACGCCTGACGTGCGGATCCACTCGTTGACCGCCTGACGAATCGTCTCTCCGGCCTCGCGGAAATATCCCGCGCCTTCGTACGGCAGGATCGTGCACCCGATCACCTTGATGCCGCGCTGGTGCGCCCGTTCGACGACCTGCCGGAGTCCCCAGATGAGTTCCTCGGCCGTGAGCGGATTGGGGTTGTTGGCCTGCGCCGTGCTGTTGCCGATGTCGTTGATGCCCTCGAGCATCATCAGCCACTGCACGCCAGGCTGGCTGAGGACGTCGCGGTCGAGCCGCGCGAGCGCGTTGACGCCGGCGAAGTTGGCGCCGTCGGTCAGCACCCGGTTTCCGCCGATGCCCTGATTGACGATCGCCATGTGGGCCGTGGCTTTGTCCGCGGCCAGGCGGGTCGCCAGAATTGCCGGCCACGTGTTGTGTGTATCTGGCGTCGAGCGCGAGCCGTCGGTGATTGAGTCGCCAAAAGCGACGATGAGCGGCGTGCCGGCCGGCGCGTCCACTTCGACGGCCGCCAGCCAGTAGTACGACATCCGCGTCGTGGCATCCGGGATGGTCGGGCTCGCCGAAAAGTCTCCCTCGCGCGAGATGTAGGTCGGACGCAGTCCGTTCGCGTGCGTGGTCGGCGCGCCTGTGTCTTTCGGGAAATAGAGGCTGACGGCGACATCACTGAGCGGAGCGATCGCCAGGTCGACTGGATCGCTGACGACGACCATCCCCGGCGCCATCGTGATCGTCTGGCGACCGCCGAAGGTCAGGGCGCGATCCGAGCCAGCGACGATGCCAGAGTCCTTGTCTCGTGACGCAATGTGGGCCGCGCCAATCTCGACCGCTGTGCCGTTGAACGCGTTGGCCAGCTTCACCCGTGCCCGACGTCCGCCGATGCTCGAGCGGAGGATCATCCGAACCGTCTGATTGGTGAACGTCTGCACCGGCGGTAAAGGAGCCGGCGCCGGGGTTTGTGCAGCCGCTGATGGTGTCGGTACCGACGGCGTCGGAGTCGCCGGGGTTGGAGTCGTCGGCGTGGGCGTCGTCGGCTGAGCGGTCGGCGTCGCAGTCGGTTGCGCGGAAGGCTGCGGTGTCGGGCTCGTCGCGGCTGGTGCCGGTGCCCCTCCGCGTCCCTGTGGCAACACTCGGACGAGCTGCTGCGAGGTCGCCCACGTCGGCACCCAGTTGTCTTTCCTGGAAGCCGCCGGTTGGGCGGAGAGTGGCGCGAGGCTCGCGACCAGGACGACGATCAGCAGTGACGCACTACGAAACGCGCGAGTCTTCATGTGTTAGAGGCTCCTGAGCGGTGCCCGCAGAGCATACACCGTCCCGAGGTGCCTGGCACTTTCCAGCGGTTGCAGCCCCTCGGTTGGCACAGTAACACGGCTTGGAGTGTCCCCGGCGCTTGACAGGCGTGGCGCGGATTGCCAAGGATCCGATCAGGAGGCATTCGATGAACAAGGCGTGGGCGTTTCGATTTGCGATCCCGATGGCGATGGTCGGCGTGTGCGTGGTCGGCGCGCAGCAGAAGCCCAACGAGCTCGGCTTCTTCATCACGAGCGTCGGCTCGGGAAAAGGGGCGGACTTCGGCGGCATCGAAGGCGCGGACAAGCACTGCCAGCAGCTCGCGCAGGCGGCAGGCGCGGGCAATCGGACCTGGCGCGCCTACTTGAGCGCCGGCGGCGCCAAGCCCGTCAATGCCAAGGACCGCATCGGCGCGGGCCCCTGGCAGAACGCCAAGGGCGTCGTCGTGGCCACGAGCGTCGCCGACCTGCATAGCGACAGCAACAAACTGGGCAAGGAGAACTCGCTCACCGAGAAGGGCGAGGTCGTCAACGGGCGCGGCGACACGCCCAACCGTCACGACATCCTGACCGGCTCGAACCTGGACGGGACACTTGCCGGCGACAACCTGACCTGCAACAACTGGACGAGTAGCGCCGAAGGCAGCGCCCAGGCCGGGCATCACGACAAGCAGGGCGGTGGGGCGAACCCGAACTCCTGGAACTCGGCGCACGCGACCAAGGGCTGCAGCCAGGACAACCTCAGAGGCACAGGCGGGGACGGACTGATTTACTGCTTCGCGGCTAAATAGGCTCAAGAGGTTCAGGGTTCAAGAGGTTCAGGCAAGACTCTCGAGACTGAACCTCGATGAACCTGCTTGAACCCCTGAAGCCTTGAGCCTGAGCCTGTCTACGTCCGATACGCCTGCCGGCCCACTCCCTGGACGGGAATCCCCTGGGCCGCCAGCACTTCGTGCAGCGCGAACATCGATCCGGCGGCCTCATCGATGTGACGGACGAAGTCGATCGAGCCCTGCAGGATCGGCTTGACCCGCGCCTTGTCCTGAATACGCGCTTTCGGATACTCGTGCTCGACGACGAGGTGCGTGTTGGCGACGTCGAGCTGTCAGCAGCTCGCGCGCCGCGAGCTGGTGATCCAGCCAGTCGACTGTCCGGTTCTGCAGGTACGCCAGCGGATCGTGACGCGCGGTGCCGGGCAGCTCGTGCTCGGCGAGCACCACCTGCTTCTTCCAGGCGTTCAGCTGATCGACGGGGTTCGCTGACGGCTTCCCGCCGATCCAGTCGCCGCGCTCCATCGTCTGCCCGCCGTAGCCCCACGCCGAGACGCCCTTCGAATCGGTGACCTGCCCTTTGACGTGGAAGCCGCCGATCAGGAAGTTGTAACCGGTGTCCTTCAGGTACTGAAAGATCGACCGCGTGTCCTGACCCATCAGGATCGCGTGTGATGGGTCGTAGTGGATGCGGAACTGTCGCCGACGCCGTGCTTCTCGCAAATCTTGTGCAGCGCGATCCAGGCACCCGGCGTGTAGGCGATGTTGTTGTGCCAGTTGTCGCCGGTCGTCCAGCCCGGCATCGGGCACTGCTCGACGCGATAGGTGAGTCCGCGTTCCTTGGCCGCCTTCAGCAGCGGAATGAACTGCTGCTCGAAGTCGACGAGGTTCTCGTCCATGCTGTGCTGCTGGTTGCGCCCGACGAACCCGCAGACGGCGTTGACGCCGAGCAGCACCGCCGCGTCGAACGCGCGCAGCATGAAGTCGTGCTTCTTCTTGCGGATCGCCGGGTCGTGGTGCAGCAGGTTGTCGAAGTAGCCGACGTCGGAGATGCCGACGCCGCTCGACTTCAACGCCGCCTCGACGCGCCGCGCGCGCTCCTTGTCGAAAGGCTTTCGCAGGTCGAGCGTGTTCGCCACCGGATCCAGCATCGCCTCCGGCGGCACATCGGTTTCGGTCGGGTGCAGCGCCGACGATAACTGGATGTAGCTCGCGCCCAACTCACGCGCAAAGTCGAGCCACTCCTCGATGGCGCGATCGGGGTCTGGATCGCGCACCTCGCGCGGCGTCAACTCCTGCAGCGCCGCCGTCAGCACGCCGACTTTCATGAACTTCGGTTCGAACGGTTTGATCGCCATGAGCTTCAGCTTTCGCTGTCCGGTCTCAGCATTCAGCTCGTGTCAAGCTCCTGACTCAGTCGTTCACCGGGATCCGACCGCTCTTGCTGACAGCTGAGTGCTGAATCTGCGGCTAGTAATTCACCTTCGTCCAGACGCTGCCCTTTTTCGCGCTGTCGAGGATCGCTTCGACAATGCAGTTGGCGCGGTAGCCATCCTCGAAGGTGGCGAACGCGGGCGGGTGCGCCTCGCTGGGCTTTCGCCCGGCGGCGATGAACTGATAGATGTCGCGCATCAGGTTGCAGAACGCGTCCGCCCACGATTCCTGGTGTCCGCCCGGCAGGTGCGCGTAGCCGCGGACTTCCGCATCGATGAGTCCGGGATCCTTCTGCAGGATCTCGTTCGCCTTGTCGCGGTGGCCAATCCACAGCTCGTTCTGGTGCTCCTGGCGCCACCGCAGCGAGGCCTTGGCGCCGCAGATTTCCAGGATCAGGTCGTTCTTGTGACCGGCACAGACCTGGCCGACCGAGAAGCTGCCGCGCGCGCCGTTGTCGAAACGCAGCATCACCGACGCGAGGTCTTCGACCTTGATGTCGACGCTTTCCAGTTGATCGCTGGCGCCCGCCGCGGCAAAAGCCTCGCGCGATCCCTTCGGCTTCTTCCGCTTCGGAATCACCGTCGTGATGTCGCCGAGCACTTCGGTGATCCTGAGACCGCTGATGTGCTGCGCGAGATCGCACCAGTGCGAGCCGATGTCGCCGAGCGCAGACGAAGCGCCGCCCTTGTCGGGCTCGAGCCGCCAGGAGTAGTCGGTGTCCTTGAGCAGCCAGTCCTGCAGGTAGTGCCCGACGAGGAAGTGCGGCTTGCCGATGTCGCCGCGCGCAATCGCATGACGCGCCTGCTGGACGAGCGGGTTGCCGCGATAATTGAAGGTGACGGCATGCACGATGCCGGCCTTCGTCGCCTGATCGAGGAGCTTCTTGGCCTCGGCGGCGGTCATCGCCAGCGGCTTGTCGGAGACGACGTGCTTGCCCTTGGCGATCGCAGCGGCGTTGACAGGATAGTGGAGGTAGTTGGGTGTGGCGTTGTGGACGACCTCTATGGCCGGGTCGGCGAGCAGCGCTTCGTAGCTGCCGTAGGCCTTCGGCACGCCGAGGGCCTCCGCCTTGGCCTTCGCCGACGCGTCGCTGCTGCCCGCGATGGCCACCACGTCGACAAAGCCCAGCCGCCTGACCGCGTCTATGTGATGCGGGCCGACAAAGCCGGCCCCGACAATCCCCATCCCGATGCGTTTCACCAGAGCTACCCTCCAAACGCAGTAATTCGAACGGTCATCATATATCAGGGAATCATCGGGTTCAGGAGACTCAAAACCGGAGGTTCAAAGGGTTCAGGTGGTTCAAGAGGTTCAAGGCTGTTTTCGGTCGAATACGGCCTTCTGGTCCGGCGTAATCAGCTTCAGGCTCTCGACCTTGGCGACGAGGACGAGCCGTCCGTTCTCGTCGACGTCCCAGGTCTGCGTGAGCTTGCTCTGGGCGGTCGAGAACTCCTGCTTGAGGACCGCCTTGTCCCATCGTGACTTGGTGCTGACCTCTGCACCCGCGACGGTGATCTTGACGGTCTTTCCGTCGAGCGCATACGAGCGCTGACCGCGCGCATCTTCGAACACAATCTGTTCCGGCGTCGCCTTGATGGTGATGACCGCAGCCAGCTGCTGCAGTTCCCGCATCGCCGCCATCGCCGCGAGCTCGGCGGCGCTGAGGTCGCTGGCATCGTTTGGAGCCGTACCGCCCCCTCCGCCCCCGCCGCGTTGCGCGAACCCGGGGCCACCGACATCTGCGGGCCCCCGCCGCGCCCTCCTCCGCGCCGCCCTGGCGCGCTGAACCCTGACGTCAGCTCCCGATTGAGCACCCACGTCCCAGACAGCCTGGTGGCCGCCTCCGCGGGCGTCAGCTTTTGTGCGCGCGCGCCGGCTGCAGACACCGGCGACGAGTGAGCGACGGCGCCAATCAGGCGCCACCGTCGCCCGCTTTCGTGTTTCTCGACCTCACGGTCATCCTCCTCGTCGCGACCTGGTCTCGAACAGCCTCCTGACAAGCGAAAGGGCGGGTGGGGTCAAGCCCCACCCGCCCCTCGTGTCCATCCGCGTGATCCGCGTCCCGTCGAGATGTAATCCGCGTCCGTCGAGACGTGATCCGCGTTCGATCCGCGCTTAGAACTGGAAGCGGAAGCTCAATTGCAGGTTCCGCATCGTCTGCGCGCCCGTAGCCGCACCGAAACCCGCGGTCCGCGGCGTCAAGCGCGCTTGGTTGAGCGAGCCATCCGCGTTGTACTGCGCGTTCAGGATGGTCTTGTCGACCGGGTTGTTGTAGCTGCAGCTGCGTCTGCCGCGCGTTGATAATCGCGACGTTGAACGCGTTGAACACGTCCAGACGGAACTGGAGCTGACGGCTGCCGCCCACCCGAATGCTGCGCAGCACCGAGAGGTCGACGGTCTTGTCCGGGCAGCCGGCCATGATGTTGCGGCCCGACTCGAGACCGAGGCTGTTGAACGTCGGACCGGTCACGGCGGCGGCGTTGAACTGCTCGTACTGGTTGCTCGAGCAGCCGGATCCGGGATCGCCGATGTAGAGGATCCTGGCGCCGTAGTCGGGCGAGCCGGTGAGGTTCCGGTTGCGCGCCGTTGTTCTGGTAGCTGTAGCTCAGGTCGTACTGGTTGGCCGGAGTTCGCCGTCAAGACGCCCGAGAGCTGCCAGTCGTTGACGATGTAGCCGACGACCTTCTTGCCGGCGCCGCTGCCGCTGGTGCGAGGTCCGGCAGGTCCCACACGCCGTTGACCTTGGCGACGTGGCGCTGGAGGCTCGAGGTCCTTGTTCAGCTCCTCGTACTCCGCCTGGTCCGCGCGGATGGAGATCGTGCCGTCCGGCGCGTGCTGCAGGCGCTTCTGGAGGCCGGTGTTGCCGGTCCAGGAGAGGCCCAGCGTGTAGTTCACGCCGAACGAGAAGCCGTTCTGGAAGCGGCGCTGGAACGATGGTCTGGATCGAGTGATAGGTGTCGTAGAACTCCGTCGTGTTCTGCGTGATGCTGCTCAGTCCACGGAACGGCCGCAGGAGGTTGTCGGCGTAGGCGTTCGCGCCAGGCGTCGCGCTCGTGCCGAGCGTCGGGTCCTGGTTCTGCGGCAGGTACGCCGCGCCGAAGTCAACCGCGTTCTGGTTGACCGTCGTGCCGCCCTGGAGGCCGCCGAGGCGGTTGTAGCCGTGGTTGCCGACGTAGGAGACGTCGAGCGACGACGCCCATGGGAGCGTCATCTGGGCGCCGACCTGCCACTGCCACGAGGCTGGCACCTTGGCGTCGTACTGGAAGGTGACGCAGCGCCGGGACCGCCGAACGTGCTCAGGCCCTGGCCGAGGTCTGGAAGCGTGCCGTTGCGCAGGTCCTGCGACGTCGAGATCGGCGGGTTGCCGGGGATCGAGAAGACGGTGTTGCCGTCCGGCCGGTCGTAGAAGAGACCGACGCCGCCGCGGAAGATGAAGCTCTGGTCCCCGCTGAGGTCGTACGCCGCACCGAAGCGCGGTCCGAAGACGAGCGTCGGCCAGGTGTAGCCGTACTTGGAGATGCCGTCGCCCGCCTGGCGGATGCCGTTGAGCGGGTTGCCGAGTTCGGGATGGGCGTGCCGATGGCCGCCTGCGTGTTGGCCGACGCCGGGAATCGTCAGGATCTGCCCGGTGAGCGGGTTCATCGCGTTCCGGGTGTTGCCCGAGCAGGCGACGGCGCCGTTGCTGCAGCCGGCGAGGTAGAGGACCGGCGCCTGCGCCGGCGTCCACTCGTCGGGGAAGAAGTTCGACATCTGCTGGAACTGGTCGTGCTGCGGCTGCTGGCGCGTGAAGCGGATGCCCGTAGTCGAGCGTCAGCCGGCTGTTCACCTTCCAGTTGTCCTGGACGTAGAACTCGGTGTTGTTGTAGATCATGCTGCCTTCGACGAACTTCGAGGCCTGCAGGTACTGCGCGGAAGACGCCCAGTCGCGGCGTTCGCGAAGCCGAAGGTGCGTGTCGAGCGGGTTGTTCGTGTCGTTGCCGAAGTTCACGAAGCCCTGGAAGCAGGTTGCGTCGCCGGCGCCGGTGTTCTGCGCCTTGAAGCTGTGGTTGTTGTAGAAGCCGCCCTTGAGCGTGTGGCGGCCGGCGACCTTCGTCAAGCTGATCGCGACGTCCTGCGTCCGGTTGATGTTCAGCCAGCCGGGATAGCGCTGGTTCGGCGGCGCCGCGCCGATGCGGTTGCCCCAGCCGAAGACCGGCGGCAGGTTGAGCCGCGTGCCGTCCCAGAAGGGCGGCTTGGTGTCTTCCATGACCTCGTACGCGTAGTAGTCTCGTCGGGACGACGCCGGCGTCCGGATAGAGGAGCGGGAAGTCCGGCATCGCGTCAGCCGGTTGGACGACTCGTTCACCAGGATGCCGCTCTCGTTGCCGCCGGCCAGCTCGTTGCGGATGAACCCGTACGTGCCTTCGAGGAACGTCGTCGGGTTCAGCGCGTAGTTGACCGTGAAGCGCGTAGTTCGTGATGAACGGATACGGCGTCAGCACGTCGGTGAAGCCCTGGATCTGCCCGGGCGTCGTCAGCGCGCGCGCGCGCTGGCCGCGAGTACTTGCCGGTGACCCGCAGCTTCGACGACAGCTGGTAGTCGAGGCGGACGGCCGGCTGCTGCGTCAGCTGTTCTCGACGAGCGGCGCGCCGGCCGCCGATCTCGTAGTTGTAGTTGGTTCCCGGCGCCTGCGTGACGGTTCGGCAGCGGGTAGCGGTTGAGGATCGCGAGGCCAGGCTGGATACAGCCGGTTCGCCGGAATCTTGCCGAGGACGCCGCCGTCCCGGAAGCACGCCGTCGTGGTCGGTCGCGCTGCAGGCGCCGGCTGAGCGTCGGATCCTGGATGAAGTTGAACGAGCGCGCCGTTGTTGTCGAGCGTCTGCGAGAAATCGCCGGCGCGCTCGAGCGCGGTCGGCACGCGGAAGCGGATCGGGTTGCCGTTGTTGATCGGCGCGTTGGTCGGCACGGTACTCGTGCGTGTAGAAGAAGAACAGCTTGTTGTTGCCGCCGGGCTTGCCGACCGGACCGCCGATCGAGTAGCCGTAGGTCTTCGACTCGGTCGATCGGCTTGGGATCGCCGTTCTGCTCGTTGAGCCCAGCTGTTCGCGTTCCAGTCGGAGTTGGTATCGACGTCGTAGGCCGAGCCGCGGAAGCGGTTCGTGCCGCTCTTGGTGACGGCCGTGATCTGCAGGCCGCTCGACCGGCCGTACTCGGCCTGGTAGCCCTGGGTCAGGACCTTGACCTCGGCAATCGACTCGATGTTCATGTTGAGCATCTGGCCGTTGTTGCCGGTGTCCATGGCCGAGATGCCGTCCATCATGATGTTGTTCTGGCCGCCGCCGCCGAGGCGGGTGCCGCCGGCCGACGCGCCGCCGGCGCTGACGCCAGGCGTGAACGACGTCAGGCGGTGAAGTTGCCGTGGTTGATCGGCAGGTTCTCGATCTGCGCGGTCGAGACGGCGAAGGAGCGCTCGCCGCTCGACGCCTGAATCAGCGGCGCTTCGGCGGTGACGTTGACGGTTTCGGTCGGCGCCGCCGAGTTCGAGCGTCAGCGCCGGGACCGTGACGCGGTCGCCGCCGCTGACCGTGATGCCCGTCGCGCCGGACGGTCCGGAACCCGTCCATCGTCACTTCAACGGTGTAGGTGTCGGGCGTGACGTTCGGGAAGACGTAGTCGCCAGTGGCGTTGGTCACCGCGGGCACTGACTTGGTGCCGCGCGCTTCGCTGATGAGGACGACAGTCGCGCCGGGGACCACCCCGCCCGTGCTGTCTTTGACGAACCGAGGACGTTTCCGGTCGTGATCTGAGCCGCGGCTGGGACCGCGCTGACGACCAGCGCGACCAGACAGGCGCAGACCATACTGCGAGTCGATCTGACGATCATGGAGCTCCTCCCCAAAAGGGTGCAGATTACCGCTCGACTTGCAAAGCCCGACATGTAATGGGTTACACGAGCCTGACTGGTGTAACACGTCCGTTAAGAAGGGTCAATCGTCACTTTGCATTGCGCAACATGAGTTTGCAATGCAAAACACCCTCAAATTCTGCATGCCAAAACAGCGCTCAGCGCGCACCTCCTCTGTTCCCGGCCGGTAGAGCCGGAGCCGCTGCATCGACCAGACGGCGCCATCTTCAGCCGTGGCCGTCTGCGTAATCCGAATGAATTTCGCCTCGATCGGCGCAAACGCGATCGTCGTCGCGCCGGGCGTGCCCTGACCCTCCGCGACAGTCTTCCAGGACGACCGTTGGTCGAGATTTCAACTTTGTATGCACGCGGGTAGGGGCCGGCTGGCGGCAGGTCGGCGCCGGCGGTGCGGTGCTCCCGGCTCCCGCCGCCGCTGGTGCGCCAGCCGCGCTCCTCGCGCGCCCGTCCCGCCGCCGCCGGCGAAGCCACTTCCCGCCGCGTTGAACTGGATCTCGGTGATGGTGGCCGCCTCCGGCAGCTCGACCTGGAACCACATGCCCGGCTGCTGCGGCGCGCCGGTCGTCCACGACGCGAAGTTGAGCGCGCCGAGCGCCGACCCGGGGTTGTGGCTCGCGCTCGCCTTCCAGGTCGGCAGCACCTCGAGCGGCGCCGGCAGCGACGCCATCAGCTCGTCGACCTTCCAGAACGTCTTGCGCGATCGCCGTGTCCGCGCGCACGCGCGCGACATCGGCGGCGGAGACAAACGAGCCGACGTTCCCGAACGAGTTGCGGACGTAGGACGCGATCGCGGCAATCCACTCGTCCCGGTTCGTCCCATCGGCGCCATCAGCCGGCGGCGTAGCTTGCCGTCGATCGGCCCGTCCATGCCGTGCAGCAGCGTCTTGATGACGTAGTCGCGATGGCCCTGGACGCGCGGCGAGCCCGCGAGCGACGGCGCCATCGTCGCTCCGGCCGGCCGCCCGCGAGCGGCGTGCCGCGGCCGTCGTCGCCATGGCAGGCGAAGCAGACTTCCTTGTAGATTGCCTCGCCGCGCTCCATGACCGCCAGCTCTGCGGCGTGAACGCGGCGGTCCGCCGCGGCCGCCGCGCACCGAACGCGCTCGCGGCGGCTTGAGGATCTGATTGCCGATCTCCTGCACGCCGCGCGCCGTGCTCGGCCGCCTGCGCCGCGCGCACGATCGTCGGCCACGTTCGGCGCCTTGAAGTAGTTCAGCGTGAGCATCGCCTGAATCGCGACGTCGGTGTCCTTGATCGCCTGCCAGCGCGCGATAGTCGGCGTCAAACGATCGATCGCCGGCCTTGTAGAGCGTCTCGCTGGCGCGAATCGCCTGAATCCGCATCCGCGGATTCGCGATCCTTCATCTGCGCGCGGACCGTCGCCGCGTCGAGGGCGCCCAGGCCCTCGAGCGTCCAGAGCGCGTGGAACCTCGCGAGCAGATTCCTCGCGACGTGCTGCGACGCATCTGCTGCAGCGCCGGGCACGACCGACTTGTCCTGCTTCAGCACGAGCAGCTGCTGAGCGCTGTCGCGCCACCAGCCGTTGGCGATGGCTCAAGTGCGCGACGAGTTGCGCCGGCGTCTCGTTCAGCATCCGCGGCTGCGTGCGATTGCGCTCCATGCCCTCGTAGGTGAGCCGCCAGATGCGGCCGTGCGCGTGACACCTTGTCGAGCGTGTACTGGTCGATCCGCGCGCGCAGGTACGTGCCCGGCCCGGACCAGGTCGCCTGCTGGATGATCCCGCGATACATATCGGCGATGTAGAGCGTGCCGTCGGGCGCGGTCGCCATGTCGACCGGGCGGAAGAGCGGATCGGTCGATCTGATGAACTCGTTCCAGATGTAGGCGTTTCTGAGCTGCGGTCAGTCCTTCGGTGACGACCGGCTTCACGCGCCGCACGAGCGTGCCGACCGGCTCGCCGTAGATGTAGTCGCCGACCAGATCGGCGGGCAGCCGATCGCCGCGGTAGACGTCGTTGCCGGCCGCTCCGGTCACCCGGTTGAGCGAACCGTCGGGCATCCGGACGGCACGCATCCCGGGCTGCATGTCGGCGACGCGCACCGGCGCGCCCCAGGGAATCTCGAAGTCCTTCTCGAACTGATCGGCGACCGTGAAGCTGCCGTAGTGGATCGGAAACTGGAAGTACGACGGGAGGCCGCTCGCGCCGCCCTGAAACCACATCTTGCCGTCGTTGTCCTGCGTGGCGCCCCACTGCGCGCCGTTCGGGCCGGTCGGCTCGCGAATCACGCCGTTCGGCGTCCACCGCACGCGGAACGCGTTCACGGTGCTGTACAGCCAGTTGTCCATGCCCCAGTAGAGGAAGGCCTGCTGGTGCTCGACGTTGCCGGACCGGCCGAAATTGGTGGTGAAGAGCTCCTTCTTGTCGGCCACGCCGTCGTTGTTCGTGTCGGTGAACTGCCAGACCTCGTCGGCATTCGACTCCATCGTCAGCACGCTGTTGGCGCCGAAGGGCATGACGAAGCGAGGGAAGACAAGCTTGTCGACGAAGACGGTGTGGCGCTCGTAGACGCCGTCGTTGTCCGCGTCTTCGTGGCGCGAGATGCGGCCGACCGGGTCGAGCTCGCCGGTGGCGTCGGCGTCCTGCATGTAGCCGCGCAACTCGAGGACGAACATCCGGCCGTTGCCGTCGAACGCGATGGCGCCTGGCTCTTTGATGTCGGGGTCGGTCAGGACTGGCGCGATGCGGTAGCCGGGCTGAAGGACGAATTGCTTCTGTTGTTCCGCGGCGGGGAGCGGAAGGACCGGCGGCTGCTTCGTGAAGTCGGCTTCGGCATTGGCGGCGTCGGTGGCGCCAGGCCCGCCCTGGCCGCCGCGGCCGCCACGCCCCTGGGCGCCGCGTCCTTGTTCCTGGCCCGGTTGACCGGGCTGCCCCATGGGCGCCTGTGTTTGCTGTGGGGTTTGCGTCTCGACGACGAGCGAGAAGCTGCCAAAGTACCCGACGCAACCGAGGGTGAGTGCCGCCCACGTCTTTCCTGACGGGGCTCCACGCCAATTCGTGTTCATAGCGCTCCTCGAATGTCCATCCCGTACGCGCAGGCGCGACGGGCATCTCGTTGCGGCCCGTGTCTGTTGTGTAACGGATTACAAGGACGGGAATTGTCTATCAGGTTCCGCGGAGCGTCAACAGGCAGGTGGTCGACGTCCCCCGGGGACAAAAAAAGACCGGCGCCCTTGTCGGACGCCGGTCTTCCGATAGCCGCGATGACTCGCGCTAGAACGTGACGCGGGTGACGAGCTGCAGCGTGCGCGGAGGAGCGACGTTGGTGATGGTCCCAAACCCGTCGTTTGGACGCACGAGCGCGCCACTGGCATCGTACGGCAGGTTCGTGATTCTCCGATCCGTCAAGCTGGCGAAGTTGGCGGTCGCGTTCACACCCGTGAACTGCGTGTGGTTCAGGAAGTTGAACATGTCGAGGCGTATCTCGAACTTGACCGTCTTCACCACGGCGACGTTCTTGGAGATCGACAGATCGATGTTGTTGATCGGCGGCGCGCGCACGAAGAACCGCGCCGATTCGTTGCCGTTGCTGCCGGGCTGCGGCGGAGCGAAGCAATCGGTGTTGAGCTGACGATACGGATCGTCGCTCCAGCCTTTGCCGGGATCGCACGTGAGCACGATGCGCGCGTTCGGCGTGTCGGTCCCTGTGAGGTTCAGGGAGTTGATGCCCGGAATATTGAACCCGACGCCATACGGCCGGCCGCTCGTCCACCGGTAGGCGCCCGAGAGCTGCCATTCGTTCGCCAGGATGCCGAGCATTTTGCTGCTCGTCACGTTCGGCGTCTGGTAGATGAAGTTGAACACGAAGTTAAACGGGCGGTCGTAGTCCAAATAGGAGTAGTCGAGCGCCCTCGTTTCCTCTTCGCTGAGATTAGGCACGCCTGGTGAGAAGTCGTCGTTGTTGATGCCCAGCGCCTTGCTCCAGACAAAGAAGCCGGAGAACATGAACCCGCCGTCGAACCGGCGGGTCACCGAGGTCTGGAGCGAGTTGTAGTTCCCGTATCCGCTGTAGTCCCACATCCGGATGCCGCTGTAGCCCCTGTACGGGCGCAGGAAGTCATTCGGCAGCGCCGACGGACCCCAGCTGCGCCGCCGGGACGCGGGTGGGATCCTGGTTCTGTGACGCCAGCGTCGCACCAAACGGAAGCGCGTTGATATTCGCCTGCCGCAGCAGGTCGGTCGAATTGGAGCCCACGTAGGCGATGTCCAGGATGACTTCTTTCCACACCTTGTGCTGGATGCCCACGTTCCACTGCGTCACCTTCGGGGGCTTGAAGTCGTAGGCGGTTGGATTGAGGGCCAGCGTCGGATTGGGATCTCCGCCGCCCGTCGCCAGCGTCTGCAGCCGGCCCCACTGAACCTGCGAGTTCAGCACGCCCGGGGCGTTCGCGATCATGTCGAACACCATGTTGCCCTGCGGCCGATCGTAGAAAATCCCCCAGCCGCCGCGGAGGATGGTCGTGCCTTTCCCCGTCAGGTCGTAGACGACGCCCACGCGAGGTGAGACCCTGAAGGCGGACCCGTCCTGCAATTGGTCGTTGATGCCCTGACCGGCCTGAAAGGAGCCGTTGAACCGGTTCGAACCGGGAATGTCAGCCGGCCGACGAAGCGGTCCTCGACGCGTGTTGGCCAGCGACGGCGGGCACGCCCTGCGGCGATGAGCGCCGGATCCATGCCGCGCCGGATCGCAGCCCGCGCACGGAGTCCCGCCGACGCACACCGGCGTATAGAGCTTTGCGGCGGCGCTCGCATTGAACTCGTCGGGCAGGAAGTTCGAGGCCTGCAGCGTCGTGTCCCACTGCGGGGTCAGGTAGTAGAAGCGGACGCCGTAGTCGAGCGTCAGCCGGCTGGTGGGCTTCCAGTTGTCCTGCGCGTAGAACTCCCAGTTCTTGTATCGCCACTCCGGGAGCGCGTACTTGGAGGCCTGCGTGTAGGTGTTGAAGACGCCGGTCGCCGCGTTCGCGTAGCTGTACCCGGTGTCGAAGGGGTTGCTCGCGTCGTCGGTGAAGTCGATCTGGCTATTGAAGCTCGCAAAGATGCTCTGCGGCTTGAAGCTGTGCTGGAAGTAGAAGCCGGCCTTCGAGGCGTGGGCTCCCCAGACCTTCGTCAGGTTCGCGATGACGTCGTGGGTGATGTTCTCGTTGGTGAACGGGCCGCGGTCCGTCTGGTAGAAGCCGGCGTTGGCCGTGCGCCCGCCGCGGAAGCGGAAGTCAGGGATGTAGTCCGCTTGAACCGCGGTCGGGTAAATCAGCGGCATCGAGGAGAGCCCTGCCGCAGCACGGAACAGGTCGGGGTTCTGGAGCTGGTAATTCAGCGAGTTGGCCGCGCGTCCCCAGCTGAGCTCGAGTGTCGTGGTGCTGTTCAGGATACCGGTTGCCGGAGAGCATGTAGTTCGAGCCGGGGTGCACGAAGAGCACCGGCATCGGGAGGTGGTCGCTGCCGTTGCCGGCCCACGTGGTGCCGTACGCCTGCAGGATGTCCTCCGAGTTCTTCATGTAACGGCCGGTGATTCGCCAATTGTTCGTGGCCTGGAAGTCCATGCGGAGCAGCTGTTCGCCGCGCGGCGAGCTGTTGGGATCCTGGCTCGTGAAGTTGAGACCGCTGCCGCCGGAGAAGTTCGGCGTCGGGTAGATGTCGAGCGCGGCGAGGCCGGGCCCGTAGATTCGATTCGCCGGGATCCGGCCGAGCACGCCACCGGACTGGAAGCACCCGCTCGTGTTCGACGCACTGCAGGGCAGCCCTGTCGTGAAGTCGCGAATGTAGGGGAACGGGTTGCCGCTGGCGTCCACGCTCTGAGAGAAGTCACCCGCCCGCTCGAGGGCCGTTGGCACGCGTGCCTGCCGCTCGGCCGCCGGGTCCGTGCGCCGCTGCCACTCCTGGCTCCAGAAGAAGAACAGCCGTTTCTTGTCTTCGTTGAAGCCGGGCATGAAGATCGGCCCGCCGATCGTGTAGCCGGAGTCGTTGCGCGAGGTCTCGGCCTGCGGGATCTCCGGCGTCACGCGTTTGTTCATCCACGTGTTGGCGTTCCATTCCGAGCGCCGTCCATACCAGTAGCCCGATCCGTGGAAATGCCTGCGTGCCGCTCTTCGTGACCACCTGCAACTGGCCTCCGACGGCGCGCCCGTATTCCGCCTGGTAGGCATTGGTGAGGACCTTGAACTCCGCCACGGCGTCGAGGTTGGTCGTCGCCATGTTGCCGCCGTTGTCGCCGGTATCGATGTTGGCGACGCCGTCGATCGTCACGTTGTTGGAGTTCGGACGCTGGCCGTTCACGGTGAAGCCGCTCAGCCGAACCGATCTCCGTGCCCCCGGTGCCGTTCTGGACCGCGCCCGGCACGAGCGACATCAAGTTGAAGAGCTGCCGCGACGTGGTGGCGATGTTCGTGAGGGCCTCGCTCTCCAGCGCGAACGAGCGCTCGCCGCTCGTCGACTGGACCTCGGTCACGCGGCTCGTGACGCTGACTT
The DNA here is from genome assembly GCA_963797625.1 of uncultured Acidobacteriota bacterium. Lineage (GTDB taxonomy): Bacteria > Acidobacteriota > Vicinamibacteria > Vicinamibacterales > 2-12-FULL-66-21 > DATBJJ01. Next base: position 122,201 of record CAWCQI010000019.1, read on the forward strand.
CTTCCGTCATCTGGCCGACTTCCAGCGTGAGCGTGCCAGTCGTGATTCTGTCGTTGGCGTTCACGACAACATTCGTTCGCTCGAGCGTCTTGAACCCTTGCAGGGCGACCTGGAGCGTGTAGGTATCGGGTCGCACGATCGCGAACACGAAGCGACCGCCTTCGTCGGTCACCGCCGTGAGGGCGTTACCTTGCGTGCGGCTTGTCAGTGTGACGGTGACGCCCGGCAGTACTCCACCCTGAGCGTCTTGAACAATGCCGGAGACCGATGCGCTGGTGGTCTGCGCGTGGACGAAGGTCGGGATGGTCAGGACCAGAGCCAGAACGGCTGGTAGTCCCACCACCGTGCGGAGCCTTCCTGCGATGGACATGTGTTTCCTCCCTTTACGCCGGCGACAGAGTTTCGCTCGAGTGAGCGGAGACTAAGTTTGGATGTCAAACAAAGCCTAACCGTCTCTTGTAGGCCCTTACTCACGCGCCTGTCAATAGCCGGCGGCATATTGTGTGGGACCAGATGACGGCCGAGCTAGCGACCTTTCCACTGCCTCAGCAGTTCGAGCGCGGCGTCGTGCTTCGGGTTTCTCTGAAGCAGCCGTTCGAGCACCTGCACTCCCTCTCGAGATCGACCGGCGCTGAAATGAATCTTGGCCAGCGTCACGTACGCGTCCTCGGTACTGCGGTGTCTTTTCGAGGAAGCCCTCGAGCAGTTGCACCGCGGCGTCCATCTGTCCCTTGGAGACGAGGACGAGCGCCAGATTGTTGGCCGCTTCTCCATAGTTCCCGCGTCGCGACAGCGCCGCGCGGAAGTTTCGTTCCGCGCGTTCCATGTCACCGCCGCGCCCGTAGAGCAGTCCAAGGTTGTTGAGGGCCTCGGGGAAATCCGGTTGCAAGGCGATCGCCTTCTCGTAGAGGCCGCGGGCTTCGTCGTTGTTCCCGCTCAGCAGCAACGCGTAACCGAGATTGTTCAACGCATCCGGGTAGTCCGGTGTCGAGGCGAGCGCAGCGCGAAAGCGCTCGATGGCCGCCGGAAGATCGCCTTGCTGCGCGAGGAGCGCGCCCAGGTCGTTGTTGGCTTCGGCCAGATCCGGCTGCAGCGCAAGCGCGCGTTCGAATGCCGCACGCGCGCGCGGGATGCCTCGCCACTCTTCGCGAGCAGCGTGCCGAGACGGTACAGCGTCGACGGCGTCGGGTTTGCCTGCGCGGCGCGTTCGAACGCCTCGACCGCAGCTCGCTCGAGACCCTGATCGAGCAGCTCGCGTCCGTAGGGCAGGTAGTTCCTGAGCGGCGGCGGTGAATAGAACGTTCCGGGAAAGGGGACTGCTCGCGACAGACCGTTCGGCCGGGGTCGCCTCGATCGCCGCGACGTCCTGAAGGATCAGCGGCGATGTCGGGGGCTTCTCGGTACACCTTCACGATCCTTCCCGCCTGATCGAGCAACAGGGTTGTCGGCAGACGCATGTCCTGCCGGTTCATGAACAGGTGGCGGTTGACGATCGCGTAGCTCAGGCCCATTTCAGGAGTCGCCACAACCACCGGCAGCGAGGGATCGGTGGCTGCCGCCTTGACCTGCGTCAGGTTGGCCGGCGCATCGAGCGCGACGGCGAGCGACGAGACACCAGCCTTGGTCAGCGTCGCGCTCCCACGCGCAAGTGCCTGGAGGGCGCCGCGCGCGCCGGTCGATTCGGTCGACCAGAACAGGAGGACGGCGGGCCGCCCACGGAGCGCAGCCAGCGAGCGCGGCTGTCCGCTCAGATCCTGAAGAGAAAAGTCCGGTGCCGGGAAAGGTTCGAAGAGCCACGTCGCGGCTCTCCCTGTGGAAATCGCCGGCGCCGGTTTCGAACTGGCCGCCCGTGGCGCCGACCCCACCGCAAACGGGTGTGTGCTCTGTCGAGCCCCCTTCCACGATCCGGACGCGCGTGTTCAGGGGGACATCAGTGATGATCTGGTTCTCCCCCGATGGCCACGCGATCGTGAGCTTCACAACGCGCTGACTCTCGCCGAGACCGAAGACGAGCTCCTTCGAACGCTGCGACAGGAACCCCGAGCCGGCCTGGACGATCTTGGTCCGGCGCATCCGATCGGTCTCGACGACGACCCGAGCGCCGATCGCATCGCGGTTGCTTTTTGACCCGACGGCGCCCACGAGCCGGACGGCGAGTGTCGCCGCCTTCGGCGCGAAATCGTTCTGGAACACGCGAAGGTGCGGAGCCTGCCGCGCCGCCATGACCAGAAGGTCTTCGTCGCCGTCACGGTCGATGTCGAGCACGGCGAACGACCGACCGTCCTGATCGAGGTCGAGCCCGACGGTGCCCGACACCTCGTCGAAGCCTCCCTGACCGTCGTTGCGCAGGAACACGTTCCGCTGACGGCTGGCGATCGAGCCGTGGATCAAGAGCTGATTGATCGCGCGCCAGGCGTCATCATACGGAGCGTTCTTGACGCGTGTAAGCGGTGACCGGGCCACGACCTGCCGCCAGAAGAATCCTTCGAGATCATCCGAGGCCGGCGTTCGGCGTTCGGCGCTCGGCGCACCCGATTCGGCATGCGGTTCCCGCGTGAGCATGCCGTTGACGACGTAGAGGTCCTCCCACCCATCGTTGTCGAAGTCGAGCGCATCGGACGACCACGCCCACCGGCCCATCTCTGCGCGGGCGGCGAGCGTCTTGTCCTCGAAGTGCCCATCGCCGCGGTTCCGAAGAAGTGAGTTCCCTCGAACGTGCCGCCGATAGAGCGCGCGCACGTCGGCGGGAGCGTCGGGCATGAAGTTTGGCGCCGAGGTGACGCGCAGTCCGGCATCACTCCACATGTTGCCGGTGTAGATGTCGAGCAGGCCGTCGTTGTCGTAGTCAAGAAACGCCGCGCTCATCCCGGCGCCATGATCGAGCACGCCTGCGTCGGCCGCGACATCCTCGAACGTCACGCGCCCGTCCCTGAGACCGCGGTTGCGGTAGAGGTTTTTCGTGCCGAAATCGTTGGCCACGAGCAGGTCGGGCCAGCCGTCATTGTCGTAGTCGGCCCACGCGGCCGCGAAGTGGTAGCGGTCGTTACCGGCGTCCAGGCCCGCCTCCGCCGTGACATCGACGAAGCGGCCGCGACCGTCGTTGCGGAAGAGCACAGCCGGTGGCCCGTTGCGGGCATCGTAGTACGGCGCCGGTGTGCCGGCCTTGTCCTCGCCGGCGCCAAAAAAATACGAATAGACGCAGAGGTATAGATCGAGAAAGCCGTCGCGGTCGTAGTCGGCCATCGCGATCGACGTCAACACGCCCTGAAGTGGCTGGCGAAATTGAAAGGCGTCGGCGACGACGGAAAACTGGCCTTTGTCGTTGAGGAAAAGGAGCGGCTTCGTCCCGGTGGCAAGCACGAGATCCTGGTCGCCATCGTTATCGACGTCGGCGAAGAGCGACTGCGCCGTGTCGTCGAGCACGCCAAGCCCCGCGCGTTCGGTCGCGTCCTCGAACGTGCCATCGCCGCGCGCCCGGTAAAGGCGATTGGGGAGCCCGGAGGGCTGGGCGACGTAGATGTCGTCGAGGCCGTCGCCATCGGCGTCGCCGACCGACACGCCATGATGACCGTTCGAGTCGCGAGTGAGCACCGAATCGAAGGTTGCCATCCAGGCGTCGAGACCGGTGTTGAGTTGACGCCGGAAGGAGTCATTGCTTCCGAGGGCCGCGTCGGTGACATCCCTGAAGATCGGAGCACTGGCTCGGCTCGTGAGCAGCGAATCCGACGTCCACTCGACGACCCGCCACCCGGAAGCGGCCCGTCGCCAGCTCATTTGCCAGACGCCGACGCGCTCGACTCGCCACGCCTGGCGTTCCGGCGCCGACGATGTCGTAGCGGATGGTCGTGCGGACGAGCGGCGATTTGTCGTCTGCGGCGATCGACGTGATGAGGAATTCGGCGACCGTAATCTCGCGCAAGCCCTCGACCAGCCGCTGCAGCTCGCGACCGAAGGATGCGGCGTCGAGCGAGAGGTCAGCAGGCAGCTTCGCCCTTCGGATCTCGAGCCTCTCGGCATTTTTTGAAGTTGGCGAAGTTCGAAGGTGGCTCGTCAGCCGGGAGCAGGCGGCCGCCGCGAAAGCCCGGATCGAGGAGCCACTCGGTCACGCTCGCCGCTCGAGCGGGGCTCGCGCGAAGTGAGTTCTGCAACTCGCGGAGACGGGCTTCAATCTCCTTTGCCTGTCGCTCGGCCGGGAACGCGTCGTTCCCCGGCTCGAGGTGCTGCAGAAACGGTTGCAGTGTTTCCGGCACCGCGAGCTTGGGGCGATAGGTATCCTGCGGTCCGTTCTGTTCCGCGGCGACGCGTCCGGTTCCTGCCGCAGCAGCGAACGCCGCGACGAGACAGAGGGCGGCCAGTTGTTCTGCTCGCGCGTTGCGCCGGCTCATTTCCCGCTACCAGCTTTGGGAAGGGCGGTGGATTCCGAGAGCTCGAGCGCGTGCAGCTGGTCGGCGGCGAGTCCCCGCCATTGCCAGCGCCGCCCGCCAGGCATCCGCACGTCCACGTCCACGGCGCCGGTCCTGTCACCAAGTCCGAAGTACACGCGCAGGTCGCTCTGCGACAAAAAGCTGCCGCCCGAACGAATCTCGCGGAGTTGCTTCCTGCCCCCGGCGTCAATCGTCACCTTCGCGCCGATGGCGAATCGGTTTCGACCCTGGCTTGAAACGCGGAATCCCACCCAATGGTGCCCCGTGCGTTGGCGGTTCTCGAGCAGCGTCGGCGCGTCGTCCATGTTGCTCACCACGAGGTCCGGGTCGCCATCGTCGTCGAGATCGCCCACGGCCAGACCCACGTCCGACGCGTGCGACTTGCAGGCCCGCGCCGGCGCGCTCCGACACGTCGCGGAAGCGGCCGCCGAGATTGAGCAGGAGCTGGTTCTTCTGACGGAACGTCTCGGCGAGCTGCGGGTAGCTGTCGATGTCGGCGAAGATGTGACCGTTCGCGAAAAACAGGTCCAGCTTGCCGTCGAGGTCGGCGTCAAGAAATGTTGTGCCCCAACCCATCCGCGTGAACGTCGCAGCGGCGAGCCCGGCTGCGACGCTCGCGTCCTCGAACTGGCGGCCGTCGACGTTGCGATAGATCGTGTTGCGATCGTGGGCGAAGGCGGTGAGCACGAGGTCCATGCGGGCATCACCGTCGAAGTCGCCTGCGTCGGCGCCCATCCCCGCCTGTGCGCGGGCATCGCCATTCACGGCGACGCCAGCGGCGAGCCCCACGCTCTCGAATTTTCCCGTGCCCAGGTTGCGATAGAGAAAGTTCGGGTTCGAGTCGTTGGCGACGAACAGATCCACGAACCCGTCGTCGTCATAGTCGGTTGCAACGACGCCGAACCCGTACGCGCGCGCCCGGTCGGCAAGGCCGTGAGCGTCGGTCGCTTCCTCGAAACCGGCCCTGGCCGAGGTTTTCGAAGAAGAGATCGGATTCGCCAGGAAGCCCGGCAGGTCCAACCATGATGCGCGGCCCGTTGCGCCAGACGAGCGTGCGTTCGGCCCGGACGACAGCATCCCAGGTCGTGTCGACATAGCGCGCGACGTACAAGTCGAGGTCGCCGTCCGCGTCGGCGTCGAAGAACGTGCAGCCAGTGCTCCACCCGCTGGCGGCGACCCCGGCGCGCGCGGCGCTGTCCTCGAAGGTGCCGTCGCCGCGGTTGCGGAAGAGGGCGTTCGGCCCCCAGTTCGTCACGTAGAGATCGAGGCGCCCGTCGTCGTCATAGTCTCCGGCGCAGACACCGTTGCCCCACGCCGCGGCATCCACGCCTGCCCGCTTCGACACGTCTTCGAACTTCCACCCGCCAAGGTTGCGATAGAGCGCGTTGCGATGGGCGATGCGCTCGCGCTTGGCCGTGAGTTCAGCCGCCGTGACCAGATAGATGTCCAGACGGCCGTCACCGTCGAAGTCGATGAGCGCGACGCCGCCGCACGCCGATTCCAGGATGTGGTCTTTGGTGGGTCCGCCACAGTAGGTCTTCGTCGCAAGACGGCTTGCCTCCTCGAACGTGACGGGCGAGGGGGACGCGTCGTCCGGCGAGGATACCGGCGCGGGCGCGGGGCCCATCGCGGACGCATGGCCCCCGTATGACTGTTCCTTCGGCGGTGTTTGGCTGTAGCTACCCTTGAAGCTCAAACCCAGGGCGACTTCTCCCTCGAGTTGGGCGCGGACTCTCTCGAGCAAGCCAAGCAAGGGTGCTGCATCGAGACGCGTCGCGGAGGCGTCGTCTTGCTTCGTCGCAAACGCCGCAAGCTCAACCGCCGCACTGCCGCAGGTTTGCGCGCAGCTCGGGAGTGATCGCCGTTGTCGCCGAGCCGTCAGGCGCGACGCTGCGGTCGGGCTCGGCGCCTAATGCCTCGAGCCGCTGTGCTGCATCGAGAGCCGCGCGCCGCGCGACGTTCCCGGGGACATCAGTTCGCGCGGCCCGCTGTCAGAAGCTCGACCGCCTCCCGTTGAAGCCCGAGGAGCTTGGTGCGGTCCGACTGCGCGGGCGATTGAGTCGTCGCCTGTCCGATTGCACACAACCCGAGCGACGTGGTAATTGCGACCAGGCAGGATCCAAGGCGGGACACATCGCAATTCTAAATGCTGAATGCTGAATGCTGAAGTAAATGCTGAATTCAGCACTTCAATTCAGAATTCAGCATTCAGCATTCAGAATTGCGATCGAAGAAACCTGAGCCCGTCCTGTGCGAGCCCGTCTTGCGTCGCGGCGAGCGGCCGCCAGATGGCGGCGGCGCGGGCGATCGACTTCACCGCGAGCGTGAACGACTCGATCACAGCCGGACCCTGGTAGTTGACGGCGCGGCACGCGTCGACGACTTCGCCCCACGGGATGTGACCCGATCCCGGGGCGCCGCGATCGTTCTCGCACGCGTGCAGGTGCTTCATCCTCGAGCCCGCCAGGCGGATGGCGGCGCCGATCGATTGTTCCTCGATATTCATGTGAAACGTGTCGAGGAGCAGGCCGCACGCGCCATGATCGACGCGGTCGACGACTTCGATGGCCTGCGACGCCAGGTTGAGGAAGCTCGTCTCGAACCGGTTCAGCGGTTCGACGCAAATGACGACGCCCCGCTCGCCGGCGTACCTGGCAAGCTCTTTCAGTTGGCCGACGAGCAGATCGAGATCTTTCTTGCGCTCGTCCGCCGTAGCCTGCCAGGTGCGCCCGACCGCGCTGTAGAGCGGCCCCACCACGTTGGTGGCGCCGAGCGTCTGCGCCGCGTCGATGCAATGTCGCACGTAGGCCACGGCATTCGCGCGCACGCTGGCGTCGGCGTGCAGCAGGTCGCGGTCCGGACTCATGGCCGCACAGACGCTCGTGCTGAGACCAAGATCTTTGACGATACCTGCCGCCTTCTTGTAGTCGAGATCGCCGGTGCCCTCGATCGGGACTTCGAGCAGATCGAATCCGAGCCGCGCGACATGCTGCGCGATCTCCGGGAATCGGTCGGTGGTCAGCGGGGAGGTCCAGATCCAGGAAGTGATGCCGATTTGCATGGGGCTACTTTACTCTGGGTTCAGGGTTCGTGGTTCTGGGTTCATCGTTCAGGTTCAGGGTTCAAGGTTCATGGTTCAGGTTCAGGTTCAGGTTCGGAGTTGAGGGCTTTGAACCCATGAACCGTGAACCCAGAACCCCGAACCAAGAACGACGAACCTGAACCGTTTCAAAACACAGGAATCACCATCTTCTCTCCGTTCTTGAGCGCCGACTGGTGCGCGCAGATACCGACCATCGTCCAGTTCACCGACGTCTCGGCGTCGGGCATCGCGGGCTTCTCGCCGACGCACGCCATCAGGAAATTGTGGACGAGGTGCGGATGCGATCCGCCGTGGCCGCCGCCCTGCAGGAACGACAGATGCTCGGCGTCCTGGATCGCCGCCGGCAGCGTGAATCTCTGGATGGCTTCGGGCAGCAGGTGCGCGTAGTCGGGGACTTTGACGCGCTCGGGGATCTGCGCCTCGGTCAACGGCTTTGCGGCCGTGCTCTTGGTGTGGATGACCGGCTCCTCGTTCTCGACCTGCTGCCACTCGAACGACTTCTTCGAGCCGTAGACGTCGAAGCTCTCGCGATACTGGCGCGCCGTGGCGAAGAGGCTGCGCGTGACTTCGGCGGCGACGTCTGAATCGCGCAGCTTGAAGGTGGCCGTCTCGATCGCGAACGGGCTGCCGTACTTGGCAATCAGGTGTTCGTCGATCCGGCCCGATCCGTGGCAGACGACGTGCTCGGCATGCTTGCCGAGGATCGCGAGGCACGGGCTGACGCAGTGCGTCGCGTAGTGCATCGGCGGAAAGCCTTCCCAATAGCCCGGCCAGCCGTCCATGTCCTGCTGGTGGCTGCCGCGCATGAACTGGATCCGCCCGAGCTCGCCTCTGTCGTACAGCTCCTTCGCGAACAGATACTCGCGGCTGTAGACCACGGTCTCCATCATCATGTAGACCTTGCCGCTCTTGCGCTGCGCTTCGACAATCTGCCGGCACTCGTCGATCGTCGTGGCGGCGGGTACCGTGCTCGCGACGTGCTTGCCGGCTTTGAGCGCGGCGATCGACTGCGGCGCGTGATCGGCAATCGGCGAGTTGATGTGCACGGCATCGACGTTGGGATCGTTCAGCAGGTCGTCGTAGCTCGTGTAGCGCGTCTTGATGCCGAAGCGGTCGCCGACCGCATCGAGCTCTTTCTGGTCGCGCCGGCAGATGGCGTACATCTCGGCGTTCGGATGGCGCTGATAAATAGGAATGAACTCGGCGCCGAACCCGAGCCCGATGATGGCGACGCGAATCTTCTTGTCAGTGGACATAACTGTGTCTCTGTCTGGCTCAGGGCTCAAGGCTCAAGGCTCAGGGAAAGCCTGTCAGATCCTAGTCGATCGACTAGGAGCTCAAGGCTCTTCCTGAGCCCTGAGCCCTGAGCCTTGAGCCTGACTACATTCGCCCCCCGCCCGCCCCGTCCCTGCGGCTGGACGACGTGCAGCACGCCGTTCATGACACGCCAGTGCGCCGGGAACGTGCAGACGTAGGGATAGTCGCCGGCGTTCGACGGCGCTCTGAACTGGAACCTCGCGGTTTCGCCGGGCTCGACGAGTTTTGTCGAGAAGAGCACCTGCGGCATGTCCGGCACGTACTGCTGGGCGAGGCCGGCTGGAGACTGCGCGAGCTTGTCGGCGGCGTTGCCAATCGCTTCCATCGCTCCGACGGCGCCGAGCACGAAGTTGTGCTGCATCGCATCGGGATTGGAGAACACGATCTCGATGAGCTGCCCCGGCGCGACCGTCAGTTCGGCGAGGTCGAACTTCAGCTGGCCGGGAACGGCGGCGATTCTCAGGACGACGTCGGGCGCCTGCGGCGCGACCGGCTTGAGCGCTGTGCCCGCGGCGCCCGCCATGCCGCCGCCGGCCGTGAACGCCACGTGCGCGGCGAGCTCGCCTGGCTTGTTGTAGAGCGTGCCCGCATTCGTCTGTCGCTCGATCCGGTACTTCCACGGCCCGGCCAGCGCGATTTTGCTGCCGCCCGGCCTCGCAGGAACATCTGCTCCGGCGTGCCGATGAAGCCGCCGTCCTGCCGCGCATTCGTGATGCGAACGGTGATCTGGTTGGCGCCCGGGCGAATTGTGCCGGTCGGCAGCTCAAGGGGAGGAGGACCGCCGCGTCCGCCACCGGCCCCTCGTCCGCCGGGCGGAGTGACTGACAGGCCATTGACCCACACCTCACCGGTGTTCCGCATCGTGCCGAGCGACAGCGCCGCCGTGCCGGCGCCGCGCCGGCGGGCACGTCGACGGTTCGTGAGAACCAGACGACGCCGTCGAAGTCGGGGAGCCCACGCGACTCCCAGTTGCCCGGGGTCTGCATGTCTTTCCAGTCAGCGGCCACCTCTTTCACGGACGGGAGGCGCCAGTCGGGCTTGAGCGCGCCGAGCCGCAGCGCTATTGGCAGTGAGTCGAACGGCAGCGCGCTCTTGTCCGCCTTGTAGGCCGTCGTGAAGGCCTTCTGATGACGAATGGCCGCGATGTAGATCGCGCGGCTCAGCCACTTGTCGGAGTAGTTCTCCGGCTTCTGGCTCTCGCGATAGAGCGCCGGCGCGATCTCGGGAGACTCCGGCATCTCGGCAATCACGAGCGTCGCAGCCAGACGCGTGTGCAGGTCTGGATCCTGCAGCGCGTTCGCCGCGAGGAGCGCGCCTGCCGCCGCCGCCGTCTTCGGCAGCACCATCGCCGCCGCTTTTCGCACGCCCGCTGCCGGGTGTTTCAGCGCCGCGACCGCCGTCGCGTACGAACTGCCCGTCGCCGCGTCGATCTCCCCGAGTCCCTTGAGCGTCCACAGCGCGTGCATCGCGCCGCCGTTGATCCCGATCGCATCGACCGTCGTGTTCTTGACGAGCGCCTGCAGCTGCGGGACGACGTCCTTCTGTCCGCGCTCGATGAGCAGCCGCTGCGCCGTGAGCCGCCAGAGCATGTTGTCGGAGGCGAGCGCGTCGAGCAGTCCCGACGTGTCTTTCACCGAGAGCGACCGTTTCGGCGCCGGCGGCGCGTTCTTGTACGCGATTCGATAGATCCGGCCGCGCTGATGATCGCGGAGCGACGACTCGTAGGCGTTGCCGGCGCCGTTGCTGAACCCCGGCGGCGTCGGGTTGTGCTGGATGATGAAGTTGTACCAATCGGCGAACCACACCGCGCCGTCCGGTCCCACCTGTGTATGAACCGGCGCGAACCACTCTTCCGCGCCGGCCGCGAGGTTCCAGCCGTCGCGGGTCACGAAGCCGGCGCCCTGCTTCTCGATGATGCCCTGACCGATCAGATGGGCGGTCGGCTCGTTGATGAACGCGATCCGATTCCAGTATTCGCGCGGGAACGACCTCGCGGTGTACAGATAATGACCCGCGCCAGCCGTGTAACCGTTGAAGACGTCCACCTGCCGGATGTACGGCGTGAGCGGGTGCACGGCGTAGAACGCGGCGATGCTCTGGTAGCCGGATCCCACGCCGCGCTGGCCGGGCGTCGGCAGCCCCTCGATCCCGTCGAAGAAGCGGTTCGGAATCGCCATGTTGAAGCTCGGATCGTTGTTGGCCGTCGAGCCGAACACGTCGAACGTCTCGCTGAAGCCCAGCCCCCAGGTGTTGTTCGTCGATCCGGTCATGACTTCGAAGTCGCTGCCGTCGGGCTTGAACCGGAACGCGGCCTGCGCGAACTGGAATTTCTTCCCGTTAATCTCGCCATCGAAACCCGAGTAGCCGACGACGCCCCAGATGTAGTTGTCGAGTCCGTACTGCAGGTTGGAAAGGACCGCGTGCGTGTCGCGCTGTCCCCAGCCGGTGCTCAGCACCTTTCGTTCGTCGGCCTTGTCGTCGCCATTGGTGTCCTTCAAGAACAGAATCTGCGGCGGCTGCGCCACGATCACGCCGCCATTGGCAAACACCAGACTGGTCGGGATATTGAGTTTGTCTGCGAAGACGGTGAACTTGTCCGCGCGCCCGTCGCCGTTGGTGTCCTCGAGGATGCGAATGCGATCGTCGCCGGGATTCCCGGCCAGCGGCTCGTTCGGGTAGTCGATTGTCTCGGCGATCCACATCCGTCCGCGCTCGTCGAACGCAAACGCGATCGGTTTGACGATATCGGGTTCGGTGGCGAAGAGGTCGAGGGTGAACTCGGCCGGAACCTGCACGAACTTCATCGCCTCGTCGACGGCGAACGGCAGCTGGTACTTGGGCGCCGGATCGCGGTTCTCGTAGTTCGGCACGCTCATGCCGTCGACGTAGGTGACCGCGGGGATCTTGAACTGCTGGAAGGCCACGCGCGCGGGCTCGGGCACGCTCCAGACGATGGCGCGCTCGACGAGCGTCTGAAACCCGGGATTGTTCCAGGTCCGCTGGTCGTGGCCATACGCCGTGTAGAAGACGCGGCCCTTGCCCTGCGTGCGCACCCACGTCCAGGGGCTCCGTCCGGTGCCGTCGGCGCGTTCCATCAGCACGGTGCGGTCGGTGGCGTTCTGCCGAGTGAAGGTGACGGTCTCGTCCCATGTGGCGAAGGGTTGGACGCCCTGCACTGCCGGGTGTGAGGTCTGGACGATCTCGGCCGTGAACTCACTGCCCGAGCCCTGCCGTTCGGAACGAGCGCCGATGAGCATGGTGTAGCGTTCCGAACCGGCGAACATCTCGGACGCCGAGTGCAGCGCCACGAGGCCCTTGCCGCTTTCGACAAAATCGACGAGCGCTTTCTCCTGATCGGGCGTCAGTGACGCGTGGTTGCCGTAGATCAGGAGCGCGTCGTAGTTGGCCAGCCGCTCGGCGGTCAGCGCGGCCGGCGAGAGCACCGGCGTCAGCTGGATGCCCTTTCTGGCGAGCGGCGCGCCGATCGCTTGATAGATCCCGGCAGCCCCGTGCGTCGGCTGATCGTGACCGAGAAAGAGCACCTCGAGCGGACGTCCTGTCGACGCCTGGGCCGGCGTCGCTTGAGGCAGGCCTGCCGCGCCGGCGACGTCGAGGATCGGCAATCGGGGAGAGAGCGTGGCGACCCAGACGGCTATCGCGCCACCAATCAGGAGCGACAGGAATCGTGGTGCACGAGTGACGAATCGCATGAGCAGTGCCTTCCTCGCGTGTCCGGTTGTGTTCTGGTGTCGAGCTGGTAGTTCGTCAGATCTCACAGGAGGTCAGGAGATGAGGAGGCGTCCTGGTTCTGGGAACCATGACCTCCTGATCTCCTGGTCTTCTGTGAGGTGCTGGTCAGTGAATCCACGGACCTGTCCAACGGCTCGCCATCTTAGCGCAAGCTCCATTCTCCGTCATCGCCTTGCCTCGTCCGCAGGCGCTGTGCTTTGATTCGGGCGCAAAACGTTCTGGCTGCAGATCGGGGGACTCATGAGGTGTTCGTTCGTTCTCGTGGCGGCGACGGTCACTCTTGCCGGTGCGACCGGTGCCGGGCGGCTTCATGCGCAGGCGGCCGCGCCCGTGACTGCGCAGGCCAAGCCCAATCCCAACGCCGAGCCAGAAACGATCCTCCTGTGGCCTGACGGCGCGCCGGGCGCGCTCGGTCAGGAGGATGGAGATCGGCCGACCCTGACGATCTACCGGGCGCGCCAGCCGTCGGGCGCCTCGGTCGTCGTCGCGCCAGGCGGCGGCTACGGCGCGCTCGCGTCCAACCACGAAGGACGGCAGGTCGCGAACCTGCTCAACGCGGCGGGCGTGACCGCTTTCGTCCTCAAGTACCGACTCGGGCCTCGCTACCATCACCCGATTGAGCTCGGCGACGCCCAGCGCGCGATTCGCCTCGTCCGCGCCCGCGCGCAAGAGTTCGGCCTGGCCGCCGATCGAATTGGGATGATGGGATTCTCCGCTGGCGGTCACCTCACGGCGACGGCCGGCACGCATTTCGACGCGGGAAAGGCCGACGCGAGCGATCCCATCGACCGTGTCAGCTGCCGGCCGGACTTCCTGATTCTGGCCTACCCCGTGATCTCGTTCGATCCGGCGATTGCTCACGGCGGGTCGGTGCGGAACCTCCTCGGCGAGAATCCCGACCCGAAACTGATCGAGGACCTGTCGAACGATTTGCGCGTCACTCCGCAAACGCCGCCGACCTTCCTCTTCCACACCAACGCCGACACCGGTGTCGTCGCGGAGAACAGCGTTCGCTTCTATCTGGCGCTCCGGCGCAACAAGGTGCCTGCCGAGCTGCACATCTTCGAGAACGGCCCCCACGGTGTCGGGCTCGCCCTGGGCGATCCGGCGCTCAGCGAGTGGCCGGTGCTACTGACGAACTGGCTCCGCGGACGGGGGTTGACGAAGTAGCGAGAGGGTCCAATGAGATCCATTGGCCACGGATGACACGGACAACGACGGACGATACGGATCGACGTGCGCGGTGGTGGCCGAGGCCGTTCGTTATGAAGCTCTCATCTGGTCTGACCACTTGCCCTCCGGCGCTTGACTGCCGTTTTGCAGGCCGAAATATCCGCCTGACGTGCCGGCGATCCGGGCCGGCTGTCGCTGGATCAGCCCCGTCGGCGCGCTCGTCTCTGCACTTAGATAATCCCCGCGATCCGGCTGCCCCGGGCCAGGATTGCCGCCGGCGCCGCGTTCCTGTTTGCGAAACAGGCTGACCAGCCCGAAACTCGCTTTTGCAGGGGTGGGGGGAGAGCGTATTCTGTGGCTCCGCCTTCGCAAATCGGCGGTGGCGTTGCTTCGGCGTGACAAGCCGTTCCCGGAACGTGGTCGCCCAACGTAGAACCCACGATGGCTACAGGCGCTCATTTTCTGGCGTTCGATCTCGGAGCCGAGAGCGGCCGGGCCATGCTCGGCCGGCTGCGCGCCGGTGTCCTCGACGTCAGCGAGATCCACCGCTTCGTCAACGAGCCGGTCCGGCAGAACGGATCCCTCCACTGGGATGTGCTCCGGATCTGGCTCGAGCTCAAGCAGGGGATGGAACGCGCCGCGGGAACGCCGATCGAAAGCGTCGGCGTCGACGCCTGGGGCTGCGATTACGCGCTCGTCGGCGAGCAGGGTGTCCTTCTCCAGAATCCCTATCACTATCGCGACAAGCGCACCGACGGGATCATGGAGGCGGTGTTCGAACGCGTTCCCGCCGATGAGATTTACGCGGTGACCGGCATTCAGTTCCTGCCGTTCAACACGCTCTATCAGCTCTACGCCGCGTGCCGCGCGACGCCGCGGCTCATCGACGCGGCGACGTCGTTCGGGACGATTCCTGACCTGGTGAACTACTGGCTGACCGGCGAGATGACCGCCGAGTTCACCAACGCCACCACAACGCAGTTCATCGACGCGCGGACGCGATCATGGGCGACCGACCTCCTGCAGGCGCTCGATGTCCCGACGCGGATTCTGCCCCAGGTCGTCGAGCCCGGAACCGTCGTCGGATCGATCGGCGCCGACGCGCACCCCTCGCTCCACGGCACGCGTGTCGTGGCGCCGGCGTGCCACGATACTGGCTCGGCGGTTGCCGCCGTCTGCGCCGACGGCCACCGCGCGTTTCTGAGCTCCGGCACCTGGTCGCTTCTTGGGACCGAGCTCGCATGCGCCGGTGATTACGCCGCGGGCGCGCGAGTTGAATTTCACCAACGAGGGCGGCGTCTACGGGACCACGCGGCTGCTGAAGAACATTGCCGGCCTGTGGCTGCTGCAGGCATGCCGTCGCAACTGGGCCGAGCAGGGGTTCCATTTCGCGTACGAGGAGCTGCTCGCGCTCGCGGGCGAGTCGCGCACGGCCTTCCGCTCGCTCTTTGACCCCGACCATCCGTCCTTTCTTCATCCGCGCAGCATGGTCGCGGCGATCGCCGACTATTGTCGCGAGACGGGGCAGCCCGAGCCCGAGGGCCCGCCGGGATACGCGCGCGCGATCCTCGAGAGCCTCGCGTTCAAGTACCGCGTTGTCCTCGAATCGATGGAAGAGCTCACCGGCACCGCCATCACCGAGATTCGGATTGTCGGCGGCGGCTCGCGCAACCGGTTGCTGAATCAGTTCACCGCCGACGCGACCGGCCGGACCGTCGTCGCCGGTCCTGTCGAAGCGAGCGCGCTTGGCAACATCGCCATGCAGATGGTGGCGACCAAAGCCGTGGCGTCGCTCTCCGAGGCGCGGCGGATCATCGAACATTCGTTCCCCGTCGAGCGCTTCGAGCCGGTCGCGCCCGAGGCCTGGAACGCGCACTATCGACGTTTTCACGAATACCTGGAGCCCACTTGTGTCTGAAACGCCCACGCTCGAAACGACTTTCTTGAAGAATCTCTGGGACGCCCGCGAGGCGGCGGCGCTCGAAGCCAAGCCCCTCGAGCTCCTTCGCTACCGTTCGAACCTGCTTGGCGCCGATCTTCGCATCACGAACTTCGGCGGCGGAAACACGAGCTCGAAGTTCGATTTGCCCGATCCGCTGACCGGCGAGCCGCGTCGCGTCATGGCGGTCAAGGGCAGCGGCGGCGACCTCGCCTCGATCGGCGCGTCGGGTTTCGCCGTGCTCTACATGGACAAATTGAACGATCTCGTCGGCCGCTATCGCGGCGAGGCGCATGAAGACGAGATGGTCGGCTACTATCCGCTCTGCGCGTTTGGCGAGAATCGTGTCGCCGCGTCGATCGACACGGCGCTCCACGCGTTTCTGCCGTTTCCACACGTCGATCATCTGCACCCGGACTGGGCGATCGCGCTTGCCGCGAGCGCCAACGGCAAGCAGAAGCTCGACGAATTCAACAAGAAATATGGCCGGCGCATCGCCTGGGTGCCGTGGCAGCGCCCGGGATTCGAGCTGGCGCTGATGCTGCGGAAGGCGGTCGAGGCGACGCCAGGCTGCGACGGGATCGTGCTCGGCGGGCACGGACTGTTCACGTGGGGCGAGACGCAGCAGGAGGCGTACCTCAACAGCATCAAGACCATCGATCAGATGGGTGAGTTCGTGCAGGACCACGCGAAGCGCGCCGGACGGCCGCTCTTTGGTGGAGCGTCGGCGACGACCGCGGCCAGCCGCGAGGCGCTCGTCAACGGGATCCTGCCGTTTCTGCGCGGCGCGGTCTCGTCGAACCGGCGTGTCATCGCGCACTACGACGGCGGGGAGGACGCGATCGCCTTCGCGAACGCGACGTGGGCCGAGTCGCTCTGCCAGATGGGCACGAGCTGCCCCGATCACTTCCTCCGCACGCGCATCTCGCCGCTCTATGTGCCCTTCGACGCGGCCAGCGACAGCGTCGCGGCGTTGAAGACGCGCATCGCCGAGCGGCTCGTGAAGTATCGGCAGGACTACGCGGCGTACTACAAGGCGCATGCGCTCCCCGATTCGCCGGCGCTCCGCGACTCGAATCCGTCGGTCGTGGTGATCCCCGGGCTCGGGTTGTTCGGCTTCGGCAAGGACAAGCGCGAGGCCCGCATCACCTCGGAGTTCTTCGTCAACGCGATTCACGTGATGTCGGGCGCGAACGCGCTTGGCGCGGACCGCGCCGAAGCGCCGACGCAGGGCGCGAAGGCGGGCCGCCGCAGGCCCGCCATGCAAGTCAGGCCGGCGACTTCAAGAGCTTCGAAAACTACGTCGCGCTGCCGCGATCCGAAGCGTTCAAGATCGAGTATTGGGCGCTCGAGGAAGCCAAGCTGCAACGGATGCCGCCCGAGCGCGAGTTCAGCCGGAAGATCGTGGTGGTCGTCGGCGGCGCAAGCGGGATCGGCAGGGAAGTCGCGCTGCAGATTGCCAAGCGCGGCGGCCACGTCGTGGTCGCCGACATGAACGTCGCGAGCGCGGAGGACGCCGCGAAGGAAGCGGCCGCCCTTTCGTCAAAGGAGATGGTGCTGGCGACCGCGCTCGACCTGACGTCGCGCGAGAGCATCGCGGCGGCGTTCCGCGCCACGGTTGACCGCTTCGGCGGCATCGACGCGATCGTCAACACCGCGGCGATCTACCCGACGCCGGCACCTGGCACGCCACCGGAGGACACCTGGGGCAAGGCGATGCACGTCAACGTGACGAGCAACTACGTGCTCGCCGATGAGGCGGCGAAGATTCTCAAGGATCAGGGGCTGCCGGCGTCGATCGTTCTGACGAGCTCGGCCAACGCCGTCGTGCCCAAGTTCGGCAGCGAGCCCTACGACGTCAGCAAGGCCGCGATCAATCACCTGATCCGCGAGCTCGCGATGGGGCTTGGCCCGCTGGTGCGCGTCAACGGCATCGCGCCGGCGACGGTCGTGGCCGGATCGGCGATGTTCCCCAAGGACCGGGTCATGGTCTCGCTGAAGAAGTACGAGATTCCCTTCGACGAATCCGAGTCGGTCGAGAGCCTCCGCTCGAAGCTCGCCGAGTTCTACGCCCGCCGGACGATCACCCGCCGGCCGATCCTGCCCGTGGATTGCGCCAACGCGATCTGCTGGCTCGCCGGCGATCAAAGCGCCAAGACGACGGGACATGTGATTCCCGTGGATGGTGGGTTGCCGGAGGCGTTCCTGAGGTAGGCTCATCGCAGCGTGTCAAAGCCTTCACCGCGGTACGCAGATCGCAGAGACTACTAGTTATCCTTAGTAGCTCTGCGTCCTCTGCGACTCAGATCGTGAATGGCTCTTGCGTGTGAGCGTGCCGGCTGAGAGCTGACCGAGCTACCGCGCCGCCACCTGCATCAGTCGATCGTTCGGGTAGATGTGATCGACCGTTTCCGGCGTGACGAGCTGGTGCTTGACGAAGACCGCCGGCGGCACCGGCCGCCGGTGAAGGATGTCGAGCGCGACGGCGACGATTTCCGTGCCGTACTTCTCGGGGAAGTAAGCGACTGAGCCGATCAGCCGCGTGCCCACTTCGCGCAGCTCCGCGCGTCCTTCGGGCGACGCATTCTGTCCCATCACCGCGCAGCTCTCGGCGCGTCCGGCTTCCTGAAACGCGCGCAGCGCGCCGAGGGCGCTCGGGTCGTTGATCGCGCCAACCAGGAGGCGGCGGGACTTCGACGAGCGCAGATGCTTGCGCATCGCCTCGAAGCTCGGACCGAGGTTGCCGTCTCCTTCGAGATAGGTGACGCGGCAGTTCTCGAGCTGCGGGTGGACCTCTTTCATGCCGACGAGCATGCCCGTCAGGCGCATCTTGGGGAGGCTGCCGGCGCGCTGGAGCGCGATCATCGCGATCTCGTCGACCTCGCCAGGCCAGTGCTGCTTCGACCAGCGGCCCAGGTAGCGTCCACCGATCAGGCCCGCCTCGTAGTTGTTGGCGCCGAAGTAGGTCGCGCCGGGATGCGGAATCTCGATCGCGATGAGCGGGATGTTCGCCTCGCGATACTTGGCCGCGACAATCGGCGCGACATGCTCGTCGGTCTGGAACTCGATGACCAGATCGACTTTCTCGCGCACCAGGACGTCGGCATTGCGCTGGGCAATCTTCGGGCTGTAGCGGTTGTCGACCGAGATGAGCTCGATGCCCTGGGCAGCGGCGGCGCGCTGGAGGCCGTCGGAGATTTCCTTCGAGAACTGGTAGTCAGTGCCCTGCGCGGCGTAACCGAGCCGATATGGCTTCTGGCGGAACGGGCGTACATACGATCGATATAGGTTCTCGCCGACCTTCTCGATCATTCCGCAGCGCTCGAGCGTATAGAGGAGCCGGAAGGCCATGCTCTTCGGAAGCCCGCTGCGAGCGACGACCTCGCGAAGCGGCAGCGCCTCTCCCGAGGACCGAAACGCCGCCAGCACTTCTGACGAGTGCATGACCGACTTCACGAGATATGGATCGCGAGACGGCGGCTTCGACTTCATGAAACACCCCTGGCACGTTCCTCATTGCGAAACGTTTCGAAGCATAACACGACCGGTCTGAGCGTTGCAAAGACGCAAAATGACTGTAAATTTTGCCGTTTTGCCCGTTACCTCGGCGCTGTGAATGTTTTGTTCTGCGGGACAGGGTAGAACACGGTTCAGGGTTCAAGGTTCAGGGTTCAAGGTTCACGGTTCAGGGTTCATGGTTCAGCGTTGGGCCCACGAATCCTTGAACCCTGAACCTTGAACCCTGAACCCTGAACCCTGAACCTTGAACCGTGAATCTAGAGCCTCGCGATTCCGAGCCCGCCGTCGACGTTGATCACGCTGCCGGTCGCGTAGGGCAGATCGCCGCGGACGAGGGCCGCGACCGCGCTTCCGACATCGTCCGGCGTGCCCCATCGACGTTCGGGGACGAGGCCGTCAGCAATCCGCTGGTCGTACGCGGCCTGCACGCCGGCGGTCATGTCCGTGCTGATGATTCCGGGTCGCACTTCGTAGACCGGGATGCCACCGGCTGCGAGCCGCACGGCGAAGAGCTTCGCCGCCATCGACAGCCCGGCCTTGCTGACGCAGTATTCGCCGCGGTTCGGCGACGCCATGTCGGCCGAGACCGACGTGACGAAGACAATCGAGGCGCGGAACGACGGGTCGGCCTCGCGCCGAGCCACCATGTCGCGCGACAGTTCCTGCGTGAGGAAGTACGGTCCCTGGAGATTCGTTCGCATCAGCTCTTCGAAGCTCTCTTCGCTGGCTTCGAGGAGATCGCTGCGCACGCGCGGCGCGCGGCCGGCGTTGTTGACGAGCGCGTTCGAGCGCCCCGTGCCGCGCCCGCACCTGCTCGGCGAGCGAGGCGCGCGCGTCGCGGCTCGAGATGTCCGCGGCCACGTAGGTGACCCGGCTGCCGCCCTGCTCCAGTTCGGCGACGACGGGTGCGATGTCTTCGGGCGGGCGGACACCGCTCAGGACGAGATCCCAGCCGTCACGCGCGAGCGCGCGCGCGATGCCGAGCCCAATCCCGCGCGTGCCGCCGGTCACGAGGGCGACGGGGCGCGAAACGCTGCTGTCACTGTCCAAAGGCATGTCACTCATGGCTCAAGTTAAGGCTCTAGGCTCTAGGCTTTGGGCTTTAGAGGCTCAGGGCTCAGGCAAGACCTTCGAGTAATGGGTTCAACGGTTTTGCCTGAGCCCTGAGCCTTAAGCCCTGAGCCTGCTTTTCTCCGGCCCGTAAAACGCGAGATACGGTCCGTCCTGCGCCAGCCGCTTCACATACAACGCCGCCTCGCGCGCATGATAGTCGCCCCACTGACTCGATTCGCCGCGCGGGGTTCGTGCGCCTTTGGGCACATGGTCCCATCCGTTTGGCCAGTGATACACCGAGTGCAGGATCAAACCTTGGTGCGCCGGGTCGCGGCTCAGGTATGGGCCGGTTTCGTCGAACAACGTGTCGAGCGCGCGCAGGCCAGCCTGCGTGTAGCGGTCGCCATCCTCACCGCGTCGTGCGAGCACGCGGCCGAAGCGGAGCAGACCCTGGGCGCCGATGGCGGCGGCGGAGCTATCGACGGGCTCGCGATCGTTGAACGGATCCGCCGCGCGGCTGCCCCAATCGCCGAGCGCCGAGAGTCCGGGCGCGCCGGTGTCCCAATAGGGAATGCCGTCCGCGCAGGCGGCGACATCGATATAGAAGTCGCACGTGGCGCGCGCCGCGTCGACAAACGCCGGCTCCAGATCGGCTGCGCCGGACGCCCGGGCGTCGTCTGCCGTCAGCGTCGCGAGGAACTCGAGCTGCTCGGCAAAGCCGAGCATCGCCCACGCCAGCCCGCGCGTCCAGGTGCTGAACGGGGAATATCCCTGTTGCGTGCTCGGGCCTCGATAGGTGCCGCTCGCGACGTTGAAGAGGCTTTCGTGCGCCACGCGCCCGCGCACGTCGAACGGGCCGCTCCCTTTCCCGTAGAACACGTTGTAGGTCGCGGTCGCGCGCGCATGCTGCAGGAGCCGCGTCAGGAGACTAATCTGCGCATCCTGTTCTTCGACGAGGCGATGGCCGAGGACGTGCGCGATCGCGAGCGCGCGCAGCGAGCGGATCGTGTCGACGAAGAGCGAGTGCGCGCCGTTGAAGGAATAGATGTAGCCACCGTCGGGCAGCGACGTCCAGCGTCGCGCCTGGACCGCGCCGCTGACTTTGAGCGCGAGCGCATAGAAACGCCGCTCCCATTCCGACGCCTCGATGCGGCCTTCGAGCGCGAGCCGCCACAACGCGCCGTAGGTGCTGACGTTGTTGAAGCCGTGATCGTGGACGCCGACGTGAGTGAGGTGCGGCGCCATCCTCGTCAGCGTTCGTTCCTGGCCGAGCTCGAGGAACGCGCGTTCGTCGGTGGCGTCGAACTGCAGCAGCGACGAGCCGTACTGAAACCCTTCGGTCCACTCCGTCCAGCCGCGCGCCGTGTACCGGCCGTTGATGGTGAAGACCGGCGCGCCATCCGCCGGTCGCCACGAGTCTTCGAGGCTTCGGATCTTGTGGGCCGAGAGCTCGAAGAGCCGGTCGACTTTCGCGAGCAGGTCCTTCGGGGTGCGTGGGGAATCGATGCGGATCATGATGCGTCGGTCGCGGTGTGCCTGGCCGGGCCGAGCCCGGCGTCGCGATCACGGCAGAGTTTCACTGCCCTATGTTATCCAATCGAGCCTCGCGGGCGGTTTGCATACTGAAACACACGCGGCAGCGCCGTATCGATCGGCCGCCACGCGGATCTTACTAGCCAACTGGCCTGCAATCGCAGTGGTTGGGCCTCTCTGGCTGTTTCTCATACCGAAATATTGCGGCCACGTAAGGACCCTTTGACAAGAGGCGATGGGAGGCGTAGCGTCGGCGCGGCACACCAGCGCAGCGAAACGCGCGGGTGGAAAATCTAGGAGGAGTCGAGATGCCGCGATCCATCCGGCGTGTTGTCGTTGCCGCACTCCTGCTGCTCGTTCCGTCGATATCGAGCGCCCAGATTGGTGGTCAGGGTTCGATTCAGGGTACCGTCCTCGACGCGTCAAAGGCGGCCCTCCCAGGCGCGACCGTCACCGCCACCAACGTGGCCACCGGTGTCGACACCGTCCGGCAGACGACGGCCGCCGGCGTCTACGCGCTGACCCCGCTCCAGCCCGGGACGTATCGGGTCACGGTCTCACTCGACGGGTTCGGCACGTTCATCCGCGACGGCATCATCGTCGACGGGCTCGCTGTGGTCGGCCTCAATGTCACGCTGCAGGTCGGAGGGCTGACGCAGGAGGTCCTCGTCAGCGCGGCGCCGCCGCCGCTGGCCTCTGCCGATGCGCGGCTCGGGCAGACGATCCGCAACGATGTGTACACCGCGCTCCCCCTGGTCATGAACACGGGAGGGCCGCGCGATCCGACCGCCTTCATGTCGCTCATGCCGGGTGTGCAGTCGATCGGCCGCTGGGGAAACGTGATGGGCGGCCAGGACTTCACGACCGACATGTACCTGGAAGGCATTCCGATTACCAATGCCGTCGTCCAGGGAGAAGGACGCAATCTGTCCTACGGCATCTCGGTTGAGGCGATCGACCAGTTCCAGGTCGAAACGAGCGGCACCGCGGTGATGTTCAACGGCCAGGGCGCCTCGAACTACATCATGAAGTCCGGCACGAACCAGTTCCGGATGAGCGCCTTCGAGTTCTTCCGCAACAAGGCGCTTGACGCGAAGGCGTACTTTGCCACGATCAAGCCCGACGACAACCAGAGCGAGTACGGGGTCACGGCCGGCGGACCGATCCAGAAGAACCGGATGTTTTTCTTCGTGACCTACGACGGGTATCGCGATCGGCGGCAGACCGCGTCCGTGCTGACGTCGGTCCCGACCCTGGCGCAGCGAAACGGCGATTTCAGCGCGTTGCCGGTGACGATTTACGATCCGCGGACCACGAGGCCGAACCCGAACGGTACCGGCTTTGTCCGGGACCCGTTTCCCAACAACATCATTCCGCAGGACCGGATTTCGTCGATCTCGAGGTACTTCCAGTCGTTCTTGCCCGCGCCGACCACGGCGGGACTCCAGAGCAACTACCTCGGTGGATCGCTGCCGATCGGATTCAACAACGACAACTTCACCGGCAAGTTCGATCTGAAGCTGACCGCGCGGCAGCAGTTCTCGTTTCTCTTCGCGCACGGGAAACGGAGCCAGTCGACCGAGTACCGCGGCGGCACCAATCTCCAGACGGCGCTGCCGCTGCCGTACACGGAAACGCGGCTGGTCGAGGAAGTGCCTTCCGGCGCCCAGATCAAACACACCTACGTGATCGGGTCGCGCTGGGTGAATCAGGCGAGCCTCGGGTTCTCGCGCCTGTCGGTGCCGATCTTCAACGCAACGATCGACGGGCGGTACCCGATCGAGGCGGGGTTGCGGGGGTTGCCGGCGGGAGAAGCGGACTCGGCATTCCCTG
This sequence comes from uncultured Acidobacteriota bacterium, assembly GCA_963797625.1. GTDB lineage: Bacteria > Acidobacteriota > Vicinamibacteria > Vicinamibacterales > 2-12-FULL-66-21 > DATBJJ01. The sequence continues at coordinate 145,845 of CAWCQI010000019.1, forward strand.
AAGTCGCGTTTGCGGGCCCGAATGCCCCGACGCAGTGGCGCGGCACCGACGCGCGCGCGTTCACCGAGTACCTCAATAACTATACGTTCCAGAACAATCTCAATTGGACGACCGGGAAGCACGCCGTGACCTTCGGCTTCCAGGCCCAGCGCATGGACGCGAACGAGCGCGAGCGAACCTACGGCAGCCTCGCCACGTTCCAGTTCAGCAACGCCCAGACTGCGGGCTTCAGTCCCGCGGGGACGCTGATGACGGCCACCGGGAACGCCTACGCGAGCTTCCTGCTCGGCGATCTGAATGCCACCAACGTCATCGAGGATTCAGAAGTCGCGACGAGCGGCCGCTTCTACCAATATGCATTCTGGGCGCAGGACGATTTCAAGGTGAGCCCGAACCTGACGCTCAACCTCGGGCTGCGCTACGACATCATGAAGCCGTACACCGAGGTCTACGACCGCTGGTCGTTCATGAACCCCGATCTGCCGAACCCCGCCGTCGGCGGGTATCGTGGCGCCGTGCAGTTCGCAGGCAACGGCCAGAACTCCTGCAACTGCCGAACGCCGATCGAAACGTACTATGGGGGAATCGGACCGCGGCTCGGCGTCGCCTACAGCCTCAACGACGCCACGGTGCTTCGCGCCTCTTACGGCATCAACTACTCGCGGCGCGGCGCCGTCGGCGGCCGTGCCGGCGCGCGCAACGGCACCGGCACGCTCGGGTTTTCCGCCAACGCCTCTTTCCCGAGCCCGAACGGATTCGATCCTTCGTACAACTGGAACAACGGCGTGCCGGCGTATCCGCCGCCGCCTTTCTTCGATCCGACGCTCAACGCGGGGTTTGTCACCGGACGCGGAACGGGCGGCAGCGTGACTTTTGGCGATGCGGAAATCGGCGGCCGGCCGCCGCGCTATCAGAACTTCAACGCCGGCTTCCAGCGCGCGCTGACGAAGCTCATCACCGTCGGGGCGTCCTACGCCGGCAGCCGCGGCGACTTCCTCGGCGGCGCGGGCCGCGGGTTCTATTCGAACCAGCTCGATCCGCGGTTCCTCGTTCTGGGCAACCTGCTCACCCAGCAGGCGACACCTGCCAATATCGCCGCGGCGCAAGCCATCGTGTCGGGCGTCGCTGTGCCGTACCCCAACTTTTCGGGGACCATCTCGCAGATGCTGCGTCCCTTCCCACAGTACTCTGGCGTGACCGACGTCTACGGAAACGTCGCGTGGTCGACCTACGACTCGCTTCAGCTGACGCTCGAGAAACGACGGACCGATGACGGGCTTGACGCGTGAGCTTCAACTACACCTACAGCCGCACCGAAGACAACCTGGCGGCGCGAACGGGCTACAACTTCGATCAGGATTGGGCGGTCGGCGTCAACGATCAGCCGCACGTGTGGAACGCGTTCGTGGTCTACGCGATGCCGTTTGGCTCTCCTGGCAAGCCGGGGAGCGGCAATCGATTCGTCAGCGCGATCGTGAGGGACTGGCAGATCTCCGGCATCACGCAGTTCAGGTCGGGCAGGCCGCTTGGCGCGATTGGGGCCGCCTGCAACTTGCCGAATGCCGGCACGTGCTACGCTGATTTCAATCCGGCGTTCTCGGGCCCGGTGCGCATCAACGGCGACTACGGCGACGGCGACGTGCTCGGCGCCAATCCGCCGACCTACATCGACCGCAACGCGTTTCAGTCCCCGGCCGCATTCACGTTCGGCAACACGCCGAGGACGCTCGCCTACGATTTGCGGAACCCCGACTACTTCAACCAGGATTTGAGCATCCAGCGCGAATTCCGGATTGCCCGCGCCAGGCTCGGACGTGGGTGTTGACGTGTTCAACGTGTTCAATAATGTGGTGTTCGGCGGAATCCAGACCAACATCACGAACACGAATTTTGGCCGCGTCAGCTCGCAGACCAATACGCCGAGGGTGGGGCAGATCAAGGTCCGGTTCGATTTCTGAACATTCTTGAGATGGAACGCGTATGCACCGGGCACCGCTCGTGAAGTGGGCGATGGTGGTCGTTGGGGCCGCCATCGCCGCGGCACAGCAGCCTCCGAGTCAGCCACCAAGTCAGCCCCCATTCAGCCGCCTCCTCTTTCCTCCACCCGCCCGCCAGAGGACAACGAGAAAGGGCTGCGACCGCTGACGCCCGAGGAGATTCCACCGAACCTGAATTTCTACGCGATGGATCCGCTCTACAAAGCGGGGACTTCGCTTGGCTGGGCGACCGAGCGTATTCGCGAAACCCTCGATCGCGGACTCATCGCCATCGTCGCGCAAGGCAGGATCTACTTGAGCTGGCGGCTGCTCGACACCGATTCGCCCGGTGTGCGCTTCAACGTCTATCGCACGACCGCAGCCGGCGACAAGAAGTTGAACGCGACGCCGATCGCGTCGACGACAGACTTCGTCGATGACGGCGCGGCTGGCTCGCCTGGCGCCGGCTGGCGCGTCGCGGCCGTCGTGAACGGACGCGAGCTTCCGACCGCGCCGTCCGATCGCTGGACGGGTCCGCCGCTCGATGGCTACAAGGCCCTCAAGCTGCGCGATGACGTCAGCAGCGTCGATCGCGTCGGCGTCGGTGACCTCAACGGCGATGGTGCCTACGACTTCGTCGTCAAGCATCCCGCGGGATCCGTCGATCCGGGACGGCAGGTGCCGAGCAAGAGCTCGTACAAGATCGACGGATACGACGGCCGGACCGGCGCGTTCCTGTGGCGCATCGACCTTGGCTGGAACGTCAACCACGGCATCTGGTTCTCGCCGATGGTCGTGCGCGATCTCGATGGCGACGGAAAGGCGGAGGTGTGCCTGAGGACCGCGCCCTACGCGGCGACCCGCGAGCAGGCGTTCGACGGCGGCAAAGGCTTCGTGCTCGAGGGGCCGGAGTATCTGTCGGTCTATGCAGGCGACACCGGCCGCGAGATTGCGAAAGTCGACTGGATCGAGCGAGGCCGGCCCGAAGACTGGGCCGATCACACCGGGAACCGCTCGAGCCGCCACATGCTCGGCGTCGCCTACCTCGACGGGAAGACGCCGAGCGTTCTCGTCGTCCGAGGCACGTATGGCCTGATGAAGGTGGATGCGTGGACGCTTCGCGCGGGCACGCTCCAGAAAATCTGGAGGTGGACCAACGAGCGCCAGCCGTTCAAGTATCAGGGGCAGGGCCAGCACAGCATCAAGGTCGGGGACATCGATGGCGACGGCTTCGACGAGATCCTGAACGGCTCGATCGCGATCGACAACGATGGCCGGACGCTGTGGGGCACCGGCCTGGGACATGGCGATCGTTTTTATCTTTCGGATATCGATCCTGCGCGAGCCGGCCTCGAGGTCTGGTACACCATCGAAGATCCGCACCCGCAGAATGGCGTGAGCCTGTGGGACGCGAAGCGCGGGACATTGATCTTTGGAACGAATGAGGCGAGCCGGGACAATCAGATTGCCGGCGGCCTGGCGGGAGACATCGATCCCGCGTTTCCGGGGATGGAAGTCTGGGGCGACAAGTTCTTCTTCACGGCAAACGGCCAGGTCATTTCCGGCGCTGTGCCACCTCAAAACGAGCTCGTCTGGTGGGATGGCGATCTGCTTCGCGAGCTGCACAGCCGTGGCGAGGTCAGCAAGTGGAATGGGCCGAGCCTGGCCCGCACGGAAGGCGCTGTGCACCAGGTGGCCGATCTCTTCGGAGACTGGCGCGAGGAGATCGTGACGTTTACCGGCGGGGAATTGCGAATCTATTCGACGCCGATTCCAGCCGTCGACCGTCGCGTCACGTTGATGCAGGATGCGATCTATCGGCACGACGTCACGCATCGCTCGATGGGCTATGCGCACGTGCCGATGACGAGCTATTTCCTCGGGATGCCCACCGTGCCCGCTCGAAAGCCGCCGCCAGGCAAACGCCCCGCCCGATAGCACCTCCGGGCAGGGCGGCATATCATATATGATCCGTTGACATTGGCCGTTTCCCGGCCAATACTCTCTGCCCGGGTCTTCCATGCCCCAGCCAGAAACTCTCGCGCCCGTTGCCCCGTCTTCGCGCTCCGAGCTGCGGCGCGGGCAGGCCGAACCGCTCGCTGAGGCGCGACGACCGGCGAGGTTCCCGCCTACGCAGCGCTACGGCGGGCTCGCCGAAGCCTCCGGCGAAGGCGGCGGGCGGCCGGGCCGGCGCGATTTTCTCGCTGGCCGCACCGGGCGCAGCACCACGCCAGAGGACTACTGGATCCGCGTCCACAGGCGGGCGATGGCTTGCCGGTTCGAGATCACGCTGGCGAGTCAGCACGCTGCCTGGGTGCCAGCTGCGCGCGCCGCTCTCGACACGATCGATCGCCTCGAAGCCGAGCTGAGTGTCTTCAGAGAAGACAGCGCCATCAGCCGCCTGAATCGTCGCGCCGCCCTCCGTGACGAAGGCGACGGTATTGAAGTCGCGCGTTGATATCGATGCAGACCTGTTTCGATTGCTCGAGCGGTGCCACGATCTTCATCGCGACACCGGCGGCGCGTTCGACATCACGTCTACGCCACTCAGCCGCTGTTGGGGATTCCTGCAGCGAGAGGGGCGCGTTCCATCGGCAGAGGCCATCGATGCGGCCCGCGCGCGGGTCGGGTTCGACCGCGTGGCACTCGACCCTGCGCGTCGCACTACGCGTTTCGAGCACTCCGGGATCGAGCTGAATCTCGGAGCCATCGGCAAGGGCTATGCGCTCGACTGCGTCGCCGTCGAGATGCGCCGCGCAGGCGTCACCGATGCGCTCCTGTCGGCAGGACGCAGCAGCCTGCTCGCCATCGGCGGCGGCGCTCGCGGTTGGGACGTGGAAGTGGTTTCCGCGCGCGCGACTCAGGAAGGCGCGCCCCGGCCGCTCGCGCGCCTCCGGTTGCGCGACGTGGCGCTCGGCACGAGCGGCGCCGGAGAACAGTTCGTCATCGCCGACGGCACGCGATACGGCCACGTCATCGATCCGCGCACCGGTTGGCCGGCCTCAGGTGTCTTGAGCGCGAGCGTCGTCACATCGAGCGCGGCAGACGCCGACGCGCTCTCGACGGCGTTTCTCGTCGGCGGCGTCGAGCTCGCCGAACGCTACTGCGCCGATCACCCTGGTGTCCTGGCGCTCGTGACGCCTGACGATGGGTCGGACGTGCCGCTCATTTCTTGGAAAATCCGCTGGAGCGCCTGCTGCCTGAGCGCTGAGTAATGCAGAATGAGCGCCACGAACTTTCGGATCGACCGGCCCGCTCCAGCAGACGCTGCTCATCGTGCTTCGCACGTTGATTGGCTGGCACTTCCTGTACGAGGGGTATACGAAGCTGCTCCAGCCAGCCTGGGGGCGACTCGGTGCGCCGGTGGCCGCGTGGTCGTCGGCCGCGTATCTCAAGGCAGCGACGGGGCCTCTCGCCGAGCAGTTTCACTGGCTCGGCAACGCGTCGTGGATCGGCACGCTCGATCTCGTGGTCGCGAGCGCGCTCGTCGCGGTTGGACTGAGCCTGATGCTCGGGCTCTTTACTCAGACCGGGTGTCTCGGCGCGTTGGGGCTGTTGTCGATGTTCTATCTGTCAGCCATTCCGATGGGGTTGCCGGAGACGCGTGCCGAAGGGACCTACTTGATCGTCAACAAGAACCTGATTGAGGCTGCGGCGGTACTGGTGTTGTTGTCGTTCAGAACCGGAGAGATTGCAGGGTTGGACCAACTCTGGCGTGCGTCGCGTGTCCGATCGGATCGCGCCGCCTTCGCGCGCGTAGAAAATCGAGATCTGACCCCCACGAAAGAGATGTCGCTATGAATCTGACGCCCGAACAGGTCGAGCAGGGCCGCCGCAACTTCCTCAAGGTGCTGGCCGGCACGCCCGCCCTGGCCGCTCTCGGCGTGTCTGCCGCGATGAGGGGTCCCGTGCCTGGTGGTCCGGTGCGGGTCGGCTTCATCGGCGTCGGCAGCCAGGGCCGCTCGCTCCTCGGCAACGTCGATCCGGCGTACGCAGACGTCCGCGCGCTCTGCGACATCAATCCGAACAGTCTCAAGGCCGCCGACGAAGTAATGAAGCGGAATTCCTGGCCCGCGGCGCGACACTACGCCGACTGGCAGGACATGCTCCAGAAAGAAGATCTCGAGGCGGTGATCATGGCGCCGCCGCTGTGGGCGCACGCGGACATCGCGGTGGGTTGCCTCGACGCCGGCAAGAACGTCCTCTGCGAGAAAATGATGGCGTGGGACGTGCCGAGCTGCGAGCGCATGCGCGCGGCGGCGCGGAAGAACAACAAGGTCCTCGAGATTGCGTATCAGCGGTTGTCGAGCCCGCTGTATCAGGCCGCGTACGACGGCATTCTCCAGACGGGCACGCTCGGCGACATTTATCACGTCCGTTTGGCCTGGCACCGCAACGGCTCGTGGCGCCGCAAGGGCGAACCGCCTGCTCCCGATTACAATCCGTCGAAATGGGGTTATCCGGACTGGGATCATCTGCTCAACTGGCGGCTGTACTGGAAGTACTCCCAGGGACTGATGGCCGAGCTCTGCAGCCACCAGATCAACGCCGCGAACTGGTTCCTCGGATCCGCGCCGGAAGCGGTCGTCGCCTCGGGCGGCGTCTACCGTTTTCCTGAGGGCAACCGCGAGGTCTACGACCACGTCTACGCGACGTTCGACTATCCCGGCGGCCGCACGGTGATGTTCTCGTCGATCGAGTCGAATGCGTTCGACGACTACTACGAGATGTACATGGGGACCAAGGGCACGCTGATCATGAGCCGCGAGCAGGACGCGCTGCTTATTTGAGGAGGGAAGCGCCGCGAGCCGATCGACGGCGGTGGAAACGACGCCACGGACGTCGGGCCCGGCCGCGCAGTCCTCCGAAACCATGAGCGGCAACACGAACCAGGCGGCGGCAGCGGCGACCCAGACAGTCGCCGGGCAGTCGAACGTTCGCGTGCGCGGTTCTCGCATTATGATTCAACGCTTCTGCTCGGCCGTCCGGGTTGGCACGCCGCTCTCCTGCGGCGCCGACAAGGCGTTCGATTCCGCGCGGGCGTGCATCCGCGCCAACGAGGCGATCAAGCAAAAGGCGCGGCTGACCATATGACCCCAAACGCGATCAAGCTGGCGGCATCCTCGTCTCGCGCCGGTCACCTCACCAAGCAGCAGTTCGTCTACACGACGCTGCGCGAGTCGATCATCCGGTGCGAGCTCAGCCCGGGCACGCGTCTGGTCATCGACGACCTCGCGCGGCAGTTCAAGGTGAGCATCATTCCGGTCCGGGAGGCGCTTCGCCTGCTCCAGTCCGAGGGGCTCGTGCTGAGCGTCGCGCACGTCGGCGCCACCGTCGCGCCGATCTCGCGCGCCTCGGTCGTCGAGGTCTTCACCTTGCTCGAAGGGCTGGAGGTCGTCGCCGCGCGCGTCGCCGCCGAGCGCGCCACCGCGACCGACTTCGAGAACCTGGCCGGGTTCGTCGCCGAGATGGACCGCGCCCTCGAGGCGGGATCGCCGCTGCACTGGGCCGACATCAACACCCGCTTCCACCTCGCGATCAGCCGGCTCGCCGACATGCCGCTCCTCCACGACATGACGCAGCGGGCCGTCGACTACTGGGATCGCGTGCGCCGCTTCTACTTCCGCGATGTCCTCATCCACCGGACGCGGCTCGCGCAGGCCGAACATCGCGCCATGCTCGTCCAGATGGAGGCGCGCGACATCCCCGCGCTCGAGCAGACCGTCCGCGAGCACAATCGCGGCGCGCTGGCGGCCTACATGGCGCATCTCGAGGGGTCGTCCGATCACGACAAGCGGGAGCGGCACGCATGAGCGAGGCGCGGTACGTCCGCGTCGCGGCGCTCAAGACCGCGGCCCTCTTCAGGAACCACCTCGAATCGTCCGGAATCGACCTCGGTTTCGACGATGCGCTCGTGGCGCCGACGGAGTCGCCGTTTGCTCAGCCGTTCGTCGATGGCCCCGTGCGGGTCGGCAACCGTTTCTGCGTCCTGCCGATGGAAGGGTGGGACGGAACGACCACTGGCGAGCCGAGCGATCTGACCCGCCGCCGCTGGCAGCGTTTCGGCGCGAGCGGCGCCAAGCTCGTCTGGGGCGGTGAAGCCGTCGCCGTGCGGCACGACGGCCGCGCCAATCCCAACCAGCTCCTCATGTCGGAGCGCAACGAGCCGTCGCTCGCCTCGCTCCGCGACGAGCTCGTCACCGCGCACCGCGAGCGCTTCGGCTCGAACGCGGACAGCGACCTCTATCTCGGTCTCCAGCTCACGCACTCGGGCCGCTTCTCGCGCCCGAACGTCTGGAATCGCCCCGAGCCGCTCGCCGCGCACGCCAATCCGGTCCTCGACAAGCGGTTCCCCGGCGGCGTCACGCTGATGACCGACGAGGCGATCGATCGCCTGGTCGACGAGTTCATCGAGGCCGCGCGTCGTGCCTACGCGATCGGATTCCAGTTCGTCGACATCAAGCACTGCCATGGCTACTTCGGTCACGAGCTGCTGAGCGCGCGCGAGCGCAGTGGCCGGTACGGCGGCACCCTCGAGAACCGCACCCGATTTCTCTTTGCCGTCGTCGACGGCATCCGCGCCACGGTGCCCGGCCTCGGCATCGGCGTCAGGCTGTCGGTCATCGACAGCGTGCCGTATCGAAAGACTGCGGACGGGCCTGGCGAGCCGGAGCCGGCGACTGCCGGATATCAGTACGGCTTTGGCGTGATGGAGGAGTCCGGCATCGACCGCGTTGCTCGATCGTTCATTGAACGACGGGCGCGCGTTCCTCCGGCTGCTGCAGGCGCGCGGCATCCGCTGGGTCTGCCTGACCGCAGGCAGCCCCTACTACTGCCCGCACGTCGTCCGGCCGGCGCTCTTCCCGCCGGCCGACGGTTACGAGCCGCCCGAGGATCCGCTGCGCGGCGTCGCGAGACAGATTGCCGTCACCGCCAGGCTCAAGGCCGAGTTTCCAGAGATGGTGTTCGTCGGCTCGGCCTACACCTATCTCCAGGAGTGGCTGCCGAACGTCGGGCAGTACACGCTCCGCCACGGCATGACGGACTTCGTCGGTCTCGGCCGCATGATGCTGTCGTATCCCGAGCTTGCGGCGGACGTGCTCGCGGGTCGCCCGCTGACGCGCAAGCACGTGTGCCGGACCTTCAGCGATTGCACGACCGGTCCACGGCTCGGACTCGTCTCCGGCTGCTACCCGCTCGATCCGTTCTACGTCGCGCACCCGCACGCGCCGATCCTCAAAGAAGCGAAGGCGCCGGCCCGGACATGAACCGGCTGCCCCCGACACGAACGAGCGGTCCCGGCAGATCGTCGCGGTCCTGACCGCCTTCCTCTCGCTCTTTGCCGTCGTCGGCTTCGCGCTCTACGGCCTGCCGCGCTTCTATCCGTACTTCGTGCAGGAGCTCGGCTGGACCCGGCAGCAGGTCACGTCGGGGAACGCGTACAGCAAGATCTTCGTCGCGCTGGCGTTCGGGTTTCTCGCCGGCCGGCTCGTCGATCGCTTCGGTCCGCGCCGGCTGCTCCTCGGCGGGATCGTGATGGCCGGTGGCGCGCTCGTCGGCCTCTCGTATGTGACGAGCCTCGGAGCGTTCTACCTCTTCTACACGTTCAACGCGCTCGGGTATGTGTTCGGCGGGCCGCTGCCGAACCAGGTGCTGCTGTCGCGATGGTTCGACAAGGCTCGCGGCAAGGCGATGGGGATCGCGTATCTCGGGATCGGCGTCGGCGGCGCGCTCGTGCCGCTGCTCGCGTACACGTTTACCCAGGCGTATGGCTGGCGGGGCGCGCTTCGCATCCTCGGGCTGCTGATGATCGCGATCGCGCTGCCGATGGCGTACTTCGTCCGCGAGCCGGCGCGCGCGGCCGCCGCCGCGGCGTCATCTGTCTCGCTGCCGTCGCTCAAGAACATCCTCTCGCGGCCGGCGTTCTACTTCCTGATGCTCGGCAGCATGGCCTCGATCGGCGCCGTCGGCGGAACGATCCAGAATCTCGCGCTCTACCTCAGCCTCGATCGCAAGCTGCCGCAGGTCGAGATCGACACGACGCTCTCGATCATCCTCGCCGGCAGCGTCATCGGCCGCCTGACGATGGGGTGGCTGGCGGATCGGTGGGCGAAGAAATACGTGATGTTGCTGATTTACGTGATCGTCGCGCTTTCGATCCCGCTGCTGGTTTATGCGCCGACGACCACGACGCTGAAGATCTGCGCGTTCCTGTTCGGGATTGGCCTTGGTGGGGACTACATGATCATCCCGCTGATGGCCGCCGAGCTCTATGGCGTCGCGATTCTCGGGCGCGTGATGGGGATCGTGCTGACCGCCGACAGCGTCTCCGAGTCGCTCGTCCCGATGTTCGTCGCCTCGCTCCGCGACTCGACCGGCAGCTACACGACCGGGTTCCTCGTCCTCGTCAGCCTCGCCGCGATTGGCGCCGCCGCCGTCGCGCTGCTGCCGCGCTCGGGGCAGCATCAGTCTCTCGGGCGCTGATCTGTTCGTCAGCAGGGACTTGGGCCGAATCGCGGCGAACCGCCAAGAGCTTCTCACCGCAGAGCGCGCCGAGGACGCGGATAGCCGGACCGACTCGTTCACACGTTCTTGAATCGGCCGTGCTCCTCCTGGCACGCGTGTAGTTTAGCCGCCAACGCGGCGCCACTGGTCTGACGCTGGCGCCACTGTGGAATCCAATCGCCCTCAGCCGTACCGCGACCGTAGGCCACTGCCGAGAGACGCCACGATCGGTACCCCGACGAACGGAAAGTGGCCGAAGAACTGGACCCACCAGCGAAACGTGATCGCCGGGGGACGATGTGTGAAGAGGGGAATGACCGCCAGCGACATCACCATCCAGATGAAGGGTCCATAGACGGCTGCGGTCGTGATGACGCCACGCGTGGATCGGAGGACGCCTCGGATCCATGTCGAACGCGTCACGAGAAGGAGAAACACCGCGGACCAGCCGAATGCCACGCCGAAGTGCATGACCAGGCCGAGGGCGACGGTCGGAGCGCCGCCGTCGAACGCCGCGGGACCGAGCGGCACTGACGCGACACCCTGAAAGAGGCGCGACACGGTTGAGCCGTACGCGAAGACGCTCAGGGCGCTCGAGAAGAGCCCGTCGACGACTCCGGTCACGAGCCACGCGCGCACCAGGGCGGGAGCGAGATCGCGGACGCCAGGTGTCGTTTCGGATAGTGTCGTCGTCACATCGTCCTAGCTCTCGCGCTTGTGGTGCAGCAGCATCTCGAGCGCGTGCTCCATCGATCCCGCCGGCGTGATCGTGCCGGCGTTGATGAAGAAGATCTCGTCGGCATCCGCAATCGTGTTGAGTCGATGCGCGATGATCACCTTGGTCGTCGAGGCCGGAAGCTTCGTGAGAATCTGCTCGAGCAGCTGTTCGGTCACGGTATCGACGTTGGCCGTGGCCTCGTCGAGGATCAGGATCTCGGGATCGCGCAGCACCGCGCGCATGAACGCGATCAACTGCTTCTGACCGAGGCTAATCGCCTCGCCGCTCGAGCTGACCTTGGTGTCGAGCCCGTCGGCGAAGCGCGAGACGAGCTCCGCGACGTTGTGCTCGGTCAGGAGCTGCATCAGCTGCTCGCCCGAGTACCCGGCGTATTTGCTGTGGCCATACAGGATGTTGTCCCGGATGGTGCCCGTGAAGAGGTAGGGCTCCTGAAGGATGAAGCCAATCCGGGTCGTCCGTTCCTCAGGCGTGTAGGTGCGGATGTCGCGCCCGTCGAGCAGGACGCGGCCGCGCGTCGGGTCGTAGAGCCGCGCCATCAGCGCGGCCGTCGTGGTCTTTCCGCCGCCAGTCGGTCCGACGAGCGCGTAGGTCTTGCCGCGCGCGAGCGCGAACGAGACGTCGTGAAGGACTTCCTTGCTCCCTGGATAGCTGAAGCCGACCTGGTCGAACTCCAGGAGCGCGCGCCCGCTCTCGACGGTATCTCGAGGGAGCACCGGCAGGTTGGATTCAAGCGCCAGGACAGCCGAGATCCGATCGAGTCCGGCCAGCGCGAGCTGAAATGATGTCCACACGACCGCCAGCTGCCTCATCGGCAGGTAAAAGCTGTTGACATACATCAGGAACGCGATCAGCAAGCCGACAGTGGCGCTGCCGATCGCGACGAGATGAATGCCGTAGAGCAGCACGAGGATCTGCGCCAGGTTGTAGGCCAGGCTGTAGATCGGCATGAAGATGTTGCTGACCATGCCCGAAGCGACGGATGCGGAGTAGGCGCGCTGGTTGGCCTCGTCAAACTTCTGCCGGAAATAGTCGCGGCGATTGAAGGCGACGATGACCTTGAAGTTGGCGAGGCTCTCCTGAATCTCGGCGCTCAAGGCGCCGATCGATTGCAGGCTCTTGATGTTCTTTCGCCTCACCCACGGCCCGGTGGCGCGAGTCAATAGCAGCACGCCGAGTGCCGGCGCCAGCGCCGCGACGCCGAGGCTGGCGTGGAGCGCGAGCAGAAAGATCGCCGCACCGACCATCATGAACAGGTTTGCCGCCAGTTGCACGAGGCTCTGCGCGAAGAACTGGTTCAGTTTGTCGGTGTCGTTGTTGATCCGCGAGATGAGATCGCCCGCCTTGTTCTGGTTGAAGAAGTCGAGCGGCAGCTCCTGCAGCTTCGTGAAGAGCGTATTCCGGAGCGCGAACAGCACTCGCCGCCCGACACTCCCCATCGTCTGGGTCTGCACGTAGGTTGCGACGAATGCGGCGGTGTAGAGCAGGACGAGAAGCCCGGCGAAACGAAGCACGCCGTCGAAGTTGCCGGCGCGGATATACGTGTCGATCGTGTGCGCGATGATCAGTGGTCCGAGGAGCCCCGCGAGCGACGACACGACGACCGCGGCACAGGCGATCGTGACGCTGCGGCGTTCGGTCGCCATGAGCGGCAGGAGCCGCGCGAGCGAGGCCACAATCCCGGGCGGATGGGCCGCAGGCGGCGCGCTACTGAGCGCGTAGGACTTCGTAATGGCTGGTGCTGCGTTGGGAGTCATAGATCTGCGCGTATTCGGGTGAGGTCTCGAACGAGCGTCGCGTGCGTGCCGGAGGCGAGGATCTCGCCTTCCATCAGCAGGATGATCTGGTCGTAGTCGGCGACCGGCTCGATCTGCTGCGTGACCGACAGGAGCGTGATGCCCGGGTAGTTCTTGTGAACGTTCTCGAGGATCTTGCGCGCCGTCGTGGTATCGACGCGCGCCGTGAAGTCGTCGAGCAGCAGCACGCGAGGGCTGAGCGCCAGCGCCCGCGCCAGCATGACCCGTTGCTTCTGGCCGCCCGACAGGCTGCTGCCGCGCTCCGACACGACCGTGTCGAGCCCGGACGGAAGCGCGCGGATGAAGTCGTCGAGCTCTGCCGTCGCGATCGCTTTTGCGAGATCGGCATCGGTGACGTCGCGGCTGAAGGCGATGTTCTCGCGCAGGCTCAGGTTGAAGATGACGCTGTCCTGGAAGACGAACCCGATCTGGGCGTGCAGCGACTCCGGATCGTAGTCGGCGATCGGCCGCCCGTCGTACTCCACGCTCCCCGCCGTCGCCTCGATGAGCCCGGTGAGGAGGTACAGCAGCTGCGTCTTGCCGGCCGCCGTCGGGCCGATCACCGCCGTTCGCGAGCCGGCGCGAGCATCGAACGACACGTCCTTGAGCACCCGTCTTCCGCCGAGCTCGACATCGACGTGCCTGAGCGCGATGTTCCCGCCAAGCGCCGCAGTGAGGGTCCCATGCCGCGGTCGTTCGGGCGCATCGAGGATGACCGCGATCCGCGCGTACGAGGCGCTGGCCTGCGCCATCATCGTGCTCATGAAGCCGATCATGACCACCGGAAAGATCAGGATGACGAGATAGCTGTTGAAGGCGGTGAATTCACCGAGCGTCATCGTCCCGTTGATGACGAACCGGCCGCCGAGCACGAGGATCACCAGCGTGGCCAGGTTGGTGGCAAAGACGATCACCGGGATGAGCGACGAAAAGAGCCGCAGGATGCTCAGGCTGATATCGCGCGCCTCGGCATTGGCCGCAACGAACTTGTCGAACTCGACCTGCTGCGAGTTGACGAGCCGGATGAGCGCCGCGCCGAGGATGCTCTCGTTGATGACCTTGTTCAGCCAGTCGATCGCTTCCTGCCCGCGCTTGAAGAGCGTCCGCACGCGGCCGAGGACGACGGAGAACGTGACGCCGACAACCGGCAGAATGGCGAGGACGCCCAGCGCCAGCCGCCAGTCGATGGCGATGAGCAGCACGCTCGCCCCGACGATCAGGAAGACCGACGAGATGAGCGAGGCGATCACCATCGCGACGAACATCTTCACGGCGTCGACGTCCGACGTCAGGTGCGTCAGGAGCGCCGCCGGCGTGACCTGCTGAATATAGGCGGGGTCTTGCGCGGCGATCCGCGTGATCAGTCGTGTCCGCAAATCACGAGCGACCCGATCGGCGGCGTAGGTCTGGACGATGCCCTGGAGGTAGCCAAAAATGAGGATGCCTGCCGCCGCCAGGAGAAGTCCAGGCGCGACCGTTCCCAGGACGAGCGTCCTCCGGCCGTAGCTGTCGATCGCGTCGGCGACGAGCTTGGGGATGAGCAGGTTCAGCGCGTTTCCGGCAATCGTCAGCACAACGAGGGCGGCAATCGAGCCGCGGTAGGGGACGAGCAGCGCGCTCAGGCCCCGACGAGGCGACGACGGGCCGGCGACTGCGCGTCGATTCGGTTGTCCGGGGGTTCCCTTTGTCCATACCCTCAAAGTGGTTAAGCCAATCGACGCTTCGGCCACGTGGCCCATCGGTCCTGGCGGCTTTCTACGCCGCAGATTAGACCGCGCGACAAATCAGGCGAATGTCCGGCCGATCTTGACTCGCCGGGACCTCAAGTGGTAATACCTCTTGGTCGTTCTTTCGTTCGCGCCTCGAACAAGGTAACGTGTGCCGCCGTTTTCGGGGCGACTCCGAGTCTATACTCGGGCCAGGGTGAAGCGTTACTGGTGCCGTTGGCGCCGGGCTGGCACGCCTTGGCACCTTAGCACCTTGAGATCATGATGACCGGCTCCGTCCGAACCAGGTCCGGGAATGGCGAGGCCAGCCCACGCGGGTTGGCGTCCGGCCCTCGGCGGGAGGGTGGCACCAGCCAGGTCGTCGCGCATGTTCGCGATCTCATCGAGCGCGGCGCGCTCAAGCCCGGCGATCGCCTGCCGGCCGAACGCGATCTCGCCACCCAGATTGGCGTCAGCCGGCCGACGATTCGCGCCGGGCTGCGCACCCTCGCCGCGATGGGCGTCGTCCGATCGCGCCACGGTTCGGGTACGTATATCCCGGAGGGACCGCCGGCGTTCAATACCGATGCGTTGAGCTTCCTCGCGGCGCTTCACGGGTTCACCCGCGAAGAGATGTACGAGGCGCGACGGATCCTGGAGGTCGGCGCGGCCGGGCTGGCCGCCGAGCGCGCCACCGCCGAGCAGGTCGCGACCCTCGCCGAAGAAGTCGCGAGCCTGTTTGCCTCGATGCAGGAGCCGCGCGTGTTCCTGGTCCATGACATCAATTTTCACCGCGGCGTCGCCGCCGCGTCGGGCAATCCGATCGTGGCATCGCTTGTCGAGATGGTTTCGGCGCTCTACTACGAACGCCGGCGCGAGACGGCCGCCGGCGCGAGCGAGCGCGATCTCCGCGATGCGGCCGAGATGCACCGGCGGATTTACCAGGCGATCCGCGCCCGCGACGCCGAGACCGCCAGGCGGGCGATGCACGATCACCTGCTCCAGGCGAGCCGGCACCAGGCACAGGAGCCTGCGGCCGATGAAGAAGCCACGCCGCTTCCCCCACGCCGCGCGCGCGCGCGCCGCCGGCCATCGTCAGTCTGACCATACTCATGAAGCTTTTTGATCTCACCGGCCGGACGGCCGTCGTCGTTGGTGGTACGAGCGGAATCGGCCGCACCCTGGCGCTGGGGCTGGCTGACGCGGGCGCCGACGTGGTCGCGAGCGGCCGCCGCATCGAGCTCGTCAAGGACGTGGCCGCCGAGATTCAGAAGCGCGGTCGGCGGACGCTGTCGATCGCCGCCGACGTGTCCGAGATCGCGTCGCTCGACCGGTTGCGCGACGAGTGCCTCGAGGCGTTCGGCAAGGTCGATATCCTGCTCGCCGTCGCGGGGATGACCAAGAAGAGCCCGACGCTCGAGATGGACGAGGCCGACTGGCAGCGCGTGATCGACACGAATCTGACCGGCACGCTGCGCGCCTGCCAGGTCTTTGGCCGGCCGATGATCGCGCAGAAGTACGGGCGGATCGTCACCGTTGGCTCGCTGTCGTCGTTTGTCGGTCTGTTCGAGGTGGCCGCGTATGTCGCGAGCAAGGCCGGCGTCGTCGGGCTGACGCGCGCGCTCGCGGTCGAATGGGCGCCGCACAACGTCACCGTGAATGCGCTCGTCCCCGGACTCTTTCGGACCGATCTCAACGCGGCGCTCCTCGACTCGCCACGCGGTCAGGAGTTCCTGATGCGGACGCCGATGAAGCGCTTTGGAAAAATCGATGAGCTGGTCGGCGCCGCCGTGTTCCTGTCGTCTGACGCGGCGTCGTTCGTCACCGGGCACATGCTCGCCGTCGACGGAGGATTCCTGTCGAGCGGGGTCAACCAATGAAACCGGTCCTGGTCATCAGCGAGCGCGACAACGTCGCGACCGCGCTCCAGGCGCTCGAGCCGGGCCGCGATCTCACGCTTGGCGCCGGGACGGTCTCGGTTCGTGACGCGGTGCCATCCGGACATAAGATTGCGTTGCGAGTGATCCACGCGGGCGAGGCGGTCATCAAGTATGGCAGCCCGATCGGGCTGGCGACGGTCGAGATTCCTGCCGGCGCGCACGTGCACACGCACAACCTGGCGAGCACGCGCGGTCGTGGCGATCTGGAAGCGCCCCGGACCGAACCGCAACCACGCCTCGCCGAGCCGCCGGACGAACGGAACGGCGTCGACAAGAACGGCGCTGAGAAACGATGACTGAACGCTCAGGTTTTCACGGCTATCGTCGGCCCGACGGCCGGATCGGGACGCGGAACCACGTGCTGGTGGTGCCGACCGTGATCTGTTCGTCGGTCGTCGCCGAACGGGTTGCCGCTGCCACTGCGCCGATCGGCACCGCCGTCCCACATCTGGCGGGATGCGGACAGCTCGGGCCGGACATGCGCGTGACCCACGACACGCTGGCCGCGTACTGCGGCCATCCCAACGTCGGGGCCGTGGTCGTCATCGCGCTTGGGTGCGAGCAGGTCGTCGCCCAGTCGCTCGCCGAGGCGGCGAAGAGACACGGCAAGTCCGTGGAGATCGTGGCGATCCAGTCCGAGGGTGGCACCGTTCGCACGACCGAGAAAGCGATCGCCATCGCGCGACGGTTCGCCGACGCGCTTGCCGCGCAGCCGCGTGAGTGGTGCGACGCATCGGAGCTCGTCCTCTCGCTCAAGTGCGGCGGCTCGGACTACACCTCCGGCCTGGCCTCGAATCCGACGCTCGGGCGCGTCACCGACCGGCTGGTCGCGCTCGGCGGGACGGCGGTGCTGGGAGAGATCGCCGAGATCATGGGCGCGGAGCACCTGCTGGCGTCGCGCGCGACGCGGCCCGCGACGGCGACGAAGCTGATTCAGATCATCACGCGGGTCGAGACCGAAGCGCGCGCGCTCGGGCTGGATATCCGCGGCACGCAACCGTCGCCCGGGAACATCCGCGGCGGGCTGACAACGATCGAAGAGAAATCGCTCGGCGCGACGCACAAGGGTGGGGAAGTCGCGCCGCTCGAAGATGTCGTCGCGTATTCGGCGCCGATCACGCAGAAGGGCCTGACGGTCATGGATACGCCCGGGCTCGACGTCGAGTCAGTGACCGGCATGGTTGGCGGCGGCGCGCAGGTCGTGGTCTTTACGACTGGTCTCGGGACGCCGACCGGCAACCCGATCGCGCCGGTCATCAAGGTCACAGGGAACGCGCGCACGGCGCGGCAGATGGCGGACAACATCGACATCGACGTCAGCGGGATCATGGACGATTCGGAAACGCTCGACGCGGCGGCGGAGCGACTCTTTGCCGAGGTGCTCGCCGTTGCCTCCGGCCAGCAGACGTCTGCTGAGCGCCTCGGGCACCGTGAGTTCGCCATTCACCGTCGCAATCCAACCATCTGACTGAGGGGTCCGACCACATGCCGAACCGCTCCCTGGCCGTCGCTGCACCGAGCGTCGCCGCATCGATCGGACGCTATCGCTGGGTCATCTGCGCGCTGCTGTTTTTTGCGACGACGATCAATTACGTCGACCGGCAGGTCATCGGCATCCTCAAGAGCCACGCTGCAGAAGGAATTTGGCTGGAGCGAGATCGACTACGCCGACATCATCTTCGCGTTCCAGCTCGCCTACGCGCTCGCGTTTCTCTTCGCTGGCCGGATGATCGACTGGCTGGGGACCAAGAAAGGCTACACCGTCGCGCTGGTCATCTGGAGCCTGGCGGCGATGGCGCACGCCGAGGCGCCGGTGTTCGGTCCGACCGTCGCGTCGATTCTCGCGATCGTCGGGCTCACCTACAGCGCGTCGGTCGCGGGGTTTATCTTTGCCAGGCTCTTGCTCGGTTTCGGCGAAGCGGGCAATTTCCCGGCCGCGATCAAAGTGACGGCCGAGTGGTTCCCGAAAAAGGAACGCGCGCTCGCGACCGGGATCTTCAATTCGGGCACCAACGTCGGGGCGGTCCTCACGCCGCTGGTCGTGCCCTCGATCACGCTGTACTGGGGATGGTACTGGGCGTTCATCATCACCGGCGCGCTCGGTTTCCTCTGGCTCTTCTTCTGGATTCCGATCTACCGCTCGCCCGAACACCATCCGAGCGTCGGCGCCGCCGAGCTTGCCCACATCCGAAGCGACGCGGCCGATCAACCAGTCAAGATTCCGTGGCTTCAACTGCTGAAGTACCGCCAGACCTGGGCCTTCGCGCTCGGCAAGTTTCTCACCGACCCGGTGTGGTGGCTCTACCTCTTCTGGATTCCCGATTTCCTTGGGAGGAGCTACGGCATCGATCTCAAGACCATCGGCCCGCCACTCATCGCAATCTATCTCATCGCCGATGTCGGCTCGATCGGTGGTGGTTGGTTGTCGTCGGCGCTGCTGAAGCGTGGCTGGAGCGTGAACGCCGGCCGCAAGACGGCGATGCTGGTGTGCGCGCTGGCGGTGTTGCCGATGGCGTTCGCGTCGAAGGCCACGGGCCTCTGGTCGGCGGTGGCGCTCGTGAGCCTGGCAGCGTCAGCCCATCAGGGTTGGTCCGCGAACCTCTTCACCCTGACCTCGGACATGTTTCCGCGCAAGGCGGTCGGCTCTGTCGTCGGCCTCGGCGGATTCGCAGGCGCTGTCGGCGGCATGCTGATCGCGAAAATCACCGGATACATCCTCGAGACGACCGGCAGCTACATCCCGATCTTCTTCATCGCGGCGTTTGCGTATCTTGTGGCGCTCGCGGTCATCCAGGTGCTGGTTCCCCGCATCGAGCCGGTGAAGCTCGACTGAGAGCGACGCTGGGAGCCGAGGGTCCGACTTTCGCTGCGCGAAGTGCTCCGCGCGTCAGGGCGGAGCGGCAGGTGGCTTGGTCCGGCTAAGCGAAAGCGCTGGAGAACTACGACGTCCCGTGTCCTCACGCCCATACATTGTTGTGACCGCCCGAGGACGCGCTGCGGTGCGATTGCGAGGGCCGAATTGTTTTTCCTGCAGACTTGAGGGTGAATCCTTTGGCACCGGCATTGCTCAGCCGGTCAACACCTACTACCCCGGAGGCCTACGGTGACGCGCCACAAACCCTTCGTTCTGAGCGCTCTCTTCCTTGCAACTTTCTGCGCGGCGGTGGCCTGGTCCACCGATGCTGCTGCCCAGGGGCGGGCCGCGCCCCGCTCGTCCTCAGGACGAGCGACAGGTGTGGCGGTGCCGCGGTCCGCTGGACCGTACCCGTCCAGGCCGTATTACGGCGGGGCGCGCTACTACCGGCCTTACTACTACAGGCCGTACTACTCTTCGTTCTATAGCCCCTTCTATCTACCCGGGCTACTACGGCGGTTTCTATGGCTCGTTCGGTTGGGGCTTTGGGATCGGCTACGGGTTCGGCTATCCCTATGCCTACGGCTACCCCTACTACGGCCTTGGCTACGGCTATGGCTATGGCCAGTATCCCTATCCGTACTATGGACCGATCGTCTACGACTACAGTGGTTCGGCGCGGCTCCAGGTGACGCCACGGAATACGCAGGTCTACATCGACGGCTACTTCGTCGGCGTCGTGGACAGTTTCGACGGCAACCTGCAGCGGCTCCACGTCGAGGCGGGAGAGCACGAGCTCCAGCTCTATCTCGAAGGGCACCGCACGTTCACGCAGAAAGTGTTGTTCCCGCGGGGAGGGACGCTCCGCATCACCCATGTGATGCAGCCGCTCGGTCCGGGCGAGTCGGCGGTGCCGCCGCCGAAGCCGGATGAATCGATGCGCGCCACGCCCTCGAACACCGTCTCGGGGCGTCAGGGGCCACCGCCGCGCGCGAGCCAGCAATCCGAGTTTGGCTCCTTACTGCTCCGTGTCCGGCCCGCCGACGCCGACATCCTCGTCGACGGCGAGTTGTGGACGGCGCCAGAGGGAGAGGATCAGTTCGTCATCGAGCTGACGGAAGGCCCGCACCGAATCGAGGTGCGCAAGGATGGATTTCAGACCTACGCCACGACTGTGCGCGTGCGAAGGGGTGAAGCGGTCCGCCTGAACGTCAGTCTGACGTCGGGGTCGGGGATCCTGTCGGTGGCACGCTGATTTCCGGAATCGTGATCTCGAAAACGGCCCCGCCCTCCGGAGCATTCGAGGCCGTGATCCTTCCGCCGTGCCGTTCGACGATGGCCTGGACGATCGAGAGGCCGAGGCCGCTGCCAGACATCTTGGTGGCGCTGCGCGCCGCGTCGGCTTTGTAGAACCGCTCGAAGATATGCGGCAGGTGCTCGGGTGGAATGCCCGGGCCGTTGTCGCGCACGATCAGGCGCGTTCCCTCGGGCGTTGCCTCCGCCGCAAGCGACAGCCGACCGCCCTCGGGCGTATGGCGCAGGGCGTTGGCCGCGAGATTCTGCAGCGCCTGTTCGAGCCGCTGTCCATCGGCGCGCACCGTCAGTTCCGGCGGCTGCACCTGAACGTCGAGGGTGATGCCCCGGTCACGAATGGCCGGCCCGTGCCGATCGGCAATCCGGCCAAAGAGCTCCTTCACCGGCACGTCCTCGATCGTCATCGTGCCGCCGCCCCCTTCGAGGCGGGCGAGATCCAGCAGATCACCAATCAACGACTCGAGCTTCTGCGTTTCGTCACCGATGATGGCGAGATAGCGGCTTCGGGTCGGCGCGTCGAGATTGAGCTCCGGCATCGACAGCGTTTCGGTGTACCCGCGGACGGCGGCGAGCGGCGTCATCAGCTCGTGCGACACGTCGGCGAGCAGTTGGCGCCGCGCGCGGTCAGACGCCGCGAGTGCCGCGGCGCGCGCGCCGAGGTCGTCGGCCATCCGGTTGAACGCGGTCGCAAGCGCGCTGACTTCGTCGCCGCCGCCTTCGACCGCGCGCACGTCGGTCCGGCCTTCACCGAGCGCGCGGGCCGCATGCTCGAGCGTCCGCAGCCGCCGGTGCGCCGGACTGAAGATCAGGAGCGCCGCGCTCGCCGCGCCAATCGCGAGCAGCACCAACCCAACCCAGGTCAGCGTCGGCCCGAGCTCTCGAATAGCGACAAACACTGGCGGTGGGTTGATCGGGATGACCACGGATCCGATCTGAGCATCCGCGACGACGATCGGCGCGGCCGCCGATCCACGTCGCGGCGGGCCCGGTCCACCGCTGGGGTCAGCTTGTGGCGGCGCGAACTGCGGTGAACCGGGGTCGCGTGGTCGGTCGCGCGGCTCGCGCCAGCCCTCGGGTTCGCCGGGGCCGCGGTCGCGCCCCCCCCGGCCACCGCCGGGTCCGCGATCGCGCGGGCCATCACCAGGGTCGATCGTCGTCAGCGAGTCGCCGCGCCGAACGCGCTGCTGAACCGCGCGGATGTAACCGGGCGGCAGACTGTTGGGCCGGTTCGACACGGCCCGTCCGTCGTTCATCGCCACGACGAAGGGTCGATAGATGTGCCGGAACTCGTCGCGGACATACGTGTCGAGCGCGAGGCCTGGATCTCTGCTGAGCGCAGCCGACAGATTGCTGGCGACCGACGACACAAGCTCCTCGGGCGACTGCGCAGACGTGCCGATGATGCGGTCGGTGAGCCACATGCCGACCAGGCCCTGCGCGAGGAGCAGCGCCGCCAGCATCGCGACGAATCCAAACGCGATGCGCCAGTAGAGGCTCTTGTACCAGACAGGATCAGGCATCGGAGAACTTGTAGCCCGTGCCCCACACGGTCAGGATCAGTTGCGGATCGTTGGCTCGGTCTCGATTTTCCGCCGCAGCCGCTTGATGAGCGTGTCGACGCTCCTCTCAGTCACAAACGTGTCGTCACCCCACACGCGCTTCACGAGTGCCTCCCGGCTGAAGACGATGCCGGGGTGGCTCGCAAGAAGATAGAGCATGTCGAACTCGTGGCTGGTCAGCTCGATTTCGTTGCCGTCCACGCGCGCGTGCCGACGCGCAGGATCGACCGTCAGACCCTTGACGGCGATCGGCCGCGCGTCGTCGCCGATCCCCGCCACAAGCCGTGAGGGCCGCGGTCGGCGCAGCAGCGCGCGAACGCGCGCGACGAACTCGCGGACGCCGAACGGCTTGGTCAGATAGTCATCTGCCCCGCTCTCGAGCCCGAGGACCTTGTCCGATTCCTCGCGCCGCGCCGTGAGCATCAGGATCGGGACATCGCCATTCGTGGTGTCGCGCCTGATGGCGCGGCAGACGGTGACGCCATCGAGTCCGGGAAGCATCAGATCCAGGACAACGAGATCGAAAGGCTCGGCGCGCGCCAGGCGAAGTCCTTCGTCGCCGTCACCTACTGCGACCGGTTTCAACCCCTCGAGCGAGAGGTGCAGCGCGATGAGGTCGCGGATATGCGGCTCGTCTTCGACCACCAGCACCCGCGCGCCCGACGCGTCGGAGCCGCGCTCGTCCGAATCCATGTCATCAGTGTAGACCTCTGGGGCCGAGCCCGGCAGGCGTTCCAGCCCTGCCATCATTTCTTCACAGCCACGCCACGGCCCGGTCATGGATACACCGTCTAAACCAACAGAGCACGAAGATGAAACGCCGACTCCCACTCGCCGTTGCCCTTGTTACCGTGACCGGCCTCAGCGCCGCAGCGATGTACGCGCGCCGCGATGCCGAGGCGCCACGGGTCGCGACCGAGGTCGTGTCGCGCGGCTCGATCCTGGCGGTCGTGACGGCGAGCGGCACGATCGAGGCAGTTGACACCGTTCAAGTCGGCAGCCAGGTATCGGGAACGATCCAGTCGCTCGGAGCGGACTTCAATTCAATCGTCAGGAAGGGCCAGGTGCTCGCTCGTCTTGATCCGTCGCTCATCCAGGCGGAGATCGAGCGGGCGCGCGCGAACCTGCTTGGCGCCGAGGCCGAAGTCGAGCGGCTGAACGTTCAGCTGGCGGACGCTCAAACGAAGCTGGGCCGCGCGAACGAACTGGCCGCGCGCCAGTTGATCGCGAAGAGCGATCTCGATGCCGCAGCGATTGCGCAGCGTACGGCCGAGGCACAAGTGAAGGCGTCGGCCGCGCAGGTGACGCAGGCGCGCGCCGCGCTCTCGCAGGCGCAGGTCAACCTGCAGAAGACCGTCATCACGTCGCCCATCGACGGCATCGTGATCTCACGCTCGGTGGATGTGGGCCAGACCGTGGCCGCAAGCCTTCAGGCGCCGACGCTCTTCACGATTGCCGCGGATCTGCGGCATATGCAATTGAAGGCCAGCATCGACGAGTCGGATCTCGGCAGCATCAAGGATGGTCAGGCCGTGACGTTTCACGTCGATGCGTATCCCAACGACATCTTCCACGGAGAGGTGCAGCAGGTACGGCTGAACCCCGTCATCGAGTCGAACGTCGTGACGTATGCCGCGATTGTGTCAGCGCCGAACCTGCAGCTGAAGCTGAAGCCTGGAATGACCGCGACGCTCACGGTCGAAGTCGCGCGTCGGGACAACGTGCTGCGCGTGCCAAGCGCCGCGCTACGGTTCAAGCCGACCGCGAGCGTGCTGGCTGCGCTCAATCAGCCTGTCGAGAATTCGGACGAGCCAATCGCCACGCGTCAGGCCAGTGGCCACCGCCGGCACTGCCGCGCCGCGAGGGAATCGCGGAACGATTTGGACCTACGACGGCGAACGCCTGCGGCAAGTGCAGGTGACGATCGGCGTGAGCGACGCAACCTATACCGAAGTAGTCGATGGCGATGTTCACGAAGGAGAAGCGCTGGCGACGCGGGTGACGCTGCCAGGCACTGCCGCCGGGGCGTCCGCGCCGCCATCGAATTCGACCAATCCGCTGATGGGGCCGCAGGGTCCAACGGCGGATGTGACCTGTTAGCTGACTGAGCTCAGAGCTTCTTGCCGGCACCCTCCTCCCGCCGGCAGAGGGCAGCCCGCTACGGGTGATCTCCTCCCCACCCGTGGCGGGTTCATCCTCGTCCCGATTCCGGTCATTCCAGTCCCGTCCCGTCCCCGGACTCGCCGCCGTCGCGTGCCGAGTCCCGGCGATGGTCGCCCTCAGGGATGACTACTGAGAACGGGGACAGTCCGGTTGAGTGTCCCCGGCGTAGCGGCTGATTCGCAGGGTCAGGCGATAGTCGCTGGGCTGGATGGGCCGGGCGGAGTAAGGGTACGGCGTCAGGTCGACCAGGGCGATCGTCAGGCTACCGGGCTGTTGACCGTCTGTTACGAGTCGAATCCGGCCTGTTCGTTTTTCGCAATTGCATCGTTTGTATGAGTGTCAGCCTCTCCTCCCAAGCCGAGCCGGGACGGTTCCCAACTCGCCGTTCCCGGCCGGCTTTCTTTTTGTCGCCGCTTCCGGACCAGCCCAACGCTGACCTCGATCGTCTAAAGTGCAGGTGTAGACTGCCTTATGACCGATCTCAATGATCTCAAGCTCGACAAGTGGCAGGGATCGTTCGAGCCGGAGCCGAGCCGGCGCGGCTGGCTCGTTGGCGTGGGCCTGGTTGTTCTCCTCGCCATCGGCGCCGCCGTCTACTTCCTGGTCTGGCGTAAGACGCCCACGGCGCCGGCTGACGTGCGGGCCGCGACGGAGCAGGCTGTTGCTCCCGCTGCACCAGCCCGCCCGCTTCCGGAAGCCGGCGAAACCATCGACCTCCCCCCGATCGACCAGACCGACGCGATTGTCCGCGAGCTCGTGTCGAAGCTTTCCTCGCATCCGACGGTCGCGGCCTGGCTCACGACGGATCAGCTGATTCGCAACTTCACCGTGGTCGTCGACAACATCTCGACCGGGCGGACGCCCTCGGGACACCTCGGGAAGGTTCGACCGACCGGAAATTTTCAAGTTCGGGAAGATCGCAATGGTCTCTGGATCGACCCTCGCAGCTACGCGCGCTACGACAAGTATGCGGACGCGATTTCCGGCCTCGACGCGCGCGGCGCCGCGCGGCTGTACGCGACGCTCAAGCCTCGAATTCAGGACGCCTACCGCGAACTCGGCCATCCTGACGGCAACGTCGATCCGGCGGTCGAGCGCGCGCTCGTCGACCTTCTCAAGACACCGGTGATCGACGGGGACGTGGCGCTCGCGTCGCGGACGGTGGCCTACGAGTTTGCCGACCCGCGGCTGCAGTCGCTGTCGTCGGCCCAGCGGCAGTTTCTCCGCATGGGCCCGCGGAACGTCCGCCTCGTGCAGGCCAAGCTCCGAGAAATCGCCCCGCTCATCGGCATTCCGGCAGAATCACTGCCGAGATAACACTGCCGGCGCCTCTTGGGATGGCCACTGGCCCGGAAAAGGTGGCTGGCACCTTTCCGGCAAAGGTGCCAGCCACCTTTTGCTCGGATTGTTCGGATGTAAACTGCGGTTGACCGGAGGTTGTCTGGCCAGGACCACGTCGGACGTCGCTGTCGCCATACTGAGCGTGCTGGGCATCGTGGGCATGCTCGGGGACGGTCGCGCGACTGTGCAGGCGCAAAAGGCGCCCGAACCGGTCCCGGCTGCGACTGCGGCGGCCGCCTCTCCCGATCCCGGCTCCCGAACGATCCGCGTCGACGCGATCGTCACCGACAAACACGGCGCGCCGATCGCTCAACTCCTCCCGCAAGACTTCACGGTTCTCGAGAACGGCGTCGAGCAGAAGATCGATCGGGTCGAGTGGCGGACGAATACGCCACCTGCGGTCGGCCCGATCGCTCCGCCAAGCGAAATCAGGAACGATGAGGACGAACGCCGCGCGGCCAAGGAGCCTGGTACGCGGCTCGTTGCGATCTATCTCGACGAGTACCACGTCAGCGCGGGACCGAGCACCGAACGCGTCCGCGTCGCGGTGTCGCGCTTCATCGACGAGCAAATCCGTCCCGGGGATCTGCTGGTCGTCATGAAGCCGCTCGACCACCTGACGGAGATTCGCTTCACACGAGATCGCGACGCGGCGCGACAGTCCGTCAGCAGCTTCACCGGGCGGCGCAACGACTACACGCCGCGCAACACGTTCGAGGAGCAGTATCTCGGGAAGTCGCCTGCTGCGGCGCGTGCCGCGCGGGCGCAGATCGTGATGTCGGGGTTGAGGGCGCTCGCCACGAGGATGGGCGAAATGGACGGCGGCCTCGGCGGCATCGTGCTGATGAGCGAGGGGTTCACGACCGACGTGCCGCGCGGGCGCGAGCGGCGGCTGCCCGATCTGCCGGGACTCGTGCGCGCCTCCAGCCGTTTTCGCGTGCTGCTCTATGCCTTCGATCCCGGGGACGCCGCCTCGTCTTTCCCTGCGGCGGCTGACGGCGATGCCGACGTCGAATCGTCAGCCGTGCTTCAGGGGCTGGCGCGCCAGACCGGAGGCGATGGTCTGCCAGCCGGTCAGGACCTGGGCCCCGCTTTTCAACGCGTGTCGCGGGACCTTGATTCGTACTATGTCCTGACGTTCACGTCGACGACCCCAACCGATGGCCGTTTTCACGGCCTGCAGATCACGTCGAACCGGCGCGATGCGCAGGTTCGCGCGCGATCCGGCTACTGGGCGCCGCTTCCGAGCGAACTGCGCGCGGCGACGCGGCTGATGACGACACCGCTCCTTCCGACGCGAGCGCTCAAACGCAGCCCGTACATCGAGTCCTGGTTCGGTTTGACCGTTGAACCCGACGGACAACGTCGGGTGATATTCACGTGGATGCCTGCGGCCAGTCAGCAGCCGGCGCGGAGCAAGCCGAACGCTCGACCTGACGTCGTGGCGCTCAAGGTCACCACGCCATCAGGAGCCTTGCTGTTCGAAGGGGAAGTTGTGTCTGCCAGGTCGGGGACTGGCTCGAGCGTGCGGCCCTCGAGCGCAGTCTTTCAGACCACGCCCGGCCGTCTCCAATTCGACCTGACGATATTGCAGGCCGATGGCACGAGGCTCGATGTCGGCGCGATGGACTTCGACGTTCCGGGTGTTCGCGGCGCGAATCCGGTGATTCTGCCGCCCCAGGTCTTTCGCGCCCAGTCGGCGCGCGAATTCCGTGACCTCATCGCCGACGTCAACGCCGCACCCGTCCCGGATCGGGAGTTCCGCCGCACCGAGCGCCTGCTCCTGCGGGTGCCTACTTTCGAGCCGGGGGGCAATGCCGTTCAGGTCTCCGCGAAGCTCGTCAATCGCGTCGGCACCCTCGTGCTCGATCTCACGCCGATGCCCCCGCTGAACGAGGAAGCGGGCCAGAAGCTGACCCAATTCGATCTGCCGCTGGCGCGGTTCGCGCCCGGCGAGTATCTGATCGAGGTGGCGGCCCAGAGCGACGCCGGAACCGCCCGCGAGCTGATCCGCTTCCGGATCACAGGGTGATCTCAGCAATGCTGAGTGCTGAATGCTGAATGCTGAAGTGAAACTCTGAATAAGCGAACGCATCCTCCAGGCACGCCAAACGCCCCGCGGAGCCGGCTCTAGCATAAAATCCCCTGATGCGTGACTCCCGGAGCCCGCCTTGGGCAATACGAACTGGAACACCACCTCGGCGCGGGTGGCATGGGCGTCGTCCATCGCGCCTTCGACACCAGGTTGGAGCGTCCCGTCGCCATCAAGCTGCTCCATCCGAGCACCGAGTTCGACAGCAGCAGGCGCCTGCTGAATGAAGCGCGCGCGGCCTGCGCGCTGAACCATCCGAATATCTGTACCGTGCACGAGGTGGCCGAGCACGGCGATCACTCGTTCATCGTCATGGAGTTCATCGATGGCCGGCCGCTGAGCGATGTGATCGCCGAGGGGTCCCCGCCGGCACCTCTCGCGTTGAGCATGGCCCTCCAGATCGCCGGTGCGCTGTCCCACGCCCACGATCGCCGGATTGTCCACGGAGACCTGAAAACTGCCAACGTTCTGGTCCTCGAGGGGAGCCGGGTCAAGGTCGTCGACTTCGGGCTGGCGCGTCGGCATCAGGGCGGGACGGAAGGCCTGACACAAAGCTCGTTCAGCGGAGGGACACCGTACACCTCGGCGCCGGAACAGTTGCGTGGAGCCCCAGCCGACACGCGCAGCGACGTCTGGGCCCTCGGTGTGCTGCTGCAGGAGCTGACGTCGGGGACTCGGCCGTTCTGGCGTCCGAACCTCGCGGAGCTGCTTGCCGCCATCCTCACTGAATCTCCGACAGCGGTACCGTCTCACGTGAACCCGGCGCTGCGACGCATCATCGAACGTTGTCTTGCGCGCGACCCTGCGAGCCGGTACCAGAGCGCCGGCGAAGTGCTGGCCGCGCTCGACGCTGTCGCAGGTTCCACGGATTACGCCGGTTCGGGAAGAGGATGCGGCTTGGACGCTGCCTCCGCCGCCCGCAGTGACGGCGGCGGGATCAAGCCAGATCGTGATGACTGGGCGCGAGGAGGAGTGGCGGCTGCTCCGCGCCGCCTGGGAGCGTTCGGTGACCGGCCGCCGCCAGCTGGCGCTCATCGCGGGAGAGCCGGGAATCGGAAAAACCCGGCTCGTGATGGAGTTCGCGCGTTCGATTGCTGCTGAGGGGTATGTGCTGCTGGGGCGGTGCGATCAGGAGGCTCTTGTGCCGCAGCAGCCGTTTGTCGAAGCGCTCGAGTGGTACGCCCGCCAATGTCCGCCGGCCGTGTTGGAGGGGCAGCTAGCCAATGTGGATGGCGTGTGGGAACTGGCGCAGCTCGTTGCACCGCTGGCCCGCCGGGTGGCCGTCATCCACGAACCTGTCGAGTCCAATCCCGAGGGCCGGCGGTACCGGCTCTTCGAGGCGGTTGCCGCGCTGGTCTCGGCGATCGCCGGGAGACAGCCGCTGCTGATGGTCCTCGAGGATCTTCACTGGGCCGATCGGCCGACGCTGTTGCTGCTGCGACACTTGTTGCGCTCGTCGCATGAAGCTCGGCTCTGTCTGGTTGCGACCTACCGGGAGACGGAGTTGGGCCGCACGCACCCGCTGGCAGAGGTGCTCGCTGACCTTCGGCGCGAAGACGGAGTGACCAGGATTGGTCTACGCGGCCTCGACGAGACCGACGTCAGTCGCCTCCTGGGCCACTGGACCGGACGCGAAACATCGGCCTCGCTGACCAGGTTGGTTGCCAGCAACACCGAGGGCAATCCTTTCTTCATCTGCGAGGTCCTTCGTCATCTGGAAGAGACTGGGGCCCTTTCGAGGATTCTGTCTGATCCGCGGCCTATAGCAGACCTGGGTGGTTTGCCGGAGGGCGTCCGGGAGGCCATCGGCCGACGTCTCACACGCCTCAGTGATGGGTGCAATCGGGCCCTGGGCCTGGCCGCCGTCGTGGGCCGCGAGTTCACGCTTCCAGTTTTGCTCGCGCTCTCAGATATGTCGGAAGGCGCCCTGCTCGATGTGATCGACGAGGCGTCTGCCGCCCGGCTCGTGCATGCTGTTCCCGGAGTGTCAGAACGCTATACGTTCACGCACGCGCTCGTGCGTGACACGCTCTACGGAGAGCTGACGCCGGCGCGCCGTTCACGTCTGCACCGTCAAGTTGCAGAGGTGCTCGACAGGTTGGCGGCGGAGGGCGACCGGCCACTCGCGGATTTGGCCTATCACTACGCCCACGCCGCGTCTGCGGCTGACGCTCACAAGGCCATCGAGTGCGCGGTGGGCGCTGCCGAGCGTGCCGCGGCGTCGTTCGCACTGGAGGAAGCGGCACGATTCTACGACATCGCCCTTCAGGCTGTGGATCTCCTTCCGGCGGATCCGTCGTTACGTGCGACTCGGTTCGACTTGCACTTCCGGCGAGGCAAGGCGTTTACCGATGTCGGTCTGTGGGGACCGGCGCGCGTCGAGCTCGAGGCGGCTCTGCCACTGGTGGATCCAACCGATACGCCGCGCCGAACAGCGGTGCTGCTGGAATTGTCGAAGTGCACGTTCTGGATGCTGGATTGCGGCGCGGTCCGGCTCTACGCGACTGAAGCGCTGAGCCTCGCCGAGTCGCTGGGGCGTGACGACCTCGTAGCGGACGCCATGTCGTGGATCGCGGGAGTCCTCAACGCCGAGGGTGATGTGGCGGGAGCAGCCGAGATGGACCGCCGCGCCATGGCTCGGGTCGGTGGTCCCAAGACCTTCGGGCTCGCGCGCACGGTGATCACGCTCTACCACATGGGTTTGATTGACGAGGCCATCGAGCGGGCAGTTCAGGCGGTTGAGAATGCGCGAGCATCGCAGGATCCAAACTTCCGTGTCTACGCCCTTCAGCACCTGGCGATAAGCCTTGCCGGCGCGGGGCGCTACAGCGAAGCGTGTAGAGCCTTCGAAGAAATGCGGGAGTTCGGCCGTCGGCACGGCGTCCTGCCGATGCTCGCACGCGGCAACGCCATGTTTGCTGGAATCCATATTTCCCTTGGCAGCTACCAGCGCGGCCTGGAGTTGGCCAACGAAGCGCGCGAGCTCGCACGCCGGATCAGTTTCCCTCCGCCTTTCGTGAGTGCCGGCATCGACCTGCTCACGGTATTCGCGCGTTCACATGACCCGGGTCGTGCGGATTCGATGCTGGATGACGTTTCCAAGGCGGTCGTCGCCGCCAGTGGCTGGCACGGCTGGCTGTGGCGGCTGCGCCTGAGTCAGGCCCGCGCAGAGCTGGCGCTCGAACGTGGCGAGTGGCAACCGGCGATTGAGGCCGCGACCGAGGGAATCGCCGACAGCGAGGCGCGCTCACGACCCAAGTATGTGGCGCTCGGCCTGCTCACCCGCGCGGCGGCGCGCAAGGCGCTGGACGACGTGCCCCGAGCCACGGCAGACGCGTCGCGGAGCGTCGAGATCGCCCGAGGGCTGAGTGATCCAGCCCTGCTCTTGAGAGCTCTGAACGTCCGAATCGGTCTCGAGGGGACTGATGCGCTCGCCGAGGAAGCTCGTGCGTGCTCCAATCGGATTCTGGCAAACCTGGACGACCAAGCGTTGCGCGAGCACTTTCTCGGCAGCGAATTGGCCGCGAACAGGTGAACGCGACGATCTTTCGATAACCTGTCTCACAAATCGCCAGGTGCCGGCTCGAGTCACTTGTCCGAGGGGCAAAGCCCCTCGGAAAGCCTAGACACGCTCTCTCGCGCCTAGCGATCGAGCGGCAGCGCGTGAGCCACGCGAGCGGAGCGGGGCGTCGGGGTCCCCG
Organism: uncultured Acidobacteriota bacterium; assembly: GCA_963797625.1. Lineage (GTDB taxonomy): Bacteria > Acidobacteriota > Vicinamibacteria > Vicinamibacterales > 2-12-FULL-66-21 > DATBJJ01. Next base: position 177,528 of record CAWCQI010000019.1, read on the forward strand.
CGAGCGAGCGTGTAAGGGGGTCCGGGGGACGAAGTCCCCCGGATGAGACTAGTGTCCGCCGCCTTCGCCTGACAGCGCCTTCACGACATCGCCCAGGACCTGCTTGGCGTCGCCGAATGCCATCAGCGTGTGATCGAGGTAGTAGAGCTCGTTGTCGATGCCGGCAAAGCCGGGGTTCATCGAGCGCTTGATCGCGACGACGGTCTTGGCCTTGTCGACGTCGATGATCGGCATCCCGAAAATCGGGCTGGCCTTGTCGTGGCGGGCCGCCGGGTTGACGACGTCGTTGGCGCCGACGACAAGCGCGACGTCGGTCTGCGGCAGATCGGGATTGATGTCGTCCATCTCGATCAGCGCATCGTAGGGGATCTCGGACTCAGCGAGCAGCACGTTCATGTGCCCTGGCATCCGGCCCGCGACCGGGTGGATGGCGAAGCGCACGTCGACGCCGCGTTTGGTGAGCTGGTCGTAGAGCTCGCGGACTTTGTGCTGAGCCTGGGCGACCGCCATCCCGTAGCCTGGCACCACGACCACTCGATCCGCAGTGGTGAGGAGCTCGGCCACATCCTGAGGCGTCGCGCTCTTCGCGGTTTTGGCTTCACCGGCCGCAACCGCGGCCTGCACCTGCCCGAACGCTCCAAACAGCACGTTGGTGAACGAGCGGTTCATCGCGCGGCACATGATGATCGACAGGATGAGACCCGACGAGCCGTCGAGGGCGCCCGCCGTGATCAGCAGCTTGTTCTCGAGCACGAAGCCCATCGCGACGGCCGAGAGCCCGGCGTACGAGTTCAGGAGCGAGATCACCGTCGGCATGTCCGCGCCGCCGATCGGCAGGATCAACAGGACACCGAAGGCGAGCGACAGCAGAACGATCAGCCCGAACGCCCAGGGCAAGTAGGGGTCGATGGTCAAATACACGCCAGCGCCGATGGCGATCGCCAGCAGACCGAGGTTGAAGACGTTCTGGTTGGGATAGGTGATCGGGCGGGTCGGCACGATCTCCTGCAGTTTGCCAGCGGCCATCAGGCTGCCGGTAAACGTCAGGTAGCCCAGGATGATTTCGAGGACGATCGCAGCGGTGCGGAACCTGGTCAGCTCGCCGTGCTGAAACCAGATCATGTATTTCGCCGTGCCGACGAGCCCGGCCGCAAGGCCGCCGAACGCATGCGACAGCGCCGTCCGTTGCGGGACCGCGGTCAGCGGCACCCACGACAGCGGAATGCCGATGCCAATCCCGACGAGCGCCGCCAGCGCAATCCAGGTGAAGTTGACGATCTCGGGCGCGAGCAGCGTTCCCACGATCGCGAGCGCCATCCCGCCGACGCCGGCCGCCACGCCCCGGCGCGCGGTCTTCGGGTGGCTCAGCCATCGGAGCGAGAGGATGAAGAGCGCCGCCGCCGCGAGATAGGTGAGTTGGGTGAGGCCGTGAATCACGGCTTGCGCTCCCGCTCGCGGAACATCTTCAGCATCCGGTCGGTGATGAGGAATCCGCTGACGATGTTGGTCATCGAGGCCGCGACGGCGACCGCGCCGAGGATGGTCGTCGCGGTGGATTCCTCCTCACCTGCCACGAGGATCGCGCCGACGATCGCGATTGCCGAGATGGCGTTGGTGAGCGACATCAATGGCGTGTGCAGCAGCCGCGACACGTTCTGGATCACCTGGAATCCGACGAACGTCGCCAGCATGAACACGAACAGCATCGACCACAGGTCGAGTTCGGCCATATGGCGGGGGAGTGTACCACGACGATGGACCAGACCGGGTCAGGCTGGGGTCAGACTGGGGTCAGACCCGTAGCGGTCACGGATTCACGACCTGCGAGCAATTCACGATTCACGGCCTGACCCCGGAAATCAGACGTCCCGCAGACGTTCCGCGGCCTGCTCCAGCGTCTCGTCGCGCTTCGCGAAGCAGAAGCGCAGAACCTTCGGCGCCTTCTGAACCGTGCAGGAACGGCGACGTGGGAATCGATGCGACGCCGCGTTCCTTCGTCAGCCGGATCGCGAAGTCCGCGTCGGGCTCGTCGGTGATCGCCGAGTAATCCATGAGCTGGAAGTAACTGCCGCGGCAGGCCAGCGGCCGAAAGCGCGACCCCTGCATCAGGCGCAGGAAGAGATCGCGCTTGGCCTGGAAGAACGGTCCGAGCGCGTCGAGGCCGCGTCGCGTCTCGAGAAAATCGGCGATCGCATGCTGGACGGGCGTGTTCGTCGAGAACGTGACGAACTGGTGGACCTTGCGGAACTCCGCGGTCAGCGCCGCCGGCGCGACCGTGTATCCCACCTTCCACCCGGTGGTGTGATACGTCTTGCCGAACGAGCCGACGATGAACGCGCGCCGGGCGAGGGCATCGTGCCGCGCGCAGCTCTCGTGCCGCAGGCCGTCGAAGATGATGTGCTCGTAGACCTCGTCGCTCAAGATCAGGATGCGCGTTCCGTCGACCAAATCGATCAACGCTCGAATGTCCTCGGGCGTGAGCACGCTCCCCGCCGGATTGTGGGGCGAGTTGAGCATGATCATCCGCGTCCGTGAGGTGATGGCGCGCCGGACCGCGTCCCAGTCGATCGAATAGTCTGGAAACTGCAGCGGGACGAACACCGGTGTCCCCCCGCTCAACTCGATCGCCGGCACGTACGAGTCGTAGCAGGGTTCGAAGACGACGACCTCGTCGCCTGGACCAACGGACGCGGCAACGGCATCGAAGATTCCCTCCGTGCCGCCGGACGTCACCGTCACTTCCGTCTCGGGGTCGTAGCGGCGCCCGCAGTACCATTCGTACTTCGCCGCGATCGCGTCTCGCAGCCGCAGGACGCCCTGCATCGGCGCGTACTGATTCTGTCCGCTCCGCATGTGCGCGGCGACCGCGTCGACGAGCGCCGGATCACAATCGAAATCGGGGAAACCCTGCGAGAGGTTGATTGCGCCGACATCGGCAGCGAGTCGCGACATCACGGTGAAGATCGTCGTGCCAACCGCCGGCAGCTTCGAGTCGAACGGGATCATGCGGTGGCCTCGAAGATGCCGCTCTCGCGGTTCTTGCGGACGCGGTCCCACGCAAAATACTGCCCGTTCATCGCGATGTACACGCCAGGTGCCAGCACCTGCGCGAACGACAGGGCACTGCCGAGATTGAAGAGCCCATCGGAGCTGCCAAACGCGTAGGGAACCATCGCGCCGGTGAGCACAATCGTCCGATCGCGGAGGCCGGCCGCGGCGATGGCCCGCGCGGTCTCGACCATGGTGTCCGTGCCATGGGTGACGACCAACGCCATTTCCTCCGACGCGCGGCACCGATCGACAATCGTCGCGCGGCCCTGTTCGTCGAGGTCGAGGCTGTCCACCATCATGACCGTCTCCACCGTCACGTCCAGCCGGCAGCGGCCGCGGCCGAGCATGGCGGGCACGTGTGTCTCACGAAAGTACAACCGGCCGTTGAGCTCGTCGTACTGCTTGTCGAAGGTCCCGCCGGTCACCAGAATTCGGATTCGCATGCTCGTGTACTCTGGCACCCTTGCACCTTCGCACTTCTGCACAGCGACGAAGCTGTTGCTGGTGCTCGCAACAGCCACGGATCTGAAATCCCGGTATCCATTCTGTCCGAGCTCCTCGATGACCGCGCGGCAGCAATCGGCAGGGACATTCGACCCTCATGTCCCTGTAAGGCCTCCGAACTCAACACCTTGCGACGGCCGGCCGGCTGGGCTCGTCGCTCCCGGCACCCCCCTTGCCTCCCTCAGACGCCTTGGAGGGTCACAACAATGTTGTTCGCAGTGTCAGCAGTTCTGATCGGCGTCATCGGCATCTTCTACGTTCGCCGTCGCAGCTCGCGCAAGAAGCAGGGCGCGTAAGCGCGGATCGCGTCTACTCGACGGGACGCGGATCGCGTTACTCACGGGACGCGGATCGCGGATCGCGTTACTCGACGGGACGCGGATCGCGCGGATCGCGTTTACTCGACGGGACGCGGATCACGCGGATCGCGATCCACTCGACGGGACGCGGATCCCGCTGATCTTTTCGTCAACGCTCGACTCCGCTCGTTATCAACGCTCGCGTTCCGCTCGCGCGGAACAGGTTGTCCGACGACGAGAGGATGACGCGGCGGAGGCGATCCGGATAGTCCTGAGGCAGCTCCGCGAGAAATCGCGCGACCATTCGTGCGGCGGTCGCGGAGCTGTGCCCACCAAGCGTCGCATCCATCCAACGCTTTGGGAAGAAGATGTCCCCGGTGCGCTGAATGTCGCGCAGGAGCGCGAGGCTCGCCGGGATGTACTTCTCCGACGCCTTCGCGCGCAGCGGGTGGTGCAGGTAGCTCAGGCCTTCGAGCACCCACGCCTCGCGCTGCCTGAACGCCACTTCGTGCAGTCGCTCGAAGAAGGTATCTCGGACCCCCTGGTCGGCTGACAGGGCCGGGCGCACGTACGCGAACCGCGCCTTGCGGTCCGGGTTCTCGATGCGCGCCAGCTGTTCGTCGAGAATGGCTTTCCACGCTTGGCGGCTCGCGCACCGCCAACTCCAGCGCGAGCGTGATGTAGTCCGGTTCCGCCAACGTCAGGCCGGGGACGTTCTCGGTCTTTTTCCAGACCCGCTCGAGCCGGCCGACCGTGCCCTCGCTTTCAGCGACGTCGCGAAGCGCGGCGAACCACGCCGACTTCAGGCTTTGCGTCGGCGCCGCGGCGAGGCCGTTTGTCAGCACCTGCTCGATCCGGGGCGAGACCCGGCGGCGATCCGCCTCGGAGAGAAACGTCCAGTACGCCTGTCGCGCATAGCCAAGGATTCGCTGCACGTTCTGTTCGTCTGTCTCGCGCGGCAACGCGCGCAGCGCGAGATCGACAATGTCCGAGGCCGGCGCCCGTCGATCGAGCATCTGTTCCCAGAGCGTGATCCAGGCAGCCCCGCGCGTGAGGGGATCGTCGACGTCAGGAAGATGCGCCAACAGATAGTCAAGGCTGGCGGTATCGAGCGCGAATCCGGCGTAGCCGATCCCGCCGCCCGAGGGCAGGACGAATCGCGGCGCCGGCAGGCCGCGGGCGTCGGGAACCTCCACGCGCGTCGCGGCGATTCGCACCGGCAGCGTGCGAAGCCCGTCGGGCAGGCCGAGTGTGACCTCGAGACGCTGATTCCAGGTGAGGCCGCGCCGCTCGAACGGGTCGCGTTGGACAAACGACAGGTTCGCGATGCGGCCGTTGTCCACGCGAAGCTCGGTCGTGACAATCGGTCGCCCGGCTTCTTCGACCCAGGACCGGCTCCAGGCCGCGAGATCTTCGGCCGTCCGCTCGTCGAGCAGCGCGATCAGGTCGGACCATGTGGCATTGGCGAAGCGATGCGCGCGCAGGTATTGCTGGAGCCCGTCTCGAAGAGCCGTCTCCCCGAGGATGCCCTCGAGCTGCCGCATGACGATCGGCGCCTTCTGATAAATGATCGCGCCGTAGAGCGATCCGGCCTCGTTGAGGTTGTCGAGCGGCTGGCGAATGGCGTTGGTGCCCGGCGTGCGATCGATCTCGTACGCGGCCGGGTAGTGCGCGACGAGGAATCGCAGGTCGTGATTGATTTCCGGGAACGACGGATTGACGATCTTCGCCGCCATGAAGTTTGCGAAGACCTCCTTCATCCACACGTCGTTGAACCAGCGCATCGTCACGAGGTCGCCGAACCACATGTGAGCGGTTTCGTGCGCGATCAGGCTGGCCCGTCCGAGCTTCTGATTCTGGGTCGCGGACGGATCGAGCAGGAGGCTCGACGCGTTGTAGAAGATGGCGCCGGCGTGCTCCATGCCGCCGAACTGAAACGACGGCACGAGAAGGAAATCGAACTTCCCCCATGGATACGGGCTGGCTGTATAGCGTTCGAGCCAGGCGATTGCGGACGCGTGGAGATCGAAAACCGCGTCGCGGTTGCGCGCGACCTTGGCGGCATCGGTCTCGCGGTGGAACATGCGGAACGTGCGGCCCTGCCGTTCGGCGGTCTCGACCGAGAAACGGCCCGCGGCAAACGCGAAGAGATAGGTCGGCAGCGGCTCGGTTTCGGCAAAGGACAGGCGCAACCTGCCCTCGGCTTCGCTTCGTGCCGTTTCGGCGCCGTTCGCGACCGCCTGCCAGGTGGCCGGCAGGTCCAGGCCGAGGGTCCAGCGCGCCTTCAGGTCGGGCTGATCGAAGCAGGGGAACGTCAGGTGCGCCCGCGCCGGAACGAAGAGCGTGTAGAAAAACTCGGGCTGTCGATTGAGCGCCGCGCTTCCGGCGACGAAGTCGATGGTGATCTCGTTGCGGCCGGCCTGGAGATGCTCCGCCGGAATCACGAGATGGTCGGGGACGATCGTCGGCACGATCGTCTTCGAGTCGACGCGCACGCTGCGTACGCCCTTGTTCGGCACGAAGTCCAACGCGAGTGGACGAGCAGCATCCTTCAGGACGAACGTGATCACCACTCGGCCGTCGACCTGTCGACTCTCTTCGGCGGGGATGGAGAAGTGCAGGTTGTAACGCACGTCGCTGATGCGGTTGGCCCGCTCTTCAGCGAGGCTGAGAGGGATCCCCGGGGCTGGCCCAGGTGCTGGTAACGAGTCGGCGCGTTGGGACGGTGGCATGGTGAAGGCCGCGAGCGGCGGTCGCGAGCGTCGCGACCATCGCCAGCGTGCCGAGGCCACGGATCATGCCCGAATCATATCAGGCGATCTTTCGCAGACGCAGCGTCGCCAGGGCCGCGAGGACCACGAAGAAGCAGAGGCTGATGATCGACAGTCGCATGAACGTCGAGTACGCCGCGCGGCCCATCAGGTCGAACAGGCTGAAGCCGATCGCCGCAACCGCCGCGATCGTGACGACACGCAGTGGACGGGGCAGAAGGTCCTCGTAGTTCGCGAGATACACGATCGCCGGTGTTGCGATGAGAAAAACGTAGTGCCAGCCTTGAGGGGAGAGGAGCGGCATCAGCGTCAGGAGCATCGCGCCCTCGATCCCTTCAGGGAACGGGATACCGCGCCGGCCGATGAACACGAGCGCGACGAGGCCGAGCAGCAGCACCGCGGTGCCAAGCGCGAGGCGCGCCGACAGGGGCCCGGGACCGAACCAGCGGAAGTACATCGACGCGAGCGACACGTTATCGTACAGGGACAGGTTGGGCGCGGTGGTCTCGATCACGGTCCGCCACCACTCACGGTGCAGCGCGGCGTTGCCCTCCCAGCCGTAGAGCGCGGCGGGCAGGGCCAGGACGACGGCGAGGCCGACGCACGCCGAGACCACCGACGGCAGGCGGCGCCGGGCGACGAGCCATGGGAGGAAGAGCACGGCGTATGGCTTGATCACGATCGCGAGAGCGACGAGCGCGCCGGCCGAGACCTCACGGCCTGATCGCATCGCCAGGAATGCGACGGTGGCGATGACCGCGAAGAGGATATTGACCTGGCCGAGCACGAGCTCTTGCGCGTAGAACTTGCCAAACGCAAGGACAGTGAGGACGACCAGCCAGCGGACGGGCTTGCGCCGCTCGACGGGAAGCCGCACCGCCAGCGCGAGCAGGGTCACGAGGAGGGCGACCGATGTGGCGAACCAGACGATCTCCGCCGTTGCCAGCGGCATCCAGCCGAGGGGGATCGACAGCACGGCAAAGGCCGGCAGGTACTTGAACTGATAGTGCCCGTCTGAAGGGCGATAGAGCGATTCGGCGTGTGCCGCGCGCGCCGACAACCTCCAGTACACCTCGAAGTCCGGCATCTTGGGCGCGGCCTTGTAGACGAACACCCAGATTGCGAGTGCGACGAGCAGGCAGACCCCGAGCGCCCGCCCGCGGCTCACGGGTTTCGCTCGAGACCCACTAGCGACCAACCGTCACCGGCTCTGCGGAAATACAGCATCAGCGGCTGCGACCAGGCGGGGTGATCGGCATGAAACGCGCGCACGAGCGCGGCAATGTACTCGGGCCGTGCGGACAGCAGGTCCAGCTGGCGCCTGCGCCTTCAGCGACGTCACGAGCTGTTCGGATCCAACGTCCTTGTGTGTACTTCGACGCGTTGTCGAACGACGACCACTGAATCGTGTAGCGCTCGGCGGCGGGCCCGACGCCAGCTTTCTGCGCGGCGTTCTCGAACGTCAGCTCGCCGGTCGGGCTCAATGCGGGATTGACGACGGGATTCGTGCCATTCAGCCACGCCTTCAACACCTTGTTCTTTCGTGCCAGGATGGTGTCGGTCAGATACTCCGTCGCCTTCGGGTCTGAATACTTCGCGGTGTCGACAATCGGGCGAATGGCCTCGTCCGGCAGCGCGGCCACGATGCGCGCCGCCCAGAACCGATCCTCGGGACGAGCGTTCTCGAATGCGGCATTCGGGTATTCGGGCTTCCAGCGCTCCGGATCGAACTGGGTCGACTCGATTCGACCCACAGCCGGGATGTCAGGATACGACACCCTGATCCAGGGACGGACGTACAACCCCAACGTCATCATCGTGATCAGAGTCGGTCGCGCATCCCAGAGGTACTCGTTGCCCGCGCGCGTGCTCTGTGCCTGGAGGGTGCCGCTCCCGAGCGTCGATCCAAAGTCGAGAAGATTGTGACGGATGACGGTGCGGCTGCTGTCGCGCACCAGCGTATCGAGGTTGTTGATGCTCCGCGAGTCGTCGTGATTCAGCCATGCGGCGAAGACCGCCATCCCGCGGAGTTCCCGCCTGTGCTCGTGCGGATAGATGTCATTGGGGTCATCCGGCCGCGTGCCGTAGTAGCGGAAATGACCGGCGGGCTTTCCCTCGAGCGCCTTGCTTGCGATCGCTCGGTACGAGCCGTCGGCCTGGCGGGCGGCTCTCCTCAGCAGGGCATCGAGGTCGCTCGGTTTCATCAGCCGCCGGCCATCTTTGTCTCGCAGAGACGCGCCCTCGCCGATGGCGAGCGCCTCGCGACGGATCGTGGCGAGGTAGTTCTCGGGGACGTGGTAGCCGAACGCGTAGAAGAGCTTGGTGGAAATGACCTCGGCGCCGCTAGCCATCTCAGGGTTCGACGACGAATCGAACTTGATGAAGTAAAGCTGCCCGGTGCTGTCGCGCGCGGTGAAGCCTGGCGCAATCCCTTCCATCTTTCCAGCGACGATCGTCAATGTCCCAGACGGCCCGGTGCTGGTATCGGGACCCCTGACGAGCCGGTCGACGGTCCACGCTTCCCGGCCGATGCGATTCGTGAACCAGCTCGAGTCGGGGACTTCATCGATCGTGTTCACGTTGACGGCGCGCTTGTTGGTATGGTCGCCCGAGTCGAAAAACGAGTTCTCGAGGAAATCGTAGCCCTCGCTGATGTCGATCTCCTGCACGCCCGAGGCGTTTTGCGTTTCAGGGTCGCGGAGAATCGGGTCGTCTGAATAGAACTTCGGCTCGATCGCGACACCCACTCCCAACGCCGCCGACGTGAGCGCTGCAACGGTGACAACTGTCAGAACCAATCGCTTCCGCATGTCAAAAGGCCTTGCTGAACTTGAAAAAGTAGCGGACGCCATCCGCGCCACCGAAGCCGATGTCGATTCGGTACAAAACGCTCTTGTACGTGTTGAAGCGAAAACCGATGCCGTAACCATCCTTCAGATTCGAGAGGCGCAGGTCGCCCACCTCTGGGGCTACCGACCCCAGATCGTAGAAGAGCGCCATGTCGAGGGCAGAGAATGCCTCCCACCGGTACTCGAGGTTGAAGTACACGCCGGTCTCGTCACGGAAACGGAAATCGTTGTAGCTGCGCAGACTCGTGCTGCCGCCCACGGTCGGTTGAAAGTAGAAGGGCACCTGCTGGCCATCGTCGGGGGTCGTCGACATGAGGCGACCCTGCACGGCAAATACTCTTTTCTTGTCGAAGATCGGGACGAACTGCTGAACGACGCGCGTCGATTTCCCGGAAGTTGTAGAGATCGAAGTCGAGATCCGCGTAGCGTCGCCACGTCACTGAGTAGTAGCCGCCGGCGCGCGCATTACCTTTCTGATCGCGGTAGTCGATCGCGCCGTACAGGTCGGCATACCGGTAGTCTGGCTGAGCCGCAAGACCGGGCGCGTCGGCATCTGTGAAGACATCCTCGATTGTCGGGAAAGCGCGTGTCCGTGCCAGGGCCGATCGATCCGCTGAGCCAGCCGACGTGGGTGCCGGCCTCGAGCCACGGCACCGGCCGCGCGATCGCGCGCACCTCATAATTCGTGAAGTTGACGCGGTAGCTGACGCGGTCGTCGTTCAGCGAATCAGGGCCGATGCCCCAGAAGTCCTCCTGCGGGTTGTGGCGGTAGAGCGCGTGCACGCCCAGTTCGAAGCGGTTGTCAGCGATGTACGGCAGCGAGAAATCCGCGAGGAGCATCTGATAGTTGCGCAACGTGACGCCGGCCCTGAGGTCGATTCGCGCGTTACGGTGAAACAAATCGTGCCGATAGCCCCCGCCCATACCGAGGCCGGAGCCGACGGGTTTGAATTGATACCCGTACTGGAGGTAGAACCCGTTGTGCGGCGCCAGTTTCTGGACGGGGTCCACCTCCTGGTACCAGAGCAGCGCTCGCTCGAGTTTGCCAGGGTTCGTAAGGCTCGACCTGTTTGGCTTTTTCGGCCCGCTGCTGCTCGAGCGCCGCCTCGCGCGTGTCCTGAGCGAGGCCGATTCGGGGCGCGAGAGCAAGCGCCATCGTGACAACAAGCGCGACCGTCCGACGCGACATAGACCCCGAACGATATCGCAGGCGACGTCAGGAGTCCAAAGAGTGGCTCTCAGCGGTCAGTTCTCAGCTGTCAGCGTGGCGTCTTTGAGATTCGAACACGGCGACCAAACAGCGCTGCTGAGAGGCTCAAGCCGCCAGCAGCTGAAAGCTGAGAGCTGGTTGTTACTCCGTCCGCAGCGCAGTCAGCGGCAGGACGCGAGTCGCGCGGAGCGCGGGGACGTACGAGGCGGCCATGGCTGAGGCGGCCAGGACGACCGGCGCCACTGCAAAGACCAATGGATCGAGCGCACTGACCTCGTAAAGCAGGCCGCTCAAGGCCCGCGCGACGCCCCACGCGAGCAGCAGGCCCACGCCGATTCCGGCAAGCGTCAGCGTGAGGCCTTCGCGCAGGACCAGCCACAACACGCTCGACCTCGTCGCGCCGAGCGCCATGCGGATTCCGATCTCGCGCGTTCGCCTCGAGACCACGTACGATTTGACGCCGTAGACACCGATGATCGCGAGCAGCAGCGCGACGGCCGCAAACACCGAAAAGAGCCGGGCGCCGCTGTTGACGGCCCAGAGCATGAGGTTTCGGTCGCGCTGCTGGCGCAGCGTGAGCATCTGCAGGACCGGCAGCCGCGGGTCGGCCGCCCGAATCGCCTCTCGCAGCGCACCGAACATGGCCGTCTCCACGCCCTCGCCCGCGAGACGCACGTGCATGTAGACGTGCCCGCGGTAGTGCTGCCCAGTCGGCAGGTACACGTGCGCGACTGGCGTTCGGTCGACGAGGTCGTGGCGCACGCCGGTCACGACGCCGACGATCGTGTAGGTCGTCTTCCCCGTCGCGGCGTCCTTCGCAAACTGGACGGCGTGCCCGACCGGATCCTCGTCGCCGAACAGCCGTCGCGCAGCTGGTTCGTCGATGATGGCCACACGCGGGCCGTTCGGGGACTCCTCTTCAATCGATGTAAACCCACGGCCGCGCAGGATGGGCAAGCGCAATGTGTCGAAGTAGTCGGCGCCGACGATGGTCAGAACGGCATGCGGGCCCTCGGCGGGCTGACCTGCGGCCGCCGCCGGCGTGCCGGCTTTCTGCACCACCCGCGATTCGTTGTAACTCGCCAAACGGAACAAGCGATGCGAAGCTGGCGGAGTGCACGCCAGGGGTGTTCCGCACGCGCTGCAGGACGCTGCGGAGGGCGCCGCGCCCGCTCGTCTCGTCGTAGCCGGCCATGCCCGCATCGACGTTGGCGATGACGCCGCCGTCGAGCGGGAAGCCGGGATCCGCGACGGCCGCTTTGACGGCCCCGCGCATGAAGAGGCCCGCCGCCGTCAGAAGCGCCAGCGACAGCGCAATCTGTCCGACGACGAGTAGGTTGCGCATCGACAGGGTCCGTCCCCGTTTTTCCTGTGCGGGTTGCTCCTTCAGATCGGGCAGGACGTCGGGCCGCGTGACCCGCCAGGCGGGTCCGAGGCCGGAGACGACGGTGGCGAGCACGCAGAACCCGACCGTGGCGCCGAGCACGCGCACGTCGGGCGTCGTATCGAGCATCACGACAAACGGCAGCGCGGATGCCAGCGAGGCGACGAGCAGGTGTGCGCCCCACGTAGCCAGCAGCAGTCCAGCGGCGCTGCCCACCGCGGCGAGGAGCAGATTCTCGGTGAGGAGCTGACGGATGACGCGAGCGCGCCCGCTGCCGAGCGCGAGCCGCAGCGCGATCTCCTTCCGCCGCGCGGTTCCACGCGCGAGCATCATGTTGGTGAGGTTGAGGCACGCGATGAGCAGCACGAGCGACGCCATGCCGATGAGCAGCGCCGAGAGCACCGTCAGCTCCGAGTCGCTTTGCGGCCGGGTGCTGATGCCGGTGCGGGCGAGCCGAGCGAGGGTGATCTCCTGGTCCTTGTTCTCGACCGGGTCGCGGCCGACGAAGCTTCGAGAGAGCCCGGCGATCATCGGCCGCGCCGCGTCGACGTCAAGTCCCGGGCGGAGCCGCCCGACCAGCATGAGCGCGCGGTTCCTGGGATCGCTCAACCGAGTCGAACCGCCCTCGCGAATCATCTCGTCGGTCACCTTCGCGTAGACGCCGAGCGGCAGCCAGAACTCCGGCGCCACGAGCGCGATCGTGCCGGAGAAGCCCTCCGGAGCGACGCCGACGATCTCGTAGTCGCGCGCGTTCAGTCGCACGGTCCGCCCGATGACGTCCTCCGGCGCGACGCCGGCCGCACGCGCGAACCGGTGGCCGACGATGACGACACGCTGATCGCTCTCGGGTCGCTCCTCGTCCGCACTGAACTCACGTCCGGCTGCGAGCCGCACGTTGAGCGTCGAGAAGTAACTCGACGACACGATCGCCGAAAACGAGCGACGTGTCGTGTCTCCTTCCGACACCCCAAGCATCGTGACCGTGTACGCCATGACCGTGTCGAACGGCTCTCGATTCGCCCTCACCTGTTCGTAGTCGGCGTAGGAGAAAGCGCGGTAGCTGTCCGGTTGCGTGGTGTCGCGGCTGTAGATGCCGACGATGCCGGGGCCTTCCGCGGCCATCGGCTCGAGCATCAGGGCGTTCACGAGGCTGAAGGCGGCGGTGTTGGCGCCAATCCCGAGGGCCAGGACCAGCACGGCAACCGCTGAGAATCCGGGGTTTTTCAACAGGAGGCGGACGGCATGCCGGATGTCTTGAAGCACACGGACATGGACGGGGCTGGTGGGGCGGATGTTCCAGCTATCAGCTATCAGCTGTCAGCTAGCAGCATTCTGAGCTAGCCGGCCGATTGAGCTCAAGGATCTAGCTGAAGCTGACAGCTGAGGCTGACCGCTACTCCACCCTCAGCGCTTCGAGCGGATCCATCCGCGTGGCCCGTCGGGCGGGAATCAGGCAGGCGGTCAACATCACGATGGTCAGCAGCGCCGTGATGCCGATGAATGTGACCGGATCGACCGCGGGGATCTGCGCGACCAGCGATTTGAGGACCTGGCTGACCCCGTAGGCGGCGGCGAGGCCCAGCGCCAGGCCGATACCCAGTTGCACGAGGCCGGTGCGGAGAATCAGCCACGCAATCTGCGACGCCTGCGCGCCGAGCGCCAGCCGGAGGCCGAGCTCCTGGGTGCGCTGCGTGACGGCGTAGGAGGTAATCGCGTAGATGCCGACCGAGGACAAGACCAGCGCGAGGACGGCGAGGATGACGAAGATCGTACCGAAGACCGCGTATTGCCACCGGTTTCGCGCGAGAAACTCGTCGAGCGTGCGAACGTCGAAGAGCGGCTGATCCGGGTCGAGCATCTTCGCCGCCTCGCGGACCGCGCCGATCATCGACCGCGGATCGCCGGCGGTGCGGACGATCATTGCCGTGCCGAGCGACGCCGCCATGCGCGAAGGCTTGTAGAGCACGGCCGCCGGCTCGAGCGCCTGCACCTCGCCCTGACGGATGGTCGGGCTGATGCCGACGATCGTCAGCCACGGGCCCGGCTGATCTTCTTTCGGGCCCTGCATGAGGCGGATGCGCCGGCCGAGCGGTTCCGTCGCGGCGAAGAACTCGGTCGCGAGCCGACGGTTGATGACGATGACCTCCGCGCCGGCGGCGCCATCGGCCTCGACAAACGCGCGGCCGCGCTGCATCGCGACGCCAAGGGTCTCGAAGTAGCCAGGGCCGGCATCGACGACCGCCACCCGCGGCCGCGTGGTCTCGTTGCTGAACGGCTGTCCCTCGATCTCGAACTTGAATTCACCGGTACCACCGAGCGGCAGCGTCGAGGCGAGCGCCGCGTGCGTGACGCCCGGCAGCGCCCGGATGCGCTGCTGCAACGCGTCGAAGAAGATTCGGCGCTCCTCGGGCTTCGGATACTTGCTCTCGACGAGCTGCGTGCGGAGGGTCAGCACGTGCCCCGTCTCGAACCCGAGGTCGAGCGAGTACAGCTTGAGGAAGCTGCGCGCCATCAGGCCCGCGCCGGTGAGCAACGCGAGCGTCAGCGCCAGCTCGCCGACGACGAGCGTCGAGGTCAGCCAGCGCGCTCGCGCGCCGCCGGACTGGCCGCGGCCTCCCTCCTTCATCAGATCGTTGAGATTGGTCTTGGAGACCTGCAGCGCTGGCGCGAGCCCGAAGACGATCCCGGTCACGAGGCAGATGACGGCGAAATAGCCAAACACCGTCAGGTCGAGAGTGAATTCGATCCAGTACGGTTTCCCGACGTCGGCCACCGCGGCATCGAACAGCCGGATGCCGACCGAGGCGAGCGCCAGCCCGAGCACGCCGCCGATACACGCCAGCATGACGCTCTCGATCAGGAGCTGCCGAACAATCCGGCCGCGACTCGCCCCGAGCGCCGTGCGAACCGCCATTTCACGCGCCCGGTACGCCGAGCGCGCCAGCAGAAGGTTCGCGACGTTCGCGCAGGCGATCAGCAGGACGAATCCGACCGCGCCGAGCAACGACAGAAACACCAGCCGGATGGGTCCACCGTTGAAGCGCTGGTTGAAGGTCATCAACCGCGCTTCGATGTTCTTGTTGGTGTCGGGGTAGGTCGTCTGCAGCTGGCGGGAAATGCCGGCCATCTCGGCCGCCGCCTGATTCCAGGTCACGCCTGCGGCGAGGCGGCCGAAGACGCTGATGAACCGGTTGCGTGCGAGCCTCGCCAGTGAGGGGCTGGAGCGGCCGCCACAGATCCGAGTTGGTGGGGAACCGCATGCCCTCGGGCATGATGCCGATGATCGTGTGGGCGACTTCATTGATCTTGAGCGCGCGGCCGATGACGGCCGGTATCGCTGCCGTACCGGTTCTTCCAGATGCTGTAGCCGATGATCACGACTGGCGCGGCGCCGGCCGCGTCGTCGCCCGGCGCGAAGTCGCGCCCGAGAAACGGCTGCACCCTCAGCACCGAAAACGTATTGGCCGTGACGGCCACGCCGCTCGCCCGCTCGGCCGGGTGCTCCGGATCGCTGATGTTCATCTGCTGGAACCGGAACGCCGCCAGCGCCGGGAACGACCGCGCCTTGTCCCGCCAGTCTTCGAACTCCTGCCACGACGCCGCCGAGCTGTCGTCCTCGTCCCTGGTCGTGTCGTGGGTCGCGAGATAGACGATCTCGTCGGCCCGCTCGAACGGCAGCCCGCGGATGAGCACGGCGTTCACGAAGGTAAAGACCGTCGTGTTCACGCCGATGCCGAGCCCCAGCGCCGTCGCGGCGACGACGGTGAACCACCGGTCCTTGAGGAGCATCCGGGCGGCGAATCTGAGGTCCTGGAGGAAGGTCATGATCGGACAGGTATACGAGGCTGTGGTCGGTGGGGTTCGGGGCTCAGCGGGTTCAGGGTTCAAGGCTCAAGGCTCAAGGCTCAGGCAAGAGCATTGATTACTTACTCGAAGGTTTTGCCTGAGCCCTGAGCCTTGAGCCTTGAGCCGTGTGCTACAGTCGACGCTTGTCCTGGCCGTTACTTCCACCTTCCTACGAGCGTCAGCACGGTCACGCCGAGCGCATCGAGCTGGCAGACGACCGGCGCATCCGGGAACGGAACAAGATCAGCTACCGGTTGGCGCACTGGCCGATCTGGATCTGGGTGTTTTTCATCGCCCCCGGTCCGCTCACGTTCGATCTGTTCGCGCACGGTTTCGACACGCGGATGGCCCTCTGGCTGGCGGCGGTGCTCGTCGGCACCGGCATCGCGGGCCTCCGCGGCTCGCTTCCGGGGGTCGAGCCGAAGCCGTACATCATCCGCTTCACCGAGGACCGGCCCAATCCGCTCTACCGTCGCGTCTGCTACACGCTGGCGTGGAGTGAGGTGATTGCCTTTGCCGTCCTGAACATCACCGGGCTGACGATGGCGATCGTCACCGGAACGTGGAGCCTCCGTCAGCTCTACGACGTCGCGTACTTTCCGATCGTCGGCGTCGTGTGGGTGCTGGGGGCGTTCGGCCTCCTCCCGCGCGTGAAGCGTTCGACCGAGGGTGAGGGCCACGAGCGGCGATACTTCTACGGATCGGTCTGGGCGGTGGCGATCGCGCAACCGATGCTCGGCGTGATCTGGAAGCTCCTGCCCCAGACGCGGACGGCAGATGTCATCAAGCTCATCGTCTTTGTCGGCATCCTTGCCTACGTCGGCAACCTCGCACGCCGCGGGCTCCTGCCACGCACGCGGCCGATCGTTCCCGGCGAGCTCGCCGTCTCGGACTGACATCGACACGGCGCAGGCAGTAGGATCGGGCTATGGCCCAAATCGACGACAGGGGCATCATCGTCACGTGTCCCACCTGCCAGCAGCGCAATCGAGTGCCCTTCGGACACGAGCGCGCGCAATCTGTAAAGTGCAAGAAATGCGGGGCGGAGCTGCCACCTACCGCCGAGCCGGTCGAAGTGCCGAACGCCGAGATCTTTGACGCCCTTGTCGCATCCTCGTCGCTTCCCGTGGTGGTCGATTTCTGGGCCCCGTGGTGCGGTCCGTGCCGCATGGTCGCGCCCGAGCTCGCCCGCGTCGCCGCGAGCAACGCCGGTCGCTACCTCATCGTCAAGGTGAATACCGACGCGGTGCCTGAGCTTGGCGATCGGTTTGCGATTCGATCGATCCCGACGATGGCCGTGTTCAACGGGGGACGCGAGCGATCGCGAACGTCGGGCGCGCGGCCGGCCGCCGAGATCGAGCGATTCATCGCACAGGCCGTGAGCCATAGCGCCGATCTCGGACGCAGATCAGTCTTTCACGGGACGCGGATCACGCTTCAACGGGACGCGGATCACGCGGATCACGCAGATTCGGAACGGCGGCAGCCTGGCGTAGCCAGGCTGGCCCGGCGGGTGACCACCGGGGATCAGCACGCCCGCTGACTTCGATGGCGTGCTGATCCCGGTGGTCACCCGCCGGGCCCGCGCCGTCGGCGCGGCCGCCGTCCATTCCGGGATCTCGAGGCTTCTTTCTCAGGCCCGCGAGATCCGTGTCCGCGTGTAATCCGCGAAATCCGCGTCCCGTGCTGTAATCCGCGAAATCCGCGTCCCGTTGCACCCGCAATCCGTCCGTGTAATCCGCGAAATCCGCGTCCCGTGTAGCAATCCGCGAAGATCCGTGCACCCCGTTGCATTTCTGTCAGTGTTCTCTGCTCAGTTCGCGGAGGTGCTAGCATTTCGAAGATGGCCGAGGCCTCCTCTGTCCACCCCGCGACGGATCTCGCCAGGCGACTGGAAGCGTTTGTCGTAGAGCGCTTTCCGTTCGCCGTCGCTCCCGTGCGCGCGGCTTTCGATGCGTGCAAGAGCGCGGTCCGGCCCGACGAGGCGTCGCTCGACGCGCTTCGAGCCACCTTCGAAGCCGCACTCCGCACGCGACTGCAGAACCTCGCGCCTACCGAGCGCGTCGAGACGACGCCCGGAGTCGAGGCGCCCGAGCGCTACCAACGTGCGATCGAGGAGCTCGTGGAGGCCTGCGACGGATTCCTCCGCCGCGCCGCGCTCCGCGCGTCGCTCACGGCCGACGAGCGTCGAGAGATCCTGCGCGGCATGGTCCTGACCCGCGCAACCGACAATCGTCTGAAGGCGCTCTTCACCGGCGGCGAGGTTCGCTACGGTGACACGACGTTCCAGGGCAAGGGATTCCGGGGTCTCGGCCAGGAGGCCATCTACGCCGCGGGCATCCGCCTCCGGCGTGGCGACCAGTTCCGCGACGGCGACACCTGGCGCGGCGACGTCATCTCGCCGATCATCCGCGACCTTGGCGCGACGCTGGCGATGCGGCCGACGGCCGAAACCGTCCGGATGGCCCTGTCGGCGCAGGTGGGCAAAGCCGGGCCCCCGATGCACGGCAAGGATCTGCACATGGGCGACATGACGTGCGGCGTCCTGCCCGCGGCGGCGCCGCTGGCCATCGGCGCGCTGACGCTTGCCGGCATGGCCTTCGCCTTCGCGCGCGACGGCAGCGGCCGCGTGGCCCTGACCTTCATCGGCGAGGGTGGCACGTCGCTCGGCGAATGGCACGAGGCGATCAACCTCTGCGCCGTTCGCCGGCTCCCGATCGTGTTCGCCGTCGAGAACAATCAGACCGCGCTCTCGACGCCAGTGCGCGAGCAGTCGGCGGCGCGTGTCTTCGCCGACAAAGCGTCCGGCTACGGCATTCCAGGGATCACGATCGACGGCACCGACTGCGACGAGATCGCGGCGGCATTTGCCTGGGCTGTCGAGCGCGCGCGCGCAGGACACGGCCCGTCGCTCATCGAACTGGTGTCGATGCGCATGAGCGGACACGCGCACCACGACGACATGCTCTATCTCGGCAAGGATCCACAGCCGGGTTGGGAGTATCCGACCCTCCATCCGTCCGGCTACGCCGATCCCGAACGCTACGCGTTCTGGTCTGCCCGCGACCCGATCCCCGCGTATGCCGACCGGCTGCGACAGGAGGGGCTCATCGACGACGGCGAGCTCGATCGGCTGAAAGCCGAATGCGAAGCTCTGGTCGAGTTCGAGGCGCAAGAAGTGATTGCGGCCGAGTGGCCGTCGCCCGAGTTGGCGCGCGCCGGTGTTCACGCGGGAGAACCGCCGCGCCAGCGCGTCGAAGTGCTGGACCCGCAGGTCCGGCTTCACCTCAACACTCGGCGCGCGCACTGCCAGCGCTCGAGGCCTACGCGCCGTTCGATCGCGCGGGCAGCACCCTGCTCGAGGCGGTGATGCTCGGCGTCGGCGACGCGCTGCGTTCCGACCCTTCGGTGTTCGTCATCGGCGAAGACGTCGGCGGCGCGTACGGCAATGCATTCCTGCTCCTCCGGCCGCTCCTCGACGAGTTCGGCGATCGCATCATCAACTCGCCGATCTCCGAGAGCGGTGTGCTTGGCACGTGTGTCGGCGCCGCCCTTGCGGGTCAGCGTCCGATCGGCGAGATGCAATTCAACGACTTTGTCGCGACCGGCTTCAACCAGCTCGTGAACAATGCCGCCAAGATTCGCTATCGCTGGGGCGGCTCGGTGCCAATGGTCGTGCGCATGCCCTGGGGTGGGCTGCGCCACGCGGGTCCGTATCACAGCCAGAATACGGAGGCGTGGTTCTACCGGACGCCCGGGCTGAAGATCGTCGTTCCGTCGACGCCCGCTGATGCGCGCGCGCTGATGGCGAGCGCGGTCGCCGACCCCGATCCGGTTCTCTATTACGAGCACATCGCGCTCTACCGCGATCCGCGGATCAAACAGGTCCTTGCCGCCGAAGCGCCAGCGCCCATCCCGATTGGCCGCGCCGCCCTCCGGCGCCAAGGGAACGACCTCGCGATCATCTCGTATGGCGCCTACGTGCACGCCGCGCTGCGAGTGGCCGAGCGGCTCGCCGCCGATGGCATCCAGTCGAGCGTGCTCGACCTGCGATCGCTCGCGCCGCTCGATCGCGAGGCCGTGCTCGCCTGCGCGCGCCACTGCAGCCGCGTCCTCATCGTCCACGAGGACGCGCGGACCGGAAGCGTCGGCGAAAGTCTCGCCGCCATCATCCAGGAGGAGGCATTCGAGTCGCTCGATGCGCCGGTCCGCATCCTGGCGGCGCTCGACACGCCTGTTCCCTACTCACCGCCGCTCGAGGCCGTCTACCTGCCCTCGGATGAGGAAATCGAGCGCGCGGCGCGCCTGCTCATCGCGTACTGAATTCCGCATCAGACTCGATCCCAAGTGGCGCCGGAAGATCGCCATCGTCCTGCAGACGCCGAAAGATCAGCAGTCCTCGGTGCTGCTGACCTCGCAGGATCTCGCGACCGAGCTCGCGCGCCGCGGCCACCAGGTCACGATCGTGACGCCGGATGACTTTCCGTCTTCCCGACGCGTCGCCGGCCGCTTGACGCCGCTCGTCTATCCCTTCGTCGTCCGCCGGTGGATGCGCCAGCACGCGGTCGACTGCGACCTGGTGGTGTTCCACAGCTATTCGGGCTGGCTGGCGGTTTCGACAGCCGCGGCGCACGCGGTGCCGACGGTCATCGCGTTTCACGGGCTGGAGCCGCTCTATCACCAGGCATTGCGCGAAGAAGCGGAGCAATCGGGCGGGTTGAGCTGGCGCTACCGTTTGCTGCAGGAACGCGTGATGCCGTTCATGTTGCGGACTGCATGTCAGCACGCGTCGCGCGTGACCTGCCTGAACTCGGTCGAGCAGGACTACCTGATCGATCAGGGCTGGGTCACGGCCGACCACGTCGAGGTTGTCTCGCACGGCGTGCCGCCCGAGTTTTTTCTCAAGGAACGCCCGCCGCGCCAGGCCCGAACGCTGCTCTTCGTGGGCCAATGGCTGCCGATGAAGGGCGTCCAGCTACCTTCGGGATGGCTTCGTCGAGCTCGCCCATCGGCATCCGGATATCCGCCTGATCTGCGCCGGGACGCTGGCCTCCGCCGAGACGGTGCTGGCCGACTTTCCTCCCGTCGTGCGTTCTCGCGTGCAGGTCATCCCTCGCCTCGCGCGTCTCGCGCTCGTCGATCTCTATCGCGATGCCGACATCATGGTCGCGCCGAGCTTGTATCGAGGGATTCGGGGTCGCGCTCGTCGAGGCGATGGCCGCCAGGCTGCCGATCGTGACGACGAGGGTAGGCGTGGCCGCCGATGCGCTCACCGATGGGGAGAGCGCGCTCATCATCCCCACGCGGCACGCGCCATCGATTGTCCGCGAGGTCGATCGGCTGCTTGCCGATCCTGCGTTGCGCGAGCGCCTCGGCGAGGCCGCAGGCGACGCGGCGCAGCACTACCGCGAAGCCGCCGCCGTCACGGACCTGGCCGATCGCCTGATGCGCGTCGCGCGCACGCGCGATTCGTGACCGCGCCGTTTGCGTGTTCACGGTCGCGGGTTGATACTACAGGCCACCTGTGAAGGCCTGGCTCCAGCAGCTCGCCGAGCTCCGGAAAATCCTCGCGTTCCTGCGACCGTATCTCATCAAGCAGCCGTTCCTGCTTGCCGCCGTCCTTGCGAGCGCGCTCTTCGTGATGCTCTTCGAGGGGTTTGGCGTCGGGCTCCTCGTGCCGCTCCTCAACCTGCTCCTCGGCGGCGAGCGGGCCACGCCGATGCGGCCCCTGCAGTGGCTCGAGCGCACGCTTCCCGGGCATTCGCCGGCGTTCTACATCGGCTCGATTGCCGTCGCGATCGTGCTGTCGGTGGCCTTGAAGAACGTCGCCTTCTACACCTCGCTCGTGCTCGCGGCGCGGCTCAAGCGGCGGATCGCGGTCAGGCTGCGCGACGATCTGTTCAAGCGGCTCCATCGCGCCGATCTGGATCTCTTCGATCGGCTGCCCGGCGGCGACCTCGCCAACGTCTTCCTCGTCGAGACCTATCGCACGACCGTGGCGATCGACGCGATGCTGGCGCTCATCCAGCGGACGAGCATCGCCGCTCTTCTACGTGGCGGCGCTGTTCTTCTTCTCCTGGCCGCTGACGACGCTCGTCGTCGTGCTGGCGGCTGCGCTCGGCAGCGCGCTGTCGTTCGTCTACGGGCGGCTCAAGACCGCCGGCGTCGAGCTGACCGATCTCAATCACCGCATGGCGGGCATGCTCGGGCAGTCGTTCTCCGGCGTCCGCATCGTGCGGGCGACGCACTCGCAGGAGCGCGAGATCGAGCAGTTCCATGAGCTGAACGAGGCCCAGGCCGGTGCCGAGGAGCGCAGCGCCGAGGCGCTCTCGCTGCTCTTTCCGATCACCGAGACGCTCGCCGTGGCCGGCGCGATGGTGATCGTCACGTGCGCCTACATCTTCCTCGTGCGTCCCGGCTACATGCTGAGCAGCTACCTGCTCGCCTACGGCTTCGTGCTGCTGCGGCTGCTCCCGCTGCTCAATCAGCTCTACGGCCTGCAGGGCCACCTCGCCTACCTGGCCGGCGGCATCCGCGAAGTCAAGACGTGGCTCGACACGCCGTATTTTCCGGAGCGCCCGTTCGGCACGGCCACTTTCCCGGCCTGTCGGATTCGCTGCCGTTCGAGCACGTCAGCTACCGCTACCCGAACGGCAAGGTCGCGCTCGACGATGTGGATTCGCGGTTCCGGTCGGGCAGACGATCGCGATCGTCGGCCGTCCGGTTCGGGCAAGTCGACGCTGGCCAACATCCTGCTCCGCCTTCGCGCGCCCTCGGCCGGGCGTATGACGGTCGACGGGCGCGACTGCTGGGAGTTCACCGCCGAGAGCTGGCACCGCGCGACCGCGCTCGTCGAGCAGGACGCCTTTCTCTTTCACGGCACGTCTGCGGGAGAACATCGTCTACGGCTGTGACGACGTCGGCGAAGACGCGCTGGCCCGCGCGATCGCCGACCGCCAACCTGTCCGACGTCGTCAGCTCGCTGCCCGACGGGCTCGACACGCTCGTCGGCGAGCGCGGCGCGATGGTGTCGGGCGGTCAGCGCCAGCGCATCGCCATCGCCCGCGCGCTGTCATGCGCAACCCGAGCATCCTCATCCTCGACGAGGCCACGTCGCACCTCGACGCCGTCTCCGAACAGCTCGTGCAGCAGGCGCTCCACAACGCGTCGCGCGGCCGCACGACCATCATCATCGCCCACCGACTCTCGACGATCCGGGAGGCCGACAGGCTCATCGTTCTCGAGCACGGCCGCATCGTCGAGCAGGGCACGTGGGACACGCTCGCCGCCGGCGGCGGCGCGTTCGAGCGGCTGATGCGCGGGCTGACGTAGATCTCAAGGCTCAGGGCTCAAGGCTCAGGGCTCAAGGCTCAAGGCTCAGGGCTCAATGGCAGGGTTCGGAGATCTTGCTGAGCCTCCGGGCCAAGCCTTGGCCTTGAGCCTTGAGCCCTGAGCCTGAGCCCTGAGCTCTGACCCCCGCTGTCTCAGCCGCCGAAACTACAGGAATTGGGGTCCCGAGCGCCTACTTCACTCCGGGACTCAGAGGGCGGAGCTGCAATTGCGCGCACTCACGTGCATAAATGTTCTGACGGTTCTGTGCATCAGTACGACGGTTTCGTACGCGCAGACGACCGGTGCGGTCGATCCGCTCGAGTCGATGCCACTCCGTTTCGGCCCGTTCGGGCTCAATCCGACGCTCGCCGTCACGAATCTCGGCGTGGACGACAACATTTTCAACGCATCGACCGACCCGCAAAGCGACTTCACGTTCACGGTGACGCCGCGCCTGCAGGCGCGGCTTCGGAGCGGGAAGGTGCTTCTCTCGGGAACGGTCGCGACCGGACTGGTCTATTACAAGGAATTCGACGACCAGCGCTCCGTCGACTACACAACCGACGGCCGCGTCGACATGGATCTCGGCTGGTTTCGGCCGTATGCGCTGGCCTCCTACCTCGACACCCACGAGCGCCTCAATGCCGAGGTCGACATCCGCGCGCCCCGGACGCAAACCACGCTGGCGGCGGGGACGCGCATGGTGTTTTCGCCCAAGACAGGCGTGGTGTTCGATCTCCGCAGGTCCACGCTGGAGTTCCCGGACGGCACGTTTTTCGAGGGTGTGCCGATCAATCGGACGCTCAATAACGAGACGCGAACCGTAGAGGGCGGGCTCGAGTTCTACCTCACGCCGCTCACGACATTCGCCGTCACGGCGTCACACCAGACGGATCGCTTCGACGAGGCTCCGGGACGCGACTCCGACACTTTCAGAATCCTGCCATCGATACGCATGGAGGCGCCCGCGATCGTGCAGGGTTCGCTCGCGGTCGGCTACCGGCGCTTCTCGGTGTTCGATCCCGAGACGCCCGACTACAGCGGGTTGGTCGTCCAGGGCTCGCTGACCCACACCTTCGCCGAGTTGACGAAGGTGGATCTGACGCTCGCGCGCGACGTGCAATACTCCTTCGAGGAAACTGAGCCGTACTATCTGACGACCGGCTTCCGCGTCGTGGTGACGCAACAGCTGGGAGAGTCGTTTGACGTACGAGGAGTTGCGGGGCTGGATCGGCTGGAGTATCGCGAGGAGGCCACCTCGGGCGTTCCAAACGACTCGCGCATCGATCGCGTGAGCGTGTTCGGCGCCGGCATCGGGTACCGGTTTCAGGCAAACCTGAGGACGGGGCTCGACGTAGAATTTGGCAAGCGCACCAGCGAGGTTCCCGATCGGCAGTACGACCGGACGCGGGTGTTTGCCTCGGTGAGCTACGGATTCTGACGCATGGTTCTGCTGTTCTTCCTGCTGTCGCTCGGTCCGCAAATGCCCGCCGCGGAATACACGGTTGGGCCGCAGGATCGCCTGTCGATCACGGTTGTCGATGAGCCGACCCTGACTCGCGTCGTCACGGTCGGGAGCGACGGCTCGTTCGACTATCCCTATATCGGGCTCGTCAAGGCCGGCGGCGTGTCGCTGCGCGCAATTCAGCAGGACATTACCGCGCGGCTGAAGGAGAAATACCTGCGCAATCCTCAGGTGTCGATCGAGGTTGAAACCTATCGCAGCCAGGTCGTCTACGTGTGGGGCCAGGTACGCACGCCGGGCGCGGTGACGTTAATGGGCAACATGAATCTGACCGAGGCGCTCGCCAAGGCGGGATCGCCGACGCCAGACGCCGGGTCCTACATCGAGATCAACCGCAAGCCCCGGCAGGTGCCGGGATCGGACCCGGGCGCCGTTGCCAAGCCCGAGCCCGAACGAGTCAGCATGGCCGATCTGCAAAGCGGTCGCGCCCAGGGCATCATCCTCTCCGACGGGGATACGATCTTTGTCCCCAAGGCCGAAACGTTCTTCGTCACCGGCTACGTCAAGAACGGCGGGCCGTTTCTCCACGACGCGACGATGACGGTGTCGCGCGCGCTCTCGATGGCCGGCGGTGTGACCGAGAAGGGCTCGCGCAATCGCATCCGCCTCACGCGCCTCGTCAACGGCAAGCAGGTGGTCATCAAGGACGTAAAGCTCGAAGACGCGGTGCTGCCCGGCGATTCGATCGAAGTGCTGTCCCGCCTCTGGTAGCGCGGTTCGCCGCCCGCCGACGTTAATCATCAACCTGCATCAATATCAATGCGCGCCGTGCACGTCGCGAGCGGCCGGCTTTTCGGCGGCATCGAGCAGATGCTCGTGACCATGGCGCGGGAGCGGTCCTCACGCCCGAGATGGCGCCCACCTTCGCCGTGACGTCGCCTGGCGGCGTCGGTCGTCTGGGTCGTCTTAATGACGAGCTCCGGCAGCTCGGCGCCGACGTGCTACCGCTCGGCGACGTACGGATCAGACGGCCTCAATCCATCGTCAAGGCGCGGTCGATGCTCCGCGGCGCGCTCGCCGCCTTGCGGCCGGACGCGGTCGTCTGTCATGCGCCGTGGTCGTACGCGCTCTTCGCACCTGTCGCAAGGCGCATGCGACTGCCGCTCGTGTGCTGGCAGCACGATCGCGCGACAGGCCGCCCGCTCGTCGAACGATGGGCGGCGCGGACGAGGGCCGACCTCGTCGTCTGCAACAGCGCGTGGACGTCTGAGAGCGCGGCCCTGTTGCAGCCGGGCGTCCCGACGACGGTGATTCATCCGCGTGGCCGATCTCACCCTGCCCGGCCGGGACTCGTGAACGCTTCGGCGGACGCTCGGCACGCATCCAGCCGACATCGTTATCCTGTGCCGGGCCGACCGAACGCTGGAAGGGACATCTCGATCTCGTGCGCGCTCTTGGCCGGTTGCAGCGACGGCTGCGTGGACGCTTGGATTGCCGGCGCCGCGCAGCGGCCCCACGAGGAGCAGTATTGGCGCGACTTGCGACGGGAAGTGACGCGTGCTCGGACTTGAACCGCGCGTGCGGTTTCTCGGCGAGCGGCGCGACGTGCCTTGCGTCATGCGCGCGGTCGATATCTTCTGTCAAGCGAACGAAGGCCCCGAGCCCTTCGGCGTCGTCCTGGCTGAAGCCCTCCTGTCGGGACTCCCGGTCGTGACGACCGACGCGGGTGGGGCGCGCGAAATCGTGTCCGACGAGTGCGGCCGCCTCGTGCCGGCCGGCGACCTCGACGCGCTGACGCGGACGCTCGGCGATCTCATCGAGGACGCGCCGCTCCGCGCGCGCCTCGGGAATCGCGGGCCCGCGCACGCCGCGGCGCGTTGCGCGCCCGCCGTCGTGCTGCCGCAAGTGTCTCGGGCGCTCGGCCGGGTGACGACATGACTACCGATGCCGCGGTCGAGCGTGGGCTGAACAGCCAGGGCGAGAGCGATGCGCCGATTTATCGCGCCGCGGCGGCCCTGCTGCGCGCCCGGCGCGCCCGCGGCGTCCTCGTCGACGTCGGGTGCGGCATCGGCCGGTTCCTCGAGTACGCGAGCGACCTCGCTGCCGACTACATCGGTGTCGACGTCGTGCGGCATCCCGGGCTGTCGCAGGACGCGGCCTTCCATCGCGCCGATCTGGACCGCGACTCCATACCATTGCCGGCCGCGTCGGCCGACATCGTCGCTGCGCTCGAGACGATCGAGCACCTGGAGAACCCGCGCGCGTTCTGCCGGGAGCTGGTGCGCGTGCTCAAGCCTGGCGGCTGGCTGGTCCTGAGCACGCCGAATCAGCTGAGCGTGCTGAGCATCCTGTGCCTGATTGTCAAAGGACGATTCGTGGCGTTCCAGGACGGGTCCTATCCGGTTCACAGAACGGCGCTTCTTGCCAGTCGATCTCGTCCGGATTGCCGGCGAATGCGGTTTGTCGCAGGTCGAGCTCGGGTTCTCGTTCGCCGGCCGGATTCCGCTGACGGGCGCGCACTATCCGCGGACGCTGTCGGAGATGTTTCCCCAGGCGCTTTCAGACAACGTGGTGCTCGTTGCCCGCAAGGATGCGTGATCGGCCACCGTTGTGGGTGTCGGCCTCGGCGTCGGTGATCCGAAGGTTGCCAGCCGGCCGTTATCAGCTGGCCGACGCGCTCGCCCGTTTCGCAGGTGAACCGTTCTTAGCCTATCTGCCGGCAGATCTCGGCGGCTGGAGCTTTGTCTGCGATCTTCGCGACACCATCTCTCGCGAAGCGTGCTTCACCGGACGGTACGAGCCGCAGGAGACGCAGATTGCTCAGCGGCTTCTCGCCCCCGGCATGGTCGTCGTAGACGTCGGCGCCAACTGGGGCTATTTCACGCTCGTCGTCGCGCATCTCGTTGGTGGTAGTGGCGCCGTGATCGCCGTCGAACCGCATCCACGTCTGGCGGCGCATGCTCGCCCGCAATGTCGGCGGAAACGGACTCGCGCACGTCGAGATCGTCCGCGCGGCGGCCGCGGCCGGCACCGGGTCCAGGCCATTTGTCGGCTTTGACGAGCAGGGCGGCAACTGGGGGGTTCGCGCGCCGCCCGTGAAGCAGAGGCTTCGGACTTCGAGGTCCAGACCGTAGCGCTCGATGGATTGCTCGACGAGCGTCAGGTGAGTCGCGTCGATCTCGTGAAGATGGACATCGAAGGCGGCGAGGCAGAAGCCATTCGTGGAATGGCGCGTGGGCTCGGCCAGCGCCGCTATCGCTACGTGCTCATCGAGTGTCACCCGGCCGAGCTCTCGAGGATAGCGTTTCAATCGAGGAGTGTCTTCGACCGCTGCGCCAGGCCGGCTATCACGGCTGGCAGATCGATCATTCTGCCGAGATGCACCGCCGCGCGGCGCGCGGCGCGGTGTCGACGGCGGAGCTGCGTCGCGCCAATTGACGATCACGCGCTGGCGTCGGACCGCTGGCCACATCTTCTGTGGGTGGCTCCCGGTGAGGCCTTGCCGGTGTGAATGCGTATCGCGTACCTCAGCGTATCGGATCAGCTGGGCGGCTCGGAGATCGCCCTCCTGGAGATGATCAAAGGTGTTCGCCGGCTGCGTCCCTCGTGGGCGCTGCAGGCGATCCTTCCAGGCCGCGGACCCCTGCTCGATCGGCTTGAGGCAGTCGGCGCGGACTGCGTCGTGCTCCCGCTGCCGGCGTCGCTCGCCCGCCTGGGCGAGTCGGGCGCCCATCCCGTCGCGCTCGCAGCCGGACTCGTTCCGGTGGCGCTTGCGCTGCCTGCCTACCTGCATCGGCTGCGCAAGATCCTCGCGGCCAGCCGTCCTGCGCTCCTCCACACGAACGGGCTCAAGGCGCATATCGTGGGAGCAAGAGCGGGGGAACCCTCGAAGATTGTCTGGCACATGCACGAATACATTGGCGCGCGCCGCGTCACGCGAGCGCTGCTGGCGCGGCATCAGCGTCACGTTGCCGCGATGATCGCGAACTCGAAGAGCGTGGCCGCTGATCTCGCTGCCGCGCTTCGACCGTCCGCGCCGGTGCACGTCGTCTACAACGCCGTGGACCTGGACGCCTTCGCGCCTGACGGACCGGCCGAAGATCTCGACCGTCGCGCGGGCCTTCGCGCCGGCGCATGGAGGCGTTGTACGTGTCGGCCTGGTGTCGACGTTCGCGCGTTGGAAGGGACACGATATGTTTCTGCGGGCCATGGCCTCGATTCCAGCCGACCTGCCGGTGCGAGGCTACATCATCGGCGGCCGCTGTACGACACCACTGGCAGTCAACATAGCCTGGAAGAGCTGCAGGCGCTCGCCGATCGATTGCGTCTCTCCGGACGCGTCGGCTTCACGGGGTTTCTGCCCGCGGCGCCGGCGATGCGCGCCCTCGATATCGTCGTCCACGCGAGCACGCGTCCCGAGCCATTCGGCATGGTCATCGCTGAGGCGATGGCCTGCGGACGAGCCGTGATCACGAGCGGCTCCGGCGGCGCCGCGGAACTGATCGATGCCGGCGTTGACGCGCTGACTCACGTTCCCGGAGACGCCGAGGACCTGTCCCGGTGCATCGTCCAGTTGGCCGGTGACGCCGAGTTGCGACGACAGCTCGGGAGTCGCGCGCGGGCGGCGGCGTGCCGGCGTTTCGATTCGGAGCGGCAGGCCCGCGAAATGGTGGCGGTGTATGAAGCGATCGCAGAATAGCCCGTCGCTGATTCGCGGCTGTCGCGCAGTGGGGCATCGCCGAATTCTTCATCGTCAGCCAGACTGCGATCCCGGCGTTGCTGTTCCTGCCGGGGACGCAAGGCATCCGTCTCTACGTCCGCGTCGCGTCGTTCGCCATCTCGATTGCGCTGCTGGTGTGGTGGGCGTTCGGCAACGCCAGACACAGCCGCGTGCATCCCGCGCAGATCCGGCTGGTCGTCTCGATCATCTACACCGCGGCGATGGTGCTGCATCCGTTTACGAGCTCGACCCTCGCCGGCATCGCGCAGATCGTGCTGTACGTCTCGGTGATGGCGCCGCTGTTCTGGGCGCCGGCGGTCGTCCGCGGCCCGGATCATCTGGCGCGCCTGATGACGCTGTTGCTCATCTGCAACGGCATCAACGCGTTTGTCGGCGTGATGCAGGTCTACGATCCGGATCGCTGGATGCCGCAGGAGATGTCGCGGCTCGTGACCGAGTCGGCGTTCGGGCTCGGCGCGGTGACCTATCGGGGCCCGAACGGGCTGATCGTCCGGCCGCCCGGGCTGTTCGACAATCCCGGTGCCGTCGCGGGCCCTGGCATGTATGCCGCGCTCCTCGGGCTCGTCTTCGCGACGAGCGCGTCGGCGCTGTGGAAGCGGGGCGCGGCGCTCCTGGCGTCGTTCGCCGGCGTCGCCGCGATCTACCTGAGCCAGGTGCGCGTGTCGCTCGCGGTTCTGGCGATCATGCTCGCGGCTTACACGTGCGTCCTGATGCTGCAGCAGCGGAAGCAGCGCGCGATCGTCTTCGGCGGTCTGGCTGGCGGCCTCGTCGTGGCCACGTTCACCTTCGCGATCGTTCTCGGCGGCCAGAGCATCGCCGAGCGCACGATGACGCTGTTCGCGCAGGACCCGATCAGCCTGTACTCCGCGTCGCGCGGCGGGCAGCTCGTCTACACATTCGACGACCTGGTGAACACTATCCGCTGGGCGCCGGTCTCGGCACGGTGGGGCATGATCGACGCCTACTTCGGCGGCGGATCGCAGCCGGCCGCTGTGGGCCGAGATTCAGGTGGCGGGTTGGGCGATCGACGGCGGTATCCCGCTCGTTCTCATCAGCGTCGGTGCGCTGGTCGTGGCGCTCCTGGCCGAGCGGCGGCTCGCATTCTCGGACCCCGACGCCAAAGTACGCGCGTGCGCTGGAGTCGTCCTCGCGGTGAACCTCGGCACCGCGGCGCTCATCTTCAGCTTCACGCCCTTCGTGACGCAGATCGGTCTGCAGTTCTGGTTCCTCGCCGGCGCGGTGCAGGCGATCGCGACCGCGCGCAGCACGGCGCGATGAGCACATGGCTGCTCGTCTCGGGTGATTTCACGCCTTATGGCGGGATGGACATGGCGAACTTCTGCGCTCGCCAGCTACCTCGCCGGCGCTGAGGACATCCGTTCATCTCGTCAGCCATCAGGTCTCGCCAGAGCTCGCCGCGCTCCAGGGCGTCCACGTCCACCACGTTCCGCGCCCGCTCGGCATCCACCGCCTCGGCGAGCCGCTGCTGCGATCGGCGGCGGCGCGAGTCCGGCGCAGTCTGGCGCCGAGCATCCTCGCACGGTCGCCAACGGCGGCAACGCCGATCTCGGCGATGTCAACTGGGTGCACTACGTCCATGCCGCATTCGATCCGCCGGTCGCCGGTCTCGCCACTCGGCTGCGCGACGGGCGCAAGCACGAGCGGTACGTGGCCGAGGAGCGCCGCGCGCTCGAAGGCGCGCGCCTGGTGATCTGCAACAGCCGCCGGACCGCCGAGGACGTCGTGAAGCTGGCCGACGTCGCGCGGAGATCGGACGAGGGTCGTGTACTACGGGATCGATCCCGCCAGGTTCGGCCGAGTCGAGCCGACCGAGCGCGACGCGTCGCGACGCTCGCTTGGCCTTCCGCAGACCGTCGTCTGGCACTCTTCGTCGGCGCGCTCGGCGATCGGCGGAAGGGCTTCGACACGCTGTTCGACGCGTGGTGGGCCTGTGCGGCGCGCGGACTGGGACGTCGACCTGGCCGTCGCCGGCGCCGGCGCCGAGCTCGACTCGTGGAAGGCGCGGGCGGCGCGCGAGCTGCCAGACGGCCGCATGCACTTCCTGGGGTTCAGGCGCGACATGCCGGCGGTGTTCGCCGCCTGCGACGTCCTGGTTCACCCTGCGCGCTACGAGGCGTACGGGCTCGGCGTGCACGAAGCGCTCTGCCGCGGCCTGCCGGCGATCGTTTCCGCGACGCCGGCGTCGCGGAGCGCTATCCAGCCGATTTGAGCCCGCTGCTGCTCCAGGATCCAGAAAGCGCCAGCGAGCTGACGGCACGGCTGCTCGCGTGGCGCGACGATGCGGGCATCAAAGAACGCGTTGCCGAGTTCGCCTCGACGCTCCGCGCCCGCACCTGGGATCACATGGCCCGCGAGATCGTGGCGATGGGGGAACCATGACCTCGCAACTCAACTTCCGCGAGACTGGGCCGTGCTGGGTATGCGGCGGCACTGCGCTGACGCGGTTCCACGAGGCCATGTTCGATTCTCGGCGTGGCGCGAGCAGGATCCGGAGCTTGCCGCCTACACCGGGCGAGAGGTCTGGCTGCAGGCGCTGCGCGGCTGCGGCTTCGCTCAGCCCGAGCGCATTCCGGCGCTGCCGCGTTTCTTCGATCGGATGTACGACCAGCGCTGGTCTCGAGACTGGGTCGCGCAGGAGTTCGAGTCGGACCTACAAGGATCTGATCTTCGGCGGCATTCTCGACGCGCTCGGCGAGCGCGTCCGGTCAACGCCGCGCACGCTGCTCGACGTCGGCTGCCATGCCGGCCGTTTCTGCAGCTCGCGCCGAGGCGGGCTGGCGCGCCGAAGGAATCGAGATCAACCAGCGACCGCCGCGTATGCCGCCGCCCGCACGGGCACTGCCGGTCCATCGATTCAACGCCGAGCGGCTGCCGGAGCTCGGCAGCAGTTCGACGCCGTCACGCTGACCGACGTGCTCGAGCACATTCCGGATCCGGTGGCGCTCCTGTCGCGTGCGGCGCTCGTCTGCCGACGGCGGGTGGCTCGCCGTCAAGGTGCCCTGCGGGCCAGCGCAGCTGCTGAAGGAGACCTGGCGCGCGCGCCTCGGCCGGAGCTATCGCGCCACGCTCGCCGACAATCTCGTGCACGTCAACCACTTTTCCCCGCGGCGCTCCGGCAGCGCGCTCGAGCGCGCGGGTTTCGACGACGTGACCGTCGAGA
This sequence comes from uncultured Acidobacteriota bacterium, assembly GCA_963797625.1. Taxonomy (GTDB): domain Bacteria; phylum Acidobacteriota; class Vicinamibacteria; order Vicinamibacterales; family 2-12-FULL-66-21; genus DATBJJ01. The sequence continues at coordinate 210,161 of CAWCQI010000019.1, forward strand.
TTGGAGCGCCCGAGAGTCCGCCCGGCGCGCGTGGATCGCCGCTCGTTCCGGCTGGCGCTCTACCGCCTCGGCCGTCGCTGCCCGGGGCGGTGCACACGCCGCTCGCGTTCAACCTGCAGGCGTTCGCGCGCGCGCGACGGCTCAGGACGCGCGGCCAGGCCGAACCCGTGATCGACCCGTCCGGCCTGACGGTCGTCATCCCGACGTTCAACAACGAGGCGGTCCTCCGGCGATGCCTGACCAGCTGGCAGCGCCGGCGCCGCCTGACGACGTCGAGATCATCGTCATCGAGGATGGCTGCCGCGACGGCACGCGCGCGTTTCTCGAAGCCGGAGTCAGTCGCGTGGGGACGCGGCACCTCCGATGGATGCACCTGGACGATGCCCACGAGCTGCGGTGCACGAACGCGGGGTGTCGGCCGCGCGCGCGGCGCTGATGATGGCGTGGCAGGACGACATGTTCCTCCGCGCGGGCTGGCTCGTGCCGGAGCTGCTGGCCATGTTCCGGCGTACGCGGATATCGGGCTGCTCAGTCTCAGCCGCGGCTCGACCACTATCCGCTCGACGAGCCGATCGCGCGATGGGAAGATCTGATCGACTGGCGCCGGCTGCGGAGCACCATCGGCCCGCGGCCCTGGCAACTGGTTCCGGCTGCAGGAAGTGGACACGGTGATTCGGCCATGGATGGTGCGCCGCGCGTGCCTCGACCGCGTCGGGATTCTCGACGAAGCGTTCGTGCCGACCGAGTGGGACGAAGCCGACCTCGCGTGCCGGATTCGCGAGGCCGGGTGGAAGGTTGCGACGTGCGGCTACGAACGGCTCGGCGCGTACGAGCATCTTGGCAGCAGCACGGTCGGGGCACTGGGCGACGCCTACAAGGCCCGCGTGTTGAAAAACGGACTGCTGTTTCACGAGCGGTGGTCGCACGTCACCGCCCGTGACCACGCGAGGGCGAGGCGCACGTGGCGCCGGCAGGCCACTCCCGCTGGCTGGCTCCGCACGCTGATGAAGGCGGCCGGGCAGTGGCGAAGCGCTCATCCTGAATGCCTGCCGATGCTGAAGGCCGTGCGAAACGCCGCCGCTTCGGCCGCCGCCTGGACGCTCTATCATGCGCCGGCTCTGGAGCGGCCCTACGCCCATGCCGCGCATGCCGCCCTCGGTGTGCCCGGCGTGCACACGGTGTTCAGGGAAACGACCGACCGGGCTCGTAGCGCGGCTTGCGGAGGGAAGCCGCTCGGCCAGGCGCGTCCCCATGGGTCGCTGTCGCCGCTGGGGACGTCGGCGAGCTCCGGTCAAGGGCTGCTATTTCGCCGGCGTGCCCTACGAACCCGGCGCGACCAATGCGGTGTTAACGCCGGCGAAGGTGATGTGTTCGTCGACATCGGTGCCAACAGCGGCTACCCGCCGGTGCTCGCGGCGCTCAGGGTGGGCGCGCGTGGACGGGTGTTCGCATTCGAACCGAACCCGCCGTCCGGCGGCAGCTGGAGCGTCATATCGGGCTCAATGCGATCGCGGATCGCGTGACGATCTCGGAGCTGGCGCTTTCCGACGAAGATCGGACGATATCCGGCTGTTCGTGTCATGCTGGCCGGAGGAACGAAGGCATCGCGTCGCTTCGCCTGCGGCCGAGACGCTGGCCCGCGGCGGCCTTCGCGCGGACACCTCGATCGCGGTCCGCGTGAGGACGTGAGACAGCTGGGTGCCGTCGGTCCAGTTGTCGCGCGTCGACCTGATGAAGATTGACGTCGAGGGTGCGGAATCGAGGGTCCTGGCCGGCATGTCGTCGACGCTCACCCGCCTCCGCCCGGCGCGGATCGTGTGCAACACCGCGATCGGAGCGAGGCCGTGAAGATGTTGCGCGACCGCGGCTATCGCGCGTCGGTCGTCGACGAGATCCCTGGCGGCATTCCGAACCTGCTGTTCGAGTAACCGGGAGAGTAACCGGGCTGTGCTTCAATCGCGCGTGCGTGCGCTCCTCTCGGCGTCATACGGACGCCTCCTCGGTGCGTGCTCCTCGAGGCGCGGCTTGCCCTGGAAGGTGCACGACGAGCTCGTCAGAATCGACCCGCGCGTCCGCTACCTGGTGCCGCACGACGCCGAACCCGCGCTTTTTGGGTTTCTCAAACGCACGATTCGCCCTGGCGACGTTATCCTCGACGTTGGAGCGTTCGTGGGATCTACGCCGTCCTCGCCGCGCGGTGGAGCGGGCCTCGCGGACGCGTCGTCGCGTTCGAGCCGACGCCTTCGAGCGCCGCGGTGGCGCGCCGGCACTTCGCCTTCGACGGACTTGGACCCGAGCGCGTCCAGCTCGTCGAGGCCGCGGTGTCGGATCGCGCGACGCGGGCGACGCTGCATCAGTACGACGCGCACGCGATGCCGTACGTGAACAGCTTGGCGGCGGCGGTCGACACCGACGCGCCTCCAGCCACCATCGACGTCGCCGTCGTCACCATCGACGAGGTGTGCCGCGAGCTGAACGTCGTACCGACGGTCATCAGGATGGACGTGCAGGGCGCTGAGATACATGCCCTGCGCGGTGCCGAGAGACACAATCCGCTCGGCTCCGCGTCTGTCGCTCGTCGTCGAAATGCACCCGCAGTGCTGGCCGGCCTTCGGCGTCACCGAGCAGGACGCCCGCGCCACCCTTGACAATCTCGGATTGACCGCGTGCCCGTTGGTCGAAGGCGAGGTGCTCTTCGGACGTGACACGCACGCCGTCTTGAGCCCTGGCCCTTCGCGCGTCAGCTCCAGTCGAGCAGCGGCACGAATATGAGCGTCTCCCTGGTGACAACTTCCGCGTCAGAACGCTCTCGAGCGAATCGTTGCGGCGCTGCCATCAGGCGGACGGTTCGGCGCGCTGCGTCAGCGGCTCAAGCCACTCTTCGCGAAGTGGCTGGCGCCGGGGGGCGGCGGCCTTCAGTCGGTGCTTCCGGGCGGAGAGGTCGTGCTCGTGTCGCCGGAGAACCGGCACATGACGTGGAACCGCGACGAGTACAACGCCTTTCGTGGCGCGGTCCGAACCGGAGACGTCGTGCTCGAAGCCGGCGCCAACGTCGGCGCCTACACGATGCTGTTCGCGCAGTGGGCCGGGGCGTCGGGACGAGTGTTCGCGTTCGAACCCGATCCGATCGCCTATGCCGGGCTGCAGAAACACATCGCGCTCAACGGCATGATCGATCGCGTGACGCCGGTGGCCGCGGCCGTCGCCGACGGCAAGGCCGCGAACCTGCGATTCGCGATCGGCGATTCGTCCGGCGTCAGCCGCCTCGTGCACCCGGACGAGGGCCATGCCGCGAATCCAATCAAAACGCGCGACGTCAGGGCCGTGTCGATCGATCAGTTCTGCGCCGAGCATCGACTGAAGCCTCAGGTGATCAAAGTCGACGTCGAGGGTGCCGAGCTCGCGAGTATTGCGCGGCGCGCGGTCGACGATCGCTGGCGCCGGGCCTGGTCTGCAGCTGTTCGTCGAGATGCACCCGCATTTGTGGCCCGGCCTCGGCATGTCGGTCGACGATGTCCGCGGCGAGTGCGAGGCGCAGGGACTCGTCGCCGAAGCCGTCGACGGCCGTGGCGAGGACATCTGGCAGACCGAAGGCGTCTGCCTGCGGCTGCGGCCCCGACGCGCATGAGGATTGTCGTCGCGCATGAGTCGGTCGAGACCGAAGGAGGAGCCGAGACCTACTCGTGTCGGTGATGCAGAGGCTGCGGGAGCGAGGTCATCAAATCGCGCTTTTGTACTACCGGCGGAGCGATGGCGAGAGCCCTCTTGCCGCAAGGGCGAGAGCCCTCTTCGCCGCCACGGCGAGAGCCCTCTTTCAACGAAGCGCACGTCGCGTTCGGCGTTGAAGAGCGAGGCCTCGACGCTGCGTTTGCCGATCTCCGCCAGTGGCGGCCCGACATCGGCTTTTCGCACAACATGGGCCCGCTCGAGGTCGACCGCCGGCTGCTCGCGCACTGGCCCGTTGTGAAGATGCTGCACGGATACTTCGGGACGTGTGTCAGCGGGCTGAAGATGCACGCGTTTCCGTCCGCCCAGGTCTGCGAACGCACGTTTCGGCCGGCCTGTCTTGCGCTCTACTTTCCGCGGCGGTGCGGCCAACTCTCCCCCGGAGCGATGGTGGAGGGTACCGCTGGGCGAGCGAACAGCGAGCGCTTGGCGCGCCACACGGCCGCGTCGTGGCGAGCCATCACATGCGCGACGAGATGGCCCGTCACGGCGCGCCTGAATGTCGACTCACTGTCCTGCCGCTGTTTTCGACCTTGAGGAGCGATGCCGGCCCGAGCGGTGAGCCTGACACGGTGCTCTTCGCCGGCCGGATGACGCCGCTCAGGGTGGTCATGTTCTCATCGCCGCCGCGGCGCGCGCTTCGCGCCTGATGGGCAGGCCAGTTCATTTCGTCATGGCCGGCGATCCCACAGAAGGAGCGTGGCGTCGTTTCGCCGTCTCGCTCGGCGTCGGTCGGGTTCACGGGCTGGATCTCGCTCCACGATCGCGCGCGCGTCTAAGCGAGGCTGTTCGTGGCGGTGCCGAGCCTGTGGCCGGAGCCGTCGGGTTGGTTGGTCTCCATGCCGCCTCGCTCGGGCGGCCGGATTTAGTTTGATGTCGGTGGGATCAGCGAGTGGCTCGCCGACAGTGTGACCGGCCTACTCGTCGAGCCCGGCGGGGGAACCAAGGCCTCGCGCACGCGATGTGCGCGCCTCGACGACCGGGGAATGCGAGCGCATGGACAAAGTGCCCTCAAGGTCTCCCGGCGAATATCGGTCGCGACCCACGTCGAGCGGCTCGAATCCCGCTGCGGGACGACGCGCAGGAGCGGCGTCGGCGACCGGTGGCTCAATGACGCACTGGACAATCCTGACCTGCGAGTATCCGCCTGGCTGCGGCGGCGTCGGCGACTGTACAGCGAGGTCGCCGCTGCGCTCGCTGCCGCCGGGGAGACGGTGACGGTCTGTGCCCGCCGCGGGAGAGTCGACCTTGGCCTCGGGGCCGTTGTCGAGCCGTGGGGTCAACGTTGTCATGCTCGAAGACGCATACGACAGGAACGGCCGTCGCGCCATCGATCAGAGGTTGGGCGATCAGAGGCTGGGCGGCGTTCCGTCGACGATTCTGGTCCAGTACGTTCCAACAGGTTTCGGCCTTCGCGGAGCGAACATTCCGTGGTGCCGTTGGCTGCTCGAGCGCGCCGGCGAACGGAGAGGACGTGCGCGTGATGTTTCACGAGCCGTACTTCGAGTTCACCTGGAGTCCTATTCGGCAAAACGCGCTCGCGGTCGCGGAGCGATTGATGGCGAGGAGTGCTGCGCGCCGCCTCGCGCGTCTACCTCTCGACCGAGGCCTGGCGCCGCTATCTCGCGCCTCATACGGCTGGTCATGGTCCGACGCCTTCGTCACGTTGCCGATTCCATCGGCGATTCCGCGCTGCGATTGACCGGCCGCCGTCGTCGAACGCCGCAGCAGCTCCTCGGATCGTCGGCACCAGCTCGTCGGCCATTTCGGTACGTTCGGGTCCGAGTGGCTCCGATGCTCACCGCGGCCTGACGAACCTGATGGAACACGGTGCCGGGATGCGCGCGGTCTGCGTCGGCTCAGGCAGCGACGGTTTGTCGGTCGCTGGACAATGCCGCACCCACCATTCGCGGCCGGGCCATCGCAAAGGACGAGTATCGGCTCGCGACGCGGCCGTGGTCCTCAGTTCGTGCGACCTGCTTCTGCAACCCTACCCGGACGGTGTGACGACAAGACGGACATCGACGATGGCGGGGCTGGTCAACGCCCGCGCAATCGTTACGACGACCGGTCATCTCACGGAGCCCGTGTGGGCTGATACCGGGGCCGTGACATTGGCCGCCGCGCGAGACAATGGATCGTTTGTCAGATTGGCGCAGGCTCTCCTTCCGATGAAGAAGCGCGAGGCGCTGCGGCGCGAGGCGAGCAGGTATACCGGGAGCGCTTTGCGCTGGCGCACACGATCCGCACCCTTCGAGGCGCGTCGAAGGCGCGGCCGCGTGAACGCGGCGACTGACAATCGGCATCACCACGCGCAACCGGCCCGACGCCTGCGTCGCTGCCTGCGTCGCTCGCCGCCGTCGCACATCTCTCTCCAGAAGTCATCGTGTTCGACGACGCCTCGACAACCCCGGTACGCGATGTGCTGGCGGCGCGGGAATGCGGCTTCCTGTCAGCGTCATTCGTGACGACGTGCCCTGGCTACATCGCCGGCCGCAATCTCTGTTCGCGCAGCATCCACGCCGGTGGTCCTGCTGATGGACGATGACGCCGCGCTCGGAGCGGCGAGTCTATGTGTGCGCGCTGAAGGGGTCCCTGATAGGACGGCGGGCGGGTGCGATCGCGTTCGGCATATGGGGAGAACGGCGCGAGACTGAACGAAGGGATGAGCCGCCGGAGCCGCACCATGCAGCGTCCCGGCGTTCATCGGCTTCGCGCATATCGTCCGCCGCGACGTGTTCATGGCGCTCGGCGGTTATCGGAGTCATTCGAGTTCTACGGCGAAGAAAGGGACTACTGTCTTCGTCAGATCGACGCTGGCTATCGAACGGTGTATCTCCCGGACTACCTCGTGATCCACGAACCCGATCCCTCCGGCCGCAGTCGGCAACGTTATCTGCGCTACGTGAGAGAAACGACTGCCTCGCCGCGCTGTACAACGAGCCCCTCAACCGGCTGGTGTGGCTGTTTCCGACACGTCTGGCGCTGTACCTCCGGATGCGCCGCGCCTGGAACATCGCCGATCCGTGGGGCTGGGCGTGGATACTCCGGGAGCTCTCGCAACCCGCGGTTCGTGTCCGCGATCGAAGTCCGTGTCACGCAAGACGTCGCGACATGGAAGCGTCTGCGAAATCCCCAACCCTACCAACCACCGACTCGGCACGCGCTAAACCTGAACTTGAACCTTGAATTTGAACCCCCTGTAATCCGTGAAGCGTCTGATTTCGATCTCCCATTCCTACGTCGTCGCCAACAATCGCCGCCTCGCGCACGAGATGGCCGTGCGGGGGCGGGACGTGGGAGGTGACGGCGGTCGCGCCGGCGCGAATGACCGGAGATCTCCGCGACGTCAGGCTCGAACCGATTGCCGGGAAGCGTTCACGACGCCGGGTGCGGGTCGGCTCGGCCGCAGCCCGCACCTGCTCCACTACAGCGGCGCTGCGCGCGCTGCTGGCTGGTCGTGGGATGTCGTGCACTGCTGGGAGGAGCCCTACGTCGCGGCGGGCGCGCAGGTCGCGCAGCCGCGCCGCCCGCCCGCGTCGTTCCGCGACGTTTCAGAACCTCGCCAAGCGCTATCCGCCCCCGTTCGCCTTCGAACGCGCGTGATGCGCCGCGCCGACGGCTGGATCGCGTTCGGCCAGACGGTGCACGACGCGCCGCGCCGCGAAGCCCCCCTACGCGGCAAGCCGTCGCGCGTCATCCCGCCCGGGGTCGACGTCGAGCGCTTCCGGCCCGACGCCGCGCGCGCGGCGTACGCGCTCGGCTGGGTGGACCGACGACGTGCCGGTGGTCGGTTTCCTCGGCCGGTTCGTGCCGGAAAAGGGGCTCCCCGTCCTGATGCGGCGCTTGAACCGCCCGTCAGCCCTGGCGCGCGCTGTTCGTCGGCGGCGGACCGATGGAAGCCGATCTGCGGCGTTCGCCGCCGAGCATCCCGGCCGCGTGCGTGCCACCGTGTCGCCCACGACGAAGTGCCCGCATATCTGAACGCGATGGATCTGCTGTGCGCGCCGAGCCGGACGACGCCGCGGTGGCGCGAGCAGTTCGGCCGGATGCTGATCGAGGCGATGGCGTGCGGCGTGCCCGTCGTCGCCAGCCACAGCGGCGAGATTCCGCACGTCGTCGGCGACGCCGGGGTGATCGTCGATGAGGCCGATGTCGCTCGGTGGACCGAGGCGATCGAGCGGCTGCTGGCGACGATCCGCGATTTGCGCCGCGACTTGGCGCCGCGGCCTCGCGCGCGCGCACGCGAGGTTCGCCTGGCCGGTCGTCGCCCGCGCGCACCTGGCGTTCTTCGACGAGTTGTGCGTGCTGACGCTCCGCTTGCGCGTCGCGCTCCTCGCCGACTACCTCGAAGAGGGATGGCCGAGCATGGATCTCGTCGCCGACATGCTCCTCGATCGGCTGCAGCGCGAGCACGGCGACGGTGACGGCGACACTCGTCCGGCCGCCGATGCGGCGGCGCGCCGCCGGTTGCCGGCGCCGCGCGCCGGCGTGGTCCGACGCCGATCGCATCGCCGACCGCCTGTGGGACTACCCGCGGCTCGCCGCGCGGCCTCGCGAGCCGCTTCGACCTCTTTCACGTCGTCGATCACAGCTACGCGCAGCTCGTCCACGGGCTGCCGGCGAGCGCACGCTCGTGACGTGCCACGATCTCGACACGTTCCGCACGTCCTCGACCCGGCGCGCGAGCCGCGGTCGGCTGTTCCGCGCGATGACGCGGCAGATCCTCGACGGGCTGCGCACGCCGGGCACGTCGCGTGCGACAGCCGAGGCGACGCGCGACGCGCTCGTCGCCAAAGCCGGGATCCCGCGGACGGACGACCGTCGTGCCCAACGGTCCGCATCCGAGCTGCACGCCTGAAGCCGAGCCGACGGCCGACGTCGAGGCCGCGCGGCTGCTCGGTCCGCGCGGGCGCGTCGAGCTGCTGCACGTCGGCAGCACGATCCCGCGCAAGCGGATCGACGTCCTGCTGCGCGTCGTCGATTCGCTGCGCCGCGCGCGACCGGCGCTGCGGCTCGTGCGCGTCGGCGGGCCGTTCACCGCCGAGCAGCGGCGCTCGCGCGCGATCTCGGTCTCGGCGAGCGGTCGTCGTCCTGCCGTTCCTCGATCGGTCGACGCTGGCGGCGGTCTACCGGCGCAGCGCGCTCGCTGCTGCTGCCGTCCGAGCGCGAAGGCTTCGGCCTGCCGGTGCTCGAAGCGCTGGCGTGCGGCACGCCGGTCGTCGCGAGCGACATCCCGGCGCTGCGCGAGGTCGGCGGGACGCCGTCGTCTACTGCCCGCTCGACGACATCGAGGCGTGGACGACGCGTGACGCGGCTGCTCGACGAGCGGCGCGCACGCCCGCGCAGTGGACGCCGCGCCGTGAGGCGGGCATCCGGCGCGCGGCGGCGTTCAGCTGGTCGCGCTACGCGAGCGACGTCGCCGCTCTCTACGCGCGCGTCGCCGCGGCACCGATGCCGTCGTGAGGGTGCTGCCACGGTGGCCGACAGTCATCCGGTGAGGGTCATGCACGTCGGCAAGTTCTATCCGCCGGTAGCCCGGCGGCATGGAGCGCGTCGTCGCAGTCGCTCTGCGCGGTGACGGCGGCCGGCTCGACAACCGGGTGCTGCGTTCAACACGGGCGCGGACGATCACGCGAAGCGATCGACGGCGTGCCGGTGACGCGCGTCGGCACGTGGGGCCGGCGGGCTCGGTGCCGATCGCGCCGGCGTTTCCGGCGCACCTCGCCGCGTCGACGCCGACCTGATGGTCCTGCACGAGCCGAATCCGTGGGCGCTGCTGTCGTCGCGGCGCGCGGCCGCGGCTGCCGCTGGCGATCTGGTTCCACAGCGACGTCGTGCGGCCGCGCTTCAGTACCCGCTGTTCTACGCGCCGATCGCGCGGCCTGCCTACGCGCGCCGCGCGGTTCGTCGTCTCGTCGCCGGCGCTGGCCGAGCACGCCGCCGCGCTGCCGCCGTATCGCGATCGCGTGGCCGTCATCCCGTTCGGCATCGACGTGGATCGCTGGCGCGCCGACGACGACGGTGCGCCGGCGCGCGGACGAGATCCGCCGCGACGGCCGGTCGCCCGATCGTGCTGTTCGCCGGCCGGCACGTGCCTACAAGGGCGTGACGTGCTGCTGCGCGCGCTGCGCCCGCTCGATGTCGCGGTCGTGATCGCCGGCGACGGACCGATGCGCGCGAGCTGGAGCGCTCGCGCGCGAGCCTGCGGGCGCGGCGCGCGTTCAGCTTTCCGGGCGAGGTCGATCGACGCAGGAGCTGCGCGCGCTCTATCTCGCGTGCCGCCTGTTCGTGCTGCCGTCGGTGACCGCGCCGAGGCGTTCGGGTACGTGCAGCTCGAGGCGATGGCCTGCGGCAAGCCGGTCGATCAGCACCGCGTGCCGACCGGCGTCCCGTGGGTCAACGAGAACCGGCCTGGTCGTGCCGCCGGGCGACGTGGAGGCGCTCCGCCGCGCGATCGAGCGGCTCGTCGCCGATCCGGCGCTCGCGGCGCGGCTCGGGCGCCGGCGAGGCGCGCGCGCGCGAGCGCGAGTTCACGATGCGCGCGATGGGCGAGCGACTCGTCGCTGTGTGCCGAGGAGCTGGCGCGCACGCGGACGCCGACGGATCGCTGAAGCGCGCATTCGACGTCGCGCTCGCCGGCGCCGGGCTTGCTGGTCTCGGCGCCGCTGTGGTCTGTTCGCCGCCGGCGATCAAGCTGGAGGACGGCGGGCCGGTGTTCTACACGCAGGAGCGCGTCGGCCTCGGCGGCCGCACGTTCCACGCGCTGAAGTTCCGCTCGATGCGCCCGGACGCCGAGGCCGGCGTCGGCGCCGTGCAGGCGAGTCGAGAACGATCCGCGCGTGACGCGCATCGGCCGGCTCATGCGGGCGACCGCGATGGACGAGCTGCCGCAGCTCTGGAACATCCTGCGCGGCGACATGAGCTTCGTCGGCCCGCGCGCGCTGCGGCCCGGCGAGATCGAGACCGACAGGCGACGGACGCTCGTGCGCTCGAGAGATTCCCGGCTTCGCGGAGCGCATCACGGTGCGGCCGGGCCTGACCGGCATCGCGCAGGTCTACGCGCCGCGCGACATGCCGCGGCGACAGAAGTTCCGCTACGACCGGACTCTACGTGCGACGTCAGTCGATGTGGCTCGATCTGCGTTTGATTCTGCTGTCGTTTTGGATTAGCTTCCTTGGCACATGGGAATCGCGGGGCCGCAAGTATTGACGAACGATCGCGGCAATCGATCACGTGATGGCGATTGTGATGTCGTCGTCGTCGGCGGCGGCCCTGCCGGACTCATCGCCGCGCGCGAGCTGGCCGCCGCGGGCACGACGTTCGCGTCCTCGAGGAGCACGACGCATCGGCGTGCCCGTGCACTGCACCGGCGTCCTCGGCCTCGACGCGTTCGACGAGCTCGACCTCCCCGGCGCGCCATCCTCGGCACCGCGCACGCCGCGCGCTTCGTCGCCCCGACGGCAGCGCCGTCGTCATCGACGCCGAGCGCGTGCGCGCGGCGGTCGTCGATCGCGCGATCTTCGACCGCGATCTCGCCGCATCGGCCGCGCCGCCGGCGCGACGATTCGAACCGGCGCGCGCGTCGCGGCATCGCGCGCGAGCCGCAGTCGGTCACCGTCACGCACGGCCGACGCCGGCGGCGTCACCGACGCGCGCGCGCGCTGCGTCCTCGCGTGCGGCGCGAACTACCGCTTCAACCGCGCGCTCGGCCTCGGCGTGCCGAGCGTGTTCGTCCACAGCGCGCAGCTCGAGGTCGCCGTTTCCCCGACTCGATCAAGTGGAGGTGCACCTCGGGCGCAAGGTCGCGCCCGGCGGGTTCGCGTGGGTGGTGCCGTTCGAACGCGACGGGCACGACGTTCGCGCGCGTCGGCCTGATGTGCGACGCGCGACGCGGGCGCCCGGTTCCGGGACTTCGCCGCGTCGATCCGCGCCGCGCCACGGCCTACCGCGAGCCGTGGCCGGAGCCGCGCCTGAAGGTGCTGCCGCTCGGGCCCGTGGCGCGGACGTGGACCGTCGCGTGCTCGCCGTCGGCGATGCCGCCGGCCTCGTCAAGCCGACGACCGGCGGCGGCATCTACTACGGCCTGCTGAGCGGCCAGATCGCGGCCGACGTGCTGGCCGAGGCGCTGTCGCGACGACGCCTCGGCGCGCGCCGCCTGAAGGAGTACGAGCGCCGCTGGCGCGCGCGGCTCGGCCCCGAGATCCGCGCCGGCCTGGCGTTCCGCGCCGTCGCCGCCCGGCTGAACGACCGCGCCATCGACCGCTGGTCGAGCTCGCCCGCGTCGACGGCATCGTCCCGCTGCTCAAGCAGACCGCGGACTTCAACTGGCACCGCACCGCCGCCCTCGCGCTGCTGCGCCACGCCGAGTTCCGCCGCATCGTCTTCGGTCGATGTGGAGCTGAACAGCTCGCTATCAGCGGTTCGCGGTTCGATGGAGCGGCCTGGCCTTCTCAGCTAGTGAACCCAATCTTCAGAGCTGAACCCGCCTGTAGGCAGCCGCGAACCCTGAACCGCTGAACTGTGAACAGATCCCCCCCGGCCACTACGCGCAGAAGCAGCTGCTCAGCCCGAGCGGGCTCGTGCGTGGAGCCATGGCAGCCGGTTTCGTCTGGCGCGGGAGCTGGTCGCGCCGTTTGCGGGCCGGCCGCTGCTCGACTACGGGTGTGGGGACGGAACGTTCCTCGCGCTGGTGCAGGACTCTTCCCGGGCACTCGGCGCCGACGTCGCCGCCGATCAACTCGCGGATTGCGCCGACGGTTTGCCGGCGCGCCCGGCATCGCGTTTCTTCCGACGAGCGCTGAGCGATCCGCGGCACCGCAATCGTATGAGATCGTCGTGTGCATGGAAGTGCTCGAGCACTGCCCGGACGACATCCAGGTCACGGTGCTCGATCAGATCGCAGTGACGGCGCCGGGCGGCACGGTTGTCATCAGCGTGCCGATCGAGATTGGCCCGCCGCTTCTCGCCAAGCAGGCGCGCGCGCGCTCGTCGCGCTTGGCGGGCTCTGCGAATATGCGACGCGCGAGCGTTATCAGGCCGGCGAGCTCGTGCGGATGGTCTTTGCCGGGGCGGAGACGGCGATTCCTCGCGACGAGTACGCGGGCGAACGCGGGTCGCGCTTCACCGGGCACAAGGGATTCAACTGGCGCCGGCTGCAGAGAACGATCGAGCGGCGCTTCGACGTCGAGCGCCGGCTGTTCTCGCCGTTGCCGCTCCTCGGGGCTGGCTCAACAGCCAGGTGTGGTTCGTATGCCGGAAGCGGCCGACATCCTGAGCGAGACGCTGCTGGCGCCGCGTTGCGCGGGCAGATGATCCCGACGCCGCCGCGCGCCGATGGGCGGAACTGCTCGCGTCCGCCGACGAGCACGGCGTGCTTCCGCTGCTCGCCGATGCTGCGGCCGCCGCGCGCTGGGATCCCGACTTCCTGGTGGCAATGCGGCCATCGGTAGCGGCAGAGATCGCCTTGTCGCTCGCTCGCGAACGCGAGCTCGGTCAGTGCTTGCATCGCTCGCGGCGGCCGGCATCACGCCCCTCCTGCTCAAGGGCGCGCATCTCGCCTTCACGCTCTATCGCTCGCCCGATCGCCGTCCCAGGCTCGACACTGATCTGCTGATCAGAGAGGCGGATCAGCCGGCCTGAAAAAGTGTCTCGCATCACTTGGCTACCGTCCGACGCCACACGTGACTGGCGAGGTCGCGTTCACGCAGTTCCAATACTCGCGCATCGATGAGAGCGGAGCGAGCCACACACTCGACATCCACTGGCGAATCGCCGTTCCGAAACTCTTCGCCGACCGGCTGACCTACGATGACTTGAGACGCGACGCTGTCGCGTGCCGCGGCTCGGGCCGCACGCGCTGGCGCCGTCGCCTTCGCTCGCGCTCCTGGTCGCCTGCCTCCATCGCACCGCGCATCACGGCACCACGACGCGGCTGCTGTGGCTGTACGACATTCATCTGCTGGCCACAACACTCTCGGATCTGGATTGGCACACCGTCGTCGATCGGGCCGAACTGTGCGGCCTGACACCGGTTGTCGTCGCAGGACTCGAAGATACAGTCGAGCGTCTCGGCACAGCGTGCCGCCGCGGGTGCTCGACCGCCTGCGCGCCGGAAGCGGAGCATCGAACCGGACATGCTCCTCTTCCTTCACGGCACGCCGTCAAAGATCCAGGTCGCCGCATCTGACTGGCGCCGCATCCCCGGCGTTCGGCCCCGCTCCGGTTCCTACGTGAGCACGTGTTTCCGTCGGCCAGCTACATGCGACATCGCTATGGGATATCCTCCCGAGGCGCGCTGCCGTTCCTGTATGTTCACCGGGCCGTGACAGGGGCTGTGAAATGGTTTAAATAGGGGTGAGACAGAGTTGAGAGACGGCCTTTCCCCGTGACGCGAACCTCTCTACTCAGGCAACGGCCGCTCGATCCTCGGATTGAGCGGCAGCGTCTTCCGGCCTTTGACGAGAACCAGTCCATCAGCCGCAGCGGCTTGCCGATGCGCGTCGGCAGGACCTCTTGTAAGCGCTCGATTGCCGGCAACGCCTCCGCGAGGCAGCTCACGACGGCGATGCCACGATCAGCGGCGTATGTCGCAAGCGTCGGATCGGGATCGCGAAGCATCAGCAGGGTCCTGGTCGGGCCGGCGGCGATGATATCGGCGCAGTTGCCGATTTGATCGTCGACGACCAGATCGAGGCGCAGCGAGTTGGCGAGTTCGCCGCGCGATCCTGGAACGGTCAGGACGGCGGGAGGTAGAAGCCCTGCTGCTCGAGCCACCACTGGGTCTGGAACTGGACCGGATCGCCGGCGCTCGGCGGGCGTTTCGTCAGGAAAAAGACTTCCCACCGTGACGCGCGCGCCCGCGCGTAGAGCCGCGCGATCTCGGCCGGCTCGTAGGGCCGCAGCCTCATCCACCAGTTCGGCGTCCGCGCGATGGGGCCCACACCTGGCCACGTCGGCTGGCCGAGCGGACTGGCTTTCCGTCCGCGCCCGCGTCGTGATGCCGCGCGCCGAGACAGTCGCGCGCCGTGTCGCGGAAGGCGCTTCGGAAGTCGGCCAGGACGCCGTCGACGTCGAACCCGAGCCGGAGCGACATCACGGAGACAAGACATACACGGGGAGGTTCAGGGTTCAGCGTTCAAGAGTTGACTTCAAGGTTGGCTCAGCGCTTTCGGGATTCGTGGCTTGGCCGCTCGTGGATGGCGAGCGCGGCCAGCAGCGCCGCCAGCGACGCGTTGGCTGGCATGACGAGGCCGGTCTCCCACACGCTTTGAAGAGCGACGGCGCCGAGGCCGCACGCGCGCCGGCTCTGATCCAGAACAGGCCTGAGCTGTCGCTCGTAAGGCGCGCGCGCGCGGCGCGCACGAACGCGACCAGCGCGACCATCACGCCTCCCACCAACAGCAATCCGCCCTCGGCAGCGACCTGCAGATAGTGATTGTGGGCCTGGTTGAGGTACACGTCCGCGGGGAGCGCTGGTACACGAACATGGCCCGCTGATAGGTGCCGGCCCGGTGCCGGTCAGCCAGAAAGTCGCGGACGATCGG
This sequence comes from uncultured Acidobacteriota bacterium, assembly GCA_963797625.1. Lineage (GTDB taxonomy): Bacteria > Acidobacteriota > Vicinamibacteria > Vicinamibacterales > 2-12-FULL-66-21 > DATBJJ01. Next base: position 225,434 of record CAWCQI010000019.1, read on the forward strand.
GACCGTCTCGCGCCAGATCGTCAGACGGTTGGCCAGGCCGGTCTGCGCCCCGGCCACGCGCTCGCGAAGCGCCGGGATGTCGGCCCACGCGAGCCCGCACACCACCACGATCGCCGCCAGCGCCATGACACGCCGGCGGCGCTGGCGACAGGCGGTGCCGGCAGAGCACGATGGTCCGGCTGCGGACACGCCGAGCGCGAGCGCGCCCGATCGCGACAGCGATAGCAGCAGCGCGAGGAACATCGTCGCCCCGGCCGCCATCAGCCAGGCCGTGCGCGGATCGATCGCGTGCGCGAACCGGAAGCGGGCGCGCGAAACCGGGTTTGTGCGTCCTGGTCCTGAGCGCGCCGCAATGTACCCGAGGCACAGCGGCAGCGCCATGATCACCCACGTGGCGAAATGATTGCGGTTGATGAACGGACCAAACGGAGCGGACCCTCGAACTCGGTCGTGAACAGCCAGTAGATATCCCTGCCGGCCGTTGCGGCCTGTGCGATGGCCAGGAGCGAGAGGCGAAGCCGAGCGCGGAGACCATCCGGACCGTCGGCGCACGCCGCCGCGGCGGAACTGCGCCCCGCGACAGAAGAACGCCGCCGCGCCAGCCATCACGATCCACGCCCAGCCCGTATCCGACGCGCTGATGGTCAAGGCGAAGAGCCAGGCGCGCTCCGCCGTCGATCGAGAGCGCGCGGCGCAGCCGGCATGCGGAGAGACCAGCGCGACGATCGACGGCCGGCAGCGGAACGACCTGAAGCGCGATGAGGGCCAGAAGCGCGCACAGCGCGGTCGATCGCAGACGCTCGGTCGAGCCGCGGCCTGACGAGCGACCGCCAGAACCAGGCAGGTAGCCGAAGGCGACCGCGGTCGCCGCGGATCTGCCGCCGAACGCGGCAAGCGGCCACACGAGGAGCGCGAAAGAGGAAAACGGAGCGGCATGCGCCCGCGGTGGCCGCCCACGTCAGGCGGATTTCTTGGTGCTGGAGCCGTAGTAGCTCTGGTAGTTGTAGCCGTAGTAGCGCGAGTAGTAGTACCTGTTGCGGTCGAAGTCGACGCGGTTGAGGACCACGCCGATCGACTTCGGCTTGCCCGCCCGCAGCGTCTCGAGCGCGCGCTCGGCGTGCACGCGCCGCGTCATCTCGGAGCCGATCACGAAGACGACGCCCGAGACCGCGCGCGCGACGATGACGGCGTCGGTGACGGCGAGCACCGGCGGCGTATCGATGATGACCCAGTCGAAGGGACCCGACCGCAGGTTCGCGAGCAGCGCCTTCATCCGCTCGGACGAGAGCAGCTCCGAGGGATTGGGCGGCGTGCGCCCGGCGGTGATGACGAACAGGTTGGGCTCGCTCGTCTGCTGCACGGCGTCGCGCACGCGCGCCTGGCCGACGAGCAGGTGCGACAGGCCGATCTCGTTCTGCGCGCCCATCATCGTGTGCAGGCCGGGGCGGCGCATGTCGGCGTCGATGAGCAGCACGCGCGATCCGCCGAGCGCCAGCGCCATGCCGAGGTTGCAGGCGGTCGTCGTCTTGCCTTCGAGCGGCTGGCTGCTCGTGACCGCGATCACCCGCGGGCCCTCCGCGCCGCTCGTGAAGACCAGCGACGTGCGCAGCGAGCGGAACGCCTCGCCGAAGTCGTGCGGCACGGCCTCGGTGAGCAGCGGCACGCGCTTGCCGCGCACCGCCGGCACCAGGCCGAGCAGCGGCAGCTGCAGCCGCTCCGTCACATCGTCTGGCGTCTTGACCGTGTCGTCGAGGTACTCGATGCCGAACGCGAGGCCGAGCGCGACGAGCATGCCCGCCATGAGCGCCGTGAACCAGTCGCGCCGCGCGTTGGGCGAGAACGGCGCGCCCGGCACCTCGGCGCGATCCATGCACCTGGACGTTGTTCGTGCGGCTGTTGCTGACGACCCGCAGTTCCTTCTGCTGCTGCAGCAGCGACTGGTAGATCTTGCGGTTGCTCTCGGCCTGGCGCTGCAGCACCTGGTAGTCGCCGCTCTTGCGATCGAGGTCCATCGCCGCGCCCTTCTGCTCCTCGAGCTGGCCGGCGTAGCTCCGTTCCTCGCTCACCGCGGCTTCGTATCGTTGCGTGCCGACTCGATCACGCGCGTGCGCTGCGCGACCAGGTCTCCCGCGCGCTCTCGATCTGGCCTTCGACCTTCAATATCCGGGTGCCCCGGCAGGTACCGCGCCGACAGCCGCGCCTTCTCGGCCGCGAGGTCGTTGAGCCGCGTCTTGGCCTCGACGACACCCAGGTTGGTCGAGATCACCGGGAAGGCGTCCGCCGCGTCGCTCTTCGGGTCGACCGACTTCAGCTGGTTGTAGCTGGCTTCCTTCTGCAGGCGCGTCGTCCGCGCGCGCGTGGCCGTGTCGTTCAGCGTGTTCAACCGCGCGACGATGATGTTCTGCCGATCCTCGAGCGAGAGCGCGTTCTGCTGCTCGCGATACTGCGTCATCGCCGCCTCGGCTTCGGTGACCTTCTTCTCCTGCTTGGCGACCTCGTCGGTCAGCCAGTCGAGGTTCTTGTTGATCGTCGCGAGCCGCAGGTCGAGGTTCTGCTGCGTGTATTCCTCGGCGAGCGTCGTGGCCGCCAGCGCCGCGAACTCCGGATGGACGACACGTAGACGATCTCGACCAGCCGCGTCGACTTCTCGGGCACGATCTGGACGCCGCCGAGGAACTGGCTGATGAGCGAGCTCTCCGCCGCGCTCTCGTCGGCGGCGGGCTTCTCGTCGGGGTCTCTGGTTTCCCCGCGAGATGACATTGCGCACCGACGTGCCGAGCGCCCGTCGCGCCTCGCGCACCGCGCTGAGGGGCCCGCGGCTCTGCGGCGCGGTGCCGTTGAAGAGCGGGTGGTTCTGCAGCTGCAGCCGCTGCACGACGCGCTGGCCAGGCCGCGGCTGCGGAGAATGCTGTACTGCGTGTTGTAGTACGGCTCCGGAGTCCTGCCAGTACATCGGGTCGTTCGCGTTGAGGTTGCCGACCGCCGTCGTGCGCTCGTCCTGGATTATGACCCGCGCGCTGGCCCGATAGAGGGGAATCTTCGAGTAGGTCTGCAGCATCATCAGGCCGACGACGATCACGAAGGCTGCGCCCGCGATCCGGCGATGGCGGAAGACCGCGGTCAGCCGATCCAGCAGGTGAACCTGCTGTCCACTCGACGACTGGCGCGGACTCGAGGAGGACTCGGTGGCCCCTGCGGTCTGCTGAAGATCCTGGACGTCGAACATGGATGCGCGGTTCAGGGCTACTGCGCACTCGCCGGAGTGCCGCTCGATCCAATAGCCGTGACGCCAATCGCTGATGCCGCGCTGATTGCCGACGCGGCCGCATTGGCGAAGAAGCCCGCGACCCACGGCGTTTTCGAGCTCAACCGCACGACCGTGGTCGCCTGACCACCAGGCGGCACGCCGAACAGGTCGCCCACCGCCAGGACCTTGTCGTCGCCAGACACCAGTTCGACGACATAGGCGTTCGGCTCGACGCGCTCGAACTGGAACCGGCCCTGGCCATCGCCGATCGTGCGCGCGACCGTTCGTCCCGTCGCAATGTTCCTCAATCGGATCCGTGGCTGCGGATAGGGCTGTGTGTCGCCCTTCCACGCCGTGCCGATGACGACGCCGAGGCCCGCCGTTATAGCAGCCGGAGAAGGTTGAGGGGATGGCGGAGCCTGCGCCGTCGCGACGGGGATCTCCGTCACGGCCAGCAGCAGAGCGGCTACGGCGACCATCGCCCAGGATGTTCCGGCGCGGTACATGGAAGCTCCAGCCACAGCGACAGGTCGGGTCCGGGCCCGCTTCGCCGTTTGACCTATTGTGAACGGTATCAACTTCTTAATCTAGACCAGGTAGACGGCCGGGACAACCTGGCAATCGAATTGCTGTAGCAAAGACGCCGGCCGCTTCTCTGGCACGATTCGCGTGCGGAACCGCTCCCGATCTGTTCCGAGACGGAGCAGTCGATCACGTTTCGCGTGGTAGAATCCTTCGCTCCTCGACGCCCGGCGTCGTCCCGATCGACGCTTGGCGGGTCGGCGAGTGCGCGGATTTTCACAATGAGTCGTGACCTCGATGCGCTGACCTCCTCGACGCTCAAGCATCTCCGCGAGCACTGGTGGGACGATGCCTTTACGGCGTTTCTCGAGGAGACGCTGCGTCCGCGGCCCGGGAAGCGGATTCTCGACGTCGGCTGCGGAACCGGTACCGCGGAAATCAGCCTGGCGCGCCTGCGGCTCTCGCAGATGCACCTCTTCGGCGTCGATCTCGTGATCGACCGGGTTCGAGACGCGCATGTCGCCACGCGCGGCATCAACGCGCGCGTCGGGTACGCGGCCGCTGACGCGTGCCGCCTGCCGTTTGCCGCCGATTCGTTCGACTCGACCTATTGCGTCGCCGTGTTGCAGCACATCCGCGACCTTCCTGGCGCGCTCGGCGAGATCGCTCGCGTGACGCGCCCTGGCGGCCGCGTGCTCATCGTCGAACCTGACAATGCGGCGCGGTACTGGTTCAGCTCTGTGCAGAGCGGGATGGAGTCGTTCGAGCTGAGCCGGCGTTTCTTCGGAGGGCTTAGCTCGGTGCGCGGTGAATCGCCAGCCGCGGCGGTCGGGCCGTTGGTGCCGGGCATGCTCGCTGCCGCGGGCGTCGAGCCCGTGTCGGTTCGCCTGTTTCCGGTGTCGGTGTCGCACCTCGGCGCGCCGCCACCCGCATTCTGGGAGTCGCGCCGCACTGCTGTTCGCGCGGCGATCTCCAAGGCCCCCGACGAATCGCTCCGTCGGCTCGGCGCGGACTTCCTGAAATCGATCGAGCAGTACGCGCGCGATGCGTCGGCCGCCGGCGCGGCATTTGTCGAGATCCAGAACACGATGCTCTTCGCGACGGTCGGACAGCGCGCCGAGTGAAGCGCCTGCGGCCGAGCGAGAGAGCGAGCGGGCGTGGCCGCCTCCGCCAAGGCTACGGCGAGCTGCGCCGAAGCATTGCGAAGGCGAGGCCTCTGCGAGCCTTGAGAAACGTTAACGGCTGCCGCCCGAGCGAGCCTTGAAGCAGACACCAAGCGGCACAGACGGCTGGGACTCGTACGCGCCGTTCTACGACTGGGAAAACGCGCAGACCGTCGCGCGCCGCGACATCGCGTTCTGGCAGCGACTGGCGTTAGCCCGTGGCAATGACGGGCCGGTGCTCGAGCTGGGCTGCGGGACCGGACGCGTTGCACTGCCCGTCGTCAAAGCTGGCGCCACCCTGGTTGGCGTTGATTTCTCCGCGCCGATGCTCGCGCGGGCGCGCAGGCGGTTGATACGCGCCCGGCTCACGGACCGCGCGCTTCTGGTTCGCGGCGACATCCGCCACCTGCCGTTCCGATCGCGAAACGGCTTCGGTCTGGTGATGGCGCCGTACGGCATCCTGCAGTCGCTCACCAGCGAGCGCGATCTCCAGGCGACGCTGAAATCAGTCGCCCGCGTGCTCAGGCCCGGCGGTCTCTTCGCGCTCGACCTCGTGCCCGATCTGCCGCGATGGAGCGAGTATCGGCGGCGCACGAGCTTGAAGGGCCGGCGCGACGCGCGCACGACCGTCACGCTCGTCGAGTCGGTTCGCCAGGATCGGCGGCGCAAACTCACGATCTTCGATCAGGAGTACGTCGAGCGGCGCGGCCGCACGCGGACCATCCATCGGTTCGCACTGACGTTCCGGACTCTGTCGGTGCCGCAAGTGGCCCGCCGCCTCGAGCGCGCCGGATTCGCGGTTCAGTCGATTCTCGGCGACTATCAGGGCGGGCCGTGGGATGCGCGGGCGGACGTCTGGGTCATCATTGCCAGGAAGAGGACGTCCTAGTGGGTTCAAGGTTCACGGTTCATGGTTCATGGTTCAGCGGTTCATGGTTCAGGCGAAGATAGAGACAGGCAAGAACATGTGGAAGCTCAGCCCTGACGTCGTGTTTCGGGATCTCGAAGGCGAGGCCGTCATCCTGGACCTCGCGTCGGGGACCTACTTCGGCTTGAACGAGGTCGGGACACGCGTGTGGCGGCTCATCGAGGAGGGCCGCGATGCGCCGCAGCTCGTGGAGATCCTGGCCTCGGAGTATCAGGCCGATCGCGCGACGATCGCGCGGGACGTGGACCGTCTCCTCGACGAGCTCCGCACCCGGCGCTTGATCGTTGCGGTCGCCGGGGCTGACTCGGTGTGAGCGCGGTCGCGGGCTGCTGCTGGTTCGACGGACGGCCCGCCTCGATCGACGATCTCCGCCCCTCGACCGACGCGGCTGTCCATCGGGCGAAGGAGCCGTTTCGTTTCCGGTGCGCGGGCGCGATCGTCCTCGCCTACGCCGCCGATCGCCCCGATTCCTGCCAGCCGTTTCACGATCCCACCACTCGCACAACGCTCATCGTCGATGGCCGCATCGATAACCTCGACGAGCTGGCGGATGCCCTCGGCACATGCGACCGCACCGCCGCTTCAGTCGTCCTCGCGGCGTGGCGCCGTTGGGGCGTGGCGGCTGGCGCGCAGCTTCTAGGCGATTTCGTTCTCGTGCTGAGCGACGAGCCGTCGGGGCGAGTCGTCGTCATCCGTGATCCGATGGGGCAGCGCCCGCTCTTCTACGGCGTTGGCACCCGCGGCGTCGTGTTTGGCTCGGAGATCCAGCAAATCGTGCGGCATCCCGCGATCCGCGCCGAGCTCAACGAAGCGATGATCGCCGAGTATCTGACCGGCACTCCTGAGACCGTGACAGAAACGCTCTGGGCCGGCGTGCAACGCCTGCCGCCGGCGTACACGCTCGAGATCACCGGCGACGGAGCGCGGGCGCGCCGCTATTGGGATTTCGATCCCGGCGCGCGCATCAGGTATGCGCGCGACGAGGAGTACGCGGAGCACTTCCGCGAGATCTTCTTGCGCGCGGTCGAATGCCGGGTGCGCGACGAGGATGCGGTCGGCGTAATGCTCAGCGGCGGCATCGATTCGTCTGCAATTGCGGGCGCTGCGCAGGCGATGGGCATGGCACGAGGGCGCGAGCCGGTGCACGCGTTCACGCTGGCATTTCCCGGCCGGCCGTGCGACGAGACCGTTTACAGCCGGGCCGTGATCGAGAAGTGGGGGTTGAAGGCGACGTTCGTCGATGCTGGCCGCGCAGACGCGTGGACGATCTTCTCCGGCAGTCCCGGCAGTACTGCCGATGTGCCTCGCCTACCCGAACAGCTAGCGTCGGCTGATCTACTCCGGACCGCCGCCGCGTCCGCTGGCGTGCAAGTGCTGCTGACCGGGTGTGGCGGCGACGATTTTTTCACCGGCGATTCTCCGGCCATGGAGCTCTTGCGCGAAGGCAAAGTGATCGCGTGGGGCCGCGCGATAGTCAGCCCGCTTCTATCCGCGCGCGCGCGCGCGACGCTTCGACCAGTCTTTGGCGCGCGCCCGGTCCGGCGGCCGTGGATTCAACCGGCGTTTGCCGCGCGAACCAACCTCGAAGATCGCCTGCGCCGGCGCGCCGATTTGCCATTTCCAACGCGGGAACAGCAGAACATCCACCGTGGCGTCACGAGCCTCGTCCAGATTCTGGGCGATGAGATGGAAGAACGCGCCGCCAGCGCTGCCGGCGTCGATCAGCGCTCTCCGTTCTACGACCGTCGCGTCGCCGAGTTCGGCCTCGCCGTTGCCGTCGTCGCAGCGATCGCGACGGCCATGCGATCAAGATCGTGCTCAGGCACGCGCTCGGCGACTACCTGCCGCCGCTCGTGGCCGCGCGGACGTCGCTCGCTGACAAGGCCGAGTTTTCCTCGACCTATGTCGAAGCGCTCGAGGCGGTTGGCGGCCGACAGGCGTTTATGCGGCTTCGGTCCGAGGAAGCCGGGTGGGTTGACGGTCGCGTCGTCCGCCAGAAGTACGAGGACATGATTCGTCTTTACAGCCGCGGCGGCGATGCGTACATTGCCTTCACTGGCCCGTTGTGGGCGGTGGCGTCGCTGGAGCTGTGGCTTGAAGCGCACGCGTCATGAGTGAACACCCCGACGGCATGACAAGTTGGCTGAAGCAGGAACAGAGGAGCAGCACTTGACCGACCGTGATGGAAGCTTGCAGCAACACGGACGACCACCGAGCGCCTGGAGGAGATCGAGAGCGGGCGACGTCCCTATGTCGCCGCCCGAGCTGGTCGAGTACGGAACGGTAGCGAAGCTGACGCAGACCGGCGACGGGTTCCTTCGCAGACTTCAGGCATGATGATGATGACGTGCCTGTGAGGCGCATCGCCGCACTCTGCGCGGCCGCTTCTGCGCTACTCGCTGCGCGGGTCTGCCTAGTCCTCGCGCCCGGGCGGACCGTGCGGATCGCGGTCACGCACGAACGGATCCGCTAGTGATCCGCGTCCCGTTGAGAACCCCGTGATCCGCGTCCCGTGAACTCCGACCCGAATCCGCGATCTGTGCTGGGCCGTAACCGCGATCGGCGCGCGTCCACCGTTTTCCGCGACCTGCCTCGAACAAGGCATCGCGCTGGTCATGCTTTTAACGATCGCCCGTATTCCAGCGAACCTTGTCGTCGGCGTCGCCCGCGCTGAGTCAGCGTTTCGCGCCCACGCCTGGGTGGAGTGCGGCGGGGTCGTCGTCCTCGGTGGCTGCACAGTCGCAGGGCTTCACGCCGCTGCTCCGCGCGCCAGCCTCTCTCCCGCCCTTCTGCTGTTTCCGCCTCGTGTCCCGGGTAATCGACGAACATCGCCAATACCTGCGCGACCGCCCCCGCGTTTCGGCGTACGAGCGCGCCATCCGCGAGGTCGTCAAGCCAGGCGACGTCGTCGTCGATCTGGCCTCGGGTACGGGCATCCTCGGCCTGCTGGCATCTCGTGCAGGCGCCGGCCGTGTCTACGCGATCGAGCAGGACGGCATCGCCGGCCTGGCGCGACAGATCGCCAGAGCCAACGGGTTCGAGCACATCATCACCAGCGTACGCGGCAACTCTCGATCGGTGACCATTCCGGAACGGGGAGACGTCGTCGTCTGCGATCAGATCGGCGGCTTTGGACTCGAGGCTGGCATCCTCGAGCTGGCGAGCGAGGTGCGTCAGCGTTTCCTTCGGCCCGGCGGCACGTTCGTGCCACGCGCGCTCGAGCTCGTCGTCGCTGCCGTTGAACATTCAGGGTTACACGGCCGGCTGCGCTTCTGGAAAGGACGCCCGGCGGGCTTCGATTGCACGGCGGCCTTCGAAGTGGCTGCCAACACCGGCTACCCGGCGCGGTTGCGGCCGGAGCACGTGTTGTCGGCGCCTGTGACCGCGACGACGCTCGACCTGATGGTCGACCATCCCTTGCCGCTCAACTTCTCGGCGTCACTTCGCGCGTCCCGGGCCGGCGTGCTCCACGGCATCGCTGGCTGGTTCGAGGCGCGCCTGTCCCCCAGTGTCACGATGACCAATTCGCCACTGTCGGCGGAACGCATTTTCCGTCGCCCGGTCTTTTTTCCGATTGCTGACGCCGTGCCGATCGATGCCGGCGCAGCCATCGACGTGACGATGCGGATTCTGCCGGCGGATACGATGTACGCGTGGGATGTGCGGGTCGCGCCGTCGAGCTGGCCCGCCGGTGACATTCCGTCATACGACGCTTCGCGGCATGTTGCTGGCGCGTGAAGATCTGGCGCGCACCAACCCGGCGCACCGGCCTGTCCTCACCCGCTCGGGTGCAGCGCGCCTGACCGTCCTTCGCCTCTGCGACGGTGACCGCACGCTTGCAGAGATCGAACGTGCTCTTTACGAGGATACCGCGATCTCTTTGCGTCACCAGTCGAGGCCGCGGTGTTCGTGGCGGAGGTCGTCACACGGTACAGCAGATAGCAATGCTGAATGCCGAGTGCTGAATGCTGAAGTGAAGCCTGAAGTGTGAAGGTCGCGGCAAGAGCAGTGAAGTATCAACTCTACGGAGTCACCGTCGAGAGCGCGATCGCGCTGCCCGGCGTGCGACGGTCGTCGAGCCACGGCCCGCCACGTGTTTCAATCGAGCTCGGCGCTGCGCCGGGCGGCGATCGGCTCAACGCGTTTCACAGCTGGCGCGTGCCTGGCCGGCGGTCTCGACCGTGGCTCTCGATCGGAAGATTCGCCGACGGCTATCGGCTGCGCTTCCCCGACATGGCGGACTTCGAGGTGACGACCGCAGGCGACCGCATCACGTGTCGTCCGGTCGCGCGACTCGCCGCGTCGACGCTCCGGCATCTGCTGCTCGATCAGGTCCTGCCGCTTGCGCTCAGCCGGTCCGGCCGCCTCGTGCTTCACGCGAGCGCCGTCCACATCCCGCGGCTCGGATCGGTCGCGTTTGTCGGGCCGACCGGCTGCGGCAAGTCCACACTTGCGGCAGCACTTGGCCTGCGCGGCTGTCAGGTCCTCACCGATGACTGCCTCGTCGTTGATCAGAGCGAGACGAGCAAGAAGAAACCGGGGAGCATGGCGGTGCCGGGCTACCCCGGGTTGCGGCTGTGGCGCGATTCCGCTCGCGGGTTGGGTCTCGAACGTGACGCCGCCGCGAACGTCGCTCACTACACCGCCAAGCGAAGGCTGGTGACGGCTGCGGTGAAGTTCAGGACATCGCCGAGCCCGATCTGCGCGCTCTTCGTGCTCGGACGGCGGCGTCGACCAACCGAATCGGCGCGGACACGGGCCCTCGGATCGCGCGACCGTTTCATGTCGCTCGCGCCCTATGCCTACGTAATGGACGTCGAGGACCGGCGACAGTTGTCGCAGATGTTTCGAAGCCTCGCGACGCTCGCCGCCCACGTGCCGATCGTGCGGCTGAGTGTGCCCGACAACCGCCGGAGAGTGCTGGAGACCGCTGAGGTCGTCTTGGGGCTGTCGCGACGATTGTGAGCCCGAAGCCCGTCGGTAATCGCTCGGCGGGGTCTCCGTTAATGCTGTGGTCCGGGGTCGTGCGGGGGCCGCTTTCCCGGGCCCGTGGTCAGCCGCGGTTCGTGATAGGATCGTGCGTCTTTTTCTGTTGTTTCTGGGAGTTTCCGACCATGTCTGGCCATTCCAAGTGGCACACAATCAAGCACAAAAAGGGCGCCGCTGACGCGAAGCGCGGCAAGGTGTTCACGCGGATCATCAAGGAATTGAGCGTGGCCGCCAGGGGCGGCGGCGGCGATCCGGATACGAACCCCCGCTTGCGCACGATCATCGCCGAGGCGAAGTCGGTCAACATGCCGGCCGACAACATCAAGCGGGCGATTCAACGAGGCACCGGCGAGCTGCCGGGCGTCTCGTACGAAGAAGTCACCTACGAGGCCTACGGTCCCGGTGGCGCCGCGCTCATCATCGAAGTCCTGACCGACAACCGCAATCGCACGGTCGGCGAGTTGCGGCACACGCTGACGAAGTACGGCGGCAACCTGGGTGAGACCAACAGCGTTGCCTGGATGTTCCACAAGAAGGGCTACATCGTCATCGAAAAGGCCAAGGCGAGCGAGGACGCGCTCCTGGCTGCCGCGCTCGACGCCGGCGCCGACGACCTGCGCGACGACGGGGACAGTTGGGAAGTGGTGACGCCGCCCGAGGTCTTCCAACCGGTGCTCGATGCGATCAAGGCGCTCGGAATCGAGACCGCCGCCGCCGAGATCGCGATGCTGCCGCAGAACTACGTGAAGCTCGAGGGTAAGCCAGCGCAGCAGATGGTCAAGCTGATGGACATTCTCGAAGATCACGAGGACTCGAAGAAGGTCTGGTCGAACGCCGACATCGAGGAAAAGGAGATCGAGGCCTCGTTGGCGTGAGAATCTTCGGGATCGATCCAGGCTCTCAGCGCACCGGCTATGGCTGCGTCGAGCGGATCGGCAGCCGCCAGGCGCTCGTCGTGTGCGGTTCGCTCTCGGGTCCCCCGCGGGCGACATTCCCGGACAAGCTGAACGCGATTCACGACGGGCTGACGATGCTCCTGACCCGCCATCGGCCCGACTGCGTCGCCATCGAAGATATTTTCCACGCGCGGAACGTTCGCAGCGCGCTCAAGCTTGGCGAGGCGCGCGGCGTCGCCCTGCTCGCGGCGTCCGAAGCGGGCGTGCCGGTCGTCTCGTACGCCCCGGCGGCGATCAAGCGCGCCGTCGTCGGCTACGGCCGCGCCGAGAAGCATCAGGTGCAGCACATGGTGAAGCTGCTGCTCGGCCTCGACCAGCCGCCGACGCCACACGACGTCGCCGATGCGCTGGCGGTCGCGCTCTGCCATCTGCAGTCGTCGACGGGAGCCATCCCGGCCGAGATTCGCGCGGATGCCGTCAAGCCGCAATCCGCGCTTCGGTCCTGGCGCCAGTATCGTCCGTGATCGCACTACTACGCGGTTCGTTGATTGAAAAGCATCCGAGCCGCGTCGTCGTGGACGTTGGCGGCGTCGGCTACGACGTGCAGGTGCCGTTGTCGACGTTCTATGGGCTTGGCGAGCCGGGCGCGACGGTGGTGCTGCGGATCCACACGCACGTGCGCGAGGATCTGATCGCGCTCTACGGCTTCAGCACGCCGCTCGAGCAGGATCTGTTCGAGCGGCTGATCGCGATTAGCGGCATCGGTCCGAAGCTCGGCCTGGCGGTGTTGTCCGGCATCGAGCCGGCCGATTTGATCCGCGCCATCCGCTCGCAGGATGTGGCGCGATTGACGAAGATTCCCGGCGTCGGCAAGAAGACCGCCGAGCGGATTGGCCTGGAGCTGAAGGATCGGCTGCCGGCGCAGGCGACGCCCGCGGCCGGCTTGGTCCCGGCGAGCGGCCGGCCGGAAGACCAGCTGCGCGACGACCTGCTCTCGGCGCTGGTCAATCTCGGCTATCAGTCGACTGCCGCGGAAAAAGCCATTGACCGCGCCCTCAAGGCGTCGCCGGACGCGGGTTTCGAGCAGGCGCTCCGTGACGCGCTCAGATCGATGATGAAGGGACATGACCGGTAACCGTCTCGTGACGGCGACGCCCGACGACGACGACGTCCAGTACGAGGCCGGCCTGCGGCCGCGCACGCTCGACGACTACATCGGGCAGGACCGCGTTCGCGAGAATCTGCAGGTGTCGATCGCGGCCGCCAAAAAGCGCGGCGAAGCGCTCGACCACGTGCTGCTGTACGGTCCGCCGGGGCTCGGCAAGACGACGCTCGCTTACGTCATCGCCAACGAGCTCGGTGTCGCCATCCGGTCGACGGCCGGGCCGGTCATCGAGAAGGCCGGCGACCTTGCCGCCATCCTCACCAACCTCCAGGAGCGGGACGTGCTCTTCATCGACGAAGTGCACCGGATGCCGGCGACGATCGAAGAGACGCTCTATCCGGCGATGGAAGACTACGTGCTGGATATCATGATCGGCCAGGGGCCGGGCGCGCGGTCGGTGAAGATGCCGATCCAGCCGTACACGCTCGTCGGCGCGACGACCCGGACGGGCCTGCTGACATCGCCCCTCCGGGCGCGATTCGGGATCGTCCACCGCCTCGACTACTACAGCGATCGCGACATCGAGGAAATCGTGCGCCGTTCGGCGCGCATCCTCGGCGTGCCGATAGACGACGATGCGGCCGTGGAGATTGCGCGGCGATCGCGAGGGACGCCACGCGTGGCCAACCGGCTGTTGCGCCGCGTGCGCGATTTCGCGCAGGTTCGCGCCGACGGCCACATCACCGGCGCGGTGACCGGCGACGCGCTGCGGCTGCTCGAAGTCGACGCGCGCGGCTTCGACGAGATCGACCGCCGGCTGCTGCGCACCATCATCGACAAGTTTGGCGGCGGCCCGGTCGGCGTCGGCACGCTCGCGGCGGCGATGAGCGAAGAAAAAGACACGATCGAAGAGATTTACGAACCATTCCTGATTCAGATCGGCTTTCTCGATCGGACGCCGCGCGGCCGCGTCGCCACGGCGCGCGCCTACGAGTACTTCGGTTTGAATTCACCAGCAAAGGATCGCTTGTGGTAGAGACCTCCCAGCCCGCAGCTTCGGCGCGAAACGGCAGCCTGCGGCCGGTCAAGATTTCCGGCCTGTCGACGTTCGTGCCGCCTCGTGTCCTGACGAACCACGATCTCGAGAAGCTCGTCGAGACGTCGAACGAGTGGATTCTCCAGCGGACCGGCATCCGCGAGCGCCACATCGTCGATCCCGGCATGGCGACGTCCGATCTCGCGAAGGAAGCCGCGCTCGGCGCGATGCAGCAAGCCGGCGTCTCGCCGACCGACATCGGCTTCATCGTCGTCGGCACGACGACGCCCGATACGATCTTTCCGAGCACGGCGTGCGTGCTGCAGCACAAGATCGGCGCGACCGGCGCCTGGGGATTCGACCTCGGCGCGGCGTGTTCGGGCTTCACCTACGCGCTCACGACCGGCATGCAGATGGTCGCCAGCGGCGCGCATGACCACGCGCTCGTCGTCGGCGCCGACGTGATGTCGAGCATCATCGACTACACCGACCGCGCCACCTGCGTTCTCTTTGGCGACGGCGCGGGCGCGGTGGTGCTGTCGGCGGCCGCGCCGGGCGAGCCGTCGATCATCGGCTTCGCGCACGAGATCGACGGCAGCGGCGGGCCGGCGCTGTGCATGCCCGCGGGTGGCAGCCGGCTGCCCGCGTCGCACGAGACCATCGACCAGCGCCTCCACTACGTCAAGCAGGACGGACAGGCGGTCTTCAAGTTCGCGGTCCGCAAGACCGAAGAGATCTGCGAGCGCGTGCTGCAGAAGTACGGCGTGGAGCCATCGGAGCTCGACTTGTTCGTCTCGCATCAGGCCAACCGCCGGATCATTCAAGCCGCCGCCGACCGCCTCGGCCTGCCCGACTGCAAGGTGGTGATCAACCTGGAGCGCTTCGGGAACACGACCGCGGCGACGATTCCGCTCGCGCTCGCCGACGCCGTCGCCGACGGACGGATCAAGAAGGGGAGCCTGGTGCTGCTGACATCGGTCGGCGCCGGGTTCACCGTCGGCGCCGTCCTGCTGCGCTGGGGACTCTAGGGGCAATTCTGAATGCTGAATGCTGAATGCTGAAGTGAATTCGAAATTCACTTCAGCATTCAGCATTCAGCATTCAGCATTGCTAGTCTCGCCGCTGCTTGGCTTCCTCGCGGACGTCGGCGTCCGGGTGCCGCGTTTCTACTTCGCGAAGCACGCGGCGGGCGCGCTCTCGGGGTAGTCCGTTCAACGCGTCGAGCGCCTCCATCCGCACGCTCCGGTCGGGGTCGTTGAAGATGGCGCGCTCGATCGTCTGCTGTGCCTTGTCGAGCGTCGCCGCGTCGCTGGTGTTCGAGGCGACGTGGGCGATCGTCTCTAGGGCCTCCCGGCGAAGCCGCGCGCTCCTGCCGGAGATGGCCAGCTCGAGAATCAGCGCATTCAAGCCGGTGGTCTGGGACATCGGCCAGCGTCTCGATCGCTTCTGCCTGAACCTCCTCCACCGGGTGGTCCCGCAGGATGCGTTCGAGCTCCGTGACGCGGCTGCATCGCGGCGGTCCCCGAGAGTCTCGACGGCTTCGCGTTGGATTCTCACGTCCTTGTGCTCCCACACGATGCGAACCAATGCGGCGACCGCGTCGGACGACTCGACATCGCCCAGCGTCTCGACCGCCTCCTGCTGTGCGGTCTGATTCGGATGCCCGGTCGCGGTCCGAACGAGCAGCGGCATGACCGCGGGTCCTCGATCTCGCCCAGGGCTTCGATGGCCTCGACCAGCACTTCGTCGTCGTCGCTCGTCGCAATCAACGCTTCGATCGCCGGCAGCGCGAGCGCCGGCGGCTGATCCGCGAACGCCTCGGCCGCTTCGCGGCGAACCGCGCGATCGGGCGAGTTGGTGGCCAGATCGGTCAGGGCAGGAATCGATTGTGGCGTCTGCACCTCGCCGATGGTCTCGGCCGCCTCGGCCCGCACTTCCGAGACCGTGTCGGTGCTCGCCACGCGCATCAGGATCTCGACCGAGCGCGGATCGTGGTGGTGGTCGAAGCCCTCCGCGGCTTCGCGCCGTATCGCCACGGGGTTTGCCGGATCGACCAGCCGGGTCAGGAACGGCAGCACCAGGTCGGTGGTCGGATGGAGCGACGCCAACTCGATCAGCAGTTCCTGGATCTTCTCGTTTCGTGCCTGCCCGAACAGTTCCTGGACGCGTTCGAAGCTCTGGGCCTCGGGTGCGCCGCCCAGCCAGAACACCGGCGTGCGTCCAAAGTCGAACCCGAGTCGCGTGCTGCGATAGCCGCCGCGATCGATCGCATCGGCTCGGGCGCCGCCGTAGTGAATCAGCACGGTGACGTTGCCGGCGCCTCCAGCTGTCGTCGAGCAAGTCGGCGAGCGGCGGTCCCTGCGTGATCAGCCGGCCGCTCGTGCTCACGAACGTGCCCTCGCGCGTGTCGCTCATCATGAGGTCCTGCGCGTGCGTCGGCGTGTCGAACCTGTAGACGATCCAGAAATCGCCGATGCCCTGGCGTCGGGCGTCGTCGAGCGCCCAGCGCCAGCGATCCGCCAGCGGATCGCTGGGACGAGGTGCCCGATGGACGCGAAGACGCGCCCGGGCCTGGGCGAGCTCGCTCGCGCTCCAAACTCGTGGCGATGACGGCTCATCCTTTTGCTGTTGCTCGCCGGAAGTAGAGGTGTTCATCGCCATTGCCAGCGGCGAGGAGAGGCGAGCCGCATCCGGCGGGTGATGAGACAGCTGTGCCGCTGTGACGAGCGGGGCGGCCATCGCGACGACGGCCAGCGGCGGCGCCAACCAGACGGCCGACGGGCGCCGCGCGGGACGCGCAGGCTCGTTGAGGATCCGCGTCACGCGGCGAACGATCGGAGAGTCGCCGCGAGCCATCGTGCTGGCTCCCGCCGAAATCCTGTCGCTCGCCGGCGAAGCCCACGACGCGACGATTGAGAGACACCTGGCGAGGGCCAGGGGCGAGCGCGTCTGCTGCACGGCCCACTGGTCGCACAGAAACTCGGCAGAGTCGCAGAGCTTCGCGCGGGCGACGCGGTTCAGCGGCTGGAAGAAGAATGCCCGCTCGAGCGTTCCGACCAGGATCCGCCATGCGGGATCGCGCCGGATCACATGCGCCATCTCGTGCGCCAGCGCGGCGCGCTGGTGCTCGGCGTCGAGTTGCTGCAGAAATCGCTCCGGCAGCACGATCCGCCGACCCGGAAGGGCAAGGGGGATCGCACACGTCTCGCTCGTGGTGAGCCGTATCGGAGCTCGGTCGCCAGCGTCGCCCAGCGCGACGACCATTTGGCGTAGATCATCGGAGGAGACGGCAGGCCCCGAGGCGAGGGCCCGATGCAGTCGGAGCACGCGCGCGCCGAACCGGACCAGCATGACCGCGCCGATCGTCAGCCATGACAGAACGGCAACGAAGGGCCACATCGGTGCCACCTTACCCGACACGCCGGTGCTGATGGCAGGCGGCGACGCCGGCTGCTCGACGCGCTCGCCGCTGTGGAGTGCCGGTGACGACGGACGGACCGACGCACGCTCGGGCGGCGCTGCGGCCATGAGTGGCGCAGGCGGCACGGCCCGCGCGTCTTCCATAGGCGCCGGCATCGGCGCCGCGATGCCGATCGGCCATCGTCCTCCGAGCGGAATCACGCCGGAGCCGACCTGCACGCTGGCGGTCACGAGCGGGCCGAGAAGGGCGGCCTTCCACACCAGGTCCAGCCACGCGTGCTCGTCGGCGAACCGGAGAGCGATGATCAGCGCGACGCCCAAGAGGATCGTGCTGTGAATGGCGTAGGTCAGCAGCCACGACAGAATGACGGCGCTGCCGGCATCCAGATCGATCAGGGTCATGAGCGTCTCCTCTTCTCGAGCTCCTGCTCTTTGGCTTCGACGAGCGCCTTGACTCGAGCCAGGTCACCGGGTCGAAGCTCATGAGACGACAGCAGCTGGCTCACCATCGTTGCGATGTCGCCCTCGAAGAGCCCCTGCGTCACTTCGACGAGCGCGTGCTCTCTGGCGTCGCGTTCGTTGAGGACCGCGCGGTACACGTACTGCCGGCCCTCGATGCGGTAGGCAACGATCCCGCGCTTTTCGAGCCGCGAGAGTAAGGTGGCGATGGTCGAGGCCGCCAGCGGCCGCTCGGCGTGAAGCGCTCGCTGCATCTCGGCTACCGTGGCCTCGGAACGCTCCCACAAGACCTTCAGCAGCGCCAGTTGCGGCGCGGTGAGCCGCGGCGAACCTTCGTGGCGGCGTATAGCGGGCTTAACCATGGGTCGAGCCTCCGTCTCGCGCCAGCGGTGCGGGCCGGCGCATCTTCTACAGGTGTAATACTACACGTGTAGTATTACGCGTCAACGGGCTTTTTCGACAGCTTTGACGCGCTGCTGCCTGCATCTTTCCGGAGGGCCTAAAGGGGGATCATTCCTCGCCGCAGCGCCCTCCGCGCGGCGTCGGTTCGATTGACGGCGCCGAGCTTGCCGCAGATCGAGGCGACGTGGAACTTGACGGTCTGGTCGCTGATCCCGAGCCGAAGGGCGATGGCTTTGTTGGGCAGTCCTTGCGCGAGGAGCTCCAGGACCTCGAGCTCGCGGGCGGTCAGCGCCTCGTGTCTGTCGAATCGAGGTCAACGTCGATATCGATATCGTCCCGGGTTGCCGCGGCCACGAGCCACGCGTCGGCCGCGGGTCGTCAGGTTGCGCGCATCGGCCAGCGAGCGCGCTTCGCCGACTACCTCGAGACCGTCGGGTAGGCGAGCCGACAGCCGCGCACGGGCGGCCGGCGGCCCGACGATGACGATACGCATTGGCAATGCTGAGTGCTGAATGCTGAATGCTGAAGTGAATGCTGAATGTTGGAATGTTTGAACGAAATGTCGAAGGTGGCAACCTCTTCAGCATTTCCTTCAGCATTCAGCACTCAGCATTCAGAATTGCTATGTTCTTCGCTCCCGGATGGTCACCGTGATCTCCGACAACGCGCCGCCTCGCAGCACGCGCAGCGGAACAGCGCGGCCGACGCGGTCACTCGTCAGCAGGCTCAGTAGATCGTCGGCCGATCCCACCGGCTGGTTGTCCAGGTCGAGAATCACGTCGCCGACGAGCACTCCGCTGGAGTCGGCGGGCCCAT
The DNA here is from genome assembly GCA_963797625.1 of uncultured Acidobacteriota bacterium. Classification (GTDB taxonomy): domain Bacteria; phylum Acidobacteriota; class Vicinamibacteria; order Vicinamibacterales; family 2-12-FULL-66-21; genus DATBJJ01. Next base: position 244,417 of record CAWCQI010000019.1, read on the forward strand.
CCGGAGTGACACCGACCACGAGCAGCCCTCGGTCTCGCCCACCTGCGCCACGCTGCCGCTCGGCCAGTCGGACCGGCTGGCCGGACACGCCGAGAAATCCGGTCCGCGGTCGACCGTGTTCGAGGACGTGCGCGATGCTCTTCCACGCTATCGCCGCCGGAATGACGACGGCGAGGCCGCGGATCTGCGCCGCGGTGCCGACGCCGATCACGCGGCCCGACGCGTCGATCACCGCGCCGCCGGCGAATCCGTCGTGGAGCGGCGCGGTCACGCGGATGACCTGCTCGAGCTCACGCCCCCGCCCGGTCCGCAATGGCCCACCGATGACGGCGACGATGCCCGCGCTCGCCGTCAGCGCGTTACTCCACGATCGCGCGACGGCCAGCGCAATGTGACCGACCCGCGCCGGAGACTCTGCGACGGCCGCCGGCGCGAGCGCGAGCCCTTCGGTCCGCAGAACAGCCAAGCCGCTCGCTGGATCCCATCCGGCAAGTTCGGCGGTCGTCACCCGGCCATCCGATGCTGTGACTTTCGCGCCATCCTCACGACCGAGCGCGCGCGCGCTGGTGACGACGGTGTCGCTGGCATAGGCCAGACCGCTGATCGGCCGGCGCCGACCGTGGACCTGAACGACGGACGGCGCGATTGCGTCCACGGCGTTCGCCATCTGTTCCGAGAGTGCTGTCAATGTGTTCGTATCCATGTCTGCGATTCTGAACTGGCGGAGCCGTGCTGCGCATCACCCGGATGGGCAGGTTCGCGGTTTTGGGCAGGCTGATCGTAGAATAGAACCACGAACAGCACGAGCCACGGCAAATCGAACTGAGGATCAGAGCCACGGATCACGATCCCGATCCACGAGTCAACACAGATGCCGGGCGGCTAGATAGCAGCAGACATCGGTGACACACCAGGACTTGCGCACGCTGCTCGACTTCCACTACTGGGCGCGCGACCGCATGTTCGACGCGATCGAGCCGCTGACGCCTGAGCAGTTCACGCGCGATCTGGGGAACAGCTTTCCCTCCGTTCGCGACACAGTCGTCCACATCTACGCCGCAGAGTGGGTCTGGTACGAGCGCTGGCAGGGGCACTCGCCGACGGCGCTGCTGCCGGCTGACCAGTTTCCAGACGTCGCGACAGTACGGCGCGATTGGCTGGAACACGAGCAGAAGGTCCGCGCGTATGTCGAGGGGATCGGCGACGCGGGCGTCGACCGCGTGATGCCGTACACGCTTTTTAGCGGCGTGTCCTCGACGTCGCCCTTCTGGCAGATGCTCCAGCACGTCGTCAATCACGCCAGCTACCATCGCGGGCAGGTGACGACGATGCTGCGGCAGCTCGGGGCGGCGCCGGCGAAGAGCTGCGACCTGATCACGTTCTATCGGGAGCTGGCGAATACTGGCGGGCAGCAGCGCCACAAACTATGACCTGGCGGCGTGTTCCTTCCGGCTGAAGCCGGAAGCCGCAGCGAATTCCTCCAGGGGCCGAGTTACCATACCAGGCATGAACCGTACAGCACGATTCATTACGATCGGCGCGATTGCCCTGGTGGCGGTGGTTGCGTCTAAAGTCCCGCCCGCCGGCGCTTTCGCAGGGTCAACCCCCGCCCAACATCATCCTCATCCAGGCCGACGATCTCGGGTATGGCGATCTGAGCGCCTACGGGCAGGCCCGGTTCGCGACGCCGGGTATCGATCGCCTGGCGCGGGAGGGGATCCGCTTCACCAACTACTACTCCGGCAGCACCGTCTGCGCGCCCTCGCGGGCCGCACTGATGACCGGCAAGAACACCGGCCACGGATGGATTCGCGGCAACGGCGAGATCCCGCTGCGACCGGAAGACGTCACGGTGGCGATGCTGTTGCGCGACGCAGGCTACCGCACAGCCGTCATCGGCAAGTGGGGCCTCGGCATGCAGGGCACGACCGGGCAGCCGGACAAGAAGGGGTTCGAGTACCAGTTCGGCTTTCTCGATCACCGGCACGCGCACCGCCAGTACACCGATCATCTGTATCGCAACTCGGAGCGTGTGGCGATCGATCCGACGCGCGACTACGTCAACGATCTGTTCACGCGCGAAGCCGAGGGGTTCATCACCCGCGCCGACCCGAAGCCATTCTTTCTTTATTTGAATTACACCGTCCCTCACGCCGAGCTGCGCGCGCCAGAAGATTCGATGGCGCCGCTCAAAGGGAAATATCTGCCCGAGACGCCGTTCGTCAACGCCGCCGCCGACGGCCGGCAGACCGGCGCGACTCCGGATGGCGCGTCGCTCGGCTACCGTTCGCAGCCGACGCCGCACGCGGCGTTCGTCGCGATGATCACCCGGATGGATCGCGACATCGGGCGATTGACGGACCTCCTCGCCGCGCGCAAGATCGATCAGCGGACGCTCATCCTGTTCACGAGCGACAACGGTCCGCACCAGGAAGGTGGAGCGGACCCCGCCTATTTCAAGAGCTCTGGCGGCCTCAGGGGAATCAAACGCGACCTCTACGACGGCGGCATCCGCGTGCCGATGATCGCGCGCTGGGTCGGAACCATTCCTGCCGGACGCGTCAGCTATCACGAGTGGGCGCATTGGGACATGCTGCCCACGCTGGCCGAGCTCGCCGGCGCGAAGGCTCCCGCCGGCATCGACGGCATGTCGATGGCGCGCGCGCTCCGCGGCGAGCAGCAGCCGACGCACGAGTTCATGTACTGGGAATTTCACGAGCGCGGATTCCAGCAGGCCGTGCGCATGGGCAACTGGAAGGCGGTCCGGCTGAAGAAGGACGCCCCGCTCGAGCTCTACGATTTGCCTGACGATCCGTACGAGCAGCGCAATATTGCCAGCACCAATTCGGAGGTCGTGGCGAAGATCGAGAAATACCTGGCGACGGCGCGAACCGAGTCCGCACGCTGGCCAGTAAAATAGGTTCAGGGGTTCAAGAGCTCGATTCAAGGGTTCGAGGTTCCTCTGGATGAATACCATCGACTATGGCGCGATTACGGCGCGGCAACAGGCCACGTGGGCAACCGGTGACTTCCACGAGCTGGCCCGGCAGATCATGCCGGTCAGCGAGTCGCTTGTCGCGGCCTGCGATCCTCGAGCCGGCCAGCGAGTCCTCGACGTCGCCTGCGGAAGCGGCAACGCGGCCCTGGTGGCGGCGCGCCGATACTGCGACGTGTCGGGGCTGGACTTCGTGCCGGCGCTCCTCGACCGCGCCAGGCAGCGAGCGGCAGCCGAGGGTACGCCGATTGACTTTCAGGTGGGCGACGCGCAGGCCCTGCCGTACCCGGACGCCCATTTCGATGTCGTGCTGTCGGTGTTCGGCGTGATGTTTGCGCCCGATCAGGAGCGTGCCGCGAACGAGCTGCTGCGCGTCTGCCGCCCGGGCGGGAGGATCGGCCTCTGCTGCTGGATTCCCGAGGGCTTCGGCGGCGGGTTCTTTCGCATCGTCGCGCAGTACGTGCCGCCACCGCCAGGGCTCAAGCCGCCGGTGCGGTGGGGGACTGAGACTGGCCTCCGCGAGCTCCTCGGCTCAGGGACGTCATCGATCACGGCGCAAAAGTGGGTGACCTCTCAGTACTACCGATCGATCGACCACGCGATGGAGGTCTACAGCACCTACCTCGGCCCGGTCAGTCGCGCGCTGGAGATGCTCGACGAGGACAACCGGGCCAGCTTGCGCCGTGACATCCGCGCGTTCCTCGAGACCTGCAACCGGGCGATGGACGGTACCGCCGCGATCGAGGGCGAGTATCTCCAGATCGTCGCCACCCGCGCGTGACGTCGAGCGCAACAACCGACGGCCCCGCGTTCCGCGCTATCCTGAACGACAGGTGACCTCTCAGATTTTTCTCTTGTCCCCGGCAAACTGCGGCGGCCGGCGCGCGGCGATGGTCATGTCGGAGCGGGCGACGTTCGAGCTCGCGGTGCAGCTGCGGACCTCTGAGGGAGCGCCGATCGGCGACGTGTTTGCGTTTCTGAGTGGCCTCTATTTCCGCGGCAAGCTCGCCTACGCGCGCGCGTTCGCGCGGCCGCCCGATCCCGACTCGCCGCTATCGGGCGCGGGCTCCTTCGTCATCACCCCGAACGCCGGCCTCCGCTCGATCGATACGCCGGTCACGCTCGGCGCGCTCCGGAACTTCGCCCGGGTCGACATCGACTCGGCCAACGCGAAATACCGCCGGCCCCTCGAGGACAGCGCCCGCGCGATCGCCGACGATGTCGGGCCGGAGTGCGGCGTCGTGCTGCTTGGCAGCATCGCGTCGCCCAAGTACGTGGACGTGCTGCAGGGCATCTTTGGCGCGCGCCTGCTGTTTCCCGCCGACTTCGTCGGCCGGGGCGACATGAGTCGCGGCGGCCTGATGCTGCGGTCGGTCTCGTCGGCCGAGGAGTTGCGCTATATCCCGGTCGCCGGCGCCGTGCGCCACGGTGCGCGGCCCCCGAAGCTGGCGCCGCTCAGATAGCCCGCGCCGGAACCGCCGGGCGGCGGAAGACTGGGCCAGGTCCATTGCGCGCACTAGTTCCGCCCTTACTTCAGCATTCAGCACTCAGCATTCAGCATTTCAGTAGACCCCCATCGGTCCCCACTCGTCGCTCCGCTCCTGGCCTTCCAGCCGCAGGACCGCCATCGATCGCGGCTGGAGGTGGTAGCGCTCGGCGCCGCGCAGCGTTCGTGACGGTTGCCACGGATCGGCGGTATCGAGGAGCGTCAGCCAGCGCTCGGTCGCGGTCGTCGCCGGCAGCACGAACGGCATCGCCTCGGGACCGGCGTTGAGCAGCATGGCGAGCGTCGCGCCGACGATCGGCTCGCCGCGCTCGTCGATTTCGTCGATCGCGTCACCGTTCAGGCGCACGCCGAGGCAGCGGACGCCCGGCGAGTTCCAGGTGTCGTCGGCCATCTCGCGTCCCGAGGGGTCGAGCCAGGTGATGTCGAGGACGCCCTTGCCGCGAATCCGCCGGCCCTGGAAAAACTTCCGCCGCCGCAGCACCGCGTGATCCTTGCGAATCCGGATCACGCGCCGGACGAAGTTCAGGAACTCGCGCTCGCTCGCGGTCAGATCCCAGTGGGTCCAGCTGAGCGGGTTGTCCTGGCAGTAGGCATTGTTGTTGCCGCGCTGCGTCCGCCCGAGCTCGTCGCCGCCGCTGATCATCGGCACGCCGACCGAGAGCATCAGCGTCGCCATCAGGTTGCGGCGCTGCCGATCGCGCAGATCGATGATGCGGCGGTCCTCGGTCGGGCCTTCGACGCCGCAGTTCCAGCTCAGGTTGTGATTCTCGCCGTCCTGGTTGTTCTCGCCGTTGGCGTCGTTGTGTTTGACGTTGTAGCTGACGAGATCCGCCATCGTGAAGCCGTCGTGCGCGGTCACGAAGTTGATGCTCGCGTACGGGCGTCGTCCGCTCTGCTCGTAGAGATCGCTGCTTCCCGATAACCGCGTCGCCAGCTCCGACACCACCCCGTCGTCGCCGCGCCAGAAGCGCCGGACGGCGTCGCGGTACTTGCCGTTCCACTCGGTCCACTTCGTGGGGAAGTTGCCGACCTGGTAGCCGCCTTCGCCGAGATCCCACGGCTCGGCGATGAGCTTGACCTGCGACAGCACCGGGTCCTGGTGGATGATGTCGAAAAACGCGCCCAGCTTGTCGACGGCGTGCAGCTCGCGCGCGAGCGCGCTGGCGAGGTCGAAGCGGAAACCGTCGACGTGCATCTCGAGCACCCAGTAGCGCAGGCTGTCCATGATCAGTTGCAGGACGCGCGGGCTGCGCATGTTGAGCGTGTTGCCGGTGCCGGTGAAGTCCTGGTAGTAGCGCGGGTTGTTCGGCAGCAGCCGGTAGTAGGAGCTGTTGTCGATGCCTCTGAGCGACAGCGTCGGCCCGAGGTGGTTGCCTTCGGCGGTGTGGTTGTAGACAACGTCGAGGATGACCTCGAGGTTGGCGGCATGGAGCGCGCGGACCATGACCTTGAACTCGCGCACGGCCTCGAGCGGAAGCGGGGACAGGGCGAAGCGCACATCGGGCGCGAAGTACGACAGCGTGTTGTAGCCCCAGTAATTGTTCAGGCCGCGCTGGACGAGATGCCACTCGTCGTTGTGATGGTGCACCGGCATCAGCTCGACGGCGGTGACGCCGAGCGAGGTGAGGTGGCGGATGGCCGCCTCGGAGGCGAGGCCGAGATACGTCCCGCGCAGCGCCTCGGGCACGTGCGGATGGAGCTGGGTGTAGCCCTTGACGTGCAGCTCGTAGATCACCGTCTCGTGCCACGGCGTCCGCGGCGCGCGGTCGTTCCCCCACGTGAACGCATCGTCGACGACCGCCGCGAGCGGCGCGTAGGGCGCGCTGTCGCGATCGTCCGGCGTCGGGTCGTCGGGAGCGCCCATCCGGAAGCCGAAGAGCGCGTCGTGCCAGCGCGTCGCGCGACCGATGACCTTCGCGTACGGATCCATGACCAGCTTGCGCGGGTTGAAGCGGTGGCCGTGCTGCGGCGCATAGGGGCCGTGGACGCGAAAGCCGTAGAGCTGACCCGGGTGGACGTCGGGAAGGTAGCCGTGCCACACCATGTCGGTATGTTCCGGCAGCGGAATGGTCAGCGATTCCATCTCCGCGTCGACCGAATCGAACAGGCAGAGCTCGACGCGAGTTGCGTGCTCGGAAAAAATCGCGAAGTTGACGCCGACGCCGTCCCACGTCGCACCCAGCGGATACGGTGAGCCCGGCCAGACACGGAGGCTGCTCTTAGGCACAAGTCACGATAGGTACCACGTTCGTGGCTGAGATGGCAATGGCCTCGCCCTTGCTCCGATCACTGAAATTGAAAGGAGTACAACCCTCAATGGACAATCAACAGGTGATTTCCGTACTCAACGGGCTGATTGAAACGTGTAAAGACGGCGAGCAGGGGTTCAAGACCGCTGCGGAAGGGCTCGCGGATCCGCAGATCAAATCGCTCTTCCAGCAGTTCTCTCGGCAGCGCGGCGAGATGGCTCGTGAGTTACAGGGCGAGGTTCGACGGCTCGGCGGTGATCCGGACAAGAGCGGCAGCATCGCCGGCGCGGCGCACCGCGGCTGGATCAACATCAAGTCGGTCGTCACGGGCAAAGACGATGGCAGCATCGTCGCGGAAGCTGAACGGGGAGAGGACTCCGCGAAGAAGATGTATCAGGAGGCATTGAACGAAGTCCTGCCGATTCAGACGGTGGCGCTCATCCGCGAGCAGTCGATGAAGGTGCTCGACGCGCACGATCGCGTGCGGTCGCTCGAGAGAGCGACGACACGAGGATGACACGAGGATGACAGCTCGCGGCTTGCAGCTCGGGAATCTGATGAAGAGTCGCGGCTCGCAGCTCGCAGCTCGGGAATGCCTGGACTAGCCGGGCGAACCACGAGCAGCGGGCCGCGAGCCGCGAGCCGCGATACGATGTCGTCCGTGCGTCCTCCACGGCCCACGTGCCTCGACGAGCTCCGCCGGTGGGCGGTCCTGCTCGACAGCGCCTTCAAGGTCCCCGGCACAAACATTCGCTTCGGTCTGGACGCGATCATCGGGCTGGTTCCGGGGCTGGGCGATCTCGTCGCGCCGGTCTACACGCTGATCCTGCTCGGCACCGCGCTCAAGATGCGCGTCCCGGCCGTGGTGGTGGCGCGGATGGTGCTCAACGCCGGCATCGACATGCTGCTCGGCCTCGTGCCGTTTGCCGGCGATGTCGCCGACGTGTTCTGGAAGGCCGATCTCCGCAACATCGCGCTGCTCGAGCGCCACGCCCGGCCCGGGTTGCCACCGACGCGCGGCGACTACTGGTTCGTGCTCGGCAGCATCGGCGTGGTCGCCGCGATTGGCATCGTCCCGATCGTGTTCCTCATCTGGCTGCTGACGCGGTTCTCGCTGGTATAGCCATCACCAGGCTCGACGGCCAGAGCGATGTGATACTACTTAAATATGATATAATATTTATATGGCAAAACGAGCCGTGTCGGTCACCCTTGACGAGGCCAACCTCCTCTGGCTGAAGGGTCAGGGACACGGCCACGGCAATCTCAGCGCGGCGGTTGACGACCTGATTACGGCCGCGCGGGCGGGGCGGTTCGGCGTGCCGGCGGCCGTGCGGAGCGTCGTCGGCACCATCGATCTTGCTGCCGACGACCCGGATCTCGAGCGAGCCGATAGTGTCGTGCGCGACTTGTTCGCCGCGTCTCTGGCCCGGCCGCTTCAGGTCTCTGAATCGCGGGCGCCATACGAGCCAGTTCGGCGCGTCAAGCGCTCACGCCGTCGTGGCTGATCTACCCGCAGCCGTCGCCGACACCCACGCGCTTCTTTTCCACGCGTCCGCCAGTCGGGCGTTGGGCCGCCGGGCGGCGGCGCACTTCGAGGCCTGCGAGCGCCAGCAGGCGCTCGTGTTCGTGCCGATGGCCGTGATTTGGGAGGTAAGTCTCCTGGCGCGCGCCAGCCGGATCAACCTGCGGCGACAGGTTCGAGATTTTTTCGGCGATCTCTTCAGCAACCCCGCGTATCACACCGTCGACCTCACGCCCGAGCAGGTCTACCTGGCAGACGATCTGCGATTCACGCGCGATCCGTTCGATGCGCTCATCGTCGCGGCCGCCCGAACACTGGCGCTGCCGCTGCTGACGCGCGATGCCGACATTCGCGCGTCCGGCGCCGTTCGCGTCATCTGGTAGGTAGTGGGGGTCAGGTCTTGTATTTCTACATAGCGGTGCGCCCGGCGAGAGATCGCAGAATCTTCCCTTAGCCACGCTCAGCAACGCGGCAGATTCCGCCGCGCGAAACGGACGCCCGGCGAAAACTCCTTGAAACTACGACCAGGACAGCTGGAACGCCTGTTGATCCAGGGCACAGCATGTCTCGACCGCACCGCATCCTCGCTGCCGGAGCCCTCTATCACGTCATGGCGCGGGGGAACGCCAAGATGGCCATCTACTGCGACGACGTCGATCGCCATCGTTTCTTGACGGTCCTCGAGACCGTCGTCGAGCAACACCGAATCGAGTGCCACGCCTATAGCCTGATGTCAAACCACTATCACCTGGTCATCCGAACGCCCGAGCCCAACCTCTCAGCGGCCATTCAATACCTCAACGGTGTCTACGCGCAGTGGTGGAACAAACGGCACAAGCGGGTGGGGCACGTCCTGGCCGGGCGCTTCAAGGCCCAGCTCATTCAGAGGGACGGCTACTTTCTCGAGGCGTGCCGCTACGTCGTCTTGAATCCGGTGAGGGCAGGTCTCGTCAAGAACGTCGAGGACTGGAGCGTGGAGCAGCTATGCTGCCACCGCAGGTCTCGCGCCTCGCCCACCGTGGTTGACGACGCGCTTGATACTGGGGCCGCGACCGGCGACGACGCGCCGGGATTACCGCGCGTTCATCGCCGCCGGCATTCCAGAATCAGAAGTGACCGCGGCGATCCGCAGCCCTGTCCCGATCGTCGGCAGCGACGGCGTTTGCGGCCGCGCACAGGGACCTGATTGAGCAGGCGGATCCGACGGAAGTGACGCGGCGGGACCGGAGCATCGGCCGCCCGACGTTGGCTGATCTGTTTGAGGGTGTCCGCGACAAACGGGAACGCAACCTGCGGATCCGGGAGGCTAGTGGTCGTTTCTGCTATCGCCTGTCGGAAATCGCAGCGCATGTCTGCCTTCACTACGGCAGCGTGAGTCGTATCGTCTCCGCCGCTGGCACGCCGCCCGGCACAGGCCAGGCGTCAGATCACGGGGCGGGAACAAAACCTGAAAGCACGTCGCCTCTCCGGGTCATGTCGTCTGAGACCTTGGCCACCAAGGGTTGATGCTTCCAGGCTGATCGCAACAGCCCCGTGCGTCCCTCCGGCGTGCCACGTCGGGAAATGTTGAAATACAAGACCTGACCCCCAGCGCGACTATCCTATTCGCCGAGCAGCTCGCCAATCGGCTGCAGGTCTTCGACGTGATCGCAGATCGCTTTGAGCATCATCAGCATCGGAACCGCGAGCACGGTTCCCCAGACGCCCCAGACCCACGACCAGAAGAGCAGCCCGACGAAGATCGCGACCGGGTTCATCTGCGCCGCGCGTCCCATCAGCATCGGCGTGAGCAGGAAACCTTCGAGGCTCGTGATCACAAATGCCGCCCCGCTCACATACAGGCTCCGCGCCACGTCGTTGAACTGCATGAACGCGACGATGCCCAGTCCGCCTGTAACCAGGACCGGTCCGAGGTAGGGAATCGAGTTGAAGAGGCCGGCGAGCAGGCCCCACATCGCGTAGTTCTCGAGGCCGAAGGCCCACAAGGTGAGGCCGGTCGCGACGGCGACGATCAGGCTGGTGATGAATTGAACTTTGATGAAGCTCTCGATCTGCTGGTTGATCTCGTCGAGGATCTGCACCGTCACGCGCTTTTTGGCGAGCGTCGGTCCGGCAATCTTCACGAGCTTTCGCTTGTACAGATCGCCGGTGACGAGAAGAAAGTAGACGAGGAACAGAATGACAGCGAACTGGCCGAGGAAGCCGAACAGGCCGACGCCGCCGATCCAGATGTAGTCAGAGGCTCGGAACGCGGGCTCGACGACCTCCACCTGCTGGAGCTGGTCGCGTCCGGTCCGTGAGGCTCGTGTGTCCTCCACGGGTTTGGTCGCCGCGTCAGCAGTCTTTTCGATCTCCTTGGCCGCATCCTGCACCTGCTGGAGGATAGCCGTGCCGCGCTGGCTCCTCTGGGCCGCGACGCGCTGGCGGATGCGCTGGGCCGCTTCGGGCACCTTGGCGATGATCGCGCCGGCTTCGTCGCTGAGCGTGTAGACGCCGACGCCGATGCTGCCGACGAGCAGGGAAACCGCGAGCGCCGCGCCGAGCGCGCGCGGAACGTGGTGGCGGGCGAGCGACGTGACCATCGGGCTCAACGCGTAACTGAGAAGCACGCCGAGCACGACCGGGATGAGCACCGTCTGGGCGTACTGAAGCGCGATGATCCCGGCGAGGGCGGCGATAATCGAGAGCGAGACGCCCCGCACGTCGACCGGCATGCGGATGACGAGCGGGTCGCTCGAGTCGCCGCCGTCGGCGCCGTTCGCGTCCGGGCTGGACGCCGCTTTCCTTTCGGTGTCTGGCGTGTCAGGCTTCTCCATCTTTCGACCGTGAGACAGCTTCAGCACGAATCGTGCCTGCGACCGGGCGCATGCTGGTAACCGACTTCGACTTCGCGCTGCCGGAGGACTTGATCGCCCAGACGGCGGCGCCTCGCGGTCAATCCCGCCTGCTGGCCCTCGATCGCGGCACTGGATCGTTCGAACATCGCTCGATTGCCGATCTCCCGGCGTTTTTGCGACCCGGCGATGTCCTCGTCGTCAACGACACGCGCGTCTTTGCCGCGCGGCTGCTGGGTCATCGGGTACCCAGCGGTGGGGCAGTCGAGTGCCTACTGCTGAGCCCGCGTTCCCAGCCGCCGGACCCACTCCCCACAGAGCCCCGCGTCGCGACTGACATCGATCCGGCCGTGTCGTCCGTGTTGTCCGTGGCCGATGAGGTTTTTCAATCCGTGGATGATGACGCGGTGGTGTGGGATGCCCTCATGCATCCGGGCCAGAAACTCAAACCAGGAGCCGTGGTCAGGTTCGAAGGCGACGCCGGCGTGCTGATGGGGGAAGTGCTCGCGCGACGTTTCCAGGGACGCCGCACGATCCGTCTGTGGTCAGAATCGGGCGCGAGCGTCATGGCGCTGGTGGATGCGATCGGCCACGTGCCGCTGCCGCCCTACATCAGGCGAGAGGACACGGCAGCAGATGGCGAGCGCTATCAGACGGTGTATGCGCGCGTGCGTGGTTCGGTGGCCGCGCCGACCGCGGGGCTGCACTTCACTGAGTCGCTGCTGGAGGAGCTGGGCGCTCGCGGTGTCGAGCGCGTCCCGATCACGCTGCACGTCGGCTACGGCACATTCAAGCCGGTCAAGGTCGACCGCGTCGAGGATCACGTCGTCGATCCAGAGATTTACGCGATCACTGAGAGCGCTGCCGACAGTATTGGCCGTGCGCGGGCGGACGGTCGTCGGGTGATTGCCGTCGGCACGACGACCACGCGCGCGCTGGAAGACGCTGCCAGGCGTGGGAACGGGGTCGTTCGTCCGGGTCCGGCGGCGGCCGACATCTTCATTTACCCCGGCTTCGAGTTCCAGGTCGTCAACGGCATGCTGACGAACTTTCACCTGCCGAAATCGTCGCTGCTCATGCTGGTGTCCGCCTTCGCTGGCCGCGAGCGAGTGCTGAACGCGTATGCGGCCGCCGTCGCGGAGCGGTACCGGTTCTACAGCTACGGGGATGCGATGTTGATCACGTAAGGCTCAAGGCTCAGGCTCAAGGCTTCGACCAGGCTCAGCTCAGGCAAGATCTTGGAGTTAGGGTCGAAGGTTTTGCTTGAGCCCTGAGCCTTGAGCCCTGAGCCTGATCTATAATCATTAGTTCCTGCCGGTGTAGCTCAGTTGGTTAGAGCACGCGGCTCATATCCGCGTTGTCCGGGGTTCAAGTCCCTGCACCGGCACCATTTTTTTCCCTTGCTCGAACAAGGGACCTCCTTCCTCGTCCAAGGTTCGTTGGTTTGGCGGACTCGATGGCACTTGCCGAGCGCGTCCTCGACACGATTCGTCGTCTTGCGCTCATGCGCCGGGGCGATCGTGTGCTCGTGGCGCTCTCGGGTGGCCCGGATTCGGTCGCGCTGACGCGGCTGCTCGGCGAGCTCGAGGGCGCGGGGGAGCTGTCGATTGCCGGCATCGCGCACCTCAATCACGGCCTGCGCGAGGCGGCCGGCGAGGACGAAGAGTTCTGCCGCGCGATGGCGGCCGAGAGGGCGGTACCGTTTCGCTCGGATGTGGTCGACGTGCGGGCGCTGGCCGCCCGGCTCGGTACGTCGCTCGAGGATGCCGGCCGTCGGGCGCGCTACGAGCTCTTCGAACGGGTCGCGACCGAGCTCGGCGCCGACGTCATTGCGACGGGGCACACGCGCGACGATCAGGCGGAGACGTTTCTGCTGCGTCTGCTCCGTGGCGCGGGGCCGCGGGGGCTGGGCGGCATTCATCCGAAAACGCGCCTGCCCGCCGAAGCGCCGGAGGCGCGGAATGTGGGCCTGCCCGCCGAAGCGCCGAAGGCGCGAAGGTGGGTCGTGCGGCCTCTGCTCGAGATCGGCCGCGACGAGCTCCGCGCCTATCTGGCGTCGGTCGGTCAGGTGTTTCGAGACGACGAGAGCAATCGCGATCTGAGCATTCCGCGCAACCGCGTCCGTCATGAGCTCCTGCCGCTTTTGTCGCGTGATTTTTCGCCTGGAATTACCGATGTGCTCGCGCGCGAAGCCACCATCGCCCGGCAGGATGAAGACCGGCTGCAACAGGAAGCAATCGATTTGCTCGATTTGATCGTCTTAAGAAATGAGACGGGCATTTCGGGTGAGGCTGCCGTCGAGCTTGATGCGCGGGCACTCAGTGCGCTGCATCCGGCGCTCGCGGTTCGCGTCGCGCGAATCGCGATGGAAACGGTAGCTCCCGGACGGTTTGTGGGATTCGATCACGTCGAGCGCCTGCTCGCGCTCGCGCGGGACCCGCGCGGGGAGGGGGCGCTCAGCTTGCCAGGGCAGCACGCCGTACGCCGGGGCGAGACACTGGTGCTCGATGCTCAGCGGGCTCAGCGGTCCCGGCGCGCCGACGCCCAGCCGTTTTCGAACTCTTTTCGAGTTTCGCTGTCTATTCCAGGAGAGGTCGTCCTCGCCCCACAGGGCTGGGCAGTTTCTGCCACCCAGTGTGCCAGGACCGCCGCCGACCCATGGCGGGGACACTCAACCGGGACAGTCCCCGGGGACACTCAAGGTTGAGTGTCCCCGACTGGAACAGACGGTGGCGGCGGACAGGCTGACGCTGCCGCTGGCGGTCCGGTCCCGGAAGCCGGGCGACCGGTTGAGCCCGCTCGGGATGGGAGGGCGTCGAAAGAAAGTGCAGGACGTCCTGGTCGATCGAAAAGTGCCACGGGAGGGGCGAGATTCCCTGCCCCTCGTTGTAGATAGCGCCGATAAAATCGTGTGGGTTGTGGGCGAGTCGGTGGCCGAGGATTTTCGGGTCACAGAGGCCTCACAAGCCGTGATATTCTTGAAAGCAAGGCGGTTAGGAGGCCAAGGTTGAACTCGACCCTCAAGAGCTTGCTCTTCTGGATGGTCCTCGTCGTTGTCGCGGTCCTCATCTGGAATTTCTCCGCGAACTTCAACCGGGGTCCCCAGCAGATCCCGTTTACGACCTTCTTGAAGGAAGTCGCCGACGGAAAAGTCGCCGAAGTCGAAATCACTGGGAACGACATCAAGGGCAAGTACGTGACCGGTTCGGCCGCTGGCGCCAGCGCCGATTTCCGTACCTACGCCGTCGCCCAGTACGAAGGCCTCGGTAATCTGCTCACCGAAAAAGGCGTCATCATCAACGGCCGCGACGCCGCCGCGAGCCCATGGGCCAACGTGCTCTATTACTGGGCGCCCATCCTGCTGATGATCGGCTTCTGGATCTTCATCATGCGGCAGATGCAGAGCGGCGGGAACAAGGCCCTCTCCTTCGGCAAGAGCCGCGCGAAGCTGTCCTCGAGCTCCCAGAAGAAAGTCACGTTCAAGGACGTGTCGGGCGTTGACGAGGCGAAAGAGGAGCTCCAGGAAATCATCGAGTTCCTCAAGGAACCGCAGAAGTTCCAGAAGCTCGGTGGCCGCATCCCGAAGGGCGTGCTCCTCATGGGCCCCCCGGGAACCGGCAAGACGCTGCTCGCCCGCGCGGTCGCCGGCGAGGCCAACGTCCCGTTCTTTTCGATCAGCGGCTCCGACTTCGTCGAGATGTTCGTCGGCGTCGGCGCCTCGCGCGTCCGCGACCTGTTCGAGCAGGGCAAGAAGAACGCCCCCTGCATCGTCTTCATCGACGAGATCGACGCCGTCGGCCGGCACCGCGGCGCGGGCCTCGGCGGCGGCCACGACGAGCGCGAGCAGACGCTCAATCAGCTCCTCGTCGAGATGGACGGGTTCGAGTCGAACGAGGGCGTCATCCTCGTCGCGGCGACCAACCGGCCCGACGTCCTCGACCCGGCACTCCTCCGTCCCGGCCGCTTCGATCGGCGAATCGTCGTCAATCGGCCGGACGTCAAGGGCCGCGAGGGGATCCTCGCCGTCCACACGAAGAAGATTCCGCTCTCCGACGACGTGAACATCAACGTCCTGGCGCGCGGCACCTCGGGCTTCTCGGGCGCGGACCTGGCCAACCTGGTGAACGAAGCGGCGCTGAACGCCGCGCGCTACAACCAGAAGGTCGTGCGGATGCTCGACTTCGAGTTCGCCAAGGACAAGGTGATGATGGGCTCGGAACGCCGGTCCATGATCATCAACGACGAGGAGAAGAAGGTGACGGCCGTCCACGAGGCCGGTCACGCGCTCCTTGCCGTGCTCCTGCCCAACGCCGATCCGGTCCACAAAGTCACCATCATCCCGCGCGGGATGGCGCTTGGCGTGACGATGCAGCTGCCGATCGAGGACAAGCACAACTACACGCGCGAGTACCTGAACGACTGGATCGCGATCCTCCTCGGCGGCCGTCTGGCTGAAGAGCTCACCTTCAAGAGCATGACGACCGGCGCTGGCAACGACCTCGAGCGCTCGACCGAGATGGCCCGCAAGATGGTCTGCGAGTACGGCATGAGCGAGGCGATGGGGCCGCTGACCTTCGGCAAGAAGGAAGAGCAGATCTTCCTCGGCCGCGAGATCGCGCAGCATCAGGACTACAGCGAAGACACGGCGATCAACATCGACAAGGAAATCAGGCGGATCATCACCGACAACTACACGCGCGCGAAGGCGCTCATCGAGCAGCACAAGGAGGCCCTCGGCCGGATCGCGGATGCGCTCCTCGTGCGCGAAGTGCTCGATGCCGACCAGGTCCGCCGGATGGTTGCGGGCGAGCCGCTCGAAGACCAGAAGATCGCCGCCTCGTCCTCGACGCCGTCTCCCGACGACTCGAAGCGGCACAGCAAGGAGCGGCCGTCGATCGTGCAGCCGATTCCACCGCTGAATAAGCCGCTCACGCAAGAATAAGACAGTCGGCAGTCGGCAATCTTTAGTCGTCAGTCACAGTCGGCAGTCTGAGTCGGCAGTCCGAATCGACAGTCTCAGTCAGCAAAGGCCACGACGCGGTCGTGGCCTTTGTTTTTTCTGGAAGCTATCTCGACCCGACCTGTGATCCGTGTTATCCGTGTTATCCGTGGCCCGCAAACACTACTCGATCGCCTTGCCCGGCCGGGCGCCGCTCGATCTGGGCGGCCGCACGCTCATCATGGGGATCATCAACGTCACGCCGGACTCCTTCGCCGACGGCGGACGGCGATTCGACCCCGCGCGGCGATCGACGATGGCCTGAAGATGATTGCCGACGGCGCCGACATTCTGGACGTTGGCGGCGAGTCGACGCGGCCCGGCGCCGAGCCCGTCGACGCCGGCGAGGAACTGCGACGCGTGCTGCCGGTCGTCGAAGCGCTGGCGCGTGACGGTCGCGTGCCGGTGTCGATCGACACCTACAAGGCCGCGGTCGCGAGGGACGCCGTGGCCGCGGGCGCAACGATCGTCAACGACGTCAGCGGCCTGCAGTACGACGCCGACCTCGCGCCGGTCGTCGCGGGCTCCGGCGCTGCGCTCGTGCTGATGCACAACCGCGGACGCTCCGCCGAGATGTATCGCGGGGCCGTGTACGGCGACGTCGCCGGCGAGATCGAGGGGGAGCTCGAGGCAGCAATCGACCGGGCGACGCGCGGCGGGATCCCTCGCGATCGGCTGATCCTCGACCCGGGATTTGGTTTCGCCAAGCGCGCCGAGCACACCTGGGAATCCCTGGCCAGATTGGACCGGCTGGCCGAACTCGATCGTCCGATACTCGTCGGGCCGTCGCGCAAGTCGTTCCTGACGGCGGCGACCGGCGAGCGTTCGCCCGACGAGCGCGACTGGGCGACGGCCGCGGCAGTCACGGCCAGCGTCCTTGCCGGCGCCCACATCGTCCGCGTCCACGCCGTCCGCGAGATGGTCGACGTCGTGCGCGTCTCGGATCGCCTGCGGGCCGCGGCGATTCGGCATTAAGCTAGCTCTGACTCTCAGGCTTCAGGCTCTAGGAAAAGCATTCAGATCCTAATCGCACGAAGATCTCAAGGCTTTCCTAAAGCCAGAGCCTGGAGCCTAGCGAAGAACCAACACGGAACCAGTTTGTAAGATAGCCTTATCCTGCGATGAACGAGTATCTGTCGAGCCTCCTCCGCTACCGGCCGGCCGCCGGCTGGTGGGATTTGCTGGACATCGCGATCGTCTCGTTCCTGATCTACGAGTTCCTCAAGTTGATCAGGGGCACCCGCGCCGTCCAGATGGCGGCCGGGTCGCTGCTGATCGTCGGCCTTGTTTTACGTGTCGCGTCTGGCGCCGCTCCAGACGCTCAACTGGTTGATTCGCAACGCGCTGCTCTACGTGGCGTTTGCGGCGATCGTGATCTTCCAGTCCGACATCCGGCGGGCGCTCGCGCACTTCGGCCGCGCGCCGTTTTTCCGCTATTTCAACCGCCAGGAGGCCACCAACGAGACGATCGAGGAAGTGGTCGTGGCGGCGACAATGCTGGCGTCGCATCAGACCGGGGCGATCATCGCCATCGAGCGTGAAATCGGCCTGCGGAACTACATCGAGAGCGGGATTCCCCTCGACGCCGAGATGACCTACGACCTGCTCGTGACCATCTTTCAACCGACCTCGCCCCTCCACGATGGCGCGGTGGTGCTGCAGGAGAATCGCATCGCGGCGGCGGCGTGCTTCCTGCCGCTCACCGTCAACCCCATCGTCAGCCGCGATCTTGGGACGCGCCACCGCGCCGCCATCGGCCTGACCGAGGAGAACGACGCCGTCGCGGTGGTCGTGTCCGAGGAGCGGGGGCAGATTGCGCTGGCGATCGACGGGCGGCTCGAGCGCGATCTGACCGCCGATCAGTTGCGCGACCGACTGCAATCGCTCATCTCGCCGCGGCGGTCCGGCATGCGCCGGCCAGCGGCGCAGGTCTACGAGCACTGATGGCGTACCATCCGTTCCGCCATCTGGGCCTGAAGGTGCTCGCCATTACCCTGGCGACCGTGCTCTGGTTCACCGTCGCCGGCGAGCACGTCGTCGAGCGGAGCCTCCGCGTGCCGTTGGCGGTGCGCAACCTGTCGCCGGCGCTCGAGATTGTCGGCGACCTGCCAGACACCGTCGACGTGCGTATTCGCGGGTCGGCCGCGCAGCTGAGCCGGCTGGATCCCGGCGACGTCGTGGCGATGCTCGATTTGACGACCGCGCGCACCGGCGCGCGGTTGTTTCACCTGCGTACCGACGAGGTCCGTGCGCCGTACGGCATCGACGTCGCGCAGGTGATGCCGCCGTCGATCTCGCTATCGCTCGAGAAATCAATCCGGCGAAGCGTGCCGATCGTCCCGGCGACCGACGGTGATCCCGCCCCCGGGTTCGTCGTCGGGCGGATTTCGGCCGAGCCCTCGACCGTGGAAGTCGTCGGGCCCGAGAGCCATGTTCGGGAAGTGGCGGCGGCGACGACCGAACCGGTCGAGATCGATGGGAAAAACGAGCGCGTGCGCGATGTCGTGACCGTCGGCGTGGGGGACTCGTCGGTGCGGCTGGTCGAGCAGCCGCTGAGCGCGACCGTCGTGATCGAGATTCTGCCGGCGCCGATCGAGCGCGATGTCGCGGGCGTGCCGGTCCGTTTCCGTAACCTGGCGGCGGGCCTCGCAGCCAGGATCACGCCGGCGGTCGTTCGCGTCGGCATCCGCGGCCAGCGCGAGGTGCTTGGCCGCATCCGCCCGGATACCATTGAGGCCTTCGTCGATCTGGCCGGGCTCGGGCCGGGCCAGTACAACCTTCGTGTCCAGGTCGACCCTTCGGAAGAAGTCGGCGTCGGCGCCGTGTCGCCGAGCGCTGTGACTGTGATCATCAAATGAGCGTGAAGAAGCTGTTTGGGACAGATGGCGTGCGCGGGAAGGCGGGAGACTATCCGCTCGATCGGGCCACCGTGGCGAGGCTCGGGGCGGCGCTCGTGCGCGCGATGCGCAAGGAGATTCCGCGACCGCTCCGGTTCGTCGTCGGGCGCGACACGCGCGAGTCGGGCGCCTGGATCGAGGAGGAGCTGGCGCGGGGCGCGGGCTCGGAGGGCGCGAGCGTGACGAGCGCGGGCGTGATCCCGACGCCGGCGATTGCCTACGTGACGCCGGCGATGGCCTTCGACGCGGGGATCGTCATCTCGGCGTCTCACAATCCGTTCGAGGACAACGGCATCAAGGTGTTTTCGGGCAAGGGCGAGAAATTCACCGAGACGCTCGAGCGCGAAGTCGAAGCGATCGTCGCCCGAACCGATTGGGCGGTGCCGCCGTCAGCCGTGGCGCGCTTCGATCGCACGAACGTCGTCGACGAGTACATGGCGCACACGCGCCTCGCGTTTCCGGACGCGAAGCGTCTTGCCGGAGCGAAGCTGGCCATCGACACGGCCAACGGCGCGACGACGACCGTCGCGCCGCGGTTGTTCAAGGAGCTGGGTTTCGAGCTGCTCGTGCTGAGCGCGTCGCCGGATGGCCGGAACATCAACCTCGGTTGTGGCTCGACGCATCCAGAGAGCCTCTCTCAGACGGTGAGGGAGCAGAAGTGCCGGATGGGCGTCGCCTTCGACGGCGACGGCGATCGAGCCATCTTCGCCGATGCCGACGGGCGCATCGTCGATGGCGATGCGGTGCTGCTGATGTGCGCGCGGCACCTCAAGGCGAACGGCCGCCTGAAGGGCAACGCGGTGGTCGCGACCGTGATGAGCAACATCGGCCTCGAGATCGCGTTCCGCGACAGCGGCATCGAGATGGTGCGCTGCCCGGTCGGCGACAAGTACGTGATGGAAGAAATGGTGCGGCGCGACCTCTCGCTCGGCGGCGAGCAGTCGGGGCACATCATCTTTGCCGAGCATCTCTTCACGGGCGACGGCATCGCGACCGCGCTCAACGTGCTGCGCGTCATGGCCGAAACCGGCCGCGAGCTGGCCGATCTGGCGTCGGAGCTCGTGACGTATCCGCAGGTGCTCGTCAACGTGCGGGTGCGCGAGAAGAAAGATCTGCAGACCGTCCCGGAGATCGCCGCGGCGATGGCGCAGGTCGAGGCGCGGCTGGCCGGCCACGGCCGGCTCCTGGTGCGCTACTCCGGGACCGAGCCGCTGTTGCGCGTGATGCTCGAGGGACGCGACCAGCAGGAGATTCAGGCGTGGGCGTCCGAGATTGCCGGCAAGGTAAAAGAACATCTCGCATGACCAAGCTCAGCGTCAACGTCAACAAGGTGGCGACGCTTCGCAATTCGCGCGGCGGGCACCTGCCGAGCGTGACCGACGCGGTCGCGGTGTGTGTCGCGGCGGGCGCTCCCGGCATCACCGTACATCCGAGAGCCGATGCCCGGCACATCACGTTTGACGACGTCCGCGCGGTCTCGTCGCAGCTGCGGTCGAAGTTCAAGGGCGTCGAGTTCAACATCGAGGGTGATCCGCGGCCCGATCTCCTGACGCTCGTGCACGAGGTCAAGCCCGATCAATGCACGCTCGTGCCCGTGCGCGAGGGGGAGATTACGAGTCAGGCAGGGTGGCCGTCCAACACGCCGGTGTCGGCGCTGCAGACGACGATCCGCGACTTGCAGCGTGACGGGATCCGCGTGAGCGTGTTCATCGACCCGGATCTGGAGGCCGTGCGATGGGCGGCGTCACTCGACGCCGATCGTATCGAGTTGTATACCGAGCCGTACGCTCGCGCCTACGAGCGAGGCGGGCGGGAGCGGCAGGAAAGCTTCGAAAGTTACGCCGCCGCTGCGACGCTCGCGCACAGCCTCGGCGTCGGCGTCAACGCCGGTCACGACCTCGACCTCGACAACCTGACGCTCTTCAGGACGCTGCCGCACCTCGACGAGGTATCCATCGGCCACGCGCTCGTCAGCCACGCGCTGTATGTCGGGCTCGACCGCGCGGTGAGGGATTATCTGGCGGTTCTGGTTATCTAGCGCCTCGGGACTATTCCCGACGACGCTCGCTGCAAAAGCCTCACACCGCAGAGATCGCAGAGACCGCAGAGAAAGCCAATCAAGGGTTCTGCGTTCTCTGCGCTCTCCGCGGTGAAAAGCTTTGAGCAGTGAAGACCGCTAGTTCTCGATCTCCCTGCAAATCGCGTCGGTGAACTCCGTCGTCGACGCCTGCCCGCCAAGATCGCGCGTCCTCACCTTGCCCGCAGAGAGCGTTCGGCCGAGGGCGGCGCGGATGTGGGCGCCTCGCTCACGTTCGCCGATGTGGTCGAGCATCATCAGCGCCGACAGCAGCAGGGCGGTCGGATTGGCGAGGTTCTTGTCGGCGATGTCCGGCGCGCTGCCATGGACGGCTTCGAAGACCGCGCAGGTCTCGCCGATGTTCGCCCCGGGAACGACGCCGAGGCCGCCGACGAGGCCGGCGCCGAGGTCTGACACGATGTCGCCGTACAGGTTCGGCAGCACCAGCACGTCGAACTTTTCCGGCGTCATCACGAGCGACATGCACGCGGCGTCGATGATCTTCTCGTCGTAGCCGATGTCGGTGTACTCGCGCGCGACGTCCCTGATGCTACGCAGGAACAGTCCGTCGCCAAGCTTGAGGATGTTCGCCTTGTGGATGGCCGTCACGCGCTTCCGCCCGTTGCCGCGCGCGTGCTCGAACGCGAATTTGGCGATGCGCGTCGAGGCCTTCTCGGTGATGATCTTGAGGCTTTCCACCACGCCCGGAATGACTTCGTGCTCGAGCCCCGAATAGAGATCTTCGGTGTTCTCGCGGACGATCACCAGGTCGACGCCCTGAAAGCGGCTCGCCA
Organism: uncultured Acidobacteriota bacterium; assembly: GCA_963797625.1. Taxonomy (GTDB): domain Bacteria; phylum Acidobacteriota; class Vicinamibacteria; order Vicinamibacterales; family 2-12-FULL-66-21; genus DATBJJ01. The sequence goes on from CAWCQI010000019.1 coordinate 266,294, forward strand.
CGCCCTCCAGGTTCTTCACCGGCCGAAGGTTCGCATAGAGATCGAGCGCCTTGCGCAGCCCAACATTGACGCTGGTGAAGCCTTCGGCGATGGGGGTGGTGACCGGTCCCTTGAGCGCCACCTTGTTCTTGCGGATGGAATCCAGCAGTTCGACCGGCAGCGACTGGTTGAAGCGCTTGAAGGCGGTCACGCCGGCGTCGTGCCGCTCCCACTCGATCTGGAGTCCCGCCACCTTGAAGATCCGGACCACCGCCTCGGTAACTTCCGGGCCTATGCCGTCGCCGGGAATGAGCGTAATCGTGTGCGCCATCAGTGGGCCTGCTTCGCGCGCGGCTTGCGCAGCCGGGGCGCCAGGAGTGCGGCGACCTTCTCGAGCAGCACGCGGTCGGCATCGCCGAACGCCGCTGGTCGATCGCTGTCGATGTCGATCTCGCCGAGCACATCACCCTTGGAAAGGATGGGCACGACGATCTCGGACCTGGTTTCGATGCTGCACGCGAGATATCGCGGGTCCGCATTCACATCGTCGACGATGATGGTCGCCTTTTCGGTTGCGGCGGCGCCGCAGATGCCACGGCCGAGCGGGATCCGCGTGTGCGGCGACGGCTTCCCGACAAACGGCCCGAGCACGAGCTCGTCGCCGTCGAGCAGATAGATGCCGACCCAGGTATAGGCAGGCATCTCAGCCGCCAGCAGCCGCACGGTTTCTTCCTTCGCCCGCGCCGGGTCGCGTTCGATCGCTGTTTCGATCTTGATGCAGCAGACCTTCGTACTTCACGGTTGTGCCTTATCTCCCAAGCAGCCATTTCGGCAAACCGGCTTGTCCAAAGAAGCTTCTCACCGCAGAGAACGCCGAGGCGCAGAGAAATGCTGGCTTTAAGTGCTCCGCGGTCTCTGCGTCTCTCAGTGGTGAAAGGCTCTTCGCGGCGTGCCAGCGTTGACGAGTGGCCGGATCTCAATCCCTCAACTCGAACAACATCAACACCAGCCCGCCCACGATTGGCACGAGCTGCACGAGCGTCGACTGTCCGTGCAGCCGGCCGAACGCGACCCGCCGCGGATCGCCCACGGGCAGACTCGAGGGCGCGATGCCGACGCCAATCTCCTGCTGCACCTGCGCGATGCGGCTCGACAGGACCATGCCGGAGTACAGTGCGCCGCCAAGCATCAGCAGGGTCAGGGCGAGGCGGGTCGAGAAGCGGCGCGGGCGCGGTCCGAGGACGGCGCGAATCGACAGCGCGATGAGGATGATCGCGGCGCAACCATAGCTGACCAGGTGAAATCGCCGCAGCACCTCACCGAAGATCGCCCCCGAGAGCAGCCGTGCGTCCGGCACCTGGCGGAGCGCGACGACGTCAAAAATTGCCGGCGCCGCGATCGCGCCGAGGACGAGCAGTCCGCCAATCCAGACGGCAATCGCCAGGACTGTGGCGAACCGAAGCACAAGCATTCCAGTCATTATAATTGACCGATAGATCGTGGACACCGTCCGATGGCTTTCCTGGGACTCCGCCGCGTTCGCGCGCGCGCGCGCGGAAGACCGGCCCGTGCTCCTGTCGATCGCGGCGCCCTGGTGCGAGTCGTGCCTCGACATGGACCGCACCACCTATGCCGATCCGCGCGTGGCGCAGATGGTCAACGATCGCTTCGTGCCGATCCGCGTCAACGCCGACCGGCGTCCCGATATCAGCGATCGCTATAGCCTCGGCGGCTGGCCGACCACGGCGTTTCTGACGGCCGACGGCGAGGTCATCGGTGGCGGAACATACGTCACCGTCGATCGCATGCCCTCGGTGCTCGAGCGTGTGGCCGTGGCGTTCAAGTCCCGGTCGGCGGAGTTCGCGGCCGCCGCGGGACATGCCGAGTCGCGCACATGACGATCGAGCCCGCGGACGCCGACGTCGCCGCGATGGTGTTCGAGACCTTCGACGCCGAACATGGTGGTTTCGGCACCGCGCCCAAGTTTCCGCTGATCGCCCCGCTCCAGCTGGCCCTCGACATCTATCGTGAGACCGAAGACCAAACGCTGGCACACCTCGTCGAGGTGTCGCTCGACGGGATGGGGTGGAGCGAACTGCACGACGACGTCGATGGCGGGTTTTTCCGCTGCGCGGCGACGCGCGACTGGAAAGAGCCGCGCCAGGAAAAGCTGCTCGACGTCAACGCCAGCCTGCTGAGGATTTACGTCGAGGCGAGTGAGACGCTCCGGATCGCGCGCTATCGCGAGCGGGCGGAGGACGTGCTGCGCTTCACGCAGACGTCGCTGGCCGACGCCGTCGACGGCGGCTGGTCCGGCTCGCAGCAGGCCGACCGCGCCTACTATGCCCGAACGCCGGAGGAGCGCCGCGCGGGTGGCGCCCCGACGGTCGACGGCGCGCTCTACGCCGGGTGGAATGCGCAGATGGTGTCGGCAACGCTTCGCGCCGCCGAGGTCATGGACGACACGGCGCTCGGCGAGTTCGCGCTGAAGTCGCTCGAGCGGCTGGTCGTCGCCTGCTACCGTCCGGGCGCGGGGATCGCGCACTGCCTCGACGGAAGCGCTTCGGTCCGCGGGCTCCTCGACGACCAGATTGCGATGGCCGCCGCGCACCTCGACGCGCATGCGGCGACCGGGAATGTCGTCTACGAGATGATGGCGCAGGAGCTCGCTCACTACGCGGTGCGCACGATGTGGGACGAGGACAAGGGCGGCTTCTTCGATCGCTCGGTCCCCGAGGCCGCCGAGCGCGTCGGCCTGATGCGTGAGCGCCTGAAGCCCTTTGCGGGCAACTGCGACGCCGCGCGCGTGCTCAAACGGCTCGCCGGCAGCAAAGGCGATCACCAATTCGGCGAGCAGGCCAAGGCGACCCTCACCGCCATGGCCCCGCTTGTCCCCGAGCAGGGGCCCCTGGCCGCGCACTATCTTTTGGCCCTCCGGGAGCCTACTGGTTGACGGTGCCGCAACTCGCGGCTCGCAACTCGCGCTCGCTGCTCGCGGTTGCCAAGTCGAGACGTCAGGTGTTGCGCCCGGCTTAGCAACCGCCAACCGCCAGCAGCGGGCCGCGAGCCGCCGACGAGCGGCGAGCCGCCGACCTGGGATAGACTTTTCTGAACAAAATGACTGCATCCGTTGCCACGCTGAAGAACCTCGCGACCGAGCTTCGCATCGATTCGATCCTGTCGACCACGGAGGCCGGAAGCGGCCACCCGACGTCGTGCATGTCTGCGGCAGAGATTGTCGCGACGCTCTTTTTCGGGGAGATGCGCTTCGATCCGAAGGATCCTCAGAATCCCGACAACGACCGCTTCGTGCTGTCGAAGGGGCATGCCGCGCCGATTCTCTACGCGGCCTGGGCACACGCCGGGCTCTTTCCTCGCGCCGACCTCCTCAACCTGCGCCGCATCGACTCGGACCTCGAGGGCCATCCCACGCCGCGGCTGCCGTTTGTCGACGTCGCGACGGGCTCGCTCGGCCAGGGCATCTGCGCGGCCGTCGGCACGGCGCTCAACGCGCGCCGGATCGGATCCGACTACCGGACTTACGTGCTCCTCGGCGACGGCGAGATGGCTGAAGGCTCGGTGTGGGAAGCGGCGGATGTCGCCCTCTATCACAAGCTCGACAATCTCTGCGGCATCGTCGATGTGAACGCGCTCGGCCAGAGCCGTCACACCCAGTTCGAACACCGGATGGACGAGATTGCCGCGCGCTGGAACGCGTTCGGCTGGCACACGCTGATCGTGGACGGCCATGACGTCGAGGCCCTGCTCCACGCGTTTGCCGCGGCGCGCGCCGCGAAGAACAACCCGACGATGATTCTTGCCAGGACGATCAAGGGCAAGGGCGTCGCGGCGGTCGAAGGCAAGGACGGCTGGCACGGAAGAGCGTTCAAGAAAGGCGAGGAGGTCGACAAGGCCATTGCCGAGCTCAAGGCGCAGCTCGTTTCTGGCGGCGTCGAGCCCCTCGATTCCGCCGCCGGCCGCGAAGCAGCGCGCCACCGCCGCGCCGGACTATTCGAAGATTGCCGCGCCGTCGTACAAGCCAGGTGAGCAGGTGGCGACACGCGAAGCGTGGGGAACGGCCCTCGCCGCGCTCGGCGCGATCGATCCCCGCGTCGTCGCGCTCGACGCCGACGTCAAGAACTCCACGTTCAGCGACCGGTTCGAAAAGGCGTTCCCCGATCGCTTCTATCAGAACTTCATCGCCGAACAGGTGATGGTCGGCGCCGCGATGGGGCTGGCCGCGCGCGGCGCGATTGCGTTTGCGACGACGTTTGCGTGTTTCCTGGCCCGCGCCGCTGACTTCATCCGCATGGCGGGTCTGTCGAACGCGCGCCACCAGCTGAACGTCAAGCTGACGGGCTCGCACGCCGGCATCTCGATCGGCGAGGATGGCCCGTCGCAGATGGCGCTCGAAGATTTGTCGATGATGCGCGCCGTGCCAGATTGCGCCGTGCTCTACCCGTGCGACGCCGTCAGCGCCGAGCGGCTCGTCGCCGAGATGGCCGCCTATCACGGCCTCGCCTACATGCGCACGTCGCGGCCCAAGACCGACATCGTCTACGGTCTCGACGAGCGCTTTCCAATCGGCGGCTCGAAGGTCATGTACCAGAGCGCGTCGGACGTCGCGACCGTCGTGGCCGCCGGCGTGACCGTGTTCGAGGCGCGCAAGGCGTACGACGCAGTTGAAGGGCGAAGGCATCCACATCCGGGTCATCGACGCCTACTCGGTCCAGCCGATCGATGCGGCGACGCTCGTCGCGTCGGCCAAAGCGACCAAGGGAGTGATCATCACCGTCGAGGATCACTACGCGACCGGCGGACTCGGCGACGCGGTCGCAGAAGCCGTCGCGCCGGCCGGCTTCGCCGTGCATCGCCTCGCCGTCCGGGAGCTGCCGAGAAGCGGCCAGCCCGCCGAGCTCCTCGATCGCTACGGTATTTCGGCCAGGCACATCGTTGACGCGGTCCGACGGTTCGCCTGAGGCTCGGCAGTGCGCAGGACCGCGCTCGGCGCCGCTGCCTTCCTCGCTCTTGCGCTCGGCCTGAGCGCTCAGAACTCGCAGCCGCGCGGCGCGCGCGAGCCCGCCTGGGCGCCAGACGGCCGGCGCCTGGCATTCTCCTACCTCGATCGCATCTGGCTGTCTGCCCCGGACGGCAAGGGTGGGAAGCCGCTCCGCCCCGAGACGACCGACATCGAACGCGATCCCTCCTGGTCGACCGACGGCCGGTCAATCGTCTTTGCCGCCGACACCGGTCAGGGCTTCAACCTCGTCGTCGTGCCGAGTGGCGGCGGGGATGCCCGGGTGCTGACGACGCTCGAGGGCGACGAGCGCTGGCCGTCGTGGACATCGGACGGGCGCGTCGTGTTTTCGTATCGCGCCGCCGGCCGATGGCAGCTCCACGTCGTCGACGCTGCTGGTGGCACGCCGAAGCCGCTCTTCAGCGATACGGCTGCCGACGACGAGCAGCAGGGCCGCGTCTCGCCGGATGGGAAGCGTGTCGCGTACTTGTCGGATCGCGACAGCGACGATGGCGATCGCGATTTGTGGGTGGCGGAACTCGCGCCAGGCCCGCGCGATCGCGTGACGCGGTCGAGGCTGGTGCGCGTGCGCGGCGCCGAAGGATTCCCGGCGTGGTCGCCAGACAGTTCGCGGCTGGCGTTCTTTGCCGTGCGCGAAGGGGCTGGCGGCGTCTGGGTGGTCGGCGTCCCAGGGGTTTTGACGCCTCCGGGGCCGCCGCCACCTCAGTCAGACGCTGGTCCTCCGCCGCGCCCGGCGTCTGCCGCGCCGCCGACGCTCGTCTCGCGCCACGGCGGGGCCCCCGCGTGGTCTCCGGACGGCAAGCGCCTCGCGATTGCCAATCTTCCGCTGCCGGATCCCAGCTACAACGGCAATCCCGAACGCAACACCGACGAGCCGCCGCCGCTCTTTGCGGGGGCCGAGGCGTTCCGCCTCTGGCTGGTCGACGCGCCGCTGCCGATCGACTCTGGCGAGCGCGAGATCCTCACCGCAACGCCGCGGGACAGTCAGCTGCTCGTCGCCTTCGATCGCGTGTGGGAGACGCTGCGGCGTCTCTACTATTCGACCGGTGCAACCTCGTCGCGCTGGGTCGAGCTGAAGGAGCAGTATCGTCCCAGGGCGCAGGCGGCGCAGGACGAGGCCGCGCTCGAGTCGGCGATTGACGCGATGGTGGCTGAACAGCCGCTCATCAAGCCGCTGGTCGTATCGGATCGGGCCGTGGTCGTGTCGGGGAGCCCGCTCGCCTCGCGCGCCGGCGCGCTCGCGCTCGAGCGGGGAGGCAACATCGTCGACGCCGCGATCGCGGTGTCGTTCGCGCTGGGCGTGGTCGAGCCGGATGCCTCGGGGATCGGCGGCGATGGGATGGCCGTCCTCTATCTCAAGGGCATGGCCGAGCCCGTCGCGATCGACTACAAGGATCAAGTTCCGATTCACGCGACCCGCGACAATCCGCTGCTCACAGCCGGCACCGGTGATGGTCCTGCGGCCGCCAACATCCCTGGCGTCGTTGCCGGCCTCGATCTCCTGTACCGGAATTACGCGAGCAAGCGCATTCCCTGGAGCGAGCTCATCGCGCCGGCGATCGACTACGCCGACAGCGGATACGAGCTCGACACGGCGCTGCCGACGTCGATTGCCGAAGGACGGAAGTTCTTCGAAAAGTACCGCGCGGCGGCCCGCATCTATCTGCCAGACGGCAAGGTGCCGAAGGCTGGCGATCGGTTCGTGAACAAGGACTACGCCGCGACGCTTCGGGCGATTGCGAAGGATGGCGCTGACGCGTTCTATCGAGGATCGATCGCCAGGCGCATCGCCGACGACATGGCGAAAAACGGCGGCCTCATCACCGTCGACGATCTGGCGCAGTATCGCGCCATCGAGCGTCGTCCGCTCGCCGGGCGATATCGCGATCACCAGATCTACTCGGCGCCGCCGCCGGTGTCGACCGGCGCCGCGCTCATCGAAACGCTGCAGATTCTCGAGAACTACCAGCTCCGGCCTGGCGCGACCTACGCCAGCGACGCCGACTATCTGCACTACGTGATCGAATCCTGGCGCGCGCGCGACCAGGCGCCGAGGATTGCCGACCCGGCGTTGTTCGACGTCAACCTCGGATCGCATCTCGATCCGGCGCATGCGGCGACGCTCTTCAAGCGGATCGATCCGAAGAAGGCGTATCGGGATCGCCCCGTGCCGCCAGCCGATGCGCCGCCCGAGCGGATTGGCCGTGGCACGACGGCGTTTGCGGTGGCGGACGCGGACGGCAACATGATTGCCGTCACGCAGACGTTGAGCACGTGGGGCGGCACCTTCTACGTGTCCGACGGTCTGGGGTTCCTCTACAACAACCATCTCCGCTTCGGCGGCGGCGCGCCGGGCCGGTTCCTGCCGCTCGCGCGCTCGTCGTCTACGAGCGTGCCGACGCTTGTGTTCAAGGCGCAGGGAGCGTCCACCGCCCTCGGTTCGCCGCGCCTCGCGGTCGGCGCTGCTGGCAACAACTGGATTCCCGCGTCGGTCTACGACATCATCCTCAACGTGATCGACGGAGGCATGGATGCCCAGCGCGCGATCGAAGCGCCGAGGTTACTCGTCGTCCGCGATCCGGCCGATCCCGCTGCCAGCCGCGTGCAGATCGAGGATCGCATTCCCCGATCGATCCTGGTCGACCTGACCGCGCGCGGGCACCGGTTTCAGAAGATCGGCCGGAAGGGCGAAGTCCGGTACGGGTATGCCGCCGCGGCCGTCGTCGACGTCGACCGGCGTCAGGTCCAGGGCGGCGCCGAGCCGAGACGGTCGCACGCCGCGGTGGCCGTCACGCCAGCGGCGACGGCGCAAGCGCCTGCGGCCCGAGCGAGGCGCGAAGCCGGCGAGCGAGAGCGAGCGGGGGTGGGGCCCCGCGAGCGCTGAGAAATGCTGACGAAAGTTCACAGTGAGCAAGCGCACATCCTTATCGCCGTCTTCATCCTCGCCGCGCTCGCCGTCATCGTTGCCGTGACGCAGCGCGACCTCCTGACCGCAGAGGGCCGCAACGCGAGATTCTTGAGGAGGCTGGAGCAATCCGACCTCATCGTCCGCCGCAGCTGCTACTCGATGGAGGTCTTCGTCAAAGAGTCGAGCTGGAGCCGACTGTCCGAGTCGGACCAACAACGTGCGGCCCAGGCGCTCGCGGCGTTCTGCGTCGAACAAGGCAGCTCGGGCCAGATGACCGTCCTCGACGCCGAGACGCGCCGGAAGCTCGGGCACTGGGACGGCACGCGTTTCAGAGATAGCCTCAGCTATCAGCTGTCAGCTATCAGCTAAACCATCGAACGCAATCGGCGATTGTGATCAGAACGCTTTAGCTGAAAGCTGAATAGCGGAAGGACTGAAACTATCGCCCCACCAATTCCAACCACCGTTCGACATCGACTCGAAAGTCCGTACCGTCGCGAGTGGTCTCCTGAGGCGCGTCGTGGCTGGCTCCATGCCCCGCTCGTCGAGATCCTGCCGGATCGCCGATTCCATGGCTCTGACCTCGAAGAGGTTCACGAACACGTCGACCAGAAAGGCACGGTCCGCGATCGACGATCGAACGCGGGTCGGGGCGCCGCCGGCCATCTCGATGCCGAACGTTTCGCCTGCCGATTCCGACAAGAGCGTCAGGAACTGCCGGTCGGTTTCGTCGCCGGCGTTGCGCCCTCCGGAGGCGAGCACGCGTGTCTCCTCGTCGCCCGAGTCGCAGAAGAGCCTCAACTGCGACGGCAGCATGATGACCCACGCGTCCCACGGGCTGCCGTCGTCCCACTCGAGGCGCAGGAGCGTCCGCGACCGGATGGATGACGGGTCGAAGCTCCGATGGTCGTCGCCGAGGGCCCGCTCGACCAGGTCGTCGAGGCGGACCGGCTCGCGAGGGATCCGGATCGGAAACAATTCCTCGCGGGTCCTGAACTGCTTGGCCGCGTGCTCCAGCGCCTCGAGCACCCGGAGGCGCAGCTGGCGTTGAGAAGTGCACAGCTTCAGACAAAGCACAGAAGTCACGTCAGCACAACCGGCCAGGTCGCCGGAGGTTCGAAGCCACAGATCGCGCGAGGCTTGAGCAACCAGAGCCGGCGCTAGGTGACGAACGAGTTAGTGCATGCTCCGAAAATCCGCAAGGCTCCGCGCTTGGCTCACGTAGGCCGGGTAATATCTTCTTCGTCCCATGGCGCTATGAAAGCACTCGTCATCACCGGCCCGGGAATCATCGAACTCAGGGAAGAGCCCGGCCCGAGGACGCCGGCGAATGCCTGATCCGCGTGCTCGCCGGCATCTGCGGCACCGATCTGCAATTCCTCGAAGGCTACGCCGAGTTCACCGGGATCCCGGGGCACGAGTTCGTCGGCATGTCGAACCGGCGCCTGGAGCGAACGCGTGGTCGGCAAGCGCGTCGTCGGCGAAATCAACGTCGGCTGCCGGAGTGCGGCTGGTGCGCGAGCGGAAACAAGGAACATTGCACCAGCCGCAGCGTCGTGGGCATCCGCGACCCGACGGCGCGTTCGCCGAGTACCTGTCGCTGCCGGCGGACAACCTCCACGCGGTTCCGGAAACCATGGACGACGAGACGGCGGTGTTCGCCGAGCCGGTCGCCGCCGCGTGCCGGATCTTCGAGCAGATGACCGTCGATCCTCAGGCCCGTGTGGCGATCGTCGGCGACGGCCGGATGGGATTGCTGGTCGCTCAGGTCTCCGACCGTCGCGCCTGATGTCACCGTGCTCGGCCGGCACGATCACAAGCTCGCGTGGCTCGCGCGCTCGGCCTGTCCACGGAGCGCTCCGACCGACTCGTGCCGTCCCGGCCCGCTTCGAATCGTCGTCGACGTCACCGGCCGGCCCGACGGCCTGCGCCGGCCCTGGAACTGGTCAGGCCCCGCGGGACCGTCATCCTGAAGTCGACGTTTCACGGCGAGGCCCCCGTCGCCACCTGGCCGATCGTCGTCGACGAGGTGACCCTCGTCGGTTCGCGTTGCGGCCCATTTCGTCCGGCGCTCGATCTTCTGGCCTCCGGCGCGGTCAAGGTCAAGCCACTCATCTCCCGCGTCGCCAGGCTGGACGACTATGAGTCGGCGTTTGCCGAAGCCCGACGGTCGCTGAAAATCCTGTTCGAATCTGAACCGTGCGCCGCGAACCTGATGAACCCTGAACCATGAACCTGCTGTCCGTCTTTCTATCCGCCGTTTTGTCGCTGTGGTTCGCCCAGCCTCCTCCCGCTCCGGAGTTCGATCTCGTCGTCTACGGCGGCACCTCCGCCGGCGTCGTCGCCGCCGTTCAGGCGCGGCGCATGGGCAAGACCGTCGTCATCGTGGGTCCGGACAGACATCTCGGCGGCCTGTCGAGCGGCGGTCTCGGGTTCACCGACACCGGCAACAAGGCGGTCATCGGCGGTCTGTCGCGCGAGTTCTACCATCGGTCTGGCAGCACTACGAGAAGCCGGACGCGTGGCGCTGGCAGAAGCGCGAGGAGTACGGCAACAAGGGCCAGGGACGCCGGCCATCGACGGCGCGAAGCGGACGATGTGGATTTTCGAGCCGCACGTGGCGGAGCGGGTGTTCGAGGATCTCGTCAAGGAGCATCAGATCCGCGTCGATCGCAACGAGTGGCTCGACCGCGCGAAGGGCGTGGCCAGAACGGGCGGTCGCATCACGTCGATCACCATGCTCAGCGGCAAACGGTACAGCGGGCGGATGTTCATCGACGCCACCTACGAGGGCGACCTGATGGCTGCCGCCGGCGTCGACTATCACGTCGGCCGCGAGTCGCAGGCGACCTACGGCGAGAAGTGGAACGGCGTGCAGACCGGCGTCCTGCACCATCGTCACCATTTCGGCGTGTTGAAGCAGCCGATCAGCCCTTACGTCGTTCCCGGCGATCCGACGAGCGGCGTGCTGCCGCGAATCAGCACGGCAAGTCCGGGCAAGTACGGCGAGGGCGACAAGAAGGTGCAGGCCTATTGCTACCGCTACTGCGTGACGGATCATCCCGACAATCGCATCCCGTTCCCGAAGCCCGAGGGCTACGATCCGCGCAGTACGAGTTGCTGCTGCGCATCTTCGAGGCCGGCTGGCGCGAGACGTTCGACAAGTTCGATCCCATTCCCAACCGCAAGACCGACACCAACAACCACGGTCCGTTCAGCACCGACAACATCGGCCTCAACTACGACTATCCCGAAGCGTCGTACGAGCGCCGTCGCGAGATCCTGAAGGAGCACGAGACCTATCAGAAGGGCTGGCTCTACTTCATCGCCAACGATCCGCGCGTCCCGGAGGACGTGCAGGAACGCATGCGCCAATGGGGACTGCCGAAGGACGAATTCAAGGACAACGGCGGCTGGCCGCATCAGATCTACGTGCGCGAGGCGCGCCGCATGGTGGGGGAGTTCGTGATGACGGAGAACGAGCTGATGAAGCGGCGGCCGACGCCGGAATCGGTCGGCATGGGCTCATACACGATCGATTCGCACAACATGCAGCGCTACATCACGCCGGAAGGCTACGTGCAGAACGAAGGCGACATCGGCGTTCCGCTCCCCGGGCCTTACGAGATCGCCTACGGCGCGCTCGTGCCGAAGCGCGGCCAGGTCGGCAACCTGCTCGTGCCGGTGTGCGTGTCGAGCTCGCACATCGCGTTCGGCTCGATCCGGATGGAGCCGGTGTTCATGGTGCTGGCGCAATCCGCCGCCACCGCCGCTGCGATGGCGATCGATCGAGGCGTCGCGGTGCAGGACGTTCCGTATCCGGAGCTGCGCGCGCGGCTGCTGAAGGATGGGCAAGTGCTGGAGTACAGCCGCCCGAACTAGCGAACCCCGAACGATGAGCCGCCGCTGCGAGAAGCGACCCGCGAGCATCCGCGGCCCCCCGACTGTTGTAAGCTCAACCGAGTCCGCATGTCGCTGTCCTCCGGTAGTCGTCTGGGCGCGTATGAGGTGCTATCCGCCATCGGGGCCGGCGGCATGGGCGAGGTCTACAGGGCGCGCGACACGAAGCTGCATCGTGACGTTGCCATCAAGGTCCTGCCTGACCTCTTCGCGGCCGACTCCGATCGCCTCGCCAGGTTCGAGCGCGAGGCGCAGGTGCTCGCGGCGCTCAACCATCCGAACATCGCCCAGGTTTACGGGCTCGAGGACTCGAGCGGCGTCCGCGCGCTCGTGATGGAACTTGTCGACGGCCAGACACTCTCGGAGCTTCTCGCCGCCGAGCGCGGTCGCGGCATGCCGCTCGCGAGCGCGTGGCCATAGCCGCGCAGATCGCCGATGGGCTCGCGGCAGCGCACGAGCGCGGGATCGTCCACCGCGACCTGAAGCCGGCCAACGTAATGGTACGCAGCGACGGCACCGTGAAGGTGCTCGATTTCGGCCTGGCCAAGGCGTTCGGGCCGGCGACGACCGATGCGATGAACTCGCCGACCGTCGGCGATGCGACCGAAGCAGGGCTCGTCCTCGGCACCGCTGCCTATATGTCGCCGGAGCAAGCTCGTGGACGGCCCGTCGACCGGCGCAGCGACATCTGGGCATTCGGGGCGGTTCTCTACGAGATGCTGACGGGGCAGTCGTGCTTCGGACGAGAGACTGTCTCGGACACCGTCGCCGCTGTGCTGACGAATGATCCTGACTTGACGCGCGTGCCGGCACCCGCGCGGCGTCTTCTGACTCTCTGCCTCGAGAAGGATCCGAAAAAACGACTCTCCGACATCGGCGATGCGCAGTTTCTCGTCGGTGGGGGCAACTCGGAAGCGGGACCGAAAGCGGCGCCCAGGGCCTGGATCCCGTGGACCATGGCAGCAGTGCTTGCGGCTGCGGCGCTTGGCCTCACGATTACACTCCTGCGACCGCAATCGGCCGATCGTCCGCTCGTGCGGTTCGATCTCGATCCCCAGGGCGAGATACCGGCCAGCGCCTTCAGCGTTGTGGCGTTTTCTCCAGACGGTAGTCGAGTCGTCGTACCTGTTACGGGACCAGACGGGCACACGGTGCTCGCGGTGCGGCGGGTCGATCAGCCAGACAGTACCGTGCTGCAGGGGACCGAAGGCGCGGATCAGCCGTTTTTCTCGCCCGACGGCCAGCGGATCGCCTTCTTCGCCGGGGGCAAGTTGAAAAGCGTGCCGATCCAGGGAGGCGCGCCAGCGATCATCGTCGACGTCCGCAGCCCGCGCGGCGGCAGTTGGGGTGAAGATGGCGCGATCATCGCGGCCCTGATCAACACGAGCGGCCTGTGGCGTGTGGCGCGAGAGGGCGGGCCGCCTCAGCCCCTCACGACGCTCGAGGAAGGTGAACTGACCCATCGCTGGCCGCAAGTGCTGCCGGGCAACACCGCCGTGCTCTTCACTGCGCACTCCGGTTCGATCAACTGGTACGAGAACGCCACGATCGCCGTCCAGCCACTTCCGGGCGGGACCAGGAAAACGCTCTGGCGCGGCGGCTATTACGGGCGCTTCATCCCGACCGACGGCAAGCGAGGCCACCTCGTCTTCCTCCAGCGCGGCGTGCTCTACGCCGCCCGTTTCGACGCCGATCGGCTGGAACTGAAGGGCACGCCAGTTCCCATCCTTCAGAATGTTGCGGCCGACGCGTCGTCTGGTGCCGGGCGATACGACTGGGCGATGCCGGGGATGTTCGCCTTCCGCAACGGCAACGGGGTTCAGGCCTGGTCCATCGCGTGGCTGGACAGCTCCTCGAAAATGCAGCCGTTGCTGTCCAAGCCCGTCATGTACTACAGCCCGCGATTATCGCCGGACGGCAGGAGGCTGGCCATCGGCATCGACAACGGCGAGCGCATGGACATCTTCATCCATGACTTCGAGCGCGACACGACATCCCCGCTCACGTTCAGCGGCGAAACGAATACCGACGCAATCTGGGCGCCGGACGCCGCGCATCTCGTCTTCCGATCGCGCAACAGCCGCACTTTTGATCTGTGGTGGATTCGCGCGGACGGCGCCGGAGGTCCGCAGCCCCTCGCCTCAGGCGAGATCGAGGACCTGAGCGCCAATGCGCTCTCACCAAGAGGCGATCGGTTGATTTATTCGCGAAGCGATCCGGCGACCGACTCCGATATCTGGGTGTTACCGATCGACGCCAGCGACCCCGATCATCCGAAGGCGGGACCGTCCGAGCCGTTCCTGCGGACGCCGGCCAGCGAGACTCGGCCCGCCTTCTCCCACGACGGGCGATGGGTCGCCTACACGTCCAACGATACGGGGGTCCTGGAAGTGTACGTGCGGCCTTTCGCATTGCCCGCCTCGGAGAACGGCGGGAAGTGGCAGATTTCGACCACGGGTGGAGTGTTTCCCATCTGGTCGCGAAACGGCCGTGAGCTCTTCTACGTGAGCCCGGAGAACCGGATTATGGTCTCGGACTTCGTCGTGCGCAGCGGCTCGTTTGTCGCCAGCAAGCCGCGGCCCTGGTCGAGCCAGCAGCTGCTCAGCGTCGGATACACCAATCTCGATCTGGCACCCGACGGCAAGCGGTTCGCCATACTGCCAGCCCCTGCCACGCGCGCCAACGTCCGGCTGACCGTCCTCCTGAACTTCTTCGACGAGCTGCGTCGCCGAGTTCCTTGAGGCTTTATCAACGAGCCGCCAGCTGCGGGCGCTACTTCGGCGCCGGCATCGGCACGTTGCTGTTCCAGATGTCGCGGTGCAGCTTCCACTGCCCCTGCACTCGCTTCCAGACGACAATGTACTTGCCGCGGTCGATCTCCTTGCCGGCGGCGTCCTTCACCGAGGACGCGCCGACTTCGGTCGCCGTGTCGCCGTGGGCTTCGACTTCCTTCGCGGTGAGTATCACCTCCTTGACGCCGCTCGCGATCATCCCCTGAAAGGCTTTCTCGATGGCCGGACGTCCGGTGACCGCCTCGCCATTGGGGGGCATCGCGACCGCATCGTCCGTGTAGAGCGCCGCGACACCTGCGGCGTTCCCGGCGGCGATCGCCGCGCCAAATGCCTTGTTGCCGGCCTCGATGCCTTTCTTGGCGTCTCCAGCCTGAGCGAACGCCGAATGTGACGTCGCCAGGCTCATGGCACACGCACACGCCACGACGACGCTGCCTTCCTCACATGATCGCCTACCTCCTTGAGCCCCCGGGGTGTCGCGCGTCTGCTCGAGCCTGGGGCGCAGGCATTATAGCGGCTGCAGGCTTGACAGGTTGATGGGGCCGGGCAACTATCTGGGCCGCCGTTCCGAGCGCGCCGAACGCCAAACCCGAACACCACACAACGCGCCGGCCACTGTAACGCCGAGCGCCCGATTACTTCATTGCAAGACGGAGATGATGATGAGTGCTTCACCGGACGCCATCATGCGGCAGTGGTTTCAGGAAGTCTGGAACGAACGTCGTGAGGACGCGATCGATCGCCTCATGGCGCCGGACGCCAAGGTGCACGGCCTGGCAGAGGCGACGATCGACGGCCCATCGGGATTCAAGCCGTTCTATCGGACGATGTGCTCGGCGTTTGGTGACTTCAAAGTCGACGTCGTGCAGACCGTCGTCGAAGGCGATCGCGTGGCGGCGCTGTGCCACGTCACCGCGCGGCATGTGGGTGATGCGATGGGCGGGAAGGCGACGCAGAAGCCCGTCGACTTCTGGGGCACCACGATCGGCCGGGTTCGCGACGGCCGCATCGTCGAAGGCTGGAACACTTTCGATTTCCTGACGATGTATCAGCAGATGGGCTGGGTGAAGGCGCCGGTGGTCGGTTAGGGCGTCAGGCTACTCCGGCTCGGCCTTCCGCTCGAGCCTCAGCCGGACGTCGTGCTCGATCCGGGCTTTGTCGAACAGGGCGCGGTCGCTGACGGCTTCGCGTACTGTCGGAATGTCCTCAGGGCTCGCCAGACCAATGAGCACGAGGTACATATCCGTCGTTAGTTGCTCTGCAAACCGATCGAAGTGCCGCCGTGTTTACGCTTCCTCAGAACGAATCACGTCGCACGTGGTGCACATCGAATTCCCAGCGCAGTTTAGGATCGTCCAGTCTCGTCCGCCGGCTCTGGTGCTAGACTTCGCTCATGACCGAGCGACCCGACCAGTCGAAGACCATCCCTCTCACACCAGTCGATTCCCACGGCGCGAAGCGCTGCAAGCGTTGCTCGGCGGCGTCGGCGCGGGATTCGCGCTGACGTCGATTGTCGAAGCGCAGCACCCGGTCCACGAGCATCTCGCCAGCCCGGCGAGCGTCGAGCACGCGCAGCAGAAAGCCGCGGTCGCGGCGTACACCCCCGAGTTCCTCGACGCGCACCAGCTCAAAACCCTCGAAGTGCTCGCCGAGGCCATCGTCCCGGGGTCCACCGCCGCGCGGGTCGCGCCGTTTCTCGATCAGTTGCTCGCCGTCGAATCGGCGCAGAGCCAGCGCCGGTTTCTCGGCGCGCTCGGCGCGTTCGACATGGCCGCCATCGCGAAACATGGCAAGGGCTGGAACGCGATCTCGGCGTCGGAGCAGGATGCGCTCCTGCGCGACGCCTCGACAGCAGACGCGAAGTCGGCCATGTCGGGCATGTCGGACCATTTCCAGAACCTCAAAGGCTGGGTCGTCGGCGCCTACTATTCGTCGGAGCCCGGGATGCGCGAGCTGGGTTGGACCGGCAACATGTTCTTTGCGGAGCTCCCTGGATGCACACATCCGGGCGGCCATCAGGCGTGAAGCAGGATCCGGACCCTGAAGCTCGTGCCATCGTGTCCGAGCCTCGTAGCGCCGTGGCCTTGGTCGAAGGGGAAGGCGATTCAACATGCAGACGACGTTCGACGTGATTGTGGTGGGGTCGGGCGCTTCGGGTGGCTGGGCGGCGAAACGGCTTTCCGAAGCCGGCATCAAGGTGGCCCTGCTCGAGGCGGGCAAGCCGCAAGGCGACAAGGATTTCACCGAGCACGTTCCTGCCTACGACCTCAAGTATCGCGACCAGGCGAGCGACTTCATTCGCCGCACGCGGCCGAAGCAGCGGGATTGCTACGCCTGCCGCGAGTGGAACTACAAGTGGTTCGCCAACGATCTCGAGGAGCCCTACACCAACCCCGATGACAAGCCGTTCAGCTGGCAGGGCCGCACGCGTGTGGTTGGCGGACGCACGAACGTCTGGGGCCGCCAGTGCTACAGGCTGAGCGAACAGGACTTGAAGGGCAAATCGTTCGACGGGTACGGCGAGGACTGGCCGATCAGCTACAAGGATCTGCGCCGGACTACGAGCTCGTCGAGGACTACGTCGGCATTTCAGGACAGGTCGAGAACGTTCCCGAGCTGCCCGACAGCCGCTTCCATCCCGCGATGCCGATGAGCTGCGCGGAAACGCAGCTGCGCACGCGCGTCAAGAGCAAGCTCGGTTGGACCGTGACCATCGGGCGTTCCGCGAACATCACCAAGGGGATCAACGGCCGCGGGCCGTGTCACTACTGCGGGCCGTGCGAGCAGGGCTGCGTGACGCACTCCTACTTCAACGCCGCGTTCACGACCGTCGCCGACGCGCTCCAGTCCGGCAACACCACCCTCATCACCAACGCCATGGTCTACAAGGTCCTGACCGACCGGTCGACGAACAAGGCCACCGGCGTGATGTACATCGACTGCGTGACGCGCGAGGTGAAGGAAGTCAGGGCGCGCGCGGTGCTGCTGTGCGCGCAGGCGCTCGAGTCCGCCCGTATCCTTCTCAACTCCGCCCAGGGCGGGCTGGCCAACTCGAGCGGCGTCCTCGGCCACTACCTGATGGACCACACCTGGGTGGCCGGCGGCGCGAGCGGCGAGTTTCCGGATACGCCGGCACCCAAGCCGTCGCTCGGAGCGCCGAGGCGTCCCAACGGCATCTACGGGATCCGGATGAAGAACACCATGAACGGTCCGCGGCAGAAGGATTACCTCCGCGGCTTCGGCTTCCAGGGCGGCGGCAGCACGACGTTCCGCATGAACGCTCCAGGCTATGGCCAGGCGTTCAAGAAGGCCGTCCTCGATCCGCTCACGTCGGTCAATCTCGTCGGATTCGGCGAAGTGCTGCCGCGGTTCGACAATTTCGTGGCCATCGATCCCACCGTCGTCGACATGTTCGGCATCCCGGTGCTGCGGATCACGATGACGTGGGGCGAGAACGAGAAAAAGATGATCCCCGACATGGCGGTGACCGCGACGCAGATGATGGAAGCGGCGGGGGCGAAGAACATCCAGCCGTTCACGGTGCTCGACCGCATCCCCGGCTACGGCATTCATGAGATGGGCACCGCGCGGATGGGCAACGACCGCAAGACGTCGGTGCTGAATCAGTACCTGCAGACGCACGACATCAACAACCTGTATGTCATGGATGCCTCGTCGTTTGTCTCAGGCGGCTGCCAGAACCCGACGCTGACGATCATGGCGCTGGCCGTGCGCGGCTGCGACCACCTGATGGCGGAAATGAAGAAGGGGAATATTTAGTCCTGCCTCCTCTTGTATGGTAAGCTCAGCCGTCTTTCCTCAAGCTCAGCCGGTCCAGTAAAAGGCGGCCGGAGTCGCCGCCGAATGATTGCCACGAGGCTATGGGGACAGACTGTCGTTGTCATACGCGGTTGTGCTTAGCCTGATCTGACCGCTGTGCTCGCCCATGAAGATCAGCAGGCGCTTTCCCAGGACGCGTTGGCCCACATCCCACGCGGGGCGAAGGTGTTCATAGGTACCAAGCGAGGGTCCGTATGATATCTACCTGCGCGGCAGCGATGGCCGAGAAAGGCGCGTCGATTCTCATGGTCGTGGAAAAATTATAGGCAGTATCGCAAAAAAAAGTTTTACCGAAAACATTAACAATGGATAAATCAAGGACTGTGTAAAGGTCGTAAAACGAATACGGGCGAAATTTTTTTTTTTTTTTTTTTTTTTTTTTTTTTTTTTTTTTTTTTTTTTTTTTTTTTTTTTTTTTTTTTTTTTTTTTTTTTTTTTTTTTTTTTTTTTTTTTTTTTTAAAAAAAAAAAAAAAAAAAAAAAAAAAAAAAAAAAAAAAAAAAAAAAAAAAAAAAAAAAAAAAAAAAAAAAATTGCGTACCGCGAAAATCAAGGGCGCGCGCGTCGACGTCACCGGCCGAGTGCAGAAATCGGTAATTTTTTTCTACGAATATCATTTGTATGACGGGTCTGGCTGGTTGCTCAAAACTGCACTCAAGGACCTTCAGAAAGCGGCACTAGTCCTGGTCGAGCATTTTTTTTTTTTTTTTTTTTTTTTTTTTTTTTTTTTTTTTTTTTTTTTTTTTTTTTTTTTTTTTTTTTTTTTTTTTTTTTTTTTTTTTTTTTTTTTTTTTTTTTTTTTCAGTCTCACAAGGTGCTCGAAAATTGTGAGATCGTGCACGCCAATATTTTATTTTTTTTTTTTTTTTTTTTTTTTTTTTTTTTTTTTTTTTTTTTTTTTTTTTTTTTCCACAAGTACGACGTCGTAATTCCAAAATTTCTGACGACCCAAAAAATATTGCCCGGTGTAATTTTTTCGTCTCGGAAAATCAGAACCTTTTTTTTTATTTACGCGAAAATTATTATGACTCGTTATAGGAAACGATCCTGATCGAGGTCGTCACGAAAGCATACGATATAGCTCGTAATAATCGACTCGCGGTAGGCGCGGAAATCGGATCGTAATATACGGCGAAATGACGTGCGGTCCGTTGGTTGCGATCGACGCCAGGAACAAGCAGGCGCTCGGCGACGATGTAAATTGACCACTGACGCGAATCTGAAACGAAGCCGATATCGCCCCAAGGTGACAATGTTGTAGTGCCTGGGGACCGGATCGGGCAGTGGACAGATCTCTCGACGCCCAGGCCGACGCCTTCGCCCAGCTGCTGGCGCTCTCGCCGGACGATATCGACGGGGCGTTCCGGAGCGCCGCCGCGCTGGCGCAAGGGCTCTTCCCGCATCAGATCGAAGGCGTCGCGTTCCTGCTCGGCCGCAAGCGCGCCATCCTCGCCGACGACATGGGGCTCGGCAAGACGCGCCAGGCGATCGTCGCGCTGCGGCACGTCGCGCCGGACGGGCCGTACCTCGTCGTGTGCCCGGCGTCGGTCAAGCGCAACTGGGCGCGCGAGATCCGCATCGCCGCGCCTGACGCGTCGCACGCACATCGTCGAACGCGGCGCGGACGTTCCGGCGCAGCCCGAGTGGGTGATCGTCAACTACGACATCCTCGTCGAAGCACATGGACACGCTCGGCCGCGTGCCGTGGGCGGGGCTCGTCTTCGACGAGGCGCACTACCTCAAGAACCACACCAGCGCGCGAAGCAGGCTCGCGCGGCAGCTCGCCGACGGCGCAGGAGTCGCAGAGCGCGACGGCCCCGGCCGTCTATCTCCTGACCGGCACGCCGCTGACGAACCGGCCGCGCGACCTCTTCGTGCTGCTCCAGCTCGTCGGCCACTCGCTCGGGCGGAGCTTTCTGTCGTTCGCCAAGCGCTACTGCGCGGCCGAAAAGAACGAGTACGGCTGGCAGACGCGCGGCGCGTCGAACATCGAGGAGCTGACGGTGCAGCTGCACGGCGTGATGCTGCGGCGCTCGAAGGATCAGGTGCTGGCGCTGCCGCCGAAGCTGCGCACCTGGCTGCCGGTCCCGGTGCCGAAGGGCACCGGCGTGCGCGACATGCGGAAAGTCGTGGACCTGCTGATTGGCGAGGCCGAGTCTCGCGCCCGGGTCGACGATCGACGAGCGCCGCCTGCGCGGCCGGCTGCTCCACGCGGTGACGAGGGCGCGGCAGAAGCTGGCCGAGGTCAAGGTGGACGCGACGATCGACTTCGTCACGGGCGCGGTCGAGCAGGGCGAGAAAGTGATCGTCTTCTCCTGCTTCGAGGAGCCGATGGAGCGGCTCGCGCGCGCCTTCGGCGACGTCGGCGGTCGTCCTGACGGGCAAGACGCCCGCCGACAAGCGTCAGGCGCTCGTCGATCGCTTTCAGAACGACGACAGCGTGCGCGTCTTCCTGGCCAACATCATCGCCGGCGGCATCGGCACCAACCTGACCGCGGCGACGCAGGTCGTCTTCAACGATCTCGACTGGGTGCCGGCGAACCACTGGCAGGCCGAGGATCGCGCGTATCGCATCGGCCAGACGCGCACGGTCAACGTCACCTACATGGTGGCCGCCGACACGATAGACGACTTCGTCCAGAGCGTGCTCGAAAAGAAGGCCGCGCTCGTCAGCGCGGTCGTCGACGGCAAGGCGATTGCGGCCGATCTGTCAGGCGACGTGCTGGACGAGCTGCAGCGCGCGCTGCGCGCGGTCTCGTCGGGCTTGTCGCGTCGCCCGACGCCGGCGGCGACGGGGATCTGATCGACACGGCTGCTCCGGCAGGCGCGCCTGGAGATCGACGCGAACCGGCCGCTCGGCGGCGGCACCGCGGCGCGCACGCCCGAAGAAACCGAGGCGCTCAGGCGCGCGCTCGAGACGCTCGCCAAAGCGCTCGCCGCGCCACCGGTCGAGCGCTACCGGTTCGCGAGCACGACCCACGCCTGGCGTCGAGTACGAGCTGACGATCGACGGCGCCGACGTGATCTGCAGCTGCCGCGGGTTCGAATACCGCGGCCAGTGCCGTCACGCGCGCGATTTGAAGGCGGCCCTCGCAGAAGGGCAGCGCCGCCACGCGTATCGGCCCGTGCTGATCGGGTAGCCCGTCTCTTCGGTCCTCTAGCAGCGGTTCAACCAGTTCGGCTGTACCGAGCCCTCGCGCCAGTCGGTGACCGGCCGATTTTTGCTCGGAAAACGCCGCGTTAATATGACAGTTGACAATGTGACAGTAACTGTCATATAACTCGAAACGTGCCCGAGGAACCCCGCTACGCGATCGGCGACCTGGCGGACCTCGGTGGCGTCTCGCGCCGCACGGTCCGGTACTACGTCCAGGAAGGACTTCTGCCGACGCCATTCGGGGTCGGACGCGGCAACCACTATGGACCCGAGCATCTCGATCGATTGCTGCGGGTCAAGGCGCTCAGGAAGCCGGGCAGTCGCTCGAAGAGATTCGGCGCGCGCTCCACGGAGACGAGAGTGCACCTGTCGAGGCCCTGAGCGCGGCGTCGGCCGAACCACCGCTCGCGCGCGAGGTGTGGCGGCGCGTCACCCTCGCGCCTGGTGTCGAACTTCATGTGTCGGGAGACGTACGCCTTCCGTCGCCTGGGAAACTTGCCGAGCTCGCCGGCTGGTGCCGGCAGAATCTTCCGGGCGGCGACCCGTCCGGCGACCGCGGGTTCTGACCTTGGTCTGACCCCGGTCTTCCCGACAACAAATGAGGACACGATGACTGAACAGACCACCACCACCCGGTCGGGTCTCTTTACCGCCGACGCGGCGCACGTCGCGCTCGCTGGCGTTTCGGTCGAGGCGGAGATCTCGAGCTTTTGCGCACGCGTCGCCGTCTCGCAGCGCTACGTCAACCGCGAATCGCATCCAATCGAGGCGGTCTACCTCTTCCCGCTCGAAGAGGGCGCGGCGGTCTGCGGCTTCGAAGCCATCATCGACGGCACGCTCGTCGTCGGGGAAGTCAAAGAGCGCGAAGACGCGTTCCGTGCCTACGACGATGCGATTGAACGAGGAGATGGCGCGTTCCTGCTCGACGAGGAGCGGCCCGATGTCTTCCAGGCGAGCGTCGGAACCTGCCTCCGGGCAAGGAAGTCCTGTTGAAGCTCACCTACGTCACTGAGCTGACGGTTGCAGGCAAGGGACTGCGGTTCTCGATTCCGACGACGGTCTCGCCGCGCTACGCGCCGGCCGCGGATCAAGGGGGGTCGGACGTCCGGATTCCGACACGCTGAACCCGCCGATCGCCTGGACGGTTCCGTACGGCCTCAACCTGACGGTACGACTCGCGATGGCCGGCGCCATCACGCGCATCGAATCGCCGTCGCATCCCGCGAGCGTCGCCATGAACGGGCACTCGGCGACGGTCGCGCTATCGCAGCGCGACGCCCCGCTCGATCGGGACTTCGTACTGTCGGTCGAATGCGAAGGCCTCGACACGCCGCAGGCCTGGATCGAGCGCGACGACAACGGCGGTCAGGCGGTCGCGGTGGCGTTTGTCCCTAAGCTCGGTCAAGAGACAACGCCGTGCGACGTGACGTTCCTCGTCGACCGATCTGGTTCGATGGAGGGCACGTCGATCGACGAAGTCCGCAACGCGCTGCAGTTGTGCCTGCGCTCGATGATCCCCGGTTGCACGTTCAACATCGTCGGCTTCGGATCCAAGTATCAGGCCCTCTTCCCGCAGCGCACGTGCCTACGACGAGACGAGCCTCGCCGAGGCGACCGCGCACGTCAACGCACTGTCAGCGAATCTCGGAGGGACGGAGATCCTTCCCGCCCTCGCGTTCGTGCTCGAGCAGCCGCGTCACGAGGGCCGTCCATACACCAGGTCGTGGTGATGACCGACGGCGAAGTCACGAATACTGACGCGGTGATCGCGCTTGCGCGGGCCCATGCCGGGCACGCGCGGGTCTTTACGTTCGGTATCGGTGCCGGCTCGAGCCAGCATCTCGTCAACGGGCTCGCGCGCGCCGGCGGCGGGTCGGCGGAATTCATCTATCCGGGCGAGCGGATCGAGCCCAAGGTGGTGCGGCAGTTCGCTCGCCTCCTGTCGCCGGCGCTCACCGACGTACACGCCTCGTGGGGCGGGCTCGACGCGACGCAGGCGCCTGCGGTGATCCCGCCGGTGTTCGCCGGAGGGCGGCTGCTCCTTTATGCGTTCGTGAAAGAGGTGTCGACCGGCCGCACGCCGACGAAAGTCCAGCTCACGGCGACCTCGCCGTCAGGGCCGGTCACCTTCGACGTCGAGTTCGATCCTTCACGCATCGTCGACGGCCGGACCGTGGCGACGCTCGCGGCGCGCGCCCGCATCCGCGAGCTCGAGGAGAGCCCGGAGTGGACGAGCGCCCGCGGCTCGCGCCAACGGGAACGTAAGGCCACCGGTGCGAGCAGGGAGATAGTAGAGCTGAGCCTGCGCTACGGCCTCATCTCGCGCGAGACCTCGTTTGTTGCGATCGAACGCCGCGAGACGCCGGTCGTGGGTGACATGCAACTTCGACGTATTCCGATTGCGCTGACCGCCGGCTGGGGAGGTTTGGAGGCCGGCGTCCACCGCGGACGCGCGATGCGAGTTGGGTCAATGATGGATACGTCGGCAGGTGTGCTGCTCTCGCCGGCAAGTGCCGTCGGTCGGGACCAGGGCGATGGCGCAGGGGACGCCTCTTCGGTGCCGATGATTGCGTCGCTAAGGTTCTCAGGCGAACGGCTGCCGGCAGCAATGATGCGCGGACTGCGACGGCTTCGCACCTGGGGGCGCGAAACTCGACCGTCCGATTCGCGGCTCACGTCCGCGGAGCGGTTCGCGACGGACATGATTCGTTTGGTGTCGCTGCAGCGCGCCGACGGATCGTGGGAGCTCACGCCGGAGCTTGCTCGGGCGATCGGTCACGACCTCGCCGAGCTCGAAGCCGCGTTGGCGGACGCAACCGGGAACGCGGACGAGGCGCGAACAGCGTGGGCGACGGCGCTCGCACTGGCGTGGCTCGAGGAGCATGCGCGCGACGCCGAGGGCGAGTGGCGGCTGCTCGCGGAGAAGGCGCGGGCGTGGCTCACCGGGGTGACGGCTCGGCCGGCCCCCGGCGTGTCCTGGGCGGACGCTGGCGCACGGCTGATGACGGCCAAGTCCGGGTGAACTCCAGGCGCCGCGGCGCGTGGTTTGCCGGCGCGAGTGCGAGATCAGGTCGAGACCTAGGTTCGCCACGATATCCTCGATGCGCATAAGATTGATGCTGGAGTGACGAAGGACGATGAGCTACTGCGATCACTGTGAAGGCCAGCGATTCGATCGCGCGCGCGTGCTGCGCGAGCTAAGACGAGTGCGGAAGGATCTGCGCTCGAAAAAATGTTCCACGCCTGAGGGTGCGCTCGAGCTCGCTCTGCAGGCCGTCAAGGCGCTCGAGGTCCCTCATCTCGAGTGGGACGATGATCCTGGCCCGATCGTGCACTGAGACGCGCGGCCCGCAGGCTCCCTCCCGGCCTCGTCCCGGCACGCCAGCGACCTACCAGTGCGTCAGCGATCCGTCCGGACGCCGGAAAAAGTTCTGGCGGCCCGGCTGCGTCACCTCGCCAATCTGCTTGACCTTCGTCATGTCCATCGTCACGCCCAGCCCCGGCCGTTGGTTGGTGTAGGCCTTGCCCTCCTTGAACTCCAGGCATTCGGGGAGGTAGTCGATCGGACGGCCGCCGAAGTTGTACTCCATCATCAACGGGCCTGAGAACGTCGAGAGGCAGTTGACGAGCGCGGCCGTCGCGATCGGACCGGTGAAGTGCGGAACGATCCCGACCGCGTGCGTTTCACAGATCGCCGCGATCTTCATCATCTCCGTGATGCCGCCGACATTGGGGAGCGTCGCGCGGATGTAGTCGATGTCGTGGTTTTCCACGAGCTTGTTGAAGTCGTAGCGGTGGCCCCACTCCTCGCCGTGCGTCAGCGGCACGGTCGTCATCTGGCGGAGCTTCGGGAGATCCTGCAGCGCGTGCTCGTCGCGCACCGGGTCCTCGACGAAGTACGGCTGGAACTCCTCGATGCCGCGGCACGCGCGCGCGCCGTCGTTCAAGTCGAATCGCTGGTGGAAGTCGATGCACCAGTCGCCGTTGGGCCCGACGCCGTCGCGGACTTCCCGGCACTGCGCGATTACCCGGTTGACGGCCTCGCGCGTGTTGTAGACGCTGCCGATCGGCAGGTCGGCGGCGCCCATGCGAAACGCGCGATAGCCCGCGTCCATCGCGGCTTTGGCGCGATCGCGCAGCGTCGGGGGCTTCGCGCCCGCCGCCGGCGGCGGCATGAACGTCGTGCCGTAGCACTCGCAGTAGTTGCGCACCGTGCCGCCGAGCAGCTCGTGCACCGGCAGCTTGAGTGCCTTGCCTTTGATGTCCCAGAGCGCCAGGTCCATCGCGCCCATGGCGTGGGTCTTCTCACGACCCGGCGGGTAGAACCACGCGATGAACATCTCCTGCCAGATCGCTTCGATCTTGAACGGATCCTTGCCGATGAGCGTGCCCGCGCACTGCTCGAGCGTGTCCTTCGATCCGCCCTCGCCAATCCCGGTGATCCCCATGTCGGTCTCGACCGTGCAGATCATGTTGCTCTGGTTGAAGAGGGGGTTGAGGGTCGGCGGCGTGTAGATTCTGACCCGCGTGATCTTGCCGCGGGGGAGCTGAGCGTGAACGGGTTCGGGACGCCCGAGCAGAAGAGCGGGCGCCGCAGCCAGGGACTTGAAGAGAGTGCGTCGGTCCATGGGCGGGAGGATACGACAGTCGGCAGTCTTCAGTCGACAGTCGTCAGTCGGAGTCGTCAGTCGAGTGCGCCTAGCCCCTGAAGCCTGCCTACTTCTTCCACCCGCACTGCTTCGCCGCCGGCTCGATCAGGTCGGACAGGCCGTGCGTCTGAAACTGGGCGACGACGCGCGAGGCGTTGTGGGGCGTGTAGCTCACTTTGAGCGTTTGTGAGGCGACGAGACGTCGAGTGAAAGCGGCAGCGTCGGGAGCGAAGAGCGCGTCGTGCTCGGAGGAATCCGCCCACCGCTCGTTCGACTCGGGTTCACCGTCGAAGCTGATCTTGACGGCGTGATTCTCGTCGATGGCCTCCATCTGGAGTGCCGAAGCGGTATAGACGAACGTCTGCATGCGGCCGGCCTCGCAGCGCACGACCAGGATCGGCTGCGCGATGCTCTGCCAGATCGCCACTTTGTTGAGGGAGCGCAGCTCGAAGGCGACGCCTTTTTTCGCGTTCGCCACCCAGTCGCGGTTCGCCGCGTTCCACTTCGACGGCAAGGCAGACACAGCAGGCGCCACTGGCGCGATCGGAGCCGGTGCTGGAGTTGCAGGCGCCGTCGCTGCCGGTGCTGGCGTCGTCGTGGGCGCGCGGGCACGGGTGTCGGGGCGGCGGCCGCGTAGGCGCGGTGGCGGCTGCAGTCGTCGACCTGCCGCAGGTGCCGGCTTCGTTGCCGCTGGCTTCGGTGCGGCCGGTTTTTTCGTCGCTGCGGGAGCGGTCACCGGAACGGCCGGCGTCGAGGACCTCAGCATGGCGAACGTCAGCGAGCCTCCCGCCACGACGAGCAAGGCAGCGAGGAGCATGCGTCGATTCGTGGCTCGCGGTGCTGCCGGCGCTGCTGCGACGACGGCGGCTGGAACTGGTGTTGGCGGTGTCGGGGGCACTGCCGCGAGTGGCGCGGGCGCGCTCGTCGACGTCGCCGGAGCGGGTGCCGGAGCAGGAGCTGCGACAGGAGCTGGAGCTGCGACGGAGCTGGAGCTGCACGGAGCGGAGCTGCGACCGGAGCATGAGCTGCGTGCGGCGACGACCGGAGCCGTGGCGATTGCGGGCCGTGCTGACGCGACCACGGGGCTTGACGGCGGGACAACAGGAACTGCCGGTGCAACCGGCGCGACTGAGGCCGCCTCGGGTGTCCTCACGACAATCGGCGGCGCCGCCGGTCCTGTCTCACGGTCGGGACATCACCGCACACGCCGCACGTCGTTGCCGGCTCCAGAATTTCACGCTCGCACTGCGTACACCGCGTCATACACACCTTTCCTGAAAACACCGGGGTGCGTTCCCGGGGCGGCAAGGGGCGTACCGGGAGCCGAGCGGCCGAAGTCCCTTGCCAGCAACGCTCTGCGTGACGAGCCGCCTACAGTTGTGGCGCCGAACTGACGGATTTCGTGCCTCTCCTCCAAAAAGGTGGCTGGCACCTTTCCCGGGAAGGTGCCAGCCACCTTTTCAGCTGGATCGAGCGGCTCGGATGGACTAAGTGGTCTGGTATCAGTCGGTTGGGCGTTCCGGTGGCGGGGCCGAGGCGTGGAAGTCGACGTAGAAGCGGTCGGTGTATCCCCGGAGGAGCTCGACGACGCGATTGCCGTCCGGCCGAGGCGACGATGAGGCCGGCGTGGTGGGGTTTACGGATGCGGACCACGATTTCAGGATCGGTGTACGCCGACATGTCCGGCGCTTCCTGGCGGGCGAGCGACAGCACGATGCCGCCACATCGATCGCCGCGCGGCGGCGGCTCGTAAGTGCCGTCTTCGCCGGCGATCTCGATGCGCGCCCACTCGCGCCACAAGTTGACGCCCGTCGCGGCTTCGACGACGTCGACGATGAACGCGCCACCGACGCGTGAAGAGGTCTCGAGAAAATGCCAGCCGCCGCCGTGCGCGCGGATGAACTCGGTGTGCGACACGCCGCGAACCAGTCCGAACGACTGAAGCACCCGAGCGTTCAATTGCACCAGCGCGACGGCATCCGGATCGGTTGTCGCCAGCGTCCGCGTCACGAAGATGCCAGCCTCGTGGGCGACGACGAAGGGCGGCGTCTCGTAGCGGCTCGCGCACGCGAACCGCACTTCCAGGCCAAAGACGGTGGAGTCGACGTGAAAGACGTCACCCGGGATGAACTGCTCGAGCAGGTAGTCGGCGCGGTTGTCGCCGAGCGTCTCGAGCGCGCTCCAGAGTTCGGGCGCGGACTGCAGGCGCCGGATGCCGAGCGCTGCTGCCTGGGCACGAGGCTTGAGGACCCACGGCGGCGAGATCTCGCGAGTCCAGCTCGTGATGTCCGCATCGTTCAACGTGTGCACGAACGACGGACACGGCAGCCCCGCGCTGCGCGCGCGCCGACGCATGGCGAGTTTGTCGCGGAACCGTCGCGCCGTCGTCTCGCCCATGCCGGGGACAAACAGGTACTCGCGCAGCATCGCCGCCAGCTCGACGTCGAAGTCGTCGAGGGCCACGATGCGATCGATTCGTTCGGTTCGCGCCAGGTGCGCGGCACCCTTGCGGACGTCATCGAGAGGCATGTCCCGACGGACGTAGTAGAACGCGTCGATGGCGTCCCGCGGCCAGTCGGCGTCCCTGAGCTTTTCCTCGGTCAGCAGCAACACCCTGCATCCCTGCCGCCGGCATTCGCGCAGGAATTCATCACCCTTCCGGTAGGTGGCGATGCAGAGGAGGGTGAGGGGCACGGGGGAAGTATACGTAAGAAAAAACGGCAGCGCCTGCGCTGAGAAAAGCAGACAGGAGGTACGAGGCAAGGAGACCTCGGACCGGGCCTCTCGCAATATACTCAAGGACCAGAAACTCTCCGAGGTTACACATGCGAACGCTGCCCAGAGCTCTCGTTGCTGCCCTCCTCGTGAGCGCCGCCGGCTGGTTTCCCACCCTCGACGCACGCGTTGATACGGCCGATACCCGGTTGTTGACCCAGCCGGCCATCAGCGCGAGCCACGTGGCCTTCATCTACGCGGGGGACCTGTTCGTGGCCGACCTCGGCGCCACGGCGAACCCGACCAACGTCCGGCGGCTGACGACCGACGATGGGGTCGAGTCGAACCCGGTGTTTTCGCCTGATGGCAGGACGATTGCGTTCAGCGCGCAATACGACGGCAACACGGATGTCTACACGGTGCCCGTCTCGGGTGGCGCACCGACGCGCCTGACGTGGCACCCCGGCGCCGACATCGTGCAGACCGTCACGCCGGACGGGACGGCGGTCCTCTTCACGTCGCAACGGGCGACGTTCACCGGCCGGTACTCACAGCTCTTCACTGTACCGGTCCAGGGCGGGATCGAAGAAGCGCTGCCGATCCCGAACGCGGCGCGCGCGACCTACTCGCCCGACGGTCAACGCATCGCGTACAGCCCGATTGCCCCTCGGCACCAGCAGTGGAAGCAGTATCGGGGCGGCACCGTATCGCGGCTCTGGCTCTACAACACCAGGGGACACGCGATCGAGAAGGTGCCGCAGCCAGCGTCGCGGTCGAACGATGTCGACCCGATGTGGATCGGCGACACGGTGTACTTCCTTTCGGATCGCAATGGCGAGTTCAACGTGTTCGCGTACGACACGAAAGCCAGGCAGGTCCGCCAGATAACGAAGCACGCGGACTTTCCCGTGCTCACCGCCTCCTCCGGAGCCGGCCGCATCGTCTACGAACAGGCCGGCGCGCTGCACGTGCTGGAGCCGCAGGCAGGCTCGAGCAAACGGCTGACGATCGGCGTCGCGTCGGATCTGCGAGAAACGAGGCCGCGGTTCGTCAAAGGCGCGCGATGGATCCGCGATGCGGTGCTTTCACCGACCGGCGCCCGAGCGGCGTTCGGGTTCCGCGGCGAGATCGTGACCGTGCCCGGCGAGAAGGGAGATGTTCGCAACCTGACGAACAGCGTGGATGCGCACGATCGCTTCCCGGCGTGGTCGCCCGACGGCCGATCGATTGCCTGGTTCTCCGACAAGGCCGGCGAGTACCAGCTCTACATCGGGTCACAGGACGGAAAGGGGGAGCCGCGCGCCATCAAGGTGATGGGAGCAGGTTTCTACAACGCTCCGGTGTGGTCGCCGGACTCACAGAAGATTGCCTACTTCGACAACTCGGAGTCGGTCTATTGGCTCGACGTGAAGAGCGGCGTCTCGAAGAAGGTCGCCGCGCAGCCGATTTATGGGCCGGTGGTGATCATCAGCTACGCGTGGTCGCCGGATTCGAAGTGGCTCGCCTATGCGATGGACAACGAGTCGCTCATCACGACGGTCTACGTCCATTCAACCGAGCAGGCCAAATCCTTCCAGGTCAGCGATGGCCTGAGCGACGTGCGAGATCCGGTCTTCGACAAGAGCGGCAAGTACCTGTTCTTCCTCGCGTCCACGGACGCAGGTCCGGTGAAAGACTGGTTCGCCCAGTCGAATGCCGACATGCGCGCAACCTTCGGCATTTACCTCGCCGTGCTGCCAAACGATCAGGTCTCGCCGCTCGCGCGGGAAAGCGACGAGGAAAAGCCGGCGGATCCGGCCAAGCCGGATTCGGAGAAGCAGCCTCGAGACGCAGCCGCGGACAAGAGCGCCCAGGAGAAACCGGCCGCTCCGACGCCGGAAGACAAGACGCCGCGGGAGAAGGACGCGCCGTTCCGCATCGACATCGAAGGGCTGGAATACCGCATCCTCGACCTTCCGATTCCGGCGGCAGACCTGTCGAACCTGCAGGTGGGTACAGCCGGCCAGATCTATTACTTGAAGACGGCCGACGGCAACGCGGCGCTAGCGAACGTTGTCGGGTCCGGGTCTCCCGCCCGGTCGTCGCTCAACCGCTACGACCTCACCACGCGCAAGAACGACACGCTCCTTCCCGAGGTCTCCGACTACGTCGTCTCCGCTGACGGCAAGAAGCTGCTGTACCGCAACGGCAACGCGTGGTCGATTGTGCCGACAACGAAAGCGATCCAACCGGCGGAGGGACGGATCGGTGTCGATACCATCGAGGTACGTGTCGATCCGCGCGCCGAGTGGAAGCAAATCTTCGACGAGGCGTGGCGGATCAACCGCGACTACTTCTACGCGCCGAACATGCACGGCGTGGACTGGGCGAAGCAGCGGGAAAAGTACGCCGCGTTCCTGCCGCACGCCGCGACGCGCGCCGATCTGAACCGCGTGCTGCAGTGGATGTCGAGCGAGCTGTCGGTCGGACACCACAACGTCGGCGGCGGCGACAGCCTCACCGAGCCGCGGAACGTGCCGGGCGGCCTGCTCGGCGC
Source organism: uncultured Acidobacteriota bacterium (assembly GCA_963797625.1). Classification (GTDB taxonomy): domain Bacteria; phylum Acidobacteriota; class Vicinamibacteria; order Vicinamibacterales; family 2-12-FULL-66-21; genus DATBJJ01. The sequence continues at coordinate 297,806 of CAWCQI010000019.1, forward strand.
CGACTACGAGATCGCCAACGGACGGTACCGGTTGAAGAAAGTGTTCGGCGGGTTGAACTGGAACCCGCAGCTGCGCGCGCCGCTCACCGAGCCAGGCGTCAACGCGAAGGCAGGCGAGTACCTGCTGGCGGTCAACGGACGCGACCTCAAGCCACCAACCAACGTCTACAGCCTCTTCGAGAACACGTCAGGGAAGATCGTCGAGCTCACGCTCGGGCCGAACGCGGACGGTGCGGGATCGAGGACGGTTCAGGTCGTGCCCGTTGCCAGCGAAGCTGCCCTGCGGAATCGCGACTGGGTCGAAGGGAATTTGAAAAAGGTCGACAAGGCGACCGGCGGCCGCGTTGCCTACGTCTACGTGCCGAACACCGGCGGCTCCGGGCACACGTACTTCAAGCGCTACTTCTATCCGCAGGTCCGCAAGGACGCCATCATCGTGGACGAGCGTTTCAACGGCGGCGGCAGTGTCGCCGATTACTACATCGACATCCTGCGCCGGCCGTTCATCGCGAACTGGGCCATGCGGTATGGCGAGGACTTCAAGACGCCGTTCGCATCGATTCAGGGCCCCAAGGCGATGATCATCGACGAGACGGCGGGCTCGGGCGGCGATCTCCTTCCATGGATGTTCCACAAGTACAAGATGGGACCGCTGGTCGGCCAGCGCACGTGGGGCGGCCTCGTCGGCATCCTGGGGTTCCCCGTCCTGATGGACGGTGGCAACATTACGGCGCCCAACCTTGCGGTCTGGACGCCCGAGGACGGTTGGGTCGTCGAGAACGAGGGTGTGCCGCCGGACATCGAAGTTGAGCAGACGCCCGCCGACGTCATTGCCGGTCGCGATCCGCAGCTCGAGAAGGCCATCGAAGTCGTGATGGCCGACCTGAAGAAGAATCCGCCGGCCAAGGTCGTGCGGCCACCCTACCCCGTGCGGGGGAAGACGCAGCGGGGGACCTACACCAACGGCGGCACGGGAGGCCGGTAGGAAAGGGCAGGGGCAGAGGGCTATCTTCCGGCGAGCACCCGTGCTATACTTCTGCTCGTCAGGTGGAACAAAGCCCTCTGCTGTAGCCCGCGTACAGAGCCGAATCCGAGCCTCTCAGTCTCGCTTCCCTCCGCAAACGTGTTCGCTTAGGCACTCTGCCAGCTCCATCCACGATCCATTCCGGATCGACATATCAGTGCCTTCGAACAAGGCGAAAGTGAGAACTGTACACATGGCTCGAAAACTCTACGTCGGCAACCTTCCTTACGAGGCGGTCGAACAAGACCTCCAGGACCTCTTTGCGAGCGCCGGCGCGGTCGACAAAGTGAACGTGATTCGCGACATGGCCACCGGCCGCGCCCGCGGGTTCGCGTTTGTGGAAATGGTCAGCGACGAGGACGCCCAGAACGCGATCAGCACGCTGAACAACTACCAGTACGGCGGCCGCAATCTGACCGTCAACGAAGCGCGCCCCAAGGCTGAGGGCTCAGGCGGCGGCGGTTACGGCGGCGGCAAGGGCCGGCGCTCGGAGTCTCGCTGGTAAGCACCGGCTGACGTTTTTCGAAAGGGCGGCAAACCCCCAAGGTTACCGCCTTTTTCTTTGTACGGCGCGCCAAAAGACATCGGGAAACGGCCCCTTAACCTGATACGCTGTCGAGATGGATACAGCCATCGACCAACTGCAGCGACGGGCCATCGAGTTTGCGACCAGCGGCAATTTCGGTTCCGACTCGCTCGCGGCCAATCTCGAACTGGCGCGTCTCGCGCCCGCCAACGAAGGCGCGTGGACCCGGCTCTCACGCTGCTACATGGAGGGCGGTCAGCTCGAGGAAGCGACGGGCGCGCTCGACTCGGTCCTCGCCATCAATCCGCGAAACAGCATCGCGCGCAGCCTGATGATCGAGGTCAACAAACGCCGCGCCAGCCTGCTGCCCGTTGAGCCGAAGGTCAAGGCGACGCGCGCGCGCGCCGCCAAGCGCGTTCGTGCCGAGGACAGTGGGTCCGCCGCGCACGCCTAGCGCGGCTCGATTGGCGGGCGGGGCCCAAGATAGCGTTTCGTCAGGACCGACCTGTCGAGCGCCAGGTTTCGCTCGCTCACTATCTTCTCGACGACGACGTCAAAATGCCGGCGCGTCGCTTCGCTCTCGGACTTGATTAACAGCCGCAGGTACTCGAGCCGCCAGGACCCCTGCGCTTTCTTCCATCCATCTCCGCTGCGAGGGCCACGAACCATGACTGCTGACTCGCTGTTCTCGTTGAAGGGAAAGACCGCGCTCGTGACGGGCGCGTCCTACGGGCTCGGCGTCACGTTCGCGGAAACGCTGGCTGGCGCTGGCGCCAATCTCGTCCTCGCGGCGCGTTCGCTCGACAAACTCCAGGCGCTGGCCGCGCGCCTCACGGCGGAAGGGCACAACGTGCTGGCCGTGAAGTGCGACGTCGGCAACCCCGAAGACGTCGCGGCCACCGTTGCCGAGGGCTGGAAGCGCTTCGGCCGTATCGACATTCTCGTGAACAACGCGGGCGTGGTCGCCGAGGCGACGGTCGTTCCCGAAAAAATTCCGCACGAGCTCTTCGAGCAGACGATGCGCGTCAACGTGCTGGGCACGTGGTACTGCTGTCGCGAAGTGGCGGCGCGCCAACTGGCCGACGGCAAGGGCGGGTCGATCGTCAACATCGCGTCGGTCGCAGGGATGGCCGGGGTGGCCGATTTTCCGACCGCCTACCAGACGTCGAAGGCGGCGGTCATCAACCTCACGCGCAACCTGGCGTGCAGCTGGGCGGGACGCGGGATTCGCGTGAACGCGATTGCGCCGGGCTGGTTTCCGAGCGAGATGACCGGCCCGGTCTTTGGCATCGACGCGTTCCGTCGCTGGGTCAGCGAAGCCGCGCCACAGCGACGGATCGGCGATCCGAACGAGCTCAGAGGTCCGCTGCTGCTCCTCTGTTCCGACGCTGGAAGCTTCATGACCGGTCACACGCTCGTCGTCGACGGTGGGCTCTCGGCGACCGGCGCCGGCGGGCCGATGCCTCAGAGTGTCAGCGACCTTTTTGCTGCCAATGCGCCGAACGATCTCGGCAAGCGAATTGTTGCGGCGAAGTAGATCTTACCGGTCCGTCGGCAGCAGGCGCCGCAGCTCGTCGAAGAAATTGAAGACGAACGTCACCGTGTCGTACCTGGCCGCCGCGGTGGTGTCGGGGGTGGCGACGATGACGCGCTTGCCGTCGGGATGGAGCGCATACTTCCGCGTCGGGCCGGCGGTCGCGTAGCGCACCGGCGCCCAGGCGCGCGCACGCTCGGGTTCGAACGCGCTCTCCCTTGAGGCGGTACTTGACCGTCATCATCTGATCGTCGATGACGTACATCAGTTCCTGCGTATTCTTCGACCAGGTCGGATGCGCGCCGCCGGCTGTCGACACGCGCCACGGGCCGCCGGCGCCGTCGAACGTCCTCACGTAGATTTCAAAGGCTCCTTGCTCGCTCGACATGTAGGCGACGAACTTGCCGTCGGGCGAGAAGGTCCCGTGCGTTTCAAACGCCGGCGTGTTCAGGAACGGGCGTGGCGCGCCCGGCTTGCCGTTTGCCTGGAGCGGCAGGCTCCAGACATCTGAGGCCCCCGCGCCGGCAAACTCGCTGAACGAGATCGAGGTGCCGAGCGGGTCGATGGACGTGGCTACCTGGTTGTTCGGACTATCGGTGAGGCGATCGGCCGGCCCGGAGCCGTTGACGCGCTGCCAATAGATGTTGTGCACGCCGGGGTGGCCGGCATCCGAGCTGTAGATGATTCGCTGACCGTCCGGCGTCCAGATCGGAAACCGGTGGTTGGCGGCGTCGAAAGTCAGCTGCGTCAGCCGGTCGTTGGTCCAGTCGTAGATCGCGATCTGGTCGTGGTTGCCGTAGGCCCTCTGCATCGCCAGCAGCTTGCCATCGGGCGAGAAGCTCGGGTTGCCCCAGGCGCCGGGAGCCGCCTTGAGCGCGCTCGTCTTGCCGTCGGCAGTCATCCAGTAGAGTGCGCCATCCGCGCCGATCGAATCACCGTGGATGTAGACCAGCGTGCCGTTCGTGGCGAACGAGAACTGCGCGCCACCGGTCGCGGTGCTCGTGACCACTTTCTCGATGACCGGCACCGGCTGCCCGACGGTCTCCAAGCGATCGAGATCGAATCGTACGCCGTAGATCGTTCCCGCGTGGACGTAGAGCAGATGCCCGGTGGGCACGTATCGCCCGTGAAACCCGCCGCGCTGGACGATCTTGCCGGCGACGCCCGGCTCGGTCTGCACGCGCAGGGCGCCGTTGTTCCACTCCGACACGTCGCTGTTGCCGCTGTAGAGGACCTGCCCGCCCGGCAGGAACTGCGGCCAGCGATGCGTGGTTTCCTCGGGCGCGAGCGTCGTCCCGCGATCGGTGCGGGCTCCGGCCGAGGTGATTCGGACGAGCGGCGTCTTCGGAAGCAGGCTGGACTGAAAAATGATGTCGCCGTTCGCCGCCCACGCCGCTCCACGCCCCGTCGCGGCGTCAATCAGCGTCGTCGTGGCGCCGCCGGCGATCGGGATGGTCTTGAGGCCTGAGGATGCGAAGAAGCCGAGCGAGGCCCCGTCGGGCGAGAAGAACGGGTTGAGCGCGTTCTCGGTGCCGGCGAGCTCGGTCGCCTCCAGCTGATCGAGGCGGCGCACGAAGAGCTTCGCGGTGTTGTCCTTGCTCACGCGAAAGACGATGGTGCGACCGTCTGGCGACAGCACCGCGGCCGGGCCGGCGTCGACCATCAGGGAGCCGGGCACGCCGATGTTGCTCACGAGTCGCGTGACGGGCGCCGGCACGCTCGGCTGCGCTGGCCGCGCCCATGGCCCAAGCAGTGCCCCGACGAGCGCCACGAGCGCGGCAACGGTGATGCGCCAACAGGATCCACGGTACGACCGTCCGCGCGGATCGCGATGTAACCGCCGGCGCGGTTCCGGCCGCGGCAGCAGCGCCGCCCGCCGGTGCCGCGCCGATTCGTTCGAGCGCCACCCGCGCCTCGCCGATGTCGCGCAGTCGCTGGCGCGGCTCGCGTTCAAGGCAGCGTTCGAGGAGCGTCCGGACGGCGGTTGGCGTGCCGGGAGGAAGCGCCGCCAGGTCGATCGGCTGCCGCAGGACGGCCGCCATCGTGTCGGAGACGTCCTCGCCCTTGAACAGCCGGCTGCCGGTCAGCATCTCGTAGCAGACGACGCCAAAGGCCCAGACGTCGGCCCGGCGATCGACGGCCTTGCCGCGCGCCTGCTCGGGCGACATGTAGGCGGCGGTCCCGAGGATCGTGCCGAGCTCGGTCGCGCGCGCCGTGATCGTCGGCGAGTTGAGCGCGTTGCCACTGGCGCCGGCCGCCGTGTCGAGCGCTTTGGCCAGCCCGAAGTCCAGCACCTTCACCGTGCAATCGTCGACATCGATCGGCGGGAGCCCACGATCAGAGCGGCCGTCATTCGCCCGCGGCGGCTGGTTCCCGCGCACCATCAGCTTGATGTTGGCCGGCTTCAGGTCGCGGTGGATGATGCCGAGGTCGTGCGCCGTCTCGAGCGCCTCGGCCAGCTGCCGGGCGATACGCGAGCGCGTCGGGAATCGCGAGCGGCCCTTGCGCGAGGCGCTCCTCGAGCGTGAAGCCCTCGACGAGCTCCATGACGATCGCGCGCCTGTCGCCGATCTGCTCGAACCCGTAGACGTGCGCGATGAGCGGATGATTGAGCGCCGCGAGCACCTTGGCTTCGCGTTCGAACCTCGCCAGCCGATCCGGATCGTCCACGACCGCGTCGGGAAGGACCTTGATCGCGACCTGACGGTCGAGCCGGGCATCACGCGCGCGGTAGACCTCGCCCATGCCACCCGCGCCGAGCGTGCTGATGATTTCGTAGGCGCCGAGGCGCGTGCCGCTGGTGAGTGGCATGGCTCGGGATCAGCGCTCGCGTCGTCTTCTCACCGTACGGGCGGTCACTTCACGGGTCCGAGGTAGGTGTCGTACCAGTCGAGCACGTTCTTGATGACTGAGAGCATGTCGTTCGGGACGTGCCCGCCATCGAGCATGACCAGCTTCTTCTTGTCCGCAGGCGTGCCGAGGAGCTCGAGGAGACGCGCAGGGGACGCGGGCGGGTTCTGGAAGTCATTTCGGCCGTTGATGATCAGGACCGGGACCTTGACCTGCGGCGCGAAGTTGGCGGGTTGGATCTCCGGCGGATAGTTGTAGCGCATGCCCGCCGACGCGAACACGGCGGCTTTGATCCGCGGCTCGAGCGAGACGGGAATCGGCCCGAAGTAGGCGCCCATGCTCAGGCTGTAGTAACCCAACCGCGTCATGTCGATGTCCGGACGCGTCTCGAGATAGTCGACGGCGCGAAAGAAGTCCTTCGCCTGCTGCACCTGCATGTCGCGTCGCGCGTTCGGGAGGCCGGTGAGGGGCAGTCGCCGCTCGAACGTGCCCTGGTAGACGGGGTAGAGCAGCGCGCGACCGCTGCGGATGATGAAGTCGAAGCGCTCGAGGTCGAGCCGGTTGCTCGAACCAGCGCTGAGCGCATACGCGCTCGGGAAGAGCACGACCGTCTGATAGGGCGGCGTCGCGTTCTTCGGCAGGAAGAGGCGCGCCGGCACCCGTTCACTCCCGTACGCCGCCGCGAAGCTGACGGTCTCCACTCGCCAGTAGGGAGGCGTGTCGTCGACGGCTTCGGTCTTCGCGGCCAGCGCCGAGCGATCGTAGGTGTAGAAGCGCCGATACACCTCGAAGAGCGCATCGGAGACAGGCACGACGCTCTTGGGATCCCCATAGACCTGCGCGATCGGTGCGGTCGTGTCATCGATGACGCCAGCAGGTCGTTCCTCGCGGTCCTTCATCAACCTGACGCCGAAGGTTGGCGCGCGCTCCCATGGATTCCGCGCATCGGCCTCGGTGTACCGATAGTTCGGCTCGTTCCACCCGCCGCCGAGGATGTAGCGCATGCTCTCGTCGTTTGCGCCGTTCGCGCACCACTCCTTGACGTTGCCGGCCATATCGAGTGTGCCCCACGGACCGAGCCCGGCCCGTTCGCCAACTTTCACGGGTCCACGGCTGTCGAAATTGCTGACCCGGAGGATGTCGGCAAACAGGTCTTCGGGATTGGCGGCGCGATACCAGTGATAGATCGTCGGCAGGCGCTTGCCGACAAACTGCGCGTAGGCACGGGCCTCGAACCAGCTGATGCCGCCGACCGGGAAGTCCGCCTGCCCTTCGGGATAACTTCCCAGCTGCCAGGTGGCGGGTCCCGGGCGTCCGGTTGAATCGAGGAATCGGGCGCTCGCCTGCTCGAGTGTCAGCGTCCGAGTTCCCTCGCGGAAGATGTCCTTCCAGAATTTCGCGTCCCGATAACCGCCGGCATCGACGAACTGCTTGAACTCGGCGTTGGTGACTTCGAACTTGTCGAGCCAATAGTCGGGAAGCGCGACCTGCTTCGCGACGCCAACCGCGTAAACGTTGCCAGGCGGCGTGATGAGCACCATGCGCGGCGGCGCCGCCGCCTCGGGCGTCAGCGTCATGTGACGGGGATTGGCGGCGGCCATGGTGATCTCGGCGGGTGCATAGCCAGCCTTGGACACGCGCACGTGAAAGAACCCGAACGGCAGGAACTGCCCGGTCAGCGGTGTTTCACCGAGGGGTTCCCACGTCCCGCTGGTGTCCATGTAGTTCCTGATCTCGACGCGCGCCCCGGTGGGTTCGGTCTCGAGATTGAACGGATACCAGGACTGTTGCAGGCGATTGATGTCCTCGGGCGCGTATCGCGCCGCCTGCCGCGCCAGGCGGACCGCGTCGAGCGTGACGTCGGTCATCTCCAGGCGCTCGATCTCCGGAATCGCCACCTGCTGAGCCCATCGGAGCCGCCGAGCCTGGACGGTCTGCCAGGTTCCGAACGCCGCGGCGGCGAGGAGCACGAGCGCGACGGGAATCAACACCGCCGGCCTGCGCCAGGTCTGCTCGGCGGGCCGGGTCAACTTCGCATGGGCCGCGTCGAGGTCTTTCTTGAGCGTTCGCGCATCCGCGTAGCGGGCGTCAGGACTCTTGGCGAGGCACCGATCGACAATCGCCTGGACATCGGGCGGCAGATCCGGGCGCAAGCTGCGCAGTGCCGGTGGCTGGTCTCGGAGGATAGCGGTGATGAGCCCGAGATCCGAGTTGCCGGCGAACGGCCGGCGGCCCGAGAGCATTTCGTAGAGGACGGCGCCGAGCGAGAAGATGTCCGACCGTGCCGTCACCGGCTGGCCCTCGGCCTGCTCCGGAGACATATAGGCAGCCGTACCCATGATCAGCCCGGGCGTTGTGTCGAGCCCGGTCATCGTGTCCTTGGCCTCATCGCGCTCGACGAGCTTCGCGAGCCCGAAGTCGAGCACCTTGGCGCGGCCGTCGCGGGTGATCAGGATGTTCGCCGGCTTGATATCCCGATGCACGATGCCGCTGCCGTGCGCGGCCTCGAGCGCCGAGGCGACCTGCGCCGCGTACTCGAGCGCCGTCGGGACGGGCATCGGCCCCTGCGCAATCAGCCGGTCCAGCCGCGTGCCGTCCACCAGCTCCATCGCGATGAACGTCGTCCCGTTGTCCTCGTCGATGTCGTGGATGGTGACGATGTTCGGATGGTTGAGGGCGGAGGCGGCGCGGGCTTCCTGGATGAAGCGGCGATGGCGGTCAGGATCCGCGGTCGCTCCGGGCGGCAGCGTCTTGATCGCCACCGCCCTCCCGAGCCGCGTGTCGTGAGCGGAGTAGACCACGCCCATCCCGCCGCGGCCGATTTCTGCGCCAATGCGGTAGTGAGAAACCTGTTTGTCGGACACCAGGGCTGGATTATAGCCGGAGCGACATGGTCAGGGCTCAGGGCTCAGGGCTCAAGGCTCAGGGATCGTCCGATCAGACGGTTCAACGACGCTTCGAGTAAGCGCTCGAAGGTCTCCTGAGCCCTGATCCCTGAGCCCTGAGCCGCTCACTCCTGTCTCAGCGCGACGATGGGGTCCACGCGCATCGCGCGGCGCGCCGGGACGTAGCAGGCGAGCGCCGCAACCGCCAGCAGCACCAGCGCCGTCGCCGAGTAGCTCGCTGGATCGAAGGGTGTGACTTCGTAGAGCATCGCGGCGACCAGTTGCGCGAGCGCGAGCGCGCACGCGATGCCGAGCGCGACACCGACGACGGCGAGCTTCATCCCGCCGCCGACGACCATCCGAAGCACATCGCCGCGCTGCGCGCCAATCGCCATCCGCAGCCCGATCTCCTGCGTGCGCTGACTCACCGCGTACGCGACCACGCCATAGAGGCCGACCGCCGCGAGGAAGAGCGCGATGCCTGCGAACAGCCCGAGCAGCAGCATCGAGAACCGCCGCTCGGCGACCGAGTCGCTGACGACCGTCGTGAGCGCGGTCATGGCAAACGCCGGAAGCGTTGGATCGATGCGCTGGACGGTCTGGCGGACAGCCGCGGAGAGCGCCGTCGGATCGCCGTCGGTCCGCGCGACGACCCAGGCGCCGCTGAACGGATCCTGGTTGAACGGCACGTACATCGTCGGCGCGGGATTCGTTTCCAGGTTGGCCAGGCGGATGCTGCCAACCACGCCGACAATCTCGTAGAAGCCGTCGCTGCCGTTGCCGATGTCGATGCCCTGGCCGATCGGATCGCGGTCTGGAAAATGACGATCGACGAACTTCTGATCGACGATGGCCACCATGGGGGACTTGGCCTGGTCGCGATCGGTGAAGGTGCGTCCCCGCAGCAGCGGGATGCCGAGCGTCTGGAAGTAGTTCGGGCTGGCGACGCGGAAGTTGGCGGACGGGCCTTCGTTCGGCTTTGGCGCGGGCTGCCCCTGGATGGTGAAAGACAGGACGTAGTCGCCCCGCATCGGCAGCGTCTGCGTCGCTCCCGCCGAGGTGACCTCGGGGAGCGCGTCGAGCCCCTCGAGCAGCCTGGCGAAGAAGGCGGCGCGTTGCTGTTCGTCGGTATACGCGGCAGTGGGCAGCGCGACGCGGAACGCGAGGACGTGCTCGGGCTTGAAGCCGGGGTCGACGCTCGTCAGCCGCGCGAAGCTGCGCAGGAGCAGCGCCGCGCCGACAAGGAGCACGATCGACATCGCGACTTCGGCGACGAGCAGCGCATTCCGCATCCATCGTCCGCTCGAGGACGTCGAGGATCGGCCGCCCTCCTTGAGCACCGAGCCAATCGTGCTGCGCGACGCCTGCCAGGCCGGCGCGAGGCCAAAGAGAATCCCCGTCGCGAGCGACACCAGGAGCGCGAAGAGCAGCACCGAGCCGTCGATCCTGATCTCGGCCACCCTCGGGATGCTGCCCGCGCTCAGCTTCTGGATCGGGTCGATGGCCAGATACGCCAGCAGCAGGCCCACCGCGCCGCCGGCCAGGGCGAGGACGAGGCTCTCGGAGAGCATCTGAAGCACCAGCCGCCCGCGGCCGGCGCCGAGCGCGGTTCTGATCGCGATTTCTTTCCCGCGCACCGAGGCGCGCACGAGCAGCAGGTTGGCGACGTTGGCGCAGGCGATCAGGATCACGACCCCGACCGCGGCCAGGAGCGTCAACAACGCCGGCCGGATGCCCGCGACGATGCTGTCCTGCAGGCCGAGGACTTCGGCTGACTCGTTCGCGCTCGTGTCGGGATACTGCACGGCCAGCCGCTCGGAAATGGTCTTGATCTCTGCGCCCGCCTGCTCGGCGGTCACACCCGGTTTCAATCGGGCAATCACTCCGAGATAGTGCCCGCCGCGCGATGGATTGGCGGGGAGCGCCAGCGGCCGCCAGAATTCGGCGTCAGCGATGAACGAGAATCCCGCCGGCATCACGCCGATGACCGTCACCGGCGTGCCGCTGAGCGTCACGCTTTTGCCGAGGATGGCGGGGTCGCCGCCGAACCGCCGCTGCCACATGCCGTGGCTGAGGATGATGACGTCGTCTTTTCCCGGCGCGTCTTCTTCCGCGCGGAATGACCGGCCGAGCGCAGGCGAGACCTGCAGCAGGTCGAACGTGTCCCAGGAGACGAGGCCGCCGGCGATCCGCTCGGCGCCCGTCGAGGAGACCAGTGTCGCCCCGGTCGAATTCATGGCCACGATCTGCGAGAACACGGTGTTCTGCTGACGCCAGTCGAGGAACGTTGCGGGAGCGACCGAGAATCGCCCGATACGTCGGCACCAGCTCGTTCAGCCGCACGATGCGATCCGGATTGGGATAGGCGAGTGGCCGAAGGAGCACTCCGTTGACGACGCTGAAGATGGCGCTCGTCGCGCCGATGCCGAGCGCGAGCGTGAGAATCGCGACGACGGTGAATCCCGGCGCGCGCAGCAGCTGACGGATCGCGTAGCGCGTGTCGCGCACGATGTTGGCAAACATCAACAGTCCTCCTCCGGTTGCGGTCGGTCGCGCCTGCGGCTGGCTGAGGCGCTCGAGTCGCGGTTCGATGATCCGTTCGTAACTCGGCCTGGCGTTGCGGCGGTCCGCCATCCAGACGTCTTGCGCCATCCGATCCCAGTCACGGATCTGCCGGCACGCGTGCGCGTCGGCTTCGGCCTCGCTCGAGCCGCCGGCGATGGCTTCGCGGTAGAAGTCCTCGAGCTGCGCGGCCAACTCGCGGACGATGCGTGCCTCGCGCTCGGGCGCAAGGTTGGGCAGCTTGAAGTGGGAGCGGACAAACGCCTGCCAGTCGCGCACGGTTACGTCCCCATGACCTCGTTGACGGCGGCGACGTAGGCTCTCCAGTTGTCCTGCCGTTCGGCCAGCACGCGCCGCCCTTCGGAGGTCAGACGATAGAAGCAGCGTTCTCGTTGACCGGCCTTCTCGACCCAGCGGCCTTTGATCCAGCCGCGGTTCTCGAGCCGCAGGAGCGTGGGATAGAGCGTCGGCAGCGCGAAGGTCAGCCGTCCGCCCGACCGCGACTCGATCAGCTTGCCGATTTCGTAGCCGTGGCGCGGCTGCGACTCGAGGAGGGAAAGGACGAGCATCTCGGTGCTGCCCTTTTTGAGCTCGGAACTGAACATGAACGACAGGCTCCCTATATGTAGGAAGCCTTAGTATACAGCTATCAGCTATCAGCTATCAGCTAGCTCAGCTGTCAGCTAGCTCAGCTGTCAGCTCAGCTGCAGCTGTCAGCTCGCGGGTATGCGACCACCCATCGCGCCGGTGTGAGCGACGGCTACTTCGCCGGCACGAGGCGCTTCAACTCTTCGGCCCAGTTCAGCACGACGTGCATCATGGTGACCGGCTTGTCCGTCGATTCAATGGATCGCAGCAGAAGGAACCGCTGGCCGTCGGCGCTGACACTCCCAGCTTCGGATGGGCGTCGTCGAATGCGTCCTCACGGGGCCTGAACTCGAACAGCAGGCGAGGCGTGTCGGCCGGAACGGAGACAGGGAGCGGATCGCCGCCGAGAAAAACTGCTGGCCTCGAACCGGTGTCGGCGTCGGTAGAGCAGTTCCCGGCCATTCGCGGTCCAGATCGGCTCTGATTCCGCCGGCCGTCGAGATCCGGATCTTCTCGCCCGGACCAGGGTAGGGCTGCACATACACCTCAGCCGTCCCGGACTCGTTGGACACGTACGCTATCCAGTGCCCGTCGGGTGAGAACTCCGGATGCGTCAGGTTGAAACGAGATTCGAGGAACAACCGTCGGCTTGCGGTCGCCCTCCGATGGAAGAACCCAGATTCCGGTAGAACCGCCTCCCAGACCCGGTCGCTGCAGGAACGCGATCACGTTGCGGCGGACGCCCATGAAGACGGCATCTGCAGCTGAGTCGCTGGTCGTGAGGCGCTCGGGCTTGCCGCTGCCGTCCGCGTTGATCGCATAGAGATTGTTGGCGCTGGTGGTACTTGCCCCGTAGACGAGGCGCTTGCCGTCGGGAGACCAGATGGGCGCGCCTGTTGTCCCCATCGAAGGTCAGCCGCGTGGGTGCACCGCGGACGCACGTCGTACACCCAGACGTCGGTGGTTCGGCTCGCCCCGCGTCTGACGTTCACCGCGACTCTCTGTCCATCGGGCGAAAGACGCGGAGACAGATACGGGCCGGCCGGCGCGGCCGCCAGTGGCTGCGCGGCGCCTGTTCTATCGACCCACACCAACGAGCTTTCGCGAATCGGACTGATGCCACCGGCGGCGTAGAGCAGGGTCCCGGAGGCGGACACCGCGAACTGTCCCGCTCCGGTTTCGTCGGCGCCGTTGGGTGCGTTGACCCCTTGCATGACGCCCTCGATCAAGCGCCACCGGCGCGCCGGTCACCTGCCGCGATCGGACGTCGAAGGGCACGGCCATCAACGTGCCGGTCTTCATGTACACAAGGTGCCCCGTGCTGACATAGCGGGCGTCGGCGCCTCCTGGAATGAGGACGCGCCGCTCGCCGGTGTCGAGCGACTGCAGGACGACATTCGCCGTCTCCCATCGTCGGAGGTCATGGTCGTGAACAGGAGCGCTCTTCCACCGGGCAGCGCGTTGCGGCAGCAGATGACGCTCGCCCTTGACGGCATCGGGCGTGGTGACCGTGGCTGGCTGTTCCCCCGGCCGAAGACACTTTGGAGATGCCCGCCTGGCCAGCGAAGAAGATGGTGCCGTCCTCTCCCCAGCTCGCACCCCAGCTACTTCCTTCCGGCACGCTCGCAGATCGTGGCGGGCGGCCCTCCCGCGGCCGGCACCTTCTTGATCTTGTTGCCGGCCCAGAATCCGATCCACGCGCCGTCGGGCGAAAAGAACGGCCCGATGCGCGCCTTCGGTCCCCTGGAAGGCGTCGCCTCGGCGTGATCGAGTCCACGAACATACAGTTGCGTCACCGTGCCTCGCGTGCCGCACGAACACCACCAGTCGGCCGTCGGGCGAGAGCGCCATGGCGGTGCGAGCAGGGCCGGCCAGACCCGTTCGAGCCCACGAGCTTGTCCGCCGGCAGCACGCTCATCTGCAGATGCGTCACGGGCGGCGCGCCGGCCGGCCGTCGGGGAAGAAGCCACCCAATCAACGTACCGACCAGCAGCGCGGCGACGACCCACGGCAGTCGTCTGACGCCAGCGTGGCGCCGCTGCGCTCGCGACGTGCGTGGCTGCGGTCGGGGCGGCACGAGTGTCGCGTGGTCCGCCAGCAGGAATCGTGCGACGGCGATGTCGCCGATGCGCGCGTTCCGATCCTTCTCGAGGCATCGCTGGATGAGGGTGACGACGTGGGGCGGGACGTCGGCGGGAAGCGCCGTCCAGTTCGGCGTCGTCTTCACGACTGCGGCGATCACCTCGGTGATGTCTTCCCCGTCGAACGCGCGCGCGCCGGTCAGCATCTCGTAGAGCACGGCGCCAAAGGCCCAGATGTCGGTGCGCTTGTCCACGGCCCGCCCGCGCGCCTGCTCCGGCGACATGTAGGCCGCCGTACCGAGGATCATGCCCATCCCGGTCATCGCGGCGGGGCTCGTCAGGGTCGGGGATTGTGACGGATCGTCCCGTCCATCCCGACCCGCTCCCGGCCTCCGTGAGCTTCGCCAGCCCGAAGTCCAGCACCTTCACGGTGCCGTCCTCCCGCACTTTGATGTTGGCCGGCTTCAGATCGCGATGGATGATGCCTTGCTCGTGCGCCGCTTCCAGCGCTTCGGCGATTTGTCTCGCGATCGCCAGCGCCTCGTCGATCGGAATCGGCCCCTGCGCAATGCGGTCGGCGAGGGTCGGGCCCTCGACGAGCTCCATCACGAGCGCCTTCACGCCGTCCGCGTCTTCGAGCCCGTAGATGGCCGCGATGTGTGGGTGATTGAGCGAGGCGAGGACTTCGGCTTCGCGCTGAAAGCGCGCCAGCCGGTCAGGGTCGGCCGCGAGCGCCGCGGGCAGGATCTTCACCGCGACCTGGCGCTTCAGCCTGGTGTCCGTCGCGCGATACACCTCCCCCATGCCGCCCGCGCCGAGCGGCGCGAGGATGTCGTAGGGGCCGAGGCGCGTGCCATCGGACAGGGGCATGAGGCGAGGCTGATTCTACAGGTTCTCGCAGAACCTCAAGGCCAGATCGCTTTCAGAATGGCGGCCAGCCGGTAGCCTCCCTTGGCGAGCTGGATGCGGATCACGGCCCGCGACCGTTCGTCGTACCCGGCGGGTTGTTCGATGCGCCACCGATGCGGCACCCGGCCGGCGTCGTCCGGCCCGAGGTAGGTCGTGAGCCGGATGTCCTGGTGGGCTTCCTTCGCGTAGACGAGCGAGTCGTTCGTCCATCGTTCCGGCCACGTGTCGGGGTCGCCCGGAGACGTCCAGTCCGGCGCGACCGGCACCTCCTTGACGAGCCGTGCCGCATACGTCGCCACATCGTCTTGCTGCATCGCCAGGTTGACGATGTGCGTGTCCCAGTAGGAATGGAGGTTGAAGCGATCCTGGGGCCCGTAGAGGAGCGCGTTGCCGCCGGTGGTGCTGCGCCAGCCGGTCGGGCCTTCCGGCAGCACGAAGCGGAGAGCGCCCGACGCGTTGATAAAGGAGTTGCCCGAGTGCAGCGGCTGGTGCACGTCGCCGACGAGGTGGGCGAGCATCCTGAGGGCTTCGCGCGGCGTGAACACCTTCGACGTGCCGCGGAGGACGCGCGTGCACTCGCGCATGATCTGGACGATGTCGGTCGTGCGCGCGCCGGGGAGCGACAAGTCGTAGCGCGGCACCTGGAACGCGACGTTCGTGTAGTGATAGGTGTCGTGGGCCGGATGCGCCAGCCGGAAGAGCGGCGTGTCGCCGTCCTCGTAGAGCGGGTTCTTGATCGTGTCGGGCCAGACGGTGGCATCCGCGAGCGTTTCCTGGGGACGCAGAACCTTGCGGACCTCCGCCAGCGCGCGGGAGTTCTGCAGGTGGATTTCGGCGACGCGTCCGATGACGCGGTGCCCGGAGTCACCGAAGGCGCCGAGCGCCGGGCTGATGGCCAGGATGACGGTCAGTCCGAGGATTGGCCTGAAAATGGTGGTGCGCATGGAAGGATTCGGACGAAAAGCGTAGCATACCGAGGCATTGTGTCCTCGGCGCGCGCAGCTGATCAAAAATGCCGCGCTCGATCGAATTGCAGTGCTACCATCCGCCCACCATGTCTATCTCTCAGCGGCTGCGTACAGCGCGTGTCTCCAGTTTCACGATTGCCATTCAACCCGTCGTGGGTGCCTGCCTGTTTGCGGGCCTGCTTGCCGCAGGCGCAACCGACACCCACGCCCAATGGCCGCAATTCCGCGGGCCGAACGGGTCGGGGATCGCGCCGGGGGCAAACTATCCCGTCGTGTTCTCGCCGTCCCGCAACGTCATCTGGAAAATCGCGGCGCCCTACGGGCAATCGTCTCCGGTGATCGCTGGCGGACACGTGTACCTGACTGCCAGCGAAGGCGACCAACTTCTGACGATTGCGCTCGATGCCGCGACGGGGCGCGAGCTCTGGCGACGGGAGCTCCGGCGCGCACACGCGCAGAAGGTGTATCACGCGAACGACCCGGCGTCGCCAACCGCCGCGGCAGACGATGACGGCGTCGTTGTCTTCTTCGCCGATTTCGGTCTGGCAGCCTTCACGCCCGACGGCAAGGACCGATGGACGTTGCCACTGGGACCGTTCAAGAGCTTCTACGGCATGTCTGCGTCGCCGATCATCACAGGGGATCTCGTGGTGCTGCTCTGCGACCAGCGCAGCGGCTCTTTTCTCATCGCACTCGATCGCAAGACCGGCCGTCAGCGTTGGAGGCAGGAGCGCGCGATGGCTGTGGAAGGATGGGCCACGCCCATGGTATTCCAGCCTACCGCTGGCCCGGCACAGCTCGTCGTCCTCGGCACGACGCGGCTCGACTCCTATGCGCTCGACACCGGCGAGCCTCAGTGGTGGATACCGATCGGCTCGAGTGGCTCGATGGGCACTCCCGTCGCGCACGGCGACACGCTCTACATGTCCACAACGGGCTCCAGCGAGCCGACGCTGCCGACCTTCGACGCAATCGCTGGACAAGTACGACACCAACAAGGATCGGCGCCTCTCGCAGGCGGAGTTCCTCGCCGACAAGGAGATGGGAGAGCACTTCGGCTGGGTCGACATCGATGGCGACGGCGTGATTACCGACGCGGAATGGAACACGACCCGAAACCTCGGGACGGGAGAGTATGGCGCCATCGCCGTCCGTCCCGGAGCCGCTCGAGGGAAGCTGGACGCGTCAGCGGTTCAGTGGCGCTTTCAGAAAAATCTCCCCTACATTCCAGCGCCGCTGCTGTACGAGAACGTCCTGTATCTGGTGAAGACGGGAGGAATCGTGACCAGTATCGATCCCGCCACTGGCCGCACGCTCAAGGAAGGGCGGAGCCCTGGCGCGTTGGGCGAATACTACGCGTCACCCGTCGCCGCTGAGGGCAAAGTCTTCCTCGCCAACACTGAAGGCAAGGTCACCGTGCTGAAGGCAGCTGGAGCGTGGGAGGTCATGGAAGTCAACGATCTCGGCGAGGAGATCCACGCGACACCAGCCCTGAGCGGCGGACGCATCTACGTCCGTACCCGGAGCTCGGTCTACTGTTTTGGCGTCAAGTAGAGTCCCGTGTCCGGTAACTTTCTTGTAACGTGCCCTTACTGCGGCGAGGAAGTCGAAATCTTCGTCGAGCCGGACGTCCACGGCAGTTTCGTGCAGGACTGCGAAGTGTGCTGCAACCCGTGGCTCGTGCGGGTGGAGGCGATGAAGAAGACGCTGAGGGCGAGCGCCAGGTCTCGGTCGGCCGGGCCGACGGATCTGATTAGGGCCGCGGATTACACGGACAACACGGATCGAGGCTGTGAGATAACTTCGAGCCTTGGGAAGTTTCTGCAAACCTCAGGGCCGCTTTCTCCGTCTCATACCTGTGATGGGCGGCGTGTTGGCGCCCCGTATCCTCGGAGCTGTGGTCATCATGTCCTTCTTGTCGAAGCTTTTTTCGAAGAAATCCGAGCCAAAACAGCGGATCCGCGTCTGTGTGGAATGCGGCATGCCCATCGCCGAGCACAAGCAGTGGTGCAGCATCCTGCGCGGCCAGCAGGAGATGGACCGTAAAGCTCAGGCGGCGGCCAAGTAGCTCTACCCGGGGTCAGCTCTCGATTTTCTCGGACCCGACTAAGTCGATCCTGGACGAGAAAATCGAGATCTGCCCCAGCTAGCCAGCCGCGGCTGCGGCCAGCGGCCGCTCGCGCTTGAACATCCCGGCGAACATCTGCCGCAGCAGATCCGGGCGCTCGGCGAGCAGATCGAACAGGTCTTCGCGGTCGATCCTGAGCGCGACTCCGCCCCTGATGACCTTGGCCGAGCGTCCCAGGCTTCGGCCCGCCATCGTATCGATCGAGCCAATGATGTCGCCGCCGCGCGCGGTGACCGCGGGCTGTCCGGTCGAGCTCTCGAGCACCACTTCACCCGTCAATAGCAGCCAGAGCGCCGGCGGCGCGGACTCTGGAAAGAGGACGGACCCGGCGGCCATCTTCACTGGCGCCGCGACGGTTGCGAGATGCTGCATCTCGTCGGCCGAGACGCGGCGGAAGAGCGGCACGTACTGAAGCGCGAACACGCGATCGATGGCCGTCAGCCCGCCGCTCGCGAGCTGTTCGAGCTCGCCCGCAGCCTGCGTCGGGCGCACCGGAAGATCGGATTCGTCGGACCGCTCGGCCAGCGTCGCGAAGAGACCACTCACGAGGTCGGTGTTGTCGGCGAGGAGCGTGCGCAGCTCGTCGACCGTCAGCGCCAGCGTGACCGCCGAGCCGCTCGTTCGATTCGTTTCCGGCATCGCCAGGCCCGCCATCGCCTCCACGAAGCCGAGCGCCGACGGCGCGTCGACGGTCGACGGCGCCGCGTCGCGTCCCGCGACCGTGACGCGTCCGTCGAGCAGGATGTGAATGCTCGACGGGACCGAGCCTTCCTGCGCCAGCACGCTCCCCGTTTCGTGACGGACCTGCCGCGACGCGCTTGCCATCCGGAAGAGCTCGTCGACGCTGACGGATGCAAAGAGCGGGAGGCGCCGCAGACGCCCCGCGAGCTCGGCGGCCGGCAGCGGTTCGAGCCACAGCTCGCGGCGGCGCTCGGCCGGCATCCGCTGCTCGGCGAGCGTCCACGACGCCGCCTCGAACACATACCAGTCCTTCACGTCCCGGTGCGCCAGCACGTGCTCGACGTCGTCGGCGAGGCTCCACATCTTCTGCTCGCGCACGACGTCGATCGCCGCCGCCGCGGTGACGGGGTCGTCGTCGTTGATGAGTTGCAGGAGCGTTTCCTCGACGTCACGCGGGCGCGTCTTGAGGAGCACGTTGCCGCGACGCACGCGTTCTTCGCGCGGCATGTCCTCGAGCACCGGCAGCACCTGCTTGCGGAGAGCGCTCGAGAGGAGGTTGTCGAGGTATTCCGACGCGCTCGAACGCGCGCGCGAGTCGCCGTGCTCGAGCGTCCACCGCGCCGCGTCGATGTCGGCAGGGCGGGTGGACGAGCGTCAACAGCTTGAAGATCCGGTTGCGGAGCCGCGTCATCTGCTCGAGCAGGCCCTGGGACAGGAGCGAATCGGCCTTCAGCTTCTCCTTGCCGAAGAGGTTGTCGTGAAGCGACAGGAAATTGAAGTAGCGCCGCGCCTTCCTGGATCGCGAGCTTCTCGACCGGCTCGTCTTTGAGGGTGAACTCGGGATGTTCGCGCCGCAGCCGCTCGAGCGCCGACACCACCTTGTAGCGGATGAAGCCGTCGCGCTCGTCGAGCGCCGAGACGAGGACGTCGATCGTTTTCTGCGCCGGGATTTGCGCGAGCGTGCCGGGAATATGCCGGCGCACCCAGATGTCCTCTTCGGGATCCCTGAGGAAGAAGGCCAGCGAGTCGACGACCGGCTCGCCGTAGCCGACGAGCGCCGCGCGGGCGCGGCCCTTGAGCCGGCGGTTTCTCAGGAGCGAGACGAGCGTGGGGACGAAAATGAAGTCGTCGACGCCCTGGACCTTCGACGCATGAACACTTTCCATCGCCTCGTCCGCGACTTCTGGCGCCGAATCGTACAAGAGAGGAATCAGCAGACGACGGAACCGCGGGTCGGCGATCTGACGGATGGCGATCGCGACATCTCGGCGCGCGGCTCTGGCCGAGTCACTGGAGTCGCTCGTGAGATCGAGCAGCGTCGATTCGGCCTGGTCGACATCCTCCGGGCGCGAGCTCGCCGTCATGGCCACGGCCGCCGTCGCCCGGATGCGCGGATCGGGATCGGCGAGGAGCGGGCGCGCGAACGACGCGGCATCTTCATGGCTGATCGACGACAACGCCCCAATCGCGGCGGCGCGGACGCCCGCGTCGCCGTCGCCGAGCATGCGGCGGATGTGCGGGATCCACTGCTGCGCGATGTCGCTGCGCACGTCGCCAAGCGCCGCCAGCGCGCGCCGGCGGACTTTCGGCGACTCGTGGTAGAGCAGCAGCGGCGTCACGAGATTGCGCTTGTCGAGCGACTCGAGGACGTCGATGGCGTAGATGACCCGCGCCGGATCGGGGTGCGCCAGCTCCTGCACGAGCGTTTCGACCGTCGAGAGCTCCGATCCGCTCAGCCGCAGTTCCTCCGCCTTGACCACGCCGGTGGCGATGCTGCGCCGGAACGAGGCCAGGTATTCGCGCTTGCGCGCCGAACGCCACGAAATACCACACGATGGCCAGCCCGAGGCTGACGAAGCTGAGCTGATACCACGCGAGCGCCGAAGCCCCAAGGTTGAATCAGCACGAGCATCAACAGCGCCGCCGAGCCCTCGCGACAGCCGATCGACCGTGACGTCCACAAACGGCTTCACTTCCTGGCGCAGCTCCGACGGGCAGCGGAAGGAACAGGACTTCGCGGGTCGTCTTGTCGACTGAGTAGCGGAAGGACTGGTCGACCACGCGCGCCACGGCCGGGGCCCAGAGGACTTTGTTCACCAGGATCGAGCGCCGCCGTGGCGGCGAGATTGGTCGGCAGGATAAGGAGGGCGAAGCCGATGCCGAGATACCGATGAATGCGTGGCGTCATCCAGACCTGGATCACGAACGCGGCGAGCGACGATATAGAAGCGGATCTGCGCGAGGAACGCCGCCGATCGAATCTTCCTGCCCGGCGCCCTTGAACACCTCGGCCGCCATGTTCACCTGCTGGTCGATGCAGCAGCGCGCCGAGCGACCCGAAACTGATCACCGCCGCGATCAGCTGAATCTGCTTCGACGTCGCGGAGCAGCGCGAATGCGCGCGCGAGGCTGACGCCACGCTCTTCGTCGCCGCCGCCGCGCCGACCTGCGCCGGCCTGCGCTCTCGCGCCCGAGAATCGATCGAGACGATGGCCATGCAGGCGAGCGAGCGTGGCGGCGCTCCACAGCAGCAGGGTGTTCGCGCCGACCGTCTCGATGATCGTGGCCGGTCAGGAGCGCGCCCGTCATGCCGCCGAGCATCACGCCGCCGCCGATGAACCCAAACAGCCGCTTCGCCTGGCGCGGGTCGTAGATGCCGTTGGCCAGCGTCCAGAACTGGCTGATCAGCAGGATGCCGAGAATGCACGCCCCAGACATAGAACGCGACCGACACCCAGTCGCCGGCCGCTCTGGAAGAGCGCCCAGAACACGATCATCAGTCGCGGCCATGCCGGCCTGCGTGATCGGCAGCGCCCAGCGGCGGGGCAAGCAGGCTGCACGAGCCGCGTGTAGCCGAGCATCAGCACGCCGATGAACAGGCCGGACGCCGAAGATGACCCACGGCACGTTCACGGCGCCCAGGCTGGCGATCAGCTTCGAGCGGGTCAGCGGCTGGATGATGTTGTACGCCGTCATCGCCAGGAAGGAGTAGGCGAACATCAGCAGCATCGTCGACGGTTTCTTCGCGACGTACGTCGACGATGCGCCCGAGCACCCGATGAAGAAGCGACATATCGGCACAGCCTATGCGATGCAGAAACTGAAGTAAACTGCCCGGGAACCCATGCTGCTGCGGTTGCGCCGGTTCCTCGACGTCAGGCCGGGCGAGGGTCTGTCGGTCCTTCTCACCTTCCTCTACATCGCCGTCGTCGTCGCCTCGTTCCTGCTGGCCAAACCGATTCGGAACGGTCTTTTCCTCGAGGAATACGGTCCGTACTCGCTCGTCTACGTCTATGGCGCGGTGCCAATCGCGCTGTCGCTGTTCGTGCCGCTCTACACCCGCGCCGTCGCCCGCGTCGGCGGCCGCCTGGTCACTGTCGCCACGCTGCTGTTCTTCGGCGCCAACGTGCTGCTGTTCTGGCTGGCGTTCCGGTTCTACCCGTTCAAGATGCTGTCGGGGGTGTTCTTCGTCTGGGTCAACTGTTTCGGGATCATCGCGCCGGTGCAGGCGTGGAGCTTTGCGAACTCGCTCTTCGACACGCGGCAGGCCAAACGGCTGTTCGGGCTGATTGGCGCCGGCGCGTCGTTTGGCGCGATCACCGGCGGCGTCCTTGCGCGCTACCTGGTCGAACCGGTCGGCGGCGCGGTCAACATGCTGCTGGTGCTGGCGGCGCTGATCGGGCTGGCCGCGGTCATCGTGTCGATCGCCAACACGCGTCTCCCCCGCAAGAAGGTGGTGCGCTTGCACGCACCGAGCCGCGATCCGATCAAGGACGCGATCCGCCAGATCGCGGCCAGCCCGTACCTCCAGGCTCATGACCGCGCTGGTCTTTCTCGTGGCGATCGCGACCCAGTGGACCGCGTTTCAGCTGAGCCTCGTGGCCGACGAGCGGTTCGCCGGCGACGCCACCGGCCTGACGCGATTCTTCGGCACGTTCAATCTCACGCTGGGTACTGTCAGCTTTCTCCTGCAGTTGCTCGTGACCGGCCCGGCGCTCCGCCGCTTCGGCATTGCGGTCACCGTCCTCGTCCTGCCACATCGCGCTCGGTTTCGGCACGGCGCTCATCTGGCTGATCCCGGCCATATGGACGGTGCTCCTGACGAATGCCTTCGATCAGGGCTTCCGCTTCTCGGTCGACAAGGCGAGCTACGAGCTGCTGTATCTGCCGATCCCCCCGGCTCAGCGCGTCCCGCTCAAGAACGCGATCGACATCGTCGGCAACCGCGTGGCCGACGGATTAGGAGCGGTGCTCCTCGGGCTCGCGACCCAGGGCTTCTTCGGCTTCATTCCCGGGCTCGGCCTCGGGCTGCGCGGCACGGCGGCGATCAACCTGGTGTTCATCCTGATCTGGATCGGCGTGGCGTGGCGCTTGCGGACCGAATATGTCCGGACGATTCACGAGAGCATCCACCGCCACCGCCTCGATACGGAGCGCGCGGCATCGACCACGATCGAAAAATCGGCGGCCGAGGCGCTGCGCGCGAAGCTCGCGGCCGGCGACGCGTCGGAGGTCCGCTATGCGCTCGGATTGCTCGAGGTGCAGCAGGCGCGCAGCTGGCAACCGGCACTGCGCTCGCTCCTCCTGCATCCGGAAGCCGACATCCGGCGGCGGGCGCTGTCGCTGCTGCGCACGGCCGGCGATCGCGAGATCGGCTCGACGACGGTCGAGATGCTCAAGGATCCCGATCTGGGCGTGCGGACCGAGGCGCTCCTCTATCTGACCCGGGAGATGCACGTCGATCCGTTGTCGCAGATTCAGAAGCTCGGCGACTTCGAGGATTTTTCAATTCGCGCGGGGATGGCGGCCTTCCTGGCCTCACCAGGACCGGCGCAGAATCTCGACGCGGCGCGCGCGCTGCTCGAGACGATGGTCCGAGCGCCGGGGGCCGAACGGCATCCGCGAGCGCGCCGAGGCGGCGCGGCTCATGGCCCTCGTGCCAGACGCGTTTCTCGATCTGCTGGCGACCCTCGTCCGCGACGAGAACGAACAGGTCGCGCACGAGGCCATTCGTTCGGCGACGGCGATGGTTCGCGACGAGCTGGTCGAGCCGCTGATAATCGCGCTCGACCGGCCGGAGCTCGTCGACGATGCGGCCGGCGCGCTGGCGCGCTATGGCAACCACATCATTCCTGACATCAAGCGGCGGCTGCGCGACGAGGAAACGCCGCAGGACATCCGGCGCGAGCTCCCGGCGGTGCTCGTCCGCATCGGCACCGCCGAAGCGGAGCAGGCGCTCATCGGCAGCCTGCTCCAGGCCGACGTCACGCTGCGCCATCGCGTGATCGCGTCGCTCAACAAGCTGCGGACGCTGCATCCCGAGGTCAACCTCGATCCGTCGACGATCAACCTGCTGCTGGCCGCCGAGATCGCCGGGCACTACCGCTCCTACCAGGTGCTCGGGCCGCTCAAGCAGCAGCTCAAAGACGACGACCCGGTGCTCCAGGCCATGCATCACGCGATGGACCAGGAGCTCGATCGGATCTTCCGCCTGATGGGGCTGCTGCTGCCGCACGTCGGCCTGCACGACGCCTACGTCGGCCTGCGATCGAGCGACGAGCTCGTCCGCGCGAACTCGCTCGAGCTCCTCGACAACGTGCTCGACCCGGAGCTGCGTCAGCTGCTCGTGCCGTTACTTGATTCGCAGGTGTCCACCGACGAGCGGATCGCGATTGCCAACCGGCTGGTCGGCGCGCCGCTCGACACCGCGGAGCAGGCGGTCGAGACGCTTCTATCGAGCGAGGATCCGTGGCTGCGCTCGAGCGCGATCTACGCCGTCGGCGCGCTGCAGCTGCACTCGCTCGAAGGCGAGTTGACCAGGTTCGACAACGAGTCCGATCCGGTGCTGAAGCAGAGCGTGCGCGCCGCCCGGCGCAGGCTCAAGGGAGAGGCCGTGGCCGCGCAGCCGCAGGAACCCACGCCAGCGGCGATGGGCCTTGGGGTCGGGACCGGATAAGGGCGTCGGGGCTGTCCTTTGGGTCGGCTCTATACTAGAAACCATGGACAAGACGCGGCAGCGGTTCCAAATGGCGCTCGGCCTGACCTTCCTTGGACTCTTGTTCGCCGTGCCCGCGCTCTTCGGCTGCGTTCTCCACAAGAGCAACGATTCTTTCGTCGCCTGCGCTCCCTGGTCGGATTCGGTCGTGTGGAGTCGAGTCCTGATCGGCGCGCCGATCCTGCTCGTTGCCGGATTTGCCTGGCGCCTCGCCGTCAAATCAATCGACGGCGCTCCCTCACTGCGGGAGAGCGACTCGACGCACTCCACGAGCTCGAGGGGCTCCACGGGAGTCTACCTGACGACCTTCGTCGTGGTGACCGTGGCCGCCGGCACTCTCGTCCACTTCGTCACGATCTACCCGATGCCGTGGTGGCCCGATACCGTCATCATGGGCCTGCCCTTCGGAGTTGTCGCGGCGTTGAGCGCATGGCAACACCGCAGCGGCAACCAGATGATCTGGAACGCGCTCAAGGACGCCGCCCAGCGTCTGAAGCCAGCGCCAAGATCCTAGAGCGAATGGCTGAAGTCCGGCTAAAGCCGGACACTACGCGCGACAACGTCGTTGCGGTCCTATTCCGGCGTCGGCGGCAGGCTGCGCTTGTGCTCGGCGGCGCGGATCATTCGCTCGACGCGCAGCGCGAGCGCCGGCGACACGCCCTCCGGGCCATCGGTGAGGTAGCGTTCCAGATCGGCGTAGCTGAAGCCCATCTCGGATTCGTCGGTCTGGCCGAGCCACAATCCCGCGCTCGGCGCCTTGTCGATGATCGCCTGTGGCACGCCGAGCTCCTGCGCGAGCGTCCGCACCTGGCTCTTCAGCAAGTGGCCGATCGGCAGGCAATCCACGCCGCCGTCGCCGTGCTTGGTGAAGTAGCCGATCGTCAGCTCGCTGCGGTTCCCCGTGCCGGCCACCAGGTAGTTGAGCGAGTTCGCCACGTAGTACAGCGCCGCCATGCGCAGCCTGGGCCGGACGTTTCCGAGCGCGAGCCGACCAGCCGACTCATCCACTTGCGGCCGCATCTCGCTCGGCAGCGCGTCGACCGCGCTTCGGGCCTGACCCAACAACGCTTCGTACGCCGGCTCCAGATCGATCCGGATCACCGGGATACTGAACGCGTCCGCGACCAGCCCCGCGTCAGCCTCGTCGCGCGGGTCGCTCCCGCACGGCATGATCACGCCGGCAACCTGTCCAGGGGCGGCGAGTAGACACAGCCGCGCCACGACCGCCGAGTCGATCCCGCCGCTCAGCCCGACGACGAACCCTCGCGCAGTTGCCGCGGTGAGTCGTTGCCGGAGCCAGCTGACGATGTCGTGCATTCCTGGAATATAGCATCAGGGTCAGGTTCAGAGGTTCAGGGCGTCAAGGCTCAAGGCTCAGCGGCTCACGGCTCAAGCAAAACCTTCGACCAATAACTCGACGATCTTGCTTGAGCCCTGAGCCTTGAGCCCTGAGCCGTGACTCTGAACCTGTACGCGTTCCCAATCGACTCCGCCGCGGGCGAGTCTGGCCACACGACGGGTGGCGCGGCCGTGTAGGCGGCGTGCGCGAGCTCGCCCTGGAAGTAGGCGGTCTGCGACGCGTAGAAGAGCAGCTTCACGTAGTGGCGCAGCAGGATGTAGAACTGCCCGATGGCGAGCGCAATCCAGATCGCGAGGCCTGACGGCGCCCCTGGCGAGACGAGGGCGTAGAAGAGGGCGAGCAGGATGAAGACCGTCGCGTTCAGCAGATACAACTTCAGCGTCGCTGGATGGCGTCGCACGAAACGCGCGCCGGCGACGAGCGATCCGATCGCGCTGCGGCGGTCCTCGACGACGGTGCGGATGCGCGCGTAGTCGAAGACCAGGTTGCAGAGCAGCAGGAGCACGCCGAAAATCAGATAGAAGGCGGCGCGGACAGCGAACGCCGATCGCTCGGCGGTCATGTCGCGCGTCAGCCACGGATAGAGATCGTCGAAGAGCAACGGGTGGACGAGCTGGAAGAGCGCCCAGTAGGCCAGCCAGGCCAGCAGGCCAATCCTGAGGAAACGCCAGAAGTGGGTGCCGCAGGCGGCGAAGAACCCGGTCGCGCGGGTGGGCCGCATGCGGGCGTAGCGATCGAGCACGCCGCCGCTCAGGAACGACCACAGCACCATCCAGGCGGCAGTCGCGCCCGCGATCGTCGTCGCCATCGGGAGGTTGTCGAGGATCGCCTGGAGGTTGTCGAGGACGGCGCCGAATCCGATGATCGACGGCACGAACGTGGTCGCCGAGGCCGCTCGCCTGAGCCGAGAACTCCTGCCACCAGTCGTAGCTCGTGCCCGACGCGGCCGCGTCGGCAAAGAGGCTGTCGCCGAGATGATCGGCGATGAGCCCGCGCAGCGCCAGCGACAGCGGAAGCGCGACGAGGAGCGTGAGCATGAACATGCCCAGCAGCACCATCGGCGCGCCGTTCACCCGGCGCGCGCCGTCACGCCACGCGGCTCCTGCCGTCATGCCGGGTTGCGCCTGGATCCAAGCCTGGATCTAAATAAAGAAGCCATAGGTCAACAAATGATCCTGCAGCCAGATGAGCCAGGCGAGCGACCACTTCCGCGCCGCGGCGTTCGTCTTCGGCGCGAGCGATCGTGAATTGTTCGTGTAGTTCGCGTCGAGCAGCAGCACGCGCTCGGGATCGACCTGGGCCGTGACCGCGCGCACCGGCCGATCGACCTCGAACATCTTCCACCGGTCGCGTCCATCCCACTGCCAGCGCGCTTCCTGGTTGTTCTCGAAGACGACGCGGACGGTGACCGGGAAGACGCCGTCGCCGACGCGCCGCGCGACGACCCTCGTGCGGTAGGCGTCGCCGGACCGCTCGTTGGCGGAGAACGTCCGCTTGTTCGCGTCGCCAAAAATGCCGCGATCGGACACCTGCTCGCTCGTGAAGACGTCGAGCGCGTAATCGAAGTGGCTCGAGCTGCGATACACCTGGTCGAAGAACCAGGTCAGATCGGTCTTGCTCACTTCGTTGACGACCGCGAAGAAGTCCTTCGGTTCAGGGTGCTTGAACGAGTAGCGCGTGTAGTACGTCGACAGGATCTGCTGCAGCGTGTCCCAGCCGAGCATCCGTTCGAGCGTGTTGAGCCACAACGCGGTCTTGAAGTAGGTGATCGCCTCTGAAGTCTCTGGCCAGTACCGCCACGACGGCGCTGACTGTGGATCGGCCTCGCCCGAGTCGCGGTAGTCGCTGAGGTAGTTGCCGTCGGTCGCGCGGCTGCGCGGCACATCGTCGAAGACCCACGGCACGAAGCCGCCAAAGTACCGCTTCGAGTAGTACTGCGGCCCGAAGAACTGGTCGAGCGTCCGCGCGGTGGAAAACGTATTCAGGCCTTCGTCCATCCACGCGTGCTCGAACTCGTTGGTCGCCACCACGCCGTACCAGAACTGATGCCCGGCCTCGTGCACGGTCACGTCTTCGGGGTCGGCGACCGCGCGGGGCGCCAGCCAGCGCGTGCCCGCCGTGAAGAGCGTCGGGTACTCCATGCCACCCGCGCCACTCTGCCACGCCGGGTCGATGATCGTGATGTTCCCGTACGGGTACGGGCCGAACCACTCGCCGTAGTAGCGGAGCGCGGCGCGCGTGGCGTTGAAATGACGCGCGGCCTGCCCGGCGTGCTCTGGTTGGAGCAGCAGGCGCATCGAGACGTCCGGCAGGCCCTCGTGCCCGAAGCGCTCGATCCGCTCGACGTAGTCCGGGCTCGTCGTCCAGGCGAAATCGTGCACGTCTTCCGCATAGTAATGATGCGTCGTCGTGCGGTCGCCCTCGTCGCGGCGGCCACGTTCGGTGCCGGTCGCGCCGACGATCCAGCCGCTCGGGACGACCAGCTTGACGTCGTAGATGCCGAAGTCCGAGAAAAACTCCGTCGCGGCATGGAACTGATGGCAGTTCCAGCCGGTGTCCTGGAGGACGCCGATCTTCGGAAACCACTGCCCGAGGAAGTAGTAGTTGCCGATCGCGCCCGTGCGCGCGAACGTGCGCGGCACGCGCGACGACCAGGCGATCTGGATGTTGAGGGTCTGTCCCGGCGCGACCGGCGCGGCGAGCGGCACCTCGGCCACCGTCCGATCGTCTACGTTCCCATCGTCCGGCGCGATGAAGCGCATCGTCGACGTCACGTCGACTGGCGCGCCGCTCGTGCCGACGAGCTTCAGGCTGGTGACATCGATCCACCCCCAGTCCGCCTCCGGACGCTCGGCCAGCTCCGGAAAGGCCCATGAGCGCGACCTCGCGCATCCACGTCGACCGCGTGTTCCGCCACGCGTTGTAATAGAGGTGGAAGCGGAGGCTGGTGGCCGGAATGGAAGAGGTGTTGCGCCAGGTGAGGAGCTGCTCGCCGGTGAGCGTTCGGCTCGCCGGATCGAGGCGGGCCGTGATCGTATAGCTCGCGTTGCGCGGCGACCGCGCCTGATTCGTCGCTGGAGTGACGACCGTCGGACGCGTCGGGTCGCGCCGCCCTGGCTGCGGCGCCGCTGGCTGCCCGGAACCGCCGGCGAACGCCAGCGTCAGCACGACCAAGCAGCTTGCGACGCCCCCGACGGCGGCGGTTCGCCCGAGCACGACGGAATCCTACCACGGCGGCTCAGGGCTCAAGGCTCAGGGCTCAAGCAAAACCTTCGACCAATTACTTGAAGCTTTGCCTGAGCCTAGGCCTGAGCCTTGAGCCTGAGCCCTGAGCCCTGAGCCGCGAGCCCGGCCAAAGGTATAATCACCGGTCGGACTCATACATTTCTCGAGGAGCATGCTCATGGCGTCACGGACGGGCCCGATCCGGGTCCTTCATTTCGGACTCGGGCCTATCGGCGCGGGGGTGGTCAAGCAGGTCGCGGCACGCAAGGGATTCAAGATCGTCGGCGCCGTCGACATCGATCCGGCGAAGGTCGGCAAGGATCTCGGGGAGGTCGCCGGCGTCGGCCGCGCGCTTCGTGTACCAGTGTCTGGCGACGCGACCAAGACGATCAAGTCGACCAAGCCGGACGTGGTCGTGCTCTGCACGAGCTCGTCGATGAAGAAGGTCCTCCCGCAGATGGAGGCCATCCTGAAGCTGAAGGTCCCGATCGTCTCG
This sequence comes from uncultured Acidobacteriota bacterium, assembly GCA_963797625.1. Lineage (GTDB taxonomy): Bacteria > Acidobacteriota > Vicinamibacteria > Vicinamibacterales > 2-12-FULL-66-21 > DATBJJ01. The sequence goes on from CAWCQI010000019.1 coordinate 327,618, forward strand.
ACGACCGAGGAGCTCGCGTATCCGACCAAGGGCAACATGCGCTACGCGAAGGCGATCCACGAGCTCGCGAAAAAAGCGAAGGTCGCCGTGCTCGGAACCGGCGTGAACCCGGGCTTCGTGATGGACGCGCTGCCGATCACGCTGACCGGCGTCTGCGAGCGGGTCGAGGCGCTGCGCATCGACCGCATCCAGGACGCGCGCATTCGGCGTCTGCCGTTCCAGCAGAAAATCGGCGCCGGCCTCACCCGCGAGCAGTTCCAGAAGAAGGTGGACGACGGCAGCGTGCGGCACGTGGGGCTGGCCGAATCGGTATCGATGATTGCCGACGCGCTCGGATGGAAGCTCGACAAGATCACCGACGAGATCAAGCCGCGGATCGCCGCCGAGACCGTTCAGAGCGAGTACCTCGCCGTCGATGCCGGGTATGTCTGCGGCATCGAGCAGGACGGCATCGGCTATCGCAACGGCACGCCGGTTATCACGCTGCACATGGAGGCGTACCTCGGCGCGCCGGAATCGTTCGACGCGGTCGAGATTACCGGCTCGCCGGCGCTCAAGATGAAGATCGCCGGCGGCGTCCACGGCGACATCGCGACGACATCGATCGTCGTCAATTCGCTGCCGAAGATCCTCGAGGTCGCGCCAGGCCTCCACACGATGCGCGACATGCCGATTCCGTCGTTTTTTGGAGGGCGATAAGGCTCATGGCTCAGGGCTCAGGGCTCAAGCAAGGTCGTCGAGTAAATGGTCGAAGGTTTGCCGTGAGCCCTGAGCCCTGAGCCCTGAGCCGTAGCAATGGACCCCCTCGCTTCTCACCGCGCCCGCATCGGTCATCTTCGCGAGGCGTTTGCCGAGGCGAACGAGCGCTTCGTCGCGCGCTTGCGCGGAGCCGACGATGACGCGGCGCGGCGCGTGCCGGAGGGCGGCGGATGGTCGGCGGCGCAGATCGGGTGGCACGTCGCCAAGGTGAGCACCCGGTTTGCCGGCGTCATGTCTGGCGATCTTCCCGGGGCGCAGCCGGTCGCGGCCGACTTTCAGCGAGCGGCCGTGGCCCGAGATCGCGGTCGACGATTGGCGACCGTCTGCAGACGCCGCCGAGCTTCCAGCCGCCGCCCGGCGTGACGCGGATGGAAGCGATCGCCGCGCTCGAAGCCTCTGGCACGAAGATGGCGCGCGCCCTCGACGTCGTGACGCCCGAGCGCGGCGCCGGCTTGTGCATCAGCAGCCCGATCGTCGGCGGCCCGATCAACCTCTATCAAATCTGCGAGTGGGCGACCGCCCACGTCATCCGGCACAACAAGCAGGCGAAGCAGGTGCTCGGAAAATAGACTGCCGGCTCAGGCGACTGCTGGGGACTAGTGGACGTTCCAGATGGACGTCATTCGTCGCTCACCGGTCCCGTGATTCGTCCCACCTCACAAATCGCGAGTAGCATCACGCGCCTGGAGGTTCCATGAGACGAATTTGTACGGTCTTCGCACTGGGAACGGCCATCTGCGTCATCCTCGGTTGGAACCACACGCTTGCATCGCCGGCGCAGCGGTCAGGAGCCTCCGCAACGGGCAAGGCCGTCAGTCGCGACTCCTCCGAACTCGCAGCAGAATCAGGACGTGAACGAACGTCTTCTGAAACTGTTGACCGATCGGATTAAAGGGCGCGAAAACGACCCGGCCGAACAGGTGTTCAAGAACGTGCAAATCCCGTGGCTGAAGACGGTTCCGGCAGGGCTGTTTCTTCGCATCATGAACGGGGGATACAGTCGCGCCCTGGGTGTGAGCTGCACTCATTGCCACGTCGAGGAGGACTTCTCGAGCGACGACAAGCGGCAGAAACGCGCTGCCCGCGAGATGGCAAGAATGCACCGCATGATCAACGAGCAACTGGGAAAGATGGAAAACCTCGAAGCGCCGGCGGCTGAACGTTCGATCAACTGCGCCACGTGTCATCGCGGCGCGGTCAGTCCGCTTTCGGCGGACCGCTAGACGCGTACGCAGGATAGTCGCCGCCAGCGCGCGAGCTCCCACCGTCACGCGCACCGTGCGTGCCGGGACGAAGCCGGCGCGCTCCATACTCCACGCGAAGACCGCGAGGTCGTAGTTGCCGGGCGTGAGACCTTGCACGGTGAGCCCGAAACCCGACTCCGCGAACTGATCACCGTGCGCGGCCGCGACATCAGGTCGTGCGCCGCCGTAGCTCGTCGCGCCCAGGAACACCGGCGGTCCACCCGTCAGCGGATACGCCCAGGCGTGCAGCGTCGCGATCCCGGTGCCGCTCGCCGCATTGAGATCCGCCGCCCAGCCGCCAAGGTGGAACGGCTGCCCGACGTCTTGCTGGGACCGCGGCGTATCGATCACCACCTGCGGGCCGACCAGGTGGCTGCCCTTCGGCTCCAGGATGATCCGCACTTCGTGCCGCGCCACCGCTGCGGCACCGTTCCAGCGGACGAACACCAGATCGTAGGCCCCCACAAACCCCACGCCCGGCGCCCACGTGAACACGCCCGTCGTCGCGTCCAAATGCGACCCGATCGGTAACGGACTGAGGCCTTCGCTCGTCCGGAGGTGGCCGCTGTAGTGCTCGGCCGGTCCCGAGCCGCAACTCGACCCGATTGACCTCCTCGCTCCGGACGACGACGCGCCCCGAGCCGCCTGCGGCAAACGCCAGATAGGGCGCGGCCAGGTCCCACCCGCGGCGACCGACGATGGCGCCGCTGTCCAGCGGCGCGTCGGCAATGGCCTCCAGGGTTGGTGGCCCGGAGCGCCGCATGCGCAGGCGCTTCGCCCGCTGCGGTCATGCTGCCCCCGCCGCGGTCATCGCCCCTGCGCCGTTCGACACCGTGAAGAACCGACTCCCGATCCCTTCGATCGCGGCCCATGTTGTCGGTCGCGACCCATTGAATCGTGTGCAGGCCGTTTGTCAGCGACGTCGTGTTCAACCCAAACACGCGCGAGCGCGCGTGCTGATGCCCGGGAACCCGGGGAAGAGCGCCGTGAGATCGGGGCGCGCGGTCCAGCCGCCCGGGCTGCCCACGGTGACACCGTCGACCTGCACGATCACCGTGCCCCCGCCCGGAGGATCGGCGCGGTTCGTCCGAGACAGCACCCATCCGAAGACGGCATAGTTGCGCCCGAGGCCAGACCGCCCTGCGTCGGCGTGTCGATCGCGCCGAATGGCAGGATCGAACTCGCGTTCGCGCACGTCATCGTCCGCGTGCCGAGCAGCGATCGTGTGGCCGTCGCGGTCTTGCGCCCACATGTGGAAGACGAAGGTCCCGTTCCCCTGGCTGGGCAGCATGTTGGTCAGCACCATGAAGCCCCACCCGCCTCTGGTGTTCACGGGAAAGGCAGGGAAGGCGGCGGCGACGTCCGGCCGGGCGCCGTCGATGAAGACGGCAACGCCGACAAAGATCTGCGCGGTCCCGCCGCAATTGGGATCGACCGGCGCAACCTCGGCGCCAAAGGCCGCGCGGCACACCGACACGCGCTGCACCTCGATGTCGTCGAGCGCCCAGCCGGTGAAGGGGACGGCACCGGTGACGCCCGTCAGGTTGTTCGCCGGCGTGTCGACGATGCCGAACGGGCTTACCGTCGTCCCGTTCGCATACAGCGTCAACGCGACGTTGATCGGCCCCGCCGCCTCCGAAAGCGCCCGTGAAAACCAGCGTGATCGCCCCGTTCACCGTCGCGCCTGCCGCCAGACCGCCAGCCGAGACGACACTGAGAGACAGGTTCGCCGAACCGGTGCCCGAGGCCGGACTCACCTGCAGCCACGGCTGGTTCGATGTCGCCGTCCAGGCCACCGTGCCAGACACCGCTCTGTGTCAACCGCACGACTTGCGCTGCTGTCTGCGCCAGAAACGCCGCGCCGTTTGTGACTGCCGCGAACCGCAGTGACGTTTTGTCCAGCGTCATCGTCGGAAGCGTGCCACTGCCATTGCCAGGAATGTTCCGGGCGAAGATGTCCCACGCCCCATTGGTGTCACCGCTCACGAGATTCGTCGAAGACGACGGAAAAGCGATGACGCGTGCCGTTTTCGTTGATGGCTCCAGTACCGCTGAACGCGTTGCCTTGCCCTCCGCCGGTCGCGACACTTACGCGGGTGGTCGTGGATGTCTGCAGGTCGCGCAGATAGACGTCACCTTGGCCGTTGGTGTCATCGGGTGCGAGAGCCGCCAGCGTGCCGAAGATGACGAATCGGCCGTTCCCGCTGATCTTGGGCTCTGTCGGCTTTTGCGCTGGCTGCGGACGCCGGCACCACGGCTACTGGGGAGGTCACACCGGTTTGGCGATCGTGGATGAAGGCGCCAATGCCGCCACCGGGCTCTAAATTGGTAGCGAACGACTCGAAGCAGACGAATCTGCCATCGTTGCTGAACGACCCGACCAGGCTCTCACCAGTTGCCTGCGTTCCGCCCGGACCGACACTGACCCGCGACGTGGTCGCAGTCTGGACGTCGTGGATGAACACATCGGACACACCATTGGTATCGCCGGGAACAAGGTTGGCAGCTGCCGTGTAGAACCCGACGAATCGCCCATCGCTGCTGATGAAGGGCCCGAAGCTGCCCTGGCCGACGGCTTGCGCACCTCCAGTCGCCACGCTGACTCGAATCGTCGTGCCCGTCTGGCGATCGTGGCGGAAGACGTCCTGCAGGCCGTTGGTATCGCCGGCGACCAGATTCGTCGCGCTGGAGTAAAACGCCACGAATCGGCCATTCGCGCTGATTGCCGTGATGAAGCTGGGGCCACCCGTCGCCTGTGCACCACCTGTCGCCACGCTGACTCGCGTCGTGACGCCAGTCTGCCTGTCGTGGACGAAGCAGTCGGCAAGCCCGTTCGTGTCGCCCGCGACGAGGTTTGTCGCCCCGACTGAAACGCGACGAATCTCCCGTCTCCACTGATCGATTGACCCGCGCTCGCCCCGTTGGCTTGGACGCCACCCGGCCCGACGCTCACGCGTGTGGTCGAGCCGGTTTGACGATCGTGGACGAAGATGTCTTGAACGCTGTTCGTATCCCCTGCGACGAGATTCGTCGCGGTCGATGTAAACGCCACGTAGCGGCCGTCGTCGCTCACGTCGGCGAACAGACTTGCGAGCGGCCCTCCTCCCGTGGCCTGCGCCCCTCCTGTCGCCACGCTGACTCGCGTCGTAGTGTTCTGCGCTTCCACCAGCGTGCCCTGAGCAGACCACAAGGGCCAGCGGGGCCATCCCCCACGCGCACATACTTTGGCAGCCACATCCTCTTCATCGCCTCACCCTTTGCGGCATGCCGCGGCGTGCTTGCTCATCAGTGGAATGCTGACTGCCGCGCGGAGCCTCTCCGCGCGCGGCCTCATGCAAACACGAGAGCCCGATCTAGTGATGAGTCGGAGTCGCTAGTGATGAGCCGGACGCCGACAGCTTGGTTCCGTCCGTCGGCTTCGCGGCCGAGCTGGAAGGCCGGGTTACCGAAAAAGGCTTCCCCTTGACAATCGAAAGGAAGCCTGACTATCCTCCTTTCGGGAGTCGAAAGGAGAGCGTCGTGCGACCGATATCGACAAAATCCACGCTGCTGGCGGTGGCCGCCTGCGCCGCGCTGATGGCGCCGGGCGCGGCGGCGCGCCAGGCCAAGAACCTTCCACTCGAAACCGCTGCCGGCCTGCGCCTGGTCAACGTGTCTGCCGACCCCGTCGTGCTCGACGGCAAGAAGGGTCTGCGCGTCACGGTCTCCGAGGAGGCGCTGCGCAGGTTGAAGAGCATGCCGCCCGAGGAACAGGCGGCGTTCCAGACGCTCGCGGTGGTCGAGGGCCTCGAGTTCGGCAACGGCGTGATCGAGGCCGAGATTGCCGGCGCGCCAGCGCCGGACGCGGGGGAAGGCGCCCGCGGCTTCGTCGGCATCGCGTTCCGCCTGCAGAGCGACATGAAGGCGTACGACACCTTCTACCTTCGCCCCACGAACGGCCGCGCCGACGATCAGGAGCGGCGGAATCACGCCGTGCAGTACGCGTCCTCTCCGGACTGGCCGTGGTTCCGGCTTCGCAAGGAGACGCCGTCGAAGTACGAGGCGTACGTCGATCTCGTGCCGGGCGCGTGGACGAAGATCAAGATCGAAGTCCGCGGCGATCGCGCGCGCCTCTACGTCCATGGCCAGGAGCAGCCGACGTTGATCGTCAACGACGTCAAGACCGGCGCGCAGGCCAAGGGCGCGGTCGCGCTGTCGCCTGGTCCGGGAACGATCGCGCACTTCCGCAATCTCACCATCCAGCCGTAAGGCGGCGCTGATAGAAGGGAACCACGTGGCCAAGGAAAAGGGAGATCTCCTGCAGGGGACGCTCGACATGCTCGTGCTCAGGGCGCTGCAGCTCGAGCCGATGCACGGGTGGGGCATCACCGAGCGGATCGAGCAGTGGTCCGAGAGCGTGCTGCAGCTCGGGCAGGGGACGCTCTATCCGGCGCTCTACCGGCTGGAGCGCCAGGGCCTGATTCAATCCGAGTGGGACGTCACCGCGAACAACCGCCGCGCGCGCTTCTACGCGCTGACGCGCGCCGGCCGGCGGCAGCTGAACGATGAGCTGGCGCAGTGGCGCCGTATGTCGCGCGCGGTCAACCTCGTCCTCGAGGCCACGCTGAACGGCTGAGGCGCATCATGAGCTGGATCACAGAAAGCTGGAAGCGGATCCGATCGGTCGGGAAGCGCCGCGACGCGCTCGAGAGCGGTCTCGACGAGGAGATTCGGTTCCACCTCGATCATCAGACCGAGAAGAATCGCCGCGCCGGGATGAGCCCCGACGAGGCGCGCCGCCAGGCGTTTGTCAGGTTCGGCGGGCTCGAGCGCGCGAAGGAAAGCACGCGCGACGAGATCCGGCCGGCGCTCGTCGAGGACTCGATGCGCGATCTCCGCTACGGCTTCCGCGCGTTGTGGCGCGCGCCGGCCTTTACCGCCGCGGCCCTCGCGACGCTCGCCCTCGGCATCGGCGCCACCTCGGCGATCTTCAGCGTCGTCCGCACGGTGATGCTCGAGCCGCTGCCTTACCAGGATCCCGCTCGCATCGTGACGGTGTGGGAAACCAACCGCGGCGGCGCGCAGAGGAACGTCATCTCCCTGGCCAATTTCGTCGCCTGGCGCGAGCGCACGCGAACGCTCGACAACCTTGGCATGATCGCCCCACGGTCTGTGCCCATGGTCGTCAACGGCCAGCCCGACATGGTGGCGGGCTTCGCCTTCTCGTCGGATGTCTTTCGCGCGCTTGGCGTCCAGCCCGCGCTCGGCCGCGCCTACACGGCCGAGGAAGATCTCGGCGGGAAGCCGGTCATCGTGCTCAGCCACGAGTTCTGGCAGCGCCGTCTCGGCGGCCGCTCGGACGTGCTCGGCTTGACGCTCAAGACCGGCGACCAGCCACGATCCGTCATCGGCGTCATGCCCGCGGGTTTCACCGTCGTCGGTCAGAAAACCGAGTACCTGATCCCGTTCGGCGTGACGATGGAGCAGATGCGGGCGGTGGTGGGGCGGGGGAATGCGTATGGGATCGCGCGGCTGGGTGAGGGCGTCTCGCTCGAGCAGGCGTTCGGCGAGATGCGCAGCATCTACGCCGATCTCGAACGGGAGTTTCCGCAGCGCAACGCCCGCCGGACGGTGATGCTCTTCACGCTGCAGGATCAGATGGTCGGGGAGCTGCGGCCGGCGCTGTATGCGCTGTCGGGCGCGGTGGCGCTCGTGCTGCTCGTCGCGTGCGTGAACGTCGCGAACCTGCTGCTGGCACGGAGCGCCGCGCGCGAGCGTGAGCTCAGCATGCGCACCGCGCTTGGCGCCAGGCGCGGGCGGCTGGTGCGCCAGATGCTCACCGAGAGCCTGGCGCTCGCGGCGGCCGGCGGCGTCGCCGGGCTGGCTGTCGCCGCGCTCTGCCATCGCGGCCTCGTCGCGCTCGTCGGCGACCGCATCCCGGTGCCGCGGCTCGAGCAGGTGACGCTCGATCTGCCGGTGGTCGCGTTCACGATGATCACGGCGCTCGCGACCGGCATCCTCTTTGGCCTCGTGCCCGCGTTTGTCTCGACCAGCCATGCGCCCGACGCGCTGCGCGAAGGCGGACGTCACGGCGGCGGCCGGCGCCTTGCACCGCGTGCTGAGCGCGCTCGTCGTCGCTGAAGTGGCGTTGTCGCTCGTGCTGCTCGCCGGCGCGGGCCTGCTGATGCGCAGCTTCGTCAAGCTGCAGGGCGTCGATCCGGGCTTCCGCGCCGACGGCGTGCTGACGGCCGGCGTGCCGCTTCCCGCCGCCCGCTACGACGCCGCCAGGGCCGGCAGCTTTTTCCGCGACGCGCTGTCGCGGCTGTCGGCGCTGCCCGGCGTCGAGCACGTGGCCGGGGCCTCGTGCCTGCCGATGCCGGGATCGTGCATCGGCACGAGCTTCTGGCGCGCCGATCTGGCCAAGCCGGCCGACGGGCAGCTGACGTCAAGCGATATTCGGCCGATCACGCCAGACTTCTTCAAGACGCTGGCGATTCCGCACGTGGCCGGACGTGATTTCTCCGCCGCCGACACCGTCGACTCGCTGCCCGTCGCGATCGTGAGCGAAGCGCTCGTGAAGGAGCAGTTCGGCAACGACGATCCGCTCGGCCGCCGCCTGCGCGTCAACATCGAACATACCAACGGCAAGCTCGACGTGGAGTGGACGATCGTGGGGGTCGTCCGCAACATCAAGGCGACGCTCGACGCACCCGACCGCAAGACGATCTACCTCCCGTTCCCGCAGCTGGCCGGCGGCGCCATGTGGATGTTCGTGCGCACGAGCCAGGATCCGCTGTCCCTCGCGTCGAGCGTCAGGGGCGTCGTGCAGGCACTGGACACGGAAGTGCCGGTCCAGGTCGGCACGCTCGAGGAGGTCGTCGGCGGGACGATCGCGCGCCCGCGCGCGATCTCGCTGCTCGTCGGCGCCTTCGCGCTCGTCGCGCTCGCGCTCGCGGCGGTCGGCGTCTACGGCGTGATGGCCTACTCGGTGCGCGAACGGACGCAGGAGATTGGCGTCCGCATGGCCCTCGGCGCCACGGCGGCGTCGGTCTTCCGCCTCGTGATCGGGCAGGCGCTGCGCCTCGTCGCCATCGGCGTCGCCGTCGGGCTCGTCGCGGCGGGCTTCCTGACGCAGCTGCTCACGCGGCTCCTCTACGACGTCGAGCCGCTCGACCCGTGGACGTTCGCGGTCACGGCGGTGGCCCTGCTGCTCGTCGCCACCGTCGCGTCGTACGTGCCCGCCCGCCGCGGCATGCGCATGGCGCCGGTCGAGGCGCTGCGGACGAACTAGAGCCACGGACAACACGGAGAACACGGGCCACGGACAACACGGAGCGGCACGGATAACAGCGGAGACACACGTGACATCACGGATCCGCTGACGATCCGACGCGGAATCGCCCCGAAGGAGATCACTACATTTCGCGCGATCGCGACGACCTCAGCGGACTTCGGCGTCCGCGAGTCCGTCGCGTAGCCAGCCTGACGCGCGCTGTCAGCTGCGAGGCACCGTGCACATCGCTAGATCCGCACGGGCGACATCGGGTAACCGACACCGTGCGCCGCCAGCAATACGAGCTCCGCAACGCGACAGTTGATCGCGCATGCAACTCTGCTCCTTTTGGTCTTACCCACTCACTTCCCTCCCGGCTTGCACGCTTTCAGCCTCGTGTCGAACGGCTTCATCCCGTCGCTTTCGACGAACCAGGCAACCGTCGCGACTGGCAGCGTGGCGAGGCTCGCGCAGAACATGTAGGTCTGCTGGTTGGTCAGGTAGACGCCGACGTTCGACGCGTAGAGCACGTGGATGCGGTCCTTGTGCGCGCGGACGTAGTCGCCGACGCGGTACATCGCGCTCGGCCCGCCGAAGTCGCCGACCACGGGCACGATCAGGTTGTTCGTCTGCATCTCTTTCACGAACGCGAACCCGCCCTCGGTCGCGAGGAAGCTGCGGTAGCGCCCGGTCAGGTCCTTCATCGTCATCAGCTGCCGGTACGACGGACGGATCGCGTCGAGCGGGCGCGCGCCGTAATAGTCGATCTTCGGCCCGTCGTCGTAGAACGCCTTGAAGGCGCGGTCGATCCAGTCGAGATCGCCCTGCGGCAGCGGCAGCCCGCGCGTGGTGAGCAGGCGTTCGCGGACGAGCGCGCGGGTTCTGGCGAAGAGCTCCGGCGAGACGGCGACACCGTCGTACTGGCGGAAGATCTCCTCCACGTCCGCGTTCGACTTGAGTGTCGGCGGGCGCGGACGCGAGAACAGGCGCGAGACGAAGTCGGCGCGGTCGGTCGAGAGCTCGAAGAGCGCCTTGTAAAAGAGGAGGAGCGCGAGGTTCTCGCGCCGGATGTCGATGATGAAGGCGATCCGCGGCCGGAGCTTGGCGATATAGCTGAAGTTCTGCTCGGGGCCAACGCCGATGTAGGCGCCGCCGCTCGCGCGCAGCCGCCTGACGGTGTCGGCGAAGTGCGGCTCGTTCGAGACGAAGTTCTCCGAGAGCGTGAACGCGCCGGCCGGCTCCGAGAGCGATTCGATCAGGCCCCAGAAGTCGCGATCGCTCAGCGCGTCAGGAAGCGTGGATCGCCGGCAGGCGCTGCCGGCGAGCGCGACGACGCACAGCACGACGGCGAGCGCGACGCGGCGTCGACTTCTATGCGGGAACGGCACGGCACATTCTAACCAGCGGCGGGGCGCTTCAGACGACTATCGACGCTCACAACGAATTCTGAAGGTGTATTGAGCGGGGACGGTTCCGCCTACGCGCCCGCCCTGGCGTAGAATGCCGAAGTGATCGGCCGCACCGTCTCGCATTACTGCATCCTCAGTCATCTCGGTGCCGGTGGGATGGGCACCGTCTGGTTGGCCGAGGACACGAAGCTGCACCGGCGTGTCGCCTTGAAGTTCCTTCCGGCCTCGGCCGCGCCGGGCGAGGAACCCGCCGAGCGCCTGCTGCGCGAGGCGCGTGTCGCCAGCGCCCTGGATCATCCGCACATCGGCACGATCTACGAAGTCGGCGAGTTCGAAGGCCAGCCGTTCATCGCAATGGCCTACTACCAGGGCGAGACGCTGGCCGAACGCCTGGCGCGCGGGCCGCTGCCGATTGCGGAAACCGCGCGGATCGTCGCGCATGTCGCCGACGCGCTGTCGGCGGCGCACGCGTCCGGCATCGTTCATCGCGACCTCAAACCATCCAACCTGATGCTCACCGCATCAGGTCAGGTGAAGGTGCTCGACTTCGGCATCGCCACCTTCGCCTCAACCGATGCCGAGACGATGGCGCGATTGACGGGCCCGGGCAGCACGGTCGGCACGGCAGCCTACATGTCGCCAGAACAGGCGGCCGGTGAGGATGTGGACTGGCGCAGCGACCTCTGGTCGCTCGGCGTCGTCACGCGGGAGATGCTGACGGGACGGCCGGTGTTCGAAGGGACCAACGTCCTCGCGGTGATGCACGCCGTGATGACGACGACCCCGGGGCCGATACGGGCAGCGCGGCCCGATGTGACCGGCGAGCTGGAAGAGATCATCGCCCGCACGATGGCGCGCGATCGGAGCGCGCGCACGATCACCGCAGGCGACGTGCGAGACGTGGCGGCCTCCTGCCACGCGCGGCTGTCGTCCGGCGCGACGCCGGCCGCTCGCTCGTCCGCGATTCTCACGCCGGGCCTGGATCGCGGCTGCCGTGATCGCGGTCGTGGTCCTTGGCGGCGCAGTCGCGCTGGTGGGCGCAGCGGAACGCGAAGGTGCGTTGGGCACGCGAGCAGGCGTTGCCCGAGATCATTCGCCTGGCCGGCACCGACAAGTTCGACGAGGCTTTTCGCCTCGCGGAGGAGGCGCGCCGGTACATCCCGCACGATACGCTGCTCGCCGAGCAGATCCGGGCGGTCGCGCGCACAGCGACGATCGACTCGGAGCCATCCGGCGCGGCGGTGTTTTACCGTCCGTATGGACGTCCCGATGAGGCCTGGCGGCCGCTGGGCAGGACGCCCATCAAGGAGGCCAGCGTCCCTCGGGGACTGCAGCACTGGAAGGCCGAACTGAACGGCTTCGACGTCGCCGAAGATGTCGGGCCCGGGTCCGTTCTGGCCGCCCCTTTTCCACTTCAAGCTCCTGCCCCGGGGACAAGGCCCCGCAGGGATGGTCCGCGTGGTCTCGTCCGACGAGCCGTTTCAGCTGTTCATTCCGGGACTCGATCACCTGCAGCCCGTCAGCCTGCCGGATTACTGGATCGACCAGCGTGAGGTCACGAACCGCGATTTCCAGCGTTTCGTCGACGACGGCGGATACCGCCGGGCGGAGCTGTGGCGGGAGCCGTTCGTGAAGGACGGGCGGCCGATCGGGTTCGACGCGCGCGATGGCACTTTTCGTTGACACGACCGGGAGGCCGGGCCCCGCGACTTGGGAACAGGGCGCATATCCGGACGGGCAGGCCGACTACCCGGTGATGGGCGTGAGCTGGTACGAAGCCGCCGCGTACGCCCGATGGGCGGGCAAGTCGCTCCCCACGATCTACCACTGGAGTCGCGCGGCCGATCAGCGGCTGAGCGGCAACGTTGTGCCGGCGAGCAACTTCTCCGGCAAAGGCCCGCTCCCCGCCGGGCGCGTCGGCGTCACGCGGGCCGGCACGACCGATATGGCTGGCAACGTGAAAGAGTGGTGCTCGAATAGCTCGGGCGCGAAGCGCTACATCCTCGGCGGCGCATGGAACGAGCCGGTCTACATGTTCACGGACGCCGACGCGCAGTCGCCGTTCGCGCGCAGTCCGACCTACGGCTTCCGCTGCATCAAGACGGATCGTCCGGAGGACCTCCACGCTGGCGTGACCGGCGACGCGGCGCTTCCGTCACGCGATTTGCGGAACGTGCCTCCGGTCAGCGACGCGGTGTTCCGCGCGTGGCAGAGCATGTACTCGTTCGATCACGGCCATCTCGACGCCACGGTGGACGCGGTGGACGACTCGTCGCCGGAATGGCGCCTCGAGAAGGTGAGCTATGCAGCGGCTTATGGCGACGAGCGCATCCCGGCCTATCTCTTTCTCCCCAAGCAGACGAAGCCGCCGTACCAGACGATCGTGTTCTTTCCGGGGTCCGGCGTGATCAGTCAGCGAACGAGTCCCAACGCGGCCGCGTTCGACCGCGTGAACTTCATCATGCGGAGCGGCCGAGCGCTGCTCTATCCGATCTACAAGAGCACGCACGAGCGCGGTGACGTCATCACGAACGACTATCCAAACACAACGGCGGTGTGGCGGGATCACATGGTGATGTGGTCGAAGGACGTGGGCCGGTCGATCGATTACCTGCACACGCGGCCCGATATCGACAAGGACAAGATCGGCTACATGGGCTACAGCTGGGGAGCGGCCCTGGGGCCGCTGTTTCTCGCGGTCGAGCCCAGGCTCTCCCTCGGGCTGTTGAACGTGGGCGGCTTCTACCTGCAGGCCGCCCTGCCGGAGGCCGACCCGGTCAACTTTGCCTCGCGCGTGAGGATCCCCGTGCTGATGCTGAACGGCCGCTTCGATTTCTTCTATCCGACCGAGACATCCCAGGAGCCCATGTTCCGCGCCTTGGGCACTCCCGCCGAACACAAGCGCCGGGTGGTGTACGACGTGTCGCACACCATTCCGCGCAACGAAATGATCAAGGAATTCGTCGGCTGGATGGAGAAGTACTGGGGAACCAGTTCTGGACGACAGTGCGTCCTCGTACAGATCGATCCGTTCTGCCGCTCGTGATTACTCGGCCCGCTTGCTAACGCCGCCATTGGTCGAACCCCGCCGCGCCTGGCTCGGAACTGACGCGATGAACGCTGTCGCGCAGCTATTCGAAGTGCAGGAGTATCTGCGTAAAGGCGGCTTCGACACTATCCTCGGGCCGGCGGTCGTGTCCTGCGCACCGAGAAACCGCAGGGCTCTGTGCACGCCATCCAGTCGTCCTTCGCGTCCACGCCGAGTGCCCCAAGGGGCGGAAGCGAGATGAGCGGCTCGTCGAGTACCATTCGGCGCGGAAGGGGAAGTCTATGCGCCTGAGAACAGCGGCTGTCGCGGTCGTGTTCGTGCTCAGTCTCGCTCCGATCGTCCGATCACAGGACGCCGTTGACCTCGCCGTAGTCGATCGCATCAAGTCGGAGGCGTTTGCGCGGTCACAGGTGATGGACCATCTACATCAGCTCACCGACGTGCACGGGCCCCGGCTGACCGGCTCGGCCCAATTCGAGGAGGCCGCCAAGTGGACGACGGGGCGGCTGGCACAATTCGGATTGAGCAACATTCACGTCGAACGGTGGCCATTCGGGCGTCGCTGGCAAGTCGATCAGTCTTCGCTCGAGCTACTCGCGCCCCACTACATGCGGCTGACCGCAGTACCGCTGGCCTGGAGCGATTCCACGGCCGGCGCCGTGACCGGCGAGCCGCTGCTCGCACCGTTCGAGCTCTCCTTCATGCGGGGACCCCAGCGACTCTCGGAGGACTTCGACGCCTATCGGCGGAAATGGAGCGGCAAATTGCGCGGCCGCATTGTCCTTTTTACACCCGCGCAACAAACGGCCCCGCGGGAAGACGCCCTCTTCAAGCGGCGGACCGACGCGGATCTCGCGAAATTGGCCATTGCACCGGAGCCCGCCGCGAAGCTGCGGGCCACACGGCTCGAAGATATCGAGTGGCCGCAATCCGAGCCAGCGCTCGTCGCGCTGTTCAGCGTCATGCCCTCGGGTCTGTTCGATCAGCTCATCGAGCGATTGGATCTGTTGCAGGCGGAGCGGAGCAGGTTCCTGCGGGACGAAGGAGTCGCGGCCGTGCTGCAGGCCGATGCGCGCGCCCGTGAAGGGCTCCTCGCCGGCGAGGCGGCGGGATCGTACCACGCACGCGATCCGCTCGCGCCGCCGACGCTCGTCGTGACTGCCGAGCACTACAATCGTCTGGTGCGGCTCGTCGAGGGCAAGACGGCGCCGCGGGTTCGCGTCGACGTCAAAACGACGGCATCGACAGCCGATGTCGAGGGCGGCAACGTTATCGCGGAAATCCCCGGCGCGGCGAAGGCCGACGAGGTCGTCATGATCGGCGCGCACTTCGATTCCTGGCACAGCGGCACCGGCGCTACCGACAACGGTGCCGGCAGCGCTGTCATGATCGAGGTCATGCGCGTGTTGAAGACGCTCAACCTTCGGCTGGATCGAACGGTGCGCCTCGCCTTGTGGGGCGGCGAAGAGCAGGGCCTGCTTGGCTCGCGTGAGTACGTCAAGGCGCATTTCGCGGATCCGATGACGCTGGCGCTCAAGCCGGAGCATGCGAAGCTGTCGGGCTACTTCAATCTGGATAACGGCAGCGGACGCATTCGCGGCGTATATCTCCAGGAGCACGAAGCGATGCGCCCGCTGTTCGAACAGTGGCTCTCGCCGTTCCGCGACCTCGGCGTGACGACCATCAGCATCCAGAACACCGGCGGGACCGACCACCTGTCGTTCGCGCGCGTCGGGTTACCCGGCTTTCAGTTCATCCAGGACCAGCTGGCGTATGGCACGCTCACGCATCATACGTCTGCGGACACGCTCGATCACGCCATCCCTGCCGATCTCATGCAGGCATGCGCGGTGATTGCGACCGTCGTCTACCAGGCGGCGAACCGGCCGGGGCTTCTTCCGCGCCGCGAGTTGCCAACGCCGACGCAGTAACCGTCGTTGGCCCGTGGGCTGCTGCATTTCGGATAACGACCACATTTACCGCTCGCGGCAGCATGGGCAGACGATTTACGTGAAGCCGGCGGCAGATATGGTCATAGTCCGGTTCGCGTCATCTCCGCTTGGACACTACGGGACGTAACCCCGTTTAGTCCTGTGTAGTCGTTAGCGATGTGTTTACGGACTGCTCCAAAACGCCGCCCCAGTCCCGACAACGATGGAGAGTTGAGTTCTGAATGGCCCGGCCCCGAGCGTCAGGTCCGCAGGCGCACCGCAATTGCATTGGTGTCGTTCTTTCTGCCTCCAAGTCACCGAGAGCTGGGTCGAGGAGGCGGCTGTGCCGCAGGTGCGGCCTCCAGCGAACTGACAGGAGGTTCTGCGGGAGCAGGCTAGAGTCGTCCACGGCGCGAAGGTGAGGGAGTGGGAAGCTCGCAAACGCCGATCGTACCGATGCGAAGGTCCACGCACGGCCGATGATCAATGATCTCCCGGCGACCTGCGGAGGTGTCGAAGTCTGCCGTTGACGCGCGTCCTACGTCGACGTCCGCCGCACCTTCTCCGCCCGAGGCCCCTTCGGCCCGTCCCCCACCTCGAACTCGACCGAGTCGCCCTCTCGGAGATCACCGACTCGTCCGCGGCGGGTTCGCGGCCTGGTCCCGTCGCAGAGCCTCGCCGTCACGCTTCAGCCGCAGCCGGCGCGCCTCCGCAAGATTGCGATCTATTTCGCGGATCAGCGCTTGCGTCGCCGGCGACTCCTTTTCGCCACGCTCGTCTGCCCGACGGCTAACGTCCTCACGCAACGCTACCAGCGCGTACACATCCGGCACCTCTGCGAGTGCTCGCGCCAGTTGGAGCAGCTTCTGACTGTCGCTTTTCGCCGAATCCGAACGCACAACCGCCGCAGGCGCCGTCGATTCCCCGACCTCTTTGGTAGCAACCGCAGTCGAGTTCGACAGTCCATCGCGTGCGGTCGGGTCTCGCCCCGGCCGACCGTCCGCAGGGTCTGTCAGCGGCGATACCGATGACGCCGCGACATCTCCACCAATCGATATCGGCGAGACGCGACGCTGGTCGTTCTGTCGCGCACTGACCATAGCCCGACACCCGCTCCGGCTGTACTGCCGACGAGCGCTGCAATCGTTGCGTTCCTGATGAGATGTGACCTGCTATCCATCGACCTGATCGCTCGGCGGTGGCCGCTTCGCGGCGACTGGCCCTCCGGCGCCTCGCTTAGCTCGGCTTCACTCGCGCCCGCTTCGCCGGGTCGCTCCGTTCCGCTCGCGCCTGCTGGCGTTTTCGAGAACCTCACTTGTTCAGATTCACTGCAACTCGACTCACGCCGTGTGTCGCAACCACGACTTCCGTGATCCGCTCGCCGAACTCGGGATGGCGAAAGGTAATCTTGTGTGGACCGACCGCCAATTTGAGGTTGCCGAGTGGAGTCTGTCCGGCCGGGCGGCCATCAATGAGCACGTCCGCCCACGGCGTCGCATTCACGCTGAGCAGCCCGCTCGGCGGCGTGACGTCTACCGATGCGGTACGGCCCGCCACGATGTCGATCCTCTGCGGCGCCGCGTAGCCGAGGGTGTCGTTGCGCAGAACCACGTCGTGCCGGCCAGAGGGGAGCATGATTTTCGACCTGCCACTCGTGCCGATCACCTCGTCGCGCTCGACGATGTCGACAGGAAAGGGCGACGCCACGGCCAACCAGCCTGCAGTGGGTGCCGTCGAGCGTGGCAATGTGAACACCACTTCCTTTGCGACCGAGGCGCTCACCGCGACACTGCGCCGAGCCGAGCCAGCGTCCGATGTCACGCTGATGGTGTGCTCGCCCTCTGCAAGATTGTCGATGACCAGCGGCGACACGCCGCGCAGTTGCGCGTCAACCGTGACACGAGCGCCGGGAGGATAGGTGAGGATGGACAGCCGGCCCGGGGACGTCGCGGGAACGCTCGACATCAGGTCGAAGTATTGCGACATCTGAACGCCGGCGGCCACCGTGATCCGCACTTGGCGTTCCAACCCGGATCGCCGAACGGCGACCAAATGCGAACCCGGCTCGAGGGTCACTGTCAGCGGCGCCGTGCCGCGCGATACAGTGTCGATCAGCAGTTCGGCGCCGGGCGGCTGCGTGTCGATCGTAAGCGTCGCGGGAACCAGACCCGTGGCTCGGACCGGGACATACCATGCCCGCACCGCCGTGAACGCTCCAACCGCGCTCAGGGCGACAATCGCCGCCATCAGCAGCCATGTCCACCCCGAACCGGCCCACCATTCGCCGAGGGCGGACGTGGCACGTTCTGACTGGTCCTCTGTCCGAAACACAAGCTCCTCCCTCCGACACGACAGTCGCCAGAGGCCTCTTTTCGCACATCCCCCGCGTCTAGGCAATGACTCAATTACATACGGCTGGGTTGAGAGATCGCCGTTACAGGGTTGCTGCCCACGACCGGGCGTACTACACCTCGACTGGATCCCGCACCACCCCGCCCTCACCGAGAACGTAACGTGGTTCGTCCTGACGGCGCCCGAGCCGATGTCGCAGGGGCAGGCCCATGCCTTCGGCCGGATTTATCCACGCGACGCCAGGCCGACCCAGCCTTTGAACGGAATCCTGGTCCCATCGGTCACCGCTTCGCAGGTGCTCGTGACGCCCGACGATCGGTCGGTGATCCACATCTCAATCATCAGCGGCGCCGTGTCGATCTGGATGGTGCCGCTGGAGGGCGGCACCCGACGAAGCTCGCAGACGGCTTGAGCGCGTCCGTGTCGCCGGTCGGTATGTCCCTAGCGTTCACCGATCACCGCGGGGAGCTTCGGGTGTGCACTCTTCCGGCCTGCAACAGGCCGCAAACCCTTGGCTCGGTGCCGGTCGAGACGCCCATTGCCTGGGCCCCCGGCGGTCGCCGCGTCGCATACGGGGCTGAGGGGAATGTATGGTGCGCCCGCTTGGCCGCGGTTCCCCCCTCAGCTGACCCGATTCACCGACGGTCGTCCCATCGGCTCCTTTGCGTGGTCACGAGATGGCAGACGGCCGGCCATCTCGCGCTCGACGGTGGCCAACGACATCGTCTCGCTGCAAGGGGTGAACAGGTGAGCTCGCGGGCTCTCGACGATTGCCGAACGATCGGTGCAGCTGCTTCTCAGACGATAGCGTTTTGGGGAAAAGAACGGACGACACCGTGTGGGTGGGAGCAAGCGGTCCACAGCCGCACCCCAATTTCATTGAGGTTTCTTGTGGGGCTGCCCTCCGTGAGGGCCCGAGGGCGGTGGAGGGAGCGGGGCAGGATGGGGAGGACGCCTTTCTAGCTGAGCTGGCTAGGCGGGTGTACATGGTAGAGGGTGAAGTGTCGGGCGGGTGGCTCCTGCGCGCAGTCTGTCTTCCGGCAATAGTCAGCCGACGCAGTCGCTGGGGCGACAGCGGGATCCTGTCGGGCTATGCCGAAACCGCCGTCTTTGGCCGGACCACTGACGCGAATGGCTTCCCTCAAAGCATTCGGCCCTCTGCTGATCGTGCTCGTGACTCTGCGACGGCGCTGCCGCGCAGAACCTGCGTGAGCTGGCTCGCGAGCAAGCGAAGCGCAATCCCGGCGAGTCACTGCCCAGCCGGCCTCCCCCGCTCACTACAAGCAAAAACGATGAGGAGCTCACCCGTGAAGCCAGTGTCGTCGTGCAGACGACGCTTGTCCAGACGCGCAGCTACCTCGGTTCTCAGGCCGATCGCGTGCTGACGGATTACTCGATGGTCGCTCGGGTTCCTCGTCGGCCGCGCTCCAGTCTTGACGCCGAGTCAGGCCGGGGATGGTTCCGGCGCTCATTCTGACGACGTTTGGCGGCGAAGTGGTTCTGGACGGCGTGACGGTGCGCGGGACGGACACAAACCGCAAGCCGATCGCGAGCGGAGCCCGGTACTCCACAGACGACGAGGAGGACATAACCTCGTCGATCGTGGCGATGAGCTCAAAGGTGCCGCGCCCGCTCAGCTTGACGCCCGCCCGGGGTAGCGAAATAGTTTCCCCGCCATTCCGCACGCACGAACCGAACCCTCGGGGGGACCCATGCCGCTTCAACATCGCGCCCACCTCACTGTTCCCGTCCTTCTTCTCGCCTCAGCGCTCATCGCGCCCACCGCCCTCGCTGCGGTGTGGACGACGGCGCGGGTCAGCGTCTCGTCGACGGGTCAGGGCGGCAACGAGACTCACGTTCAGGAATCCACGATGAAAAGCCTCCATCATCTCGCCCGCACGGCCGCAGTGGCCGTTGCGCCAATGCGAACCCTGATGATCGTCCTGCTGCTCGCTTCGTCCGCCCACGCCCAGGACGCCGGCAGCCCCGCCACCGTGCCCGTCCTTCCATTTCACCTCACCGCCCGGCCCTGGCAGCCCTCGTACCTTGGCGTAGACGCCTACCTGGACATCGCGGAGAGCGTCGCGCGGGTGGAGGCCACCTTCCAGGACTCCACTGGCGCGATCATCGACCCGTACGCGCGCGCCGAGAAGCAGGTACCAGACGCCCTACTTCGCTGCCGCGGTGGCGATGCTGGTGGCCTCTAACCGCGCGCTCGACCTGCTCCCCAAGGGCATCCTGGCGATGGACCGCGCCACGTGGGAGATTGCCAACGGCCGCGCCAGCATTCCGAACGACCACGGCGAGTTCTTCGTCCACGCGCTGGCGCAGGCGCTCCCGCTCTACGCGCCCCGCGTGCCGGCGGCGCAGCTCCATCTGTGGACCACGCGGATGCAGACGCCGCTGAGCCTCATCGTCCAGGGCAAGAACCACAACTGGCGGACCTACGCGATGAAGGGCGAGTGGCTGCGGGCCGCGCAAGGGCTGGTGGAGAAAGCCGCCGCCCGGAGCTATATCGAGCAGTTTTGGACCGGGGAGCAGCGCGCCAACTTCACCGAGTCCAAATGGAACTTCTACCACGACAAGACCGCCAGCCCGGACACCTTCGTGTACGAGGCGGTGGCCCGCGGAAACCTCTTTGCCATGCTGCGAGCGGGGTACGACGGTCCTTCAGCGGCAGACATGGACGCCATCCTCCGGCGCGGCACCCGCTCCGCGCTGCTGCTCCAAGACCCCTCCGGACAGAACCCCGCCGCGGGCCGCTCGGGGAACCACACCTGGAGCGACACCCTCGCCGGCACCAGCTTCGAGCAGCTGGCGGAGACTACCTGGAAGGAAGGCGCCAATCCTGCGCTGGCCGGTCAGCTTCGCCGCGCCGCCGTCCTGGCGCTGACCAGCGTTCGCCGGTGGCGCCGGCCGGATGGCTCGTACTCGGTGACCAAGAACGCCTTCGACCCTGCCCTGCGCGTGGGCTACGCCGACTACAGCTGGTTCGCCAACTACAACGGCAACGTGATGCTGCACTCCGCGGAGTCAGCCAGGGTGCGCCGGACCCAGATCCCGGAGCGGCCGGCGCCCGCGGAGATCGGCGGGTTCGCCATCGTCACCGACCAAAGGCTCGCCAACGCGTTCGCCAACGCCGGCGGGATGCTGGTCCAGGCCGGGCTGCGCGGCTCCACGACGCTGACCTACGGGAGGTACTGGACCACCCTCGGCGTGGTCCGCTTCGGCAGGGTTGGCTGGGACTCCCAGCTGGGTCCGTCGGACGGGGTGCGGAGTCCGACCTCGGGCCTGGGCGTCAGCTACGCACCCACCTTCCTGCAGGCAGGTAGCTGGGTGCGGCTCGCCTCTGTCCCCGAGCGGTACGAGGCGCAGTACAACATCCACTTCACCCACCCGCTGCTTGTCCGCGTCTCCATCGACTACGTGCCCAAGCCGGGACAGATCGGCCCCACCTTCAAGGACGAACTGATTATCACCCCAGACGGCGTCCTCTCCACGGTGAGCGGTTCCACGCCGGACTTCGGCGTCACGTGGCCGCTGCTCGAGAACAACGGGCGCCCGCTCCAGACCTCCATCTCAAGCAAGATCGCCACGACCGCGTTGGTCACAGGCGCGGACGAGCAGAGCTTTATCGCCCTGCAGCCGACCGCGTCCATCGCCCCGAACGAGGCTTCCATCCGCAGCGCCTACGGGGACCTGAGGCCGCTGCGGCTCACCACCGGAGCGGGCACGGTAGAGACCTTCATCTACCCGCGCAACCCCAAGGATCCCTCAGCGGAGGCGGTCCGGACCAGCTTCGTCCGCAACGGCGACGACTTCGTCAGCGTGCTGGGCCGCGTGCAGGGTACGCTCTACGTGGGCCGCACCTCTGCGGGAGGCGTTGGCAGCAGCATCGACTTGGACGGCAACGGAACCACTGACGTGACCTTCAGCGCAAGCTGCGGCTTTGTGCTGCAGCTGCGCCAAGGGAAGGTCCTCGCGATAGAGGCGGACGCAGCCGTGACCGCGCAAGTGCAGGGGAGGACGGTGCGCTTGAGTCCCTCCACGCCGGTTTCATTCGCCGCACCGCTTCCGGTCAGCAGAGTGACGGCGAGCTCGGCGCAGTCCCAAAATCCCATCGTCAACGTGCTGGACGGGAGCCTTGCGACGCGCTGGTCTGCGCAGGGCGACGGTCAGTGGGCGCAGCTCGACCTGGGTTCCGTCCGCGCCGTGAGCGAGGTGCAGATCGCCTGGTACAACGGGAGCACTCGGACCTCGCGCTTCGAGGTGCAGACCTCCACGGATGGTACGCGCTGGACCTCCACTATCCCGAGGACCAGCAGCAGCGGCAAGACAACGGCGCTCGAGAGCTACCGGATGGCCGTGGTCCCGGCCCGCTACGTGCGCGTCGTCGGGCACGGGAACAGCGTCAACGACTGGATCTCCATTACCGAGCTGCGGGCGACGGGCTACTGACCTGCCGCAACTGCCGGACACCAGCCGTGCAACAGGTGCGAGGCCCTAACTTAACTAATGCCCCGTCCGTAGGTCGGCGTGCGTGAACATGCGCGGCTGTGATGCCGCCCGTGCGTTTAGTTCAGCACGCCGCCGGAACGACGCCTACCAGAAGGCGTTTCAGCGGGTGCTCAGGGATCTGCAGGCGGCCGGCGGGTCGGAGTAGGGCTTGCCTGTCGGATCGGCTCCGTGACTCGCGAGTGGTGAAATATGGTGAAGTCCTTCTGACCTTCTGCCTCCAGGAAATGAAAATGCACCCTTGTATTTTTCATTTTCCGGCGGAAGAGAGCTGAAATCCCCTCATCATATTTCACCGTTTCACCACGGCACTGGCCGAGGCCAGGTGCCTCCAGCGCCTGCAGCCACTTGTGCAGCGGTTGCCATTTGCTCGTGTCGGTGCGCGGGCAGCCTGAGAGGGAGGTGTTGATGCACACGTCGATGGCTAGTGGACTGTCCTGGTGATTCGTGGAGTATCAAATCCCAATCACCAAGCTCCAAGCTCCAACGCACTCCCAACACCCAAATTCCAAAACCTCCACTGCCCATTGGAGCTTGGGCGTTGGGAGTGCCTTGGGATTTGGAGCTTGGAGCTTGGGAATTGACACTCTAGTAATGACCAGAACAGTCCACTAGCGCTTCTCGCTGTCGAGCGCGGTCATCTGCGCGGCCGGGTAGCGCGTGCCCGCGATCGCACCGCGCGGCGCGATCGCCTCGACCTCGGCGAGCTGCTCGGCGGTCAGCGGCTTCGCCGCGAGCGCCTCGTCGAGTTGCTGGATCGTGCGCATGCCGAGCGTCGGTACGAACTGCGGCTGCTTGCCGAGCACCCAGCCGATCGCGAGCTGACTCGGCGTGATGCCCCAGCGCTTCGCGAGGCCCTGGAGAGCCGGCGACGAGCCGGGCGTTCGCTTCGCCGTTCGCGCCGGTGAACCGCGGCAGGTGCGCGCGCCCGTCGCCGGCGCCGATCGGGCTCGCCGAGAGCAGCCCGCGCGACAGCACGCCGTAGAGCGTCGCGCCGATGCCGAGCTCGGCGAGCACCGGAAAGATCGCGTCCTCCGGATCGCGGCTCGCGATCGAGTACTCGATCTGGAGATCGGCGATCGGATGGACCTTCGCCGCGCGCCGGATCGTCTCGGGCCCGACCTCGGACAGCCCGATCGATCGCACGTAGCCGGCCTTCACCAGGTCGGCGATCGCGCCGATCGTGTCTTCGATCGGCACCGCCGGATCCAGGCGCGCCGGGCGATACACGTCGACGTGATCCGTGCCGAGCCGGACCAGCGAGTACGCGAGGAAGTTCTTCACCGCCGCGGGTCGCGCGTCGATGCCGCCCAAGCTGCCGCCGGGGCCGCGCAGCACGCCGAACTTGACCGAGAGCTGGACCTGGTCGCGGCGGCCGGCGATTGCCTTGCCGATGAGCAGCTCGTTGTGTCCCGAGCCGTAGTAGTCGCCGGTATCGAGGAAGGTCACGCCGCGCTCGATCGCGGCGTGAATGACGGCGATGCTCTGCGCGTCGTCGGTCTTGCCGTAGGCGCCGGACATTCCCATGCATCCGAGTGCGATGCTCGTGGGTACCGATGGAGGTGAGCGGTCTGTCGTTCATGACCCGATTCTGCGATCGCGCGGCCGCATGCGCTTGTCGGTTCTTGGCGCGATTTCTCCGCCAAGAATGCACAAGCGCCGCCGCGCCCCGGGCTGTACACTTCGGACGATGGAGCGCTCCGTCGAGCTTCCCGTCTCGATGCCCGGTCTCCGCGCGGTGCGCGCGACGACGCACGTCGCTGCACACGGGGGTGAAGGAGCACTACGGTGTCGGGCGCATCGAGCGCGGCGATACCGAGTGGTGGGGCGGCGGCAAGGTCTGGCGCTCCGCGCCCGGATGCATCCTGGTGAAGCAGCCCGGCGACGTGGTCCGCCACCTCGCCCACCGCGGACCGACGACGTACACGGCCGTCACGCTGCCGACGGCCGACGTCGCGCGCGTCCGGGACGAGGGCAAAGCGGTGGCGATCCCGCAGCTCGAAGCCACCGACGAACGCGCCGCGCCGTTTCACCGTCTGATCAATGCCGTATGCGCAGGTGGGATCGCCTCTCGCTCGAGGTCGCAGTCGCCGAAGCGGTCAGCGCGTTCGCGGTGATCAGCGGCGCGCAGCCCGACATTCGCGTCCCGTCCGGCGCGCGATGGAGTACCTCCGCGAACGGCTCGGCGACTCGATCACGCTCGACGATCTCGCGGACTACGCAGACCTCGACAAGTTCCACCTGTGCCGCGCCTTTCGCGCGCAAATCGGCATGCCACCGCACACGTATCTGACGCACCTCCGCATCGCGCGCGCGAAGGAGTTGCTCCTTCGCGGCGTGCGAGCCTCCGACGTGGCGCCCCTCGTCGGCCTCTACGATCAAGCGCAGCTCACGCGCCATTTCCGGCGGCTCGTGGGCACGACGCCGGCGCGTTACGGGAAGTCTCCGGATGACCCCAAGCGCGACGTACTCCGCCTCTCACGAGGGTAGGCCCCGTAACGCCGCCCGCTGGCAGAATTCAACAATTCTTCCGCGCGCCATGTAATAGTCGGCCTCTTCGTGCGTCATGGCTGGGTGAAGCGGGACGAGGTGACCACAGCGAGCACGCACATCGACGAGCTGCCGATTTCCATGCCTTCCACGGCCCCGGTGGCGGGGTTTGCCGAGCTGTACGAACGGCACTCCGAGGCGGTCTTCCGCGCGGCCTTGCGCGTCACCGGGAATCCGGCCGACGCCGAGGACGTCCTGCAGACCGTCTTCCTGCGCGTCATGGCCCAGGGTGGAGTCGCCGCGGACGTGGCGCTGCCGGCCGCCTATTTCCGGCGGGCAGCCGTCAACGCGGCCGTCGACGTGCTGCGCCGCCGTGAGCTTCGTGCGGAATCGGCTTATGACGCGCAGGCGCCGCACGCCGCCGTCCAGCCCCAGGGGCTGCTGAAGGAGCGGCTTCGGCGTGCCCTCGCCATCCTGGACCCCGAGGATGCCAGCCTGTTCCTGCTGCGTCACGTCGAGGGGCTGTCGATCGAAGACCTGGCGGGCACGTTCCAAATGGAGAAGAACAACGTGTCAGTCAGGCTCCACCGGATCCGGCACCGACTGAAAGGCGAGATGCAGCGTTAGAAGCTGGCTCATAAACCCGAGACTCGTTCAAGGCTGCGAGCGAGTGTCGCGAGCGAGCCACGCGAACGGAGCGCGCCGTCGAAGCGGCGCGCGAGAGAGCGTGTAGGGGAGTCCGAGGGGCGAAGCCCCTCGGCTAAGTATGGAGAAGAACAACGTGTCAGTCAGGCTCCACCGGATCCGCCACCGGCTCCAGGCCGAAATGGAACGCTAGGTGTAATAGTCGGCGTCCTCGTGCGTCAAGACTGGTGAGAGGTAAGAGATGTCTGAAGACCATCTGGAACGCGCACTACATGAGATGAAAGCTGAAGACGTGGACGGCGGCACGCTCGAAGCCGCGCGGGCGCGCGTCTGGCAGAAGATGTCGAACACCGTCGGCGCCACTTGTGCCGAGTTCCGGCAGGACTTCCGCGCGTACCTGGGCAACGGGCTGGGCGCCGGCCGCCGCGTCCTGGTGGAGGACCATCTCAGTCGCTGCCCCGCCTGCCGCGCTCGAGTCGCCGAGATGAAGGGCGAGAGGACGATCGTCGCGATGCCACGCGGCCTGCCACGCCGCAGCCTTGGCGAAGGCGGGTCCTCCTCCCAGTGGATGCGATGGGCGGCGCTCGGCGCCGCAGCCGCACTGCTGCTGGCGGTCGCTTATCTCGGGCGCGACGCCATCGACGGCATGATGGCTCCCGGCGGACCGCGCGCCACGGTCGTTTCCGCCGAGGGCGGTGTGTACCATCTGCCCGTCGGATCCCTCGACGCGGGCGCTGCCATCGGCGAACACGAGTCGGTTCGCACGGGTCCGGGCGCCCACGCGGTGTTGCGGCTCGCCGACGGATCGATCGTGGATGTCAACGAGCGAACGGAGCTGTTCGTGACCGCCGCATGGAGCGGGCAGGCGATTCACCTTCAGCGCGGCGACATCATCGTCAAGGCTGCAAAACAACGCAGGGGCCACCTGCGCGTGCTGACTCACGATTCCATCGCCTCGGTGAAGGGTACCGTCTTCGCGGTGTCCGCCGGCATGGGGGGCTCGGTGGTTTCGGTGGTCGAGGGATCGGTGGCGGTGAACCAGCCCGGGAAGGAAGTGCTTCTGAGCCCCGGGCAGCAGGCCGCCTCCATGCCGGCGCTGGCGAGCTCGGTCGCGACCGCCGTCGCCTGGAGCCCCGAGGCGGAGTCGTACCTGGAGCTGCTCACGTCGCTCGTGAAGATCGAGCGCGAGCTGGCGAATCTCCCCGCCGACCTGCGGACCAACTCGACCCTGCTCTCGTATCTTCCCGCAGGCGCCGTCGTCTACGGCGCGATCCCGAATCCCGGCCTCACGATCGGCCGGGCGCTCTCCCTCGCCGAGGAGCAGTCGGGCCAGAACGCGACGTTCGGGGCCTGGTGGAATTCCGAGACAGGACAGCTGTTGAGACAAATGACCGATCGTGTCCAGACGGTGAACCAGCTGCTCGGGGACGAAATCGTCTTCTGCGCCAGCCTTCCAGGAGTCCGCGGGGAGCCCGTGCCGGTTGTGATGGCCGGGGTGCGGCCCGGCAGGCGGGCTGAGCTCTCGAGCGCTCTGGAGGGTCTTTTCGCCGCGGCGGGCGAGTCTCCGGCAGCGTATTCGGTTTCCGACGATCTGCTGGTCGTTTCGAACTCGCCGTCAAACCTGGCGTCGGCCCTCGCTCACCAGGGGCAGGGCGCCGGCTCCCCGTTTGCGGCAGCCCTCCAGGATCGGTACCGGCGTGGCGTGGGCTGGCTGATCGGCATGGATGCGCCGCCAGTCGTCAAGATGGCGGCCGGAGACGATGCCCCTCCGATCGAGTTCGCCGGCCTGATCGGGATGAAGTACGTCTTCCTCGAGCAGCGTGCTCCTGCGGGTGCGGTCGAGAACGAGGTCACGCTGGCGTTCAAGGGCGCGCGAACCGGGATGGGGTCGTGGCTGGCTGACGCCGGCTCCGGGGGCGCGGCGGAGTATCTACCGGCGGATGCCCTCCTCGCCGGTTACGTTTCGACCCGCGAGCCCTTGCAGCTGTTCGAGGAGTTCGCCGCGCAGATCACCAGAGCGGAGCCGGATTTCGAACGAGGCCTGGCCACCTTGGACGAGAAGCTCGGCGCCGGCTTCGTCCAGAGTCTCGCCGGGGCGTTGGGAACCGAGGCGGCCCTGGCAGTGACGGGACTCTCGACCAGCGGGCCGACGTGGGTGATGGCGAGCGTGGCGAACAATCCGGGGGTCATCGACAGCTCTTTCCAGAAGCTGGTGGAAACGTTCAACGCGGAGCTTGGGCCCGACGAACAGGGCAAGCGAATCGTGCTCCAGCAGGAGAGCACGGGTGGACGGACGTGGAGCACGATGAAGCCGGGAGGACTTCCGGTCGGCATCGTCTGGACGTACGATCGCGGCTACCTGGTGGCGGCCTCCGATCGCGGCGTCGCGGAGCGTGCCATCGCGACCCGGAACGGCGGCTCCCAGCTCGTCTGGTCGCCGGAGTTCCTCGGCCAGCTGCCGTCGTCTGCCGGACTCCACCCGTCCGCGTTCGTCTGGCTGAACGCGAAGGGGGCACTCGGAATCCTGTCGACGCTGACCTCGAACCCGAAGTTCGGCGAGCTCGTGGCCGGGAGCGATCCGATTCTCGTGGTGTTCGATGGAACGCCAGAACAGATCCACGCGGCGAGCCGTACTCGTATCTCCGGGTTGATCATGGACGTGATGCTGATCGAGAGCCTGGGCAGGGCGACCGTAGGGCAGCAGTGAGAGCCCGATCGCGAGCGAGCGCAGCGAAGCGAGCCAGGCGAACGGCGCGCGCGAGGCGCTCGCGAGGTCACGCGAAGTTCGAGGAAGCGAGCCGACGAGAGCGGCTAGCGAGAGAGCGTGTAGAGGAGTTCGAGGGGCGAAGCCCCTCGATTGAATATTGGACAATACGGCCGTAGTTGAACTGGACAACCTGAAGGTCAAGCTGGGACGGCGGGAGATCCTTCACGGGATCACCTGCCGTCTCGGCGTTTCGGGCACGGGAAAGGCGGTGGGGTTGCTCGGGCCGAACGGCGCGGGCAAGTCCACGCTGATCCTCACGCTGCTCGGATTTCACCGCCCCAGCGCCGGAAGCGCCCGTATCCTGGGCATGGACTGCCGGCGCAACATGGGCGAGGCCCGGTCGCGAATCGGCTACATGCCGGAGAACGACTCGTTCGTCGGCGAGATGACGGCGGTCACCTTCCTGCGGCAGATGGCGGAGCTGTCGGGTCTCCCGCCGAAGGCGGCGCTCGAGAAAGCGCACGAGGCGCTGTTCCACGTCGGGCTCGGAGAGTCGCGCTACCGGGAGCTGCGGACCTATTCCTACGGAATGAAGCAGATGGCCAAGCTCGCCCAGGCGATCGTCCACGGGCCGGAGCTGGTCGTGCTGGACGAGCCGACCAACGGCCTCGATCCGGCGGCGCGCCGGCGGATGCTGAAGCTCGTCGCCGATATGAAGGAGGAGCAGGGCATGAACGTGCTCATCTGCTCCCACCTGCTGCGCGACATCGAGCAGGTGTGCGACGAGGCGGTGATCCTGAAGGACGGCGCGATCGCGCACCACTGCAACCTCGAAGAAGAGCGGCGGTCGAACCGGTCTTTCGTCGAGCTCGAGGTGACCGGCGACGATCGCAATCTTCGGGCGGCCCTGCCGGAGATCGGCGCCGAGGGCGTGTCCGAAGGCGGCGGGCGCTGGCGTATCGTTCTGCCGGCTGGCGTCGAGGTCGAAGCCATCTGGGGACTCGCGGGGCGACAGGACCTGCTGGTGAGGAAGCTCACGCACCGGCGGGACACGCTGGAGGAGATCTTCTTGAAAGCCATGGGCCACCTGTCACACACGCCGGGGGAGAGCGCGATGATCGACGCCGGCCGCACGTAACCCAATGGCCGTTTACAAGCGGGGATATCGGCGATACGCGGGACCCTTGACGGGGCGCTGGACACGGTTCATGGTCCTGCCCCGCTATTCATGGCGCAAGCTTTACGAGCAGCGGCTGGTCCTCCTGCTCACGATGGCCGCCTTCCTGTGGCCTCTCCTGTGCGCCGGCTTCATCTATCTCACCAACCATGTGGAGCTGCTCCAGGGGCTCGAACCAGAGTTTCGCGAGTTCATCCAGGTCAACGGCAGGTTCTTCGCGATCTTCATGTACGTCCAGGGGGCCTGTGCGGTCTTCCTCGCGGCGCTGGCCGGGCCCGGTCTGGTGGCGCCGGACCTGGCGAACAACGCGCTTCCGCTCTACTTCAGCCGGCCCCTCACGCGCTGGAGTTACGCCCTGTCGCGGCTGACCGTGATCGTCGGCATGCTGTCGATCGTTACGTGGGTCCCGGGCCTGCTCCTGTTCGGGCTGCAGGTCGGCCTGGCTGGCGGCTGGTGGTTCGTGGCGAACTGGACGCTGGGTGCCGGCGTGGTGGCCGGGTTCCTTCTGTGGCTGCTGGTTCTGGGCCTGGTGGCGATGGCCAGTTCCGCGTACGTGAAGTGGAGGGTCGTGGCCGGGGCGCTCAGCCTGGCCTTTTTCTTCATCCTGGCCGGTGTGTCCGCGATGATCGACGAGGTCTTTCGCGTGACGTGGGGGCACGTCCTGGATCCAGCCTGGGCGGTCAACCGGGTGTGGTGCACGCTGCTCGGCGTGGATCCACCCGACGGCCCGGGGGCCGGCGCCTCCATGTTGTCGCTGACGGCGTTCGTTCTTCTGCTCGTCCTGGTGATCGAACGCAAGCTGCGGCCGGTGGAGGTGGTCCGATGAGCACCGCGCACGAGCGCAGCGAGTGCGCCACGGAAGCCGCCTCCGCGGAGCGAGTGAGCGTAGCGAACGAGCCACGCGAACGGAGGGGGGACCTTGGAGCCCCCGCGAGTGAGCGTGTAGGGGGGCTCCGGGGGGTGAAGCCCCCCGGATCAGAGATGGTCGTCTTCGA